>CALRUA020000050.1:0-4128 GCA_943371215.1 Cyanobium sp. NIES-981 | reverse complement strand
TCATGAAGGAGTTCGACAAGGAACTCGCCGTGCTGAAGGGCCGCGTGGATGGCCTCGAGGCCAAAGTGGGCCAACTGGACGCCACGCAGTTCTCCACCACCACCAAGCTCAGCGGCATCGCCACCTTCGTGCTGGGAGCCAACAGCTTCGGTGGCACGGACACATCCAACCTGCAGGCCCAGGCCCGTGCCACAGAGGGTGGCACCAGCTTCAACTACGACGTGCGCCTCAACCTCGACACCAGCTTCAGCGGCAAAGATCTGCTGCGCACCCAACTGCGGGCCGGCAACTTCGCCGACTCCGGCTTTGGCGGAGGCGGCACGGTGGGAACGAACGATGCGGCCCTGCTGCTGAATCAGTTGGAGGTGGCCTTCCAGCAGGACTGCGGCACGGACACCGACTGCGGCGACGTGGTGGCCATCCAGCGCCTTTTCTATCAATTCCCCGTGGGCAATGCCCTCACCCTCACGGTGGGCGGCAAGGTGCGCCAGGACGACATGCTCGCCATGTGGCCGAGCGTGTATCCCTCAGACACCCTGATCGACTTCTTCACCTATGCCGGAGCTCCCGGCGCCTACAACTCCAACCTCGGTGCTGGCCTGGGGCTGTGGTGGAAGCAAAGCGGTTGGAGCTTTAGTGCCAACTATGTGGCTGGCAACGGCGACAACGGCACCCCCAGCGCGGGAGGCGTCGGCACCAGCGGTTCTGAACAAACCGGCACCCTGCAGCTGGGCTACAGCAACGACAACATCGGCATTGCCGCTGCCTACAACTATTCCAAGGGAGTTGGCGTGGCGTCTGGCACCCCCTTCGCCGTGCTGAGCAGCTCAGGCAGCGGTGATCGCTTGCTCGGGCTCGACACCAGCTCGACGATGAATTCCCTGGGCCTCAGCGCCTATTGGCAGCCCAGCAGCAGCGGCTGGATTCCCTCGATCAGCACCGGCTGGGGCCTCAACACCTACAGCGAAACCAACCAAACCTTCAACTTCAATCAGCTGCAATCGCAATCGTGGTATGTGGGGCTGCAGTGGAGTGATGTACTGCTCCCTGGCAACAAGGCCGGCATGGCCGTGGGCCAGCCCACCTTCGTGACCCGCTGCGGCGACGCCTGCGAGGGCACCCCCCAAGACGCTCAGTACGCCTGGGAATGGTGGTACAGCCTCCAGGTAACGGACAACATCACCGTGACGCCCTCCATCTTCTATCTCAGCAACCTGCTGGGGCAGGTGGCGAAACAGGAAAGCGGCAACGGTGCAGCCAGCCTCAGCGACTTTGGCGGCCTGGTGAAAACCACCTTCAAGTTCTGACGGCAAGCAGTCTCTTCAGGCCCTGATCCATCCGGCATCAAGCCGGAATGCGCAGACGGGCCTCTAGTCGCTTGAAAACCAAGGACGCCGTCGTTGTCATCAGCAAATACACAAATGCAACAGCAATATAAATCTCAAAGGCCTTATAGGTGGTGGCCACCATCAACTGCCCCTGTCGGAATAATTCATCAAATCCAATCACAGCTGCCAGGCTTGTGTCCTTAATCAAAGTGATGAATTCATTGGCGAGGGGCGGCAGGACACGACGGATCGCTTGCGGAGCAACCACAAAACGCATGCGCTCGATCGGGCTGAAGCCCAAGGCATCCGCAGCTTCCCATTGACCGCGATCAATCGATTCAATCCCGCTACGCAGCGTCTCAGCCAGGTAAGCCGCCACATTCAGACTCAGAGCTGTAACAGCTGCCGCTACTCGATTGATCGTAAATGGCACCTCCATACTCTGAATCAGAGCTGGTAGGCCGAAGTAGATCAGGAACAGCTGCACAAGCATGGGCGTACCCCGAAAAAAGTCGATGTACACGCGGCACAACCTGTGAGCTAGCGGCCAAGGGGCCTGCAAAACCATGGCCAACCCCGTTCCGCCTAGTAAGCCAAAACTGAAGGACAGCACAGTGAGCATCAGGGTGATGCCAGCCCCCTTGAACAAATTGCTCAGCAGGAGCCCCAGATCCAACCCCACAAAAGGAGCTGCCGGCTGATTCAGCCCTGGGGCCAGCGCAGGTAACAGCGGTGGCTCGGCAGCAAACCACTGGCGATAGAGGGCCGCATAACGACCACTGTTGATCAAAGTCTCCAGTCCACGATTCACAGAGGCCTGGAGCGGTGAGTTCGTGGGAAGAGCAATGCCGTAATACTCGGTACTGAGATGCTCACCGGCAATCCGCAAACCGGTGAGCTTCGCCTGATCAATCGCATAGAGGATGGCCGGAACATCGCTCACCACAGCATCCGCATTGCCGTTGGCCAGCTCTTGCAGAGCTAGGGGTGTGGAATCAAAATTGCTCACTTTGGCGGCGGGCACCTTGGCAGCTTCAAGGGCACCAGTGGTGCCAATCTGCACGGCAAGTCGAAGCCCCTGGAGATCCTTGAATCCACTGACCTGAGGTCCGCCGTCCCGCACCACAATCGCCTGACCAGCCTGAAAGTAAGGACGGCTGAAGTCGATAGCACGAGCTCGCTCAGGGGTGATCGTCATGGCACTGATCGCCAGATCGACACTGCGAGACTGCAGAGCTGGAACCAGGCCGTCGAAGGGCAGGGCCACCAACTCGATCGGATGACCAGCCTCTTTGCCTATGGCCCGGACCAGCTGGATATCAAAGCCGCTGATCTCGCCAGTCTGATTGTCACGAAATTCAAAGGGCGGGAAGGTTGGATCCGTGCCCACTTTCCAAGGGATCGATGGAGCTGCCCATGCGTTGCCGAGCAGGCCGACGGCCAATAGCCCAATCGATACTGCTGCAATAACCCGCCACAACGCAGACCGTCGCTGCATACTGTGCTTCAGACGGTGCGCCATAGCTCCTGCTTCTCGTTCGTGTTCAGCATGATGCCCACTTCTACCTCAGAACCTGTGCTGCGGTGCAGGGACCTGCACAAAAGCTACGGCGACCTCCAGGTACTGCGCGGCGTGAGTGCCACCGTGCATCCTGGCGATGTGGTTTCAATCATCGGGCCCTCAGGCTGTGGCAAGAGCACCTTTCTGCGTTGCCTAAATCGGCTGGAAAGCTTTCAGCAGGGGCATCTGCAGGTGATGGGTGAAGATGTATCGGGGAGTGCGTTGCACTGGCGCCAGCTGAGACAACTCCGCATCCGCGTGGGGATGGTGTTTCAGCAGTTCAACCTGTTTCCTCACCTAACAGTGCTGGAAAATCTGGTGATGGCACCCAAGCAAGTGCTCAAGTTGTCCATCACGGAATGCCAACAACGGGCACGTCACCACCTAGCCCAAGTAGGGCTTGCCGAGCGTGCTGATGCCTACCCAGGTCAGTTATCCGGCGGCCAGAAACAGCGGGTGGCCATTGCCCGCAGCCTTTGCATGAATCCAGCCGTCATGCTGTTCGATGAACCCACCAGCGCCCTCGATCCAGAGCTGGTGGGGGAGGTGCTGCAAGTGATGCGACTGCTGGCTGAGAGCGGCATGACCATGCTGGTGGTGACCCATGAGATGCGCTTTGCACGCGAGGTCTCGAGCCATGTGCTGTTCTTCAACAACGGCCTGATTGAGGAGCAAGGCAAGCCATCGGAAGTATTCAGCAATCCCCAAAGCCACCGGCTGCGCAGCTTTCTCAATCGGCAGTAGCACCGTGAAGATAGGCAGAACAACCGATCACTTAAACACAAGACGACCGAGCCAGTTACATCAACATCGAATATGGAAATCAGCACAAAATCTGATTGCAGCAGCCAGCAACCTGGCTGCCATGGCCATCGTGCTCTCGGAGATCCCCGCCTGCAGGCTTGCATCCGCCGCTGAACTGACGCCAACGGCCACCACCCATGGCCACGTGGATCGATCATCCATCAGTGATCAAGAGGTTTCCACAGCCACCCAGTTCTCCGACGTGCAGCCCACCGACTGGTCCTATCAGGCGTTGAGCAACCTGATCGAGCGCTACGGCTGCGTTGCGGGCTACCCCAACGGCACCGTCAAGGGCAAGCAGGCTATGACCCGCTATGAAGCGGCCGCCCTGCTGAACGCTTGCCTCGACCGGATCACGGAAGTGACCGACGAGCTCAAGCGCCTCATGAAGGAGTTCGACAAGGAACTCGCCGTGCTGAAGGGCCGCGTGGATGG
>CALRUA020000049.1:0-4188 GCA_943371215.1 Cyanobium sp. NIES-981 | reverse complement strand
CCTTTGGGATCGCCCCCCTCGGCATCATCTCCATCGGCATCGTGCCAATGGGTGTGGTGAGCATCGGCGTGGTGCCCATGGGTGTGCTCAGCCTCGGGGTGGTGGGCATGGGCGTGGTGAACGCCTGCGTCGTGGGCATGGGCGTGGTGGTGGCCGGCCTCAATGCCATGGGCATCTGGTCACTCAGCCCAGGCAACGGCCATCCACACCACAGCAGCGGGGCTCCCCAGGAACAGCTGATGGCCTACCAGAGCAAGCAGGTGGCCCTCGAAAAAGCTCGGCAATTGGGCTGCGAGGGCGTTCATGCCATGGGCGATCTCTGGATGCCCTGCTCAGAACATCCCAGCCAACCGTCCACAAACCAACACTGATCCCATGCCTTCCCTGCGTACCTTCAGCCTGGCTCTGATTGCCATCGTGCTGGCAACAACCTCATCCGCACTGGCCTGCGGCGGCGGCGGTTCAGGCAGCTACCGCAAGCCTGCACGCCCTAGCCAACACCATCACAGCACGTCGACACCCGCTTCCCAGCAAGGATCGGTCGCTCCCCAGAACGCCCCTCAGTAGGGGCGCTGGGGAACGACCAACCGCCTGCTTCACCGGCGAAGCTTCCGATCAGAAGCGGAAGCTCGTCTTCACCAATCCGCCGAACTGGCTGAAGCTTTGCCCTGCTGGAGTGTTTTCACCAAGGGGGCGACTGAGGTAGATCAAAGCCGGCGTAACGGTGATGTTATCAGTCAGCTGGAACTTGTACCACCACTCCCACACGTAGTTGCCATCATTGGGCGTGACGCCACCGGTGAGGGCTGTAGCAAAGACAGGCTGAGCAACAGCAAAGCCAAAGTCATTTCCTTTCTGGAACACATCTGTCCACTGCAGACCCACCATCCACGACTGACTGGTGCTGAGGCTGCCTCTACGTTGGGGGACGCTGTAGCTGGTGCTGTTGATGCCCCAGCCAGCGCTCACCGATGGCCACCAACCACTCTGCAGTGGTTGCCAGTAAGAACTGAGTCCCAGGGCATTGGTGTTGGCGTTGGGGTTGTGGTCAATCGCGCTGTGGGTGAAGGGCGTGGTGCCCGGCACAAATTCAGTTTCGGGCTGCACATAGCTCCAGATCCCAGCGAGCCCCCACTGCTCACCGGCATAGCCAATTTGCACGGACCCTGTGCTTCCGGAATGGCGGTTGGCCAGGCCACCGCTCGCCGGGCTTCCCACATCACCATTCGTCGCCACATAGTTGGCGCTCACACTGAATCCGTTCTTCTCCCACCACAAACCAGCACCAGCGCCACGGTTCTTGTTGTAAGCGGCGCCCGCGCCGTTCACCGTCATGACGTTAAGGATGGTGTCTGCCGGATACACACTCGGCCACAGGGCCAGCATGTCTTCCTGACCAACACGGGCACCCACGGTGGCGGTCAAGCCTGACCCGAGGGGCAGCTGATAGAACAACTTATCGATCGCGACCACATCGCCGCAATCCACCCCGGTGCCGCAGGCTTCCTGGAAAGCAATCTCCAGTTCCGAGAGTCCGAGCGCGTGGGGCTCACCACCGAACACGCTGTCAGCGAAATTCCCGGCGCGCAGATTCGTGCGCAGCAGATCCTTGCCCGTGAAGCTGGTATCAAAGGTGAGCCGAACGTCGTAGTTGAACGTGGTGGCATTGGGCAACGCCACCGGGCTGCGTCTTGCGCCGGTAATGGAATTGGGAGCACGGTTCACGCTGTTAGCCCCAGTGTTGACAGCCGAACCCGAGAAGGCATTGGCTCCCACCACAAAAGTTGCTTGCCCCCTGAGCTTGGTGGTGGTGGAGAACTGAGTAGCTTCCAGTTCGCCCACTTTGGCTTCGAGGCCATCCACTCGGCCCTTCAGCACGGCGAGTTCCTTTTCGAACTCCTTCATCAGGCGCTTGAGCTCGTCGGTCACTTCAGTGATCCGGTCGAGACAGGCGTTCAGCAGGGCAGCAGCTTCATAGCGGGTCATAGCCTGCTTGCCCTTGACGGTGCCGTTGGGGTAGCCCGCAACGCAGCCGTAGCGCTCGATCAGGTTGCTCAACGCCTGATAGGCCCAGTCGGTGGGCTGCACGTCGGAGAACTGGGTGATTGAAGTCACCTGCTCCTGGCTGTTGGCCTGGGAGCCCATCCCGTACTGACTGACGCCAGCGATGTTGAGGTCGGCGGCGGATGCTGCACGGCTGCAGTCCAGGGCAGCCGGAACAAGCAGACCAAAGGCTGCGGCAAGGCCAGAACGAAAGGGAAGCATTGACGAGGAGAGGCGGACGTCGATTCAGCGCCGACGCCGCACATGGTCTCCCATATCTCTTCTGAATCGGAGTTACTGGAGAGTAGAAGTGAGGGATCCCACATGCAGGACCCGCCATCCCAGCCCAAGACCGGGAGCAAGCGCCACCCCTCGAAACGCCTCAGCCCACCTCAGCCACGCCCTCGAGATAGGCAGCGATCATCTGCTCCATTCGTTCTATGTGCGCCCATGGGGCCTGAGACCCTGCTCGGCCCAGTGCCGATCAAGTCCACCCACCACCACTCGCCCCAGTCATAGAACCTCTACGCCTACCCCAGCAAACAGCTGGCACTGGAGAAGGCAAAGAAGTTGGGATGCCAAGGCGTCCACTCCATGGGGTCGCTATGGATGTCCTGCTAGAAGCACCCATAGTGGGTAAGACGGGTCCTCCGCTTCTGGCGGGGGTCAAACGAGGAAAGTGCGGTGAGGGATACCCCAAGTCCGCCGCTGTCCCGCAACTGTGAGGGGGGTTCACCCCCTTAGTCAGAACACTCGCCGTCTTCAGTCCCATTCGTGCTCGGCGCGGACCGAGACATCTCATGAAACGCGTCCTATCCCCCCTGGTTGCTCTGACCACTGGATCCGCTGTGGTCCTGGGCACCCATCCCGTCTTTGCCCACGGCACTGCCACTGGTGGTGCTCTCGGCGGTGTGACCCATCCGCTGCTGGGCTTGGATCACCTGCTCATTCTGATGGCGGCGGGTACTGCTGCCTCCTTCATCTCCTCCCAACTGCTGCTGTGGGCACTGGGAGGTGCCGTCATCGGTGCTGCTGTGGGTTTCTCAGGATTCACCATTGCATCTGCTGAGGTATTCGCGGCACTCGCGATCTCGGCGGTGGGCGGCGTGATCCTGCTGGCAGGCAGATTCGCCAAGACCACCAACCCCAACATCCTCACAAGCATCAGCGGTGCGGTTGTGGCAGCAGCGATCTCCATTCACGCCATGCTCCATGGACTGGAGGCACCCAAAGACGGCAGCACCTTCCTCTGGTGGAGCGGTGCGTTGGCGAGTTCCGTTCTGGTGTGTGGTGGCACCGCTCTGCTGCTGAAGAAACTGCCGCTCACCTGGACCAGAGCAGCGGCGATTGCCTTCCTTGCCATTGGCGGATTGCTTGCCTTTGCTCCTTTGGGTTTGTTGGCGGGGGGTGCAGGGGCATGAGCCTCAACTTCTGAGTCCGTGGGTAACCAGGTGCTGCCGATCAGGGATCCACGCAAGGCACTGTGCATGGGCGGGATCTTTGCCGTCAGCACCGTGCTTCCTGAAAAGATCCAGCACCTCGCCTACCACCTGGAGACCATCAAGCAGTTCGGTGCCGATGGAGTGTTGGAGCACTCACTCCAGGTTCTGGGGTGCTTCCTGGTGCTCTCGGTGATGATCTGGGCAAGCAAGAGCGAGTCCCATCCCGTCAGACCACTGCTGGCGTACCCACCCCACAACAGGGACACCGTGCTGGTCCATGTCGCTGGCCTAGTGGTCGGCGTTGTGCTGATGCTGGTATGAGCACCGAACTCCTCATGGCCCTGGGCCTCCCCTTGCCTATCTGGAGATCACCACAGCGGTCCTGTTCAAGGGTGATCAGGAACTGTCACGCTTCCTGCAACATCACAGCAGTCGCGCCGAGGCAGCAACACCAGACGCAAGAGACAGACGGTGGCATCCCATCGACTCACTCGCCCTCAAAAAAAGGGGGGGGTATTTGCACAACGCGCCAGCATCTCCACTGCGACCTCAGCGATCGACCGCCCGGTGCTCTCGCTGATCGCTGCCAGGGCGGCATAGGCCTCGTCGTTTAGCTCCAGATCAACGCGCTGAGGAAACCTGGCTGGATCAAGACGCCATGGATCGCCCGTCGCTCCCTGCTCATCCACCGATGGACTCCATG
>CALRUA020000048.1:0-4995 GCA_943371215.1 Cyanobium sp. NIES-981 | reverse complement strand
CCCGTTGGCGCCACATGCACCGTCAACGACGCGTTGCGCCCATCAAGCCAGTCCGCTGCGCCTTGCCACTCCTGCGCCAGCTGGTCGATGCAGGCCCGCGCCGCTTCCGGGTCCCTGACGGGAGCAAGCAAGGCTTCAAAGCGGGCCATGGAACTGAGGAGATCGGTTCATTGTCAGGGCTTTGGGCTCCTGCCCCACCAGGGTGCAGAAAGGCGACGGTTTCTGTTGATAGGTCTGCTCCGTCGGTCGGCAGATCACAGACGGTTCACCACCACAGGGCTCCAGGGGCAAACAACAGGCGGCTGTCAACAGCCCCAAGGCATTTGCCTCAGTTCCGCACCAGCACCTCAAGAGTGGTGTCGGCGGCAGGACAACCGCTGGCCAGGGGAGCAGGATGGTTGTCGAAGTGGTTGTGCCGTGCAACTGGCCCTGCTGGAGGTGTCACAACGCAGGCCCCGGGGAATGTGCGGCCACCAACGCAGCTATCGCTTGATCGATAGCTGCTGCGAACCTCACGCCCAGATCGATGGCGTCTACGACAGCCTCGATGAGGCCATCGGCGAGGCGATCGCCTGGCTGCAGATCCATGGCCTTGATCCCGTGCACAGCAGGATCGGTGTTGAGGTGAGCACCGCCAGCGGTGACTGGCGCACCTGCCGGCTGCCAGGGCCGTTGCTGTGCCCATTGCTGTGCACCCTCCCGCGCTGAAGCCAGGGCCAAGGGAGCAGACAAAGCGGGCTATCCATCAAGTTGCAGGCCAAAACAGAAACCCCCTGGCAGCAGTGCCAAGGGGTTTCCGGAGCAGCCGGGCAGGAGGAAGAGGCGCTCAAGTAGGCAGCCCGTTGAACGGCGCCTGCGGCTCAGGCCGTCTGCATGGAGAGCATCTGCAGCTGGAGACGCGGCCAGATCTGCACGGCCCTGCGTTCCCGGTCAAAGCAGAACTCAAACAACTGGCCGGCACTCACCAGAAATCCCTTGGCACGGGTCAAGTCGCACTGACAGGCCATGGTGACTGCCTCAATGGGGCTGCACAACTCAGCACTCAGAAGCTCCATGGCTTCAGTGGGCAGCATCAAGGCCATGGATTTGCTCCTTCGCTACAGCTACAGCTACAGCTACAGCTACAGCTACAGCTAGCCAGGGCCGCCGAACGCCCGTGTCTTTGTAACAAACACTACACATTTGTGTATGGAGGCCCGTGCGCGGAAGGCGCTGATCGCCTTGAATCGAGCGTCGGCATCACCGATCCCGCTGGGCCTGCGCCGCACCATCGAGGAGAACGAGCAGCAGGTAAGCGTGGAATCAAAGCCGCCACGCAACGGCTCGAGGACGCCGAGACAGAATGCGTAATGGGCGCGAAGGCACTGCGTTGGCTGCGGGCAGGGGCCTTCCCTCGGCGACTGGCAGGCACAGCCCAGTCACTGGAGGCCATCACCATCAGCCGGTCGTAGCTGGACAGCAAAACAATCGGCGTGAGATCGCACTCACGCAGGGAGGATGCAAGGCCTATTCTAATCGGACGAAAGGTTCATCGAATCGATCTCATTGTCAGACCTCTGTGAGTACGAGAGTCAAGGTGATTGCTGGAACAGATGCTCAAGCCGTTCACGACTAAAGTCCACATAAAGAACTTCCTCGCCAGGCTCGGGTGCCTCAGGGTGAACCAATCGGGGTTCCTGAATTGATGAGAAGGAACCCCGTCCGCCCGGTCTGCGCAGAGCTTGCGTCATCAACGCCAAAGCGCCCCCTGCGATCGCCACAAAGAAAACCAGATAAACAACAGCCAAGAGGTCGTTCACTGGGCGCGCCAGCACTGGACACAGCCTAGTGTGAAGAAGTGTGAAGCGTGGATTCAGTTCCCGCCACGGGTGCTGGACGCGCCCGGGCCCACACGGACGGGGACCGCGCCGATTTAAAGTATTAAGCAAATATGTGCTTGCGGCCCAAAGCCCCCCAGATATGCGGCATTCCATTTGACGCCCCCTGCCACCCTTCTCTCGCGCCTGAGCGGCTCTGGCGAGCCCATGTCCGCCGATCCGTATCCCAGCAAGGCAGAGCTGCTGGGCTGCCTGCCATCTGACTTAGCCAAGTTCAACCCGATCAAAGCCTGGGGAAGCCTGGCGATGTCGCTAGGGCTGTCGGTTCTGGCCTACGGCGTTGGCACGCAAATACCGTTGACGCTGAACGCCAGCCCCCTGTGGATCATCTATGCCGTCGTCACAGGCACCGTGGCGATGGGTTGTTGGGTGATCGCACATGAATGCGGTCACAATGCCTTCCACCCCAATCGCCGGGTGGAAACGTGCGTTGGCTTTCTGTTGCACAGCATGTTGCTCGTTCCCTATTTCAGCTGGGTTCGTAGCCACGCTGTTCACCATGCCCATTGCAATCACTTAGAAGGCGGTGAAACTCATGTTCCACCGAGGGACAACTCCACCTCAGGCCGCATCACAGAGAGGCTCAAAGCCCAGCTGGGATCAAAGCTCTTTGGCAGCTTGTCTTTAATCAACCATTTGCTACTGGGTTGGCCCCTGTATCTATTCCTAGGGGCAACTGGCGGCGAGGATTACGGCTCTCCCACCTCCCACTTCTGGAACGGGGGACCCTTTGCCAATGGTCAACGCGCGCTCTTCCCCGAATCATTCCGGGGCTTGATGATCCGCTCGAATCTCGGCTTGGTGGCGATGCTGTTGGTGCTGGGCTTTGCCGCAATGCAATCCTCACTGGCGCGAGTCGTCTGTGTATACGGCCTTCCTTACCTGGTGATTAATTTCTGGCTTGCAACCTACACGTGGCTCCAACATACAGACCTCACGATTCCACATTTCTCTAACGAGCAATGGTCGTGGACCAAAGGTGCCCTGCAAACTGTTGACCGCCCCTACGGGCCACTGCTCAACTTTTTGCATCACGGCATTGGTTCAACCCATGTATGTCATCACATCAATTCTCGGATTCCACACTACAATGCCTGGCGTGGCACTGATTTACTGAGACGACGCTATCCAAATCTGGTGCGCTACGACTCCACTCCTATTCATCAAGCATTGTGGCGAGTAGCCAGCCGCTGCGGCGCCGTGAGCCGGAATACAACAGATGGCGCATTCTACTTCTAATTAATCTCAACACTACCAATCGCTCCCCCTCCCCATCAGTCCGTGAACTCGCCTGATCACAACACGGTGATTCGGACACGGCCTGACTGGGGGCTCCAGTGCACAACTTTTTGATGTGCTTTCTGGGGGATGCCAGCACCTTAGGCAAGGGATCAGCGCTTCAAGCATCGGCTGGTAGCCATCGCCTCCTCGCTCCTCTTCACCGGAGAGTGCACCATGACAAGGCAAGCCACTGAAATCAGCTACTGCGCAGAAACCAGCTGATCAAGGCTTGCCTATGGCTCCATCAGCACTGCCCCAGCAACCCCGTAGGGACCTTGATCAGCCGATTGGAATCCGACAGAAGGGTTGCTTGCGAAAACGCCGGTAGACATCGAAGTCGCTGTCGAGTGTGAGGATCTCGGCGACATCCAGTCGCTCAGAGAGCGTCACCAACGTGAGGTCGGCGAAATCCCCTGGCAGGTCTCCATAGCGCGCATTGAGCTCGGAGACGCGGGCGTAATCCTCCGGGAGCAGGTTGATCACCTCGATGCCACCGCGACTCACCGCAGTCAGCAGGTGTTTCTGAGCCGCCAGAACGCGGGAATCACCGGGATCGCCCAGCAGCCAGAGCACCTCGGCGATGCAGATCGGTGAAGTGATCAGCTGAGCAGCGTTCTGATCAAAGAACGCGACCACCGCTGAATGCAGGAGCTCCTGCTGCTGGTAGTAGCTCAGCAGGATTCCCGAATCGATCAGGATCCGACGCATCAAAGCCGGTCCATCCGGCGCGTCTGGAGATGCTGGTCAAGCAGACGCCGCCGCTGCTGCCGCTCCGCACTGCCAGGCGGCAGGGTGTCGAGGAAGGCAGCGGGATGACCGCCGAGTTGCTGGGTAATGGATGGGGGGATCTGCCGCTGCTCCCAGCGCTCACGGATGAGCTGACGGATCAGGGAGCTTTTGTCCTGGCCGGTTTCGGCCAGCAGCTCATCGAGGCAGTGCTCGGTGGCGGCATCCAGCCTGACTGTGAGCGGCATGACCAGAAGGAGCCAATCTTGTACGACGAATAGACTAATTGTAATACGGGTTGCTTGGAGGTCGGCAATGGCCGTTGATGTTGCAGGGGCCCATTGCTGGATTCACCACGCTCCCCGTTGAGCTGGCAACAAGGCGATCAGGAGGCCATCCGCCAAGGCTTGGACCTGCCCGCCACCCTTCCTTGCCTAGATGCCATCAGCCGTGCCATGGCCGACCTGGAGCGCCAGCACCCGGCCGGCGTGCTCAGCGCCCATGCACTGCTCGGTGCGATGACGCTGATCGATCAGCAGTTGCTGGCGGGTGGGCCGGAGCAGGAACAGGCGATCCAGAGGACCAGCCGCTCTGGCCCGATCGCCGGTTCGGTGGCAGCCGACGGTGATGCACCGCTGCAGAAGGCGGATGTGATCGCTTACGACACAGCCCTCCTACGGGTGGAGCAGGAAACGGTGTACGCCAGTCCCAGCTCCAGTGCGGCTGCTCTGCTGCGCCAACGCAGCCGCTATCGCGAACAGCTGCTGTTGCTGCTGCCGGCATTGGCCAGCTGGGTTGGCTGGTCAAGGACTGCTGGTAGCCAGTTGATGGGAACCGCCCTACTGCGGGGTTGAACCATGGGCCTTGCTCCCCGACAAGCTGCGGCAATCAGTCCGCAGCAGTTCACCAGTGGCCAGCACCTGCGCAATAGCCAGGCATGGGGCAACACAGCCCTCCAGCCGTTTGCCAACGCCCGCCTGCTGCTGGCCGAGAACGCCATTCCCGGTGACACCACCTCTGCCGTGGTGGCCAGCCACGTGCTCGAGTGCTTTCTCGAGCGAGCCAACTACATCTCCGCCAAGGAAAACGGCCCTGGCGTTGATACCGGCGA
>CALRUA020000047.1:0-5013 GCA_943371215.1 Cyanobium sp. NIES-981 | reverse complement strand
TCAATGTCTTCTGGCGCGACCGTCTCAAACCGGATGTCAAGGGCGCGCGCCTCCTCCCGCAACCGCGTCAGCTCGTAGGGCTCGACCAATCCCGTTGGTCGTTTTTGCAGCACCCAGAGATTCATGGCAAAGCCAGCCAGAACCCCATGCTTGGTTGGGATAGCCCAGATTCCTAGCGTTGTGCGCACTGGTGGATGCCCCCTGGGACGCAGGCAAAGGTGAACCAGCTCTGCTAGCAACAGCCAATAGGAGAACCGGCCGCCAATCCCGCCTCCCCCGCAGGCGAGCCGCTGTTCAGCACTGAGCGCTCGCGCCAGTTCTGGGTTGCGTGGAAAGCCCGACCCCAGAGAAAGCGAGCTCTACACACAGATGTGTAGCGCCTGTTACCAAAAGCCACAGGCATGCAGTAGTCCTGGCTACCTATAGCTGTAGTTGAGGAGCAGATCTATGGCATTGGCGCTGCCACCTGAAGTGATGGAGCTTCTGAGTACTGAGCTGTGCAGCCCCATTGACGCGGTCACCATGGCCTGTCAGTGCGACATCACCCGTATCAAGGGATTTCTGGTGAGTGCCGGCCAGTTGTGTGAGTTCTGCGTTGACCGGGAACGCCAGGCCGTGCAGATCCCCCTCTGCCAGGAAAGTTGACGCCTCTCCACTCGGACTACCAGGGGGCTTGATGGAGCAGAGCAATGCGTCGTTACAGCGAGGCCGTCAAGGCTGATGTCCGCCGGCGGATGGGCCCACCCCATCGGCAGAGCGTGGCTGCGATCTCCCATGAGTTGGGGATCCACGTGATCACCCTCTACAAGTGGCGTAAGGCCTGGCGCCTGCAGGGTGACGTCGTCCCTGCCAGCCAGAAGGACCCTGAGGGTTGGGGTCCGACCGACAAGTTCACTGTGGTGCTGGAGACGGCCGGCCTGAATGTGACCGAACTGAGCGGCTACTGCCGAGAGCGCGGCCTGTTCCCCGAGCAGGTGGACCGCTGGCGGCAGGCCGCCCAGGATGCCAATGCCCAGCCGCTGCTGACGATGGCCGACCAGAAGGACCTCCAGAAGCGGCACCAGGAGGATCAGCGGGAGATCAAACGGCTGCAGCAGGAGCTGCGCCGCAAGGACAAGGCCCTGGCGGAGGCGGCGGCACTGCTGATCGCGTCAAAAAAGATCCAGGCCTACTGGGGAGAGGACGGGGAGGACTGACCGCCCCCGAGGATCGCCGTAAGGCCCTGGAGATCCTTGATGCCGCGATGGTGGCTGGGGCTCGGGCCCGTGAAGTCGCGATGCTGCTGGGCATAGGCCTGAGCACGCTGCAGCGTTGGCGGCGGCAGTTCGCAGGTGATGGGGCCGGCCTTGATCGCCGTAAAGGCAGCCACCGCCTGGTGTCGCACCGCCTGAGCGCGGAGGAACGCCAGCGGATCCTGCTCACCTGCAACGAGCCGGAGTTCGCGGCCATGCCGCCGGGACAGATCGTGCCGGTCCTTGCCGATCGCGGCCTGTATATCGGTTCTGAGCGCAGCTTCTATCGCGTGCTGCATGCCCATGGCCAGGCCCATCGTCGTGGCCGTGTCCGACCGCCCCAGGAGCCAAGGCCGGTGCCGCGGCTGGAAGCCCGCGGGCCCAATCAGGTGTGGAGCTGGGACATCACCTACCTACCCACCAGCGTCCGCGGTGTGTGGCTGTACCTCTACCTGGTGATCGACGTCTGGAGCCGCAAGGTCGTGGCCTGGGATGTCGCCGAGCGAGAAGATCCCGCCATCGCAGCGGATCTGGTGAGCAGGGCCTGCCTGAGAGAGCGGATCAGCAAAGGTAGACGCCAGCCACTGATCCTGCATGCCGATAACGGCAACGCGATGCGCGCGGCCACGCTGGAGAGCCGGCTGGAAGAGCTGGGCGTGCTCAGATCCTTCTCCAGGCCAAGGGTGTCCAACGACAACCCCTACTCGGAATCTCTGTTCCGCACGGCAAAGTATCGGCCGGACTACCCCAGCAGGCCGTTCACCAGTCAAGAGGTCGCCTGCCAGTGGGTGTCGTCATTTGTGGACTGGTACAACCACCGGCACCGCCATAGCGGCATCAAATTCGTGACGCCCCAGCAACGCCACAACGGAGATGCTGTGGAGATCTGTTGTCACCGGGCTGTCGTCTACGAACAGGCACGCCAAAGGCATCCACGTCGGTGGTCACGATCGACGCGTTGCTGGCGTCAACCGGAAGTGGTGTGGATCAACCCGCCCCCGCCAGCAATCGACGACAAACCAGGTACGTTGACGATGGCTGCCTGAAGGCAGCAGAAGCGTCATCTTTCTTGGCAGTCACCGGATCTGGCCGCGTCTCCAGCTGCAGCGGCTGTCCATGCAGCCGGCCTGAGCCGCAGGCGCCACTGGGCAACGGTGAGCATTTGTTGCCGCGTTGTCCCTGCACTGGCTGCAGCTCTCACACTGACTGCAGGCACCGTCGAACGGGCTGCCTGCTTGAGCGCCATCCCCCTCCTGCCCGGCTGCTCCGGAAACCCCTTGGCACTGCTGCCAGGGGGTTTCTGTTTGAAGCGGAGCCCTAGGCAAGCGGCGCAGGCAGCAGTGGATGCCGGACTTCTTTGGGATCTCTTTAGATTTGGCCCTGTCGCTGGCTGTTGCCGGGCTCTAGCTGCCTTTTGATCGGCAACGCGTCGCTAGGGAAGCCATGCGCATGCGCGAATCCCCGCGGATGCATGCGGCGGCATTCTCGTCAAGTCTCGTGTGCCGAGCTCAAGACGCGTAAGGTCTACAGGCTTGAGCCGAGTACGGCAGAGAATTGACAGTAGCTATGCAGTCATCAAAAGATAGAACCGCTCCCTCGATGACTGTTGGTCAGCTTGAGGCCAGTTATCCCGCTTACTGCAAAGCGCTGCGGATGTTGGTGCGTGACGGTATCTCGTTGAACAAGATTCAGAAAACTGTCTGCTGGCATCGCCTCCAGCTTCTCCACACCACGCTCCCTCGCCAGTACCGCGATCCAGTCGTGCACTACTCCATGGTCAAGCGGGATGTTGACAGCCAAGGGGTCATCGCCAGCTGAACCAGAGCCTCATCGTAGATACAGATGACTACAAGCTCCATGTCAGAGACAGCTCAACAACCACTCAAGATCCTGATCGCAGACGACGAGGAGAATATTCGTCGCATTCTCGAAACCCGTCTGCGCATGCAGGGATACGAGGTGGCTGCGGCGGTGGATGGTGCAGAGGCGGTGGAGCTGTTCCGTGGCTTTGAGCCCGACCTGGTGGTGCTCGACGTGATGATGCCCGAGCTCGATGGCTTTGCGGTCACCGAACGCATTCGCGCCCAATCGGAGGTGCCGATCATCCTGCTCACCGCCCTTGGCGACGTGGCTGATCGCATCACCGGTTTGCAGCTGGGCGCCGACGATTACATGGTCAAGCCGTTCAGTCCCAAGGAACTGGAAGCCCGGATTCGTTGCGTGCTGCGTCGGGCGGGCTCCACCGCAACGGATGGAGTCAGTGGCAGCGGTCGTGGTGCCCACGTGGTGGTGGTGGGCGAGCTAAGCGTGGATTTCACACGTCGCCAGGCCCACCGCGGAGGAGAGCGCATCCGGCTCACAGGTATGGAGTTCAACCTGTTGGAGCTGCTGATCAGTCGCTGCGGTGAGCCCATCAGCCGGCTCGACATGCTGGAAAAAGTTTGGGGGTACAAACCTGAGCGTTCCAACGACAGCCGTGTGGTGGATGTGCATATCTCCCGCATGCGGGCCAAGTTGGAACACGACCCAGAGAACCCCGAACTGATCCTTACCGCACGGGGGCAGGGCTATATGTTCCAACGGGTCCATCAACCGCTGGCCACCACCACCTGATCAAGGGCTGAGCAGAGTCTGGAAGCTGAGCTGAGCGCCAGTTTTCGATCTCACCTGGTATGGCCTCAGAAGTAACATCGGCTGTATTGATAGATGGCGGTAGTCGTCAATAGTGCGCAGCTCAGTGCTTATTCCCTCGACAATGGTTGGAACTCGCCACAGTCATGGCCCGCTTTGAAGCCCTTCTCGCCCCTGCCAGCAATCCCAGTGATTGGAGCGCTGCAGTCAACCAGCTGGCGCAGGAGTGGCAAGGCGCAGCGGACTGGCTTGATGGGCGCAACGCGTCGTTGACGGTGCATGTGGCGCCAACGGGCTTGCAGGTGAAACTCCTGCTGGAGCTGCAGCACAGCGAGCAGCTGGGAGTTTTGATCACCAGCCGCGAGAGGATGGGCGGCGGTGCGGTGCAAACCAAGGTGGTCCTTGAGCAGCTTCTGGCCAGCCTGGAACGCTTGCTGCCTGGGGTCCAGGTGGTGTTCCGCTCAGACCGCGATGGCCCCATTCGTCAACGGGCCTGACGCAGCAAAAGGGCGACTGATCGCGAATGCTGGGGCTCCAGAGCCCATCGATCAGCACCCGTGAAGAGCGAATCGCCCCACAAGCCAGGGGATCTTTTCCACAGGTTCTCCACAGCCTGCAGGGGCAAGACTCACGCCACTGCAACGGCAGGCCAGGCCGGCCTGGGAAATCGTTTCTCCCCTTGACAGCCCAAGGGCTGGCGATCGGCAGAGCGCTGTTGATCCAGCCTGCAGCGTCCAGACCGCTTGGCGGAACACGCATTCTCAATGCACAGCAGCCGTATCTCATGTTGGGATCTGCTTTTGACGTGTGGGGGTGGCTTGTGGCCTGATGGTGGGGTCGAAGTGAGTGCAGCTGAATGGCAGGAATTCCGGATGGCATGGCGTCCCACGTGAGTGTGGAAAACCAGTTCCCGGAGGATCTGTTCGAGGCGATGTCGAGTTTCATTGGCGCCCACCCCGACTGGGACCAGTACCGCCTGATGCAATCCGCCGTGGCGGGGTTTCTGTTTCAGCAGGGCTGCCAGGAGCAGGCGGTGGTGCGGCACTACCTCAATGGCCTGTTCCGCCGGCCTGGAATGTCCACGTTCTGAGGCGCCCGGTAGCGCAGGACACGTGCGGGAGGCCTCCCGGCTCGGCAACCTGATCTGGCA
>CALRUA020000046.1:0-5373 GCA_943371215.1 Cyanobium sp. NIES-981 | reverse complement strand
ATATGGAGGTACTGCCATGTAAGGCCACACAGCTCTCTGGGAGGCAGAACTCCCTATGAGGTCTACACTGATACCAAACCCTGTTCCTCCCGCCCGGAGTTAACGATGTCAGGGGCCAGAACTGTCCAATAAAAGGCACCCACCTCACCCTGCCAAGCACGTGCATGGGCCGTATTTCGCTGCTGATTGCTCTCGCTATCGGGGTCCTGTCTGTCGGCAGTGCCCTGGCCCAGCAGCCGGTGCGCCCACTCCCGAAAGTGGGATCGTGCCCGCTCGGCTACTACAGCTCAGGCAGCTACTGCGTGCCCAGCACTAGCAGCAACACCCGTGGTGCCATTGAGAAGGTAGGTGGCGGCTGCCCTCTAGGCTTCTACTCCTCCGGCAACTACTGCGTAAGTAGCCCCACGAACATCCGAGAGGCGATAGAGAAAACAGGCAAGTCTTGCCCGGTGGGTTGGTTCAGCTCCGGCAACTACTGCGTGAAAAGTCGCTGATCACCATGGGCTTCCGTTTCCGACGCTCCGCCCGCCTGGGTCCGCTGCGCTTCAACTTCAGCAAGGGAGGGCTGAGTTCGATCTCCGTTGGCGGAGGTGGCGCCTCGTTCAACATCCCGGTAGCGCGCAGCGGCGGCGCTCGCACCACCGTGGGGCTGCCGGGCACGGGCCTGAGCTGGAGCGTGGAGCACACGCCCGATCGCCCCGCCGCACTCCCAGCTGGCTCTGCAGCGGGCCTGCCCAACAGCCGCCGGCTAAGGCCAGGGCAGCTCGATGCCTTTAAGCAGTCACTACTGGCGGTACTGCGCAAGGAGCTGTTTCCTCCAGGATCCACCGGGGAGCAGCTATGGGACCTGGGTTTGGTGAGCCGTCTGCTCGCCGACGTCTCCTTACCTGCACGAACCGCTGGCCTGCTGGCTCTGATCGAGACGCCAGAAGCCATGGAGGGCTATGTGCTGCGAGCCCAGGGGCAGGACGATGCCAAGCGCCGCGCCCAGCGCTGCATCACGGCCGTGCAGGAAGCGGCACGCCTGGCCAACGGCTGGGGCTGATTGCGCAGACATGGCCCCCCCCCGTGAAACGTGCGCTGAGCTTCATTGCAAGTGGCCGCCTGACTGGCCAACGCATTCCTAGCCAGAGTGCACATGACCGAAAATGCTGCCTGCCTGGCACAAGCCTGGCTTTTATCAACGGGCCCTGATCAGGTGCTGAGATATGGGCACGACTTTGCTTCTGCACCAGCAATGACGTTGTGCTGAACCTTGCGCTCTCAGCAGGCTTCGCGGTAGTGGCCTTCCTCTACGCAGTAGTGGGGCATGCCGGAGCATCGGGCTATATCGCTCTGATGACATTATGCAATCTACTTCCGGAGATGATTAAGCCTGTCGCCCTGATTCTGAATATAGTGGTGGCAAGTATTGGCTGCTGGAATTTTCTGAGGGCAGGCCATTTGCCCTGGCGAATTATCTGGCCAGTCTATCTATTGGCAATTCCGGCGTCATTCCTTGGCGGCTGGCTCAATCTGCCCGGGATATGGTTTCAGCGCTTGATTGGAATCGTGATGGTTTTCACGGCTTGGCGGTTGGGTGCTGTGAGCAAGGACCCGGCAAGCCTGCGTCAACCCAGGCGTTCAGTTCTTGTGATCACCGGGGGCATCCTCGGCCTATTGGCTGGTCTTACCGGCACAGGTGGAGGTGTTTTCCTTACGCCACTTCTCCTGCTGACCAAGTGGTGCGATACCCGCCAGGCTGCAGCAACTTCGATACTGTTTATCCTGATTAACTCCTTCTCTGGCCTGGCAGGCTTTGCCTGGAATCACCCAACTGCTCTCACAGCAGTTCTGAACACCTCGCTGTTCGGATGGATCGCTGCGGTGGTGATTGGCGGCAGCTTGGGCTCAAGGCTGGGTAGTCGTCATTGGCCCGTGGCATGGATCCGTCGAATACTCGCCTTCGTGTTAGTGCTAGCTGCACTGAAACTGCTTGGTTTGCATGGTTGAATGCCGGCTTATTCAAGCCGTAAAAGGGAAGTCATTCAATTAACCGACCGTACAGCTGCGCCCGAACCCCTTGGAGCGGCGCTACGGCTGAGCAGGCCAATGCCCGGGGCCAAGGCTCCGTGATTTGTTGTGGTGATTGAGCAAGTTCAGAGCAGGCCTCCCAGCCGGATCAGAGCCCCCACCACCACGAAGGCGATCGCTAGGGCGGTGATGCCGCGGATGTGCCAGGCCAGGCCGCTCAGGTTGGCGTCGGTGAGGTTGGGGATCAGCCGCAACCTGGCGTGCAGGGCCAGGGCGGCGGTACCAGCCAGCAGCAACAGCTTGACGCCCACCAACATGCCGATCGGATTGGCCGGGCTGAACAGACCCTGGAAGCCGGGGAGATAGATCCAGCCCATCCACAGGCCGGTGAGCACCTGAATGGCCAGGGCCGCGAGCCCCAGCGGCTCAAAGACCTCCTCGAAGGCGCGGACCTGGGCCGCGCTCTGTGCTCGCAAGGCCCTGGGGAGCACCCCCAGATCCAGTACCAGGTGCCCGCCGGTCCACATCGTGGCGGCCAGGGCATGAACAATCACCAGCAGCTGAAAAACAGACACGGCAGCTCTTTTGCAGGTGGCTCCACGATGGGTGCAATGTGCCGGGATTGACCATGAAGGTGATAGTTGATCTATGTGTGGTGCCGATTGGTGTGGGCGTGCACCTGGCCCCCTACATCGCCGCCTGCGAGAAGGTGCTCACAGAAGCCGGCCTCAAGATCCAACTGCACCCCAACGGCACGGCGATCGAGGGGGAGTGGGAGCCGGTGTTCGCTGCCATCGAGGCCTGCCACCAGGCGGTGCACGCCATGGGCTGTCCTCGGGTTTACACCACCGTCAAGATCAACACGCGCACCGACAGGGAGCAGACCCTGGAGGACAAGGTGGCCAGCGTGCAGGCCCTGCTCTGATGCCAGGCCAGCGCGACCAGGCCAGCGAGGTTCTCGAGTTCTGGCTTGTCGAAACCAGGCCGCGCCTTTGGTTCGCCAAGGACCTGTCCTTTGACGACCTAGTACAGCAACGCTTTCTCAGCCTCACCCGACGAGCGATTGCCGGCGAGCACGACGCCTGGGATGCAGATCCCACCGGGGCACTGGCACTAGTGCTGCTGCTGGATCAGTTCCCGCGGCAATTCTGGCTGATGCCGCTGATGCACTCAGAAGACCTGGCGGTGCAGGAGGCGGCGCTGCCGCTGTTTGAGAGGTTCAGCGATTCCCGCACTGTTGATGTCGCCAGCAGACACCGGGATGTGATCGCCCGCTTCCAGCGGTTTCCGCATCGCAATGTTGCATTGGGCCGGGTGTCGAGCGCGGCGGAGCTGGCCGTCCTGCAGACGCCGGGCTCACGCTTCTGATCGGTACCGCAGGGTTAGACGCGCAAAGGCAACAGCCCACAACGCAAGAACGAGCACCATCGGGAGCAGCGCGAACTGCATGCTGCGGTGGCCATCCGATCTCAGGGTGGGCCAGCACTAGGTTGATGGCTTCCGCCGCATCGGGAACAGCGCTTGACGATGTTGGTCAAGGCTGCCGGTTCTGGCCCAGACCCGAGCTGTTGGCCACCTTGATGCTGGTGACGCCGGCTGTCAGCTTCTGACCTTGAAGGATCTGCGGATCTGATCGAACCAGTTCCCAGGCAGGTCACCAGGCCGTAGCTGAACGCTCGCCATTGAGCGGGCCAGGGGTAATCCACCCAGCCTTAGCACCGCCACCAAATGCAGGGTCACCGCGAGCGCGATCAGCAGCCAGGCAAGCAGATGGACGCTGTAAACGAGATGATGCAACTGGCCGTCGCGTAGCCAGTCCTCCTGCATCAACTTTCCGCTGCCCACCGCCATGACCAGGGCCAGCAGGGCGAGCGCGTTGGCGGGCCGCCTCAGCCGGAGTCGGCCGACGGTGAGGGTATAGAGAGAGAACAGAAGGGCGAGCGGCCAGATCAGAACCCCCACCGTGCCGTGGATGTCGATCCACTCACCAGGAAGGGAGAAGGGCAGCCGGCCAAAGCGTCCGTCATACGAGGAGTACACCAGCAGCCCGCTCAGCCAGGCCAGCGGTACCAGCAGAGCAGTGGAGCCATGAAGCAGGCGCAACAGGGAGGGTTGGTAAGGACGGGGTATGGCGCGAGAGGTGAATCAGGACTCGGCTGGAGTTGGGTCTCGAGGGCAGGGCTTCCCGGGCATCAGCCCTGCTCCCAGCGGAAGCCCTGGTCTTCCCAGGCTTTCGGATCCTCGATCGGCTCGAGGTGAGTGAACACATGCGTGCGGGTCAAGGTGGCCGCCACCTTGTGCTCCAACTGATCGCAGAGGTCGTGGCCTGCCTGCACGCTCCAATGACCAGGCACGAGCACGTGGAACGACACGAAGCGACGGGAACCAGCCACGCGGGTGCGCAGCGCATGGAATTGGATCTCGTCTGTTTCACAGCTGGCCAGCAGATCTTCGAGAACCTGTTGCTCGGGATCGGACAGGGAGCGATCCAGCAGGCCGGAGGCGGTTTCGTGAAACAGCTTCCAGCCAGTGACGACGATGTTCAGCGCCACGGCGATCGCAATCAGGGGGTCGAGAATCGTCAGGCCGGTGAGCTTCACCAGGCCGATGCCCAGAACCACACCGATGGAGGTCCAGACGTCGGTGAGCAGATGGTGGGCATCGGCGCGCAGGGTGATCGAATCAAAGCGCCGCGAGGCTTTCAACAGCACCCAGGCCACTAGACCATTCAGAGCGGTTGCCAGCAGGGAGATGGCCAGGCCGATGCCCAGCTGCTCCAGCGGTTGGGGCTGCTGCAGGCGGCCGATGGCGGTATGCATGATGGCGAGAGCCGCCACAACGATCAGCACACTTTCCAGGCCGCTCGAGAAGTATTCGGCCTTGAAGTGGCCGTAGGGGTGGCTGCGATCGGCAGGTTTGGCCGCCAGGGTGAGCGCCCAGATCGCGCCAAGGGCGGCTACCAGGTTCACGCCCGACTCCATGGCATCGGAGAGCAGGCCCACCGACCCGGTCAGGCGCCAGGCCAGCGTTTTCAGCACGATCGTCGCGACCGCTGCTGCCGTCGACAGCAGCATGTAGGAACGAGGCGAGTCGAAGACCATGGGCGAGGGAAGTGCTCTCTCAGCGAAGCCAGTGTTGGTGATGGCGGACCAGCCTGCTTGTCGTTGCGGCGACGGAAGGCGGTTTCCGATTGGATCAGCCTTTGGCCTGCTTAGGTGTGTAGTCCCACCAGGTTGTTCAGCTGACAAGTGGGTGTGAGGTCGTCATGGTCCGGGTGTCACCGCCGACCCACTGACCTCACATCCCATGCATACCCACCCGAATGCTCGGCTGACACCCCTCGGCCGTGAACGGTTGCTG
>CALRUA020000045.1:0-5885 GCA_943371215.1 Cyanobium sp. NIES-981 | reverse complement strand
CCCTGGTTCAAGAGCTGTTCAGCAGTGCGCAGCTTGCGGATGATCTGCTCTGGGTTGTGGCGTTTGACTTTCATGGGGCTTCTCTTGGCCAATTCTGGCCGGTAGGGAAGCTCTCATAAGAACTGGTTCAGTTTTTGGGGTCCACGTCACACCCAGCGGAAGGCAAAGGACAGGACGTTCAGTCGTAGTGGCTCCACATCCGCAGCACCTTCACGAGGCGCTCCTGCTCGAGCACCTGGTAGACGAGCCGGTGCTGGATGTTGATGCGTCTGGAGCAGGCACCGCGTAGGTCACCCACCAGCGCCTCGTAAGACGGCGGCCAGCTGGCGGGCATCCTTCTGGGCTTGCTTGGTGAACAGAACCTTCCAGCTCACCAGCCTGCTTCGCTGCTCAGTTCGGAGACGTCTGTGGCCATGCCCTCCAAGATCGACTCGCGCATCCCGGGGATCGACAGCAGGTGCAGGGTCTCTTGAATGGCCCGCCAATCGCCCTCTGAAAGCAGCACGGCGTTGCCCCGCTTGCCCGTGATCAGCACGGCTTCATGGGATTGGCCCACTTCATCGATCAGGGCGTAGAGCCGCTTGCGGGCTTCTGTGGCCGTCAAGCTGGTCATGCTCCACCCATCCCGCCGTACTTGAAAACGTATTGCTTTTGAGGACTGGGTGTCTGCGCGGTTCATCCCTGGACGCCGCAGGCGAATCCAGCAGACAACAGGGCTACCACCTCACCTGCTGCCCAGGTGCCATTGCCGAGCACCTGGCCTCAGCGGTAGTGATAACGGCAGGCCAGGATCACGAGCGTGGTTCCATCCAGCCGGTAGACCAGGCGGTGCTCGTCATCAATGCGGCGTGACCAGCAGCCCGAGAGGTTTTCACGCAGCAGTTCCGGCTTACCGATGCCCAGGAAGGGATCCCGCAGGCAGGCCTGGATCAGCTGGTTGATGCGCCGCAGCTGCTTGCGGTCCTGACCCTGCCAATAGAGATAGTCCTCCCAGGCTGCAGGCGTCCACGCCAGCCGCTCAGCTGCCGGCATCGAGCTGATCCGCGTCGATCAGTGGATGGTCCAGCAGCTCCCCGCGTTCGGCCTGCTCCAGGGATCGCTGCAGATGGGCTGCATTGGCGGGAGAGCGGAGCAGATGCACCGTCTCCATCAGGCTGTTGTAGGTGTCAAGCGACATCACCACAGCGCCCTGGGCATGGCGTCGGGTGATGAGGGTCACATCGGCATCGGCTTCCACACGATCAAGCACCGCCTTGAAGCTCTCACGCGCCTCTGAAAAACTGACAACCTGCATCGCACTCGTCCAACTCCCTGTACAACAGAATAGGGCGAGCGGGCTGGTCTGGCGCGGCAACAGCAGAGGACTGCTGACCTGCTGCCATGACCACAACCTCTCCTGCCGCCCAGGCACCATTCAGCCCTGAGCGCTGGCAGCAGTTCTGGAACGCCTGGAAAGCCCAGCCCCAGCAACTGGAAGTCATCGAGCTGCTCCGCCGGGCCGTCATTGCTGCCGACCCAGCCGTCCTCACCGAGGCTGCTCTCTGGCGCCAGACCTTCTCATCGCTGCCAGGCGCACCTAACGGTGCGACATCGCCACCGGCGCCTGAGGTCCCCGCCCATGCCAATCCGCTGCCGGTGGCCTGGGAGAACCAGAACGACAACGCCTCCGGTACCGGCTATCGCGAGTGCTTCTCCAGCAGCTGCGCCATGCTCGCCCGCTACTGGGGCAAGGTTTCCAGCGACGACGAGTACAACGCCATCCGCGCCCAATACGGCGACAGCACCAGCGCAGAAGCCCAGCTGGCGGCGTTGCGCTCCATGGGGCTGACGGCCAACTTCGCCACCAATGGCGATCGCCAGACTCTGGAAGAACAGATCAACCTGGGCCAGCCCGTCGCGGTGGGCTGGCTGCATCACGGCCTCGCCTCGGCCCCCAGCGGTGGGGGCCATTGGACGGTGGTGATCGGCTTCACCGATGCCGCCGCCATCCACAACGACCCCAACGGTGAGGCTGATCTGGTCGCTGGCGGCTACACGAGCAACGCCAATGGCGCCGGCCAGCACTACAGCTGGAAGAATTGGCGGCCGCGCTGGGAAGCCGATGGCCATGGGACTGGCTGGCTGCTCACCTGCCATCCCTGAAGCATCTGCGCTGAGCCAGGCTCATGAGCGATGCACTGCCGCCAGGCCCCAAGCCACCGTTCGACCGCGAGCGGTTCGTGTTCAAGACGTTGGCGGTGGTGATCGGCACCCAGTTGCTGATCTATTCCCTCGCGGCCGGCGTCTGCGGCCAGCGGGCAGTGGAGGGCCGGCCGGTCGGCCAGATCTGTCCCGGCACCCTTGAGCAGTTGCAGGGCGGCTTTGATTCCACGCTCAATCTGCTGCTGGCCCTGCTCGGTGGTGCGGCGCTCACCAAACGGGATCGGTGATGCGGCTGCTGGATGCAAGACCCCCAGCAACAGGTGAGAGCAAAGACCAGCCATCTCAGCCTTGCATCGACGCAGATTTCCGCGTTAACTCCACATCAAGCAATTCAGGCACTCACTCCTCTGCATGGAACCGATAGAAGAAAGCCAAACGGAGGGCACCGCAGCACCAGCCAGCGTTCCACGTGAGTTAATCCCTGTCACTGTTCTCTTTGAGCCATTGCTACTGGAATCGATTGACCAGCTCACGAAAGAGTGGGGCTTGAGAAGTCGCGATATTGTGATCAATAGACTGCTGATGGAAGCCGCCTGCGGCCCTGACGCGTCTTCCGATGAACCGAGCGATCAAGGCCTGGACAACATTGCCGGCTAATCGCAACTGTTTTGCAGATCGGCCGGAGGGCCAACCCAGTTCATTGTTGGTGACAGGGTCAAGGGCATTGCCCGCTCGATCAAAGCTGCCGCTAGGTCGCTAAGTGAGTGCCTTTCCTGCAGGCTCCGTTCCTCCAATGCCCATAGGTGGGATGTGACAGGGTCTCTTCAGGCCTTCTGCGGCGGTCAATCCGGCGTGGCGCCATGGCTCCAGTGATCTCCGGCGCTACCCACCCGGTCGATCCCCTCGGCGTTGGCGGAGCCGTGGCCTGAACAGCAGTCCGCCTGAATGGATCTGCATAGGGGACGGGGAAGCACTTGCCCAGGTGCCTATCGCTGTGCGTGGATGGATACTTCTTGTGTTGCGGATGACACCAGAGTTCGCTGCCTGCGTTCTGGAGGCGCTGCTGCTGCTTCATGAGGAACTGTCGGTCGATCCAGAAGCGCCCTGGTACGTGGGTACGCCCGATCAGACCCAAGTGCTGCACGATGAGCTCTGGCTCTTGGCGGGTGCGCTCAATCCTCACTGCAGTGCTGTCCTGGTGGAAGCCTGGTACGAGGCGGGCCGGTCAGCCTTGCTGCCGATGGCCTGCACCGGGGAGCTGGTGAGCAGCCGGCATCACGCTGCCTGAGCGATCACG
This sequence comes from Cyanobium sp. NIES-981, assembly GCA_943371215.1. GTDB lineage: Bacteria > Cyanobacteriota > Cyanobacteriia > PCC-6307 > Cyanobiaceae > Vulcanococcus. The sequence goes on along the minus strand of CALRUA020000045.1, from coordinate 2,446 downwards.
TCTTGGTGGTCGGGGGCTTCTGGGCCGGGGTAGCCGCTGGCTTGATGGCTGGTTTGGTCGTAGGTGTAACCGCAGGTGGCGTAGCCGGCTGGGGCATGGGGATTGGCTTGGCGTTGGCGCACAAGGCCACCACCATCAGGTCTTCTCCGCCGCGCTCCGTGGATTCAGCGACGGAATACGGCAGCCGCCAGGCACTCCATGCCTGATCGCCACTTCTGATACTCAACTTGAGGGTGTCGCAGTGCACAGCCACGCTGGCTGTTACTCAACTTGAGGGTGTCGCAGTGCACAGCCACGCTGGCTGTGTTGCTAGTGGCCGCCGGTTCCGCCGAATTGCCGGCAGTGGTTGTACCGCCGCATTGCACGCTGGTGGTACGCACGCCAGCAGCCATCAACTTCCAGGCAGACCAGTCGTAGTTGCAGGCGCCAAATGGGCGCCAGCGTGGTGCCTTGAGGGCGTTGATCTTCTGCAGCAGTGCCTTCTCCTTGTCGCTCAACCCCGATGCAGCGGGGGGCGCTATTGCCGCACCCGATGATGAGCCGGCCGGCCGCTCCTGGGCCACGGCGGGCACGAGCCCTTTGCTGCCGATCCACAGGACCGTGATCAGGGGTAGACAAGCCAGAGCCTGGCTAGGTCGCTTCATGGCTACAGCACGGTCGAGGGATCAGAACCACTCGAGCACAGCTTCTTCCTTGCGGTTCGCCCGTGCCGCGGGTGTGCGGCCCCCCTCCTGCGGGATCTGCAGAGCCGGTTCAAGCCGTTTGAACTGCGCTGGCGGGAGCCGCGGCTGATCGCCTGTTCTGATCGCCATGCTCCTCTCTGCTGCCGATGTGACAGGAGAGGCCCTCTAGGGAGAAGACGATCGCAACACCGCGCTATGCCAGTGAACCGGCTGGAATTTGTGCTGTTCCTGCGCCGCCGCAATTCTCAGGCGGCACCGGATTACGTGAGCCGAACCGGGGCAGCGGCGGTGTTGCGATCAGGAACCGGCTTTGAGCTGTCGTTGATTGACGCAGGGGCCTGTTGATCCCGCAGTTCCCGCTGCAGATTGAAGAACAGCAGTGCAGGCTCCCGGTATTGCCGCGGCAGGCTGGAGTGCAGCATGGACAATCTCTCCCAGCAGAGGGTGCGTTGGACCTTGGCCAGAGAGGCTCCGTCACGCACCAGCAGCCGCATCGCTTTGCAGTACATGGGGTACTGGGCTTCCAGCTCACCGATGCGCAGTCCTGCCGCGGGGGTAACCGTTGCCTGAACCATTGTCGACATGAGAGGCAAGCACAGGGTCAGCGTGACAGGGATGAGCGGTTTTGATGTGTGCTCCCTGACGCCAAGATGGGGCTTGACACTGCTGGCTGGTTAGCCCATTGGCAGGAGCTCTGAACCTCTGCGGTAGGGCCTGAGTCGTCTGTCGCCGGCCAAGGAGGGGAATGGGATCGCTGCAGCGATCCCAGAACGGGCCAAGGCAGCCGCGCAGCAAGCTCCATACACAGATGTGTAGCCTTTGCGACAAATGCAAGGGCGTTCGGCGGCCCTGGCTAGCTGTAGCTGTAGCGGAGGAGCAGATCCATGGCCTTGACGCTGCCAACTGAACTGATGGAGCTTCTGAGTGCTGAGCTGTGCAGCCCCATTGAGGCGGTCACCATGGCCTGTCAGTGCGACATCACCCGTATCAAGGGATTTCTGGTGAGTGCCGGCCAGTTGTTTGAGTTCTGCGTTGACCGGGAACGCCAGGCCGTGCAGATCTGGCCGCGTCTCCAGCTGCAGATGCTCTCCATGCAGACGGCCTGAGCCGCAGGCGCTACTGAGCAACGGTGAGCATTTGTTGCCGCCTTGTTTCTGTTCTGACTGTCGTTCTCACACTGATTGCAGGCGCCGTCGAACGGGCTGCCTGCTTGAGCGCCATCTCCCTCCTGCCCGGCTGCTCCGGAAACCCCTTGGCACTGCTGCCAGGGGGTTTCTGTTTGCAGCGGAGCCCCAGGCCAGCGGCGCAGGCAGCCGTGGATGCCGAACTTCTTTGGGATCTCTTTAGATTTGCCCCTGTCGCCTGCTGTCGCCGGGCTGTAGCTGCCTTTTGATCGGCAACGCGTCGCTAGGGAAGCCATGCGCATGCGCGAATCCCCCCGAATGCATGCGGAGGCGTTCTCGTCAAGCCTCGTGTGCCGAGCTCAAGACGCGTAAGGTCTGCAGGCTTCAGCCGAGTACGGCAGAGAATTGACAGTAGCAATGCAGGCATCAAAAGATAGAACTGCTCCCTCGATGACTGTTGGTCAGCTTGAGGCCAGTTATCCGGCTTACTTGTGTTTTCTCACCAGGTCATTCAGTAGCCCGCAACAGTCCGAGCTGCTGAATGGGGGTGCGGCCAGCCAGGGCTATATGACACCTGCGGCCGTTATAGATCGCCAGATAGCGGGGCAACCACCGGCTCCGCTCGGTTGAGGTCTGGAA
>CALRUA020000044.1:0-6329 GCA_943371215.1 Cyanobium sp. NIES-981 | reverse complement strand
TCGCTGGTCACGATCCACACGCTGCTGGCGTCAGCCAGAAGTGGTTTGGATCAATCCACCGTCTACAGAAATCGAATCCACACCAGCTACGTTGACGATGGCGGCTTGAACAGCAGCAGGACGTCATCTTTCCTGGCAGTCACCGACCCTGCCCGACGCCTCAATCAAATCCCTGCTGATTGGCACCAGATATCAGTGATACTTAGAAGACCCAATGGCATTCGTGATGGCGATAGGGAGCGAAGTATTTGGTAGTTGCGTTGAGGAGATAGATGTATCAGTGGAGCTCAAGAAATGAGATGCCTTGTTTTGCTATGGGTGGAAATATTTGGGATTTGTTTTGGCGAGAAAAGCGGCTCAAGATTGGCGGAATAGGTGAGTGATGGTGCCAGGTATTGGAGTGCGTCTTTGGTGTTTTGGGAGTTATTGACGAATTAAAAAGCCCCTGTGATTGCAGGGGCTTTTAGGAGGAGGGTGCTATAATAAATTATGTTAGGTACACACAGCAAGGATATCATTAAGATCCGGTGCAAGGATATGCGTTGGCGGTTTGTCCGGGCGCGGCAGATCTAGAATCTTCGGTGGCAAAAGCGCTTGGGGCAGAACAGTATCCGGTGGGGGTGTCGTCGTGGACCCGCACATCCCTATTGGCTGGCGTTGTTGATAGCGCCTGAATGACAGGCATTACTGGCGGCACATTGCTTCTATTGCTGGGAGCACCATAGCCATTGGTGCCAAAGCGATATTTGATATCACCAGAAACACGGCTGTCAAAGGCTTGGTCGTAGGAATAGTTGACGCCAAGCGTTAGACCATTGGTGAGGTTGTAGGCAAGCCTACTCCGAACACCTGAGCCATTGGCGGAGCCCAGGTCACCATTTTGGTAGTAATAACCCAGTGATGCTTTGAAATAAGGAGTGATAGAATAGCCCACATCCAGCCCATAGGTGTCTAAGGTTCCGGCTTGATAGTACGGCTTGGTAGACGCTAAACCAGTGTAAGGATAGACGCTATTGAGTGTAGCATTGGTGGTGTCAACAGGAACCAGTGCATAGGCATTGAAGTTCCATGTATTGCTAACAGCTTCTAAGCCTGCTGCGACCTGCTGAAAGAACACCGTTTGGGAGTTTACAACGGTGACACCCGTATCAGGCTGACCCGTTGCCATCGGTCTGCTGTCATAGCCAGCATTCACGCCAAACATCCAGGAGCGGTTGCTGTTCAACCATCGATGTCCTAGCCGGGTGGATGTTGAGAAGGTGGTTCCAGATACGGTGGTATTGATGATGCTGCTGTAGTTGCCGTAATCGTTGAAGTTGGCATTGACCAGCACATCAACGAAGGAAACGCTGTTCTTGCTGACCTTGAGGGGGACGAAGGCTCCAACCCCCGCCTCATTAGGTGTGCCAGCACCCTGGAGTGCTCCTTGAAAGCCGTAGTTGAGCTTGACGGCATCCTTGACGTTCACGCCCATCACACCAAGGTCTTTGGCGGTGCCAGGGGCTTGAGCAACCTTGGTGTCCTCTGCTCTGGCGGCGCCAAAGGGTATGGATGCCAGTGTCAGGGCAGCTGCGGCGGCAAGCGCTGAGGATTGGCGGATTGAGCGCTGCATCTAAAGGAAATGCAGCATCTGTGCTGCGGAACTGTTGCGAGGCGGAGATTGTAATTCCAGAGCAGGCTGAGGGGGGGGGGGGAGATGGACAACAGCAGAACTGGACTGGGCGTAGTCCAAGTCACCCCTCTGCAAGCCACCACCCAAGCCACTCCCACTCCTTCCCCTACCCCTCCAAGACCACCCTCAAACCGCTACTGCCTCAGGAGGATGCTGCTCCAACACCTGCTTGAGATAGCGCCCCGTGTGGCTGGTGGGATGGGCTGCCACCTCCTCTGGGGTTCCCGTCACCACGATCTCACCTCCCTTATCGCCACCATCAGGACCCAGATCCACGATCCAATCGGCACAGCGGATCACATCGAGGTTGTGTTCGATCACCAGAATCGAGTTGCCCTTGTCCACCAGCCGCTGCATCACATCCATCAGCTTGTGCACGTCGTAGAAGCTGAGGCCCGTGGTGGGCTCATCGATCAGATAGAGGGTTTTGCCCGTGGCCCGTTTGGAGAGTTCGGTGGTGAGCTTCACTCGCTGAGCTCTGACGCAACGGCGTTGGCAAGGCTCAGGTGCGGAACGCCTTCATGAGAACCCAGTCAGTGAATAGCAAGGTGGCGAACTGGGACGAACTTGTAATCGGCCCTCAGGCAGCTGCAGCCCGATTCCCAAAGGTTATGGGTGCTGGGGCCCATGCCCAGCGGAGAGCTGACGCGACTCGCTGAGTGTTACAGCAGCTCAGCTGTTCGGTCAGCAGCGCCTGGTGGGTGTGGTTCTCGCCCTGTCCGATCAGCCGCTCGATGAGCTCGGCCTCTCTGGGCATGGTCGCGCAGCGCCGCTTCCGGTGTTCTGTAAGCCGGTGACTGGATCCCCGCTCCGCCATCACCGTGGCCTACACCTCGTACCCACAGTGGAGGGTCGTGACTGCGTTGTCCTTGGCTGCGCAGTGTCTTCATGAAGCGGGTGCGGAGGCGCTCTCCCAGAGGGGGCATGGCCCTGTGGGCAGGTGCGCCACCACCGCGGGCTCCATTTGATCAAGCACCTGTCGGGCTCCGCGAAACCCTTGACGTTGGGACCCTATGTCGATGCCGCCAGGCCCCGGACTGCGTCAGCCAGGCGTGATCGGATGCGCATCAAAGCGGGGCTGTCACACCAGTCTGATGAGGTTTCTGTCCAACCCCTGTCCAACCGGGGGAGGGACCGAAACCCTGAGAAATCAATCGGGGCGACAGGATTCGAACCTGCGACCTAGTGCTCCCAAATCCGAAAAATGGCGTTTTTGGAAGACCGCGGCTGTTGCTAGCCTTTTGACCGTAAACCCCTGCTGTCACTGGCTTTTGGGCTGCCAGCGCATGCCTGGTTCTGCCCAGATTTGACCGGTTTTGGCAGGGGCCATCTCACATGCCATCTCACATGGGGCGACCACCAACCTGGGACCAGGTGCTTCGGGCAGGGGTGATTCACAGCCTGTCCCAGCGGGGCACCCATAGCGGCTGGTCGGTGGCCAATCACCGTGGTCGTGCTCGCTTGAACCTCACTCAGGCTGCAGCAGGCGGCCGCCGCAGGCAGATCCTCCTGCCACTGGTTTGGAACGCCGACCAGATGGATGCCATTCGCGATGTGGTGCTGGCGATCCATGAAGCGCACCAAGCTGGTGCTCCCATCGACCATGCGGTTGCCAACGCCTGCGCACCTGCTCCCGATGAAGCCGCCCCTGAGCTCACCGACGTACAGCGGCATGTGGATTGGGCTTCATTGATCGAGCGTTTCCGTCAGCACAAGCTCTCCAGCGGAGCGATCAAGCCCAGCACCTGGGGCAACACCTATGCCGGCCGGATGACCGCGATCCAGAAGGCTGCGACGGCTGTGCCACCACCGGTCAATGCCCGTCAGCTCCTGGACCGCTTGGTCGCACCTGTGAAAGAGCACCCTGGGACCAGGGGACGGCAGCTCTTGGTCCAACAGACAGCCGCTCTTCTGCGTTGGAGCATCGACAACGATCTGCTGCCGATGCACTGGGCTCCGCCGCTCAACCTCGCTGGTTATGTCGGTAGACGGCGCGACGCTCGACCCGTCACAACGCCTCTGGCCGTTCCCCATCTTCTTGAGGTGGTGGCCTCAATCCCCGATCCGCGTTGGAGGCTCGCCTTCCAACTGATGGCCGCTTATGGATTGAGACCTGAGGAGCTTCAACACCTTGAACATCGTGGAGGGCGGCTGTGGTGCACCTTCGAGAAGACAACACCGAAGGGCAAAACTCGACCCCGCCCGCTGCGGCTGTTGCCATCTGATCAGTGGGCTGTGCCTTGGCAACTGGAGTCGGTCTACGACAGGCAAGCGATGCCGCCGATGCGTCCAGGACACGGAGCTGAGGATCTACGCACGTACATGCGGCGACGGGCTGCATGGGAAGAACTCCGGCAGCGCTATGAAGCTGAGGGGGAAAAGCTTGTCCTCTACTCCTGCCGCCATGGCTACGCCCATCGTGCCCACGTGATCTGTGAGCTCCCCCCGAAGGTGGTCGCTGCCGCAATGGGGCATTCGGTGGAGACGCACCTGGCGGCCTATAGCCGTTGGTGCGGGGATGACGTGGTGGATGACGCTTTCAGCAAAGCGGCCCAACGGCTCAGTGGCATGACGTCCTGAGCCTGCTGCTGTGCACGGCTACTGCTCACCCGTTGGCTTGATGTAACCAGTCTCGATGAGGAAGGCCCGCAAGGCTTCCGGGAAGGAGCTGTAGACAACTTCCCGGCCCAGGCACTTGCCGTTGTCATCTAGGTCGCCCTTGCACTCCTTCAACCCCCAGTCTGAGGAGTCGTAGCGCTGGGTCATGCGATCCCAGCCGTCATACAGCTCGCCCACCAGCGCCTTGTTGGCGACGTAACCGGCCAGAAAGCCATTGGGTGATTCAGGGTTCTTCTGTTGGAACCATTCGGCCATGCGCTGCAGGTTCCGGCGATGGAGGGGCAGGAACTCAGGCCGATGGGACACATCCACAAAGGCATCGCCCTGCAGCTGCCAGATGCGGGCAGGTGCGGTGCTGCAGGCGTAGCAGGCAAAGCGATAGAGGAATCGGTTGTCGACATCGACGATCAGGAGGCGACCATTCCGCAACGGGTCCTCGGCTGGTGAATCACTCCCGTCGAAAGGTCCGAGTGTCACCTCTCGCCAGGTCTGCCCGCTGCGATCGCTGGTGAGCACCTGGATCTGATTGCAGCAGTGCGCACCTCCGGTGAAGGAAGAGAGCAGAACTTCGGGGTAGGGGTTCTCCGGATCCATTTCTGCGATCTGAACCACCGCAGCTGGACAGCCACCCCATTTCTCGGCGCCAACGAGCCGGCCGACCTCGTTGCCATTCACACGAACGACAGCCACCGGCTGGAGCACATTCGATCCGGACTCGTTGATCCGCCGCTGCTGCTGCGCGTTGACCTCCACGGCGCCACTGCGTAACGAACCGCTCATGCGGTTGTTCTGGTAGTCCATCTTCAGGACCTGGGCGACAGCCGGACTGCCGCAGATGGCACCCACTCCGATCAGGACGGCAATGAAACGAGCTCGCAGAGACACCAGGCAATAGACAGGCCGCTCTCCCGAACCGTAGGAAGAGCGGCCGCGCCTGCAACCCCGCTCACTGCTTGAGATGGCGGCGGCTCCAGCCTGTGATCGAGGCCTCGATGTTCTCCCCATGCCACTGCAGGGGACCTTTGCCTTCGGTGCAGCCCCAGCGGCGGAAGTGCTTGCCGGGTTGCAGCACCCCGCGCAGCCTCAGCTGACGCAGGGTTTCGCGGCTGATGCCGAGCAGCTCACAGGCCTCAGCTGTGCTGATCCAGACCCGCTGGCGGGTGGTCGTGACCTGGGTTTCCATCAGCTCCCCGCCAGCTGCGCGCAGCAGCGCTGGAGCGTGTCGACCAACCAGCTGCGGCGGTAGCTCTTGACCTGGCGAGGGGCCCCGTCAACAAACTGTTGGCGACAAGGGGGTTCTTCACCGAACTCCTCGCGGTAAGCCCTGGCCACGAGCTTGCCGGCGGCGCAGAACTGGCTGCGCGGCAGCGCTTGTTGGAACACCTCCAGCCAGGCATCTCCCAAGGTGAGCTCCTCGTCAGTCGGCGCACCGGGCAGCAACCCAGCACTGGCGGTCAGCACGTTGCTGCGGACGATGTCCTTGAACAGAAGCTGATCGCGCTGATCCAGGCCGCCCAACCGCTCAAACAGATCGATGCTGTGCTCCACCAGGGCGATCACGTCGGCTTCCCGGATCCGAGCTGGAGGTGTTTCCACTGGAGTCGATTGAGCCTGCTGGACGCTCTCCAGGAACCAGCCATCCATCCACACCGCGAACGGCGCACTGATCCAGCGGGCCAGGTCGACAGCGACCTGGGGATGAACCCAGGTGCCGCCACCACCGGCGCCGCCTGAGCGGGACTCAACAAGGGCGTGGACGGAAATTCCGGCCACGCTCTCCAGCGCATCCAGATAGTGCTGGCACCGGTCGGACTCGCGGTAGTCCTTCCAGCGTTTGCCATTGGCCTTGCACATGGCCGTGGCATTCACGTAGCCATCGCTGGTGCGCCTGACGTGGACCCCAAAAACTGAACCAGTTCTTATGAGAGCTTCCCTACCGGCCAGAATTGGCCAAGAGAAGCCCCATGAAAGTCAAACGCCACAACCCAGAGCAGATCATCCGCAAGCTGCGCACTGCTGAACAGCTCTTGAACCAGGG
>CALRUA020000043.1:0-6548 GCA_943371215.1 Cyanobium sp. NIES-981 | reverse complement strand
ACCGATCGGTGCGACACCAGAAACGCTTCGATCCAGTCGTGGTGGCGTCGCTGGCAGATCCGATCGGCAATCGAAGCCGCATCGTCCGGCACCTGAAAGCGTTTGCGGAACGCCTTGGTGAACCCTTCCAGAGCAGGACGGGGCAGGCCACGGACGGTGGCCAGGATCTTCTGGACGGTGGCGGGATCGAGGGGCTCCAGGCCTACCTCTGCCGTGGGCTCGGCAGCGGTGCTGTTGCGCTGAGGCGCCGGTGCGTGGCGGGCTGGCGTGGGAGCAGTTGAACTTGTGACCTCCCGCTGCTGCTTGTCGTAGAGAGCCAGGCCGAATGGATTACCAAAGGTCATCAAGGCACGCTTCATGGCGTCGGTCTCGGCCTCCTTGAGGGCGGACTCATGGGCCTGGCCCAGGTCGGCGTCGATGCCATGGCCGGCACCGCTGCCCTCGCGGATGACTTGGCCCCCTGATTCATCGCCGACAGAGATGCGCACCCGGGCGGTGTAGGTGACACCCCAGCCGGCACGACTGCTGCTGCCCAGGGTGCGCTCCCGCTCAGAGACACACTGCACGGTGATAGTTTCACGCTGCCAGCCATCAAAGCCAAAGATGCGGTTGGCTTCTGCGATTGCTTGCCAACCCTCCAGGTAGGCCAGGGACCGGCCGGCCTGGCTGCGGGTCTGGACCTTGGCGCGATCAAGTGGAGCGGAAAGGGCAGCGATCTGCTCGGCGGAGAAGACAGCGGTGGCCATGGGAATGCTGCGATGTGAGAAGGGATTTGGGTGGAAGGGGTGTGGGCCCGCGCCTGAAACGGACCCATGTGAAAGGGGGCTCTTCCCCCTCAGTGGATGCGCCAGGAGCGGCGGGAGAGGAGCTGGGCGCCGGTGATCTGGCGGCCGGCTTTGAGGGCTTCCTTGATGGCCGCCTTATCCGGCTTGCTGGTGGTGGTGACGGTGAGCCACTCGCAATCGAGGGCGTCTTCGTCGTCGATCACGACGGCGGAGGACCTGCGGCTGCTGAGCTCGTGGTTCGGGAACGAAAAGCGGGTGGCCCCCGGCTGCAGCTGGGTGAGGACAAAGACCAGCGACTCCTCCAGGGCATCGGCCCGCCTGGCATCGGATCGGGCCAGATCGCTAAGGCGCTTGGTCTGCTGCTGGCGGTAGGTGGCCTGGCCGCGTAGATGGTCGATCACCCAGCAGGTGGCGTCGGCTTTGGCGGCGAGGGCCGCCTTGTTGCCCTCTTCTGCGAGAAGTGCCGCCTCCAATTCGGCCAGGGCCAGAGCCTGCTGTTTGGGGTCGTCGGTTTCCAGCTGTTCGGCCAGCTGGCCGATGGCGGTGGTGAGTTCCTGGGCCTCGATGCCCAGCCGCCAGAGGGAGCCGGAACGCAGCAAGGAGCAGGCCGGACTTGCCGCTGACGGGGTCGACTCGACGACAGCAGCGGAGGAGGGGATGGGGGTGAGAACAGCCATGAGGGTGTGGGGGAATGAATGGATCTGAGACAGAACGGCGCGCCCTATGGCGCGGAAGGCTTCAGGAGCCGGCGGAGGCAGGAACGGCCCAGAGCCCGGCCGAGGGGCTGACCTCTGCCACGGAGATCGGAACCGGGGAGCGGGAAGCAATCCGGCGGGCCTGCTGCACCAGCGAGGCGGTGCCGCGGCCGCCGGGGAACGCCACCACCAGCACCGAGGCGATCGAGCCCGGGGAGGTATGCGCCACCGCCCGGGCAATGGCCTGCAGCAGCAGCTCCCGATTGCGGATCGGCCCGGCGGCCCGGCCGTGGCGCTGCCACTGAGCGGGCATCACCAGAGACGACCAGCCCAGCTGATGGGCCGCTCGGCCGATGGCGGCATCGGCGCCACGGGCACCGCCATGGAGCAGCAGGTGCACCAGCCGGCCGCCGCTACGGGCGAGCAACTCAGCGGCGATCCGCTGATGGGGCCAGGCCAGATCGCGACCGCCACCGGCGGCGATCACCAGAGAGCGAGCCGGGGCAATCTCCGGCCCCGATGGACTACATAAAGCCATGGATTCAGTTGCCGAGAGTGACAACTGATCGGGGCATCACAACTGCTCAGAACGACGCAGCGGTGATGGCGAGACCAGGGGATGAGGTTGCCGCCGGCGATGGGCTCAGGGCCTTTGGCGCAGACTCTATTCTACCAGAACAGATGCACTAACGACACATCTGAAGCCAGCTGCAGCCTGGGATCTGACCCAATCTTCTTGGAGGGCCGCTGGGCCAGATCCTCCCGCTCGGCTATCACCTGGGACCAGGACTTTCGGACTGTCCAGCAACGTCAACCGGCATCAGAAAACCCCTGGCACCGCAGCCGCGGGAGGCACCTTTAGCCCCACACCCATACCCACACTCACACCCGGAGGGGAGCGGAGGGCGGCGGCGGCTGTCTGACGTCAGCCACGGCGCAGCCGTGGCAAGTTCAGGACGGCCGCCGCTGACCGGAGCCCCTCTGAACGCAGCCGCAAGCCCCGCCTTGCCACCTCTAGTGGCACCGGCCCAGCCCGCTTCGCCGACAGGCGCAAGTCATCCCAGCCCCAGACTTGCCAACTGAATTCCGCCCAGGGCTCGCGCAACTCCTAACAACCTCCTAATTTGGACAAAATTAGGAGTTATTTGAGAGTTGCGCGCCCGCTTGCCTCGCAGGCCTCCACCGCTGGAGGAGCTGCTCGCCCAGGCCGGCGGGCTGCATGAGGCCATGCCCGTGCTCGCGCAGCTCGCGGCGAGCAACAAGGGGGATCGCTACTTCCACTGGGATGAGTTGCGCCATCGCGCTGCCCCGCAGGGCCTGAGCCATGAGCAGTGGTGGCTGGCCGAGAAGCTCTCAAGGCGAGGCGCCGGTAGTCCGCTGCCCCTGCTGAGCAGCGAAGGCACCCCCTTCTGGTTCTGCCAGCCACCAGTGCTGCTCAAGGGTCTGCATGAGATCGACATGAAAGCCGGGGCCAGCGTGATGGCACCAGAGGCCGTCACCACGCCCTCCACACGCGATCGCTACCTGCTGAGTTCACTGATGGAGGAGGCAATCACCTCCTCCCAGATGGAGGGCGCCGCCACAACCCGAGACGTGGCCAAGGCCATGATCCGCAGCCAGCGGGCGCCGCGGGATCGCTCCGAGCAGATGATCCTGAACAACTTCCGGACGATGCAGCGCATCCAGCAGCTGAAGGACGCGCCACTGACCCCGCAGCTGGTACTGGATCTGCATCGGCTGGTGAGCGAGAAGACGCTGGATGACCCCACCGATGCCGGCCGGCTGCGTGCTCCCGGCATGGAGGTGGTGGTTGATGACATCTATGGGACGGTGTTCCACGTGCCGCCGTCAGCAACTGAGCTGGAAGCGCGGCTGGAGCAGCTGTGCCGTTTTGCCAACGGTGAAACACCGTCCGTATTCATCCACCCGGTGGTGCGTGCGATCACCCTGCACTTCTGGCTGGCCTACGACCACCCGTTCTGCGATGGCAACGGCCGCACGGCCCGGGCGCTCTTCTACTGGTCAATGCTCAAGCAGGGGTACTGGCTGTTTGAGTTCATCTCGATTTCCTCAGTGATCAACCAGGCCCGGGCGAGGTACGAGCGCTCATTCCTTCTTTGCGAGACCGATGACAACGATCTGACCTACTTCCTGCTGGCCCAGGTGACGGTGATCCAGCAGGCGATCACCAACCTGCACGCCTATCTGGAGCGCAAGGCCAATGAGGTGGCCGTGCTGCAGCGGCGCCTGGAGGGCATGGATGGGCTCAACCACCGCCAGCTGGCCCTGCTGCGCCATGCCCTGCGCCATGCCGGATTCCGCTACACGGTGCTTTCCCACCAGAACAGCCACGGCGTCACCAACCAGACGGCCCGCAGTGATCTGCAGAAGCTCGCGGGCCGCGGGCTGCTGATCTCCGGCAAGGACGGCAAGCGAGAGATCTTCCGCGTGCCGGCCGATTTGGCGGCCCGGCACCCCGGCTGATCCGAGCAGGCTGACTGAGCAGCCCTACAGCAGGGCCCGCTCCTGCGCGCTTGTAGCGCGCACTTCATCGCCAGCGGAGCTGGTGAGCGCGTAGCTGCCAGCGCGGCTGCTTTGCAGCTGCCAGCGGTGTGCAAGCGCGTAGTGGTGACAGGGGGGGCTGCTCAATTCAGGCAATCTCGGAGTGGCGCAACACAGCAGGCTCTCGCCAGTGAGATGCCTGAGAATTTGGGGCGCATTTCCTCCTTGGGCGGTGTTTCGCGCTGCTTGCGCCTTTCTTGCTCAAAACGCAGTTACCGGAACGGGTCGTGGCTGATTGAGCGCACTTCCATTGCGTCTTGAGTTCTCGTACTAATACCGCCTTGAGTCGGACTGGAATGAAGGTTTTATGAAACTTTTTTGAAACTTCTGGAGTCTTATCCAGTCATGCCAACGGGTCTCAGCGGTTTAAAATCGGCTTTTAACCGATTGGTCCTGAGTTCGAATCTCAGGCGACCCATTCTTTTCAAAGCCTTGATTCCGGCTGGCACCTCTGCCCTGGCAGCTCGTTTCTTTTGTCTTCTTATCTCTTCGAGGAGGGGACTTGTGAGGACGGGGCCTGGACCTGATGTAACAGCAGGCTGTCTGTCGCGCGGTTGTACTGCGCGGCTGAGAAGCCGCCGATCACCTCACCTGCCGGGCTGCGCCGAGACAGAGTGATCTGGCGCTCTATCCGCCAACCAGCGTCCGTAGGGCAGGGAAGCGGCAGAGCGGCAGCGGCAGCTGTCATGGCAAGCCCCGCCAACGGGATCGCCAGCAGATCGATGACCACAGGCTTGAGGTTCACGGGAAGAGCATCAACCAAACCGCTACTGCTGGCTGCATCCCAGGGCACGTCAGTAGCGATCGCAACCGCTATGCGGAAGCACTCCACTAAGCAGGGCAACCAGAGCCAGTTAGGGGCATCCCCAGTTCAGGCGGCCTGCTCCGCTCACTTTGAGTTCCACTTGAGCGCTATTTCGCTTGTCCCCGTGATGCCCTGAGTACGACTGAAGGTGCAACCCCAAACTCTCGCTGGAAGTCAGTGGTGAAGTTTGAGATGAAACGATAGCCGCATGCTCTGGCCACTTTGGTTACCGTGTCGTCATGGTCCGCTGTTTGCAGTTTCTCCATTGCGGCAGACAACCTCTCTCGTCGAATGAACTGCATTGGAGTGCAGGAAAACTTGTCCCTGAATAGGTTTTGAAGGTGCCGTGCTGAGTAGTGGCTCTGTTCCTCGAGATCAGTTAGAGTGATGTTCAGGTGGGCATTGGCACGGATGTAGTCCACTAGGTCGTCAAGCGGATTTGTCCAATGATTTGTGGACGGTCTAAAGCGCTTCTGGGCTTTTCGAGTTCCCCTTCTGCTTGCAAGAGCGATAGTGCCAGCAGGCGATAGATCTGCTCATCCAGTGCAAGGCCTGCTGCTAGATATGCACTTTCACGAAGTACTTGATCGACGTAAGACAAGTACGACCATAGGTGCCCGGTTGCAGCGCCTTGTTGGTCGGTCTTTTTTCTTTGAAAGACATAGGGCTCCTCAAGGGCGACCCTTCCATCCTCTCCTTTCATGGCGCGAATTGTCCGCTTCAGTCTGGAGTGTTCGATTTGGCAGATGATCCCCGAGAAGTAACCGACATTGGCGATCCCCCCAGTCCTTGGACTGAGGTGAATGTCGCCTGGTTCTATTGCCTGGATGATCTTGCCGTCTTTGTATTCATGGGTATCACCTGCATAGGACATGGAAAGCGTGCTGAACCCTGTGCCCTCTTCTGTTGATAGGCACGGGGTTGTTCTGGTTGCAAGGAGCTTAAGCTCTCCCACCTGGATCACACTTGCATCTGCTTGAGGACGAATGCCCCCTGTCTTGCTGGAATGGACGCCACCACCAAAAAACTCCTTGCCCTCGCTAAAGAGGGTTGTTGGGTCAAGCGACTGAATATGTCCCAGGCTTGTCAACGGAAACGGCAGAGAGGCGAATCTGTCTTCCCCTAAATTGCTAGAGATCATGACTGCCTCTTCTGTTGTGTGAATTGCAACGTGGAGTTAGATCCTCTAGTCCGATTTCTCAAGTGCCATCTCCAGCAGGAACGCCGCTAAATTGCTGAGCGAGCGACCCTCTTCATCGCTGCGACACAGTAAGTCCTGGTATGTGTAATCTGGCAAGGTGATGCTGATGCGGGTCGGAGAGCGAAACGCTGCCTTGCGCTGTGGCCTGTTCCGCAGATTGCCTTGGTTCTCCATGGTCCTGCTTCGGTTGTCAAGGGGCGGCGGGTATGCCCGCGTTATTTCAGCATTTTTGCACTATGTCACGACCTGTTTTTCCTGGGGTTGGCCTTGCCCTATTCGTTCCGGCGGAAATTCTTCGCTTTTGACTAAAGGTGCCTTTGCAGAGCGTTACAACGCGATGCGCTCTTGGTTGGTAGCGCCCCTCTGAGTGGTGTAACTCAGGCGGTCCTGTGACCCTTTCCGGAGGGTGAACAGGTGCAGTCAAGGGGTGACTGCTTGGAAGCTGATTGCTCAGCTCCGTTTATCCACTATGAACCCTGATCGCTGAATTGGCAACTCAG
>CALRUA020000042.1:0-8005 GCA_943371215.1 Cyanobium sp. NIES-981 | reverse complement strand
CCTTTGGGATCGCCCCCCTCGGCATCATCTCCATCGGCATCGTGCCAATGGGTGTGGTGAGCATCGGCGTGGTGCCCATGGGTGTGCTCAGCCTCGGGGTGGTGGGCATGGGCGTGGTGAACGCCTGCGTCGTGGGCATGGGCGTGGTGAACGCCTGCGTCGTGGGCATGGGCGTGGTGGTGGCCGGCCTCAATGCCATGGGCATCTGGTCACTCAGCCCAGGCAACGGCCATCCACACCACAGCAGCGGGGCTCCCCAGGAACAGCTGATGGCCTACCCCAGCAAGCAGGTGGCCCTCGAAAAAGCTCGGCAATTGGGCTGCGAGGGCGTTCATGCCATGGGCTCGATGTGGATGCCCTGCTCCGAGCATCCAACACCACACCCAACACACCAACACTGATCCATCTCCAACCGCTACAGCCACCTGCAGAAAGCCGAAGCCCCAGGGTGTCCTAACGCGGCAATCTGATCAGTTACTGCGGCAACCCGGTTAGCTGGAACGCCGGTCCGTTCACGCCACACCACTGGCCCGTGGCAAAGGCCGCTGAAAACCAGCCATGATGCTGGCCCTTGCTCCCAGGCCTTGAACCGGCTCGCCAGCGCCTGGGCGATCTTCCAGGGCCTGCTGATGGAGGCACTGCCCTTTCTGCTGATCGGCGTGCTGATTGCTGGCCTGGCCCGCTGGCTGGCCCCCGGGGGGGCCTGGTTGCGGAAACTGCCGAGCCATCCGCTGCTGGGCCCCCTCACCGGTGCTGCCCTGGGCTTTGCCCTGCCCGCCTGTGAGTGCGGCAACGTGCCCGTGGCCCGGCGGTTGCTGGCGGGTGGAGCTCCACTAGGAACCGCCCTCGGCTTTCTGTTTGCCGCACCAGTGCTGAACCCGATCGTGCTGGCCAGCACCTGGGCCGCCTTCCCGAACCAGCCCTGGTTGCTGGCGGCCCGGCCCCTGGGGGCCCTGCTGCTAGCCCTGCTGTTGGCAAGTGTGCTGCGCCTGCTGCCGGAGGCCGAGCTGCTCAACCCTGTACTGCTGGAGGAACGGCGGCTCACCCAACCGCTCCAGAGCGTGGGCCTGCTGGAGCGGCGCTCCGGGCTGGTAGGGGCCGCCGCGGTGCCGGTGGCTGCGATGCCCACGCCGCGGCCACCCCTGGCAGAGGTGTTGCAGCACAGCAGCCGGGAATTCCTCGATCTGGCGGCCCTGCTTGTTCTGGGCTGCGCCATCGCCGCCCTGGTGCAAACCCTGCTGCCGCGCAGCTGGCTGCTGGCGGTGGGGGGGATGCCCACCCTGTCGGTGCTGAGCCTGATGCTGCTGGCGGTGGTGGTGTCGGTGTGCTCCAGCGTGGATGCCTTTTTGGCCCTGGGCTTCGCCGCCCAGATCACCCCCGGTGCCCTGCTGGCCTTCCTCGTGCTCGGCCCGGTGGTGGACCTCAAGCTGCTGGGCCTGTTCGGCGTGGTGCTCCAACCGAAAGCCATTGCCCTCACGGCCGCGGGGGCCAGCGTGGCCGTCCTGCTGCTGGGGCAATGGGTGAACCTGCTGCAGCTGTGATGCGATCCCTCAACGTCGCCCCCCTCGCCCTCGGACTCTGGGGACTCGTGCTGCTGGTGAGCAGCCTCAGTGGCCGCCTCGACCTGCTGCTGCGGGGGGCATTCCACCCCCTGGTGGGCCTGAGCGGCGCCGCCCTGATCGCCCTGGCTGTGCAGCAACTGCGGGGGAGCGGCCAGCCCCAGCGCCCACGCCTGGCCTGGGTGCTGAGCGGGGCGGTGGCGCTGCTGGTGCTGCTGATCCCGCCCAATCCCTCCTTCAGCGATCTGGCGAGTAACCGGCCGGCGGAGCTGGTGGAGGAACCGGCGCTGAGCTTTGTGCTGCCACCGGCCCAGCGCAGCCTCACCGACTGGGTGCGCCTGCTGCGCAGTCAGCCGGACCCCAGCCTCTACGCGGGGGATCCCGTGCGGATCAGTGGCTTCGTGCTGGCCCAGGAGGGGGATCGCCCCCAGCTGGGGCGGCTGCTGGTGCGCTGCTGCCTGGCGGATGCCACCCCGGTGGGGCTGCCGGTGCGTTGGCCCGCGGGCTACCAGCCCAAGGCCGATAGCTGGCTGGCGATCCTCGGCTCCATGGGCGTGGAGCAGCACAACGGCGAGAGCCGCAGCGTGGTGCTGGCCCGCCAGATTCGCCCGATCCCCCGGCCCGCGCGGCCCTTGGAGCCATGAGGTCCGCCCAGAAGCGAGCCTGGCTGGCCCTAGCCGCAGGCCTGGCCCTGGCGGGCGTGCAGCAACAGCTGCTGCTGCGCCGGCCACCGCGGCTGCTGGAGCTGCAGTCGTCAACGGCCAGCTCCGGACCCGCCGCCCTGCAACTGCGCTTCAGCCGGCCCATGCAGCGCGCCAGCCTGGCCCGCTCCAGCCAGCTCGAACCCTCCCTGGCCCGGCGCTGGCTGGGGGAGGGCAATCCCCTGCGCCTGCTGCTGGATCCGGGCCAGCGCATCCGTGGCCCCCTGAGCCTGGCGATGACCGGCCAGGACGCCCGGGGGCTGCCGCTGCAACCCCAGCGCTGGCGCTGGGATCCGCGGCCCTTCCTCCTGGCGGTGGTGCCCGTGCCCGGCGGGGAACAGGTGCAACTGCAGGGGCGCGATGGCCGCTGGCGACCCCTCAGCCCGGTGTTCCCCCGCATCCCCAGCGTGGTGCCCCTGGGCGATGGCTCCGGCCTGGCGCTGCTGAGCGGCGATGGCCAGAACCGCCAGCGGCTATGGCTGCTGCCCCTGCAACAGCGCAATCTGGCGCCTTGGCAGCAGGGCCTGGCCGAACCCAAAGCAGGGGCCCTGCAGCCGCTCAGCCCCAAGCCCCTGCTCTTCGCCCACCTGAGCAGCAACCGCCGCGGCGATCTGCTGGTACAAGCCGGCAGTGCCGCTCTCGAGCCGGGCACCACAACCCTCTGGCCCCGGCATGGCCAGCGCCAGACCCTGGCCCAGAAAGCCTCCGGCCCGATGCAGTTGCTGCCGGAGGGCGGCGGGGTGGTGGTGCCTGAACTCGAAGGCCTCACGCTGCACTCCCTGCCAGGGCAACCTCGCCGCCGCCAGGTGCTGCCGGGCAGCCGCGACCTCAGCAGCTTCTGTCCGGTGAGTGGCCGTGCCCTGCTGGTGCGCCACTGGCCCGACTACCGCCGCTCCCTGGAACTGGTGGAACCCGGCCAGGCGCCCCGGCAGCTGTGGCTGGGCAGCGAAGCCGTGCTGGCCAGCGCCTGTGATCGCGGCGGCGAGCGGGCCTGGCTCGTGATCAGCGACTGGGCCCAGGGCGCCCAGCTGCAATTGCTGGCCCTGGATCGCCGCGGCGCCGTGCTGCGGCGGCGCAGCCTGGCGGGCTGGGAGCTGGAACCCGGCGCGCCGATGGCCCTGGATGCCACGCGCCAGCAACTGCTGCTCAGCCTGCGCTCCCGCCAGGGGTCAGCCCACGCTGAGGCCCAGCCGGTGCTGATCGATGCCGCCAGCCTCGCGATCCAGCCGGTGCACAAGCCCGTGCGCCTGGCCCTGTGGCTACCCGCCAGCTGAACGACGGGCCTGGAGGGCCGCCAGGGGCAACAGGCCCATGCAAAGCACACCGATCAGGGGCCCGGGCGGCAGGTTCACCGCCGGCTGGATTGCCACGAGAAAGCCCGTCCCACTGATCGCCATCCCCACCAGGGCCGAGCGCGCCAGGGCCTGGCGCAGGCTGGCGGCCCCGCCCAGGGCCACCAGGGCCGGGGCACCCATCAGAGCGATCACCAGCACCACGCCTACGGCGGTCATGGCGCTCACCACCGTGAAGGCCGTGACCAGGGTGAGCAGCAGCCGCAGCCGCTGCACCGGCAGGCCTGCACCGGCCGCGCCGAGGGGATCCACCCCCAGATACACGTAGTGGCGGTAGCGCAGGGCCAGCAGCAGCAGCACCGCCGCCAGCGCCAGCAGGCTGCGCAGCAGATCGGCGGGTGCTGCGGCCAGCAGATCGCCGAACAACACCGCCTCCAGATCCACGCGGATCTGCAACAGGGGAATCAACAGCACCCCCAGGCCCAGAAAGCCTGCCAGCACGGTGTTGAGCACCGCCTCATCGCCCCCCTCACCGGGGCGATCTCCACGGCTGAGCCGCTCCGCCAACAAGGCCCCGGCCACACCGCTGATCACACCGCCGAGGCCCGGGTCCCACTGCAGCGCCACCGCCAGGGCCAGGCCTGGCAACACAGCGTGGGACACGAGGTTGGCGAGGAACAGGCGCCGCTGCACCAACAGCAGGGTGCCCGCCAGGGGACACAGCCCGCCGATCACCAGGGCCAGCAGCAGTGGCAGCAGCCACCAGACACGCTCCATAGGATCAGTTCACTCCGCCCCAGCCGGCCCGGCCATGTCCACCCAGGTTGCCGCTCCGAGCGATCGCCAGCAGCTGTTGCTGGCCAAGTTGCGGCTGGCCGACCGAGAACTCTCCGGCCAGGACCTGCACGCCCTGCTGCGCCAGGGGCCCCAGGCCATGGGGCTGGCCACGGTGTATCGCCACCTGCGCCAACTGCAGCAGCGGGGGTTGATCCGCTGCCGCCACCTGCCCAGTGGCGAGGCCCTGTTTGCCCCCACCGAGCGGGACGAACACCACCTCACCTGTGTGGACTGTGGCGCCACCGTGGCGCTCGAACACTGCCCCATGCACGATGTGCACCTGCATGGCGAGCAGACCTCGGGCTTCCAGCTGCTGTTCCACACCCTGGAGTTCTTCGGGCTGTGCCGGAGCTGCCAGGAACGCCAGGCCGGTCAAGCCGAGCCGAGCTAACCGCAGCAGTGGTTGCCCACGCGCAGGTCGCCGAGGGCATGGCGCACCTGCTGGGGGGTGCCGTCGGCCAGCAGGCAGCGATCGAGCACTAGCACCCGGTCATAGGCGTCGAGGTCGCGGCCCCAGTCGTGGCTGCTCACCAGAAGAGTGAGGCCGGCATCGCGCAGCTGCCCCATCACCTTCAGCAGTTCCGTGCGGGACGGGGGGTCGATGGCGGCACAGGGTTCATCCAGCAGCAGCACCCGGGCCGGTTGCACCAGGGTGCGCGCCAGCAGGGCCCGCTGCTGCTGGCCGCCAGACAGTTGATCCAGGCGCCGGCCGGCCAAACCCGCCAGACCCACCCGTTGCAGGGCGGCCTCCACATCGCAACAGCCGGGGCGCTTGGCGGCCAGCCGCCCCAGGGCCACCAGCTCGCGGACGCTGATGGGGAAGTGCCAGGCAATCTCGCCCCGCTGGGGCATCAGGGCCAGCTGCTGCCGCACCAAGGCGGGGGTGAGGGACACCCCATCCAGGCGAATCGCGCCGTCCTCGATGGGGAGATGGCCCTCGATGGCCTGGAGCAAGGTGCTCTTACCGGCGCCGTTCGGGCCCACCAGGGCCGTGAGCGTGCCGGGCTCCAGCGCAAAGCTCAACCCATCGAGGGCCAGGTCGACGCCGCGGCGCACCCGCAGCTGGCTCACCTCGAGGGACACGCAAGACCGCCAGGAGCAAACCAACGCTAACGACCACCCAGGGAGCGAACCTCACCTGAGAACCATTATCGTTCCTTAAGCAGTGGCGGCGTTCGCCGCCGATCGTTGCCATGACCGCCCCTCGGCCCCGTGCCTCCAGCCTGCGCGTCGCCGCAGCGGCCAACCTCGGCATGGCCCTGGCCCTGGCGGGCTGCAGCGCCCCTCAGCCCCCCGAGGTGATCGCCGCCGATGGGGTGCTGTGCGACATCACCCAGCGCCTGGCCGACGACGACCTGAGGGTGAGCTGCCTGCTGCAGCCCGGCGAAGACCCCCACCAGTTCCGCCTAACCCCCCAGCAGAGCCGGGAGCTCAGCCAGGCCCCCCTGGTACTGATCAACGGCTACGGCCTCACCCCCGCCCTGGCCAGCCACAGCGGTGCCCTGGCCGTGGCGGAGCGGGCCGTGCCAAACAGCCCCCAGCTCACGGGCCCGCCACCAGACCCCCACCCTCAGCACGACGACCACCACGCCGAGGAGCCGACCGATGCGCACAACCACGGCGACCGGGATCCCCACGTATGGCACGACCCCAGCCAGGCCAGCGCCATGGTGCAGCTGGTGGCCAGGCAACTGGAGCAGCTCAAGCCAGCGGCCAAGGCTCGCATCGCCGCCCGGGCCCAACAGATGACGGAGGTGCTCGGGGAGCTCGACCGCTGGAACCGCCAGCAGTTGGCCAGCATTCCCACGGCCAAACCCCTCGCCAGCGGGCACCGCGCCTTCGCCAGCCTGGCGCGGGCCTATGGACTTGAAGAACTCCCCCTGGTGGATGGCATGAGCAGCAGCGACAGCCTTCGCCCCCAGGCCTTCCAGGCGGTGCTGGCCGACTTGCAGGAGAAGAAGGTGCCCATGCTGTTTGCCGAGCAGCAGCCAGCCAGCAAGGCCCTGCAGCGCATCAGCAGCCTGAGCGGCGTGCCCCTGGCCCCCGCCCCTCTGGTGGCCGATGGTCTGGCCAAAGCCAGAACGGGCAGCGGCTCCAGCACCTTGGTGGCCACCCTCACCGCCAACACGTGCCTGATCGTGGACGGCCTGGGCGGCCGCTGCAACCAGACCAGTGGCAAGAGCCTGGCGCAGCGCTGGCAGACCATTCACTGACAGCCGGAGTGTTGCTACTGAGAGTCGGTTGCAAGAAGACAGGCGCTCCGTCTAGGTTGCGAGCAATTCTCAACAAGGCTGGTACTGGGGCGATGGGCTTCCGCTTTCTCGATGGCCATTCCGAGGGTTCCATCCGCCTGCCAACGGGGCACTCAGCCCTGATCAATCCCTGCCGGGACTCCACCGGCAGCGCCATGGAGGTGATCGACGGCATCGCCCGGGTGTTCTGCCCCTGCGAGGAAACCGAGGGGATGACCATTGCCTTCCTGCAGGCGGGTGAATCCCTCCGCACAGATCGTCTCTGCAGCGACGGGGTGTGCGTGGAAGCCATCACACCATTGCTGTTCCGCAGCCTCAGCAACGGGCAGCCCGGTCAAGGCGTGGATCCAGTGAACGAATGGACCCTCCAGCTGCTGCGCATTCGCCATCTCGGCAGCGCGGAGCAACGGCTCCATGCCCTACTGGGGCTCCTGGTGAACCGGATGGGCAAGCGCTGTGGCGACTGGTGCGTGCTGCCCTTCCGCCTCAAGCACGAGCGCATCGCCGAGCTGATCGGCACCACCCGCGTCACGGCAACCAAGCTGTTATCCAGCCTTCGGGTGAGCGAACAACTGCACACCCCCGCCCAGGCCCCAGGGCTCTGGCTGGCACCAGAACTGATCGCCGCCGCACCCCTGGCCGCCTGAACACCCCACCCGCCATGAGCCAGACCATCGGCCACCCAGCACTGCATCAGGCCAAGACAAAAGGCTGCAAGACGAAAAAATGTTCCAACTGGAAGGGTGGCCAATGCCGCTGCGGTCGTGAGTGAGGAGGCCGGCTCCAGCGGCGGCGGCGGTGTCGGTCCTTACATCCGACACCAGCCGACAACCTGGAACCAGTCTCGCCGTGAGAACCGTTATCGTTCTCTAACAGCCACGAGTTTTTCCCATGAGCGCCATCCCTAAGCGTCAGCTGCGGCACCCTTCCCTGTTGGGCGTAGCGACCATCAACGGATTCCAGAAGCTGCTTCTGGCGCCTGCAGCCCTGGGCCTGGTGGTGCCCCTGGCTGTCAGCGCCAGCCGGCCTGCATCCGCCGCCGACCTCAACATCGCTGGCGTCAGCCAGTACGGGATTGGCTCCCAGGCCAACAGCCAGGAGCAGGTGACGTCGATCACCCAGTTCTCCGACGTGCAGCCCACCGACTGGTCCTATCAGGCGTTGAGCAACCTGATCGAGCGCTACGGCTGCGTTGCGGGCTACCCCAACGGCACAGTCAAGGGCAAGCAGGCTATGACCCGCTATGAAGCGGCCGCCCTGCTGAACGCTTGCCTCGACCGGATCACGGAAGTGACCGACGAGCTCAAGCGCCTCATGAAGGAGTTCGACAAGGAACTCGCCGTGCTGAAGGGCCGCGTGGATGG
>CALRUA020000041.1:0-10954 GCA_943371215.1 Cyanobium sp. NIES-981 | reverse complement strand
GACGCAGCAACCGTTCACGGCCGAGGGGTGTCAGCCGAGCATTCGGGTGGGTATGCATGGGATGTGAGGTCAGTGGGTCGGCGGTGACACCCGGACCATGACGACCTCACACCCACTTGTCAGCTGAACAACCTGGTGGGACTACACAGCTAAGCAGGGGGCAGCCTCGGCACGTCTTACGGCGCTCCCCGGGCCGCGGTGTACGGCGGCGCCACCTATGCGGGCGGCTGGGGTGCAACCGGCTATCGCGGCCCAGACAACTGGCGCGGTTTCAGTGGTTCCAACGGCGCCTGGGGGGTTGAAGGGCCCCGCGGCGGGGCCTGCGTGCACACGGAAAACCGCGGCAGCTACTTCCGGCGCTAAGCCCTAGGGCCTGACAACACCTCAGTCACCAAGCAAGTGCAACGTCAACATCCTGGTGCTGCCAGCAGCGCGATGTTCCCACAAATAAATCGCTTGCCATACGCCCAGCAGTAGGCGCCCACCATCAAAGGAGACGCTCAAGCTGGTGGCCGTGAGGGCCGTGCGGATGTGGGCGGGCATATCGTCAGCGCCTTCGTCATCGTGCCGGTAAGGGCGCAGAGCCCCTGTGCCGCTGATGGGCTTCACACCTTCCTCGGGCACGAGCGCCCGGAGATAGGCCGCCAGATCCTCCAACACGCGCGGATCGGCGTTCTCGTTGATGGTGAGGGAGCAACTGGTGTGCAGAGCCACGAGATGGGCCACGCCCTGCTGAAGGCCGCTGGCGGCAATCTCGCGATTGAGGGCTGCGGTGAGGTTGGTGAAGCCCTCACCGGAGGTGCTCACAGCCAAACGGCAGAGATGCTGACGCAGCATGGGCCTCGATGCTTCAGCCCTAGGCTTGCATGCAGAAATCCATAGCGCCATGAGCCCTCTGCGCACCAAGGCCCTGCTCAGCCTCAGCGCTTTGCTGGTGCTGGCGGGTTCAATCGCCCCTGCCCAGGCCCAACGGGTGGTGCCAAAGCTGGGCAACATTTGCCCCATGGGCTACGTGGATACCTTGAACGGGAAATGCAGCACCTTCGGGTTGATGCAATACACCGTGCAGCCCACCAATGGCCAGGCCTGCCCCTCCGGATGGATGAACGTGGGCGGCGAATATTGCCGAAAGAAATAACCGTGCCCGCTCTCACGCTGCTCTACGACGGGGGCTGCCCGCTCTGCCTGCGCGAGGTGAAGTTCCTGCAGCGACGTGATCGGGCGCTGCACCCCGAGGCCCCCAGACTCGCCTTCGTGGACATCGATGCGGCCTCCTACGACCCAGCCGCCCATGGCGGGGTGAGCTACCGCGAAGCCATGGGCCGGATCCATGCTGTTGGTGCTGATGGCACGGTGCTCCAGGACCTGGCCGTGTTCCGGGCTGCCTACGCGCTGATCGGCCTGGGTTGGATCTATGCGCCAACCACCTGGCCTTTGGTGGGGACCCTGGCGAGCTGGTGCTACGGCCTTTGGGCTCACTGGCGCCTGGCCCTCACCCGCCGCCCGAACCTCGACACGCTCTGCGCCTGCCGTTCAGAAGCGCCGCTCAATCAACACTGAGGCGATCTGCGTGTCGCGCAGCAGCAACAGCAGGGCGCCGATCAGGCTGAGCATCGCCAGCACAAACAGGGGCACCACAATCGCGGCAAGGTCCACCACGGCCACAGCGCTCACGAAGGTGACCGCCACCACGGCCGCCACCAACACGCCGGTCACGGTGACACTCTCGATCGCCCGGGTGAGCAGCCGCATCCTGCGTTTCAACACCTGGAGGTCGTCCCCCTTGGCCGGCAGCGTTTGGCTCTGGAGGTCACGGGCGCGGTCGAGCACGCGGGTGAGCCGGGTGCTCAACACCCCCAGCAGGGCAGAAATGCCAGTGAGCAGGAACACCGGCGCCACCGACAGTTGAATCGCCCGGGCCAAGCCCAGCACAGGCGCGCCATCCCTGGGCTCAGCGATCGCAGCCAGGGGGAGATCGAACACAGCAAGCACCAGCCTTGGCCCACCCACTCAAGCGAGGCACACCCAGGACCGCCAGCCTGGGTTACCCCAGCAGCGGAATGAGCAGCGCCAGGAGCGCACCAACGCCAGCAGCGCAGCCAATCACCTGAAGAACGCTCCAGCCCAGCCGAAGCTGGGCCCAGAGCGCCAGGGCCACCACCAGGGCTGCAGCGGGATGGAAGTCACCGGAAGGCCGCAGCACCGGGCCTGCGAAGAACACCGCCAGGCTGGCGATCACCCCCACCACCGCCGCCGTGATCGCCGTGAGGGGCGCGCCCAGGCGTAGATCGCCGCGGCTGGCTTCCACCAGGGGAGCCCCGGCCAGGATGAACCCGAAGGACGGCAGGAAGGTGAACCACACCGTCACCAAGGTGGCGGCCACGGCGATCGGCCAGCTGCCGGCACTGGTGCTCCAGCCGCCCATAAAGCCCACGAAGGCCACCACCATGATCAACGGGCCCGGCGTGGTTTCCCCGAGGGCCAAACCATCCAGCATCTGATTGGCCGTGAGCCAACCGAACTGCTCCACAGCGCCCTGGGCCACGTAGGGGAGCACCGCATAGGCCCCGCCAAAGCTCAACAACGCCACCCGAGTGAAGAAGCGCGCCATCACCGCCAGCGGGCCGTTCCAGCCCCCCACCATCACCAGAGCAGCCAGGGGTAGCACCAGGGCGATGGCCCACACCAGCAGCGTGATCAGCAGGCGGCGACGGGAGCAGCGGGCATGCTCAGGGGTAGGTGTGGAATCGTCGTGCAGGGCAGGTGCAATGGCGAGCCCGTCCGCACCAGCGCTGGAGCCGGTCAGCGCAGTGCTGTGCCGAGGCAACACGACCGAGGGCCGCACCTCGGCGGCCACCAGCCCGACCACTCCCGCACCGATCACCACTAGCGGGTAGGGGATGCGCAGCAGTGCCAGAGCCAGGAAGGCCGCGATGGCCAGGCCGATCAACAGCGGGGTGTGCAGGATGCGACGCCCTAAGCGCCAGGCCGCCACCAGCACAATGGCCAGCACAGCCGGCTTGAGCACGGCGAATACCCCGACCAGCAAGGGCAACTCACCCCAGGTGACGTAGAGGCTGGACAGGGCCAGCAACACCAGCACCGAGGGGGCCAGGAACAAGCCACCGGCGATCAAGCCACCTGGCACCCCATGCATCAGCCAGCCCAGGTAGGTGGCCAGCTGAGTGGCCTCCGGGCCGGGCAGCAGCATGCAGTAGTTGAGGGCGTGCAGATAGCGCCGCTCCGAGAGCCAACGGCGACGTTCCACGAGCTCGCGATGCAGCAGCGCAATCTGGCCAGCGGGCCCGCCAAAACTCACCAGCCCCAGCCGCAACCAGAAGCGCGAGGCCTCCGCCAGGCTGACAGGCTCCCTCATCCGCCGGGCACGGCCACCGCCGCCATGGGAGCCGGGCGCACGCCATGGCGCCGGTGCTGCTGCAACCCACCGTCGCAGAAGAACAGGGATTCACCGGCGAGGAAGGGCTGCCAGTGCTCGTCGGTGGTGAGGGGCTCGGTGCTGAGGATCGTCACCACATCGCTGGCCGTGGTGAGCTCAGAGAAATCCACCTGCAGCGGGGGATCCGCCAGGGTGGCGCTGTGAAAGGGAGCCCGGCGCGTGAGCCAGTGCAAGCGGCTGGTGGCAGTGGCGAACAGCCACTGGCCATTGCTGATCAGGGCATTGAACGTGCCCCGTTCGGCCAGTTCGGCAGCGCAGCGGTGCAGCTGCTCGAACACCAACAGCCCATTGAGAGGATCCACACCGGATTGATCGAGCTGTTCGAGGGTCCAACAGAAGGCGGCCTCGCTATCGGTGGAGCCGAATGGGCGGTAGCGATCTCCCATGGGGATGTCTCCACTGAGGTTGCCGTTGTGGGCAAACACCCAGGTTTGCCCCTGCCAGCTGCGGGCAAAGGGGTGGCAGTTCTCCAGGGCAACCGATCCCTGCGTGGCCTTGCGAATGTGAGCGATGCTTACCAGCGCCTTGGGCGAGCGCTCCGCCAGCTGATCGGCGAGGCCAGAGAAGGCGGCAGGAGCATCCTCCCGGATCAGATTGAGCCCGGAGCCATCGGGAGTGAAACTGGCCAACCCCCAGCCATCGGCATGTTCGCCGCTGGCACCTCCGCGACGGCTCAGGCCGCGAAAGGAGAACCCCATGTCGGTGGGCGTGTTGGCATTGTGGGCCAGCAGTTCACACATCCGGATCAGCGCGACTTGGCAAACAGACGGTCCCAGAGGCCGCCGTTGTCGAAGAACTCCTGATTCACCTGGCTCCAACCGCCAAAATCCTTCACGGAGAAGAACTGCTTCACGGGAGCGAAACGCGTCTTCACCCGCTGCCACACGGTGGGATTAGTGGGCCGGAAACCCTCGTCGGCAAAGATCTGCTGCGCCTCATCGGTGAACAGGTACGCGGCCAGGGCCTCCGCGGCCTTGCGGGTGCCCTTGCGATCCACCACCTTGTCCACCACGGCAACAGGGCCCTCGATGCGGATGTTCACCTCCGGCACCACAAAGGGCGCCTTGAGATCACCTGTTTTGGTAGCCAAGATGGCTTCATTCTCGTAGTTCAGCAACACATCACCCTGATCCCGCTTCAAGAAGACGTCAGAGGCCTCACGGGCATCCTTGGGCAGGTTGTCGACGTTCTGGTACACGTTGGTGACATAAGCCTCGGCCTGCTGCTGGCTGCCACCAGCCTGACTCACCGAGCCCCAGAGCCCCAGGAAGTTCCAACGGGCGCCGCCAGAAGTCTTGGGATTGGCCGTCACCACCGTGACGCCGGGCTTCACCAGATCGCTCCAGGTGCGAATTCCCTTGGGGTTGCCAGGCCGGGTGAGGAAAGCCACCGCTGAGTTGGTGATGATGCTCTCGCTGGGCAGCTCCTGCTCCCAACCGGGCTGGATCAAACCGGCCTGCTGCAGCTTGAGCACATCTGCCGAGAGTGCCAGGGTGACCACATCGGCATCCAGGCCATCAATGATGGCGCGGGTCTGGGTGCCCGATCCGCCGTAGCTCGTACGGATCTTGAGCTCCTGCCCGGTCTTGGCTTTCCAGTCGGCCACGAACTTGGGAAGCAGCCGGTCGTAAGCCCCCTTGGTCACGGCGTAGCTGACAACCAGCAATTCCTGCTTCCCGGCGGCTCCATCCGTGGCGGAGGGGCCCTGGGACGTCCCGCAGGACACCAGCAGCAGCGAGCCGCCCAGGGTCAACAGGAGGGGGTTCAACCGACATGCAGGAATTGCCACGTAAACCGATCGACAACAGGCACACAAAATTACCACGGTTAGCCGGTCGGCATTTTGAACGGCTGCACTGCAACGCAAAAGGCCCCGGCTGAGGGCCGGGGCGAGGGGCGCAGGCCGCGCTGCCCGGCCCTTGACTCAGCGCGTCCTGGCAAAGATCTGATCCCAGATCCCTCCCTTGCCAAAAAACTTCCGCTCCACTCCAGCCCAACCACCAAAGTCCCCCACCTTGAAGAAACTCACAGTCTGGAATTTGCCCTTGGCATAGGCCTTGCCCTCCGGAGTGGTGGGACGAAAGCCGTTGTCAGCAAACACCTTCTGGGCGGCAGGCGTGTAGAGGAAGCGCACAAAAGCTTCCGCCACCTTGCGACTGCCCCGGCGGTCCACCACCTTGTCCACCACAGTGACGGGCTGCTCCGTGAGCACATTGGGGCTGAACAGCTTGTAAGGCGTCGTCCACTCCCCTTTGCGCCTTGCCAGGATGGCCTCCGTTTCCCAGTTCAGGAGCACATCACCCTGACGGCGTTTGACGAACGCATCGGTGGCTTCGCGGGCATCCTTGGGCAGCACATCGGCGTTCTTGTAGACACCGGTGATGAAACTGCGGGCCTGGGCCTCTGTGCCGCCTGTGCGAGTGATGGCACCCCAGAGGGCCAGGAAGTTCCAGCGGGCACCCCCTGACGTTTTTGGATTGGCTAGCACCACGTCCACGTCTTTGTTGTCGATGTCCTTCCAGCTGTTGATCTTCTTGGGATTGCCGGGGCGCACGAACACCGCCACGGTTGAGTTGATCGGCGTGGAGCCATAGGGGTTCTCACGCTCCCAGCCGGCATTGATCAGGCCCGCCTGCTGAATTTTGGTTACGTCTGCAGCCATGGCCAGGCTGACCACGTCAGCCTCCAAGCCATCAATCACAGCACGGGTCTGGGAGCCTGAGCCGCCGTAACTCCCCTTGAAGCTCACCACCTGACCAGTCTTCTTCTTCCAGTCCGCGGCAAAGAGCTTAAAGATCTGGTCGTAGGCGGTTTTTGTCACAGCATAGGACACCACAGTGAGCGTCTGGGGTTTGGCCGGTTGCTGAGCTTGAACCAACGATGAGCCCAGGGTGACCGAGACGGATGCGGCCAGAGGCAACGCGGCCAACCCGGTGAGCAGGAGCTGGCGACGGAGCGAACGGCGCCGCAGGGGGAAGCTATTCAACGCTTTTTCGGTCGGGAACAGCAGGAGGGTATCGGCCGCCGGCGCCCGGATGGCGTGCCTCAAGCCACAGGGGCACGCAGACGCGCCCTGGACCAGCGCACGGATGTGCCCGGAAATACCGGCAAGCCCATCGGGTTAGCGCATACTAGGGACCATTGCTCGCCCCCCCCCATGGCCTGTTGTCCGCGAATGCCGCGCCGACGTGTTCCAGCCGCCACTCAGGACCCGCCCCATCGCCCAGCGTCGCCATGACCGCCTCTCTGCTGAAAAGACCCTTGCGCCTCACGCTTCACCCCCAGGACGCCCTCCCCGAAGGCATGAGCTGGCGCCTGCATGAGGGCTATGTCCGCACCGCCACCTGGGACATCGACGGCGAGAGCATCACCCTTGGGCTCTGGGGCCCCGGGGATGTGATCAGTTCAGAAGATCCAGCTCTTGAACCCGTTGAATTGCAGTGTCTCACCACCGTTGTGGTGGAGCACCTTGAGTTGTCGGCAGAGGATGAACGCCGCTACCTGCGCAGGGAGCGGCAGATGCTTGCGGAACTGCACACCATTCACCGGATTCGCTCCGGGGAACAGCGGCTTCTGGCGCTGCTGAGTTGGATTGGCCGTTCCTTCGGACAGGTGAACAGCCATGGGTGCCGGCTATCGCTGAGTGAATTGAACCTCACCCACCGCGCCTTGGCCGATCTCTGCGGGCTCACCCGCGTGACGGTGACGAAGCTACTCAGCCGGTTTCGCCTGGAAGGGCGTGTGATCAGCTTGAGCGAGAGTGATCTGCTGATTCCGAGGTTGCCATGACCACGAACTCTCGATAGCGCAGACGCCATCGGTGCACCTGCATCGATGGCAAAGCCGATCTCCTCAAATCACAAAGTCGGGCACAAAGGTGCGGGACTCACGGCTGGTGATATGGAGCTCATCTCCTGCTTTCAGGGAACGGTAGTCAACCCGTTCCCTAGGCAGCTGAGCCATCAACACCTCACCGCTGGCAAGGACGAGTTCAGCTTGAATGTCGCGGCCCATGTGCGTGAGGCGACGCAACACAGCGGGCACGCTGCCGTCCTGGGCATGGCGGTGCAGTTCCAGATCATGGGGTCTGATGAAGACATCTCCCTGGGCTGGACTGCTAGCCGCAAGAGGCACATGGGAAGGCAACACATTCACCGCCCCCACAAAACTCATCACAAAAGGGCTCGCTGGCTGGTCATAGATCTCGGCGGGTGTGCCGATCTGCTCGATCTTGCCGTGGTTCATCACCACGATCCGGTCGGCCACCTCCATGGCCTCTTCTTGATCGTGGGTAACAATCACGGTGGTGACGTGCATCTCATCGTGAAGGTTGCGCAGCCAGGCGCGTAATTCCTTGCGGACCTTGGCATCGAGGGCGCTGAACGGCTCATCCAGCAACAACACCCGCGGCTGCACAGCCAAGGCCCGGGCCAAGGCCACGCGCTGGCGTTGCCCTCCAGAGAGCTGTGAAGGATAACGATTGCCGAAGCCGTGCAATTGCACCAGCTCCAACAGTTCATCCACGCGCCGGCGAATGGCGTCGTGTTTCCAGCCGCGCAGCTCCAAGCCAAAGCCCACGTTCTGGCGCACGGTGCGGTGCTTGAACAGGGCGAAGTGCTGGAACACAAAACCCACCTGGCGTTCCTGAACCGAGCGGGTGGTGGCCTCTTCGCCCGTGATCCAGATGCGGCCCGCATCGGCCTCCTCGAGGCCAGCAATCAGGCGCAGGAGGGTGCTTTTGCCGGAACCGGAAGGCCCCAGCAACGCCACCAGGGAGCCGGTCTCCACATCAAGGCTGACCTCGTCAACGGCCTTGAAGGAACCGAACTCCTTGCTCACACCGGCAACCCGGATACCCATGACGACAGCCAAGGAAGCGACGGCCCAACCCTAAAGCATTGACCTTTTCCCCACCGGCCTACCGTTGAATAAAGCCCCAAGCGGTGATACGGTCCGCCAACCTCGTCGACCATGTCCATGGCACCTGCAATCCCGGCTCGCCGCCGGGGATTCACCTGGCCGGGCTGGCTGCAGATGAGCTGGTCATGGCGGATCACCTGGCTCTATCTGGCCCTGGTGCTGTTCCTGCCCTTGGGGGCCATGGCCCTGAAAGCCACCGCCGTGGGACCCAGCCAGTTCTGGGAGCTGGCCACCACGCCAGAGGCCTTGGCCACCTACCGAATCAGCTTCGGGTTGGCGCTGCTGGCGGCGCTGCTCAACGGGATCTTCGGGCTCGTGATCGCCTGGGCCCTGGTGCGGTGTTCCTTTCCAGGCCGGCGCTTGCTGGATTCCTTGATCGACCTGCCCTTTGCCTTACCCACGGCGGTGGCGGGCCTGGCATTGGCAGCGATCTACAGCACCAACGGCTGGCTCGGAGCTCCGCTGCATGCGCTTTTCGGCCTCAAAGTGTCGTTCACCTGGCTGGGTGTGGCGATCGCCATGGTGTTCATTTCGCTGCCCTTCGTGGTGCGCAGCGTGGAACCGGTGCTGGAAGCCCTGGAACGTGATCAGGAGGAAGCTGCCTGGTGCCTCGGGGCCAGCCCTCGACAAACCCTGCTGAAGGTGGTGCTGCCCCAGCTGATGCCGGCCATTCTCTCAGGTGTAGCCCAGGGATATAGCCGTGCCGTCGGAGAATACGGCTCAGTGGTGATGATCTCCTCCAACGTTCCCTTCAAGGACCTGATCACTCCCACCTTGATCATCCAGAAGCTGGAGGAATACGACTTCGCCTCAGCGACGGTCATTGGCATGGTGATGCTGCTGTTCTCGCTGGTCAGCTTGCTGCTAATCAACGGATTGCAGGTGTGGGGGCGCAACTGGGAAGCCAACCCCGCCCAGAACGTCTAAGGCGACAGCGCTTGATTCCTCCGCCTCAACCCTGTCTTTTTCTGAGCTCCCATGCGTGCATTCTTGCGCTCTCTGCCACAGGCCTTGCCCAAACCTTCGGCCGCGTTCCTGATCCCCTTGATCGCGTGTCTCTACGTGGGCGTGATCATCCTGCTACCGGCCCTGGAGGTGGTGGCGGGTGCCTTTGCCAAGGGACTGACGCCCTTTCTGGAGAATTTCCAATCGGAAGACCTGCGCTCCGCCGTGCTGCTCACGCTGCGCTGCACCCTGATCGCCGTACCCGCCAACACGATCTTTGGATTAGCCGCCGCCACCGCCATTGCCCGTCGCCAGTTCCCGGGTAAGGCGCTGCTGCTCAGCGTGATCGACCTGCCCTTCTCGATATCGCCGGTGGTGGTAGGCCTGATGCTGGTGCTGCTCTACAGCCCCACCAACGGCCTGCTGGGCGGCGTGGTGAGCAGCCTGGGCTGGAAGATCATCTTCTCCTGGCCAGGTATGGCCTTGGCCACCATCGTGGTGACCTTCCCCTTCATGGCCCGGGAGGTCATCCCGCTGCTGGAAGAGGAGGGCTGGGATCAGGAGGAGGCCGCACGCACGCTTGGAGCCAGCAACTGGCAGGTGTTCTGGAAGGTCACCCTGCCCTCAGTGCGCTGGGCCGTGGTGTACGGCCTGATCCTCACCACCGCCCGCGCCCTGGGTGAATTCGGCGCCGTGGCCGTGGTGAGCGGCAACATCGCCGGTCAGACCCAGACCCTGCCCCTGTTTGTGGAAGACGCCTACAAGCAGTACGACACGGAACTGGCCTACGGCGCTGCCCTTGTGCTCGGCGGCGTAGGTCTGGTGTCACTGCTGCTCAAGCTGGTGGTGGAGCAGCTGCTCGGCAGAGCCCGGGAAACCGAGCCGATGGACTGAAGGTGATCACTGCGGCAGGCTGGCTGGATGCCCTGGACGCCCTACGCCGATTGGATCTTCACGGTGGTGAGCACCGGCAGCATCCTGCTGATTGCCTGGCTGGTGCTGCGGCCCAGGCCGTGATGGCTTGAGCCGACATAGGCACGGACACCAGCAGCCAGCGCTCAAGACAGCCGTGCTGGGTCGGCAGTGATCAAGCCCCACTCGAGCAGCGAGGCGATCACCAGCGCGATCGCTCCCACGGCCGAGACCGAGCGCAACAGACGGCTGAGCAGCACGGCAGTAACAGGAATCATGCGGCCATCCAAGCCGAATTCAAGGGGGAGGGCTGGCATCAGTGCCTGATCCCTGACGGCAGGGCTGCAAGGGTGCCGCACCGATCCAGCCGCCGTCGGGACGTTGGCGGACGGGGAACAGGGCTTCGTGCATTCGCGGCGCTTGCGGGCGTTGCTCGCCAGAGCCATGGGCCCCTGAGGATCTCGGTGACCCTTACCGATGCCGCCTTTCGGACCTGGGAGGTGCCGCCAACCGCTGCCATGAAAAAAGCGGGGTGACGAATCCCGCCCTGCGGTGCTCCGTGCTGATGGGGTGCCAGATCAGGTTGCCGAGCCGGGAGGCCTCCCGCACGTGTCCTGCGCTACCGGGCGCCTCAGAACGTGGACATTCCAGGCCGGCGGAACAGGCCATTGAGGTAGTGCCGCACCACCGCCTGCTCCTGGCAGCCCTGCTGAAACAGAA
>CALRUA020000040.1:0-11812 GCA_943371215.1 Cyanobium sp. NIES-981 | reverse complement strand
CTTGGCTGGCTGTGGCAGCCGGCACCACCGTGGCGGTGGAGCGGCGGCTCCAGAACACCAGGTAGTAACGGCTGGCCATCGACTCAGCGGCGTGGGCTGCGGCTGTTGGCAACAAAGCCCGCCCGGTAGAGCTCGCTGGCACTCATCGCTTGGGGGTTAAGCACCTCGCCAAAGGCACCATTCGCTGAACCGGTCATGGCAGCAGTGGCTGTGCCCATGGCGCCTGTTCCCATGGCACCGCGTTGCTGGAACAGGAAGCCGTACACCGGGTGTATGCGCAGCTGATCGAGGAAGTCAGCAGTGCTCAGGGGACGGCCGTCATCACCCAGTAGTGGCAATGGGAGGCATCAGACACCTCCAGAGATCAGCAATATGCACCATCTCTTGGCTTCAGTGGCGTTGTTGAAGTGGGCGAGACGGAGATCAAACTTGTGGGCTCCCATTGACTACGGCGACAGCACGTTCACCCAGTCTCTGCAATTTCATGTTGTTGGCAGCGCCTGCAGAGCCCGTGAATTTCAAAGGTATGGAACAGCGGCCTGAAGCCCTGCAGAAAGACCGCACTCAGCCCCAGGCTGCCGCTGCTCATCGGGCAAAGGGGGAGAGCTTGGAGGTGGCCACATTTCACACAGGTGAGATGGTGTTCATCCCGATCCACCGGCGCATAGACGGCCTCGCCGCTGGGGAGCTTGCGGCAGCGCACTAGTCCGGCCTGCTGCAGTTGTTTGAGAACCCTGTAAACGGTTGCCAGGCCGGTGCCGTGACGCATGGCTCTCAAGCGTTGGTGCATTTCCTGGGCGCTGAGCTCCCCCTCGGTCTGCTGGAGCAGCTCGAGAAGGGGCTGCTGTCTGGGAACAGAAGTCGCGGAAGCCATGGGGGTCGATCCGGGCGGCTGCCTTTGCTAGAACGACAACCATTCTCACTCTTGGGCCCGACCCAGCCTGGCCATGGCCTTCTCCAGCCCCGTTCCCGCAGCCGAGCGCCTGCCAGTGACCGTGCTCACTGGTTACCTCGGTGCCGGCAAGACCACACTGCTCAACCGGATCCTCACCCACGAGCACGGCCTCAAGGTGGCGGTGATCGTCAACGAGTTCGGCGAGGTGGGCATCGACAACCAGCTGGTGGTGGATACCGATGAGGAGATCTTCGAGATGAATAACGGTTGTATCTGCTGCACCGTGCGTGGCGATCTGATCCGGATCATCGGCAATCTGATGAAGCGCCGTGATCGATTTGACCACCTAGTAATTGAAACCACCGGCCTGGCGGATCCGGCCCCGGTGATTCAAACGTTCTTTGTCGATGAAGACCTGCGCGATGAGCTGCGGCTGGATGCGGTGGTCACCCTGGTGGATCTCAAGCACGTTGAGCTGCATTGGGAGTCGGAGGAGGTGCAGGAGCAGCTGGCCTTCGCCGATGTGCTGGTGCTCAACAAGGCCGATCTAGTGAGCGACACCGAGCGCGCCGCGATCGAGCGGCGGGTGCGCGCCATCAACCCCGTGGCTCGCCTGCTCACCAGCCACAACGCCGATGTGCCGATGCAGGAGCTGTTGGGCGTTCAGGCCTTCGAGCTGGAGCGTGCCCTGAGCTTCGATCCGGGCTTCCTAGCGGAGGAGCACGCCCATGAGCATGACGATGCTGTGGGTTCTGTGGCCCTGGTGGAGGAGCGGCCCATGGACATGGAGAAGTTGGGCAGCTGGATCTCGGGGCTGGTGAGCAGTCGCGGGCCGGATCTGTTCCGCATGAAGGGCATCATCCAGCTGGCTGGCAAGGATGAGCGCTATGTGCTCCAGTCGGTCCACATGCTGGTTGATGGCGATTTCGATCGCCCCTGGAAAGCCGGTGAGCGGCGCCAAAGCGAATTTGTAATCATCGGCCGCGATCTCGATGCTGAGACCCTGCGAGCGAGCTTCCTGGCGTGTGTGGCCTGAGCAGGCGATGGCTCAGACAACCCTGGTGAGCGAACGGCTCTGCGGTGATCTGCAGCAGCCGATCTCGGCCCTGGCCTGGTCGGCCGACGGAGAGTTTCTGGCGATCGCCAGCGCCGGTGGTGAATTGCTTCTGCTCGATTTCCTCGCCGGCTGTGAGGAGCTGCTGCGGGGCGACCGCGACAGCAGCCTCGATGTGGTGGGCTTCAGCAGCGATGGCCAGTTCCTGATGGCCGCTGGCCAGGACGGAGAGCTGCTGCTCTGGGAGCTGGGCGGCACCGAGGTGCGGCCGCTGGCCATGGATCCCATCCCGTTAGGGGGCGGCTGGATTGATGCGGCAGCCTGGCAGCCGGGTGGTTTGTTGCTGGCGGTGGCGGCCGGGCATGAGCTGCGGCTCTGGGACGGGGCCAGCCGCCAGTGGCGCCAGCCACCGCTGCCGTTGCCCGGCACGATCCAGGCTCTGTCCTGGAGCGCCGATGGGGTGCAGCTGGCTGCCAGCTGCCACGGTGAGCTGGTGCTGTGGCAGCCATGCCTGAGCACGCCGGCCGATCCGCCGCTGCGTAACCCGATGGCCTCGGCCGGCCTGGCCCTGGCCTTTTCAAGGCCGGGCCACCATCTGGCCTGCGGCATGCTGGATCGCTCCCTACTGGTGTGGCCGCAGGGCTGCCACGGCCAGCCCTGGCAATTCAGCGGTTTCCCCGCCAAGGTGCGCCAGCTGGCCTGGAGCGATCAGCCCGGCCGCCTAGCACCACTGCTAGCCAGTGCCGCTGCTGAGGCGGTGATCCTGTGGACGCAGGTGAAGCAGGGTGCCAAGGCCTGGCAACCCGAACCGTTGCTGTGGCATGAAAAACGCGTCAATGCGCTGGCCTTTGCGCCCGGGAGCACCCTGCTGGCCAGTGCTTCAAGTGACGGCAGCGTGGCGCTCTGGGATGGCAGAGGGCGGATGCTTCAGCCGCTTGAGGGGCAGGGCTGCGGCTTCAATGCCCTGGCCTGGCGACCGGACGGCCGCCACTTGGCAGCGGGTGATGCCCAGGGGCGTTGGTGGCTGTGGCCGGTGGCGGTTCCGCCGCGCGAACGGCAGAGCCAGCGCGCAGGGGGAGGCTTCAGGCTCAAGCCTTAGAATGAGAACCGTTCTCAGTGCATGGCTGCAGATGTGTGCTCCTGCCGGGTTCCAGGATCTGTTGAAGCGGGCCGGGGTGGTGATCGGGGCCCTGCTGTTGGCCGCCTGCGGCGCACCCCGCCAGAGCGCCCCTGATGCCACAGCTGACAAGGCTTTCAAAGTGGTCACCACCTTCCTGCCGATCACCCTGTTCACTCGCGCCGTGGCCGGCGACTGCGCCACGGTTACCCCACTTATCCCTGCCAACACAGGGCCCCACGATTTCCAGGCCAAGCCTGGAGACCTGACCGCCCTGCGCCAGGCCCGGGTGCTGGTGAAGAACGGCCTGGAGATGGAGGGGTTCCTCGACAAGCTCGTGGCCTCCGCAGGCAATCCCCAGCTGAAGGTGATCGATTCCAGCCGCGGCGTCGCCACCCTGGAAACGGAACACCATGACGACGCCCATGGCAAGGAGCATGGGCATCACGATGACCACGGCTCTGCGCATGGCCATGATCACGGTGCCGTGAATCCCCACATCTGGCTGGATCCGCTGCGGGCGGTCCAGCAGGTGGAAACCATCCGTGATGGTCTGATCCAGGCCGATCCCAGCTGTGCTGACGGCTACCGGCGCAACGCGGCCGCCTACACCGCCGAGCTGAAGCAGCTGAACAGCGAGATCGCCGGCCAACTCCAGCCCTATCGCGGCAAAACGTTTGTGGCTTTCCACGACTTCGCCCCTTACTTTGCCCAGCGCTATGGCCTCAAGGCCGATTACCTGGTGGATGTGCCCGAGCTCAATCCATCACCGGGTGATCTGCAGCGGGTGGCGGCAGAGGTGAAGGGCAGTCAGCTCAAGGCCCTGCTGAGCGAACCCCAGGAGGGCAACCGCTCCTTCAATGCCCTGGCTAAGGATCTAGGGGTGAAGGTGGTGGTGTTTGATCCGATGGAGACAGCCACGGAGGATGCCTCGCGCGATCCCTCCACCTATCTGAAGCTGATGCGACGCAACGTGGCTGATCTGCGCCAGACCTTCGGGCAATGACAGACAGCGACCCAGTGCTGATGGTTGAGGGTCTGAGCGTTCGCCGTGGCGAGCAGCTGGCTGTGGAGCAGGTGAGCTTTGCTCTGCCCCGTGAAACCGATACGGCCCTGGTGGGTCCCAATGGTGCTGGCAAAAGCAGCCTGGTGGGCGCCCTGCTTGGCCTGCATCCCCGCGCCTCAGGCACCGTGCAGATCCTGGGCCACCCGCTCAGCTCGGCGGGCGAGTTGCCCCGGTCGGTGCGTGCACAGATTGCCTACCTGCCCCAGAGCCTGGCGTTGCAGGGGCGCTTCCCCCTCACGGTGGGGGAATTCGTGGGCTTTGGCTTTGATCCACCAGGCCTGAGCTTGGCCTGGCTGGGAAACAGCCGCCGATTCGACGCCGTGCACCGTGCCCTGAAGAGAACCGGCTGCCAGGACCTGGCCGAGCGCCGGCTCAGCGAGCTCTCCGGCGGTCAGCTCAAGCGTGTGCTGCTGGCCTTCTGTGTGGTGCGGCCCCGCCAGTTGTTGGTGCTCGATGAGGCCCAGGCTGGCCTTGATGCCCCCAGCAGCGAGCAGTTCCAGCAACTGCTGCTGGAGCTGCGCCGGCAGGAGGGCTGGACCGTGCTGCAGGTGTCGCACGATTTGGAAATGGTGCGGCGCAGCTGTGATCAGGTGCTGTGCCTAAATCGGCGCCTGCGCTGCAGTGGTGCCCCCGACCACGCGCTCAGTCCAGCGCGGCTGGCTGAGCTTTATGGCCCCAATGTGGTGCCCTACCGCCATCACCATGCCGGTGTCGGTGGCCATGGCTGATTCGTCATCTGTGCTGGTGGTGCTGAGCCAACCGTTTATGCAGCGGGCTTTGCTGGGCGGTCTGCTCACCGGTGCCCTGGGCGGTCTGCTGGGCAGTTTCGCGGTGCTGCGCCAGCTTTCGTTCTTCAGCGATGCACTGGGGCATTCGGCCCTCCTGGGCATCAGCCTGGGAATCCTGCTGGGTGTAAATCCCACTCTGATACTGATTCCCTTCGCAGTGCTGTTTGCCCTGCTGGTGAACCAGCTGGTAGCCCGCAGCGGCCTGCCGGCCGATGCCCTGCTCAACATCGTGTATTCCACCTCTCTCGCTTTTGCGGTGGTGGCCCTGAGCCTGGTGGAGACCTACCGCGGTGGCATCCAGCAGCTGCTGTTCGGCGACATCCTCGGGATCAGCTGGAGTGATCTGGCGGTGATCAGCGTCCTCTTGATCGGTGCGGTGAGTTATCTCGCCCTGAGCCTGCGTGCCCAGGTTCTGCTCACCCTCAACAGCGATCTCGCCGGAGCCTTCGGGGTGGGGGCCAACCGTCACCGCCTGATCTTCATCGTTCTGCTGGCGGTAGTGGTAGCGGTGTCAATCAAAGCGGTGGGGGTGCTGTTGATCAGCGCCTTTGTGGTGATCCCGGCCTGCGGGGGGCGGCTCGTGAGCCGCTACTTCCCGCTCTATACCCTTGTCTCAGCCAGCCTCGGCGGTGGCTGCGCCCTGTTGGGTCTTCTCGGGTCGGGCCTCACCAACCTGCCCTCCGGTCCGTGTGTGGTGATCGTGCAATTTGCAGGATTCCTGTTGGCGCTCCTGCTCAGCCAGCAGACACGCAGCTCTCCAGCAGTTGCCGTGCCAGCAGGGCTCCGAATTCCTGGTGCAGGCCCAGTCGACCAGGAATCACGCTGAGCTGATCAGCCGCCTCCCAAGCCAGAGTCTCCATCTCTTTCTTTGAGCGCGGCGGAGCATCAGCCGCCAGCACCACCTGCAGCGGGCATTGGAGCAACCGCGCCTGCTGCAGCCACCAGGTGCGATCCCCTACCGGATCAAGGCCGCCGCTCACGAAGGCCACGCTGGCGAAGCGCCCTCCGTGGCGTCGTGCCAACCGCTGCTGTTCGCGGATCCGCTCCGGTGTGAGCAGGGTGGGGGCGACCCAGACATGGCGACGCAGCATCAGCCCAAGCACCGCCCGGCTGGTATTGAGCCGGTAGAGCGCCGGGCCGACCCATGGTGCTGCGACAAGACTCCGCAGCCAGTGAAACTGCTGCGGGGTACAGCCGATCATCGTCGGCAGGGGGCCGCGCCAGGTGGGGGCCACCAGCACCAGCTCCTGCCACAGGCCAGAGCATTCGGTGGCCAGCCCCAGGGCCATCGAGGCGCTGTGGCCCGCGGCGATCACGGTGGGGCGCTGCCGGGTTGTGGTGCGGAGGTAGGAGAGCACGGCCCGCAGCGCCGAGCGCAGCAGTGCGGCGTCGTAAGGCATCGCTGGGCGGTCACTGTCGCCGAAACCGGGCCAGTCGAAGCTCACCAGCTGGCGCCGATCGCCCACCGCATCCGCGAAGGCTTTCCATTCACCGCGGCTCGACACGGTGCTCAGCGCCGGCAGCAGCAGCCAAAGGGGGGCCGCCGCCGGCCCCCGGCGCTCCAGCACCAGGCGCAGCTGTCTCCCGGCCAGGTCCACCTGCAGGGTCTCAAGCGTTCCCCCCAGCTGCGGGGTCATGCAAACCCCCGCGCCCGTTGCTGGGGCCTGCTGCCGGCACTGAGAAAATCGAGGCGATCGCTGCCGGGGTCGTAAATGGTGTAGTGGATGCCGGTCCCGATGCCGATCACCTGGCGCTGGGGAACGCTGTGCTGCTGGTGCCGTTCGCCCTCCAGATCCCGCACCTGGGATTCAATTCCACCGCCGCTGAGCTCGAGGCGGAACTGCTGGCCGCTGCGGGCGGTGAACAGCCGGTTCACCTCCATACGGGTGAGGCGATCCAGCAGCAGCAGCGGTGAGCTGTTCGGACCCAGGCTGTCGTCGACAGAGGCGGAGCTGCCGTGCAGCAGGGCGCAGTCGAGCTCGATGAAGCCGAACTGCAGCGCCGCCAGCCAGCCCATGTGGCCGGGATCCACCGCCTGGAGCAGGGCATCCACGGCCGGCTCCCCCTGGCTGAGGCGCAGGGCATCGGCTCGCCGCTCGCCGCGGTATCCACGCTCGGCCAGCAGCTGGTCCTCCCACCAGCCGTAGAGGCACTGGGGCTCCAGCTCGCCGCGGCGCGGCTGTTGCAACCGGTTCAGCAGGGCATTGCACTCCCGCTCAGGGCCGATCACATCCCCCAGCACAAACAGGGTGTCCACCCGCCGGGTGTGGCGCAGATCGGTCTGGATGGCCTCATAGGCCTCCAAATCTCCGCGCAGTCCACTGATCAGGGCCCAGCGTGCCATCAGCGCTCACACACATGGCTGGCGTCATCGGCCCGCTCGGCGTACTCGAAGCCATGGCGCAGGCGCCAGGCGAACACCGGTGGCAACCCCGCCTCAACGATGGTCCGGCAGGTGCGCTCCACGTCGTAGGCCACCTCCCGGATCTCCACGCTGTCCGCGGCTTCGTCGTGAATCACATAGGTGGCGTTGGTGTTGCCATGGCGCGGCTCACCCACCGAGCCGGCGTTGATGATGCGGCGCATCGGCAAATTGATTTGTCTTTCTTCGGATGGGTCGCCGTTGGCTGCACCGTCCTGTACGCGCACCCGGATCGATCCCTCCCGCAGCTCCCGCACATAGGGCCGATGGGTGTGGCCGCAGAACAGGGTCTCGGCGCCGGCGGTCTCCACCCGCTCCAGGGCCGCGAAGGCATCCATATCGGGCAGCAGGTATTCGTGCTGACTGTTGGGGCTGCCATGAACGAACAGCAGCCGATCGCGCCGCAGCGACATCGGCAGGCTGGCAAGAAAGGACTTGTTCTCCTCGCTCAGCCGATCGGCCGTCCACTGGTGGGCCAGATGGCCTCGCCGTTCCGCCAGCTGGGAGGGGTAGCTGCAGTCGCAGGCGTTGAGGCCTTCGATGATGTCCTCATCCCAGCAGCCCTGGCAGGTGGGAATCGCCCGCTGACGCACCAGGTTCACCACCTCGTTGGGCTGGGGGCCGTAGCCCACCAGATCCCCCAGACAGGTGATGGTGTCGATGCCCTGCTGGTCGATGTCGGCGAGCACAGCCTCCAGGGCGGTCAGGTTGGCGTGCAGACAAGAGATCACGGCATGGGGCATGGCGATCAGGCGGACGGTGAGGATTGACGTTGGCGTAGGGGAGCCTGCTGCAGCTCCAGCACGGCATCGCTGAGCAGGCAATCGGCAAGGGTGACCTCGATGGCCGCGGGATCGAGGTC
Source organism: Cyanobium sp. NIES-981 (assembly GCA_943371215.1). Taxonomy (GTDB): domain Bacteria; phylum Cyanobacteriota; class Cyanobacteriia; order PCC-6307; family Cyanobiaceae; genus Vulcanococcus. Next base: position 3,608 of record CALRUA020000040.1, on the reverse strand, counting down.
CTTGCCCTGTACCACCAGGCGGGACAGGCGCTCCGGGCGACCGTCAGGCGGGGCAAGCGCCTGGAGCGGCAGAAACTGGGAGCCCTCCTGGCTCACCATCCAGTTGCAGAAGAAGGCCCGGCCGTCGGGCAGGTTCAGCAGTGCTTTAGAGCGGTACACATCGCCATAGGCGCCGTTCACCAGTTCGAACCAGAAGCTGCTGAGACTGGCTGGATCCCACACGCTCAGGTCAAGGTTTAGGTCCCAGGTTTGTAGAGCGCTGAAATCCAGAATGTCCTGCGTCGGCAATTCAGGGTCTCGCCCGAAGTGCAGATGGCGATCAGGGCTCAGGTGCAACGCTTGCAGCTGGGGAGCAACCCGTCGATCCATGCCGCCCAAATCGGCCTGTGAAGGGGGATGGAACTGGGGCAGCTCGATCAGCGCCAGCAGGTTGCTGGGATGGGGCGCCAGAGCCTGATCGAAATCGGCCAGATCCAACAGCCCAGGGCATTGATCCTGCAACCAGGCCAGATCGATGCCGCCGTCTCGGGCCTGGGAGAGGCCTTCGTCGGGATAGCCGGCCAGCCGCAGATATCCGCATGGGCCTCGATGGGCCTGGATCTGGTTCTGGATCCAGGTGGTTTTGCCGCAGCCAGGGGGCCCGGAGATCAGCAGGGTCTGGCTCATGGCACCACTACGCAGGCCTCGAGCTGGGCCCTCAGCTCTGCCTGATCGAGGCCCTTGCCGATCACCACCACTCTGGTGTGGCGATGTGATCCCTCGGGCCAGTCGGAATCATCGATCGTGAAGCGCTTGCCGCAGAGGTGAAACAGGTGGCGCCTCTCACTCTCGCGAAACCAGAGCACCCCTTTGGCGCGGAACACCGATTCAGGCAGCTGGTTATCGAGGAAATGCTGAAAGCGCCGCAGATTAAAGGGCGCGTCCACCGCCAGGCTCACGGAACTAAAGCCTTCCAGTTCTGGGGTGTGGTGATGCTCGTGCTCGTGATGCTCGTGGTGGTGCAGGTGGTGATCCTTTTTGTCGTGCACAGGGTGGTGATGATCCCCGTGGTTGTGGTGATGTTCATGGGCTTCTTCCTGCGCCTGGAGCGAAGCCAGACGATCGCTCTCAAACAGCCCCACGCTCAGCAGCAGGCCCAGAGGAACATCACCGCGGCTGGCCCGTAGGATGCGTGCGTCGGTTTTGATCGCCCGCAGCTCGGCTTCTACCGCGTTCAGCCTTGGCTCATCCACAAGGTCGGCTTTGTTGAGCAGCAGGATGTCGCCGTACACCACCTGGGCGCGGGCGATCGGGCTCTCAAGCGCCGTGGCGCTGAAGTGTTCGGCATCGATCACGGTGATGATCGAATCAAGCCGCAGTCGGTCGCGCAGGTTGCCGGCCATGAAGGTGAGCGCCACCGGCAGGGGGTCAGCTAGGCCGGTGGTTTCCACCACGATCAGATCCAGTGGCTCGGGTCGCTCGAGCACCCGATGCACCGCCTCCTGCAGCTCCCCATTGATCGAGCAGCAGATGCAGCCGTTGCTGAGCTCCACCATCTGATCACTGGTGGCCACTACGAGCTCGTTGTCGATGCCCACCTCGCCGAACTCATTGACCAGCACCGCGCTGCGCAGCCCCTGCTTGCTGAGGATGTGGTTCAGCAGTGTGGTCTTGCCGGCGCCAAGGAAGCCGGTAAGCACGGTGACGGGCACCTGGACTACCTGCTGGTCCATCGACCCATCCATGCGCGAGAACGGTTCTCATTCTGGTTGATCGATGCCCCATTTGGCCATGGACCACGCAGGTCAGTGGTCTCTGGTTCACGGCCAGGGCGATGGCAGATTGTGCACATGTGCGCAATGTCATTTCATGCCCACGCCAAAAAGTCACTGCACCTCCAGCCGCGAGGGCAAGGTGGTGCTGTCCTGCTGGATCCCTGAGGAGCTGCGCCAGGAGCTCGATCGTGTGTGGGCTGAGCAGGGACTGCGGCCCCATGGGAGGACGCAGAAGGGCATGGAGCAAATGATCCACAACTTCCTGCAAGGCCAGGAGGTGAAAGACCGCTAGTCGAATCACCTCCACCCGACTTGCACTGAGTGCCTTCGCGTCAGCACGTCACTCAGACCTCACGCCTCTTGAGCCAGCAGAGCCACCAGCTCTCGTTGCTGAACCGTATCGCCCGGGTCCTGCTGTCCCTGATGTTGATTCATGCGGTGATCGGCGAGCTGACGGGCTTTGAAGGGCCAGCAGCCGCCATTGCCGCCAAGGGGCTGACGCTGGCGCCGATGCTCCTGGTTGTGGCCATTGTTTTATGGCCGTGGGGTCTGCCACCTGGTCATCAGTGGCTGGAAGTTATGGCATGGGGCCGTGCTGCTGCTCGTGTTCCTAGTGCCCACAATCCTGCTATCGCACGGGGATATTGCTGATGCCGGCGAGCGGATCTAACTGCTCAAAAAGCTGGCGATTGTGGTTGATTTGCTGCTGGTGGTAGATCAGAACCAGCAGGGCTGGCCATCGTGTCTCAGCGGCGTGGGCTGCGGCCGTTGGCAACAAAGCCCGCCCGGTAGAGCTCGCTGGCACTCATCGCCTGGGGGTTCAGCACCTCGCCAAAGGCACCATTCGCTGAACCGGTCATGGCAGCAGTGCCTGTGCCCATGGCGCCTGTACCCATGGCACCGCGTTGTTGAAAAAGGAAGCCATAGACAGGGTGAATGCGCAGCTGATCGAGGAAGTCAGCGGTGCTCAGGGGCCGGCCGTCATCACCCAGCAGTGGCTGGCCCTGGCTGTCCAGCGGTTCCAGGACATCGATGCCGTCCTTGCTGGTGGTGAGCCGAAAGCTCTCGCCCAGCTGGCCCTTGAACACCTGAAAAAAGGTGCCGCGCCCGTCGCCGCCGGTGCGGCCTTCCGCTTCTGAGAAGGCGCGCTCCAGCAACCGTTCCTTGCGTAGCTCCTGCACGCGCTCATGGGCCGCATCACGTTCAGCGGCAACGGCCGCCACCTTGCGGGCGGAGGCCTCTTCCATCTGGCGTTCACGCAGTTCCACCTGCTGCTCGATCAGTTGCTTCTGCCGTTCGGCCTGCTGCAGGCGGGCGTACTCCTCGGGGTTGATCTCCGAGAAGCGGGTCAGCTGCTGCCGCAGACCTCTCAGCTCTTTCTCCAGCTGATTGCTGCGCCTGCGCTCAGCCTTGAGGGCATCACTGAGGCCATCGCCACCTAAGGCGTTATCGGGCTCGTTGTCTTTGGTGGCAGCAAGATCCGCGCCACTGGCGTTGTCGTTTCCAGTGCTGTCCTGCTCGCTGGTCTCCGGTTCGCGGAGGTCCAGCAGTTCGTTCCCATCACCCGCGCTGCGGGCGGTGCTGGTGCTTGAGGCTGTGGAGGCAGCGGCCATGACCCGTCTCGGCTGTCAGGGGGGTCGGCAGCCCATCGCGGCGCTGCCATCCCCTGTTGCCGAGGCCGCCAGGCCATTGCCTCAAGAGTGCATGCCTCCAGGGAGCGAATGGCGGCCAGAACCCCGGGCAACGCGTCCTTCCGAATCACCTCAGGCTGTGATGCCCTCTTGAAGAATGGCTGCCCGCAGCTCAGGGTTCATCCGCTCGCGCAAGCGCACCAAGTCGATGGGACGCTGCAGC
>CALRUA020000039.1:0-12912 GCA_943371215.1 Cyanobium sp. NIES-981 | reverse complement strand
TCCAGACCTCAACCGAGCGGAGCCGGTGGTTGCCCCGCTATCTGGCGATCTATAACGGCCGCAGGTGTCATATGGCCCTGGCTGGCCGCACCCCCATTCAGCAGCTCGGACTGTTGCGGGCTACTGAATGACCTGGTGAGAAAACACATCTAACGGATGACGATCTGATCTATATTGAAGGCAGGCACGATGAGCTGCTCGGCCGATTGCAACAGAAGCTTGGCAAGACTAGGCAAGAAGTCATTGAGTTCATCGAGGGTCTATAGCCCAGCCGATTTCGTCGCTTGATGACTTGCGCGCTAAGCACCGGGGCCTGGATTGGGGGTCAAGCATCCTCAGGAGACATTGGAAGATTGTTGTGGGCGGTCTGTTTCGCTGGTTCCGCCTTCTTTTTTGAGCGCTGCCTCGATTGCGTTCATCATCATGGCAACGTCGAGATCATCACGGGTGAGGTGTCCCTGCAGTTGATTGATAATGTCAGTCTCAATCCTGCCACTGCTGACATGGCCTAGGTAAAAACAGCAATTGCGCCCATGTCTCTTAGTAACTTCTTGGGCTAAGGTGTGCCAGCGCATGGCTTGTTGGTGCGTTGAAAACTGCCAGCTCTTGTGCATGTGGTGGTTTTCCGTAAGCGTCCATTCCTTCAGCTCTTGCTGGAAATGCTGGAATTCCCATGGATCAAGTTCAGATATATGATCCACAATATTTTTTCCTGGTGTCAGTTCTTGCTGGGTTCTTGGTTGCCAGGGCTAGTCAGTGCCAATTCAGAGCTCTAGTGATGCTGCTGCTGCATTGATGATGGCCTCGGTAGAATCCTCTACTTGTTCTGCAATCTCCAGGAGTTCTTGATCGTGAGAGAGGGTGCTTAACATGTCTTTTGGTCGAATCATGCCAATCCGAGTTTGGCCTGCTGCGGTGTAGACAGAGATTCTGCAGGGTAGTGCCATGTTCAGCGCCATGTCTGCGCTTAGCACTCTGGCCGCCTGATGGGGATTGCAGACCTCAAACACACGGCAATCTTCGTGGAACTCGATGCCCTTGATGCGTAAGGTCTCGCCGAGATCATGAACAGCCAATACGCCGAACCCATGGGTTGCGACAGACTGCTCCAGGTCGGCACATGCCTGTTGAAACGATTTGGGTGTTTCGCAAATGAAGAAAGGACTCTTGTCGTTCATGGCCTATGGGAAGAGAGTGGCTAAACTTGACAACTTCTGATGGTGGCAGGCTGATGCGTTGCTGATGCCACCGCGGAAAGGGGAGCCAGCACGGACCAAGTGAATAGGTTTACCGACGTGCGAGCGGCAGCTCCAGGTCTGCCGAGGTCGTCAACCAAGCGTCTTGAGCCAATCTGTATGGGGTTATCCAGTCATTAACTGCTCTACAGTCCTAGCAAGGTCACGGCACTAGGACTCGAAAAATCTCTCCATACCCTGCTCACTGAGAGCGTCTGGTTGCCACAGTCATGTCGCTGAGGGCTGATTTGATGTGGTCACAAGATGTTAACTACTGCTCCTGTCTGCAGCAGTCTTAAGAGAGCCATGAAGCCTTTCTTGCCGTGTCTGCAATCTCCTCCTGGCAATCTCGCTCCCACATGAGGTGCATTTAGCAAGGGGTGTGCAGTACTGCAGCTTCTATGCTTATTTGTTGTGTCTCGGCAAGTTGGTCAGTAGCCAATGAGTTGTGAGGTCGCTACCGGTTGAGGTGTTACCGCCCAACCGAGACCTCACGACCCATGCATACACACACCATCGCCCTCCTAGCAGATCTGGCCTCGGGCGGCTGCGAAATCTGGACCCCAAGCCTCCGGTGCAGGGCTACGAGCGCCAGATACCGGCAGACCTGATTCACATCGACGTCCAAAAGCTTGTTTCGTTCCGCCGGGTCGGGCGCCGCATCACCGGCAACCGGCAGAAGGGCTGCTCCCCTGGCGTCGGCGACGAACTGGTCCATGTAGCCATCGACAATGCCACGCGGCTGGCCTACGTCGAGGTTCTCGCTTACGGACCAGCAGGCCACGGCAATCGGCTTCTTAAGCCGGGCAGTGGCCTGGTTCAACGGCCAGAGCGTGGAATGCCGGCAGGTGATGTCGGACAACGAGCCCGCCTATCTCTCACGCAACTTGGCCAAGGCCTGTGGCGCCCTTGTGCTCAAGCACATCAGCACCGGGCCCTACACGCCACGCACCAACGGCATGGCCGAGCGTTTTATCCAGACCTTGTGCCGCGAATGGGCTTACTCGATGTCCTTCCAGCACTCCGAGGAACGGAAGCGCTGGCTGCCCCGGTACCTCTCGATTTATAGCCGCATCAGGAGTCACTCAGCCCTCGGTGGCCGATCCCCTCTGCAGCGACTCAATGAGCTGCTCTGCTGATCAATGTGGTGAGACGCAACACCTAGCCACGGTTTTCACTCTGCTCACTGAGGTGACGTAGTAACAAGGCATTAGCAGGTACAAATAGAATGGCTGGAGCCCCTAAAGAAAATAGATAGGCACCGGGATGCTGCTGGCCTGGGAAAAGGTGAGGTGCAATGTTGACCAGCATTACTCCAACAACGAGGGCATAGATCCCCATCGTCAGTCGCACAACATGCTTCGTAGTGCGTTCCTGGTCACTCAGGTCGCCATGGCTCAAGACGCGAAGGTCAGCGGTTCCAAACCACAGGAAGGCCCCGCCATTCAGAAGAAAAGTAAGCTCGGAGCCAAAGGACCCCATCATCAAGGCAGGGTCATAGGAGGGCGGTTGGCTCAGATCCCAGACCAGACCAAGGAACGATACAAAAGATCCTGATCCTGCCAGGATAGCTAAACCAATATCCCAGGCTGGAATTGGGTAACTGCGCCGGGGGGATGCCCAGCGGTAGCCGGCTAGCAGAGAGTATGCCGCCATCCAAGCCAACACGAGTAGGTAGATCAATAGCTGAGCCCCTCGCGCCCGTGATGGGTTATCGGGTAATAGGTACGTCGCGAGCAGCAACAACGCCAGTGCGATCAGAACAGCCATCGCAACCAGGGCAATTTGACCATTGCGTCGGTGTCCAGGGCTCTTCTTGGGAATGGCCATGGCGATGAGTCCGAACCCCAGTGCAATCAGTGCGGCCAGATGATGAACCTTGGCTAGCATTAGCTGAGTGATAAGCAGGCTGGTGTAGTGAAGCATTGGTTCACTTCAATGAGGTGGGTGCTTTTTTTCTAACGGATAAGGCGCTTGACATCGCCAACCCCGGACAGGCGGAACAGGGCTTGGGTTGAGAATAGGTCTCATGGTGAGTTCTGGAACCCAGGGAGCTGTGCGGCCTTACATTGCAGTTCCTCCACAGATGCCGGACAACGTCTGTCCACCGATGTAAGCGTGCTGACTCCAGCAAGCAGGGAACGCGCTCGGATGGTGGACCAGGAGCCGTGGTGCGAGGTTTTTGCTAGATCGCCCTTAAACCCACGGGGCGCACGAGTGTTCGATCCTGGTCATGGTGAACAGGATGCCTTCTCTGGCGAGGTAGTCCACCATCCTGCGGCGGCCTCTTCCATTGGCTCACCTGGATTGGATGGATGGCGTGGTCTGCATCGATCTCCTTGATCGTCTTGCTGCCACTGATCGCCTCCATGGCGACCTTGGCCTTGAACTCGGGACTGTGGGTGCGGCGCTTGCTCATCCTGGCTGAACAGCTCAAGGCCATGGCTGGTCAGGAGGGACTCAGCTTTAAACTGGTGTTGGTGAAGATGTTTCGGAATGCTGCAGAGCGGGTGCCGGCTGGAGTAACGGTTCTGCAACGACTTGAGGCGATCGAGCGGCGCCTTGATGCCCTAGGGGGTTGACCCCAGACACAGCAGATTGCCACCACGCGTAGTGCATTTGTAGCATCTTGGATCAGGAGCAGCGGGGCGGCACTAGCCGCCTCACTATCTCCCTGCCGGCATCAGCCATGGATGCCCTTGAGGGCAGGGCGATTGAGGAAGGCCGCTTCATGAGCAACCTGGCGGCCTATCTGCTGGAGCTCTACGCCAGGGAGAACGGTCACCAGGGCCAATCCCCATCTGAGGGATGCAGCGGCCTTGGCCGGATCATCCATACGAACTCGGATGTACTCCTGACGTGGCCCGGCAGCAATCGCAGCCTGGTTAACCGATCGGCAAGACTTCCGATGTTCCACCAGCCCACCGGCCTGTACATCGCCTGCTTGGGCCCACTTGACCAGCCGGCGGTGGATGCCTCGGGCGGATTCCTGATCTCTCGGTTTGTCGTTAGTGTCACTGACGACTGTTGATCCGCCCTTAGGCCTGCCGGTTCGCTCCCGGTTCCCATCCGCCTCCCATTGGGCCAGGAGCCCCTCTATCTTCCGCCAAGCACCAGGCCCTAGGCCCTCGACTCCCACATCGGGGCGGAGTGGCCGGCGACACCTTGCGACGCAGAACAATCCACTCCCCTGGCGATGGTGCTGAGCCTCGCCGCGGATTGAGACCGCGCAGAACGATTCAGCATCTCAGTCTTCTCTATTAGTCCAACTAGATTCCAAGAACCACTCGCATCCTTTCAACAAGCTTCTTCATATCTGCTTCGGTGAGCTGTCCGGCCTCAAGCATCTGGTTTGCCAAGGCCATCTTCGCTCTGCCTTCTTGAAGCTGCAGTAAGCCTGAACACTTTTTCTTGAATCCTGTTCCGCCGAGTGGAATTATGAGGGCGACTCCACCACCGAGGTCATTTTTCATTCCCAACGCGGAGCCTCTTGGCTGATCAATGCTGTTGAGCTGCCGACCATAGAACACTAACGTTGGCGGAGCGCGATCTGTAACAGCGCACGTGCTGCCGTCATCAAGATCCAGTTCGAGCTTTGGCTGAGGAGGGTAAGCCGAGAAGTTGTCTAGCTCAAGCCGTTCTCCAGCGACTAAGGGATGACCCAAAAACGAGAGCATGATTCCGTAGCCAACAGCATGGATCCACCACCTTGCGGCCCACGGTCTATTCGCTCTATGGGCGGCTGATAAAGGACGCATGCGAAATAGGGAGTTCGTGTGGCCAGTTCAGGACGAAAACTGATAGACAGCTTCCTCACCTTGTTAGGCGGTATCTTGAACTGGCTGGGCACAATGATCACATCCTGAGTTAGGACTGCGCCAGGGGTGGTTTCATCTTTCCCGGGGCCTTTCAGTCTCACCGTGAGCTCGGCCGCTGTCTTGCGCGTGTGAGAGACAGCCATCTTGACCCGCACCGTGCCACTCTTGGCGCTGAACTCTCTTTTCTCAAGAAAAGCAGTCTGGGCATATGCATGCCCAGACGACAGAGCTGCAACAAGCAGAAGAAATAGCCTCATTGATCAGAGAGAGGTGCAGGTAGCAGTTGCCTGCAGGGCATAGTCACCTGCGGTTAAGAGACGCGCTGCATTGTTCTGCTCAATTGAAGCAGTAATGGCACCTGCCGCTCTGATCACGCCACCTGACTCCTTGCTATCCGCAATTGCGCTCGCAGAGTTGTTGGCCACGAGGTCTGCCAGTGCAATGCGTGGCGTCGATGCAGCGGCATTCTCGGGAGAGTCCTGAGTCACCGCACTGAGAACAACCTTGGAGTTCGAATTGGCAACGTAGCTGAACTTTCCATTGCCAACGAGCCTGTCGCCTTCGGCAGAGATTGCCATGGAAACGACTCCACCATCATTGCTGATATTGCAAAAGGTTGGCGCACTTCCCTTTGCTTCGATGTCGGCGGAGCCACTGGGTGCAGCCAAGAGAGGTGCTGGGGCTCCCAGGAATCCAAGCAAAATAGCCGTTTTTAGGACTTTCACTGAATGAAAGAGAGTTGGACCGACTTGTCATAAGCAGGGACTAGGGCTGCAACACTGAATATCCCTTGACCGAACTAAAATTGCTGTACGTTGAGTCAAATGCGCCCCTGATCGGAATGCCTCCCGTAGCTGCCTGCCAGTCGCGGGTAAGCCCGCAACGCGCATTTTCGAAGCGAACTACTGCCATGTAAGGCAACGACAAGCCAGAGCAGAAACGCCAGGGCCGTGAGGCTACCGGTTGGCTGCGATCTCCCCTACGGCTCGCAGGTGGTTCGCATCACCAGCGCCGGGGAAACCCTCCATGCCAAGTGGTTCGAGGTGACGGATGCCGATGTCACCACCGCAGGGCGTATGCAGATCCCGCATGGCCGCCGGATGCTGCGGTTCCACGCCATTCAGCTCTGGCAGAACCTTCAGCGTTTGGGCTGGGTGCAGTGCAGGTGCCCCCGCAGTGGTGACAAAAAAAACCCAAGCAGAAGCACCTGGGGGTTCGTGTCTTTTCCCGATCCCTTTATGGCCGTGGTGGGGCCTTGGGCGCAAGGGTCAGCCGGCGCACCCTCCAGTTGATGGGCGATGAGATTGCTCAGGCTCCTGCCCTCAACGTCCGCCCGCTCCTGCAGCCGCTGGGCGAGCCCCCAGGGCAGGGTGGCGCTGATCCGGGTTGGCTTGCGTCGGAGCGAATCCGCACTATGCGGCAGCTTGGCCGGCGCTGCGGCCAGCGGGCTGCTGCGTTGGCAGGCCGGGTTGATCGAACTTCCCCCGCTCACCAGTGGTAACGGTGCCGGCGATGGCATGCGCACCTACCTGAACCATTAGGCCGGGTGGAAGGCGCTGCGGGGTGAACTAGCCGCTAAGGGTGAGAACGCCGTGCCGTACAGCTTCCGGCACAGTTACAGCCTGCGTTGCCATCAGCTGGGCATCGATGCAGGTTCAGCGGCGGCGAGCATGGGCCACAGCCTTGAGGTGCATCTGCGCAGCTACCCGTGGGCATCGGCGGCAGGGACTGCATCAGCCTTTGCGCGAGCTCGCGCTGCCATAGGCGCAGCGCCGATGACTTCCACCCCGGCCTGCCCCGCCTGAGGTGCCCCGGACCGAACGGAACGTCCCATTCGACACCTGGCCCCAGGTGCCAGTGCCGGCAGCTCCGCCCACAACTGAAAACTCGCTGATCAGACGATCAGGCTGTATCCAGCACCAAACTTGCGCAGCTGCGCCCGACCCCTCCTGGGTCGGCACCACGGCTGAGCAGGCAAACCCCCGGGGGCCACGCTCCGGGCTTTGTTGTGCCTTGTGCGTATGGGAGAAGAACCGCATGCAGCAGCTGCTCTATCTCTCCCTCCAGCGCAAGGGGGCTGAGGCGCATTCAACGGAATCGATGGCAGCCCGGGCTCCCTGGCACAGCAAGACAGCGATTCATGTGATCGGCCTGTCTGGCGATGGCCACGAGGCTGGCTGCAATCACCACCAACGCCACGGTGCTCAACGCAGCGAGCACGGGATAGGCATGGGCCCGAACCATCTCACGGGGCGTGAGCTTCTGGCCGTCGTGATTGCTCATCCACTTCCTATCACTGAACCCAGCTTGGCTGGTTCAGCCCAACGCAGACAAGGACTGGCAGTCGACCATCGGGCCACTGCCGGGCTCGCTGCCCAGTAGCCAGCGCCGCGCTCCATCCAGCAGCACCCACATGGTCAGAGCCATCCAACACTTGCTGGAGATCGCCGATCTGGATCGGTTCGGGATCGATGTGCGCTTGGATCAGCGCGAGGCGTCAGGCCTGGCGACGGGGCAGCCGGCCTCGGTGAAGTTTCGCCCGCTGCAGGGCCGCCACCTGGCCAGCGTGCGCCTGCAGCCGTAGCTTCCTCACCGCAGCGAGAATCCGCACCTGTGCCTTTTGCCCGAAGCGGTGGTGCTTTGTTCGGCGTCACAGCGACCTGCGATCACCAGCGGTCTCACGATGCGGCCAATGCCGCTCTGCCCATTCAGCCCTGGCAGGATCCAGCCCGAGGTGGCCACCTGATCGTGTGCCATGGCCGTTGACCCCATACCGAATGATCCGCCGCCGCAGCGCAGCTCTAGGGCCAATGCCCTGGTGATCGGTCTGGGGGGGTGCTTGCTGTTGGCGGCCCTGGGCGTCGTGATGCACGTGCTCACCACCCGTTCCCGTGATGCGGTGGTGGACGCGGATTTCATCGAACTGGCCAGTCCCATCAGCGGCCAGTTGATGGATCTGAAGGTGGAGGCCGGAGAGGCCGTGCGGGCTGGCGAACCCCTGGCCCTGGTGGAGAACCCCAGAGCCAGTGATGGCGACGTTCAGCAACTGCGTACGGCCTTCACCACCGCTCAGGCCAGGCTGGAGCAAGTGGAGCAGGAATTAGCGCTGCAGCGCAGGCTGGCTGCGGAGTTCCGTCAGGATGCAGGCGACCAGCGCCGCCTGGAAACGGCGCGGACCAGCAATGACCTCGACCAGCTTCGGGCGGAACTGGCTCGCGAGCGGCAGGAACTGGCGTTCAGCGAACGAAACCTGAAGCGCCAGGAAGAACTGTTCCGGGCGGGGGCGGTTGCAGCCAACGTGGTCGACCGGGCTCGGACAACCCTGGAGTCGGAACGGCAGCAGGGCCTGGCGATTGAGGCCAAAATCCGCGCCCAGACCAACCGGGTGCAGGCGGCCGATCGCAATCTCAATCTCGACCGCACCCGCGGTGGCATCGATCCGCTGCCGCGTCTGCAGGAGGTGCGCCTGAAACTGGCCCAGCTCGAGGGCGAACGGGTCGCCGCCCAGCGCCGGGTGACGGGGTTGCAGGCCCAGCTCAAGACGGCCGAGAGCCTGTTCCGTAAACAGAGCACCGTATGGATCGAGGCGCCCGGTCCGGCCGTGGTTTGGGAGGTCCAGGCGCGGCGCGGCGATTCGCTGCGTCCCCAGCAACCGTTGCTGCGCCTGGTGAACTGCTCCAGCCGCTCGGTCACTACCTACGTGTCGGAGCAGGATCTCAGGCGCTTGCGGATCGGCAGCCGCGCCCGCATTGACCTGATCGGCGAAGAGCTGGATCTGCGCGGCCAGGTGGATCTGATCCGTTCCGGAGTGGGCCGGCTCTCGAGCCAGAACGAAGACCCCGCCCCGCTGCCGATCAATCTGGCCCGCGAAAGTCGGGTGAGGGTGCGGATCGACAACGATGTGCCGGCACCGCCGCGCAAGCTGTGCTTTGTGGGTTACTCCGCCCGGGTGATCTTCCAGTGAGCGGGGGAACCCGCCTTGTGAGCCCCGGCGCCTGGGCGTTCCTGGTGGTGGCCACGGCGCTGCTGCTCGGGGCCCTGGTGCTGGCCACCGCCGACATCGGCTGGCTGGATGGAGCGCAGTTCAACCCCCTGAGCCTGCGGGTGCTGCCCCGCCAGTTCCAGGTTGGGGATCTGTGGCGCGATGCCCTTCCGCCGGTGGTGCTGGCCGGGATAGCCACGTCGGCCACCCTCTGGCTGCCAAGGCGGCGCTGGAGTTATGCGGTGGTCGAACTGGTGCTGGTGGCGTTCGCGCTGCGCTACTTCCTCTGGCGAGCCACCACGCTCAACACCGCCCACCCACTGAGCTTCACCTGCAGCGTGCTGCTGTTCGGCACCGAGCTGCTCTACCTGCTCACCACCGGCCTGCAACTGCTGCCCGCCCTGCGCTTCGATCCGGGCCTGCGCAGTCGCCAGGCGGATCAATTGGAGCCGTGGGTGCAGCAGAACGCCCCAACGGTGGATGTGTGGATCCCCACCTACAACGAGCCTGAGCGCTTGGTTCGGCGGGCGATCCTCACCTGCCGAAACCTCCGCTATCCCCATCGCACGATCACCGTGCTCGATGATGGACACCGGCCCGAGGTTGCCGCGCTGGCGGCAGAGCTTGGTGTGAACTATCTGAGCCGCGAAGGCAACGCCCACCGCAAGGCGGGCAACCTCAACCATGCCTTGGCCCACACCAGCGCCGAGTTCATCGCCGTCTTCGACTGCGACTTCATGCCGTTTGCCGGGTTCCTGGAACGCACGCTGGGCTTCTTCGCCGATCCGAAGATGGCCCTGGTGCAAACCCCGCAGCACTACTTCCAGGCGGAGTTCCACAGCCGCAATCTCGGCCTTGAGGTCGTCATGCCGAGCGATCTGGATTACTTCTTTCGCTATCTGCAGGTGATTCGCGATTGCTCTAACGCAGTGATCTGCTGCGGCACCTCCTATGTGGTGCGGCGCAGCGCCCTGGAGACGATCGGCGGCTACGTGACCAGCTGCCTGATTGAAGACCACCAGACCAGTACCAAGCTGCTGACCCGGGGCTGGACAATGCGCTACCTCAACGAGGTGTTGAGCATGGGCGAAGTGCCGCGCACCTTTGCCGACTTTCTGGACCAGCGCCTGCGCTGGATGCAGGGCAACGTCCAGATCTTCTTCAGGCCGCGGGAGCTGCCGATCTGGACCCGCCTCAACGGTGAGCAGATCAGCTTCTATGTGAACCTGGCGGTGAGCCTGCTGACGCCCCTGTGGCGGCTGATCTACCTCGTGCTTCCCCTGCTCAGCCTGGTGTTCGGGTTCACGTTGATCGCCGCACCGCCGATTGAATACCTCGCCTACGGCGTACCGTTCGTGCTGGTGCTCCACACCCTGACCAGCTGGCTCTGCAACTACCACCAGTTCCAGTTCTGGAATGAGGTGTACGAATCGCTGTTCTGTGTTCCGGGGCTGCGACGCCTGCTGCAGATCCTCAGGCACCCGTTCCGGATCTACGGCGGCATTGTGACCAGCAAGAGCACCACGACATCAGAGCAGCGCCTCAATCTCACCCTGAGTTGGCCGCTCCTGTTGATGCTGGCGGTGTTCGGCTTGGCCATCCTGATGCGGTACGTGCTGACTCTGCTGGCCTCAGACCTCGGCAACTGGCGACCGACCTATGAGGGCGAAACCCTGATGGTGGCCTGGAACTTCTACAACGCGGGGGTGCTGGCCATCGCCCTGCTGGCGTGCGTGGATCAGCCCATTCGCCGCGCCACCGATCGCTTCCCGATCCAACGCATCGGCTCGCTCAGCGTCGCTGGCCAGAAGTTATGGGGAACCACCGCAGACCTTTCAGAGGAGGGCTCCACCTTCACGTTGCAGCAGCCGCGGTCTGGCCTGCGGCCCACAACAGGACAACTGGAGCTGGTGGAACCTCTCAAAGCGAGCTGACGCCCGCCCTGAACGCGGCAAGCCTATGGGCAGCGAGCGATCGGCAGCAGAGCAGCAAGGACCACTACGACCACCATCAAGCAATGAAGACCATGAAGAACAGAGCCAGATCCAGCGTCCGTGGTGTGAGCCGAGCGATCAGCCGCAGTAACAGACGCAACGAGGAGAACATCTGGGGAACGATCGCCAGCTACGCCAATGAACTGGCGCCGGTGGCGGGCCCACTGCTGGCCGCGATCGGCCAGACCGCTCCCCCTCTGCCAGCAAAGTTGACGCCTCTCCATTTCGATCACCAAGGGGGCTTGATGGAGCAGAGCAATGCGTCGCTACAGCGAGGCCATCAAGGCTGACGTCAGGAGGCGGATGAGTCCGCCCATGCGGCAGAGCGTGGCCCAGATCTCAGCAGAACTGGGCATTCACGTGGTCACCCTCTACAACTGGAGGAAGGCGTGGCGGTTGCAGGGAGAGGTGGTGCCGGCATCCGAGAAAGACCCTGATGGCTGGGGTGCTGCCGACAAATTCACGGTGGTGCTCGAGACCGCTGGACTCAATGCCACGGAGCTCAGCGGCTACTGCCGGGAGCGAGGACTGTTTCCTGAACAGGTGGAGCGGTGGCGGCAAGCATCCCAGGATGCCAACGAGAAGCCAGTGCTCACCTTGAACGAGCAGAAGGAGCTTGAACGCCTCCGCGCACAGGATCAGAAGGAGATCAAGCGGCTCAAGCAGGAGCTACGCCGCAAAGAGAAAGCCCTGGCGGAGGCGGCTGCACTGCTGATTGCCTCAAAAAAGATTCAGGCCTTCTGGGGAGAGGACGGGGACGATTGACGTCACCCGACGATCGCCGGAAGGCCCTGGACATCCTTGATGAGGGCATGGCCAATGGTGCCCGAGCCCGTGAGCTGGCCTTGCTGCTCGGCGTGGGGCTCACCACGCTGCAGCGCTGGCGACGTCAGTTTGTTGGTGACGGTGATGGCGTCGACCGGCGCAAGGGGAGCCACCGCCACGTGGCACACCGCCTCAGTGAGGAGGAACGCCAACGGATCCTGCTGACCTGCAATGAGCCTGAATTCGCGGCGCTTCCGCCTGGGCAGATCGTGCCGGTGCTGGCGGATCGCGGGTTGTATATCGGCTCAGAGCGCAGCTTTTACCGAGTTCTCCATGCTCACGGCCAGGTTCACCGGCGGGGTCGTGCACGGCCACCACAGGAACCAAGACCCGTGCCGCGGCTCAGGGCTATCGCTCCGAACCAGCTCTGGAGTTGGGATATCACCTATCTCCCCACCACCGTGCGCGGGATCTGGCTGTACCTCTACCTGGTGATCGACGTCTGGAGCCGCAAAGTGGTGGCCTGGGATGTCGCCGAACGGGAAGACCCAGCCATTGCAGCCGATCTGGTGAGCAGGGCTTGCCTGAGAGAGCGGATCAGTAAAGGCCGGAAGCAGCCGCTGGTCCTACACGCGGATAACGGCAACGCGATGCGCGCGGCCACGCTGGAGAGCCGGCTGGAAGAGCTGGGCGTGTTGAGATCGTTCTCGAGGCCACGGGTATCGAACGACAACCCTTACTCGGAATCCCTGTTCCGGACGGCGAAATATCGGCCTGACTACCCAAGACGGCCATTTGCCAGCAAGGAGGAGGCCTGCCAGTGGGTGGCGTCATTTGCGGACTGGTACAACCACCGGCATCGCCACAGCGGCATCAAGTTCGTGACGCCTCAGCAACGTCACAGCGGTCAGGCCGTCGAGATCTGTCGTCACCGCGCTGTCGTCTACGAGCAGGCTCGCCAGCGACACCCACGTCGCTGGTCACGATCCACACGCTGCTGGCGTCAGCCAGAAGTGGTTTGGATCAATCCACCGTCTACAGAAATCGAATCCACACCAGCTACGTTGACGATGGCGGCTTGAACAGCAGCAGGACGTCATCTTTCCTGGCAGTCACCG
>CALRUA020000038.1:0-15704 GCA_943371215.1 Cyanobium sp. NIES-981 | reverse complement strand
GCCTCCGGTGATGGCCTAGACACTCTCCTCTCCATCGAAACCGTCCTCGGGGGCGCCGCTGACGACACACTCCTCGGCGACAACACCGCCAACACACTCCGCGGCGGCGGCGGCAACGACATCCTCGATGGTGCTAGCGGCAATGACCTGCTCGACGGCGGCGACGGCGATGACGTGCTGGAAGGTGGTAGCGGCAACGACGCGCTCAACGGCGGCAGCGGCAACGACACCCTGGTGGGTGGCACCGGGATCGACGCACTGAACGGCGGCGACGGTGTCGACACCGCCGATTACTCAGCGCTGACCACAGCGGTTGTTGCGGATCTCAGCAGCGGGCGGGTGAAAGCCGACGGCAACGACAACCTCAGCTCAATCGAAAACATCAGGGGCGGCAACGGCGACGACACCCTGATCGGCGACGCGAACGACAACACCCTGCACGGTGGTGACGGCAACGACAACCTCAGCGGCGGGGCCGGGGACGACCAGCTCGATGGCGGCAGCGGCAACGACACCGCCGACTATTCGGCACTGACCACCGCGGTGGTGGTTGATCTCGCCGGTGGCATCGCCTCCGGTGATGGCGACGACACCCTGATCAACATCGAACACCTCCGGGGCGGCAGCGGTGCCGACACCCTCATCGGCGACAGCGGCGACAACACCATCGAGGGCGCCTACGGCGACGACAGCCTCCGGGGCGGCAGCGGCAACGATCGACTCGATGGCGGCGGGGGCCAAGACACCGCCGACTACGGAGCGTTGACGACAAGCGTGACCGTCGACCTTGACAACGGAACCGCGACTGGCGACGGCAACGACACGCTGATCGCCATTGAACACAGTCGCGGCGGCAGCGCTGACGACCTCCTGATCGGTAACGGTGAGAACAACACGCTGCAGGGCGGCGGCGGCAACGACAACCTCAGGGGTGACAGCGGCAACGACCGGCTGGACGGCGGCGCCGGTGGCGACCGCCTGGAGGGCGGCAGCGGCAATGACTTTCTCCAGGGAGGCGCTGGCGACGACATCCTTCAGGGCGGCCCCGGCATCGATGAACTCAATGGCGGCGAGGGCGTCGACACAGCCGACTACTCGGCGCAGTCGGCAGCGGTGCTGGTGGATCTCCGCAACGGTTACGCCAAGGGAGAGGGCAACGACACGCTGATCGCGATCGAAACCGTTCTCGGTGGGAGGGGCTCAGACACGTTGATTGGCAATGCAGCCGACAACGTGCTCGTGGGTGGCGGCGGGAACGACCGTCTCACCGGTGGTGGCGGAACGGATTGGCTGGATGGCGGGAACGGCGATGACACGCTGGATTATTCAGAGTTACTCACGGCCGTCTGGGTGGATCTGGCCAGCGGCCATGCCAGCGGTGATGGCGAAGCCACCCTGATCTCGATCGAGAACGCCATCAGCGGCATCGGTGCCGACAGCCTGATCGGCAACAACGCCAACAACACGCTCCAGGGCGGCGCCGGCAACGACATCCTCCGAGGTGGCGGTGGTGATGATCAACTCGATGGCGGCAGCGGCAACGACACCGCGGACTATTCGATCCTGACCACGGCAGTGAGCGTGGACCTGCGCGCAGGCCGTGCCTCAGGTGATGGCAACGACACGTTGCTTGCGATCGAGAACGCCATCGGCGGCAGCGGCAACGACACCCTGGTCGGCAACGCCGACCACAACACCCTCCAGGGCGGCTCTGGAAGCGACCGCCTCCGCGGCGGCATCGGCAACGACGTGTTGAACGGCGGTGCTGGCGACGACACCGTTGACTATTCGGCAGTGGCGGCCTCCCTGGTGGTGGATCTCCACAACGAGCGGGCCTCCGGTGAGGGCAACGACACGCTGATCGCGATCGAACACGTGATCGGCGGCATCAGCGACGACATCCTGATCGGGAACAACCTCGACAACCGGCTGCAGGGTGGCGATGGCAACGACCGCCTCAGTGGGGGAGCGGGTGACGACAGCCTCGATGGCGGCCAAGGCGTTGACACGGCCGACTACTCCGCTGTGGCGACAGACGTGAGCGTGGATCTGCGATTCGGCAGCGCCAGCGGTGCTGGCAACGACACGCTGATCGCGATCGAAAACGTGATCGGGGGCAGCGGCAACGACATCCTCAGGGGCAATGTGCACAACAACCGGCTGCAGGGCGGTGACGGCGACGACCTGCTCCTTGGCGAAGGCGGCGACAACGCCCTCTATGGCGACGCAGGCGACGACATCCTGATAGGCGGTCCGGGCACAGACCACTTCAACGGCGGATCGGGATACGACACCGTGGTTTACGCCGAGGTGAGCGCACCCCTCACGATCAACCTGATCACACAACGGGGCACCGGCGATGGCAACGACCGTTACGCCTCGATCGAAGCCGTGGTGGGCGGCCTTGGCGACGACAGCCTGATCGGCAATAGCGGGCCGAATGTGCTACTCAGTGGTTATGGGAACGACATGCTCCGCGGTGGAGCCGGAGACGACGTTCTCGACGGTGGCGATGGCATCGACACCGTGGACTACTCCAACCTGTTCCAGCCGGTGGTGGTCGATCTGGCGAACGGCGTGGCCAGCGGGGATGGCAACGACTCCCTGATCAACATCGAGCATGTGCTGGGCAGCCCCAGGGCCGACGTCCTCAGCGGCAACAGCGCCGACAACATCCTCAACGGTGGACTGGGCAACGACACCGTGGACTACTCGGCCGCAACCAGCAGCGTTGTGGTGGATCTGCTCAACGGCATCGCCACAGGCGATGGCAACGACACCCTGATCTCGATCGAAAACGCCAGCGGCGGCAGCGGCGCGGATTGGCTGCTGGGAACGACGCGCGCGAACCGCCTGCAGGGGGGTAGCGGCGATGACGTCCTTGAGGGTGGCGGCGGTCACGACTTCCTCAGCGGCGGGACCGGCAATGATCGACTCGATGGAGGAAGCGGGCTCGACAGCGCGGATTACGCCTCCAGCGCCACCGCTGTTGTGGTGGATCTGAGCAGCGGTGTAGCGACCGGCGAAGGCCGCGATCGGCTGATCTCCATCGAGCAGGTGCTGGGCAGCCGCTTTGCCGACATCCTCATCGGCAACCAGGCCAGCAACACCCTCCAGGGCGGCGACGGCGCCGATCAGATCAGCGGTGATGGCGGCAACGACCGGCTCGATGGCGATGCCGGCGACGATCAGCTGCAGGGCGGTGATGGCGACGACGACCTACTGGGCGGCAGTGGCAACGATGCACTCTCCGGAGGCGTCGGCGACGATCGCCTCAGCGGCGGCAGCGGCGACGATCGCCTCGATGGCGACGCGGGCCTTGACACGGCCGACTACAGCCGCCTGAAAAGCGCGGTGCGGGTGGATCTAGCCGCCGGCCAGGCCAGCGGCGAGGGCACCGACACGCTGATCGCCATTGAAAACGCCAGCGGCGGCAGTGGCGACGACACCCTGATCGGGGATCAGACCAGCAACAACTTGCAAGGCGGCGGCGGCAACGACAGCCTCGAAGGCGGCGCCGGCGACGACATCCTGAGCGGCGGCGCCGGGGATGACCGGCTGAACGGTGGCAGCGGCAACGACACGGCCGACTACAGCGCCTCAGCGGCAGCGGTGCTGGTGGATCTGAGCAGCGGCAGCGCCAGCGGAGAAGGCAACGACACGTTGATCGCGATCGAGCACGTGATCGGCAGCGCCTGGGCGGACACCTTGATCGGCGATGCCGTCGACAACCTTCTTCAGGGTGGCGGTGGCGATGACCGCCTCGATGGTGGCGCCGGTCGCGACACCGCTGATTACGCCAAGGTTACCGGGGCCGTGGTGGTGGATCTGGACGCGGGGACAGCCACCGGAGACGGCAACGACACCCTCATCGCGATCGAACACGTGCGCGGTGGCGCCGGTGCCGACACCCTGATCGGCAATGCCGCCGCCAATCGCCTCCAGGGCGGCACCGGCAACGATCGCCTCGACGGCGGCGCCGGCGATGACGTGCTGGAAGGCGGTAGCGGCAACGACGCGCTCAACGGCGGCACAGGCAGCGACACCGCGGATTACGGAAGCACGGCGGTGGCTGTGCTGGTGGATCTACGCACTGGCCAGGCCAGCGGCGACGGCAACGACACCCTCAGCTCGATCGAACACGTGATCGCTGGCCGGGGCGACGACACCCTGATCGGCGATGGCAACAACAACAAGCTCGCGGGGGGTGACGGCAACGACACGCTGAAGGGTGGTGGCGGTGACGACCAGCTCGATGGTGGGGAGGGCATCGATACCGCTGACTACGCCCAGTCGTTGGCACCGCTGCTGATCAACCTGAGCAGCGGTCGAGCCAGCGGGGGGGAGGGGCTCGACACGTTGATGTCGATTGAAACGATCCTTGCCGGCGCCGGCTCAGACACGCTGATCGGGGATGAGCGCAACAACACGCTCCAAGGTGGCAGCGGCGATGACACCATCAACGGTGGCGGCGGTGATGACCGGCTCGATGGCGGCGACGGCAACGACACCGCCGACTACAGCACAGCCGCCGTGGCGGTGGTGGTGAATCTGCGCGAGGGCTACGCCAGCGGCGACGGCGACGACACGCTGATCGCAATCGAGAACGCCATCGGCGGCAGCGGTAACGACAACCTGCTGGGCACCAACAGCAGCAACTGGCTGCGAGGTGGCGCCGGGGATGACAGCCTCAACGGCGGCGGTGGTGATGACCGGCTCGATGGCGGCGACGGCAACGACACCGCCGATTACTCCACGGCCACAGAAGCGGTGGTGGTAGATCTGAGCAGCGGCCGCGCCACCGGCTCAGGCACCGACACGCTGCTCTCGATCGAACACAGCAAAGGCGGCAGCGGCAACGACACGTTGATCGGGAACAGCGGCAACAACAGACTCCAGGGGGGCAGCGGCGACGACACCCTCAGAGGTGGCGGTGGGGATGACCAACTCGATGGCGGAGGCGGCAACGACACGGCGGACTACAGCACCACGGCGATGGCCCTGGTGGTGGATCTGAACAACGGCATCGCCACCGGCGACGGCACCGACACGCTCATAGCGATCGAACACGTGATCGGCGGCAGCAACAACGACACCCTGATCGGCGATGCGGGCTCCAACCGGCTGCAGGGCGGCGGCGGCGATGATCGGCTCGATGGTGGTGGTGGCAGCGATACCGCCGACTATTCGCGCAGCAGCAATGCAGTGGTGGTGGATCTGAGCAGCGGCATCGCCACGGGCGAGGGGACCGACAGCCTGATCTCGATCGAGAACGCCAGCGGCGGCAGCGGCAACGACCGCCTGATCGGCAACAGCGGCAACAACAGGCTTGATGGGGGCAACGGGCTGGATCTGTTCACCGGCGGGGCCGGTGCCGACCTGTTCCTGTTTGCCACCAAGCCCAACATCATCAGCACGGTGGTAGCGGATCGCATCACCGATTTCAACAGCGCCGAAGGCGACCGGATTCAGCTGTCGCAGACCGCCTTTGCCGACACCGCCAGCAACCTGGCCACGGCGATCACCAATCTGAGCATTGTGGACGGGTTTGATCCCGCCACGGCCAGCCGTACGGGGCTGGGGCCGTTGATCTACAACCCGCTCAACGGCCGGCTTCACTTCAACCAGAGCGGTGTGAAGGATGCAAGCGAGCCCTATCCGCTGCTGGCGATCCTGCTCAACACGCCCGTGATTAGCGCCAGCGACATCACGCTGATCTGATCAGGGCCATGAAAAAGCCCCCGCCGAAGCGGGGGCTGGCAATCAGCGCCCGGCTGCGTTTCAGACAGGGCGGTTGAGCGCGGCGTCGAGCTCAGGCAGGGCCGAGAGCAGCTGAACATTGCCAGTGTCGCTGGCCACCAGGCCGGAGTTGATGCCCTTCAGGAAGGCCACCGACTGGTTGGCAACGCGCACATCGGTGCCGCCGTACTGCTGCACGAAGCTGATGTCGGTGTAGCTGGCGGAACGGAAGCTATCGGATCCAATGGGAAGCGTGACCCCAACCAGCAGGAGCTTGTCGGCATTGACACCGCTGGCGACAAAGTCGGACACGGTGTTGCGCTCGAAGGAGTAGCCGCTGCTGTTCAGGCGGAAGGGGTCGGCGACGACGAAGCTGTCGCTGCCGGCACCACCGATCAGGGTGGCCCTGCCTTCGTAACCCACCAGCAGGTCGTTACCGCTGCCGCCGCTGAGCAGATCGCCGCGGGCGCCGATCAAGAGATCGTCGCCGGCATCACCGCTGAGGGTGGCGGGTGCCTCACCCCAGTAGTAGGCGTAGATCGTTTCGTTGATGAGCAGATCATTGCCATCGCCACCCAGCAGGGTGTCGCCCGCCTGGCCGAGCAAGGTGTCGTTGCCCGCCAGGCCTTCGAGGCGATTAGCCAGGGCATTGCCCTGGATCACGTTGGCGAGGGCGTTACCACGGGCGTTCACGGCATCCCCGAGCAGGATGACGTCGTCGACACCGCTGCGCAGCACCTGGTTGACGGTACTGATCAGTAGGTCTTTACCGCCGGCGGCGCTGCTGGCCTCCACGACGCGCACATCGCGGTTGGTGGCGATGTAGGTGTCGTCACCGGTGCCACCGATCAGGGTGTCGGCTCCACCAAGGCCATCGAGAACGTCGTCGCCGGCAGCGCCATCGAGCACATCGGCCTGGGTTGTGCCCTGAAGTTCGTTGTTCGAGGCATCGCCCACGCGCTGGCGGCTGGTGGCGAGCACGCCAGGATCACTCACCACACCGGGGGTGAGGTTGGAATCCCCGCGGCCGTCGTCCTCCACATAGACCGCCAAGGCATCAAAGATGCCATCTCCGTCGAAATCTTCCAGGCGAGCACCTGTACCGGAGGCAGTGTCGTAGGTGAATTCGCGGTAGCCACCGAGGCCTGCATTGGCCGCAGGATCCCACTTGAGGATGGTGTTGACGTCGTCGCCTTCCGGCAGGGAGAACAGGAAGCGAACGATGCCGAGGTCGGTGCCGGTGGTGCCAGTGGCGGTGAAGCTCAGATGACGGCTAGCCAACGACAGGCCAGGGGTTGCGGCCAGGGAGCTGAGGTCACTGTTACTGAGCAGCTCCTCGTAGTCGAGGCTGATGGGCAGAGCGGAGTAGATGGGCTCGTCATAGACCGAGTCATACCCACTCAAGATGGTGGCGATGCCGAGCAGGGTCTGGCCATTGGGTCCCTCACCCGAGGCGACGGCAATGGGTGTGGCATCAAGGTTCACTGCCAAGGTGGCCAGGGGGCCTGAGGCCACCAGCAGTTCCCGAGCGGTGGAGTCGGTGGTGAGGTTGCCGGCGTTGTCGCGTCCGGTGAGGGTGATGTCGTGCAGACCAGGGGCGAGGTTGGCCGGAACTGACAGCGACCAGGCGTTGGCCGCGATGGTGGGGCTGGTGGTGATTGAGGCACCATCAATCCGCAGGCTGAACACCTCGCCGTCGGCGCTGCTGAACTGACCGCTCAGGTTGGCCCCTGTCTGGCCGGGCAGGATGACCCGACGGTTCACCGACAGCACAGGGGCCTGGGCGTCGAAGGCCAGCCCGGTGGCGGAAGCCACGGTGATGCTGTTGTTGGCGTTGTCGGTGAGGGTCACCGCCACGGTGGCAGCGCCGGCTTCGCGGCCAACCTCCACCAGGGTGTAGGTGGCGCGGTAAGTGGAGCCAGACAGGGTGAGGGGCGCCGCCGAGGGCCCACCGAAGGCACTGAAGTTGGCCGTGAGTGTGCCACCGGTGGCCACATCGGACGCGACCGAAGCAGGAATCGAGACGGTGATGGTGTCACCGATGCGTTGGGCGGCGTTGGGGCGGCTGCCACTGAGGGTGACGTCCGAGGTGGCCAGTGCCGGAGCCGTGAGGTCGACACTGATCGGAGCCGACAGGCGACCGATCAGGTTGCCAGCGGCATCGGTAGCACTGAGGGGCAACTGGAACGCACCATCGATGGTCTGGGTCGGGGCCGCAGCTGGCAGGGTGACTGCAGCGCGGTAGACACCGACCTGGCCAGCGACGGCCGTGAGGGCCTGGGTGGCACTGAGACCAAGAGCGCTGAGATCGGCCCTGACGACGGCCCCATCGGCGCTGGCGATGGTGGTCGTGATGGTGAGGGTGTCACCGGAGCGGAAGGTGCCGCCGCTGCCTGTGCCACCGGTGATGACGGTGGATTCGGTGGCCAGGGCGGGTGGGGTGAGATCCAACTGCAGGGTGCGTTGCACCGGTTCGGACACGTTGCCGCTGGGATCCACCTGCACCACCTTGATGGTGAGGTTGCCCTCCTGCAGCACCGACAGATCGAGCGCTTCCGAGAAGCTGCTGGCTCCAGGAGCCAGTTGGCGCTCAGCGTTGACCACCTGACGGCGGCCATCGGTCACCTGGATCAGCACGCGGGCGCCCGCCTCGGCGGTGCCATCGATGCGGAAGCTGGAGGCGTTGTTGGCGGTGACGAAGGTCTGAGCGAGCAGAGCCGGGCTGAGCTGCACCTGGCCGACGCTGCGGTCGTAAAGCACGGTGCGGTCAAAGGACACGGAATTGCCAGCCAGGTCATAGACCGAGCCGGAAACAAAGAGCGTGCCTTCGCCAAGTGATTTAAGCGCAGCAGGATCGATCACCAAACCCGCGGACGTGCTTGCGAGCTCAAGCAACACGGGGGAGGCAGGGTAATTATCAAGATTAGCTATATAGGCGTAGATATTCTCAGGCAGAACATCCGCATCGAGCCCAGCGAACTTGAAGGTGTACGGGGCATCGTCGCGGTCGTTGTTGATCACCGCATCGCTGAGCACGCGCAGGTCGCCAGCGACATCTGCCGTGGTGTCCACCACAAAGGTGTTGGTGGTGGTGATGCGATTACCGGCCGGATCACGCGTCTCCAGGTTGTAGACCACGGTGCCATCGCTGGTGACGGCCGAGAGCACATTGCTGAAGCTGAAGGCGCCGGTGTCAGCGGCGGCAGTTGTGGTGAGCGGGCTGCCCAGCGGCGTGAAGGAGTTGCCGGGACCAGGACGGCCGAGGCTGAGGGTGAGGCTGCTGGCAAGTTCGGCGGTGCCACTGATACCGAAGCTGGCGCGTTCGTCAGCGTTGATGTAGCCATCGGCGAGAGCATTCGCAGTGGCGGCGATGAACGTTGGTGCCGTCGGCGCCTGGGTGTCCACCGTGACGGTCGCGGGCGCGGAGGCCACACCGCTGTTGCCAGCAACATCTGTGGCGATGGCCGTGAGGATGTAGGTGGCGTCCGTGAGAGGGGCAGTGGTGATCTGCCACTGGCCGCTGCTGTTGGCAATGTCCTCACCGAGGAGGGTGGAGCCCGCGGAGAGGCGAACGATGCTGCCTGCTTCGGCGCTGCCGCTGACGCTGAGGTGTTTGTCAGCAGTGATGCGATCGGTGGCGGAGCTACCCGTGTCGTCAGTGATGGCGGTGATCACGGGTGCCTGCGGTGGCTGGTTGTCGTAGAAGAACTCGAATGTGGTGGGGTTACTGACATTGCCGGCGGCATCCTGCTGGCGCACCTGCACGATGTTCTGCCCCGCCGTCACGTTGGGAGCGGTAGGAGTCCACCCGAGGCTATTGGCGTTGAATTGAACCGTTGCGCCAGGCTCCAGACCGGTCACGGTGAGGGCGCTGGTGTTGGTGATGCGATCCGAGGGGTTGCCGCTAT
This sequence comes from Cyanobium sp. NIES-981, assembly GCA_943371215.1. Classification (GTDB taxonomy): domain Bacteria; phylum Cyanobacteriota; class Cyanobacteriia; order PCC-6307; family Cyanobiaceae; genus Vulcanococcus. The sequence continues at coordinate 6,057 of CALRUA020000038.1, read as the reverse complement.
CGGTCGTGAGGGAGACGGTGGTACCGAAGGGGGCCACGGTGTCGATGGCCTGGCTGGCCAGGGCAGGCATCGCCGCCACTGGATTTCCAGCGCCATCAATGGCGCCGCCCGCCTTGAGTCCCAGCGTCAGGGTGGCTGTCGCGAGACCACCGGCCGGCGCAGCCGTCACCTGATATGAGGTGCCCGAACCGCTAACACCTGTGATCGTGCCGCTGCTGAGCTCAAAGCTGCCGCTGCTTACGCCGCTCACCGGTTCCGAGAACGTCACCGTGAAGGTGACGGGCTGGTTGGTGGTTGCCGCACTGATGCTGTCGACCACAGTGACAACGCTGGGCGCTGTGCGATCCACGGCCAAGGACAGGCTGCCGGTGCTGCCAGCGATAGCACCCGCTACGTCGGTAGCTGTGATGACCAGGCCAGCGCTGGCGTTGTCGGGAAGGCCCTGGAGGACTGCGCTGGGAATAGGCAGGGTCCAGGCGCCACCAGGCTGGACTTGGGCGGTAAAGGAGCTGCTACCGATGCTCAGCTGGAGGGTCTCGCCCTCCAAACCAGCGGAGCTGCCACTGATCGAAAGACCGGCGGCCGCTTCTGCGGCGTTCAGAACGTTGTTGCCGGCCAGGGTGTTGACAACGATCGAGGGGTTGGTGCCCTTCACCACGGCGGTGGCCGGTGAGCCATCGCCACGGGCACCAGCAGCAACACTGACCCGCTGCCCAGAGGCGGCTTGACCTAGGGCACCAGTGACGTTCTCGAAGTAGAGGTCTGGCGCGTTGGCGCTGCCCTCAAGGCGCCAGATGAAGGCGCCGGTTTGGGCAAAGGCCACGGTTTGCGTGCCGGCCCTTACGAACTCGATATTGCTAAGGGTGTCTATGCCCTCGGCAGCGGAGCTGACGACGACAGAACCATTGGCGCCTTTAGTGAAGGTGAGGCCGGAAAGAGGCGTGCCATAGATGGCGGTGTCGCTGCCCAGGGCCCCATTGAGGGTGTCGTTACCAGCCTTGCCGAGGATTTGATCGCTGCCACTGGTTCCGATGAACCCATTGGCCGAGGGAATGCCGGCCTGCAGCGGGGTAGGCGGAGTAGAGCCGCTGTAGGCCTCACCCTGAAGCGAGGTGCTCTGGCCACCCAGGTTGAGGGTGAAGGCTGAGAGATCAACAGTCCCCCCAACACCGTCGACATTCAGGGCCGCTGGCCAGCCGGATCGGGAGCCGGCCAGGTTGAGGCCGTCTCCGGCGGTCCGCAGACCGCTCGCAGAAGCCCAGTTGTAAACGGCAACAGCGTTCTTCGCGAAGCCGCCCTCGACGGTGACACCGTTGAAGGTGATCGTGCCCATCACAGGACCGTCGCCCTTCCACACATCGCCGGGATCGGTGGCGGCATCACTGCCGGCCAGTTGGGCCGCCGTAGCCCCCTGCAGCTGGAAGCCATAGAAAGACGACGTGCTGCTAGGAGCAGCGCTGCCACTCAGTGGCGCTCCCTTCACCGTGACATTGGTGAAGGTCGCGGCGCCTTCAAAGCCAAACGCCATCACACCGACATAACCATTCGCTCCAGCGGGCAGACCGGTAGCGGTGGCTGCGCTCTGGTCGATCACGGTGTTCTCCACCGTGAGACTCAGCAAGCTGGAGGCGGGATTGTTCAGGCCTATCACCAGGCCAGCGTTGCTCTTATTGGAGAAGGCGGAGTTACGGATCACCAGGCCACCCACATTGGCCAGGCTGGTGGTGCTGGAGCCATCCACGCTGATGCCTTCGGTGCCACCGCTGAAGGCCAGGCCATCCACCGTGACAGTGCCCGTGATGGTGCCGCTGAGCACCAGGCCGCGGGTCGATGGAGAGTTGAGCACCACATCGGGGCCAGGCGTGGCGGGGTCATTGACCCCCACCAAACTGATGGCCTTGGTGATCGTGATCGGCACACCATTGGTGTAGGTGCCAGCCGCAATGTTGATCACGTCGCCGGTATTAGCCGCATCAATGGCAGCCTGGAGATCGCTGTAAAGAGCAACTTGGCTGTTATTGCGCTGCAGCTGGAAGGGCAACGCTTGAACGGCAACGGTGCGCGTGTCGCTCAGTTGGCCGTCGCTCACCGACACGTTGACCGTGAGGGACTGGGGGCTAGAGCCAGTAAACGTACGGGCTTGCGCAAGGCTTAGCTGGCCGGAGCCATTGAGCGCCAAGCCGCTAGTGGCAGGCGTTGAACCCTGGCTCAGGACCAGGGTCGGGGAATCGATATCAGTAGCCGAAAGGCTGGTGATGTTGGCCCCGGCAACACCACCCCATACCTGCAGGTCGGTTGGGATGGCATTGAACTGGGGAGCATCATTGACAGGGGTGACATCCAGGAGCACCTGGGTGGGGGAGCCAACATTGCCGGAGACATCGATCGGCGAAACGCTGAAGCTGCGGTCTTGGTCGTTATTAGCAGCAGGCACATAACGCAGCGAACCGGCAGTGATCTCGCTGATGCTGAATTGCTGGCCCTCCGCAATGGCCTGCCAGCTCGGGGAGGCTTCAGAAGCCAGGTTGCGTTGCAACTGGCCCTGGGAAGGCAAGGATGTGATGCGCAGGGCAGAAAGGGTTTCGTTCCAGGTCCCCAAAGCTTCCAGCGGGATCGCAACAGCTGCATCTTCCAGATAGGTGACCCCGACGGTGGTGCCGACGGGGGCCTGGGTGTCGATCGTGATCGCCAGAGACTGGTCGGCGCTGGCGTTTCCGGCGGCATCGGTGGCGCGCACCTTGATGGTGTGGGCGCCATTGCTCAGATCGAACGGCGCGGTGAAGCTGTAGGTGGTGCCGGACACAACGCCGGCGGTGCCCAGCAGGTTGGGGCCATCAAACACCTCCACAGTGGACCCAGCTTCGGCGGTGATGCTGAAGGTGGGACGGGCCACGTTGGTGAGCCTGTCAGAGGAGTTCCCGCTATCTGAGCCGCTGGCCAGGACGAGCGACGGGCCAGTGGGTGCGATGGTATCCACCGTGACACTCACAGGCTCCGAGGCAGGGCCGCTGTTGCCAGCAACATCGGTGGCAATGGCGGTGAGGCTATAGGTGGCGTCAGCCAGGACGGCTGTGGTGATCTGCCAGAGGCCGTTGGAACCGGCCGTAGCCAGGCCGAGTTCCTCGGCACCGTTGTAGACGCGCACGCTGCTACCGGCTTCAGCGTTGCCACTCAGCGTGAGGGTGGTGTCTCTGGTGATGCGATCGCTGGTGGAGCGGCCGGTGTCATCGGTGATAGCCGTGATCGTGGGAGCTACCGGTGCTGTGGCATCGCGCAGGGTGGTGGTGCTGGCGGTGGCGGTATTACCGGCGTTGTCGGTGGCGGTGACGGTGGCCGAGAGGCTGCCATCCCCCCCCAAGGCTGCAAGCTCGGCGGCAGTGAAGGAGACACTGCCCGTGCCGTCTGCGGCAATGAGGTTGTCCACCGACCTGGTGACGCTGGCGGCGCCCTTGGTGAGGGTGACGCTGGCACTGCTGCCGTCGTTGTCAACACCGGAAACGTTGAGGGTCAGGCCTTCGGCGGCATTGAGCAGGGCATCGGTGGCGCTGATGCTGAGGTTGTTACCGGCGTCAGCCAGGTTGTCCAGCGCAAATTCAGCGGAGTTGGCCACACTGGAGCGGTTGCCGGCGTCGTCGGTGAAGGTGACGGGCACCACACGGCCTGATGCATCCAGGCTGCCGGCGGTGATGGTGTAGCTGGCCGACCACTTGTCGGTGCCGGCGTCGTAGGTGCCGCTGACCACGCCACCGCCGAAGGCTGTGAAGTCGAAGCTGGCTTCGGCCACATCGGGGTTGGCATCGGCGGCGCTGACGGTGATGGTGGAGCCCACCTTGAGCACACCGGAACCAAGACCTGGGTTGGCAACAGAGGTGGTCAGCCCACCAACCGTGGGGGTCTGGTTGTCGATGGTGAGGTTGGCGCCATCGACAACCCAGCTGGAGGCGTTGCCGGCTTCATCAATGGCGCGGACGCGCACATTGGCATCGATGATGTCGATGCTGCCTTCGGTGAGGGTGTAGGTGGCGGTCCACTTGTCGGTGGCGGCGTTGTAGGTGGCATTGACCAGACCGCCCTGGTTCACGGTGTTGGCGCCAACCAGGGCTGCAGCGGCACCGGCGGTGGGGGCGATATAGAAGGCGAGGTTGCCACTGCGGCCGAATTCAGAGAAGTCGACCTGGACCGTGTCGCCGCTGTTGAGGAAAGCGGCGCCAGCATCGGGATCGACACCCGAACCCAGGTCAGCGGCATCGGTGATCTGGCTGGGATCAAACACCACGGTGATGGTGTCGCCCACCTTGTAGGCACCGGAGGTACCGCTAGCACCCTGGTTCAGCAGGAAGATGTCGCGATCAAGCAGATCGGGGGCGGTGTCGTCGCGCTGGGTGGTTGTGCCGGTGAGCAGGTTGGTGGTGCCATCGGCGGCGTAAATGGCCTTGTAAGTGTTGGCCGCTTCAGTGGCACCGTGCTCAGTGCCCAACTGGGTGATGTCAGCGGAGGTGAGGGTGCCGCTAGACACCGTGAGCTTGGTGGCCTTGTCGAGGATGGCGTTGGTACCAGCCTGATCGATCACCTGCTTGAAGTTGGCAGCAGTGTCAACCAGGGAGAAGGTGAAGTTGGCCAGCACATCGGTGTTGGCAGCCACGATCGCTGCCGCCTGGGCGTAGGTGAGCGGCGTGGCGGCGGCATTGATCGAATCGGCAATCGCCAGGGTTGCACTGGCATCAGCCGTGAGCGTGGATCCTGTGGCCGACGTGAAGATCGAGCCCAGGGAACTGGCCGCGATGGCGATGTTGAAGGTGGCATCCGTGGTGCCGCTCACGTTCTGCAGCAGCTGCAGGCTTTGGCCGCTGTAGGCCGTGACGTTAAGAGTGGAACCGCTGGAGACAGTGACGCGGGACTCGGTGAGTGAGTCGAGGTCGGCAGCACTGATGGTGTAGGCACCGCTGTCGAAGACGATCGACTCGATGTCGGTGGCATTGCCTACCCCGGTGAAATCGGCTGCTGTGAGGGTGGCGCCGCCAGTAAGCCGGAGGGTGTCGGCGCCAACGCCGCCGGTGATGGTGTCGGCGTTGGTGAGATTGACAGCACTGATCTGGATGGTGTCGGCGCCATCGCCGGCATTCACCGTGTTCACGCCGCTGCCCAGTGACAGCACATCAGCGCCATCGCCACTGTTGATGGTGAGGTTGGAGCTGATGGCCGACGCATTGATGGAGTCGGCGCCAGTACCGCCGGTCACTAGGTTGATCCCAGCTCCTTGTGCTTCTGCAGCCAGGGTCACCGTATTGGTGTCATTGGCCAGGGTCAGCTTCTCAACGCTTGCGATGTTAGTGAACGCTGCATCGGCGATGGTTGCGCTGTTGTCAGAGAAGACAATGGTGTCTGTACCGGTGTTGCCATCGATTTCATCAACAGCGGTGAGCGCCGTTGATAGCAGGGTAAGAGAGTCGTCACCTGCCAGAAGATCAACATCCAGCTTGGCAGTTGTGACATCAGCAAGGTTGATGACATCGTTTCCAGTGGTGCCGGTGATCACCAACGTGCCAGCACCGCCCAACTTGGATCCGAGGGTGTCGGCATCGGCTGCAGACAAGGCCAATGAGCCGGTGACCGTAATGGTGTCTGCAGTGGCGAGGGAAGCTGCGGATGATGCAGGGGTAGTGGCGGCATCAACGGTGACATTGAGCGTGAAACCTGCCGCAATGCCGGAGAGATCCTGACCTGCGTAAGCCGTGGCGTTGATGGTGGAAGCTCCATTCAACGTGACGCGTGTTTCAGGGGTCAGCACCGCAGCGATGACTTGAGCTGTTGTACCAGAAACAACAACAGAGTTCAGAGCCATGACAGGACCTGATGTTGATCCACCGAGTTCAGACAAATCCGTGGCAGACAAGGATGAATCAGTGATGTCACTCAGCGTCACCTCTTCAGCGCCGAGACCCGTGATCTCACCAGCAACACCAGCCGCATAGGCCGTGTTCACTGCTGCCAGTGCACCGGTGATCGTTGTCACGCTGTTTGCATTAACAACACCAGTGGTGCTGCCATTCAGCGTAT
>CALRUA020000037.1:0-16902 GCA_943371215.1 Cyanobium sp. NIES-981 | reverse complement strand
GAAACCCTGAACAAGCTCAAAAAAGGCCAGCGGGAACTGAGCCAGGATCTGGGCCGCACCCCCACGATCACGGAATTGGCGGAGGCGGTGGATCTGCCGGAGGAGGAGGTGAAGGATCTGCTGTGCCGGGCCCGGCAGCCCGTGAGCCTCGATGCCAAGGTGGGCGACAGCGACGACACCGAGCTGCTCGATCTGTTGGCCGCTGAGGGAACCCAACCGGAAGAGCTGGTGGATGGCGAGTGCATGCGCGGCGATATGCGCGCTCTGCTGGAGCAGCTGCCGGATCTGCAGGGCCGGGTGCTGAAGATGCGCTACGGCATCGGGGTGGAGGAGCCCATGAGTCTCAGCTCCATCGCGCGAGAGCTGGAGATGAGTCGGGATCGCTGCCGCAGCCTCGAGCGCCGGGCCCTGGAAGAGGTGCGCCGGCTCTCCCAGGATCTGGTGGGCTATCTGGCGGCCTGAGGCCGTTTCAGAAAAACTGGTCGAAATTGTCGAAGTCCACGGCGCTGAAGGTGCCGTTCTCCACCTGCCGCATGAGGCCCTCCAGCTGCACCCAGAGGGCACCAGTGGTGCCCAGCGAGAGCAGCAGCGCCACCAGCAGGGCGGTGCCGGAGGCGAAGCCGAACACCTGCAGGCTGCCGCCGATGAACAGGGTGATGCCCATCACGATCCCTGTGTAGGCCAGGTTGGTTTCGAAGCAGCCCAGGGGTAACAGGGAGAGGCGATCCAGCTTCCAGCCATTGAGCTTGTCCTGCACGAGTCGAGCGAAGGTGAGCCCGCACAGCACGCCCATGGCCAAACCGATGCCCGCCAGCACGTAGGGCGGCTGCAGGTAGGGAGCGAACTCCAGCAGGATCTCCTGGGCGTCGAGGTCGCCGAACAGGCCGCTGGCCGCATCGGCGATGGCCTGCTCGGCGTCGATGGGCGTCAGGTTCACGTCGGCGGGCAGAGTCGCGATCGGCATCACCCAGGTCGGTGGCACAGGTGGCGCGACCCTAGGTCAACCGTTGGATGGCCGGGATCTGCCATTCAAGTGGGGTCAGGGCTCCCAGTCCTGGGAGCCCAGGAAGGTGAGCTCCACAAAGTCACTGCCCTCATGATCCTGGGGCGAGAAGGACACGCGGTAGCCACCCAGGTCGATATTGCGCATGGATTCCAACGCCGCCACGAAGGCGCGGCGACTGGGATTCGGACCCGCTCGCCGCAAGCCCTCGACAGTGACCTTGGCTGCCAGAAAACCCTCGAGGCTCGCGTAGCCAAAGCGTGGTTGAGCGCTTTGCCTGCGCATCAGCTGTTGGTACTCCTTCACCACCGGAATCCGCGCATCCCAGGGGAATGGCACCACCTGGCTGATGCCGATGCCGTCGGCGTCTGCTGGAGACAGGGCAGATTTCAGTCCGCGTGTTCCCACAAAGGACACGTTCATCACCTGCGCGCTGTTGCCCCGTTGGCGAAGCCGGCGAATCAGGTCTGCGGCAGTGCCATAGGCGGTGATCATCACCACGCCATTGGGCTTCGCCTGGGCGAGACGCCTGGCGGCGTCCCCGGTATCCAGGCTGTTGCGGGCAACGCCTGCGGTGAGCAAGGGTTTCAATCCATGGCGGCGCAAAGCCGCCTCAGCTGCTCGCAGCCCATCCTGCCCAAAGGCATCCTCTTGATAGGCCACGGCAATCCTGTGGCGACCTGAGCGCACCAGATAGTGGATGCTTTCCCTGAGCTCCCGCTGGTAGCTGGTGCGCAGATTGAACACCGTTGCCCGTTGCGGTGTTCGGAGGAGCTGGGCACCGCTGAGTGGTGCAATCAGCGGAATTCCCTGGGCTGTAATCAGCGGCAGTACTGCCTTCACCGTTGGGGTTCCGACGTAGCCAAACAGGGCAAACACCTTGTCCTTACTCAGGAGCGCACGCGTGTTGTTCAGGGTGCGCTGGGGTTCATATCCGTCGTCTCGGCTCACCAGCTCGATTGTTCGGCCGTTGAGTCCCCCTCGCCGGTTGATGTTGCTGAAGTAGGCCCTTGCCCCGTCGCGATACTCCTGGCCGAGCTGGGCCGAAGGCCCTGAGAAGGGAGCTGATTGGCCAAGGCGAATCGGCACCGCGCCTGCGTTGAGCCCGAGGCCAAGGCCCATCACCGCGGCCAGGGTCCGTGCGAGTGGGCTGAACAGGAAAGGCAGGGTTCTGGGGTGGAACAACGGCTGGACCAAGCACCTTGGCCTCTGGCCTAAGTTGAAGCTTGGCATGAGCCTCTGGCATGGTCCAGCGTAAGCAACGGCGGTGGAACCTGCTGGCTCTGCTGGCCCTGCTGCTCTCCCTGGCCTTAGTGCTGTTCAGTCTGGGGCAGATCGAGTTGCAGGGCGTGCAATCCCGCGACGTGCTGCGCCTGGCGTCTACCCCACGGGCCCTCACAACCGCCCGCGATCTTGGCCCCATGGCTGGGGCTGGCCTGGTGCGGGGTGAACGGCTCACGCCGGCAGAGGCCCAAGCAGACCAGGCGGATTTCGAGAGGGCCAAATATCACGTGTATGTGGGTGTCTACAACACGAATAACCACAGCCTTGATCTGCGTGTTCCCAGTTTTGCTGGTAGTGGTTATGTGTGGATGAACTGGGATGGCGAGATGCAGCGCTATCTAGAAGCACAAGATACAACCATTAATCGGATTGTCGTGCCAGCGAACTTGCTGCATGCTGATGCTGGCTCTGCGCTGCAGCCGGTGGCGGAGAAGCCTCTGCGCTTGCCGGATGGTCGTTATTACCAGTTGTTTACCTATCAAGGGTCTTTTTATGTGGACCACGTTGATTACAGGCGGTTCCCTTTTATGCGGATTAGCTTGCCACTGGCGCTAGAGGTGAACGATGTTGAAGGCGCTCTCGACTACGGCAATCTGCGCTTGGTTCCTGAGTTGAAAGATAGTGGCATGGGGATTTATGCCAACATCACGGGTTTGTTGATACAGGGTTGGTCGATTGCCGAGTATCGCCATCACTACGCCACCAACTTTGGGTTGGGTGGTGCTGAGGATGACTATAGCCAGGTGGTGTTTGATGTGGCCTATGGGGCCTCTGCTTGGTCTTCGTTTTGGCGCTTGTTGCTACCGCTCGCGGTTGTGATGGCCATGGTCTTGTTGGTTTCCAAGTTGCGTAATGACCTTCAGGATGTGCGCAGCACGCTTCCTGTGACGATCTTGCTCACTCTTGTTTTCCTGCAGCAGAGTTACCGTTCGACCCTGCCAGATCTTCCCTATCTGAGCTTCCTGGACCAGGTTTATGTGGTTGCTTATATGCTTACCCTGATCGCCTTTGTGCTCGTGATTTGGATTGGCCGGCGTTACAGCGAGCTTGAATCAGCAGCTAGCTTGATGGATGAGCAGCTGGCCAGTGCTCAACGTCAACGCCTAAGCCGCATTGATGATGTCTGGCCCGTGCTTGTTGTCTTGTTGGGCAGTGCATCGATCGCCATCTGCTGGCTGATGATTCCTGCGGGCTGATCCGGTTTCAGGCCGCTAGTGGATTGAGGCGTTTCACGGCGCGCTCGGCCCAGCGCCGGGGCGAGAAGGTGCGGCCCATCAGCTCCATCAGTCCGCGGAGGTCTTCGGTGTTGAGGCGGTCGTCACGCACCAGGGTGAGCAGGAGGCGCTGGCGCAGGCTGGTCCCCTGTTTGCCGAGCAGCAACTTCAACCCTGCCCCCGCCACTGGCAGCAGGCTGTCGCCAGCCTGGTTGTCGTCGCTGTCCACCACGGCAAGAAGGCTCTCGAGCCGCTCCAGTTGCAAGCGTCCCTCGCCGTCAAAGATCACCTCCAGGAGTTTCTCGCGCATTTCGGCGGTGTCCCCGGCTAGCAGGCGTTTGGCCACGTAGGGGTAGGCCACGCGAATGATGCGGAAGCTTGGATCCAGGCGCATGGCCAGGCCTTCCTGGCTCACCACGGCCCGGATGATCAGCGCGAAGCGGGCGGGCACCCGGAAGGGATAGGCATACATCAACTCCGAGAAGCGATCGGTGATGGCCTTGAAGTTGAAGGAGCCCACGTTGTCGCCCAGGGCGCCCCCGAGCACCTCCTCCAGGGCCGGCACGATCGGCGCCAGCTCGGTTTTGGGATTGAGGAAGCCGAGGGCCACGAAGTCCTGGGCCAGGCCGGCGAAATCGCGGTTGATCAGATGCACCACGGCCCCGGTGAGGGTGAGGCGATCGCTGTCACTGATGGAGTCCATCATCCCGAAGTCCACATAGGCCACATGGCCCAGGGCCCCGGTTTTGCCCGGCAGGGCGAACAGATTGCCCGGGTGGGGATCCGCGTGGAAATAGCCGAATTCCAGCAATTGCTGCAGGCCGGCGATCACCCCCGTGCGGATCAGGGCGGCGGGATCGAGGCGCTGGGCCTCGAGTTCCTGGCGCTCCTGCAGTTTGGTGCCGTTGATCCAGCTGGTGGTCAGCACCCGCTGGCCCGAGAGGGAGCGGTCCACCCGGGGGACCACCACAGCCGGATTGTTCTGGAACAGGCGGGCGAAGCGTTCGGCGTTATCCGCCTCCATGCGGTAATCGATTTCCTCGAACAGGCTGCGTCCGAATTCATCGATGATCTCGCCCAGGCCAAAGCCCAGGTTGAGGGGTAGCAGCGGTGCGGCCATCACCCCCAGCAGCCGGATCAACACCAGATCGCGGCGGAGCTGATAGGTGAGGTTGGGGCGTTGCACCTTCACGGCCACCCAGGGGCCACCCACGGGCCGTGCCTTGTACACCTGGCCAAGGCTGGCGGCGGCCACGGGGTAGTTCGGGAACTCCTCGAACAATGTCTCCACAGGTGCCCCCAGGTCCTCCTCGATGGTGCGCAGGGCGATGGCGTGGGGGAAGGCGGGCAGGTTGTCCTGGAGCTGGGTGAGTTGATCGAGCCAGTCCCGGCGCACCAGGTCGGGGCGGGTGGAGAGGGCTTGTCCCACCTTGATGAAACAGGGCCCCAGCCCCGTGAGGGTGGTGAGGATGCGTTTGCCCAGCCGCTGCTGTACCGCACTGTCGCTGCTGTTGCCCTGCACCAGCAGCACCACGGCCAGGCTCAGCAGTTGCCACAGCACCACCACCAGGCGGCCCACCAGGGTCCAGGGACGCAGCAGCAGCCAGCGCAGGTCGCGCCCCGGGTTGTAGCTGAACGCGGGCGTGGCCAAGGCGGGCTGCTGCACAACGGGAGCTGCAAACTCTAGGAACACCGCCCTGATGGCCATGGGCCTGCTGGATCAGCTGCACCAGGCGGCCCCACCACTGCCGCTGCACCTGCCGGCCCATGGCCGTGGCCGTGGCCTGGCACCTGGCTTGCGGGCGCTGCTGCGGCGTCGTCCCGGCAGCTGGGATCTGCCGGAGCTGCCGGAGATCGGCGGTCCGCTGCAGACGGAAGGGGCCGTGGCCGAGAGCCAGGCTGCTCTGGCCCAGCTGCTGGGGGGCCAGCGCTGCTGGTTTGGGGTGAATGGGGCCAGTGGCCTGTTGCAGGCCGCACTGCTGGGGTTGGCCCAGCCGGGGGAACGGGTGTTGCTGCCGCGCAACTTGCACCGCTCTCTGCTGCATGGCTGCCTGCTCGGGCAGCTGCGGCCGGTGTTGTTCAACCTGCCCTTCGATGCCGGCACGGGCCTGTGGCTGCCGCCCACGCCCGAGCATCTCGAGCGGGTGCTCACGGCCGCCCTGGCGGAGGGTCCCCTGGCGGCCCTGGTGCTGGTGTCCCCCAGCTACCAGGGCCTGGTGGGCGATCTGCCCGCCCTAATCGCCTGTGCCCATCGCCGCCAGTTGCCGGTGTTACTGGATGAGGCCCATGGCGCCCATCTGGGTCTGGATCCCCGTCTGCCCCCCAGTGGCCTGAGCTGTGGGGCTGATCTGGTGGTGCAGTCGCTGCAGAAGGCGGCCGGAGGCCTGGCCCAGAGTGCGGTGCTGCTGCAGGGGGTGAGCGAACGGGTGAGGGCAGCCCACCTGGAGCGGGCCCTGCTGTGGTTGCAGACCTCCAGCCCCAGTGGCCTGCTGCTGGCCTCCAGCGAGGCGGCCCTGCAGCATCTGCACGCCGATGCCGGCCGCCGGCAACTGGCCCGGGCCCTCGATCTCGCGGAGCGCCTGCGCCAGCGGCTCCAGCGCCAGGGGCTGAACCTGCTGGACAACCAGGACCGCCTGCGCCTCACCTGGAACACCGCAGCGCTGGGCATCAACGGCCTGGAGGCGGATGCCTGGTTGATGCAGCGCGGTGTGATTGCCGAGTTGCCCGAACCCGGCTGCCTCACCTTGTGTCTGGGTATGCGGCCTAGCCGGCGGGTGCTGCGGCTGCTGCCGCAGCGATTGGTGCAGCTGCGGGAGGCCCTCGGGGGAGCGCCGCTCCCAGCGTTCACGCCGCCGCCGCTGCCCCTGGTGGCCACGCCGGAGATGCCCCTCGAGCAGGCCTGGCGCGCGGAGGCAGCGGTGCTGCCCCTGGCGGCGGCAGCGGGCCGCCTGGCGGCGGAGCCCCTGTGCCCCTATCCGCCGGGGATTCCGCTCCTGATTCCGGGTGAGCGGATCGATCCGCCACGGGCCGATTGGCTGCGGTTGCAACAGTCGCTGTGGCCCGGCCAGATCGCTGATACGGTGAGGGTTGTGGCGGAATGAGGAGGGCGATGCGGGCGGCAGGCGATGGCCCCTTCCAATGGGACTTCGTGACGCCGGGGTTGCCCGATGCCGTGTTCGCCGATGCGCCGGGCTTCAGCCCCACGCCCATGGAGTTGCGGGTGATGCTGCTTGCACACCTGCGGCCTCGGCCCGATTCGCTCGTCTGGGATGTGGGAGGAGGCACCGGTGCCCTCGCCCTGGAGATTGCCCGGCTGATGCCCTCCGGCCAGGTGCACACCCTCGAGCGTGATCCCGATGCGATCGAGTTGCTGGAGCGCAACCGCCTCCGCTTTGGCATGGCCAACCTGCACATCCATGCTGGCGCTGCCCCCGAGGGCCTGGCTCAGTTGCCTCCCAACCCCGACAGGGTCCTGCTCGAGGTGGGCCGGCCCCTGCGCACGGTGCTCAACCAGGTGTGGGAGGCTCTGGTGCCGGCTGGTCGCCTGGTGATCAGCACCGCGAGCCTGGAGGGCCTGGTGGATGCCACCGACACCCTCGGCCAGTTGGAAGCCGTGGATCTCCAGGTGGTGCAGGCCACCGTGCATCGCATGCAGCGTCGCGGTAGCCAGGCGCGGTTGGCGGCGGCCGAACCGCTGTTCCTGATCGCCGCGGAGCGCCCTTGATCCCCGCGCCCCGGTCCCGCACCTCGCCCCAGCGTCTGCTCAGCGGCTATGCCGCGGGGGCCTTCGGGCTGCTGGTGGTGGGGCTGGGCGGCTGGTGGCTCACCGTGGCCCTGGGGGTGATGGTGCACCTGGGCCTGCTCGAGTATTTCCGCCTCGCCCAGTTCAAGGGCATTCGGCCCGCCTCCAAAACCACCCTGGTGCTGTGCCAGCTGCTGCTGATCACCACCCAGTGGGCCCATGGCGGCGATGCCGCCGGCATGGGCTTTGCGTCGGATCTGGCCGCAGCCGTGTTGCCCCTCTCCGGTGCGGCGATCTGTGGATGGCTGCTGCTGCAGCCGGTTACCGGCACCATCGCCGACATTGCGGCCTCGATCTTCGGCCTCTTCTACCTCGGCTTTCTGCCGAGCCATTGGATCCGCCTGCGGGACGTCACCGATCTGGCCCTGGCTCCTCGGCTGGCGAGCTGGCCCGCGGCCTGGCCCCCCCTGAGCTCGGGCATGGTGTTGATGCTGATGGCTTGCCTGTTGATCGTGGCCACGGACATCGGCTCCTACGTGATCGGCCGCCGCTATGGCCGGCATCCGCTCTCGCCGATCTCCCCCGGCAAAACCGTGGAGGGGGCCCTGGGTGGGGTGGCCTGCGCTGTGTTGCTGGGGGGCGGTTTTGGTGAATTGTTGGGATGGAACTGGGGCTGGGCCGTGGGTGGGCTGCTGGGGGGTGTGGTGGCTGTGTTTGCCCTCGTGGGGGATCTCACCGAATCGATGATGAAGCGTGATGCCGGCGTGAAGGATTCCGGCGAGTTCCTCCCAGGTCATGGCGGGATCCTCGATCGGATCGACAGCTACCTGTTCACGCCGGCGGTGTTCTTCTACGTGGTGACCCTTCTGCTGCCGCTGATTCGCTGAGGCCCAATCGGTTCGCTAGGGGGACACCCGTGCCGTGCCGTGCAGCTGCAGCATGCCGCCTTCGAGGTTGGCTTCCTCGATCCGGATGTTGGGGTCGCCGGGCAGCCTGAAGGTGTGGTCGTTGGGTTCGGTGCGCAATTCCAGGGAGCCGTCCACGGCGCTGGGCACGGTGTCGCAGCGCCGCCCCTGGGCGGCGAGCACCAGGCGGTCACGTTCAATTTGCAGGCTCTGCAGCGGCGATAGGCCCATCAGCCCATCCACGAGGGCATCGCCCAGACCACGCCAATGGGGGGTGCTCAGGGAGCGGCTCAGCCCCGGCCCCGTGAAGGCGGCGTAGCCACGGATTTCAAAGGGATGCTCCAGCTGCAGGGCCTGCCCCTTGAGCAGCTTGCCCATCTGCACCTGGATGGCCGCGCTGCGCAGCTCCACCATCTCGATGTCCAGGGAGCTGAACACCACCCGCCGTGCCACCAGGGTGACGCCCTCCAGGCGCCCCCGCAGCAGGGCCAGGGCTGAGCCGTGCAGTTGCAGCTCCAGGCTCTCTACGGCCTCACATTGCTGGCGGATCCAGTACTGCAGACCGCTGGCCAGCAGTTGCATCACAGGCCCGGCGGGCTGGGGGGTGGTGGTGTCAGCCATGCCAGGTATGGGCCACGGTGGCGGGTTGGTCGATGTGGGGCAGATGGCCGCAGGCCGCCAGCTCGCTGATGCGTTCTCCTAACAGAGCCTGGGCGGCCCGCTTCTGGGGAGCCCGCAGGATGCGGTCGTTGGCGCCCCAGAGCACCTGGATGGGTTGGTTCGGCAGGGGTTCACCGCAGCCGGCAAAGCCACCGCTGCGGGCGAAGGCCCCCAGGGCACCGGCCCAGTTGGGACAGCGCAGGTGCAGGGAGGCGATTTCCAGTTCGGCCGGGCCCACATCTCTATCGGGTTCGGCAAAGGCACTGCGGCAGAGGCCGCGGCGCACCCCCGGCAGGGCCAGAAAGCGGGCGCCCAGCTGATCCAGCAGGGGCGGCACCGGCATGGGCTTGCCGGTGAGACCGGCCGGCGCCAGCAGCAGCAGGCGATTCACCTGCCCGGGTTGCCGCCGGGCCAGTTCCACGGCCACGGAGCCCCCCATGGAGGCACCGATCAGCCCCACATTGGGCGCCCCACTGCGCTGCAGCACGTGCTGCAGCAGCACCTCCAGGTGGCTGAGCACGCCGGCGGGGTTGTATGCGGCGTTGCCCGGCCGGGGGCAGAAGCCGAAGCCGAACAGGTCGGGGATGAACAGCTGGTGGTGGCTGCTCAGCAGGGGTGCCAGGCGCCGGTATTCCAGATGGGAGCTGTCAAAGCCATGCAGCAGCAGCAGCGGCGGCCCTTGACCCAGCACCGCCACGGGCCAGGCCTCCGGCCAGCCGGGTAGCTCCCACCACTGCACCGCTGCGGCCAGGGTCCGGCCTTGGGGATCCAGCAGGCTGGCGGCAGCCTGCTCCACCAGCTCGCGCTGGGGCATGGGTGTGCTGGCTGTCACGGCGTTCAGTGGTGGGCCGTGGCAACGGGGCTGGTGGCCGTGGTGCTCACCAGAGCGGCCAGCAGATCCGCCGGGTCCACCGGGAAGGGCAGATGGTGCAGATCGGAATCGGGCCGGCAGGCGAATGTGCATACCTGCTGCAGCTCCAGCAGGCTGGCCCCCTCCAGCCCCAGGTCCGCCAGGCTTACGGGCAGGCCGAGGCTGCGGAAGAAGGGCAGCAGCTGGCGCCGGGCCTGGGCCGCCAGCTTGTTGCCGCCAAGCCCTTCTTCGAGGCGCAGTTGCACCAGGATGCCGAAGCCCACCTTCTCGCCGTGCAGCACCCCATGGGTGGCCTGCAGTTGGGTGAGGCCGTTGTGAACGGCGTGGGCGGCCACGGTGCGGCAGCGGGCGCCACCGATACCGCCGATCAGGCCGGCCGTAAGGCCAGAGGCCTCCGCCACGCGGATCCAGGCCTCGCCGTCCGGCTCGTCCATGGCCTGTTGGCCTTCCAGAAGCATTTGATCCCGTAGCACCCGCGCCTGCTGCACGGCCTGTTGCACCAGGCCATCGCTGCTGGAGCCGCTGCTCACCGAGGCCTCGTACCACTTGGCCATGGCATCGGCGATTCCACTGGCCAGGGTGCGGGCCGGGGCCTGTCGCACCAGTTGGTGGTCAAACACCAGCAGATCGGGGCAGCGGGCCAGGGCCACATCCCCCTGGAAGGCGCCTTCAGGCGTGTAGAGGTTCGAGAGGGCCGTCCAGCCGGCGCAGGTGGCGGCACTGGTGGGCACTGTGATGCAGGGCAGCCCCAGGCGGTGGGCCAGCAGTTTGCCCGCATCCAGCACCTTGCCGCCACCGATGGCGATCACCCCGTCGCAGCCAGCAGCCTTCGTCTCGGCCGCGATCGGTTGCAGGTCGTCTTCACAGCAGTCGGAGCGCAGCACTGCCGGGTGGGGCTGCAGCCCCCAGGTCTGGAGATCGGCAACCAGGCCAGCCCGTAGCTCGGCGGTGGCCGCGCTGCGCCCCAGCACCAGTGGACGCCGGCATAGGCCGCCAATGGCCGGCCGGGCCTCTGCCCAGGCCTGGGAGCCCCGGATGACCACCGCCGGCGCAATGGCGTGGTGCTGGCTGGCGCTGGAGCTCATGGGCCACTGCGTTGAAGATCCACTTTAAAAGTGGTCTGCAGCCGCGGTCGCGACCCCGTGAAAGTGCTGGTAGTGGAGGACGATGCCGAACTCCGCGAGGCGATGCTGGACCTGTTGGCTCAGTGGGGCTATGCCCTGGCCAGTGCCGCCGACGGTTGGACGGCCCTCGAGCTCACGGCCCGGGAGGCGATGGATCTGGTGCTGTTGGATGTGTCCCTGCCGGGCTGTGATGGGCTCGAGGTGTGTCGTCAGCTGCGCCAGCGTCCCGGCGATCAACCCCTGATCCTGATGCTCACGGCCCGCGATGGCAGCGGCGACAAGGTGCGGGGCTTTGAGCTGGGTGCCGACGACTACGTGGTGAAGCCGTTTGATCCGCCGGTGCTGCGGGCCCGGCTCCAGGCCTTAATGCGTCGCCGCGATCGTCCCCTGAGCCAGGCGCTGTGTTGGGGCCCTTTGCGGCTAGTGCCCGGCCAGACCTGGCTGGAGCTGGCGGGGCAGTCCCTGGAACTCACCCGCAAGGAGGCCCTGTTGCTGGAAACCCTGCTGCGGGCCCAGGGCCGCAGTTGCAGCAAGGGCCTGCTGCTCGATGCCAGCTCCGATGGGCGCCGCGAGGTGGGCGAAGACACCATCAAGGCCCATGTGCGCAACCTGCGCAGCAAGCTGATGGCAGCCGGTGCAACCCCGGATCTGATCGAAACCGTCTACGGCTTCGGCTACCGCCTTAACCCCAGTGCCCTCTCCTGATCCGCTGCGGCTGCGTCGCTTGCTCGGGGTGCAGGGGCTGGGCTTTGCCCTGCTGCTGCTCACGGCCTTTGCCGCGGCGGTGTACTGGGGCATCGCCGGGGAGCGGCAGGAGAGCCTGCGGGCCGAAACCCGCCAGCTGGCGGCTACTGCCGCCGCCCAGCTACCCCTGATCAGCCATGAGTTCAGTGAGGATGGCAACGCCCGCAAGTTCCGCAACGACCGTGAGGTGGTGGAGCTGCCCCAGGGGCGCCTCCAGCGGGTGCAGTGGTTTGACGCCCGTGGGCAGCTGTTGGTGCAGGAGGGCGCCCTGAGGATGCCGCCACCGGGCCAGGTGACCCAGCCCCGCTGGCAGCGCTGGCCCGGTGGCATCGGCCTGTGGCAGCCGGTGTTCACCCGGCCCCGGCAAGGAGAGGGCGCACGGCCGCAATTGGCGGGCTTTGTGCAGGTGGGGCTCTCTACCCAGCCCGCTGAACAGGAACTGGCCCGGCTGCGGAAGGGCTTGTTGCTGGGGGGCATCGCCGCCGTGATCGTGGCGCTGGTGGTGGGCCGCCGCATGCTGCGGGCTGCCTTTCTGCCTCTGCAGCAGCAAGTGCAGGCCCTGGAGCGCTTCACGGCCGATGCTTCCCATGAATTGCGCCACCCCCTCACCCTGCTGCGCACCTGGGTGGCTGCCGATCCGGGGGTGGCCTCGCCGTTGTTGCAGCGCATCGATGCCCAGGCGGCCCAGATGGCCCGGTTGCTGAACGACTTGCTGTTTCTGGCCCGCCAGGACCAGGGCGTTTCCGAGGGCCCCCTGCCGTTGGGGGGCTGGCGTCGCTTTGATCTGCTCGACCTGCTCGACGACCTGATCGCCGCCTGCAGCCCCGCTGCGGGCGCTGCTCGTGTGGAGTTGGCACTTGAACTGCCGACGGGGCTGGTGGCGGTGCCGCTGCGGGGCCAGCCCGAGCACCTGCAGCGGCTGTTCACCAACCTGCTGCTGAATGCCATCCGCTTTTCACCCCCAGGTGGCTCCGTGCGGGTGCAGGTGGCGCTCCACGCCGGCCGCGTGGGTGTGGAGGTGGCGGACCAGGGGCCGGGCATTGCCCCGCAAGATCGCCAGGCGGTGTTTGAGCGCTTCTGGCGCACGAGCCCAGAAGCAGGGGGCCAGAGTGCCGGCCACAGCGGCCTCGGCCTGCCCATCGCCCGCGCCATTGCCCGCCGCCACGGCGGTGAGGTGCTGCTGGCTGCGGCGGAGCCTGGCCATTGTGTGCTGGCCGTTGATTTGCCGCTGGCGTAGCGGCTTTCACGACTTCTTCACCACCCCTGAGCTAGGGATCAGGCATGCCTGCATCATTCACCGGCGATCCCGGCCTGGCCGCCTTCGGCTCCAGCCTCACGGCCATCACCCTGGCGGAGCTGGGGGATAAGACCTTTTTCATGGCGCTGATCCTGGCGGTGCGCCACCGGGCCCGCTGGGTGTTCATCGGTGCCTTTGCGGCTCTCACCGCTGTCACGGTGCTCTCCCTGGGGCTGGGTTATGGCCTGCGGGAGTTGCTGCCCCAGGCCGTGGTGCCCTGGCTGGCGGCGGTGCTGTTTCTGGGCTTTGGCCTGAAGCTGTTGCTGGATGCCCAGGGCATGGCGGCTGGTGGGGCTGGCGAGGAGGCGGAAGAAGCGGAGGAGGCCATCAATGCCGCCGAAACCCGCAAGCCACTAAACACGCCCTGGGCGGTGATCTGGGAGGCCTTTGCCTTGGTGTTTGTGGCGGAGCTCGGCGACCGCACGCAATTCACCACGATTTTTATGGCCACTGCTCCAGCCAAGGTGTTCAGCTTTGGCGGGCTGCTGGCCGGCACGTTGCTCGGGCATGCCCTGGTCACCTGGCTGGCGGTGGGCGCTGGCAAGTGGATGGGCCAATGGGTCAATGAGCAACTGCTCTATCGCCTCAGTGGCGGGTTGTTTCTGGTGTTCGGCCTGGCGGCTCTCAAGCAGGCCCTGGGCTGATGGCACGTCCGTATCAGCCATCGTTGCTGCGCCTTCTGCATGGCGCCATGGCCGCCGTGGTGGTGCTCTGCTGGTTCTCGGGTGTAGCGCTCTACAGCCAATTCGATGGGCGCTGGGGGCGGCTGCCCCTGCGGATCCCCGATGTGATCGATCTCCACGGCAGCTTGGGGGTGGCCCTGGTGTTGATCAGTTGCCTGTTCGTGCCCTACGCGTTCACCCTGGGGCGCTGGCGGTTGGGGCAGTTCTCCAATGCCATGGCCCTCGCTGCCCTGCTCTTGGCTGTGGGCAGTGGCCTATTGATGAATGAGGAATGGCCCCGGCGCGGTGAGCTGCACCACTGGGCCTACAGCCTCCATCTCACGGCCTGGCTGGTGCTCACCCTGGCGGTGCTGCTGCACCTGCTGGGTTCATGGCGCCGGGGTGGCTGGAGGTTGCTGGGGTCGATGCTGAGCCTGGGTCTGCGGTCTGGCGATGCACCGGCCCAATGGCCCGATCAGCTACGCCGATTCTTCGGCTTTCCGTAGTCACCAGATCGGCCGGGCTTCGGCAGATTGATCAACAGGACGGGAGGTGGTGACGATGGAGCGGAGGGGACTTCGGGCACGACTGGCTGAGGCCCTGATCCGCTGGGGTGCCGCCTTGCAGAGGGATCGTGCACCGGATTCCCTGCCGGCCCTGCCTCCTGTGCCCGTGGCGGCGGATCCAGCTGGAGCCGATCGTCGCCAGCAGGCCCAATCGGCCAAGTTGCCTGGGGTGCGGGCGCCACTGTCCATTGAGAAAGCTGTTCTGAACAGGGATCTGGCGGTGCTGAAGCGCGAGGCCAGTGATGCCCTCGCGGCCCTGGGCGCTGCCCATGCCGTGGTTACCTCTGCCCGTCTGGCCCAGATTCAGACCCTGCGCTCGGAGGTGGATCAGGGAGAGGCGCCTGAGGACGATCTGGTGGATCTCGCTGGCGACTACCAGGCCTGGCAGAACGATCAGGTGCGCCTGTTCGATGCCCTGGCCCTGGTGCTGGGCATGCCCGTCCCGGAGGGACGGGCCTTTGATCAGATTGAGGAGAGCATGGGGGAAGCAGCCCGGGCCCACCTCAGTGCCCTGGCGGCTGAGTACCAGCGTCGTCTGCTCACCGAGCAGTTTGAGGGCGGCGAGAAGGAGGCCTGAGGCCAGCCCATCGGGGCAGGCCATCGCCGAAGATGAACCATCCGCTGGAGCCCATGGCCCGATTTCTGCTGGTGCTCAAACCCCGCATGCCTGTGGCGGTGCCCCAGTTGATTGATGGGCTGGCGCCGGTGCTGCAGGAGCTGCAGGCCGAGATTGATCACCGCACGCCAGCCCACCTCAGCGCCCTGCTCCGGGGAGGTCAGGAGCATCTGCGCATGCAGCTGTTCGCCGATGTCCAGTCCAAGGCGGAGGGGCCGGTGTTGGAGCTGGTGCTGATGAGCCGCGAAGCCATGGGCCAGGGAGCACCCCAGACCCATGCCGTGTTTGAGCAGTTGGTGCACCTGGCCTCGCGTCAGCTGGATGGCCTGGAGCTGTGCTTCCGCTCTGATCGAGACGGTGCGCTGCCTGGCTGAAGCGGGTTTCGGCCGCGGCTTACTGCAGGACGGACCGTAAGGTGACCCCAGTACATCTACTCAGGGTCTCAGGAGCACCGCGATGACCATCCGCATTGGCATTAACGGATTTGGCCGCATTGGTCGGCTGGCCTTTCGCCGTGCCATGGCCCTTGGGGATGTGCAGGTCGTGGGCATCAACGACCTGATCGATGTGGAGTACCTGGCCTACATGCTCCGTTACGACTCCACCCATGGCCGCTTCCAGGGGGAGGTGCGCGTGGAAAACGGCCAGCTGGTGGTGAACGGCCACACGATTCGCATCACCGCCGAGCGCGACCCGAACAACCTCAACTGGGGCGCCGTGGGTGCCGACTACGTGCTCGAGAGCACCGGCTTCTTCCTCACCGATGAGGCCGCCCGCGCCCACATCAATGCCGGCGCGAAGCGCGTGGTGATGAGTGCTCCCTCCAAGGACGACACCCCGATCTTCGTGATGGGGGTAAACCACAGCAGTTATGCCGGCCAGGACATTGTGTCCAATGCCAGCTGCACCACCAATTGCCTGGCGCCGATGGCCAAGGTGATCCACGACAACTTCGGCATCGTGAACGGGTTGATGACCACCGTTCATGCCACCACCGCCACCCAGAAAACCGTGGATGGCCCCTCGGTGAAGGATTGGCGTGGTGGCCGCGGTGCCGCCCAGAACATCATCCCCAGCTCCACCGGTGCCGCCAAGGCCGTGGGCCGGGTGATCCCCGAGCTCAACGGCAAACTCACCGGCATGGCTTTCCGCGTGCCCACCCCGGATGTGTCGGTGGTGGACCTCACCGTGAACCTGGCCAAGCCCGCCAGTTACGACCAGATCAAGGCCGCCATGAAGGCCGCCTCGGAAGGCCCCATGGCCGGGATTCTCGGCTACACCGAGGACGAGGTGGTGAGCACCGACTTCCTGGGCGAGAGCTGCACCTCGGTGTTTGATGCCGGTGCGGGCATCGCCCTCACCGACACCTTCGTGAAGCTGGTGGCCTGGTACGACAACGAGTGGGGCTACAGCTGCAAGTGCATCGACCTGATGCGCTACATGGCCAGCGTGGGCTGAGCCCTGATACCCCCTGCCACCATGGCCCCATGACCGGCAACCTCCAGGCGATTGGCTTTCTGCTCACCTGGGTGCTCGGTTGGGGCATTGGTGGCTCGTTGATCGATGCCGGCCTGATTCAGGCCGGCGTTTATTCGCTCGAAACAGGCCAGCTCGGCACCCTCTCCACGTTCGTGGTCTGGACGGGGGTGTGGGGTGGCTTCGGTTTTTGGTTGTTCAGGCGATTCACGGACCCCAAGCCTTGATGGTCGTTGCCGCTGGCAGCGGGCAGCGCTAACCAGGGATAGATGCGCCGGGGCCATGGAGGATCAACCGATCACGCCCCATGCCGGCCCCATCTTCGATGCCGACGGCCTCCTCACCTACATCGGTGACGACGGGCGTCGCTATGTGGTGGGTCCGCTGCCCGAGGCCGACGAGACCAGCGTGGATCGGGTGATGGAGCTGCTGCGAAGCGGCAACACCCTGTTTGCCGAGATTGAGGTGCTCAGTCGTGAGTGGCTGGAGCGGGTGAGTGGCCTCGAACTCGACCGTCGGGCGGCGCTGGTGCTGCTGCTCACCACCCTGGAAACCGCCCTGGAGGGGGAGGCTCCTGAGGCGGACGACTGAAGCGCTTGTGGGCCGTGTGTAAAGCACGGGGTTGACCTAAGCGCGGTATCGGGTGTTATGGTTTTGGACTGCGCAGGAGCCGCGAGGCGAGAGCGCAGAGCCAAAAGACCTGAGAGGGTTTTGCGGCGACTTGCAACGGAGGAGGCG
>CALRUA020000036.1:0-17401 GCA_943371215.1 Cyanobium sp. NIES-981 | reverse complement strand
GCAGAGCAGCACCGGATCGAGTACAACGTCTACAGACCGCATTCGGCTCTTCAGGGGCGTACGCCCCTGGAAGTCCTCCAGCAATGGAAAGCGGCCTGATCACCCACCAGCTCTCATAGGAACTGGAGCAGCAAAGGGGGTCACGTCACGCCGAGAGATCGGGGTGCCGTTCCAGGAACGGGAGACCAGAGCCTGCTGACTCATCAGAGCGACAGTTGCGGAGGGATGGGACGACGTTGTTGTGGTGTTCATCGGTCTGAGCTCGGTGAAATGGGCTGGGCCCCACTGGCGGCGACGCCGGCTGCTGGGGGGAAAGGGCTGTTGGTGCTGACCGCTTGCAGCCGCGGCGGCACGGGGCCAGCGATCACCAGCAGCAGGGTGCTCAGCTGAAACAGCAGCCCCACCAGCACCAGCAAGCGCAGAGCGGTGAGGCTGTTGACCGTGACGGCGACGGTTGTGGGCCGGCGGGTGCGGCAGAACGCCGGAAGCTGGGGGCGGCGCCCAGCGCCGCCGTTGCTGACCAAGTGAGGAGCAGCCATCAGAAGGCGGCCTCCTCGTCGTCATCCACAACCCAGCCGCCTCCAGCGGTGTAACCCTCCTGTTCCTCGAAGCCATCGGTGGGATCGACCTGCTCGTAGGGAACGAACTCGACGACCTGGACGGCACGGGGCTGGAAGGTCATGCCACAGCCGTTTTCGCCATCCCAGTCGTAGATGTCGAAGGCCACGACGACCTTGGAGCCGTTGCCGATGGCGGCCCCATCCCAGGGCTGCTTTTTGGCATCGACGATGCGGGGCCCCTCAGACAGGGAGCCATCACGCCGCTGAAACTGCGGCACCTTGAAGCGCACCGCGGTGAGCTCGCTGGGCGTTTCCTTGTCCGGCTTCCAGGGGAAACCCTTCTCGGCGCGGCGCTTGCGGCTGCCATGCAGAGCGATGAACTGGTCCTCCATTGCCAGCAGGAAGGACTGCGCCTTTTGGTCACAGTTGGGAAGCAGCAGATCGCAGGTCCAGGCCTTGGGTTTGCTCTTGTCGAGCTGGTGCCGGGGGGTGATCAGGTGGGCCCAGCGCACTTCGGCGAGGGGCGTGCGGAAGATCGTCTTAGCCATGGGTTGACTCGGGGTGAACGGTGGACGAGAGGGGTTGATCGAATGGGGCAAGCGGCGGCAGGCCAAGGCGCTCGCGCAGCAGGTGATGCACGGCGCCGCTGGCCGAGAGGTTGCGGGCTTGCATCAGCTCGCGGACCTGCAGGTAGACGTCGGTGCGGACCTGGGTCTGGATGACATGGCGACCGGCCCGTGAGCGGGGCTGCTCGCCATAGCGACGGGGCCTGCTCATGGCTCTGCGGGCGATTGAGCGCCTTCGAACTCCTCGAGGAAGCGGTCGATGAAGGCGCTGTGCTGGTGCTGGGTGATGCGATCACCGATCGAGCGGGCATTGCGCGGCACCTGGAAGTGCTCACGGAACGCCGTGGTCAGCTCACGCCGAGCGGCCTGGGGAAGGGCAAGGATGCGCTGATGCGTGGCCTCGATTTCCTGAGCCGTGAGTGGCTCCAGAGCGACATCTCCGCCACCGGCGCCTGCACAGGGTTCGGATGCCTCAGGAGAGGACGTCTTCCCCGGCAGCGCAGGACGTTGCACACCAGCAGAAGCGAGCTCAGCAGCAGAAGTCGCCTCAGGCTCTACAGGCATAGCCTATTTGGCCAAAGGAATGCCCAGCAGCATGGCCAGCATCCAGCCGGAAGCCTGAAGTGGGTCGTCGATCTCGTCGGCCCACTCTTCACTGCTGACCTCGGCGCCACCGGCGTGCATCACCGTGACCCGCAGCTTGTGGCGGCCACGGATGTCGACCAGTTGGCTGCTGAAGGCAATGCCCTGGGCAAACGCCGGCCTGGCCGCTTCGACCACGGCGGCCAAGTCAAGGGACGGAACAGCCTGCACCTGTTCCTGGAAGGAGGCCAAGGCGGCCGTGAGGGCGCGCTCGGCGCCGCCTTTTTCGCCGAGCAACTCAAGGGCGCCGGCTGGCACGTCTGCGCGTGCGGGGATCTGCGTCATGGCATCAGGGTGTCGGGCTCGTGCCCGCTGGCCTGAGCTTAGCGGCTTTCTAGCGCGAGCCGCAATCGGTTGGCGTCCTCGGACTTATCCGGGCTGCTTGCTGCGCCGCCGGGCGGCCGGCTTGGGCGTTGCTGCCGGATCGTCGGCTTCCCAGGCTCGGATCCACTCGTCAGGAAGGAACTGCTCGTCTTGCGTCCAGAGTTGCGCCAGTTCGGAAGTGGAGTAGTCGTCGAGGGCCAGGACCTCGCGAAAACGCTTGCGGTACATCTCCGGCACCGACGCGGCGAGCTGCTCCAGCGCATCGGTGACGTCGGCGTCCCGCGTTCTGATCACACGACGCACATGGCGCCTCCAGTTCTGACAGAGATCCTCGGCTTCTTTCGACGAGAAGGTGGGAGAGAGAACTGCCTGATATCTATCGGGAACTTCCAGATATCCGATGTAGCAGCTCCAGAATTCAACGGCACCCCAGGGCTGCTTTCCATCGTTGCCCAGCAATGGCTCGGCATATTCGAGCTGTTCTCGAATACGCAGGGATTTGACCCCTTCCAGTCGTCGATGAGTATCCAGCAGCAACCTTCGGTTCAGTTCCTCAAGCTGGAAAAAAGCTTTCTGACGCAGCTCGCCGGCCTTGCCCTGCTCGATCACCGAGAGGTTGCCGTAGGAGATCACCTCAAACTTCGCTTCGGCACCCCACTCGCAGGCGGTGTACTGGGTCCAGCCGTTGCGGCGGCGCCAGTTCAACAGCATCTTCCCGAAGGCCCGACGTGACTCCTGTTGCCAGTCGAGGACGGCCTGGTAGGAGCGCCCCGTCAGGTCCATGTCGTATGTCATAGCCCGATTCTACGGCCTACTTGCCATTGCAAGCCAGAGCCTGTCAAGACTTGGCGGCATGGATTGAGTGGTTCACCGGCTCGGCCAGCAGCTGTTTGACCTGCATGCCGCTCAGGATCCGGCCCGTTTGAGCCTGGAAGCGCAGGGCAAGCGTGTACGGGTGTGCACCGGGATGGCAGCGAGCGAGTGCCTGCAACTGCCGGCGAAGCTCGGGCCGAGTCATGCCGTTTGCTCCTCGACGGCGGTCAGGGTCAGGACTGCCTGGGCCTGTTGAACCGAGCGGCAGACGGCAGCAAGGCCGCCGAGATCTTGCACCGCCTGCAGGAAGGCGCGCTGCTCAGTGCTGATGACCCCGCAGTTCGTCTTGATCTCCAGGGCAACGAACTGAGCAATCCGCTGGCCGACCAGTTCAGGCGTGATGTCCAGCGAGCGCAGACCGATCAGATCGCTGCTGCCCTTGCACAACCCGAAGCGCACGAAGCGCCCCTGCTGGTCGACCAAAGCGCCGGTGTTGTTGCGCCAGAGCCGTACCGGTCCGCGGCCGCAGGCCAGGCGGATCTGCTGCTGGATCTCGTGTTCGCTGGGGGAGGAAGCCATGCCTCCTGTTGCCGGGCAGGCCAGCGGCCTGCGGCAGGTATTGGCGGTTGCGTCTCAGCAGCCAATACCTTTTGACCAGAAAGTGCTGGCCACCTTGGTCACCAGCGAAGCTCGCTGCTCAGCTCTGGCAGCAGGGTGCCCATGCCATCCAGGATTGACTCACGCATCCCGGGAATCGAGACCAGATCGAGGGTGTCCTGGATGTCACGCCAGACCTCTTCTGAGATCAGCACGGCGTTTCGCTCCATCCCTGTGATCAGCAGCGGCTCGTGGGACGCGACTACCTGATCGATCAGGGCGTCCAATCCCTCGCCAGCCTCCTGCGCCGAGATGGTGTTCATGGCTTCTCATCCAGAACTGATCTGGTCATGGGGATCCGATGCTTTGTGGCCATGTTCAACTTGACGGCGGCACAAGCCAAGCCCAGGGCAGTTCAGGGCAAGTCCCAGGGATTGATCAACTCCAGCCCGATCTCGGCAAAGTCGGCCACGTTTCTTGTGGCCAGGGGAGCGCCATGGGCCAGCGCCGTGGCTGCGATCACCGCATCCGCTGTCGCCATGGGTCGGGCCAGCAATTCCCGCCGCCACAGCAGTTCGCCGTACCAGTGAGCCGCCTCGCTGGAGAAGGGCCAAATTCGGCCAGCGAATAATTCGGTCGCCAGCGCATCCCAGCTTTGATGGAGTTGCTGCTTACGGCGGCCATCCGGCAGCCGGGCCAGGCCGTGCAGGATTTCGGCTTCGTTCATGGCCGTGATTGCCACCATCTCTGGATCAAGGCCATTCGCCCAGGTCAGCACCCGCGGCTCCGGTTGCGGCCGCATCAGCTCCGAGATCACATTCGTATCCAGCACGATCACAGCGGACTCTTCTCCTGGGACGTTCGATCTCCCGAGGTTTCCACTTCCTATTCGCCCGCGAACTGAGCGGGGATAGGCAGGGAGGAGCGCTCAGGCAGCTCCAGCTCCACGCCACCGAGCTGGGCGAAGTGCTCATGGATGCGACTGCCCAGGCCCGTTCTCCCAGCGACAGGCTGCCGGGCTTCGATGGCAGTTCGGAGGATCGTGCGCGCTTCCTCCTCCATCGAGCGTCCATGGCGGGCGGCCTGAATGCGCAGCTGCGCCTTGGTGCGCTCGTCGAGGTTGCGGATCGTGAGCGTGGCCATGGACAACTCCCGCTTGCACTGACAGCATTGCAGTCAACGCTAAGGCCTCTGGTGGCTGCTCGCTTGCCCAGCGATTAAGTGCTGCGCTGCCGTGCAGCCCAGACGTGGTGGGCCCAGCCGGGCTTGTAGCCGCGTTCCTGCTCCCGCTGCAGCAGCTGCTCGAAGGTGCGGCAGCCGGCTGCCGGGTGGGTACGGCGTGGCCGGGCCTGCTGGAGCTGGGGGCGGTGCCGATCTGAGCCGCTGATCTCGACCAGTTCACCCTCAAGCAGTTGGAGCCCACGGCGCTGCTCATCGCGTTCCTCGGCAAGAAACAGGTGGCCGCAGTCGGGGCAGACCTGTGCGGCACTGGGGCAGCTGCAGAAGCAGACCGGGCAGTCCTTGATCGGAATCGAGACGTCCTCCCGGCGGCGGCGGCCAGCCAGGTTCCACTCGCGCTCATCGGTGGGCAGGCCGTGGCGATGGGCGTTGCCGACGTGATCGAGGATCACCGCTTCCTGCTTGCCCGGTGCGGGACGCAGGGCCCGGCCGACCATCTGCAGATAGAGCGACAAGGAAGCGGTTGGGCGCATCAGGATCGCGCCGCCCACTGAGGGGATGTCGGTGCCCTCGGAAATGATCATGCAGCTGGTGAGCACCTCCACCTCCCCGGTGCCGAGCCCGGCGATCAAGCGTTTGCGCTCCTCTGCTGGCATGCCGCCGCTCACTGACGCGGCCCTGATCCCCGCAGCGCGGAAGGCACCAGCCATCTGTTCGGCGTGCTCGATCGTGCAGCAAAAGCAGATGGCCGTGCCGGGGTGCAGCCGCCGCCGGTAGTGCGAAACCGCATCACCGATCGCGGCCCGGTCCCCGAAGGCGCGCGCCGCCTGCTCCAGGTCGTACTCGCCCATCCGCTGGTGGAGTTCGGGACCCTGCCTCTTGCTGCTCCTGGCACCTGGCCAGGAGAAGACCTTGGGTCTGGCCAGCCAGCCCTGCTCCACCAGCCAGGCCGCAGAGGGCCCCAGCACGAGGGCCTCGAAAAAGCCGCCGGCCTCTACGCCCAACCCTTTGCCATCGAGGCGTTCGGGCGTGGCGGTCTTGCCAATTAGATGCGCCTCTGGCCAGGTGTTGATGATCCGGCCCCAGACGTTGCCTGCCACCAGGTGATGGGCCTCGTCCTGAATGATCAGATCCGGCGCTGACAGCTGCCCCAGCCGCCGGGCCACGGTCTGCACCGAGCCAACCGCCACCTGCCGGCCCTGCAGCCGGTGGCCGGGGGCGACCACATCGGGCTCGAGCCCCCAGGCCCGAACGGTGCCCGTGAGCTGCTCGATCAGCTCGGCCCGGTGGGCCAGCACCAGCACCTTCCTGCCCTTGCGGGCAGCGCCGCGGGCGATGGCGCCGATGGTCTGGCCTTTGCCCGCGCCGGTGGGCATGACGGCGCAGACCCGCCGGTGGGCCTTGAGGGCCGCGCGGAGATCGGCCAGCAACTGCAGCTGGTAGTCACGCAGAACGATTGACGGCATTGGCACCAGATCGAGCGGGACGACTGCTAGCCGCTCATCTTCCTTGGCTCAGGCTAGCGAGGCATGGCCAAAGCTATTAGGCTGCAGATCACGAGCAATGGCCTGATGCCCGACTACGCCCTGCCGGTGAGTGTCTCGATCACCCAGCAGCAACTCGCCTGGCTGGATGCCCGCAGGCGTCACGGCTCCCTCAGCCGCTCGGCGGCACTGCGGCACGTGCTGGATGCCGCCATGGACCGCGAACTCCTGCTGGACAGACCGGATCGGGCCTCACCGAATCCCGCCGCGACCTCAACCGCGAGCAGGTGAGCTGGAATCCATGGCCTCTGATGCCATTGCTGCGGCCCGGGGCCGCTGGCCGGAGATCCTGGCTGCCCTGGCGGGACTGAGCAGCGAGCAGCTCAGCAATCGCCATCAGCCCTGCCCGCTCTGCGCCGGGACGGATCGCTACCGCTTTGACGACAAGGACGGCAGCGGCTCCTGGTTCTGCAACCAGTGCGGCGGCAAGGACCAGCGGGGCGGCGCTGGCTCCGGCATCGACCTGCTGATGCGCCGGCAGGGCTGGAACTTTGTGGAGGCAGCCCGGCAGGTGGAGGCCTTCCTTGGCCTGGTGCCTGATCACCAGGGCACCAGTGCCGGCAGGGCCACCAGCCGAAACGGCAAGCCCTGGCGGATGCCCGAGAAGCCTCCCGCCGATGCCCAGCCACCGGCGTTGAACCGCGGGGCCACCGCCCAGTGGGCCTACCGCAATAGCTCCGGGGAAGTGCTGTTCTGGATCCAGCGGATCCGGCTGCGCAGCGGCGGCAAGGCCTTCCTGCATCGCGTCTGGCTGGACGGGGCCTGGCATCGACCCAGCCGTCGCGACGCCTTCACCTGCGACTGGCCCACCCCCAGGCCGCTCTACGGACTGCCGGATCTGCTGCAACGCCCCGAGGCTCCGGTACTGGTAGTTGAAGGGGAGGGCACCGCCGCTGCCGCTGGCCGCCTGTTCCCGCAGCACGTGGTGCTCACTTGGGCCAACGGCTCCAAGGCGATCGCCAAAGCGGACTGGACACCGCTGGCCGGCCGCTCGGTGACGCTCTGGCCCGATGCCGATGCCGCGGGCCTGGAAGCCATGCAGAGCCTGGCCGTTCTGCTGCATCCGCTCGACTGCCAGCTGCAACTGGTGGCCCTGCCGGCGGACTTGCCCCAAGGCTGGGACCTGGCCGATGCCGACTGGACACCCCGGCAGGCCGGCCGACAGCTGGCGAAAGCAGCCCAGCCATGGAGCCACGCTGACGCGGGTGCTGCTGGCGATGACGCTGCTGCTCAGCCAGTGATAGCGCCTGCTGCAGCCCCCAGCCCGGCCACACCGTTTCAGTGCCTTGGCTACGACGCGGACGCGAACTTCTATCAACCGGGGAGCACCGGTCAGGTGATCCGCCTGCCCCGGGGTTGCCACACCGCCACCCACCTGGTGGCCCTGGCACCACTGGAGTACTGGGAGAGCCTCTACCCCAGCCGGACCGGTGTGAACTGGCCGGCAGCAGCCAGTGATCTGCACAAGAGCTCGGCCGCGATGGGGATCTTTGCGGTGGAGCGCATCCGCGGCCGCGGGGCCTGGTGGGATGAGGGCCGCACCGTGCTGCACCTCGGTGATCGCTTGATCACCCCCGAGGGGGAGCACCCGATCACCAAACCCTTCCGCTCGCGGCACATCTACCAACGCCTCAAGCGCCTGGAGGGGCCCTGCGGCGTAGAGCCTCTGACCGTGCAGGAGGCGGCCGTGATCGTGGGCATTGCCAACCGCTTCCGCTGGGAGGTGCCGGCTTCCGGCACCCTGCTCCTGGGCTGGGTGGTGCTGGCTCCGATCTGCGGAGCCCTGCGCTGGCGGCCCCACCTCTGGCTCACCGCTGGTGCCGGCTCAGGCAAGAGCCAGATCCTCGATCGCTTCGTGGCGCCGCTACTCGGCGATTTGAGCCTGGTGGTGGTGGGCGCGACCACAGAAGCCGGCCTGCGCCAGACCATTTGCTGCGATGCCGTGCCGGTGGTCTTCGATGAGGCGGAGAGCAACGAGAAGGGCGACCAGCAACGGATGCAGGCGATCCTCTCGCTGGCGCGGGTGGCCAGCAGCGAGAGCAGCGCCGAGATGCTCAAAGGTTCCCCCAGCGGCGACGTGAGCCGCTACCGGGTGCGCTCGATGTTCCTGATGTCATCGATTGCCACTGCCCTCAAGCAGGGAGCTGACAAAAGCCGTTTCGCGCAGCTGACCCTGCGCAGCCCCACTGAGATGGGCAAGGAGGAACGCGAGGTGCATTGGCAGAGCCTCGATCGCGATCTCGAACGCCACATCACTCCAAAGGTTGCGCGGCGATTGATCGCCCGCACCGTGTCGCTGATCCCGGTGATTCGCCAGTCGGTCGTGGTCTTCTCCGCTGCTGCGGCACGGCACTTCGACTCCCAGCGCCTGGGGGATCAGTACGGGACCTTGATGGCCGGAGCCTGGTCGCTGCTCAGTGATGCGGTGCCCACCCAGGAGGAGGCGGAGCACTGCATCGCCTGCCACGACTGGGAGAGCTACAGCCAGAGCACCGAAGTGTCGGATGAGGCCCGCTGCATTCAGACGATCCTGCAGCGCCAGGTGCGGGTGGAGACCGACGACAAACCCGTCACCCGCACGATCGGCGAGCTGGTGGAGCTGGCGGCTTGCCACAGCAGTTGCATCGACGTGAGCCCAGGTTTGGCGGCCCAGACCCTTGGGCGCCATGGCCTGCGGGTCGATCAGGACCGGCTGCTGGTGAGCAACACCGCCAAGGCGATTGAGCAGTTTCTTGCTGATACCGCCTGGCAGAACAGCTGGCCCGTGGTGCTGCTGCGCCTGGCCGGTGCGCAACGGGCCGGACCGGTGCGCTTCTGTGGCGCCGGCATGGTCAGCCGTGCGGTCGCCATTCCCCTGGGCGAGCTGTAACGAACAGCCGTCACAAACGGGCCAGACATAACAGCAGCGGTAACGCCCAGATCAACTGCCACACAATCGATCTGGGCCGCTGTAACGATGTAACGCTCCAGGGATCCGATAGAGCCCCCTATGAATTCAACGGCACATGCACACTCTCTCAACCAGCCCCTGCTGCTTGCTAAAGCCTCTATCTCTGAAAAAGGGTTACAGCGTTACAGCCACCCCTAGAAGCTCCTGCCGGCAAGCCCTCTCGGCTGTGACGCCCATCGTCACGCCGCGTCACAACTGAAACGGTCATGGTCACCACCACCTCCACCTGGCTTGATCCCATCCCCGGCCTCTGGCGGGATGAGGAGGCCCATCGCTACTGGCTGGGCGATCACCTGTTTCCGGTATCAATCACCGGTGTGCTGGCCCATGGCCTCAGCGAGACCGCCAAACGGGCGATCGAGGCGAAGCGGCCGATCTGGGAGCCGCGCGGCACCACGGTGCATGCCGCACTGGAGCACTACAGCCAGGCCCGCTTCTTGGTAGGCAAGAGCGCCAGCGAGGCCCTGCTGGATGCCGAAGCCATGCCAGGGCATCACCAATACCGGGACTGGATCCTGCCGTTGCTGCAGCTGCCGCTCTGGGAGGAGGTGGAGGTGATCGCCAGCGAACGGCTCACCTGCTGCCTCACCCGCAACGTGGCTGGTGCCTTCGATGGGGCGTATGTCTCACCGGCACTAAGCGAGCGCCATGGCCAGCCGGTGCAGGTGCTCTACGACCTCAAGACCCTCTCGGCCCACGGCCGGCCCTATTCCACCGCCGCCCAGCTGGGGGGCTACATGGCGCTGGAGGCCGCGCAGGGGAACCACTACGAGCTGGGCCAGACGATCTGGAGCAAGCCCGGTGAGGCGTTCACCAGCACCTTTTACAGCCGTGATCAGTGCCTGGCGGCCTGGGCTGCGGCCTGGAGCCGTTACTGCTTGAGCCACCGCCCCTTCTGATCACCCAGACATCCGCGAGGCATGTCGGGACATTGGCTCGTGATGCAGAGCCGCTAGATTGAGCAGGCTCGGAATTGTCCGGGCCAATGATCTAGTGCTCTCTGATGGCGGACCTCCTGCTCGCTGCTGCTCCACCTGCGTCCCCCGCAGATGCGGCTGATCTCGATGCCCTGCTGGATGCCGTCACCGCGATCAAGGCCCGGCAGAAGCAGCTGGAGCAGCAACTGGAGCCCCTGCTGGAAGTCCTCAACGCGGCGATGGCCGCCGGCCAGCTGGATCCAGCCTTCTCTCACAACGACTGGGCCTTTGCCCACAGCCCCGGGCGGCTGAGCTACGACTTCCCGCCGGTGGTGCAACAGATCGAGCAGCAGCTCAAGGCCGCCAAGGACAGCTCGATCCAGCAGGGCAATGCCACTGAAAAGCGCGGCAAACCCTTCTGGACCATCCGTGCACCCAAAACGCCGGTACTGCCGTTCTGAGCCCATGCCGCAGCACTCCCGCCCAAGCAGCGCCGCTGATCCGGTGGAAGAGCTGCGCTCTGCAGCCAGCGCAGAAGATGACAACGGCCAGCCGCTGTATGAGCCGACCGACCCCGCCCGACCGATCGGCCATGCCAACCCCCCGCGCCGCACGAGGGGACTGCTCATGCAGCTACCCCCTCGGCCCTCGCGTTTGGAGGTGGAGCGGCGTGTGGCAGAAGCGCAGCTTTGGATCGCCCAGCGCATTCCGCTGGCGCTGATCGCCGAAAAAGCTCGTGAAAGCTGGGGGGTGAAGAACACCCAGACGATCAATCGCTACCTCAACCTGGCCCGCGAGCGGATGGTGGAGGAGCTGATCAGCGACCGGCGCCGCCACCAGGCCGAGCAGATCTTTGCCCTCAATGACTGCGCCCGCCGGGCCATGGATGCTGAGCAGTTCTCAGCTGCAGTGGGTGCCTTCCGGGTGATTGCCGAGATCGGCGGACTGCTGCGGGCGCCGATCAAACCACCCGAACCCCAAGGGGGCGGGGCCAGAAGTTGATGGCCGGCCTGCTTCTCGATCCGGCCAGCGACCGCTGGGCCGACTGGGGCCTGCTGGATGTTCCTGACCCCTGCCGCCAGCAGAACGGCCCCCAGGTCCAGCAGGCCTTCCGTGATTTCATCGTGGCCGCTTATCCCGGCTACGCCTTCCACACCTGGGCCGAGCGCCTGATCGCCCTGCTGCAGCGCGTGGCCGATGGCGAGCTCAACCGCCTGATCGTCTGCTGCCCCCCGCGGCTGGGCAAATCACTCCTCGTCTCGAAGCTGTTCCCGGCCTACTGGGTGAGCCGCTACCCCACACGCTTCTGCGCCATCGCCTCGTATTCGGCCGAGCTGGCCTATGCCCATAGCCGGGAAGCCAGGCACTACTACCGCGCGGTCGGCCACCCCCTCTCAAAGGACTCCACTGCCGTGGGCAACTGGCTGACGCCCGAGCGCGGTGGCTGCATTGCTGCCGGTGTGCGCGGGCCGTTCACCGGCAAGGGCTATGCGCTGGGGATCATCGATGACCCCTACAAGGGTCCAGAAGATGCCAACTCCGCCGGCCAACGCCAGAAGCTGATCGAGTGGTTCCAGTCTGTCTGGCTCACCCGCGCTGAACCGGCACCACAGGGGCGCTCGCGAAGGGGCTTTGCAGGCGCGGCCCAGGTGGTGGTGCTGACTCGCTGGCATCAGGACGACCTGATCGGCTGGCTGTTGGAGCAGGAGAGCGGTGATGCCCCGCAGCAGTGGCAGGTGCTGAACCTGCCGGCCATTGCTGAACCGCCCCAGCAGCAGATCAAGTTCCCGGCCACCTGCACCATCGAGCCGGACTGGCGACAGCCCGGTGAGCCGCTCTGCCCAGAGCGTTTCCCGCTGGTGGAGCTGGAGCAGATCCGCATCCGCGCCGGCAGCTACTGGTGGAACGCGCTGTATCAGCAGCGCCCCTCCCCGGCAGAAGGTCTGCTGTTCCAACGCGCCTGGATCCGCACTGCAGCGGGCACCCCTGCCCCAGACGGCCGGGCGGCTCAAAGGCCCTTTGCAGCGGTGGTGCTGAGCTGCGACCTGAGCTTCAAGGGGGGAGCGGAGAACGACTACTGCGGTTTCTGCCTGCTCGGCTTGCTCCCGGATCAGGAGGCCCTCCACCCAGCGGCTGAGGCGTTGGCACGGGGTGAACAGCTCCACCCCAGTGCTGCCTGCGCGATCTCACCGGCCGAACCGCAGAGAGACGACAAACACCGGATCGAGGTGATCTGGAGCCAGCACCACCGCCTCGACCTGCCGGGGGTGATCAACTTCCTCGCTCAGACCTTGGCGTCTCTGGGCCAGGGCTTGAGTCCTGGTGCGGTGCTGATCGAGGACGCCGCCAATGGCCCGGCCGTTTGCCAGCTGCTGCGGCGAAAGATCCCTGGCCTGATTGCTGTGCGGCCCAATGGGAGCAAGGTGAGCCGCGCCCATGCCGTAGCTCCGGTGCTGGAAGCTGGCCAGCTGGCGTTTCGCAGCGGCAACGACGCCCTGATCAGCGAGTTGCTGGGTTTTCCCAATGCAGCCCATGACGACCTGGTGGATGCCCTCTGCCAAGGCGTGATCTGGCTGCAGAGCCAGCACTGGCGCAGCCAGGGCAAGGCCACGCCCCGGCCCCTGCTGTTCTCCCGCTGAAAGACCTCCCCCAATTTCTGATGAGCCACACACCACACGCACATCGCCCCAGGCCCCAGCAGGCCACTACTCGCGTGACGACATCAGCTCGTTCGAGAGGACCATTGCGCTCGCCCCATGCCGCTGCCGATGCCTTGGTGGTGGAGCACCTTCCATTTGCAGCGAAGGTTGCGGCCAACTATGCGCGCCGTACTGGCCACCCCAGGGAAGATCTGGAGCAGCTGGCGGCAATCGGGCTGATCAAGGCCTCACGCCGCTACGACATCCACCGCCCCGGTCGCAGCCCCAACCACTTCATCGCCTACGCCAGGCCGTTCGTGAACGGCGAAATCACCCATTTCCTGCGCGACAAGGGCTTTTTGATCTCGGTGCCAGGCCGCTGGCGGGAGCTGCATGCGCGGGGGCAGAAGTTGCTGCGTCAAGGCACTCCGGCGGATCAGATTCCAGCACTGCTTGGAATGAGCCTGGAGCGATGGGCTGAGATTTCAGCGGCCTGTTGTGTTCGGGTGGTGGCGATGGGGATTCTTACGGTGGAGGAGACGTTGGGGTGATGACGACATTGACTAACGCCTGAGATGAGCGGCGCATGGAGCCAGGTAAGCTTTGGTCTAAAATAAAATAAAGGTCAAAGCTGGCCTTACGAAGTTCGTAAGCTCGAACGAAGGATTGTGCGGCGCCGTGCGGCATTTGAGTTGCGAACTCATCCTTGCTCGATTTTGTCGATCAGGCTTGCCGCAAGTTGCTCTACGCCGCAACGACGCAGATCAATATGTCCAACATTGCTAG
The DNA here is from genome assembly GCA_943371215.1 of Cyanobium sp. NIES-981. Taxonomy (GTDB): domain Bacteria; phylum Cyanobacteriota; class Cyanobacteriia; order PCC-6307; family Cyanobiaceae; genus Vulcanococcus. The sequence goes on along the minus strand of CALRUA020000036.1, from coordinate 3,884 downwards.
ACAGCCCAACAACCGTGACGTCATCCATGACAACTGGCAACAGATAAGTCGACGTCCTCTTTGATCGAGCATCCTTGCCGATTTCGAACTCAAAATTTGTCCAATCCTTCTCTGGATAGTACTTGGAGAGAAAAATCAGCATGTACTGCGCATCGTTTGCGTATACATCGGCTAGTTTTGAGCGAAGGTCAATGCCCCAGAGTTGATGTTGCACGTCAAAGTCGTAGAAGACGGTATATCCCGCATCGTTCAAAATATTTTTCAGCTGCTCGACAACTTCGCGATCCTCTCCAGCAAAAGACACAGCAACGTCCCAGGGATAGCCAGAGCGGCGCAGGCGAATAGATTGCCCTATCTCATCGAGATTCGCAAGCGTTAAGTATAGCCCAAAAGATGGGTCTTCGATCGTAATGCTTTCGGAGTCTTTGTTCAAAAAAATGGCATCGTCTAGTCCGCGCTCCTCAATTACTGAAGGGAGATACTTGAGGCAGTTGTGGAACGAGGTAGTCTTCTTCGCGCGTTCTTTTGCGTCGACCATGCCAGAAAGCAATCGCTGTTGAACCTCTTGAAACTGAACTTCACTTTTGCCAATCAGGCTGATGATCTTAATTATGTCGAAGTAGGTATTGTGAACCGATTTGGCCTGTTGCTTTCCTTTGCATAAGCCAATAAGACGGTTGTGGTACTTTCCGCGGTATATTCTAAGTACTCCGTCCTTGACGGAGTCCATGCCGAGATCAATTATTTTAGGATCGGGTTCTGCGTGTGTCTTTAGCACCTTGCTCCGAATGCATGCCACGCGACAGATAACCTGAATGGCAGATGGAATCCCAGAGGCGGCCTTTACATAGTCGGATTTTGCAGATGCGGAGAATCTTATATTCAGATGCGTCTCACCTAATTCGATTATGTCCGCCAGGAACTTGTCGGACTGCCGTTTGATTTCATAGACGTCGTTGCGGATGCCCAATTCCGGATCTATATCCAGCATTTTCTTGTTGGAGCTGGCAATGCCAATGACGAAGAACCTGAGGCCGAGCTCGTTCCAGCGCTTTAGCGTGTAGCCAATATCCTTTCGAAGTATTTCTTGAAGATGGTGGAAGTCATCAAGTACTACGATTCCCGCCGCCGCGAGCAGCGCAACCACATCGTCTTCTGAGTTGCTACACGACAGAGCCCTGGAGAATAGGTCGCCAACGGTAAGAGCGCTGGTGTGATCTCTACCAGATATCCATACGGTATTTCCCGGTCCGAACTGAGCCTCTTCCAGTGCCTTCTTCGCAAGAGTAGTTTTACCGCAGCCGGATGGACCACTCAGCGTCAGGTGCTTTCCTGCGGTGACAAGCGACCCAACCATGTCGTCGAATTCACTCGGCTGCACGAAGGTGAGCACCGGCAGATCGCTCTCGTTGAAAACATCGGAGAGGCTGTACGACTGGGTGGGCAGTGGCATTGAGCTTCGGTGCTGGGTTGATGGATATTGTAAATTGCAATCTCTAAATTATTTTTTTAGCAGGTTTCCGTCAGCCACTCTAACGGTAACCGAGTCTGTGCCCTTACCACTTTTTTCTCAGTACCCTTGAGGTCTCGGATGCCTCTGAGCGCAGTACATCCACCTGAACTCTGCACAAATGGTAGGTGTCACAGATGGGACCGAGAACCACCCTGGCCACTGTTGATCAGCAATCCCCGGCAATAGCTGGTGATCTGGTCGAACCATTTGCCCCCAGCAGTCACAACAGCCCTAACCCCCTGGCCACTCCACCCCAGCCTGGCGGCACTGCTCCCCCGCTTGGACCTGATCCAGGACTGCTGGGACCTCCTCGCCGGCCGCAAGGAGCACTACCTCCTCCGCGGTGAACGCGAACCGGAGACCGCCTACCGCCGCCGGCTGGAGGCGGCCCTGCCCTCCGGCTTCTTCCGCGATGCACTGCGCACCTTTGCGGGGATGCTGGCCTCCAGCCACTGGCGTGAGCTGCCGGCCTCGCTGCAGGCGGTGATCAGTGATGTGGATGGACGCGGCACCGACCTGGGTGTGTTCCTCGAGCGCGCCGACATGCTGGTGCTCCGCGATGGTGCAGCACTGATTGGCGTGCTGCCACCGCAGCACCTCTGGCCCAGCGAGGGCGACCGCCAGCAGGCTCTGCGCCGTGGCGATCGCCTCTCCCTGCCGCGTCTTGCTCTGCTGGAGCGCCGCGACGTCCTGAACTGGCACTTGCCCGGACCCCAGTCCCTACCTGACGCGGTCAGCTTTCGGCTGCCTAACCCCAAGGCCCAGGACGAACCCCTGGACCCGGATCGACCACAGCATCCATGGCTCTACGGCTCCATTGCCCTCGATGGCGAGGGCATGAGCATTGAAACCATCGAGCTCATGGCAGACCCGCAGGCCCCGACCGGCTGGCGCCCTCAACGCTCTGAAATACAGCATTACCGCGGCATCACCCAGCTACCGCTGATTTGGTACGCCAGCGATGGTGCTGCATTTGGGGAGGGCGACCTGCCCCACCTCGGCCTGGCTCATCAGTACCTCAACCACTTCCGCTGCCAGAGCGACTACCAGGAGCTGCTGTACCGAACAGCTCTGCCGGTGGGTGTGCGTACAGGGGTCGTGGGCCCGATGGGCAGTAGCACCAGCGAGCCGGTGGTGTTGGGTCCCAACAGCGTGATCGACCTGCCCGATGGCGCCAGCTTCCAGTTCGTGGAGATCCAGGCCCGCTCCTTGGCCGAGCACCGCGCCTGGCTGGAATCCCTCGACCAGGGCATGCGCCGTGATGCCCTGATTCCCTCCGGCGCTCAAGGGGCTCCACGCACCGCCACCGAGATCTCCCTGGCGGCCTCGCAGGCCTATGCGCTGCTGCAGAGCCAGGCGATCCAGAAGGCGTCCATGTTTTCCTCCCTGCTGCAGTACTGGTGCGCAATCACCGGTGAACCGCTGCCCATGCAGGACGGCCCCAATGGGGCGAGCCCTGCCCTGCTGGTGGAGATCAGCCCGCTGGCGCCGGCACCCAAGCCGCAGCCAACCGTGGCCGAAATGCTGCAGCTGCATGAGCGCGGCATCGTGAGCGAACAGGCCCTGCGGCAATGGTTGGGGGATCTGGCCGGTGTGGCACCGGCTTCTGCATGACCATCAGCAGCAACGCGCCCACCGCTCCAGATGGTGCGATGTGGCAACCGCAAGACCAGGAGGCCATCCGCCAGTGCCTGGCGCTGCCCGCCACCGTTCCCTGCCTGGATGCCATCGGCAGGGCGATGGCGGATCTACTGCGCCAACACCCGGCCGGGGTATTGAGCGCCCGCGCTCTACTAGATGCGGTGGCCCTGATCGATCAGCAGCTGCTGACCGGTGGCTGCGAGCAGGAGCAGGCGATCCAGAAGCGCAGCCACTCGGGGCCGATCGCCGGCTCGGTTGCCGCTGCTGGTGATGCACCCCTGCAGAAAGCAGATGTGATCGCCTACGACACGGCGCTCCTGCGCGAGGAGAGCGAAACCACCTACGCCAACCCCAGTTCGCCCGCGATGGGACTGCTGCGTCAGCGGCTTCGCTATGCCGACCAGCTGCTGTTGCTGTTGCCATCCCTCAGCAGCTGGGTGCAGTTCACCACCCAGGCCGCAGGACAGCCGGGCGCAACGCCGATACTGCGGGGTTGAGCGATGACCACAAGCCCGAGGCGTTTCACCAGTGGCCAACATCCACGGGCGGCCGAGCCCTGGCAAGCCACCCCCCTGCAACCCTTTGCCAACGCCCGCCTGCTGCTGGCCGAGAACGCCATTCCCGGTGACACCACCTCTGCCGTGGTGGCCAGCCACGTGCTCGAGTGCTTTCTCGAGCGAGCCAACTACATCTCCGCCAAGGAAAACGGCCCTGGCGTTGATACCGGCGA
>CALRUA020000035.1:0-17491 GCA_943371215.1 Cyanobium sp. NIES-981 | reverse complement strand
CTGAGTTGCCAATTCAGCGATCAGGGTTCATAGTGGATAAACGGAGCTGAGCAATCAGCTTCCAAGCAGTCACCCCTTGACTGCACCTGTTCACCCTCCGGAAAGGGTCACAGGACCGCCTGAGTTACACCACTCAGAGGGGCGCTACCCTTCACTGATCGAACCATCGCCGAATATGTCGCGATATTGAAGGTGGCGTACGTAGTTCCTGTGTTCTCAGGACAACGCCTGTGCTGGATTCAGCAAGACCTCGGCCGCCAATTCCCCCAATTTACAGAGATCTTGTTAAAGCAGCTCTCCGGAATGGTTGTCACCGGCAGGCATTGGTGGCTCGGTGGCTGAGGAGACGCTTACCTCCATCAAATCACAGGTTCAGAAAGGACTAATTGACTACCTCAAGACCTCTACTGACACAAAAGTCAAGTCTTCATCAATTAAGACAGTTCTTGAGGACTTCAATTCTTTCTCCTTTAGCTCTGCTCTGTGGTCTTCAGCCCAGAAGGGCGTTCATATTCCCGGATGGACGCAACGGGGACATTCTTGGGTAAGACTCCATTGATTCGAAATCTTCACCTGCCCTATAGATAAATGCTTTAGGGAGCGTGAACTTTTAGGCCAACCTAAACTTAGTTAACTTGAGAAAGCAAAATCTAAGAGTTGACTATAGAAAGTTAAAATCTGAAAATAATTCTAATAGTTAATTATCTAATTTATCAATATTAAACTCACTGTCTAACTCACTGTCTAACTCACTGTCTAACTCACTGATTTATCAATCTCTGCTCTCTTTTGGTCTAACTGCTTAACTGCTTTGACTCGGCTTGACTCGGTCTAGCCAGCCTTGGCTAAGTTGTACACCTTTGCAATCTTCCTTGTGGTCTTTATCTCTTCTCTGGTCTTTGGTCTTTGGTCTTTGGTCTTTGGTCTCTGGCTGTCCTGGTCTTGGTTCTTGTCTTTGTTCATATGTCCCGAAGCGGTTTGAGCTAGGTCAAGCTAAGGAGCTGAATTCCTTTCCAGTCATTTCCTGCTTTAACGCTCAGCTCAATATGAATCACGTCAACCTACTTCTATGCCACCTAAGCCCCTACGTCTAACCACGGCAACAAGGCAGAACATCTGCAAGAACATCTCTTTACTCCCTCACCAGGCCATCGGTATTGGGATCATGTGCTTCTTTGATTACCTGGGTCCACCGTCCTGCTGTTACCCCTCTTGGGGGCTATCTCTTGACGTTACGACTGGCCAACTGTTCTGGCACTCTTCTCTGGCGGAAGATGTACGTCGTCGACACGCAGAATATGAGTTACCCTTCTTGTTTCCGTTAGCGACAGTGATTTTCTGTATCGACCATTCGGGTTTCTCGTCTTATTCTTTCAGTCAGAGCATGTGATCTCCAGGTATTCAGTCTCGGATTTTGTGATTTCGCAGTTCACCAGCAATCTTTGCTGAATCCTGGTGTCTACAGGTCGTGCAAGGACGACGACTACGGACGGTGATTTGTTGGGAGCAAATGCGTCTTGCATCCCAACTGCAATGCTTGCCAGGAGATCAAGCATTTGCCGAGTCCGTCTGACTGCTTGCCCCCCTTTTAGTTGGAGTTTCTATGCCTAATGGGTTCTGATTCGAATGCGCCGCACATATCAGTCGCTCATGCTTCTTGTCGAATCATCCCCACAACTCCAACCCCAAACCCGCCAATGCTGCTGCCCTCCTCAAGCATGAAGACGCAGTAACCTCCGCAGCAGGTGCCTTCGATGCCGACCCCAATGATTCTAGCGATGGCGCACTAGAGAGGGGGAGCGCAGACCCATACTGTGTTGTGGCATCGGGTTTGCGAGATGGCGGACTATAAGGGAGGAAGGCTCTCCACTACTTCGTACACACTGGGAACAGTGCTCGACATGTTTACCGCCTGCATTAAGCCCTCTAGTGAACCCACTAGTCTGGGTTGACAGTCGTCAACATTTCTGGCTGAGGGGATGAGAAAGAACTCCCACCCATCAGACCAGCCCCCATTCCCTGTTAGGAACCTGACCTTGAAGCCACCGCCATAGGTGAACTTCGAGCCTGTCGAGAACGCTTAAAAGCCCACGTTTGCGTATAGAGAGGCATTGCTCACTACCTGTAGGTCAATGCCACCATCAATGGAGAAGGCATTGACACCTCGGTTCTCACCTTGTGTTGTGAACGAACCCGCTGCTGGCGAACCAGCCCAGCTCACCATCGCGCAGTGTGGTGTCGAAGATCAGAACGCGGCCGGGGTCACAGGCCATGGCTGGATTCAGGCGCCCTTATGCGGAGCAAATATGATTTCGCGCCATTCTAGGGTCGTAGTGGGCCCTTTCTCGTAAAGGCCTGGATCAAGGTTTCCTCGACGGCCGGCCGGTCGGCCTCCAGGCAGACCCGCACAGGGTGGCTCCGGGAGTCGTTGATCAGGGCGCCAGCGCCCTTCCGATCGAGGATGCGGCGTGGTTGTCCCTGCCAGTTGAGCACCGATTGCTTGCTGGCCGCTTCAAAGGGTTGGCTGCGTTGGTCAGGATCAGTTGAAGCCATCACGCGCAGGTGGCGCGTCTCCAGGCGTTGGCACAGTTCAGGACGCAAAGCCAGCGCCGCAGCCATGGGGTCCCAGTGGAAATATTCCCCCAACTCCGGCTTCAACAGCTGAGCGAACCAATTGCTGACTACGTTGGCATCGGCACCAACAGTTTCGCGCCGAAACCGATCCACAAATGCCCGGGTGAGCGGCACTTTGTTCGTCGCATCAAGCGGTACGAGCCGAATCGGCAAACCGGCTGAAAAGACAATCTCAGCAGCGACAGGGTCGATATAAAGATTCCACTCGGCTTTGCCGTTGGGATTGCCTTCCGTGAATCCGTGCACTCTGACATTTCCGGGCACATCGACAGCCCCGGCCATCGAGACCACCTCAGCAATCTTGCTTTTCAATGCTGGCTCAGCGGTAAGAACGCTTGCCAAGTTGCTCATGGTGCCGATGGTCAGGATCCGCATCGGTTGTTTGGCCTGCCGTAGGGTCCGGGCAAGCAGGACGGTACTGTCTAGATCGGCATCAATGACGGCTTTGGTCGTTGCCGGCAGCTTTTGCCCCATCATCTGGTCGCTACCCTGGCGCCAGAGTTGTGGATAGCTGGCAAATCCATCAAGTGGCTGGTTTGAACCACAGCCGATCGGGGGCATCGGGGCCTTGGGATCCGAGAGCCTCAACAGCGAGGCGGCATTCTCTCTGCCAGCCGGGCAATGCGACAATCCGTTACCCGAAACAGTGATTGCGGTGATGGTCTCGCGTTGTTGTCTGGCAAAGAACAACAAAGCAATCCAGTCATCGGTACCCATATCGGTATCGATGATCCATGGAGCTGCCTTGGCGACTGGGCTGGCCAGCGACACACTTACAGCCAGTGACGTTAAAAGCGTTGGCAACAAGGCCAGGCTGCTGGGAAACGTTAAGGCTCGCGGCATGTTCAAGAATGGCAATGTTCTTGTCACCTTAGGTCATGACTGATTATCTGCCAAGGAAGGTGTCTCATTGATCGTTGCTGATCTTTGTCATATTCTGACTGGCATGTGCTGCCAGTTTTTCATGCAGAGCTGCCTCTGAATATTGTCGAGAGGGCTGGCTGTTGCGTTCCCTTGTTATTTGGCTTGGGAAAGCTCATACTGTTTTACGCCTGCGACGTAAGTTGCTTTGATGTTGCGATCGTCTCCAAGAATCATTAGTGCAAAAAGCATTTCTTCAAGGGTTTGGTCCTTGTCAAGTCTTAGTTTGGAGACTGCCGTTGCTTTTGGGTCCAGTACGATGAAATCCGCTTCTTTTCCGGGTAGGAAGTTGCCAATTCGATCGGCCAGGCTCAAACTCTCGGCCCCTCCCAGGGTTGCCAGGTAAAAGCCCTCAAGGGGGGATAGTTTTTGTTGTTGCAACTGGGCTACTTTGTAGCCTTCATTCAGTGTTGCAAGAATCGATAGCGAAGTTCCAGCCCCGACATCAGTGCCCAGTGCGATTCTGACGCCGGCATCTCTTAGTTTTCTAAACGGAAACAAGCCGCTCCCAAGAAAAAGATTTGGTGTTGGGCAAAAGGCTAGAACTGATTTGGTTTTTATGATTGTATTGACTTCGTCTTTTGGATCGAGGTGAACCGCATGCGCAAAGATTGACCTCGACCCTGTTAGTCCATAATGGTGATAAACGTCAAGATAGCCTTTCTGCTCTGGAAAGAGGTATTTGACCCAGGCAATCTCGCTCTTGTTTTCCGATAGATGGGTGTGTACATACGTGCTGGGAAATTCTGCCTTAAGCCGTCCAGAGGCCTGGAGTTGTGCGGGCGATGAGGTTGGGGCAAATCGTGGGGTGATGGCATAGGAGAGTCGTCCAACTCCATGCCATTTCTTAATTAGACTGAGGCTCTCTTGGTAGCCACTTTCTGGCGTGTCAAGTAGGTATGATGGTGCATTGCGATCCATCAGGACCTTCCCGGCAATCATCCGCATGTTCTTGGCCAAGGCGGCTTCAAAGAAGGCGTTGACTGAGGCGGGGTCGACCGTTGTAAAAACCAACGCGGTAGTGGTGCCATTCTTGACAAGCTGGTTGAGGAAAAAATCAGCTTTTTCTCTTGCATACTGGATGTTTGAGTATTTGCGTTCAGCTGGAAATACATAGGTATTTAGCCACTCGAGCAGTTGTTCGCCGTAGGAGGCGATGATCTCGACCTGGGGATAGTGGACGTGTGCATCAATGAACCCGGGGGTGATCAAGTATCCCGAGTAGTTGATGACCTTCGCCGTCTTTGCCAGCTTTCTGATTGAGCTTTCGTAGGGTCCTGTTGAGAGAACCTGGCCATTTCGCACGATCAAGAGGCCGTCTTTGATGTACTCATAGGACTTTTCCTTTGTTAGCGTTGGATCGCTTGTAAAGTGCAGAATGCTGGCGCGATAGGCGGTTTCCCTTTTGGCTTCTTCGGCCTTTGCATCTGCGAAGGTTGTCAGCGCAGCAAGGCCAACTACTTGTAGAGCCAGAATTCGCTTGAGAAGTGTTGGTAATTGTTTGCGGGTGATTTTGGTTGTGGTTGGGATTTGTTGGTTGTTGTATTGTTTCGAGCTGAAGGCCTTGAAGATGGTGAAGCCTTTAATGCTGTAAGTCCCTGAAATCATTGTCTTTTGCCGGCATTGGCTTGCTTTGATCATGCTAGGGAGACTCTGGAAAACCGAGCCCATTCGCGGGACGATGGTCCTGTAATCGCAAACCGGGACTGGGTCGATGGGCAGCAAGCAGCTTGGCTTCTCGGATTACGAGCTCACTAGGGTCAAGACGCAGACCAAACGGGAGAAGTTTCTCTCTGAGACGTAGTTGTTGGTGCCCTGGCAAGCGCTGATCGACCTGATCATGCCCCACTGCCCCAAAGCGAGTATGAAACGAGGCCGGCCTCCCTATCCGCTCTCCACGCCTTTGACGCATTCACTGCATCGCAGTCGTTTTGTGAATTGCCGGCGCGACTGACTTGTGTGGCCGTCTCTCTGATCCACTCCATGCCGGTTCTTCATAAAGTGCCGCTATCGGCAACCGTGACGCCCTTTGGCATCAGCTGCTTGGCTCGTTCGTTTTCGCCCGCGTCTTTCCCGCGCTCACGCCAAACCACGCTGGTTAATGCCTGAAGGAACCTTCTCGAGCGATTCGACGAAGGCTCTGGTGGTGTCGACTCCCCAGGCGGCAGCAGAGCGCCTACAGACCTTTGTGGAACTCAAGGGCTGGCCGTTACGAGCGGTGGAACGCTTTGCCCTGGTTCCGGCTGATGCGGTGGGTTGAGGGGCTTCCTGTTTCCCCTGCCTCACTTCAGCATGGATCAGTTCCTCCCGCAGTTCACGCACCACGCGCCTCCCCCTCTTCACGGTTTATGCAACGGTTTACTTTCTGGAGATAAACCCTCTTGAAAGCCATTGCAACTACTAGCCTATAGCCATCGAACCACTCGGAAAACGATGGCTACTGGGCAGCGGCGCCGAATAGGCCGGGTGATAAACGAAGGGGGGCCTCAAGGTCTGCGCAGGGGGTTCAGCCTCGCTCGCCTCCAGCAGCGACAAGGCCTGGATCCCCATCTTGGTTGAGGGTTGCTGCCCTGCGATCACATCAGCATGCACAGTTCCTCGTTCACGCGGGCCATGGCCATGGCTCGGTTACGCAGCTGGTTCAGTAGATGCTGAATCTCCGCCTGTTCGCTGAGGTCGCGACGAACGATCAGAGCGATGCAGTCCTGGATGTCGGTGGGCCAGTCGAGGATGCTTAGGCCGTAGCTGAAATCTGTGGATAAGGCATTCACGGGAATGGTGGCGAGGCTTGTGCTTGCCCTACCTTCCCAGTCGTGAAATGCGTAGGTGTCCAGATTGATGGTCTGGCGCCAGAGTCCGCGTTGTTTGAGGAGTGCACCGAATTGGGGATAGCACTCGCTGGCGAGGCCCAAGGATGGGTATTGGATCAGATCGCTGGTGGTGAGGCCGCATTCCCCCGCCAGGGGATGGTTGTTGGCACAGGCCATGCGCAGGGGGATGTTGGCGATCTCATAAACGGCGAAGATCGGATCATCCTGGCTGGGTAGATCTGGCTTGCTGCAAGAGATCCAGGCATCAATAATCCGCTCCCGCAAGAGTTGCATGGGGCGTTGGATGCCGATCCGCCCCCGGCGTCCGCATATCCAATGGCTGGGGAGGTCTGCCAGGATTTCATAGCCCGCCCAGTGGTCGGATTCAATCCTGAGCCGCTTGGCTTTCAGCAACCGATACAGCTGATGAACTTGTCGTTCCAGGCTGAGTAGATGGCTATGGGGCTCGGTGCTCCACTCATTTGTGCTTTTCCGCAGGCTTACTCCCAACACCTCGGCCGCGTGGGCCGCTCTGCGGGAGATGGCACTTTGGCTGCAGTGGCTGTGTTGGGCCGCGTGTGCGCCCGAGCCAAGCCAGACGAGATAGTCCAGCGATTGGAGAGTCTCTGGTGTGAGCATCCATCGGGAAAACCTGGCGCCCTTTCTAGGTGCAAATCCTTTTTGGTGGCGATCTGTCTTGTATCCAGGGCTACCTATGTCGTGGGATGCAGACTAACATCTGCTTGCTTATTGGAGCCGTGGATATAGTCTGAGTGGCAATCGTATTTTGTAGTGATTGTTGCGGTCTTGCTTCGATGAGTGAGATGTTGAGAGTGCGGGCGTCTCGGTTGGCCGCGCTGGAGGCCATCGCCGTGATGGCTTCCAATGCCCGCGACTGCGATTCGCGCGTGGCTCGGGTGCTTCCCGTGCGCGATGCCTATCCCCTGTTGAGCGGACAGGACTACGCCCACAAGACAGCGTCTCTGCAAGTGGGCAGCTTGGGCGTGGCTGTGGGCCTGGGTTCCTCCTTTTGCTTTGAGGTGGACAACCACGAAGTGGTGACCTTTCTGCTCTCTTCGGGAGGGCGAACACGGGTGCGCCTCGGAGGGGCCACCTATGGCAGCAGTCCTGAGCAGCCCGGCCTGTTCCTGCCGGGCGAGGCCTATCGCTGTGAAATCAATGATGCCAATGGTTTTGTGGTCACGGTTCGGCCCGAACGGCTGGCCAGCGCGGCCCTGGCGATGGCTCAGGAGATCGGTGCTGACTCAGTGGATCTCACCGTGCTCCAGAGCCCTCGCGAAGTGGATCTGCAGAGTGGCCGATCGGCCCATCTGCTGGCTCTGCTCAGCAGCACCCTGTTGATGCTGGATGGCCTGCACGCCTCATCGGCCTTGCAATTGCAGACCCAAGCCCTGGATGATCTGATGTGTCGTCAGATCGCTGGCATGCTGATCCCTCGGCTCGTGGATCGCCGCTGTTGAATGCAGTGATCCACTAGCTGCTCAGATTGAAGAGGGCAGCCGACGGGTGAGGTGGCGCAGTTTGCGCAAGGCCTTGAGTTCCACCTGCCTGACCCGCTCGCGGGATACATCAAGCATGCGGCCGATCTCTGCCAGGGTATGGCGCTCTTCGCCTTCGAGCCCAAAGCGCAGCTCCAGCACCTGCCGCTCCTGCTCGGTGAGGTAGGTGAGCCAGCGGCCCAGCTGCTCCTGGTGAATGCCCCGCTCCACCTGCTCGAGGGGCTCGGCGTGGCTGTTGTCCGCGATTAGATCGCCCAGGAAGCTGCGGCCTTCCTCGCCATTCACCGGCGCATCGAGGCTGGAGGTGGTGAGGGCCTGACGCAGCAGGGAATCCAGCTCCTCGATGGGCATGCCCATCTCCTCGGCGATTTCCTTGCGGCTGGGCATGGCCCCCAGCTTGTGGGCCAGATCCAGGCTCACCTTGCGAATGGCGGTGAGCCGTTCAGACAGGTGCACCGGTAGCCGAATGGTGCGCGACTGGCAGGCGATGGCGCGGGTCATGCTCTGGCGGATCCACCAGAAGGCATAGGTGGAGAACTTGTAGCCACGGGTGGGATCGAATTTCTCCACGGCACGCTCCAGGCCGAGGGAGCCCTCCTGGATCAGGTCCAGCAATTCCAGGCCTTTGCCTTGGTATTTCTTGGCCACACTCACCACGAGGCGCAGGTTGGCTTTCATCATTCGCTCTTTCGAACGGCGACCCACCCGGATGGTCTTGTTTTCCTTGTCGCTATAAGTTTCTCCCTTGTCTTCTTCCACCAGGCGCATCATCGCCTGCACCTGATTGCCGAGCTCAATTTCTTCAGCTGGGGTTAGCAGTGGCACGCGGCCGATGGTGGATAGATACCAGCTGATCGGGTCATTGCCCCGACGTCGGCTGGTGCCGCTCGCCGAGAGGCTGGAGGCTGTCATGAGCCGGGCGCTGGAAAGTCCAGAAAATCTCCTATGAAATCGGTGAGCGGATCGGTTACTTCAGTAACGCTTCAGCTTTCAGCCGCAAAACAACACACTTCGGGATGAAACTTGCGCATTTGTCAGCGTTTGCGCTTCTACTTATTCCGTGAAGGCGCTCTTTTGCCGCTTTGCGCTGTTTTTACATCGCTTCCGCAGCATGGGCAAGGGCAGTGGCTATGGCCATGGGGGTGCCGCCGCCCAGGCCTCCGTTGGCCACTGCCCGCACCCCCGCTGCGGCATGGTCCAGGGCTGCGGCCGCCAGCATCACCGCGTCCCCCGTGGCCGCCAGCGCTGCGCGCCCCGCTGCGTAGCCCGCCAGCACGTCTCCCAGGCCTGCCCGCGCCGCGTGCACCTCTGCCTCCAGCAGCTGCCAGCGCTGTCCATCGGGGCTTGCCACAACAGTGTGGGCGCCCTTCAGCACCACGGCGCAGCCGCTGGCCTTCGCCGCCGCCGCCGCCGCCTCTAGGGGCTGCTCGCGCGCGAGCTCCGGAAATAGCCGATCGAATTCCCCGCGGTGGGGCGTGATCCAGCTGGGTCCGCGGCGGCCTTGAAGCCAGTTGCTGGGCTCCCCCCGTTGGGCCAGGCGATTGAGGCCATCGGCATCCAGCAGCAGCAGGCCTTCGAACCGTTGCAGCTGGTGCCAGGTCTTGTGGTCGGCGGCCAGTGCCGCCTCGCCATCGGTGGCGTCTGGCCCCGGGCCGATGCCGGGGCCGAGGGCCACTGCATCCAGGCGCTGCAGGGCCGTGGTGGGCATGTCGCCCAGATGTACGCCGCCCTGCTGCAATCCGCCCAGGCTCGCGCTGAGCACCACATGGGGCTGCACGCTCCAGAGTTGCTGGGCCACCGCGGCCGGCAGGGCTGCCCGCAAACTGCCGCAACCGCTGGCACTGGCGCCAGCCAGGCACAGCTGCGCTGCACCTGGATAGGCCGGACTGCCGGCGATCACCAGCAGGCGCCCCCGCTGGTATTTGCCCGCAGCCGCTGCGCTGCTGGGCCGGGGCGCTGAGACGGCGTCCCTGGGCCGCAGCCCCAGGGGCTGGTGTGGCTCCAGGGCTTGCAGCAGGTGTGCGGGTAGGCCCAGGTCGATCCGTTCCAGCGCTCCCACCCAGGCCAGGGCCTGGTCCTGCACCAGCCCCTGCTTGATCAGACCGATGCAGGCGGTGAGGCCGGCGCAGGCCGCCTGGCTGCCGAGCCGTTGGCCCCTATCGGCGCAGAGGCCGGTGGGCACATCCACGGCCACGAGGGATCCGGGGCGTTGCTGTTGACGGGCGGCCAGCAGGTTCTCCAGGCCGTCCCAGCTCTCATCAGGGCGGCGGGTCTGGCCGATGCCGAACAGGGCGTCGAGCCAAAGGGCCGGATCCTCAGGCTGCGGAGGCTGCTCCAGGCGCGGGATGCCCAGCCACAGCGCGTGGCGCAGGTGGGCAGCCGTGAGGGGTTTGAGCCGCTCGTACGGACACCAGATCCGTGTGGCCAGGCCCGCCAGATGCAGTTCCCGGGCAATTACCAGGCCATCGCCGCCGTTATGGCCGGGCCCCACCAGCACCACGGCTCCGTTCTGGTGCAGCTGTGGGGCCATCGGGCCGAGCCGCAACCGTTGGGCCAGGGCCAGGGCCGCCTTCTCCATCAGCGCCTCCACCGGCAATCCGCTCGCGAACAGCTGCTGCTCCAGGGCCGCCATTTGGGCCGAGCTCACCAGGAGGTGATCGGCGTCGCGGGGGGGCCAGGACAGCGGCAGCACGGCGGGTGGGGCAGGGACGTGTCAGCGGTACACCCTGCGGTTCCATGATGGAAGAAAAGTCCGGTCTGTCCCCCTGCAGGCCGGCATGTGTGCTGCTTTGGCCCGTTTTTCCACTCCCCCCGTTGCCGCTCCCGAGGGCACGGTTTCCGCCGTGGCGGCCACCACCGCTGGCGCCGAGGCGATTGAGCGCCTGCAGGCCTGGCCAGGGGAGCATCGCGTGGCGGTAGGGCTCTCCGGCGGGGTGGACAGCTCCCTCACGGCCGCCCTGCTGGTGGAGGCTGGATGGGAGGTGGAAGGTCTCACCCTCTGGCTGATGAGCGGGAAGGGTGCCTGTTGCGCCGAGGGCCTGGTGGATGCGGCCGCCATCTGCGAGCAGCTGGGGGTGCCCCATCACGTGGTGGATTTCCGCGAGCACTTCCAGCAGCAGATCGTGGACTTTCTGGTGCAGGGTTATGGGGCTGGCGTCACGCCCTTGCCCTGCTCCCGCTGCAACCGGGAGGTGAAGTTCGGCCCGATGCTGCGCTGGGCCGCCGAAGAGCGGGGTATTGGCCGCATCGCCACGGGCCATTACGCCCGGGTGCGCCATGGGGCCGTGAGCGAGAACGGCCGCCATCAGCTCTTGCGGGGGCTTGATACCCGCAAGGATCAGAGTTATTTCCTCTACGACCTGCCCCAGCAGGCCCTCGCCCATCTGGTGTTCCCCCTGGGGGAACTCACCAAGGGCGATACCCGCGCCGAGGCCGAACGCCATGGCCTGCGCACGGCCCACAAGCCGGAAAGCCAGGACCTCTGCCTGGCCGACCACCACGGTTCGATGAAGGCGTTCCTGGATGCCTATCTGCCCCCGCGCCAGGGTCAGATCGTGATGAGCGATGGCCGCGTGGTGGGCCAGCACGATGGCATCGAGCACTTCACCATCGGCCAGCGCAAGGGGTTGGGGGTGGCCTGGAGTGAGCCCCTGCACGTGGTGCGGCTCGATGGGGCGATGAACCAGGTGGTGGTGGCACCCCGGGCGGAAGCCGCCCGGGCCGATGCGCTCGTAGGGGCGGTGAACTGGGTGTCGATGGCGCCGCCTCAGCAGCCCCTGGAGGTGGAGGTGCAGGTGCGCTATCGCAGTGGCCCGGAGCGGGCGCTGCTGACACCGCTGCCGGCCACGGACGCCGACGGCGCGGCCGGCCGCCCCCACCGCTGCCGCCTGGAGTTCCGCGAAGAGCAGTTCTCGATCACCCCTGGGCAGGCGGCGGTGTTCTACGCCGGTGAGATCGTGCTGGGGGGCGGTTTGATCCAGGCCTGATGGCTACCAGTAGGGATCGGTGGCCTGCTCCACCCGCAGCTCGCCGCTTGGGCTGGCGGGCACCGTGGCGATGCAGGCCCGAACCATGGTGCCATTCACCTCGATTTCACACGCGCCGCAGCTGCCGCCCATGCAGCCCGTGGGGATGCTCCAGCCCGCTTGGCGAGCTGCGTCCAGCCAGTCGGTGCCTGGGGCCGCCGGGGTGCTGTGGCCGTGGGGCCAGTGGATGGTGATTGGGGCGGAGGGCATGGCCGTTGCGGCGTTTAGGGCAGGAGCAGTGGGGTGAGATCCACGTGGGCTTCAAAGGCGTCGGCCAGGCGGTCCAGCAGGGCTTCCCGCTGGCGGCTGTGGTGGGGTTGCTGTTCTGAGAGGGGCGCGAGCCCCTTGCGCTGGCGGAGCTGATTGAGCCAGCGGCGACGCCAGGGTCCGCTCTCGAACACGCCGTGCAGGTAGGTGCCCGCCACCAGGCCGCCCTGGTCGCCTTGGTTCTGCCACCAGCCGAGATCTCCATCGGCGGCGATGGCCCTGGCTGTGGCGGTCGTGTTGGGGTTGATTGGCGTGCTGAGGCCTCGGTGCAGCTCGAACCCCTCGAGCTGCAGGGGCGTGGCTCCCGCTGGCCACAGGGCCTGGCTGCGGCGTTGGCGCAGCGCCTTGCTGCCGCCGAATTGGGTGTCCAGCGGCAACAGGTCCAGCCCCGCCGCGCTGCAGGGGCCCTGGCCCTGCTCACCGCCCTCCAGCCCCTCGGGATCCTGTAGCTGGCTGCCCAGCATCTGCATGCCGCCGCAGATGCCGAACACGTGGCCGCCGGCCTGCACGTAGGCCAGCAGCCCCTCCGCCAGGCCACTGTTGCGCAGCGCCGCCAGATCGCGCAGGGTCTGCTTGCTGCCGGGCACCACCACCGCATCGGGTTGGCCCAGCGCTTCACCCGGCGCCACCCAGTTCAGCTGCACCGTGGGTTCGGCCTCCAGGGGATCGAGATCGGAGAAGTTGCTGAGGGATGGCAGCCGCAGCACGGCGATCTCCAGCTCCGCGCCGCGTTTGCGGCCCCGGCGCTCCAGCAGATCGAGGGAGTCTTCCGGGGGGAAGAGCTCATCGAGCCAGGGCATCACCCCCAGCACCGGGATGCCGGTGTGGCTCTCCAGCCAGCGCCGCCCCTCATCAAACAGCTCGCGGCGACCGCGGAAGCGGTTGATCAGTAGGCCCCGAATGAGCGGACGCTCCACCGGCCGCAACAGCTGCAGGGTGCCTACGAGCTGGGCGAACACGCCACCGCGCTCGATGTCGGCCACCAGGAGGCAGTTGGCCCGCAGGAACTGGGCCAGGCGCAGGTTGGTGAGGTCGCGGGATTGGAGGTTCACCTCCACCGGGCTGCCGGCCCCCTCCAGAACCAGCCGCCCGCCCGGTTGAGCCGCCTGCAGCTCGCGGAGCCCCTGGCGGATCGCGGCCCAGCCCGGCCGGAACCAGTCGCGGTAGTAGTGCTCCGCCCGGCACTGGCCCACGGAGGCCCCCAGGTGGATCACCTCACTGGTGCTGTCGCCCTGGGGCTTGAGCAGCACCGGGTTCATGGCGCAGCGGGGTTCCTGCCCCGCGGCCCAGGCCTGCAGGGCCTGGGAGTAGGCCATTTCGCCCCCGGCCTGATCCACCCAGGCGTTGTTGCTCATGTTCTGCCCCTTGAAGGGCAGGGGCGTTTCGCCGCGGCGGCGTAGCACCCGGCAGAGGGCAGCCGTCATCAGCGATTTGCCGGCGCCACTGCTGGTGCCGAGCACCATCAGGGGCCGGGGCGCGCTCACCTGCATCACAGCCGGGGCCTGTGGCGCCGCAGGCTCTCCTGCAGGCGCAGGGCCAGGTTGGCGGCGGGGATGTCCCCCGGCCAGGTCTGCAGCACCTGCCGCCCCAAGGGCGTGAGCCGCACCCGCTCCGTGAGGCCTTGGCCATCCACTTCGCGCCGCAGCACCCCCAGCTGGATCAACCAGATGAAATGGTCTTCGGCGCGGGAGGGGTTCAGCCGCCGTAGGCAGAGCCGGGCCCAGTCGGCGCTGCTGCAGAGGCTCACGCTGCTCAGGGCCTGGGTTTCCAGTTGTTCGTAGAAGGCCCGCCGGAAGGGCAGGCAGCGCAGGGAGTGGCGGGCCCTGCCCAGGGCTCGCTGCTCGTTGGCGTCCATGGCGGCCGTGGCTTCGAGCCTTGCATGCACTGCCATTGTCTTGCCTCACCCCATCGCTCTGCTGGCTGTGCTGCTCCTCGCCTCCGCCTCCCCTGCCCGGCGCCGCCTGCTGGAGCAGGCGGCGATCCCCCATCGGGTGCAGGTGAGCGGCGTGGATGAAGACGCCATCACGGATCCCGATCCGCGGCGGCTGGTGCAGCGGCTGGCTCAGGCCAAGGCCCGTGCGGTGGCGCACCATCGGCCCGATGGCCTCGGCGTGCTGGGCTGTGATTCATTGCTGGTATTTGACGGCGAGGTATTCGGCAAGCCTGCGGACCCCTCTCAGGCCAGAGCGCGCTGGCTGCGGATGGCCGGTGGTTGGGGTGAGCTGATCACCGGCCATTGCCTTATTGCGGGTGGCCATGAGACCGTCGAAGACAACTGTCGACTCGCGGCGGTAGTGACCCGCGTTCAGTTTGCGCCGATCAGTGCGGCGGATATTGACGACTATGTGGCTACTGGGGAACCGCTTCAGTGCGCTGGGGGCTTTGCTCTGGAGGGGCGGGGCGGCTTGTTGGTGGAGCAGATCGACGGCTGCTTCAGCAACGTGATTGGCTTGAGCCTGCCGCTGCTGCGCCGCTGGCTTACTGGCCTAGCAAACTGTCAATGAAGCCACCCAGTGTGAGGCCGCTGTTGGATGCGGCCTGTGGTGTCACGGTGAGGACCCGATCAGACCAACTGAAGCTGATGGTGCGGCCCTGGTCTCGCACTTGCAACGGCCAAACTTTTCCTTGGGGATCGGTGATCTGGTAGTTGCCACCACGCGGCCTGTTGATGCTGTAGCGCGTGCCGTCCTGAAGGCTCACCTCCAAGTTGCGACCCTGGTTGCTTTTGCTGTCGCGCACTTCGCAGCTACCCCGGAATAGCGTCTTGAACCAGCGGGTGATGCTGCACTGGCCAATCCGGGTTTGGCCCCCGCTGCCGGCAGCACTGCCGCCACCACCAAACAGCTGGTTGGAAAGGGGGCCATCGACCCGTTGCCGGCTCCAGCCGTCACTCCAGCAGGTGCGGGCCATCACATCGCACGCGCTGCCATTGCTCAATTGAAACTGCCTTGGAGGGGCCTGGCCGGCAAGGTTGCGCATGGCGTTTTGTTCGGCATAGGCCCCGAAATACTCTCGGGTCAGACCGAAGGACAGGCCAGCCTGGTCGTAGCAGAGCTGGCCTACGGGATCACACATCACCCCTGATTTGGGGGTCTGCAAACCCTGGAGTCCGTTGCCGGATGTCGGGTTGGATGTAGGCAGCGAGCCAAACAGCTGCTGGGTGAGCTGCGGTGCCACTTGGGCTTTTGGCCAGCCATCGCCCCAGCAGGTGGCGACGCCCACATCACATACAGCGCCGTTGCTCAGCCGAAACTCTTTGCTGGTTGGTCGGTTTCGCAGCTCGCTCATCAGCCGGTTCGCCGCGATGCTTCCGAAGTAGGTCTGGGTGTGACCCACCGACGGACCCTGGCGGTCATAGCAGGTGGAACTGACCTGGTCGCAGATCACACCGGTTGTGGGGCCGATGATCCCCCCCTGGGATTGGGCCGCGGCAGGAATCCACCCGAGGCTGCCGCTCAGTACTCCAGCAGTGAGTAGTCCGATCCAGGTTGTTGGGACGGCCGTTCTCGGGCAGAGGGTGGACTCAGGCAGCGGGGATCGCATCCAATCAAGCCAGGCACTACCGGAAAGCTACGCAGCTTGGAAGCCGGTCGCAATAAAAAAGCCCCCGCCGTGAGGCAGGGGCTTGAAGGGGTGCCTGAGGAACGGCAGATCCCTTGTCGATCAGTCGAGGTCTGGCATGGCCAGGGTGGGCTCGGCCTTGCGATCGATGCCCTTTTCGAAACCGGCAGCCGCAGCGCGGGCTCGGCCAGCGTGCCAGAGGTGACCCACCAGGAAGAAGAAGGCCAGCACGAACTGGGTCGCGGCCAGCCACTGGCGGATGTTCACGAAGTTCACCGAGTTGGGCTCGGTGATGATGCCGCCCACGGAGTTGAGGGAGGCGTTGGGGGCGTGGGTCATGTACTCAGCCGCACGACGTACTTGCCAGGGCTGAATGTCGTTTTGGAGCTTGTCGAGGCTCAGGCCGTTGGGGCCGCGCAGGGGCTCAAGCCAGGGACCACGGAAATCCCAGAAACGCATGGTTTCACCGCCGAAGATGATCTCGCCTGTGGGGGAGCGCATCAGGTACTTACCCAGACCGGTGGGGCCCATGGCCGAACCGATGTTGGCGCCGAGGCGCTGGTCACGCACCAGGAAGGTGAAGCTCTGGGCCTGGGAGGACTCGGCGTTGGTGGGGCCGTAGAACTCCGAGGGATAGGCGGTGTTGTTGAACCAGATGTAGGCCGAGGCGATGAAGCTCATGAAGCTCAGGGCGCCCAGGCTGTAGCTCAGATAGGCCTCACCATTCCAGATGAAGGCGCGACGCACCCAGCCGAAGGGCTTGGTGATCACGTGCCAGATGCCACCGAAGATCAGGGTGAGACCCAGCCAGATGTGGCCGCCGATGATGTCTTCCATCGAGTTCACCCCGATGATCCAGCCCTCGCCGCCGAAGGGCGCGCGGGTGAGATAGCCGAAGATCACGCCGGGATCGAGGGTGGGGTTGGTGATCAGGCGCACATCGCCGCCACCAGGGGCCCAGGTGTCATAGACACCGCCGAAGAACATGGCCTTGAACACCAGCAGCAGCGCACCCACACCCAGAAGGATCAGGTGGTAGCCAATGATGTTGGTCATCTGGTTCTTATCGCGCCAATCCTGGGAGAAGAAGGCGGAATAGTTCTCCAGGATTTCGGGGCCGCGCAGGGCGTGATACAGCCCGCCGAGACCAAGAACGGCGGAGCTGATCAGGTGCAGCACACCCACCACAAAGAAGGGGTAGAGGTCGGTGACCTCACCACCGGGGCCCACGCCATAGCCGAGGGTGGCCACGTGGGGGAACAGGATCAGGCCCTGTTCGTACATGGGCTTGTCAAAGGTGAAGTGGCTCACCTCGAACAGCATCATCGCGCCGGCCCAGAAGACCATCAGGCCCGCGTGAGCTACGTGGGCGCCCAGCAGGCGACCCGAGAGATTGATCAGGCGAGCATTACCCGACCACCAGGCATAGCCGGTGGAGTCGAGGTCCTTCCCGCCGATCCCGGACAGGGAGGGATTAGAGAGCGTTACCACGGGGCAGAACCTCTTCAGGGAAGACGAAGTTTTCGTGCGGCTGGTCAGCCGGTGCCATCCAGGCACGCAGACCTTCATTCAACAGAATGTTCTTCGTGTAGAAGGTCTCGAATTCGGGGTCCTCAGCGGCGCGGATTTCCTGCGACACGAAGTCGTAGGCACGCAGGTTGAGGGCCAGGCCGATGATGCCGATGCTGCTGGTCCACAGACCCATCACCGGCACGAACAGCATGAAGAAGTGCAGCCAGCGCTTGTTGGAGAA
>CALRUA020000034.1:0-17546 GCA_943371215.1 Cyanobium sp. NIES-981 | reverse complement strand
TGTCGGTGCTGGTGACCCACTCGCAGAACTGGTTCCACGCAGAAGCGCCTTGGCGCTGCTGGAGAGTGGTGGTCATGAGTACGGGAAAGAAATGCCGCGTGCCCGAAGGCCCTTGGCGGTAAGTAGGACAGCGGCAGAAGCCGTCGCCTCCCACAACGTAACGGAACATTGCGCGTTCTGTGAAGAGGCGCAAAGCAGATCCGCCCCAAAGCGCGCCTTTCTCGCAGCAATCCCATTTGCGACTTAAGATTCTTCTTAGATTCCCGTGTGGAGTGCCTCAGTGGTTCTGATCTGTTGGGACATGGATGGCGAGCGCGGTGCGGTGACCGTGCCCATCCATGAGGCCCGGTTGAGACGCCAGCAGCTCGAGCAGAGCGGTGCTGTCGTGTACTGGAGCGAGCGAGTGGTCAATCCCTGTGGGCACTGCTAAGAGAGCGGGGCTCCCCCGACGGTGCTAGGCCCATGCGGCTGCGCTCAATCCCCTTTGTTGCCACCGTGTCTGTCGCCCTGGCGGTCACCTCGGCGCTGGCTGGCTGCCAAGCGGGCGGCCCCTCAGCCGAACGCCAGCGGCTCGACCGCCTGGAGTTGCGGGTTCAGCAGCTGGAACAGCGCCAGGCCAATCCGCAGGCGGCCGACACCGCCGACAAGGCGGGTAAGCCTCCCGCCGGGGTGGTCAAGTCGCTCACGTATCGCACCGGAGCAGAATCCAACAGTCTGCGCATCTACTGGGCTGATGGCTCCCAGAGCACTCTGGAGTGCACCCAGGAGCAAAGCACCCTCGCCTGCGGCTGAATCCCCATGCGCCCCCTCTCGATCCCGGCATTAGCCCTCACAGCCCTGGGCCTTGCGGCGCCCCCGCAGCTGATGGCCCAGGACGGCCCCGGCACTTATTCAGGCGTCCGCGCCATCAACCTGGCCCGCAATACCGCGGTAAAGATCAACGGCGGGCTCAACGTGTACCGGCCGGCCGCTTGCATGTTCAGCACCGACATCTCCGGTGGATCCTGCCTGGTGCAGGCCAACAGCGATGGGTACTTGTACCGGTTCCTGGGCGGAGCCCCGGGCTGGCAGCAACTCGGCCTGCCCGCCACCACGGAAACCGAACTGCTGGTCTCACCCGATGGCCGCACCGTGGTGAATGTGCGCTACAACGGCACACCGCGCTGAACCAGCTGCGTGAGGGCCTCGGCCCAGGCGCCCTCGCAGGCCAACCGCTCGCGCCGGGTGAGGCTTAGGGCGATGCCCTTCTCGCCGTAGGCCGCCTCATTGATGAACACCGGCCAGCGGGCTGCCGGGTCGAGCTGGTCTGAGGGCACAAAGCCCTGAGTGCCACCATCCGGGCTCCAGAACAGCGGATCGCCAGCCTCCAGGGGCTGCCAATCGCGATGCTGCCGGTGCGGGTGCAGGGCGGAGGCTGGCGTGCCATCGGCGCGCCGGGGCAGATCCACACTGCAGACATGCACATGCAGGGTGAGAGCTCGGGGCAGCCGCAACCGCCCCGCCGCCGCTGCGGCGACAGTGTCCAGACCGGCCTCAAGAGCGAGTTGGGTCTGGCGGCAGATCGGTGCACTCACCAGCCCCTGGGGAACCGGCCCCACCTCAATCACCAGGCCACAGGGCCAGCGCTCCACCAGAAAACCAGTCTGAACCGGATCGGCCTCGTGCAGGTACACCGGCAGCCCCAGCCGCGCCTGGATGCCGGCGGCCAGGGCCAGATCCGCCGGGCGCCGCCCGTACACCACCAGGGCATTGCCCATGGCACTGGTGGTGCTGTGCAGGTCGAACACCACGGCGCAGGGGCTGGTGCCGCCGGGGCCATGGGCAGCCAGCAGAGCGCGGGCCCGCTGGATCTCGTGCTCCTGGCGGCTGGCATCAGCCAGCAACTCCAGGGAAAAACTGCGGTTGAGGTCGCGGTCGAGATAGCGGGTATTGGCCGCCAGAGCCTGGGGATGGCCCACCACCAGCTGCAGCTCCAGGCCGTGGCGGGTCAGCAGACCCGGCTGCTGGTGCCAGTGCTCCAGCAGCCAGGGGGCATTGCGCTCATTGCCATGGGTGGCGGCCACCACCAGCACCCGCCCCTGCGCCATCACCAGCCGGCTCCTTCCAGCGTTCTGCGTCAGCCTGGCAGGAGTTGCCCCGCCGCGCCCATGTCCGTTCCTCCCGCCGCAGTGGCCGCAGCCCGCTGCGCCTGGCGGTGGCAATGGCAGCAACTGATGGGCGGGCTGGGCCCCGCCGATGCCGAGGGAAACTACCAGCGCCCCCACGCCGCCTTCAACACCAAACCGCCCCTGCCCGCCGCGGCCCACAAGCTCCACGGCCACGTGTTGATCGTGGGGCGCAGCTGCCCCTGGGCCCACCGGGCCTGGCTCACCTGGGCCCTGCGGGGCTTGGCTGACACCATCGAGCTGCTGGTGGTGGAGCCGGATCCCGAGGCCGGCCGCTGGCGCTTCAGCACCGCCTTTGAGGGCTGCCACACCCTGCAGGAGCTCTACCGCCGCTGCGGCGCTCACCCCAGCCAGCGGGCCACGGTACCGGTGCTGGTGAACCGGGCCAACCAGCAGATCGTGGTGGGCGAGAGCGCCCGCTTGATCGAACTGCTGAACGACTGGCCCGCTCCCGATGGCGTTCCGGATCTGGAGCCGTTGGCCCTCAAGCCGGCCATCGCTCGCTGGCGCGACCGCTTCCAGAACGCCGTCAACGACGGGGTGTACCGCTGCGGTTTCGCCCGCAACCAGGCCGCCTACGACCGCGCCGAGGCGGAGCTGTTCGCCGCCCTGGAGGAGGCGGAACAGGCCCTGGCAGGCGCCGGCCCCTGGCTCTGCGGCGAGACGCTCAGCCTGGCGGATGTGCAGCTGTTCCCCACCCTGATCCGCCTGGAAATGGTGTACGCCCCCCTGTTCGGCGTGAGCCGCCAACCGCTGTGGCACTTCCCGGCCCTCTGGGCCTGGCGCCAGCGCGTCTATGCCCTGCCGCAGGTGGCGGCCACCTGCTTTGCGGAGGCCTGGCGCCAGGACTACTTCGGAGCCCTGTTCCCGCTGCATCCCTCCGGCATCGTGCCCGCAGGCCCCGACTTGGCCACACTGGTGCAGGCCCAACCCGGCAAGCAGCCATGAGCAGCACCACCCTCGCCGGTGATCCCGTATTCGAGGGGGTCTACGGACCCTTCAGCATCACCGCCCTCGACAGGCGCGAGGTGCTGGGCTATCGCCTGGCGCTCCTCACCGTGGCCATCGCCCAGGCCGGGCTGCTGGCCCAGTGGCATTGGCTGGGCTCCGCGGCGCTCTGGCCCTGGCTGCTGCCGATGGCCGTGGGGCTGGGCCTGGCCCTGCGCTGGATTCACATCTATCTACGGCCCCTGCACCTGGCGCTGCAGCTGTTCTGGCTGGTGGGCTGCCTGGGCTTTCTCGGCCTCGGGCTGGCGGTGGGCCCGGAGGCCATGGCCTCAAGCCTGGCCGCCAACGGCCGCTGGATCTGGGCCGTGGGGCCCTTCTTCGCCGCCCTCGCGGGCATCGGCTTCAAGGAGTTCTTCTGCTTTCGGCGGGCGGAGGCCATCGGCGTCACGCTGCTGCTGCCAACCGCTCTGCTGGGCCACCTCAGTGGCCTGCTGCAGACCTCTGCCTGCGGCACCCTGCTCGCCATCGAAGCGGCGTTGCTGCTGCTGCTCACCCTGCGCAAGTTCCCGATGCCAGCCGCCGCCGACGTGGGCGACAAGAGTGTGTTTGCTTATCTGGAGGGTCAACGCCAGCCCTCCAAAGCGTGAGCCTGATCAGCCTGGTGGGAGTCCGCAAGGACTTCGGCATCCGCACCCTGTTCGACAACCTCACCCTGCACGTGGGGGACAAGGAGCGGCTGGGGCTGATCGGCCCCAATGGAGCGGGCAAGAGCACGCTGATGCGGCTGCTGGCGGGTCTGGAGCCCCCCGGCGCCGGCGAGCGGCGGGTGCTGCCCCAGGCCCGGATCGTGCTGGTGAGCCAGGAACCGGAGATGGATCCGGAGCGCACGGTGCTCGAACAGGTGTTCGCCGAAAGCGGCGAAAAGATGGAGCTGCTGCGCCGCTACACCGCTTTGAGCGATGCCCTGGGCCAGGCCCATGCCGAGGGCCTCGACGACACGGCTCTGCTGGCGGAACTGGGCAGCCTCAATGCCCGCATGGACCAGAGCCAGGCCTGGGACCTGGAGCAGCAGATCCGCGAGGTGCTCGATCGGCTCGGCATCGGCGACACCCAGCGCAAGGTGGGGGAACTCTCCGGCGGCTACCGCAAGCGCCTGGCCCTGGCCGCCGCCCTGGTGGCCGAGCCCGACGTGCTGCTGCTGGATGAGCCCACCAACCACCTCGACGCCGACTGCATCCAGTGGCTGCAGGGCTATCTGGAGCGCTTCAGCGGCGCCCTGGTGCTGATCACCCACGACCGCTACGTGCTCGATCAGGTGACCCGCCGGATCGTGGAGGTGGATCGCGGCGAAGCCCGCAGCTACAGCGGCAATTACGCCTACTACCTGGCCCGCAAGGCGGAGGAAGAAGCCGCTGCGGCCGCCAGCGAGGCGAAGTTCAAGGGGGCCCTGCGTCGGGAGCTGGAATGGCTCAAGCGCGGCCCCAAGGCCCGTAGCACCAAGCAAAAGGCCCGCATCCAGCGCATCGAGGCCATGCAGGAGGCCCCCAAACGGCAAACCAAGGGCCAGATCAGCCTGGCCAGCAACCAGCGGCGGCTGGGCAAGCGGGCGATCGAAGCGGAAGACCTGGCGGTGTGGGCTACCGATGAGGCCCGCACCACCGGCGGCACCCCCCTGCTGAAGGCCTTCAGCTACGACTTCAGCCCTGAAGATCGCATCGGCATCATTGGCCCCAATGGCTCGGGCAAATCCACCCTGCTGGATCTGATCGCCGGCCGGCGCCAGCCCCATGGCGGACGGCTGGAGCTGGGCGGCACCGTGAAGCTGGCCTATTTCGATCAGCACTCCGAAACGGTGCTGGGCAACACCAAGGCCCTCGAGAAGAAGGTGATCGATGTGGTGAAGGAAGCGGCCAGCACCGTGGAGGTGGATGGCAGCCAGCTCAGTGCCTCGCAGCTGCTGGAGCGCTTCCTGTTCCCTCCCGCCCAACAGCACCAGCCCGTGAGCAAGCTCTCGGGCGGCGAGCGGCGGCGGCTGCACCTGTGCCGGCTGCTGATCGAAGCCCCCAACGTGCTGTTGCTCGACGAGCCCACCAACGACCTCGACGTCCATACCCTCACCGTTCTGGAGGACTTTCTGGAGGACTTCCGGGGCTGCGTGGTGGTGGTATCCCACGACCGCTACTTCCTCGACCGCACCGTGGACCGCCTGTTCAGCTTCGAAAACGGCGAGCTGCAGCGTTTCGAGGGCAACTACAGCGCCTACCTGGAGCGCCAGGCCGCCATCGCGAGCCAACCAGCCACGCGAGCCGCCTCCAAGCCGGCGCCCCCGGATGCCAGTGCTGCAAACGATGCGGCCCCGGACCAGCCCAGCGCCCCGGCCAAAACGCGGCGGCGCAGCTTCAAGGAGAGCCGCGAGCTCGCTGCGCTGGAAACCAACCTGCCGGCCTGGGAACAGCGGCGCGGCGAGCTGGAACGCCTGATGGGGGCGAGCGGCAGCGACTACACGGCCCTGGAGGCCCTCACCCAGGAACTCTCGGCGCTGCTGGCCCAGATCGAGGCGGGTGAAGAGCGCTGGCTCGAACTCAGCGAGCTATCCGCCTGAGCCGGGAGTCGCGGGCACAGCGGCCCCCCGCCGCCGCCGGCGCAGATGGGGCAACTCGCCGGATCCGCAGCCCGGCCGCGCCGCCAGATCGCAACGGGGGGAGGGCAGCACCGTTCCCTGCCAGGGCTGCTGGCGCACCCGCCCCCCCTGGGCTTCCTGCTGCTTGATGGCCGTGGGTTTGTAATCGTCGGCGCCGCGCTGCAGGGCCATCTCATCGCCCATGTGGCGCAGGTAGAGATCGAGGGTCCACTGCACCTGACGGTGCTCAAAGGCCTCACAGGCGGCCTGAACGGAGCTGAAGCGCTGACTCACCAGCCCGCTGGGAGCACATTGCTTCCACTCGAGCACCTCATCAAAACTGAGGCCTGAGCGCCACTGGCGCTGCTCGGACAGGTAGCAGTGCTGATCGGGCCCGTTGATCCAATAGAGCCGGCCATCCGCATCGATGAAATGACGATCCCGTCGTTGCTTGATGCGTGCCATGGGCAGCTGTGGCGTCTGTTCTTCTGCTAGCCACGGCGGCCCACTGTGGCCGCTGGGGGACGAAATCAGAACCCCGCCACAAAGGGCGCCACCCCCTGGTGACGACTCGTATGGTGGGCTCGACGTCGAGCGGCCTGAGGATCTCCGGCCCCTTTCATGAACACCATCGACGAGCACATCGCCAAGGACCAGACCGAAATCGAAGCGGCCAAGGCGGTCGGCGACGAGGCCAAAGTGCGCCACCTCGAAGAGGAACTCAAGGGCCTCGAGGAGTACAAGGCCCACCACCCTGAGGACAAGCACGACCCCAGCTCCCTGGAGGTGTACTGCGACCTCAACCCCGAAGCCCCCGAGTGCCGCGTCTACGACGACTGAGCCTTTCGGCCCAGCCGTTGTCGCTCAGATCCCCAGCTCCCGCCAGGTTGCGGCGAGGAGCTGGTCCAGATTTTTCGAAGTGGCCGCAGAGATCGCCATCACGGGCCGGCCGCAGTGGTCGCTGGCCTGCTGAAGCCGTTCGTCCAGCTCCTCATCCAGCAGCAGTTCGGTCTTGTTGAGCGCCACCAGGCAGGGTCGCTCATCGAGACCATTGCCGTAAGCGGCCAGCTCCTGCTCCACCACCGCCAGGTCCCGCACCACATCCTCGGAGCTGGCATCCACCAGATGGATCAACAGTCGGGTGCGCTGGATGTGGCGCAGAAAGTCGTGGCCCAGACCAGCGCCCTGGGCGGCCCCTGCAATCAGACCGGGGATGTCGGCGAACACGGTGCCATCGCCGGTTGGACGGCGCACAACCCCCAGGTTCGGCACCAGGGTGGTGAAGGGGTAGTCGGCGATCTTGGGCCGGGCGGCGGAGAGCACGGAAATCAGGGTGCTCTTGCCGGCATTGGGCAGGCCGATGATGCCCACCTCGGCGAGCAGCTTGAGCTCCAGCTGCAGGTTCCACTCCTCCCCCTCACGGCCCTCGGTGCACTTCTCGGGGGCGCGGTTGCGGTTGCTGAGGTAGTGGGCATTGCCGAGGCCGCCGCGGCCACCGGCGGCCACCAGCAGCCGCTGGCCCTTCTCGGTGAGATCCCCCAACAGGATGTTGGTGCGCAGGTCGCGCACCTCCGTGCCGCAGGGCACCTTGATGGTGAGGTGATCGCCGCTGGCGCCGCTGCTCTTGTTGGGGCCGCCGCGGCGGCCCTCCTGGGCTTCAAACAACCGCTTGTATTTGAAGTCGAGCAGGGTCTGGAGGTTCACATCGGCCTCCAGCCACACATCGCCCCCGCGGCCGCCATCCCCCCCAGAGGGGCCGCCGGCAGGCACGTACTTCTCGCGTCGGAAGGCCACGATGCCATCGCCGCCGCGGCCGGCGCGCACCGCAATGCGGGCCTGATCAATGAACTGCATTTGAGCAACCCTAGGATCGGGCCCTCGAGAAGACCCGTCTTGGCAGAGGTTCGCTTCCAGCAGGTCAGCAAAACCTATCCGCCCCGGCGGGGAAGCGCACCGGTGGAGGTGCTGCGGCAACTGGATCTGGCCATCGCCGACGGTGAATTCCTGGTGCTGGTGGGGCCATCGGGCTGCGGCAAGAGCACGCTGTTGCGGCTGCTGGCGGGCCTGGAAAGCCCCACCTCCGGTGAGGTGTTTGTGGGGGATCGCTGCGTCACCGGCCTGCGCCCCGCCCAGCGGGACGTGGCCATGGTGTTCCAGAGCTACGCCCTGTATCCCCACCTCACCGTGGCGGACAACATCGGCTTCGGCCTGCGCCGGCAACGGGCCCGCACGCCGCTGCAGCAACTGGGCGACAGCCTGCACCGCGCCAGCCGCCAGCTGCCTGCGCCCCTGCGCTTCCCCTCCAGCCGCGAAAGCCGCATCGAACAACGCATCCGCGATGTGGCGGAAACCCTGGAGCTGGGGGGCCTGCTCGACCGGCTGCCCAAGGAACTCTCGGGAGGCCAGAAGCAGCGGGTGGCCCTGGGGCGCGCCATCGCCCGCCAACCGGCGGTGTTTCTGATGGACGAACCCCTCAGCAACCTCGACGCCAAGCTGCGCACCGGCACCCGTGCCCAGATCGTGGAGCTGCAGCGCCGGCTCGGCACCACCACCGTGTACGTGACCCACGACCAGGTGGAGGCCATGACCATGGGCCACCGCATCGCCGTGCTCAACCGCGGCTGCCTGCAGCAGCTCGGCACGCCGATCGAGCTCTACCAGTGGCCCTCGAACCTGTTCGTGGCGCAGTTCATCGGCAGCCCGCCGATGAATCTGCTGCCGGTGCTCAGCGTGGGTGGCGGCCAGCTGCAGCTGGGCAGCAAGCGCTTCCTGCCGGAGGCCCCCATGGCCGAAGCCCTGACCCGCTGGCAGGCCTCAGGCCAGCCGGAGGCCCTCACCGGCGGGCTGCGGGCCGAACACCTCAAACTGGCCCCGGCCACCAACCGCAACCTGGCCGCTGAAGTGAGCCACAGCGAGGCCCTGGGCAATGAGCAACTGCTCACCTGCCGCCTGCTGGAAGGCGATCACCTCGTGCAGCTGCGGGCCGAGCCAGACCAAAGCCTGGTGCCGGGGCAGACGGTGCACCTGGAGGTGGACCCCAGCGGCTGGCGCCTGTTCGATACCCGTGGGGAAGCCATCCCCCGGCCGGAGCCCGTGGCTGGGGCCAGTAGTCCGGAACCGCTGCTGCCCCAGCTCGGCTGACGGCCTCGGCCTATTTGGGCCAGATCACACTGCAGCCCTGGCCCCCATCGCCCTGGTCGGCATCGCTCACCCGCTCCACGTAGGGCACGCCGGCCAGCCACTCCCGCAGGCCGCGCTTGAGCTTGCCGGTGCCGATGCCATGGATCACCCAGAGCGGGCCATTGGCCACCCGCAACTGTTCCTCCACGGCGGCCTCCGCCTCATGCACCCGCATGCCACGCACATCCACGGTGTTGCGCTCGGTGCGCACCTGGGGGCCACGGCTGGCGGGATTGCGGCGGCTCTTGATCGCCACCTGGGCTTTGATCGGCTCCGGTGGGGTGGGCTTTTCACCGTGGAGCCCCTCGATGGCCGAGAGCTCCAGGTTGAGCCGCATCACGCCGCAGCGCACGGTGAGTTCGCGGCCATCGTCGGAGAGGGCCAGCACCTCGCCCGCCTTGCCCAGGGACAGCACCCGCACCCGATCCCCCGGCTGCGGCAGCCAGCCGCGGTGCTCGCGCCGTTCCGGCACAGGGCGGTGCTGCTGCTCCAGCTTCTTGAGCCGCTGGCCGGCCTGGCGGGCCGACTCGCCCAGGGCCGCCGTATCCACGTCCCGGCCCTGGCGCAACCGGCGGATGATGCGCCGCACCTCCTTCTGGCCATCGCGAATCGAGCGTTCCAGCTGCTGGCGGCGCTGCTCCTGCAGCTCGGCGCTCTGATCCTTCTGCTGCTGCCAGCGCTGCAGCAGCTCCTCGTGCAGCAGTTCCGTGCGTGCCAGCAGGGCAGCGGCCTCCTCGGCGGCCTCCTGCTGGCGCTGGCGCTGGTTCTCCAGCCCCGCAATCACCTGGTTGAGTTCGCCCTCCCCGCGAGGGGCCAGCAACTGCTGGGCCTCCTCCAGCACGGCCCCCTCCAGCCCCAGCCGCGCGGCAATGGCCAGGGCATTGCTACGGCCGGGGATGCCCCACTGCAGGTGATAGGTGGGTGAGAGGGTCTCCACGTCGAACGCCACGGAGGCGTTCTCGAACCGCGCATCGTTGTATTTGAGGGCCTTGAGCTCCCCGAAGTGGGTGGTGGCAATCGTGAGCCGGGCCCGTTCTGCCAGTTGCCGCAGCAGGGCGATGGCCAGGGCCGTGCCCTCGGTGGGATCGGTGCCGGCCCCCACCTCATCCAGCAGCACCAGCGAAGCGCCGGCGGTGGCCGCCAGGTTGCTGCCTGGGGGTGGCAAGGCCTCGAGGATGCGCGCGATGCGGCGGATATGGCCGCTGAAGGTGGAGAGGTTCTGTTGCAGCGACTGCTCATCGCCGATATCCGCCAGCACCTGGGCGCACCAGGGCAGGCGGGGCGTGCCGCTGCAGGGCAGGAACAGGCCGGCGCGCGCCATCAGCGCCGCCAGGCCCACGCTCTTGAGGGTCACGGTTTTGCCGCCGGTGTTAGGGCCCGTGATCGCCACAACCCGCAGCTGGGAGCCCACCGTGACGGCCACGGGCACCACTGGATGGCCCTGCTGGCGCCGCTCCTGCCAGAGCAGCAGGGGATGGCGCAGGCCTTCCAGCTGCAGTGGCGCCAGCGGGTCGGCCTCCAGCTGAGGGCGCACCGCCCCCAGCCAGGCGCTGTAGCGGGCGCGGGCCAGAGCGCAGTCGAGCAAGAGAAGCACCTGCTGCAGCTGCTCCAGCGCCGGCTGCTCCGCTCCCACCAGGCCGCTGAGCTCCAGCAGCACGGCCCGCTCGGCTTCCCGCTCGTCGCCCTCCAACTGGCGCAGGCGATTGCACAGGGGGATCACCGCCTGGGGCTCGATGAACACGGTGCTACCTGAGGCGGAGCTGTCGTGCACCAGGCCGGGCAGCTGGCTGGCGGCAGCGACCTTCACCGCCAGCACCGGCCGGCCATTGCGCTCAGCAATCACGGTGTCCTGCAATAGAGCGGCGTAGCGGCGCAGGAGTTCGTTGAGGCGGTCGCGGCGCTCCTGACGGGCCGCCTCGATCTGGCGGCGCAGCTGGGCCAGGGGCGGGCTGGCGCGATCGGCCACGCGGCCGCCATCCTCAAGGCAGAAGCGCAGGCGCTGCTCCAGATCCGGCAGGGTGCGAATCCCTTCCAGGAGCACGGATGTGATGGGGCGCAGCTCCGGGTCATCGATCTGGCGGCGCAGCCGCCGCGCCGCCGCCAGGGTGGTGGCCACATCGAGCAGGTCGTCGGCCCCGGCCACACCTCCTTTGGCGCAGAGCTGCAGGGTGTGGCTGAGGTCAGCCACCCCTTGAAAACTGAGGCCCCCTTCGGTGAGCCCATCGAGGGCCAGCAGTTCGGTGGTCTGCGCCAGCAGCTCCTGGCTAGCTACCAGGCTGTGGCCGAGGGGCAGTTCACAGCAGCGGCGCCGACCCGCGGTGGTGCTGGCGAAGCCGGCCACATGCTCACCCAGCCGGCCCCACTCGAGCAGCTCCAGCGCCTCACGCTGCATGCCGCTGAATGGGGCCGGCACATCGGCAGGGGTCACGGCCTGATCCGATTGAGGAGACCACTCTGGGAGCAGCAGCCCGGGCGGCTGCCCAACCTGCTGCGCGGCGCGCGGTGCTGGCATCACGCCCGGAACACCGCGATCGGCTCGGCGCCCGTGTTGGAGGGGATGCCACCGGCCGGCTCATAGAGCATCTCCAGCCAGTTGCCTTCCGGATCCTGCATGTAGAAGGAGGCAGTGCCGTCGCGGTGATCATGCACCGGGCCGCAGCTGTGACCCTGGGCCACCAGCTCGCTATGCACGCGGTCCACCTCGCTGCGGTCGTTGAAGTGGAAGGCGAAGTGGGGCCCAGCAGCGCGGTAGGTGGGGCTGAGCAGGGCGATGCCTTCGCCGCTGGCGGGCCACTGGAGGTAGCACCAATCGTCGGCATCCCAGGTGAGCTGCAGCCCAAGGCCCAGATAGAACGCCCTGGCGCGCGCCATGTCCTGAACCCGCAGGGCGACATGGCCTAGTCGGTGTCTGGCGAACATGGACAGCGTCTTGGCTGCTTCCATTGTCGGCATGGCGGGGGGACACTGAGGCCGCCGCTGCCATCTGCTCCGTGCCCCCTGCCCAGCTGGGTCAACCCAGCAGCTTCTGGCTCACCAACCGCGGCGTGGTGGCGATCTGCTTCCTGGTGCTGGAGCTGGTGTTCTTCTCCACCGACTCCGTCGGCGTGCCCGCCCACGCGTATGTGAGCGGTGATGTGGGGGGAACGCCCTACCTCTCGGTGTGGTTCATGGTGGCGTTCCTCGTACCGGCGGCGCTGATCATGCCGCTGCTCGGCAGCCTTCAAGAACGGGTGGGATCGAAGGCGATCGCCACGGTGGGGCCGGGGCTGTTCGGTGTGGCCTGCCTGATCAGCGCCTGCGCCTCCGATCCGCAGCTGTTCATCGCCATGCGGGTGCTGCAGGGACTGGGCGCCGGAGTGATTCCGGCAGCAGCGGGGGGCTATTTGGGCGGCCAGCTGGGTGCGAGATACACGCCGATGGGCAAGGGGCTGGTGGCCCTGGCCCTGGTGAGCGGTTCCAGCCTCGGCATCCCCCTCTCCGCATTTGTCACCTGGTATGCCAGCTGGCGCGTGCTGTACGCGGGGCTGGGACTGACGGCCTTGGCAGCGGTCGTGGTGATCGCCCGGCTGATGCCCGCCACCCCTGGCAACCCCAAGGCCGAGATCGACTGGCTTGGCTACGGCCTGATGAGCGGCGGCTTCGGGCTGCTGGCGCTATCGCTGGTGGTGGGCAACCAGCGGGAATGGTTCGCCAGCCCCACCTATGTGGTGATGCTGTGGAGTGCACTGCTGCTGATCGGCCTGTTCGCCTGGCGGGTGGTGGCGGTGCCAAAGCTGATCAATCTGCGCATCTTCCAGGACATCAACTACTGCATCAGCGTGGTGAACCTGAGCTCGGTGATGTTCTTTCTGTTCATGGTGTTCGCAATCGTGCCCCGGTTCCTGGTGGTGGTGGTGGACAACACAATCGAGAACTACGCCTGGACCTTCATGCCCTTCGTGGCCACCACGATGCTCACTGGCCTGATGGTTACCCCAGGTGTGAGCCCCCACCTAATCGCCGCCACGATCCCGGCCAAGAAGAAGCTCTGCTCCGCGGCCATTCTCACCTTCGCCTGCACGGCCCTGTGGATGGCCAACACCAGCGCCCAGCAGGACAACAGCACCCTGACGCTGCAGCTGATGGCCGTGGGCGTGTGCTTCGCCCTGATCAACTGCCTGGAGATTCAGATGTCGTTCTCCACGATGGCGGCCGAGCTGATGACCAGTGCCAGCTCGGTGCTGTTCTTCTGCACCAACATCTCCAAGGCCCTCTCCGGAGGTGTGAGCGCAGCGGTCCTCACCGCCACCAGCCAGGGCAGCTGGGAGCGCTTCCGCGAGCAGATCCATGCCGGCAACCCAGCGCTTGAGGCCTTCCAGAGGCCACTGAGTGCTCATCCGATGGGGATCGGCGGCGACGGATGGTCGCAGGGCTCGCTTGAGCTGGTGAACAAGGCGATCAGCCAGCAGGTGGAGGTGGTGTCATTCATCAACATCGCCACGATGGTGGGACTGGTGCTGCTGGTGCTAGCCGGCCTGCCTCTGCTGCATCGCGGCAACACCCCCTAAGCTCCGGCCAGGTCCGTGCCGCGGAGATCCTTGTGAGCGCCTCTGGTGTAACTCCGGCCGGCGCCACCGGTCATCCCAGGCGCACCCGGCTGATCGCCGTTGGGGCGGTGGGCCTCGTGGGAGCCGGTCTGGCAGGTTATTTCACCTACAACCACTACTTCCCAAGCACTAACGATGCCTACGTCCACGCCTACACCGTGACCGTATCGCCCTACGTGGAGGGCTACATCAAGAGCATCCACACCGAACCGAACGCCTTCGTAAAGAAGGGGCAGCTGATCTATGAGATCGTTCCTCTCCCCTTCCAGCTGAGCGTGGCGCAGCAGCAGCACCAGCTGGAGGCGGCGATCGCCCAGAAAGAGGGCCTTGGGGATCAGCTGCTCAAGGCGCAGCAGGCCCTGAAGGATCAGCAGGCGAACCAGTGGATCATCAACCTCAACCAGCAGCGCTATGCCTTCTTGCAGAAGCAGCAGGTGGTAGCCCTGGAGAAGGAACAAGATTTTGAAGCCGCCAAGCTCGAGGCACAGGCACAGGTGAAGAGCGCCGGCCTGGAGATCTCGCGCCTGGAGAAGAGGATCAGGGAACAGGAGGCCACGATCAAGGCCCTGCGGGCTGCTGTGGGCAATGCCAAGGTGAGCCTGAACTACACGCGCTACTACGCGCCCATGGATGCCTTTGTGAGTAACAACTTCAGCATCCGAGAGGGGCAGTACGTGAAGCCAGGTCAGGCGATGTTCAAGCTGGTTGACAACAGCAAATGGTGGGTGGATGCCAATTACCTTGAGTCGCAGATCCATCGCATCCGCGACGGCATGCCAACTGAGATCCAACTGGACATGTATCCCGGCGTGACGTTCAAGGGTGAGGTGATCAACATCAGCCAGGGCAGCGGGGCCTACGACTCTCTGCTGCCACCCCAGAACGCCACCGGCAACTGGGTGAAGGTGCCGCAGCGCTTCCCGGTGCGTATCCGCCTGCAGCAGAACGAGCGCCATGTGCTGCGGGCCGGTGCCACAGCCCACGCCAGGGTGAACACGCTCGAGCGCTAGGGGGTCAGTTAACCGGCAGGCGGATCGGCAGCTCCACCGGCTCACCCGGCTGCCGGGGCACCGGCAGTAGCTCACGCAGCAGCTGGGCATAGCTGAGATTGGCGAGGGTCATGGCCTCGGCACGCTGTTCCATCGCTGTGGTGAGCGACTGGATCGTGTCGGCCAGATCGGTGTAGTCGGCAAGGCCGAATTCGTAGCGGGCCCGTGAATCGCGATAAGCCTCACGCGAGGCACGGAACGACGCGTTGGCCGCGATGATCTGGCTAAGAGCGGCGCGGTGGTCGTAGTAGGCGCTCTCCAAACGTTGACGGATGGAGTTGCGCTCGGCGGCTTCGCCCTGGAGGGTGCGCTCCGCCGCGGCGCGACTGGCTTCCACCGCACCGGCCGTGATGCCTGCATCAAACAAGCGCCAGTGCAGCAGTACACCGGCCGACCAGTCGCCACTCTCGCTGTTCAGGCCGGGGATGAAGGCGGGCCCCTTGCAGCAGCCCTGCAGATCGATCACCGGTGAGGTGCTCTGGGCCGCCTGGTAACCAGCGCTGGCGAACAGACCGATACGCGGCAGCAGCTCGGCGGCACGCCGATCAGCCTGGCGCAGCAGGGCGGTGCGGGCCGCCTGAAGCGCCTGCAGCTGCGGGTTGTCGGCAAAGCCGCGCACGATGGTCTGCTGCAGATCAAAGGGCCAGGGCGGCTGCAGTTGCACCGCCTCCCGCGCTTCCAGCGTTACCGAGAAGGGTGTGTTCACCAGATTGCTCAGGCGGCGCTGGCTGCTGAGCCGCAGGGCCTGCGCCTGCTCCAGCCGGAAACGGCTCTGCTGGAACCGCGCCTCCGCCCGTAGCAGATCCACCCGCGGCACCAGCGCTGCCGTTTTCAAGGCCTGCACCTGATCCAGGATCACCTGGTCGTTGTCAACCACCACCCGGCGGATGCGCTGCAGCTGATCAGCCAGCTGCAGGCGGTAGTAGGCCTCGCTCACAGCGAGCTGCAACTGACGCAAGCGATCGCCGTAGAGCTGACGCGCCTCCTCGAGATCGGCCTTCACCGCCGCCAGGGCAGCACTGCGCTCGAAGCTGAGCAGCTCGTAATCGAGGCGCAGCTGGGCAAAGCCCGCTCCGATGTTCGTTTGGTAACGATTCCAGCCGCCTGTGGGCACATAGAAGGGAGAGTTGACCCCGTAGCCGGGCACGCCTGCATTGCCGCTCCAGGCCCAGTTGGTGCCGGTCTGCTGGCTGTAACCACCGCCGAAATCAAGACCGAAGACCGGATAGAAGCGCCCACGCACGGAGCGCAGCCAACCCTGCTGTTCCTCCACCCCAGCGATCTGCTGCTGCAGCACAGGGTCGTTCTGCGCCGCCAGATCGATCGCTTGCTGCAGATCCACCCGCAGGCGGCGCGTGATCGCAACCTCGGCAGGCTGCACCGGCAGGGCGGCAGGGGCCGGCGGCGGCAAAGCGGGAAGCTCCGTTGCCACTGGAGCCGCGTCCGCCGGCGGCAGCACTCGATCGAGGCGATCGAGATCACGCTCGTAGGCCTCAAAGCTGCGCAACAGGGGCTTGAGGGCCGGTGGCGCCGGCTCCGCACAGGCGGATCCGGGCGCCAGCAGAAGCAGCAGCGAACCAAGGGCGCCGCCCAGGTGCCAACGGGGATCCTGCACGGCGCGCATTGCTCAGACTGGCGACATCATGCTGAGGGCCTTAGCCCCCACGCAGCCATTGGGCTGCATCACAGGCGTGATACGTGAGGATCAGATCAGCACCGGCCCGCTTGAAGCACAGCAGGGTCTCGAGCACAACCGCACGCTCGTCGATCCAGCCCTTCTCTGAGGCTGCCTTCACCATGGCGTATTCGCCGCTCACGTTGTAGGCGGCAATCGGCAGCTCACTCTCTTCGCGCAGGCGATGGATGATGTCGAGATAGGCAAGGCCGGGCTTCACCATCATGATGTCGGCGCCTTCCTGCTCATCGAGCTGGGCCTCGGTGATGGCCTCGCGGGCATTGGCCGGATCCATCTGATAAGTGCTCTTGTCCTTGGGGATCGGCTTGCCGGCTGCCGCCCGGGGTGCCGAATCCAGGGCTTCGCGAAAGGGTCCGTAGTAAGCGGAGGCGTATTTTGCCGTGTAGCTGATGATGCCGACGTGCTCGAAACCCTCCTCATCGAGGGCTTCACGAATGGCACCAACACGGCCATCCATCATGTCGCTGGGGCCAATCAGATCGGCACCGGCGCGCGCCTGAACGACGGCCTGCTTGCAGAGGATCGCCACGGTCTCATCGTTGAGCACCACACCCTCACCACTCACGATGCCGTCATGGCCATCGCAGGAATAGGGATCGAGAGCCACGTCAGTCATGATCGCCATGCCCGGGTGCACCTGCTTGAGGCGGCGAATAGCGCGGGGGATCAGGCCTCCCTCGTTGAAACACTCGGCGCCATCCTCAGTTTTGAGGCCATCACTCACCTTGGGAAACAGCACCACACAACGGATGCCTAGGTCCCAGGCGCGACCCACCTCCTGCACCAGCCCCTCCAGGCTCCAGCGCTGGCATCCGGGCATGGCACCGATGGGCTCGTTCGTGGCCCCTTCGTGCACGAACAGCGGATAGATGAAATCGGCGGCGCTGAGGTGGGTCTCCCGCACCATGGCCCGCAGGGCAGGCGTACGACGCAACCGGCGGGGGCGGTAGCTGAGCTCCATGCAGGGCCAAAATCTCTGGGCGATCTTAGAGAGCTGGACGCCACCAGCTCAGACGAACCAACCCAGCACGACCACCACCAGGAAACCGATCACAGCGCTCAGCTGACAGATCCGATCCAGGCGATTGACCCGGCGCGTGACCTCTCCAAGGGACTCGGCAGAGGCTTTGGCATGGGCGTTGGTCCCCACTAGGTGTGTTTTCTCACCAGGTCATTCAGTAGCCCGCAACAGTCCGAGCTGCTGAATGGGGGTGCGGCCAGCCAGGGCCATATGACACCTGCGGCCGTTATAGATCGCCAGATAGCGGGGCAACCACCGGCTCCGCTCGGTTGAGGTCTGGA
>CALRUA020000033.1:0-18918 GCA_943371215.1 Cyanobium sp. NIES-981 | reverse complement strand
TGTCGGTGCTGGTGACCCACTCGCAGAACTGGTTCCACGCAGAAGCGCCTTGGCGCTGCTGGAGAGTGGTGGTCATGAGTACGGGAAAGAAATGCCGCGTGCCCGAAGGCCCTTGGCGGTAAGTAGGACAGCGGCAGAAGCCGTCGCCTTCCACAACGTAACGGAACATTGCGCCTCTGTAAAGGGGTGTTGAGGGAGGGATCGCCGCGGAGCCGTCGGCCCTTCGGGCGCCGCATCAGCTGGAGTCCCAGCGTCACGCTGGTGCCCACCCAGGGCTGCTTCAACGCCTGTGGCTACTGCAGTTTTCGGGTTCCCTTGGCGCAGGCCACTAGCCTCAGCGAGGCCTCGGCCTTGCGTCAGCTGGCGGGTCGCCCCCTAGCCCGTGAGGTGTTGCTACTCAGCGGCGAGGTGGCTCCGGCATCGCCCCAGCGGGCGGGCTGGTTTGCCCATTTGATGCGCCTGAGTCGCCTGGCCTTGGCCCAGGGGCGCTTGCCCCACACCAACGCGGGTCCCCTGTCGCTGGCCGAGATGGCAGCCCTGGCCCGGCTCAACCCCTCCATGGGCCTGATGCTGGAGGGCCTCGGGCCGGCCTATGAGCCCCTGCATCGCCACGCCCCTAGCAAGCGCCTGGACGTGCGTCTACAGCAGTTGCAGCAGGCAGGGCGGCTGGGCCTTCCCTTCACCACTGGCCTGCTGCTGGGGGTGGGCGAGAGCCGGGCGGATCGCCAGCGGGCTCTGGAGCTGCTGGCGGAGCTGCAGCGGCGCTGGGGGCATTTGCAGGAAGTGATCCTGCAGCCCTGGCGTCCCGATGCTGAGCAGGCACGGCCCCTCAGTCCGGCCGAGCAGCACGATCTGCTGGCGGTGATCACCACGGCCCGCGCCCTGCTGCCGGCCGAGGTGCATCTCCAGATGCCCCCCAACCTCTGGCCCCTGGAGGCCCTGCCTGCGGCCCTCGAGGCCGGTATTGACGACCTCGGCGGCATCGACGTGGGGGATGTGATCAATCCCGCCTACCCCCAGCCCAGGCCCGAGCAGCTGGCGGAGCTGCTGGAGCGCCACGGCTGGGAGCTGCGCCAGCGCCCCTGCGTGCATGAGGCCTGGTGGGGTTGGTTGCCCACCCCGCTGCAGCGACGCGTGCGCGCGCTGGCCATGGCCATGGCCACTCCGGCCCCGGAGATCAGTTGTTAGCGTCCCAGCACGCTTTTTTTGCCCCGCCGTGAGCCAACCCTGCCCGGGTGATCAGCGGGTGCTGCTGGTTCGCCTGCCCTGCAATCCCATCTTCCCGATCGGCCCGGTGTATTTGGCTGATCACATCCACAAGCAGTTCCCCCAGGTGCCCCAGCGGATCCTGGATCTGGCGGCCCTTCCCTTGTTGGATGTGGAGCGCGTGCTCCTCGCCACGATCGAGCAGTTCCGCCCCACCCTGATGGTGTTCTCCTGGCGGGATATTCAGATTTATGCGCCAGTGGATGGGCGCGGGGGCAATCCCCTGCAGAACTCCTTTGAGGTGTTCTATGCGCGCAATCCGCTCAAGCGCTTGCGTGGTGCCCTGGGCGGCCTGCGCCTGATGGCTTCCTTCTATGGGGAGCTGTGGCGGAACCTGCGCTTGGTGCGGCGGGGTCTGCGCCGGGCCCGCCGCTTTGAACCGCAGGCCATTGCCGCCATCGGCGGCGGTGCCGTGAGTGTGTTCTATGAGCAGCTGGGCCGCCAGTTGCCCAAGGGCACCGTGGTGTCGGTGGGGGAAGGCGAGCCGCTGCTGGAGAAGTTGATCCGGGGCGACTCCCTCGAGGAGGAGCGCTGCTTTCTGGCGGGGGAGGCGCCCAGGCCGGGCTTGATCCATGAACAGCCGGCTGGCATGGAGAAAACCGCCTGCAACTACAGCTACATCGCCCAGATCTGGCCCCAGCTCGACTGGTATCTCGACGGTGGCGACTTCTACGTGGGCGTGCAGACCAAGCGCGGTTGCCCCCACAACTGCTGCTACTGCGTCTACACCGTGGTGGAGGGCAAGGCGGTGCGCGTGAACCCCGTGCAGGAGGTGATCGCTGAGATGCGCCAGCTCTATGCGAAGGGCGTGCGTGGCTTCTGGTTCACCGATGCCCAGTTCATCCCCGCGCGCCGCTACATCGACGATGCCAAGGAGCTGTTGCGGGCCGTGCAGGCGGAGGGTTGGAGCGATATCCGCTGGGCTGCCTACATCCGGGCCGACAACCTCGATGCCGAGCTGGCTGAACTGATGGTGGCCACCGGCATGGACTACTTCGAGATCGGTATCACCTCCGGCTCCCAGGAGCTCGTGCGCAAGATGCGCATGGGCTACAACCTGCGCACCGTGCTGGAGAACTGCCGCCTGCTGGCCAGGGCTGGCTTCCGCGAGCACGTGTCGGTGAATTACTCGTTCAACGTGATCGACGAGCGGCCCGAGACGATCCGCCAGACCGTGGCCTATCACCGCGAGCTGGAGCGCATCTTTGGTGCCGACAAGGTGGAACCGGCCATCTTCTTCATCGGCCTGCAGCCCCATACCCACCTGGAGCAGTACGGCTTCGATCAGGGCCTGATCAAGCCCGGTTACAACCCGATGAGCATGCTCCCCTGGACGGCGCGCCAGTTGCTCTGGAACCCCGAACCGATGGGCAGCACCTTCGGCCGGATCTGTCTGGAGGCCTTTGAGCGCAATCCCGGCGATTTCGGCCGCACGGTGATGGATCTCCTGGAGCGCGACTACGGGGTTGCTCCCTTGGAGCAGGCGTTGCACGCGCCGGTAGAGGGCCGTAAGGCCCTGGCCACGGCGACTCGATAAACGCCCCTAAGCGCTC
This sequence comes from Cyanobium sp. NIES-981, assembly GCA_943371215.1. Taxonomy (GTDB): domain Bacteria; phylum Cyanobacteriota; class Cyanobacteriia; order PCC-6307; family Cyanobiaceae; genus Vulcanococcus. The sequence goes on along the minus strand of CALRUA020000033.1, from coordinate 16,099 downwards.
CACCAGCGCCGCCGCGCCCACAGCAGAAGGCCCAGTCCCAACCAGCCCAGCACGCCGCCGATGGGGTTGGCGGGTCCGGTGAGCCAACTGGGGGTCGCCGGTTGCAGGGCGATCAGTCCCTGGTTGAGCACAAACCAACCGCCCACCAGGCCGCCATGCAGTCCAATGGCACCCCACAGCAGGCCCCTGTCGGCACGGCGTTGCACGCCCAGGGCCAGGCCCAGCAGCATCAGGCCCGCCAGCAGACCGAGCAGGGGCAGTAGCGGCAGATTGAAGCGGGTGTGCACCAGGCTGAACAGGGCGGCCTGGAGCAGCAGGGCCCGCTGGCCTCGTATTTGCAGCTCGAGTTCCCCCAGCAGCCAGCCGCGGAACAGCAGTTCCTCGGCAAATCCCACCCCCAGGCCCAGGGCCAGGCCATTGAGCACCACGGCGGCCGAGGTTTGCACCGGCCAGGTGAGCGCTCCGGCCAGTTGCAGGCCGATCACCACCAGGCCGAGCAGAGCCGCCGCCTTCAGCAGGCCGCGCAGTAGGGCCTTGAGCACAGCTGGCCAGGGGGCGATAACCCCAAGGCTGCGCCAGGGGTGCGGCTCTCCCCACTGACGCCGCAGCCGCTGCGGCAGGCTCAGCACCAGGGCCAACACGGCAGGAATCGCCGCCAGGCTCGCCCGCTGCCCTTCACCAATGCCGAGGAGCCCCGCCAGCCCTTGGCAGCCCAGGAACAGAGCCACCAGGGCGGTGGGATAGAGCAGGGTGCCCCACCAGTGGATGTGCGGTCTGCCCGGCGTGCCGGCGGCCTCCATCAGCTTTCGGGTTCGATCGTGCTCGTGAGCCCCTTGGCCTTGAGAGTTTCGCAGTAGAACTCCGCCGGCTCGATATCGCACACGATCACCAGGCCCACGCCGGTGCTGTGGGCCTCGAGCATCACGGCGATGGCGTCCTGCTCGCTGAGGGAGGGCACCACCTGCCGCAGGGTGGTCACCACGTATTCCATGGTGTTCACCGGGTCGTTGTGCAGCAGCACCTTGTAGCGGGGCGAGGTCTTGCGCACCCGCTCCGGCGCCTTCTCCATCACCGCCGCGCCACCCCTGTCGCGGCCTGGTGCCTGGCTTGCTCTGGTCATCGCGGCCAGTTCAGACATCACGGGAAGCGAACTCTAGGTAGGGCCTCACGCGGCAGCAGCTGCCGGCGCGAGAGCCCGTTGGATGCGCCGCATCGCCTCGTCAACGTTGGCGCGGCTGTTGAAGGCCGAGAGGCGGAAGTAGCCCTCGCCGGCGGCGCCGAAGCCGCTGCCGGGAGTGCCCACCACGTTGGCCTGGCTCAGCAGCAGGTCGAAGAAGCCCCAGGAGTCGATGCCCTCGGGGGTTTTGATCCACACGTAGGGGGCCTGCTCACCGCCGTACACCTGCAGGCCTGCAGCGCTGAGCTCGCGGCGGATGATGGCGGCGTTCTCCATGTAGAAGCTGATCAGGGCCTTCACCTGGGCCTGGCCTTCCGGCGAATACACCGCCTCGGCGCCGCGCTGCACGATGTAGCTCACGCCGTTGAACTTGGTGCATTGGCGGCGGTTCCACAGGCCCCATAGCTCCACCCGTTCGCCATTGGCCGCCGTTCCCATCAGCCCCCTGGGCACCACGGTGAGGGCGCAGCGGGTGCCGGTGAAGCCGGCATTCTTGGAGAAGGAGCGGAACTCGATGGCGCACTCGCGCGCGCCTTCGATCTCGTAGATGGAGTGGGGTAGCTCGGGGTCCTGGATGAAGGCCTCGTAGGCCGCGTCAAACAGGATCAGGGCATCGTTGGCACGGGCGTAGTCCACCCAGGCCTTCAGTTGGTCCCTGGTGGCCACGGCGCCGGTGGGGTTGTTGGGGAAGCAGAGGTAGATCAGATCCACCTTGCCGCTGGGAATCTCGGCTGTGAAGCCATTGGCCGCCGTGATCGGTAGGTAGGTGAGGCCGCCGTACTGGCCGGCGTCATCGGCGTCGCCGGTGCGGCCCGCCATCACGTTGCTGTCCACATACACCGGGTACACCGGGTCGGTCACGGCGATGCGGTTGTCCGGTCCGAGGATGTCGAGGATGTTGCTGCTGTCGCACTTGGAGCCATCCGACACGAAAATCTCCTCGGCGCTCACCTGGCAGCCGCGGGATTGGAAGTCGTGGGTGGCGATGGCCTCCCGCAGCCACAGATAGCCTTGCTCGGGCCCGTAGCCGTGGAAGCCCTCACGGGTGCCCATCTCGTCGATGGCGGCCTTCATGGCGGCGCGGCAGGCCTCTGGCAGCGGCTCGGTCACGTCGCCGATGCCCAGGCGGATGATCGGGGCCTCCGGGTTGGCTTCGCTGAAGGCCTTCACGCGCCGGGCAATCTCCGGGAAGAGGTAGCCCGCCTTGAGCTTGAGGTAGTTGCCGTTGACCTGTGCCATGGGATCGGGCGCCGTGCGCTGTTGCTGATGGCGGGATTGTCCTATGGCGAGGCGCCCCGCTGCATACGATCGAGCCAACGCCCGCTCGCGTGCCGCCGTGACCGTTGCATCGCCTGTTGACGCTCCGGTGGACTTCGCGGCCCTGGTGGACCGCAGCATTGCCAAGCCCGGCCGCTATCTGGGCAATGAGCTGGGGGTGGAGCCGCGCGACTGGCAGGGCGCCCGGGTGCGTTGGGCCCTCACCTACCCCGAGATCTACGAGGTGGGTTCGAGCAACACCGGCCACATCATTCTCTATTCGATCCTCAACGCCGTGCCCGGCCAGCTGTGCGACCGCAGCTACCTGCCAGGGCCCGATCTGGCCGAGCGGCTGCGTCTCCAGGGGGAGCCCTTGTTCGCAGTGGAGAGCCGCCGGCCCCTGCCGGCGTTCGACATCCTCGGTTTCTCCCTCAGCTACGAGCTCGGGGCCACCAACATCCTCACGATGCTGGAGCTGGCCCAGATCCCCATCCGGGCAGCGGATCGGGGGGATCTGCCCCTGGCCGACCCGGTAGCCCCGCCCTTGATCTTTGCTGGTGGCCCCACCGCCACCAGCAACCCGGAGCCCTTCGCGGCCTTCTTCGATTTCGTGGTGCTCGGCGATGGCGAGGAGGTGCTGCCCGAGATCGGGTTGGTGGTGGCCGAGGCCAAGGCGGCGGGTCTGAGCCGCCGGGAGCTCCTGATCGACCTGGCCCAGGTGCCGGGGGTGTACGTGCCCAGCCTCTACGGACCGGGGGCTGACGGCGTGACCCAGGTGCCCCAATGGCCTGGGATCCCGGCCCGGGTGCTGCGGCGAACTGCCACACCCATGCCCCACTACGCCATGGGCCTGGTGCCCCACATCGAAACGGTGCACGACCGGCTCACGGTGGAGATTCGCCGCGGTTGCACCCGTGGCTGCCGCTTCTGCCAGCCGGGGATGCTCACCCGCCCCGCCAGGGATGTGGAGCCGGAGGCCGTGATCGAGGCGATCGAAACCGGCATGGAGCGCACCGGCTACTCCGATTTCTCGCTGCTGTCGCTGAGCTGCTCCGACTACCTGGCCCTGCCGGCGGTGGGCGTGGAGCTGCGCAACCGCCTGGCCGACAAGAACGTGACCCTTACCCTGCCCAGCCAGCGGGTGGATCGCTTCGACGAGAACATCGCCCACATCCTGGGTGGCACCCGCAAGGCCGGCCTCACCTTCGCGCCTGAGGCCGGCACCCAGCGCTTGCGCGACATCGTGAACAAGGGCCTCACCGATGCCGAGCTGCTGCGGGGCATCCGCACGGCCATGCAGAGCGGCTACCGCAAGATCAAGCTCTATTTCATGATCGGCCTGCCGGGGGAAACCGATGCCGATGTGCTGGGTATCGCCGACACCTGCCGCCAGCTGCAGCGCAACTGCACCGATCTGGGCCGCCTGGAGCTGAACCTCACCATCAGCAACTTCACGCCCAAGCCCCACACGCCCTTCCAGTGGCACAGCGTGAGCACGGCGGAGTTCCAGCGACGCCAGCAGCTACTGCGCGACGCCCTGCGGCCCCTGCGTGGGCTGAAGACCAACTACACCGATGTGCGCCTCTCGGCCATGGAGGACTTCGTGGGCCGCGGCGATCGGCGCCTGGCGCCGGTGATCGAGGCCGCCTGGCGCTCCGGTGCCGGCCTCGATGCCTGGTTCGAGGCGGCCGATCGCACCTACGCCGCCTGGACCGACGCCATTGAGGCGGCGGGCCTGGGCGGCCGCTACCGCGCCCTGGAGCTGGGGGCCTGGAGCAGCACCGAGGCCCTCAGTTCCCAAGACTTAGAGGCCTTTTGCGCCCAGCCCCTGCCCTGGGATCACATCGATTCCGGCGTTGACAAGCGTTGGCTTGCCGACGACCTCCGCCAGGCCCTGGCGGCGGCCGTGGTTCCCGACTGTTCCTTTGAGGGCTGCAGCAGCTGCGGTGTGTGCGGTCCGGAGCTGGGCCACAACGTGGTGATTCCGCCGCCCGCGATCCCTGAGCAGCTCCCCCAGAGGCCTCCCGCCAGCGAGCGGGTGCAGCGCCTGCGCTTCCGTTTCGCCAAAACCGGCTCGCTGGCGCTGCTGAGCCACCTGGATCTGGTGCGACTGATGGAGCGGGCCCTGCGCCGCAGCGGCGTGCCCGTGAGCTTCACCGGCGGCTTTCATCCCCTGCCGCGGGTGCAGTTCGCCCTGGCCCTGCCCCTGGGGGCCGAGGCGGCGGGTGAGTGGATGGATGTGGAGATGGCCGAATGGCAGGACCCCGCCTGGGTGTGCCAACGCCTGCAGGCCCAATTGCCGCCCCAGTTTGCGCTGCAGGCGGTGCTCGAGGTGCCGGTGTCGGGCGTCAGCCTCTCGCAGGAGCTGGTGGCGGCCAGCTGGAGCCTGGTGCTGCGGCCTGAGCCCCTGGTTGCGGCGTCGGGGTCTGCTCCGCTGGTCAGCCTTGCCCAGTGGCAGGCAGCTGTTGACGCCCTGCTCAAGGCGGGCGAGTGGATCTGGGAGGACACCGATAAAAAGGGGCGCCCCCGCAGCCGGGACTGCCGTCCCTACCTGCAGGAGCTGTGCCTTGCCGCAACCGCGGATCCCGCCGCGGTGAGCTTGGCTTACACCGCCGAGATTGATGCAGCCGGCCGCAGCCTGCGCCCAGAACAGCTGCAGTACTGGTGCAGCCAACAGCTGGCCATGCCACTGAACGTGGTGAGTCTGCGCCGTGAATCGCTGCAGCTGCGCCAGGGCTGAACCCGCCAAAAAGCCCGTGCTAACGTGCAAGCACGACGGCAGATCAACTGGTCCGACCCTTGGCCAGAGTCTTTGCCCCTCTTGATGAGAGGGGAGCCTCAGCAGCTTTCTCGAACCTCTCTTCCTGAAAGTCGCCACGGCAGACGCCGTTCAGACGGGTTCCATTCAGATCTGGAACTTGCGCTTCTTTCCCGGTAAGGCCTGCTCGTAGGCCGCGGTTCTGAGGTCACGCACCCCTGGGTGATGGCCCTCCCGCCGCAGCGCTCGAAACAGTCACCGCTCCGGTCCGCCCTTGGCGTCCCCTCTGCGGATGTCGTCCTGAATTTTTCCAAACCACAGCTCCTTTCAGAACCCACGGCCATCGGCGATGGCTGTGGATGTTGCGCTTTCCCGTGTTGTGGTCGCGGCTGGCGCCGTTTTCCCTGTCCCCCTTCGGCTCGCCTCCGGCGAGCCATCTCCTGACTTTCCATGCCCCAGCAGATCGTCATCGCCGAGCAGCTGCGTATTGCCGCAGTTCTCACCGACGACCGTGTGGATGAATTGGTGGTGGCCCAGGGCCGCTATCAAATCGGTGACGTCTATCTCGGCACCGTTGAGAATGTCCTCCCCGGCATTGATGCCGCCTTTGTCAACATTGGCGAGGGTGAGAAAAATGGTTTCATCCATGTCACCGACCTCGGCCCTCTGCGCCTGAGAAAGGGCGCTGCCGGCATCACCGAGCTGCTGGAACCCAAGCAGAAGGTGCTGGTTCAGGTGATGAAGGAGCCCACGGGCACCAAGGGACCGCGGCTCACCGGCAACCTCACCCTGCCGGGCCGTTTCCTGGTGCTCCAGCCCCATGGCCAGGGGGTGAGTATCTCCCGTCGCATCAATGCCGAGAGTGAGCGCAATCGGCTTCGAGCCCTAGGCGTGTTGATCAAGCCCCCGGGTGCGGGCCTGTTGATCCGCACCGAGGCGGAGAGCGTCAGCGAAGAGCTGCTGATCGACGACCTGGAATCCCTGCTGCGCCAGTGGGAGGCCATCCAGACCGCGGCCGAGGCTGCCAGCCCTCCGGTGCTGCTCAACCGCGACGAGGACTTCATCCACCGGATCCTGCGCGATCACTACAGTCCTGATCTGGTGCGGGTGGTGGTGGATACGGCCGATGCCGTGGGTCGCGTCAACGCCTTCCTTGGGGCCGACCAGGCCAATCTGCAGGTGGAGGCGCATCAGGAGTCCACCGAGCTCCTTGAGCACTTCAAGGTGAACGCCGCCATCCGTGATGCCCTCAAGCCCCGGGTGGATCTGCCCTCTGGTGGTTACGTGATCATTGAGCCCACCGAGGCGCTCACGGTGATTGACGTGAACTCGGGCTCCTTCACCCGCTCCGCCAATGCGCGTGAGACGGTGCTCTGGACGAACTGCGAGGCGGCTATCGAGATTGCCCGCCAGCTCAAGCTGCGCAACATCGGTGGCGTGGTGATCATCGACTTCATCGACATGGAGTCGCGCCGCGATCAGCTGCAACTGCTGGAGCATTTCACCGAAGCCGTGCGCCACGATTCGGCGCGCCCTCAGATTGCCCAGCTCACGGAACTGGGCCTCGTGGAGCTCACCCGCAAGCGCCAGGGGCAGAACATCTACGAACTGTTCGGCCGTGCCTGCCCCAGCTGCGGTGGCCTGGGTCATGTGGCGGTGCTGCCCGGCAAGGACACCCTCCAGCCTCTGGCCAACCTGGGCGGCTTGGTGCGCTCTGCCGCCTCCGCCCGGGCTGAGGTGCTCAGTCCATCCGCCGCAGAAGCAGCTGGCGGCCGCCGCCGCCGGGGTGGCAGGGGTGGTCGGGGTGCCGGCGAGGCCCCTGATCTGCCCAGCTTTGATGGTGCCGCCTCTGCCCCAGGGATCTCGGTGGATGCCGCCATGGCCCCGGCTGGTGAGGTGCCCAGTCGGCGGCCTGAGCCGGAACTCGTGGCGGTCCCCATGGATGCCGACCAAGAGCTCGTGTACGGCTGGCTTGGCCTCAATCCAGCCCTGCTGCTGGAGCCGGTTCCCAGTGCCGACAACCTGATGGTGCGGGTGGTGCGTCCCGGTGAAGATGCCGAGGCCGTGCTGGAAGAGGCGCGCCAGCAACTGGCGGCAGCAGGTCCGCGCCGCCGCCGCCGGGGCCGTGGCGGCAGTGGCGATGCGGCGGTGGCCAGTCCTACCCGTTCCGGTGCGTCTGACGCCCCTATGGCGGTGCCGCCGCCGCTGCACGTCACGGTGGAGATCACGCCGCTGCCTGACGACGACTTTGCGCCGATCCCCGTCTTGACCGACACCACCTTTGACGTGATCGCCACGCCCAAGCCGGAGGCCGAGCGGGTCCCGGCCCGAGCAACCCGTGGCCGCAGCCGTGCTGCCGCGGCGGTGGCCATCACCGAGGCGCCAGCGCCAGCCGTTGCCGCATCTCCAGAACCCGAACCCGACGACGACAGCGGCGAACCCCGCCGCCGCCGCCGCCGTTCCTCCGCCACCGACTGACGTTGGCCGTTGCCGGCGTGGATGAGGTGGGCCGGGGCTGTTGGTTCGGCCCCGTGTTCGCCGGGGCGGTGATCCTTCCCGATGCTGCCCGCGAGCCCCTCGCCGCCGTCGGACTCACGGACAGCAAGGCCCTCACCGCCCGCCGGCGTGCCCTCCTGGTGCCTCAGATCACGGCGCAAACGTGCCACTGGGCCCTGGGTCAGGCATCTGCGGCGGAGATCGATCGCCATGGCATTCGCACGGCCACGGAGTGGGCCATGCTGCGGGCCTTGCAGCGCCTGGCGCTCTCGCCAGAGCTGGTGTTGGTGGATGGGGTGTTACCCCTGCGCTGCTGGCGGGGAGCGCAGCAAACCGTGGTTCGGGGCGACAGCCAGTGCCTGGAGATTGCTGCCGCCAGTGTGCTGGCCAAGCAGGCTCGGGATGCGCTGATCACCCGGCTGGCCCTTCAACATCCCGGCTATGGCCTGGAGCGCCATGCCGGTTATGGCACCGCTGTGCACCGCCAGGCCCTGCTGCAGCTCGGACCCACTTCGCTGCATCGCCGTTCCTTCCTTCGCAAGGTGCTCCCCGCCTAGCTGGCCGTGAGCTGGCACCACTGCTCAAAATCGCCCAGCAGCTGCTGCCCCACGCGGGTCTTGATGCCCAGCAGGATTCCGGCCAGCAGCGATCGCCCCGTGCCCTCCAGCACCTTGGCGGGGATCAGCTTCAGCAGGCTGGGCTGGCTCACATGCACCGCGAGGGCGGCCTCACCCACAAGCCCCTCCTGCCGTGCTTCCAACCAGGAGTGGAGGGTGAGGCGGAAGTCGTCCACCAGGCCCAGGCCCTCCAGTTCGCAGTCCACTGCTTCCAGCTCGATGCGGCTGGGGCTGCGCCGAGCCACCAGATCCACCACGGGTTGGATCTGCAGCTGGAACACCTGCAGTTTGGTCACCGTGTAGCGATAGCTGCCGGCTGAGAGCGGGTGGAGCTGCTGCGGATCGAGCAGGGCGCCGATCACCCGCTCTTCGTCGTCGAGGTAGGCCGCAAGCCGCGCGCCATCCCTTTGAACCGGCAAGTGCAACGCTTGGCTGGCGCTGAAGGCCAGGGGCATCGGGGAGCGGCCGGGGCGGCATGATCCTATCCAGCACGGCCTTCCCAGTTCCCATGCGCATTGCCTTTCTTGGCCCCGCGGGTACCTACGGGGAGCAGGCTGCGATTCGCCTGGCGGCCCTGGAGCAGATCGCTAGCCCGCAACTGCTGCCCCAGGTGGGCATCCGCGCCGTGGTGAAGGCCCTGGCGGAAGGGCGCTGCGATGCGGCGGTGGTGCCGGTGGAGAACTCGGTGGAGGGTGGCGTGACCGCCTGCCTCGACGCCCTCTGGGAGCACCCCGAGCTGCGGGTGGTGCGGGCGCTGGTGCTGCCCATTCGCCACGCGCTGCTCGGCAGTGGCCCCTTGGAGGGCGTGAGCGAAGTGCTCTCCCATCCCCAGGCCCTTGCCCAGTGCAGCCAGTGGCTGGCTGAGAGCTTGCCTGCGGCCCTGCAGCTGCCCACCAGCTCCACCGCCGAAGCGGCCCGGATGGTGGCGGGTAGTCGTTTCCGCGCCGCCGTTGCATCCCTCCAGGCCGCCCAGGAGCATGGCTTGGAGGTGCTTGCCTATCCCATCAATGATGTGGCGGGCAATTGCACCCGCTTCCTCTTGCTAGGACGCGGGGAGCGCAGCCTCGATGGCCCCCTGGCCAGCCTGGCGTTCTCCCTGCATGCCAACCAGCCCGGCGCCCTGCTGGAGGCCCTGGCCTGCTTTGCCCATCGGGGCCTGAACATGAGCCGCATTGAATCGCGCCCCTCCAAACGCGAGATGGGGGAATACATTTTCTTCGTGGATCTCGAGCTCTCCCAGGGGCCGGAGCCGTTGCAGCAGGCCATCGCCGAGCTGCAGCCCCTGTGTGAGCACTTAGCCGTGTTCGGGGCCTATCCGATCACCCAGATCGCCGCCGTGGAAGCCTGAGCTCAGACCGGTTTGCGTCCGCGGAACACGCCGAACTGCATCATCCCGGTGGCGAAACCCCAGTGCATTAGCAGCAAGGTGGGGGTTTCGCGCAGGCCCATCAGCACGGCTCGAGGCCCGAGCCCCAGCACGGCGCTAGGCCGCCGAACACCTTCGAGGATCGAGTCGATCCAGGAGGGCAGCGTTTCGCGGCTCCAGTCCGCCGTGTCAACGAGCCAAGGGGTGGCATCAGGCTGGGAGTCGGCGGTGCGGCCGTAGGGGCTCTGCTCGAGATTGCGGCGGAAGCCGGGGATGCTGGCGAATTCGGGATGGGCCCACTGCACCAGCAACTGGTGCATCACCCAGCGCTCCAGGCGATTCAGGGGTTTCACAGAAGGGTCTCGACGGTTCCAATCGGCCACCGCCAGCCGTCCGCCGGGCTTGAGGACCCGGAGCAATTCATCGGCATAGCGCTGCTTATCGGGCATGTGGGGGCCTGCCTCCACGCTCCACACCGCATCGAAGCTGGCGTCCGGGAGATCGAGGGCGAGTGCATCCATCACGGCAAAGCGGCAGTTCAGATCCGCCGGGGTGAGTTCGCTGGCCCGCCGGATTTGGCCAGGGCTGATGCTGATACCCAACACCTGCAAGCCGTAATCGCGGGCCAGAATGCGGGCACTGCCGCCAATGCCGCAGCCCACATCGAGCACTGTGCTGCCTGGGGGCAGCTCGGTCAGGCCGCTCCAGCGAGCCAGCTCATGGACGAAGTCCACCTTGGCGCGGCGGAAGTCCACCGACTGCGGCGGGCTGCCGTAGTGGCCAAGATGCACGTGATCTCCCCAGAGTCTTTCCAGCAGCTGGTCGTCGGTCCAGCGGTCGTAGGCGTCGGCCACGCTGGCGGTGCTTTCGAACTGTCGATCACGCCACGCCCACACCGCCAGGCCAAGCACAAGAAGGGCGCCCAGAATCGCGGCCAATCCCATCAGGCCCCCGGCGAGGGGTGGTAGTACGGCCAACCGTGTCATGGTGCGTCAGCTCTCCGTGGTGCCGGCCGATCCGTCGAGATCCCGAAAGGTGTCCTGGAGAACGGTTCGGGCGGCCAGTTGTCGGCGGGTTTCATCCAGCAGTTCAAATTCCTGGCGCAGCCGTTCCCCGGTATCGGTGATCTCCAGCAGAGCCTGCTGTTGATCGGCCACCGGACCCCCCAAGTGGGCACCGATCCAGAACGACAGTTCCCGGGGCAGGTCGGGCACGTCGCTAGGCAGGGCTGTGGGCTTGCCCATCAATTTGCCTGTGAGCTCCACCACGTCCTTGAGGGCTTTGGTTACCTCCGTGGAGAGATCGCTGAGGGTGTCGTGGCTGGCGTTGTGCTCGTCTTCAATCCAGCTCACCAGTCCCACCCGGAAGGGGGCCTCGCGCACCACCTCCAGCACGCGAAAGCGTTGCTGGCCCATGGTCACGATGTTGCTGCGGTCGTTCTCCTGGGTTTGGCACTGGAGAATCTCGGCGCAACAGCCCACCTCTGCCATCTTTCCCTCCTGGGGATCCCAGCGCACAACCCCAAAGCGCCGGTCGGCGTCCAGCACCGTGCGCAGCATCATGCGGTAGCGCGGCTCAAAGATGTGCAGTGGCAGCACCTCCTGTGGGAACAGCACCACATCCGGCAGCGGGAAGAGTGGGAGTTCCCTCACGGCCAGATTCGTCACGTCGTCGTCCTTCCGGCAGCGGTTGAGGGGCAGGCACCGCCGTAGGGGGCAGAACCGTGGTGTGGCTTGAATCCTAGGGAGCAACGCCACCCCTGCGAGGGGCAGGTGGGCCCCGATGGGCCAGTCAAAATGCCCGCCGTAAGGCGGGCTTGGGGGCACCTGCTGGTGGTGCGGTAGTTGAGCGTTGAACTCAGAGCTTCACTTCGATGTCCACACCGCTCGGCAGGTCGAGCTTCATCAGGGCATCGATGGTTTTTGCCGACGGGCTGTAGATATCGATGATCCGGCGGTGGGTACGGGTCTCGAAGTGCTCACGGGAGTCTTTGTCCACGTGGGGCGAGCGCAGCACGCAGTAGATCTTGCGCTTGGTGGGCAGGGGGATTGGGCCGATCGCAGTTGCAGCGGTGTGATCGGCAGTCTCGATGATTTTTTCGCAGGACAGATCCAGCATGCGGCGATCAAACGCCTTGAGGCGGATGCGGATCTTCTGCTGAGCGATGGCGGCGGACATGTCGGTTCAGACGGCGATGAGCCAGGTGCGGCGGAGAGCCAGGGTGGAACAACCCGATGGCTGGGAGCGTTAGAGGTGAAAACCTCTGGCTGTCGCGCTCAGGAGTAGCAAACGGGTGAATCCCGGATGGCCACCCAGAAGCGGCTGGATTGTCGAGGTGCAGGAAGGGGTGAAGGCCGAAACCTTCACCCCTCGACCTTAGATCACGGCGGGAGCCGGATCAGAGGATCACTCGAGGATCTTGGAAACCACGCCGGCACCGATGGTGCGGCCGCCTTCGCGGATAGCGAAGCGCATGCCCTGTTCGATGGCCACGGGGCAGATCAGCTCGCCAGTCATCTTGATGCGGTCACCGGGCATCACCATTTCGACGTTGGCGCCGTCGTCAGAGGTGAAGGCCGTGATCTGGCCGGTCACGTCAGTTGTACGGATGTAGAACTGAGGGCGGTAGCCAGCAAAGAAGGGGGTGTGGCGGCCGCCTTCTTCCTTCTTCAGCACATAAACCTCACCCTCGAACTTGGTGTGAGGCTTGATGGAGTTGGGCTTCACGAGCACCATGCCGCGCTCGATGTCTTCCTTCTGCACACCGCGGAGCAGCAGACCCACGTTGTCGCCGGCCATGCCCTCGTCGAGCAGCTTGCGGAACATTTCCACACCGGTCACGGTGGTTTCGCGGGTGTCCTTGATGCCCACGATCTGCACGGTTTCGCCCACCTTCACCTTTCCGCGCTCGATACGGCCGGTGGCCACGGTGCCGCGACCGGTGATGGAGAACACGTCTTCAACAGCCATCAGGAAGGGCTTGTCGATTTCGCGCTCGGGCTCGGGGATGGACTCGTCCACCGCGGCCATCAGTTCGCCAATCTTGGCTTCCCAATCGGCATCGCCTTCCAGTGCCTTGAGGCCAGACACCTTCACCACGGGGATGTCATCGCCGGGGAAGTCGTAGCTGCTGAGCATCTCACGAACTTCCAGTTCGACGAGCTCGAGGATCTCCTCGTCGTCGACCATGTCGCACTTGTTGAGTGCCACCACTAGAGCGGGAACGCCCACCTGCTTAGCCAGCAGGATGTGCTCTTTGGTCTGGGCCATGGGGCCGTCGGTGGCGGCCACCACCAGAATGGCGCCGTCCATCTGGGCAGCACCGGTGATCATGTTCTTCACGTAGTCCGCGTGGCCGGGGCAGTCCACGTGGGCGTAGTGACGCTTCTCGGTTTCGTACTCGACGTGGGCGGTGTTGATGGTGATACCGCGCTCGCGCTCTTCAGGCGCACCGTCGATTTGGTCATAGGCCTGAGCCTTCGCCATACCCTTCTTGGCCAGCACGTTGGTGATGGCGGCGGTGAGGGTGGTTTTGCCGTGGTCAACGTGGCCGATGGTGCCGATGTTGACGTGGGGCTTATTCCTTTCGAACTTCTCGCGGGCCATGATGAAAAAGAATCGGGGGGTAAACGGGTATGGGAAAGATCAGGAATTACCCTGATTCTTAGAAATGATGGCTTCCGCCACATTGCGAGGAACTTCCTCGTAATGGCTGAATTCCATCGAGAAGATACCCCGACCCTGGGTCATGGATCGGAGCTGGGTGGCGTAGCCGAACATCTCGGCCAGGGGCACCTTGGACTGGACTTTGGACTGTCCGCTATCCACGGACTGACCCTCGACCTGTCCACGGCGAGAGGAGAGATCGCCGATGACGGACCCAAGGTAATCCTCGGGAACTTCAACCTCGACTTTCATCATCGGCTCAAGCAGTACAGGATTGCACTTCTTGACGCCGTCCTTGAAAGCCATGGAGCCGGCGATCTTGAACGCCATTTCAGACGAGTCCACATCATGGTAAGACCCGTCAACCATGGTGACCCGCACGTCGATCATGGGGAAGCCTGCAATCACGCCGGAATTGCAGGTCTCCTTCATGCCGGCTTCTGCTGGTCCGACGTACTCCTTCGGCACGACGCCGCCAACAATCTTGTTGACGAACTCGAAGCCTGAACCCGGTTCGCCGGGTTCCATTTCGATCACCACGTGGCCGTACTGGCCCTTACCACCAGTCTGGCGGGCGAATTTGCCCTCACCCTTGGCGCTGCCGCGAATGGTTTCGCGGTAGGACACCTGAGGTGCACCGATGTTGGCTTCCACCTTGAACTCGCGCAGCATGCGATCCACCAGGATTTCCAGGTGGAGTTCACCCATGCCGGCGATCACGGTCTGGCTGGTTTCCGGATCCGTGCGAACCCGGAAGGTGGGATCTTCTTCGGAGAGGGATTGGAGGGCCTTGGAGAGTTTCTCCATATCGCCCTTGGTCTTGGGTTCCACGGCCACCGAGATCACGGGCTCGGGGATGTAGAGGGATTCCAGAATGATCGGATCGGAATCCACACACAGGGTGTCGCCGGTGGTGGTGTCCTTCAGGCCGAGTACGGCGCCCAGGTCACCGGCCCGCAGTTCGTCCACTTCCTCGCGGTCGTCGGCCTTGAGCACGATCAGGCGGGAGATGCGCTCCTTCTTGTCCTTGGTGGAGTTCATCACGTAGCTGCCCTTCTGGAGCACACCCGAGTAGATGCGCACGAAGGTGAGCTTGCCGAAGGGATCGGCCATGACCTTGAAGGCCAGGGCGCTGAACGGAGCACTGTCTTCGGCGGGACGGGCAGCTTCAGTGCCATCGGGCAACAGGCCCTGGATCGGAGGCACATCCACCGGGGCGGGGAGGTAGTCCACGACGGCGTCGAGCAGGAGCTGAACGCCTTTGTTCTTGAAGGCGGAGCCGCAGATCATGGGCACCAGGCCGTGCTTGAGCACACCTTCACGAATGCCCTTGCGCAGCTGCTCTTCACTCAGCTCACCCGTTTCGAGGAACACTTCCACCAGGTCCTCGTCGGTCTCGGCGACGCTTTCCATGAGGGCCGCGCGCCATTTGGCGGCTTCCTCCACCATGTTGGCGGGGATATCGGTTTCTTCGATGTCCTTGCCGAGTTCATCCTTGTAGATGAAGGCCCGGTTCTTCACCAGGTCGACGATGCCGCTCAGTTCTCCTTCGGCTCCGATAGGCAGCTGGATCGGGGCCGCATTGGCCTTGAGGCGATCCTTGATCTGCTCATAGACCTTGAGGAAGTCGGCGCCGGTGCGGTCCATCTTGTTGACGAACACCATGCGCGGCACCTTGTAGCGATCCGCTTGGCGCCACACGGTTTCGGACTGGGGCTGAACGCCGCCCACGGCACAGAACACGGCGATCACGCCGTCCAGCACCCGCATGGAACGCTCCACCTCAATGGTGAAGTCCACGTGCCCAGGCGTGTCAATGATGTTGATGCGGTGGTCTTTCCAGCTGGTGGAAATTGCCGCGGCCGTGATGGTGATGCCCCGCTCGCGCTCCTGGGCCATCCAGTCGGTCACGGCGGCGCCATCGTGCACCTCACCGATCTTGTGAACCACGCCCGAGTAGAACAGGATCCGTTCGGTGGTGGTGGTTTTGCCGGCATCAATGTGCGCAGCGATACCGATATTTCTGACGCGTTCTAGGGGGTAGGCGCGAGCCACGGGACAGATCTCCGGAGGTTGTGATCGACAAAAAATTGGGCGTCACTCTACAAGTCGGCCGCGACCGACCCTTGCAGGAGCTGGACTGCCCGCGGCCCAGCTCACTGGTCTCAGTAGCGGTAGTGGGCGAAGGCCTTGTTGGCTTCGGCCATCTTGTGGGTTTCTTCCCGCTTGCGGACCGCACTGCCGGCTTCGTTGGCCGCGTCCATCAGTTCGCCGGCCAGTTTCTGGGCCATGCTGCGGCCGTTGCGGGCCCGGGAGAAATTCACCAGCCAACGCAGGGCCATGGCTGTGCCACGTTCCTGACGCACTTCCATGGGGACCTGGTAGGTGGCGCCGCCAACCCGGCGAGCCCGCACTTCCACCAGGGGGGTGGCGTTTTTGACGGCGGTCTCGAACAGCTCCAGGGGGTCGGAACCGGTGCGCTCGTTGATCAGCGAGAAGGCATCGGAGAGAATCCGCTGGGCGGTGGATTTCTTGCCGTGCTTCATCAGTCGGGCCACGATCATCGTGGCCAAACGGCTGTTGAACTGGGGATCGGGAAGAACCGGGCGCTTCTCAGCTGCGTTGCGGCGGGACATAGACCTGGAGGGTGGAAGTCAGGAAAACGGGAGAGAAGGATCAATCCTTCGGAGTTTTGGCGCCGTACTTGGAACGAGACTGACGGCGATCCTTGACGCCGGCGGTGTCGAGCGTGCCGCGAATGA
>CALRUA020000032.1:0-19569 GCA_943371215.1 Cyanobium sp. NIES-981 | reverse complement strand
AGAAACTTCTCCCGCTTGGTCTGCTTCTTGGCAGTGGTGAGCTCGTAATCCGAGAAGCCGAGCTGCTTGCCGCCCATCACCCCAGTCCTGGCCTGCAATTACGACATCATTTTCTCGCGGATGGACGGGGTTTTCCAGAGTCTCCCTAATCCAGCGGCAGCCTTCTGTATCACCAACTGGCAACGGCGGATTGTTTGGTAACAACGACAACCTTGAGCCAGGACGGTGCCGTGATCACATAGCTCTCGTTGGTCAGCTTGTGCGCCAACACAGTCCGTACCCCTGATGAGCGGGGTCACGGCCAGACGCCCATGCCGCCAGCCACCTGAAGGTTTCAGGTGGCTGCGCTTTGTGCTGTCTGCCGCTGACCACAACGCCTCCAGGCTGCCCTGCAACGCCGCTTCGCCACCTGCATGTCCAATCTGTCCCGCCGCAAGTTTCTGATCACCGCCGCCGGATCTGCGGCGGGTGCGATGTGGCTGGCCGCCTGCGGCGGCAGCAAGCCCTCCACCAAGAGCACCGCCACCGGCCCCGATGCTCCCGAGGTGAATGGCGCCACCCTGGGCTTCATCGCCCTCACCGATGCCTCGCCGCTGATCATTGCCAAGGAAAAGGGGCTGTTCGCCAAGCACGGCATGCCCGAGGTGAAGGTGGTGAAGCAAACCTCCTGGGCCGTGACCCGCGACAACCTCGAACTGGGATCAGCGAAGGGAGGCATCGACGGCGCCCACATTCTCTCGCCGATGCCGATCCTGCTCACGGCCGGCAAGATCACCAAGAGCAAACAGCCCCTGCCGATGTACACCCTGGCGCGGCTCAATACCCAGGGCCAGGCCATCTCCGTATCGAAGGATTTCCTCGGCAACAAACTCACCATCGACAACAAGGCCGGCCTGGCCCAGGCCGTAGCCGACGCCAGCAAAAAGGGCAAGAAGTTCAAGGCAGCCGTGACCTTCCCCGGCGGCACCCACGACCTGTGGATGCGCTACTGGCTCTCCGCCAATGGCATCGACCCGAACAAGGATGCCGACCTGGTGGTGGTACCACCGCCACAGATGGTGGCCAACATGCAGACCGGCACCATGGACACCTTCTGCGTGGGTGAGCCCTGGAACCAGCGCCTGGTGAACAAGCAGCTGGGCTACACAGCTGCCCAGACCGGCGAGCTCTGGGACAAGCATCCCGAAAAGTCGTTCTCCATGCGCGCCGACTGGGTGGATCAGAACCCCAAGGCCGCCAAGGCCCTGCTGATGGCCGTGCAGGAGGCGCAGATCTGGTGCGAGGACCCCGCCAATCTCGACGAGATGTGCGAGATCGTGGCCAAGGACAAGTACATCAAGGCCTCCGTGGCCGACATCAAACCCCGCCTGGCCGGCAACGTGAATTACGGCGATGGCCGCGATGTGAAGAACAGTCCCTACAAAATGCTGTTCTGGAGCGACAACGCCTCCTTCCCCTTCAAGAGCCATGACGCCTGGTTCGTGACGGAGGACATGCGCTGGGGCTACCTGCCCGCCAGCACCGACATCGACGCCCTGGTGAACAAGGTGAACCGCGCCGACCTGTGGAAGGAAGCCGCCAAGGCCATCGGCATGGCCAAGGACATTCCCGCCAGCGACTCCCGTGGCAAGGAAACCTTCTTCGACGGCGTGGTGTTTGACCCCGAGAACCCCAAGGCCTATCTCGACAGCCTCAAGATCAAGGCCATGAGTTGAACGCCGCGGGAGCCCTGAGGGCTCCCGAATCTTGCCCAACCCTCGAGCCACTTGCGGCGTCGCTGCAGGAGCCGCACGTCCTTTTGTCCCCGCCCCCATGACCAGTACAACGCCCACAACCCGCGCCGCCAGGAGGGTTCGGCTAGCCCCTGCCCTACGCCAACTGATGCCCTATCTGATCTGCATCGGCGCATTTCTGGTGGCCTGGCAGCTGCTCTCGCTGCTGCTGGGGGTGGCTCGGTTGCCGGGGCCGATCAATGTGATCGTTGAAACCTGGGACCCCTACATCAGTCAGCCCTTTTTTGACGACGGCGGCACCAGCAAGGGATTGGGCTGGCAGATCCTGATCTCGCTGCAGCGAGTAGCCATGGGCTACGGCCTGGCGGCAGTGGTGGGTATCGCCATCGGTGGACTCCTGGGCTTGAACCGCTTCATCGGCAAAGGCCTGGATCCCGTGATTCAGGTACTGCGCACCGTGCCACCCCTGGCCTGGTTCCCGATCTCGCTGATGGTGTTTCAAGACGCCAACACCTCAGCGATCTTCGTGATCTTCATCACCGCCATCTGGCCAATCATCATCAACACGGCCGTAGGCATCCGTGAAATCCCACAGGACTACACCAATGTGGCCAGGGTGCTGCGGCTGCGCAAAGGCGCCTACATCCGCAACATCGTGATTCCGGCCACGGTGCCCTATGTGTTTACGGGTCTGCGGATCTCCGTGGGCCTGGCCTGGCTGGCGATTGTGGCGGCCGAAATGCTCAAGGCCGATGGAGGCATCGGCTACTTCATCTGGGATGCCTACAACGCCGGTGGTGATTCCAGCTCCAGCCAGATCATTCTCGCCATCCTCTATGTGGGCCTGGTGGGCCTAGCCCTCGACCGCCTTGTGGCCTACGTGGGCCGCGTTGTTGCCAAGGGAGGCTACTGAGCCATGGCGGCAGGTTTTCTCACCGTTGATGACGTCACCCAAACCTTCCCCCTCGACGGCGGCGGGTACTACGTAGCCCTCAAGGACATCGACCTGGAGGTCGCCGAGGGCGAATTCATCTCCCTGATCGGCCATTCCGGCTGCGGCAAATCCACCCTGCTCAACCTGCTGGCGGGCCTGACCCAGGCCAGCAGCGGCGGCATCCTGATGAATGGCCGCCAGATCACTGATCCCGGCCCGGATCGGATGGTGGTGTTCCAGAACTACTCCCTGCTGCCCTGGCAGACGGTGCGCCAGAACATCGCCCTGGCCGTGGACACTGTGATGCGCAGCAGCTCGGCTGCCGAGCGGCGCCAGCTGGTGGAGCACAACATCCAGCTGGTGGGATTAAGCCATGCCGCCGACAAGCTCCCCGCCGAACTTTCCGGGGGAATGAAGCAACGGGTTGCCATCGCCCGGGCCCTCTCGATCCGGCCGAAACTGCTGCTGCTGGACGAACCCTTCGGCGCCCTCGACGCCCTCACCCGCGGCAACCTGCAGCAACAGCTGATGCAGATCTGCCAGGAAGCCGGAGTCACCACCGTGATGGTGACCCACGACGTGGATGAGGCCCTGTTGCTCTCCGACCGGGTGGTGTGCCTCACCAATGGCCCAGAAGCGGGCATCGGCCAGATCCTCAAGGTGCCCCTCCCCAGACCGCGCCAGCGACTGGAGGTGATGGACCACCCCGACTATTACACGCTGCGCAGTGAGTTGATCGGCTTTCTGCAACAGCAACGCCGCCTCAAGCAACGCCAGAAAGCCGTGGCGGTGCCTGTAGCAGCCAAGCCCACAGCGCCGGCCCCAACAGCCAGGGCAACAGCCGAGAAGATCCGCCTCGGCTACCTGCCAGGACTGGACATCGCACCCCTGGCGGTGGCCCAGGAGCGGGGATTCTTCAGCGAGCACAACCTCACCGTGCTGCCGGTGAGCTTCAACCGCTGGCAACAACTTGAGGAAAAGCTGCGCGCCGGCCAGCTGGATGTGGCCATCACCTCCGCCACCGCGCCCCTGACCCTCACCCTCGGCCTCGACGGCCAGGCAGCCTGGCCCGCCATCACACCGATGACGGTGACCCGCAACGGCAACGCCCTCTGCCTGGACCGTCGCTTCCTCGACCTCGACGTGCGCGACGTCGGCAGCCTCAAGGATTGCCTGCAGGGGCGTGAGCGCCCCCTGCAGCTGGCCATTGCCCAGAAGGGCAACATGCAGGACCTGCTGCTGCGCCATTGGCTGGCCAGTGGTGGCATCAACCCAGAGCGAGAGGTGGCGTTCCACACCCTCTCCCCCATGGCGATGCAGGCCGCCCTGCTGGCCGGTGAGATCGATGGCTTCATCGCTGGTCGCTACCGGGTGGCCAAGGCTGTGGAAGCCGGAGTTGCCTACGTGCTCGCCACCGACCTGGACATCTGGAGCGGCCATCCCGAGAAAGTGCTCACCTGCCAGGAGGGCTGGGCCGCCAACAATGAACCGACACTGCTGGCCCTCTGCGCCGGCCTGATGCGCGCCGCCCAGATCTGCGATGACGGCGGCCAGCACGACGAACTGGTGGAACTGCTTAGCCGCCCCCAGTGGCTCGGAGCGGGCTCGGCAGCCGCCCTGGAGCGGCAGTTCAACCTGGGCGTCGACGACCCCAGCAGCGATCGCATGCCCCTGAACCGTTACCACAGCGATCGGGCCCACGTGGCGAATGGCGCGGAGGGCACCTGGATCCTCAGTCAATTCAGCCGCTGGGGCTGGAGCGCCTTCCCCAGCAACCGCGTCGAGCTGCTGAGCCAGGTTTACCGCAACGACCTGTGCAACCGAGCCCTCGAGCTGGCGGGCTACCCGGCCCTGCGGCCGGAACGCCAACCCTTTGCCCTGGCGGATGGCCGGAGCTTTGACCAGGACGATCCGCTCGCCTACCTACGCGACCTGCCCTTCAGTGCTGCTGTGGCCGTGGAGCCCATCAGCCTGCCGCCGCCGGCGGCCCCCCGCACCATCGCTGCCCGCTGAGATGACCACCACCATGACCAGCTCCTCCTTCCTGGAGTTCCGTGGCGTGAGCCAGGTGTTTCAGACGAAGCGCGGCCCCTTTGAGGCCCTGAAGGACATCAACCTGCAGGTGCGCCAGGGCGAATTCATCTGTGTCATCGGCCATTCCGGCTGCGGGAAGTCAACCCTGCTGAACATGGTGTCGGGCTTCCTGCAGCCCAGCGGCGGCAGCGTGACCCTGCGGGATGTGCCGATCGAACGGCCTGGACCCGACCGCATGGTGGTGTTCCAGAACTACTCCCTGCTGCCCTGGAAAACCGTGGAGCAAAACGTGGACCTGGCGGTGAAGGCCGCCCGGACCGAGCTCACGGCCGCAGTCCGGGCTGAGGTGGTGGATCACCACCTCGAGATGGTGGGTTTGCTGGAGGCGCGCCACAAGCGACCCGCCCAGATCTCCGGGGGCATGCGTCAGCGGGTTGCCATTGCCCGGGCCCTGGCGGTGAGCCCGGAAGTGCTGGTGCTGGATGAACCCTTCGGAGCCCTGGATGCCATCACCAAGGAGGAGCTACAGGAGGAACTGCTGGCCATCTGGCGGGAACACAAACCCACCGTGCTGATGATCACCCACGACATCGACGAGGCGCTCTTTCTGGCCGACCGGGTGGTGATGATGACCAATGGACCAGCCGCGACCATCGGGGAAATCGTGGAGGTGCCGTTCGAGCGCCCGCGCCGCTACGAGACGATCCAGAACGATCCGCGCTACGCCCAGCTACGGAACCACGCCCTCGACTTCCTCTATCGCCGTTTTGCCCATGACGACGCTTGAGCGGCGACCGAGCGAAGGCCACCTACAGATCAAGGCCGGTCACACCATGCTGCTGGACGAGCGGGTGCTGCTGCAGAGCAGTTGCCTGAGCATCACAGCCGGACTGGTCCGCGTGGCCATATCGAGGCCGGAGCAGGAAGCCCTACAGGCCCACCCCATTACCCTCGGCTTCCTCCAGACCGGCGACCATCTCCCCCTCGACCTGCTGCGCCACGCCCGGCTGCACCTGCAGGCCCTGAGCCCTGCCCAGCTGGTGGCGGGCTGCTCGGCCATGCCTCCCGCCGGCGCCAGCAGCCTGAACGACTGGACCGTGGCCCTGCTGATGATCCGCCACCTGGGGGACGCCGAACAGCGCATCGCCGCCCTCCTGCAGCTACTGGTGCAACGGCTGGGTCGACGCAGCGGCCACTGGTATGAGTTGCCCCTGAAATTCACCCATGCCGACCTGGCGGAACTCAGTGGCCACACCCGCGTCACAGTGACGCGCCAGCTCTCGAAATGGCGGGACACGGGCCTGATCCAGCAGGACAGCGGGCCCGAGCGGACCCTGCGCATCGCGCCGCTGCTGGTGGAGGCCTGAGCCAGCCGGCCGACGGCCCACTCCGCTACGTGGACGCCTCTGGCCTGGGCCAAGGCGCAACCCAGACGGCAGCGGCCTTCAACTCCGGCTGCTTGGAATGGGGGCAGCCCAGCTCATGCATCAGCCGGTTGGCTTCACAGGCCTTGGCCTGGTTGGCCCCCCAGTGCATCGGCAGGAACACCGTGCCCGGCCGAATGCGATCGGTGAGTTGCACCCGGGCCGTCACGGAGCCGCGGCGGGAGCTCACTTGGGCCATGGCGCCATCCACCAGGTCATGGCGCTCGCCATCGGTGGGATGCACCTCCAGCAGCGGCTCGGGATGCTGTTTCACAATCCGCGCCACATGGGCCGTGCGCGTCATGGTGTGCCAGTGGCCCAGGTAACGGCCCACGGTGAGCACCAGCGGGTAGGCGTCGCAGGGGGGTTCGGCTAAGCCCAGGGGCAGATCAGCCCACAGGCGGGCCCGACCATTGCCGGTGGGGAAGCGATGGCCTGCGGGAGCGGCCGGGAAGGCACACACCTCGCCATAGAGGCGCGCCTGGCCACCACCGGGCTGCGTACCTGCCGGGAAAGGCCACTGTTGGGGACCGTGCTGGGCCAGCAGGTCGTGGCTGAGGCCGCTCACTTCACACACCCGGCCGGCCGTGAGTGCCGTGAACTCTGCGTACACCTCCGCCGCTGAGCCGTAGCTGAACTGATCCACGAAGCCCAGGCGGCGACCCAGCTCAGCAAAGATCGCCCAGTCAGCCCTGGCCTCACCCGGTGGATCGCGGAAGGCAGCACACAGGGTGACGCGGCGCTCGGAGTTGGTCATCACGCCGCTCTTCTCACTCCACTGGGCCGCCGGGAGCACCAGATGGGCCACCTCGGCCGTTTCCGTATCGGCGTAGGCCTCACTCAGCACCACCAGCGGGCAGTTGGCCACCGCCGCCCGCACCCGATCCAGCGACGGCATGCTCACCAGGGGATTGGTGGCAGCCACCCACCACAGCCCCAGCTCTCCCCGCTCCATCGCCTCGATCTGCTGCCACACCCCCAGGCCGGGTTCGGCCGCGATCGCACCGGGAGCAAAGCCCCAGTGCCGCTCCACCGCGGCGCGGTGCTCGGCGTTCGCCACAACGCGATAGCCCGGCAGCAGCTGGGCTAGGCCACCGGCCTCACGCCCCCCCATGGCATTGGGCTGGCCCGTGAGCGAGAAGGGGCCCGCCCCCTTCCTCCCGATCTGACCGGTGACCAGATGCAGATTGATGATCCCCGCCACCGTGGCAGTGCCCTCGCTGCTCTGGTTCACCCCCATGGACCAGAGGCTGAGCACTCCGGCCGAGCCAGCCCACCACTGGGCTAGCTGGCGCAGATCGGCTTCGCTGATCCCACAGAGATCACTCACCCGCTGCGGCGTCCAGACCTGCCATAGCGCCGCCAGTTCTTCGAAGCCCTGCGTGTGGGCAGCCACGAAGCCCTGGTTGATGGCCGCGGCCTGCAACAACAGGTGGCCCACGCCGTGCAAGAGCACCAGATCCGTGCCGGGGCGGAGTGCCAGGTGCAGATCAGCGGCATCGCTGGTGGCCGTGGCCCGGGGATCCACCACCACCAGACGCAAGGCCTGTCTGTCTTTGCGTTTGCGCTTCAGCAGCCGCTGAAACAACACCGGATGGCACTCGGCCGTGTTGGTGCCAATCAGCACCACCAGGTCGGCCGCATCGAGATCGTCGTAACAGCAGGGAGGGCCATCGGAGCCGAGGCTGCGGGTATAGCCGGCCACCGCCGAGCTCATGCACAGGCGTGAATTCGCATCAAAGTTGTTGCTGCCCAGGGCACCCTTGAGCAACTTGTTGGCCACGTAGTAATCCTCGGTGAGGAACTGCCCGGAGCCATACATCGCCAGGCCAGCCGGGCCCTGCTCCGCCAAGGTGCGGCGAATCTGCGTCAGCAGCCGCTCGAAGGCTGCCTCCCAGCTGATGGGCTGAAAGGGTTGATCGCGGCACTCCCGCCACAGCGGGGTGGTGAGCCGGTTGTGGTGCAGGGTTTCGCCCACGGTGGCGCCCTTCACGCACACCTGGCCCAGGGAAGAGGGATGCAGGCGATCTCCACGGGTTGTCCACTGGGGATCACCTGCAGCCGCAGGTGGCTTGAGCTCCAGGCCGCAACCCACGCCGCAGTAGGGGCACTGGGCGCGGGCGCTCACCACGTGCGGTAAGGCAGGAACTTGCCGTTCATCGTCACCACCACCCGATCCCCCTTGGGATCCTCCTGGCGGTCCACGGTGAGGCTGAAATCAATCGCCGACATAATCCCATCGCCGAACTTTTCCTGGATCACATCCTTCAAGGGCAGGCCATACACCTGCAGGATTTCGTAGAAGCGATAGAGCAGCGG
Organism: Cyanobium sp. NIES-981; assembly: GCA_943371215.1. GTDB lineage: Bacteria > Cyanobacteriota > Cyanobacteriia > PCC-6307 > Cyanobiaceae > Vulcanococcus. The sequence goes on along the minus strand of CALRUA020000032.1, from coordinate 11,125 downwards.
ATCAGTGGGGATCACCGGATCGAGGGCCCCTTTCACCGGGTAGGTGGTGAGCTGATCCAGCAGCTCAGCTCCGCCGCTACCCCCCAGCTCTAGGGCCTGCAGCAGCGCCTCGGCCTGCTCCGGCGTGGCCGTGGCCTGGCCATAGATCAGGCTCGCCACCCACACCTCATCGGCCCTCAAGCGCTGGCCGAGATCGGCGAAGCTGAGCCCAAGGCGGCGCTTGGCGGCCAACAGGGCGGCAGTGAGGGGAGAGAGGGCCATGGCGCTGCAGGCTGGAGCGGATCGATCGGCGGACCCTATGGATCAGGCCGATGCACTCACGCAGCGGTTGCTACAGAACGAGGTGATGCAGGGCGCCAGCCAGGCACCGCTGCGTAGCTGCCTGCTCAGCGGCGGAGCCAGCCGACGCATGGGCCAAGACAAAGCGCTGCTCCCCCACCCCGAAGGCGGCTGCTGGCTAGAGCGCACGCTGCAGCTGCTGGCCGCGCTGCGAGCACCGATCACGCTCCTGAGCCGCTGGCCAGAGCACCTGGCCCTGGCTAGGCAGCTCGCCGAGCAACCCACGGCAGCTGCACCAGCCACTATCACCGTCCTGGCCGAGCCGTCTCCCTGGGAGGGGCCCTTGCTGGCCCTGCACCGTCTGATGGAACACCACCCCAACCAACGGCTGCTGCTCTGCCCGGTGGACATGCCCGATCTCACCCTGTCCGTGCTGGAAAGCCTGCTGGCCGCAGCTGAGGCCGCCCCTGGGGCCATCCACCTGGCCCACGACGGTGAGCGCCTGCAGCCCCTGCTCGGCCTCTACCCAAGCGGCCCCGCTCAACGCGATGGCCTGGCCGCCGCGATCCGCCAGGGGGAGCGCCGCCTGCAGAGCTGGCTCACCCACCAGCCCTGCCACCGAGTGACGCTGGCCGCCCGCACGATCCGCAACCTGAACCGCCCCGAAGACATCTGAGCTACCCACGGGCGGCCCAGCAGACTGGACTCCGCTGCAGAGACGGCCGTCGCTCACCCCCGCGATCAGCTTCAGCGCCCCCTCGGCGTGCTGCGCCTCTCGCTCACAGCCCGCTGCAACCTGGCCTGCCCTTACTGCCTGCCCGATGGCCAGGAGCCACCGGGGCTGCTGAACCTGGAGCAACGGTTGCAGGTGATCCAAGCGGCCGTGGCTCTTGGGGCCCAGAGCCTGCGGCTGACCGGCGGCGAACCGCTGCTGCACAGCCAGCTCGATGCGCTGATCAGCGCCGTACAGCCGTTGCGCGCCCAGGGCCTACGCGAGATCACCCTCACCAGCAACGGCACCCTGCTCAGCGCCAGCCGCGCCCACGCCCTGCGCGCCGCCGGCCTGGATCGCATCACGCTCAGCCTCGATGGAGCGGATGGAGCCAGCGTGGCCCGCATGGCGGGCTTAGCGGATGCCCGTACCGGCAAGCGAGCTCTGACTGCAGTGCTTGAGGCGATCGAGCACGCCCGCGCCGCCGGCTTCGATCCAGCAGCGGGACAGCTGAAGCTCAACGCCGTGATCCAGCGCGGCCGCAACGACGATCAAGTGGTGCCGTTGGCCAAGCTCTGCCGCAACCAGGGCCTGGAACTCAGGCTGATCGAATACATGGATGTGGGCAACCGCAACGGTTGGAGCCCGGCCGATGTGGTGAGCGCCGCCGAGATGGTGCAGCAGCTCAATGCCCGCTGGCCCTTGGCGCACCTCGGCCGCGATCCACACGGCACCGCCAGCCGCTGGCGCTACCGCGATGGACACGGCTGCGTGGCTGTGGTGGCCTCGGTAAGCCAACCCTTCTGCGGCGACTGCAACCGCCTACGCGTCACCGCCGATGGCGTGGCCTACACCTGTCTGTTTTCCGCACCCGAGAGCGGAGTAGACCTCAAACCGTGGCTGCAGCAGGGCGTGGATCCCGCGGAGCTAGAGCACACGATTTCAACCCTGTGGCGTCGGCGGGACGATCGCTACAGCGAAGAGCGCGACCAGAGACGGGACGTCGTTGGGGCTCCCTCAACCGTCTTGGCACGTGCCGAAATGGCTTATCTCGGGGGATAACTTGCCGGCCACCATCAGCCCTGGGAACCTGCAGTGATGCCCAGATCCACGGCCCTGAACACCATCCGCAGCGGCACAACCCTGGCCGTGGTGGTGACACTGGCAGGAGTGCCGTTGCTGTTGGTCAGCACACCCCGGGCACTGTCACAGCTCCCCCCAACTGCGCAACCCCTACTGGTCAGTGCTGCCGTCAGTCTCACCACTGTTCTGCAGGACCTGACCCCGTCGTTCTCCCGCAGGCAACGGGGTCCGGCTCCCCAGTTCAACCTGTCAGCCTCCGGAATCCTCCAACGCCAGATCGAGCAGGGGGCACCAGTGGATGTCTTCCTCTCGGCCGGCAGCAAACAGATGGATGCCCTTGAGCGGGCCGGGTTTCTGCTGAAGGGAAGTCGCCGCAAACTGATCAGCAACCAACTGGTGCTGGTGGTGCCCACCAGCCAGCGGGGCATACTCGGCTTCCGTGATCTCACAAGCCCCCGCATTCGCCGCATCGCCATCGGTGACAACGCGGTCCCGGCGGGTGATTACGGCCGCCAGGTTCTGCAGTACTACAAACTCACCACCACACTTCAACCAAAGCTCGTCCCTCTTGGCTCAGTGCGCGCCGTGGCCGCCGCGGTCGCCAGTGGCAGCGTCGATGCGGGATTCGTGTATCGCAGTGATGTAGTTGGCGTGGCCAACCTTCGCATCACCGCCACGGCGCCAGCCACCAGTCATCAGCCAATTCTTTACTACGGCGCGGTCATCCAACGCAGTCGCCAGCCCAAGGCCGCCAAGGTCTATCTCGAAGGGTTAAGCAGCCCTGCGGCCCGCAATGCCTTCATTCGCGCCGGCTTTTCACCGCTGCCCTCTGGGGGCTGAACCACCACCATGCCCCCTGCAGTGGACACCCTCTGGTCCCCGCTGCTGCTCTCGCTGCGAGCAGCAGCCCTGGCGGTTCTCCTGCTGAGCCCTCCGGCAATCGGGGCTGCTCTACTGGTGAGGGGCTGGCATGGCCGGCGGCGGGCCCTAGCCGACCTGCTGCTGCTGTCACCGCTGGTGTTGCCGCCAACGGTATTGGGGTTTGTGTTGCTGCAATTGCTGGGCCCCAACGGGCCCATCGGGCAGCTCCTGCAGGCGATGGACATCACCGTGGTGTTCAGCTGGGGCGCCACGGTGATCAGCGCTGCCGTAGCGGCATTCCCGTTGATGTACCGCAGCACCCTGGCCTCCCTAGAACAACTCGACCCGGCCCTCGAGGCCGTGGCCCTGGGCTTGGGTTGCAGTCCAGTGCAGGTGCTCCGGCGCGTCACCCTGCCGCTGATCCTCCCTGGCCTATGGGCCGGTCTGAGCCTCAGCGTTGCCCGGGCGCTCGGAGAATTCGGCACCACCATGATGCTGGCGGGCAACATCCCCGGCCGTACACAGACGCTGCCCCTCGCGATCTATAGCGCCGTCGAAAACGGCTCCCTGCCCGAGGCCTGGCGACTCACGGCCATGGTCCTCCTGCTCAACGGTGGCTGCCTGGTCTTGGTCGAAGGGCTCAACCGACGCCGATCCCCCAGGGTGGTACACGGGCGTTCGGCCATCCATCCGGAGGAGGAAAGCTGTGTGGCGGCGCAACCGCTCAGGCCGCCCCAACCCGCTGCCCCTGCCGTTCTGCAGGTGGCCATTCAGCTCCACCGCGGAAGCTTTGAGCTGACTGTGCGCTGGAGCAGCCAGGTGCCGCGGTTGGCGGTGCTGGGCCCGTCTGGGGCCGGCAAGACCCTCTTACTGCGCTGCATCGCCGGGCTTGAGCGGCCGCAACACTGCCGCATCAAACTGGGTGAGCGGCTGCTCTGCGATAGCGACCATGGGGTCTGGGTCGCACCGCAGCACCGGCGGATCGCCATGGTGTTTCAGCAACATGCGCTCTTCCCCCACCTCTGCGTCGCCGCCAATGTGGCGTTTGGGCTGAGCCAGCTCAGCCGCGAACAGCGACATGCCCGGGTGGCGATGCTGCTGGCAGCGGTGGGACTTGAGGGGCAGGCACGGCTGTTTCCAGATCAGTTATCAGGAGGCCAGTGTCAGCGGGTGGCCCTGGCACGAGCCCTGGCGATCGAGCCCGAGTTGTTGTTGTTGGATGAGCCCCTCAACTCCCAGGACAGTTTCCGTCGGCAGCAATTGCAGCACTTGGTCGACACCCTGCAGCGCAGCACTGGAACCCCCATCCTGTTGGTCACGCACGACATCGATGAAGCCCACCGGCTGAGCGATGAACTGCTGGTGATCGATGGCGGACGCCTAATCCGCCAGGGAGAAACCCAGGAACTGTTTACCCATCCCCGGCAGCTGGCTGTGGCCAAGCTCATGGGCTACAAGAACCTCAGCCCAATCCACTGGCTGAGCGCCGATCGGTGCCTGGCTGAAGCCTGGGGCCTTGTGATCCAGGCAGCACAACCGTCGTCCCCAGCCGCTCCGAATTGGATTGGCCTGCAGGCCCATGACCTACGTCTCTGCACCATCGGCAGCACGAAGGCTTGCCCCGAGCTGATCGTGAATCCCTGCCGGCTGATCAATGTGAGCCATGGCGGCCTGCAGGTCAGCACCTATGTACAGATCGGCACAAGTGCCTTTGCTATTGAAGTGGGACTACAAGCCTGGCAATGGCGACAGCTACAAGGTCAGGCCAACGAGCTCGAGCTGGTGATCCCAAGGACGGCCATCCTGTGGCTGGAGTCTTGAACCGAGCGGTGCAGGAGCCAGCCGCGGCGTGAGCGCCATCGCAGATCACAACCAATGCCGGGGGTAGGGAGATGCACCAGGCACCCAGCGGCTGAAGCCCCAGGCCAGCAGCACCAAAAGCACCGAGCCACTCAACACCGGAAACAGCAGAAAGCCCCAGACCACCTTCAGATACACCGCAAGGAAGGCCATCCCGCCGGCGGGCGGATGCAAGCAACGCAACTGTTGTCCCATGAGGATCGTGAGGCCCACGGCCAAGGCGAGCACCAGAGGCCCTTGCCCGGCGGTGCTCACCAGGGCCACACCCACCAGGGCACCGAGCAGATTGCCGAGCACGATGTTGCGCGGCTGGGCCAGGGGGCTGGCGGGGTAGCCAAACAGCAGCACGCAAGAAGCACCCAACGGCGCCACGATGAGCAGCTGGCCGCTCCACAGGGAGAGCAGGCCCAGGAACAGCACCGCGCAGAGCGCCGCCAGCGACGTGACCCCGATCTGGTTGAACCGAAAGCGGGGCTGATAGCGCCGACCGCGGCGGCGTTCACGCCGAACCACCACGTGCAGGCGACGCAGCCCGCTCACCCTGCCGGCTCCGTGAACCGCGGCAGCAGCTGCACCAGGTTGCAGGGGCGGGTGGCTTCATCGAGCTGGGCGGAGATCAGTCGATCCCAGGCGGTCTGCACGGCATCCAGCGAACCAGGCAGCACAAAGATCACGGTGCCATTGGCCACACCCGCCAGGCAGCGGCTCTGGAGAGTGCTCGTGCCGATCGTTTCAAAGGAGAGCACCCGGAACAGCTCACCAAAACCCTCGATCGTTTTATCGAGCAGCGGAGCAACGGCCTCAGGGGTGCCATCACGGCCGGTGAGGCCGGTGCCGCCGCTGGTGATCACCACCTGCACGGCGGGATCGGCGATCCAACGGCTCAGCTCAGCACGGATCTGATAACGATCATCACGCCTGATCCGGCGCTCCACCAGCCGGTGGCCGGCGGCTTCGATCCGCTGCTGGAGCGCATCACCCGAACGATCATCCGCCAAGGTGCGGGTATCAGACACCGTGAGCAAGGCGATGGCGAGGCTCAAATCGGAGACAACGGCGCTGAAGCCATGGTCGCAAGGGATCGCGCGCAGGGCTGGTTAGCGTTGTTGCCATGGCTGGGCAGTCTGCGGAGAAAATCCGGATCCTGCTGTTCGCCGGGCTGCGCGAGCAGGCGGGCTGGGCTGAGCAGCAGTGGCCGGCAGCCCCCCAACGCGATGCCGTACTCACCCCCCGTCAGCTCTGGTTGAAATTGCAGTTGCCAGGCGCGCTCGATCAACAGGTGCGCGTAGCCATCAATCAGCAGTTCGCCGACGCCGACACCCCCCTGCAACCAGGCGATGAGCTCGCTTTCCTGCCGCCGATCAGCGGAGGCTGAAGCGAAGACCATGCAGCTCAGGATCGATCTCCACAGCACCTGCTTCGAACCCCTGGAGGTTCTGGAGCGATGGCAGACGGAGCTGAAAGGCCAGGGGATCGCCGAAAGCGCCGCTGAAAGCCTGTTCGTTGGTCGCGTGCGGGACACGGCTGCCGATGGCACCCTCCTAGAGGCCCTGGAGCTCGAGCACTACCCAGGCATGACCGAGCAGCAGCTGGAGCAGCTCGCTGTGAACTGTTGCAACCGCCACGGGGTGAGTAGCTGCCTGGTACAGCACCGCATCGGTCGGGTGATCCCAGGTGAGGCGATCGTGCTGGTCGCCATCGGCGCCAACCGCCGCGGACCCGCCCAGCGCTGCTGCCAGGAACTACTGGAGGCGCTCAAACACCACGCCCCCTTCTGGAAACGCGAGTGGCGCACCGATGGCAGCAGCGAGTGGCTGAGCGGCAACACACCGCTTTGACCCTGCAGGTTCAGCTACCCCCTTGCACGGACCGGTGGCAGCAGAGCTTCGACCACGAGAACCAACGCTTCAGCCTTCCCATCCCAGACGACGTGATCACCGCTATCTGTTGCAGCTGAAAGCCACACACCGCTCAAAACACAGGCAAGCGCAACAGCTGCGCCCACAGCTCCGTGCCCGCCTCCAGGCTCCCAAGTTCCGCCGGGATCTCCAACAGCAGATCAGCCCCCTGCAGCGAGCCGATCCGCGAGGAGGCCTGCGACCCTGCGACCCGCGCCCACAACCCGCCATCAGCCGCCACCGCCAACTGGGCCCGGGCCAGCTCAGGCCGACCGGCACCACGGCGCAACGGCGCCTCCAGCTGCACCTTCAGCCGGGGTAACAGCTGCAGCTCAGCCCCCTCGAGCCGCTGCAGCGCCGGCCAGAGCAACTGCAGCGCCGTGATCGCCGCCGCCACCGGATTGCCCGGCAGACCAAAAAACGGCACACCCGCCAGCTGGCCCCAGGCGAAGGGGCGACCGGGTTTGAGGAACAGCTTCCAGAACCGCACCTCTCCCAGCTCATCCACCAGCGGCCTGATCCAGTCACTGTCGCCGGCGGACACCCCGCCTGTGCTCACAACCACATCACAACTCTGGGCCAGATCCTGCAGGGCGATGCGCAACGGCTCCGGCTGGTCAACGACCACCCTTTGCTCGGCAAGCACATACCCCAACCGCTGCAGCAGGGCACACAACAAGGTGCTGTTGCTCTCCCAGATCTGGCCTGGTCCGCGCTGCAGCCCAGGTTGCAGCAACTCATCACCGCTGATCAGCAGCCCCACGCGCGGCCGGCGCGTCACCACCAGCTCCTGCAGCCCGCAACTGGCCAGGCGCCCCAGATCCGCCACGCCCAGGCGTTGACCCGCGCGCACCAGCTCCTGGCCCGGTGCGGCCTCCTCCTGGGGGTGACGAATCCAGGTGTTGGGCCCGCAGGGTTGGAACAGCTCGAGCTCCTCGCCCTCACCAACCACCCCCACCAGCTCCTGCGGCAGCACCCGCTCACTGCCCTCGGGCACCACGGCACCGGTGAGGATGCGCACCGCTTCGCCCGCCGCGAGGGCCGAACCGTAAGGCGTGCCGGCAGCCGAAACACCCACCAGGCTCCATCGCGTGCCAATGGCGGGAACGGCCCCACCAGCAATGGCGTAGCCATCCATGATCGAGGCGCGGAAGCCCGGCACCGCCGCCGGAGCCAGCACCGCTGCCCCTGTGGTGCGCCCCAGGCAGGCAGCCAGGGGCAACGACTCCCGCAGGCCCAGCGGCTGCAGGTGCTCCAAAATCGTCGCCCGGGCCTGCTCCAGCGGCAGCCCTTCACGGCCGTAGGGCTCAGTCATGGCGCTGCCAGTCGCCATGGCGCCCGCCGCTCTTGCTGAGCAGTCGCACCGGGCCGATCGTCATGGCCGGATCGGCGGATTTGAGCATGTCGTAGAGGGTGAGCAGCCCAACCTGCACAGCGGTGAGCGCTTCCATCTCCACCCCGGTGCTGCCGGTGGTGCGAGCGCTGGCCTCCAGACGCAACGTGCTGCCGTCGCTACCGGGCTCAATCGTGACCTCCACGCCGCTGAGGGCAATCGGATGGCAGAGCGGGATCAACTCCCAGGTGCGTTTCGCCGCCTGGATTGCAGCCACCCTGGCCACCGCCAACACGTCGCCCTTGGGCGCCCGCCCCTCAAGAACCAGGTCGAGCACCTCGGGCTGCATCACCAGAAAGCCCTCGGCCGTGGCCTCACGGCGGGTGGGTGGGCGATCGCCCACCTCAACCATGTGCACCTGCCCGGCCGCATTGAGATGGGTCAGCTCTGCCATGGCATCCCAATCCGAAGACCCACAGCATGGCCGGCTGGGCCTTCAACCGCTGCAGCAAGGCAGGGCCAGCAAAGCGCTGTTGGCGTTCTGGCCAGGGCAATGGACTCGGCATTTGCTCAACTGGAGCGATCTGCGGCCCCGGCCCGTGCGCCTCTCGCGCCCCTCCACGACCCTCTGCGCCTTCGTCACCCTGCTGAACGACCGGCTGGGGGAAAGCATCGTGTTTCCACTGCTGCCGTTCCTGCTGGCAAATTTCACCAGCAATGGCCGAACCCTCGGCCTGCTGGCCGGCAGCTACGCCATCGCCCAGTTCGCCTTCACACCGCTGATCGGCGCCCTCAGCGATCGCTTCGGCCGCAAACCCGTGATCAGCGCCTGCGTGGTCGGGTCGCTGCTGGGGCTCAGCCTGTTCGCCATCACCGTGAGCATCAACTGGCAGGCGATCCCCTGGGCAGCGGGCACGGCCCTGCCCCTCGTGCTGTTGTTCGGCGCGCGGTTGATCGATGGGGTGAGCGGCGGTACGGCCGCCACCGCCGGCGCGGTATTAGCGGACATCTCCACACCGGAAAACCGCGCCAAGGCCTTCGGCCTGATCGGCGTGGCCTTCGGGCTGGGCTTCATCCTCGGCCCGGCCTTCGGAGGCTTGCTGGCGGGCGTGAACGTGACCCTGCCGGTGTGGACCGCCGCTGGTTTTGCCCTGCTCAACCTGGTGCTGGTGCTGACGCTGCTGCCGGAAACCCATCCGGCGGAAGCGCGCCGGGCCATGCCCCGCAAGCGGGATCTCAACCCCCTGAGCGCCCTGAAACGGGTGTTCACCAATCCCCAGGTGCGGCGGTTGTGTGCCGCCTTCTTCCTGTTTTTCCTCGCCTTCAACGGCTTCACCGCCGTGCTGGTGCTCTATTTCAAACAGGCCTTCAACTGGGGCCCAGGGCTGGCCACCATGGCCTTTCTGGTGGTGGGCGTGGTGGCCACCGTGGTGCAGGGAGGGCTGATCGGCCCCTTGGTGCAGCGCTTCGGTGAGTGGCGCCTCACGCTGGTAGGCCTGGGCTTCGTGATCGCCGGCTGCCTGCTGATCCCCCTAGCCACGATCAGCACAGCCCAGCCGGTGGTGTTCAGCGCCGTGGCGATCCTGGCCATGGGCACTGGCCTGGTCACGCCCTGCCTGCGGGCCCTGGTGTCCCGTCGGCTAGATGCCTCGGGCCAGGGTGCGGCCCTGGGCAGTCTGCAGGGGCTGCAGAGCCTGGGCAGCTTTGTGGGGCCACCCCTGGCCGGCCTGGCCTACGACCTGATCGGCCAACGCAGTCCCTTCTGGCTGGGCATCCTGCTGCTCACGGGCGTGGCCCTGCTCGTGGCCGGGGGGCTGCCAGGCAGCGCCGTCAAGCCAGAGCAGCACACAAACTGACAGGGCCCGATTGCTACCTTGCCAAGGGCGCACGGTGGGCATCAATGGCAGAACCAGTCGTCGCTCCGGAGCACTACGTCAACCGAGAGCTGAGCTGGATTGCCTTCAACCAGCGGGTACTGGCCCAGGCCCTGAGTGAACACACGCCGTTGTTGGAGCAGGCCAAGTTCAGCGCGATCTTTAGTAACAACCTCGACGAATTTTTCATGGTGCGAGTGGCTTCACTGAAGTCACAGGAAGAAGCCGGGGTGCAAACCCTGAGCGACGACGGCCTCACCCCCACCCAGCAGCTGGCCAGGATCCGGGAGAGCCTGCACCCGCTGCTGGAGCAGCAGCAGGCCCACTACCGCCTCTACCTGAAGCACCAACTGGCGGAGCACGGCGTTCACCTCATGGACTATGCCCGTCTCAACCACCGCCAGCAGGAGTGGGTGGATGACTACTTCCAGAACGCCATTTTTCCGGTACTCACACCGCTCGCCGTTGACCCAGCCCACCCCTTCCCCTTCATCAGCAACCTCAGCCTCAACATCGCCGCACTGATTCGCGACCCTGACAGCGGCCAGCAGCAATTCGCGCGGGTGAAGGTGCCTCAGAAGAACCTGCCGCGGTTTGTGGAGCTGCCGGTTGAGCTCAGTGACCACGAGCCCACACCGCTGTTTACGGCGGTGCCCCTGGAACAGGTGGTGGCCTTCAACCTCAACCTGCTGTTCCCTGGCATGGAGATCGAGGGCCACTACTTCTTCCGCGTCACCCGCGACGCCGACCTGGAACTGCGCGACCTCGAGGCCGACGACCTGATGGAAGCCCTGCAACAGGGTCTGCGCAAACGCCGCATGGGCGGAGAAGTGGTGCGCATCGAGGTGGCCAATGAGATGCCCGATGCCGTGGTGGATCTTCTGCTTGAGGGCACCGCCGTGGAACCGGCCGACCTCTACCGGATCAACGGGCCTCTCGGCCTCGACGATCTGATGAGCCTGATGGCGGCGCCGTTGCCGAACCTCAAGGACAAGCCCCATCGCGGCCGCACCCACAAGGCCCTGGCCAGGGCCCAGAAGAGCCTGCTGGAAGACGGGTCGATCAAAGCCGAGGAATTCGAGAGCATCTTCTCGGTGCTGCGCCGGGGCGACGTGCTCCTGCATCACCCCTTCGATCTGTTCGCCACCTCCGTGGAAGAGTTCATCAACCAGGCTGCCGACGACGCCTCGGTGCTGGCCATCAAGATGACCCTCTACCGCGTCTC
>CALRUA020000031.1:0-20905 GCA_943371215.1 Cyanobium sp. NIES-981 | reverse complement strand
GATCTGGGCCACGCTCTGCCGCATGGGCGGACTCATCCGCCTCCTGACGTCAGCCTTGATGGCCTCGCTGTAGCGACGCATTGCTCTGCTCCATCAAGCCCCCTTGGTGATCGAAATGGAGAGGCGTCAACTTTGCTGGCAGAGGGGGCCTCAGGAACCAACGGCAAGCCGGAGCGAGTCGTCAATCCCCTGCTGGCTGAATGGCTTACTCCATGGTTTATCAGACTTCAGCGGACCGGAACCGCTGTTTCCATCGCTAGCTGTCGATCGGTGACGCCTGCAGTTGGCACATGGCACTGGCAATCTGCACTCTCATTCAGTAGCTCGGACTGTTGTGGGTTACTGAAGGCCTGCTGAGATAAGACGCCTAGTGATTCCTGACAACCAACATTAGAAGTGAAACTGCGCTGCCGTGAGCTGGGTGCGTCCCTTTGCGTGGCGTAAATCTCTAGGCCCGACTGCCTTGATCTGAGAGAGGACAGGGGCGAATGAAGGCTGTCATTCGAGAGGTAGATGTATGCCTCTTTGCTTCACGATGAGTCCTGGCGATTGACTTGTCAAGTCATTTCCCTGGATTGGTTCTCGGTTGTGGGCTACGCCTGAATCTTTGCTGCTGCTCTTTTGGTGCCTGGGGTCAGGCGATTGCTTCCCGCAGGGAGGCCTGATCGGGCACATTGTTGATAGCTGGGATCTCAGCCTTGCTCCCGGCGAAGAACATCCTCTGGCCCTCTGGCTGCCAGTGCTCGTCCTGCTCCAGCAGCACCGCGCCGACCAGTCGCTCGATCGCGGCATCGTTTGGGAAGACGCCCCCCACTCGGGTGCGGCGTTTGATTTCCTCGTTGTCGCGATCGAGTTGGTTGGTGCTCCGGATCTGTTCCCACTGCTGTGGCGAGAAGTGACGCAAGGCGAGCACGTCCTCTCTGGCCTCGCCCATCAGCTCAGCCGCCCTGGGGAATTTGGCGGCGAGTATGGCGCTCACCTGATCCCATTGCTCCACTACCGCTTGCCTGCCCTGCTTCGCAGAAGCCTTGCGTCTACGGCACCGTCTGGAGCAGGTCCCAGGCGAACTGAACCCTGCAGCGCTGCCAGCAGCTGACCTGCAGCATCCGCGGATCGCCTTGATCAGACCGATTTGGGCATTGCTGATCACGAGCTTGATCCCCGTTAACCCGCGCTCTTTCAGTGAGCCGACGAATTGGCTCCAGAAGCCCTCGTTCTCGCTTTCACCGACCTTGAGGCCAAGGAGTTCACGGCGGCCGTCGGTGTTGACGCCCATGGCGACGACGACCGCCCTGTGCAGACCTGCATCGCCCGGCCAAGACGGACGTTCAAGTAAGTGGCATCGAGATAGCGGTAGGTGTAGCCCTGACCCTCCAGCGGCCGGTTCAGGCGAGCCTGCACCTGTAGCTCGATCTCAGCGCAGATACGACTCACCTGGGATTTGGAGATTCCGCTCTGTGACCCGAGAGCTGCGACCAGGGCGTCGTCCTTCCGGGTGGAGACACCGCTGACGTAGGACTCCATCACCACCGCGTAGAGCCCCTGATCCACCCGGCGACATTGCTCCTAGATCGAGGACAGGAAGCTGGCCGAAGTGGCTTGGGATCTGGAGATCGATGTCGCTCATCTGGGTGGTGAGCAGGTGAGCAGGTGAGCAGGTGAGCCCGGTAGCCGTTGCGGTCGCCAACGCGCTCCTCGCATCGGTCATGGCGTTCAGCCCCGAGCACGGCAGCGACCACCAGCTCGATGAGCTGCTGCAGACTAGTAGCGGCGCCAATGCGGAGGCGCCCGGATCCATCATGGGGATGGTTCGTCTGGTTGAGGTACGACGCAAACCAGGGATACGGGCCTGTTCACCCCTTGAAACGCCAGCCGTTGAGCCGGGGTGCCTGAGCTGCGCATTTCACCCCGGCTAAGCCGGGGTGAAGGTTCCCAGGGTTTTACACCAACTGGTGGGACGCGAGCTCTTCGGCATGGGCGGGCGACCAGGGGAAGCCCATCAGGACTTGGCGCTGCTTGCTATCGCCAGCACCCGCTTTGACCCGTAGCCGTGCCCTCCCCTTGTAAGGACTGACAGCCCACCCTCTCGCCTCCCCCCCGCGCCTGCATCCTGAGGGCCAGCAGCGCGCTCACGAGGATCGGGCTTTTTGGCGGCCGCCGAGCGGGACACGCGCGAGACGGATCAAAACTGCTCATTAGGTGTGAGCAGAAGTGTGAGCAGTTTGTCCCCAGGGCTTGGCACGGGTAGTTCAGAGGCAGTCAGCGGCTTCCATCGTGAAAGCCACTGCGCTGTCTTGGGTTTGGGGCAAAATCAGGGCCCTGACTGAAACGCCCCCTGATGGATTCGAACCATCGACCGGCTGCTTAGAAGGCAGCTGCTCTATCCAGCTGAGCTAAGGGAGCTGGGGGTGCTGCTGTGGCAGCGAGCCCATTCTGGCAGTCCAGATCTGGTGCCCTTGCCTGGAGGGGCTTCTATGGTGGTGTGCTGCGCATCATTTGCCCAATGCCGGCTCCCAGGCTCACGGACAGCCAGAAAGAGGAGATGGTGGCTCGCTACCGGCAGGGGGAAACAGCCCAGGCCCTTGCGGAGGCCTATGGCTGCAGCCCCAACACGGTGAGTCGGGTGGTGAAGGCTGCCCTGGCTCCTGAGGAGCTCGCCGCTCTCAAACAGCAGCGAGGCCGTGGCACTTCCGCAGCCACCCCTGTTCCAGCCGAGGCTCCAGTGGCTGAGGCTCTGGGTGATCTTGCTCCGGACGCCTCTGCTTCAGACAATTCGGACCCTGACCCTGCTCCCGACCCGGAGGATGCCGACGCCATTGCGGTGTTGGCCATCGACGATGCCGATGACTTCGCCGATGACGGGCTCGACGACGACAGCAGCGATGACGGGGACTTTGGCGATGCTTTTGTGACGGTTCCGGTCGGGATCGCCATCGAGGAGCGCGCCTCGGCGGCTCCCCAACCCCTCACCACCGGCGCCCTTCCCGTGAGCGTCTACATGCTGGTGGACAAAACCGTGGAGCTCCAGGCCAAGCCCCTCAAGGACTTTCCCGAGCTGGGGCTGCTGCCTGAGGACGAGCAGGAGCGGCAGGCGTTGATGCTCTATTCCAATCCCCGCCAGGCCAAGCGCCAGTGCGGCCGCACCCAGCGGGTGATCAAAGTGCCCGATAGCGGCGTGCTCGAGCGCACCTCCTCCTATTTGCTGGCCCAGGGCATCACCCGGCTCGTGGTGGAGGGTGGATCCCTCTACGCCATCCCCGGCAGCTGAGGCGGGCGAAACGCTCACCTACTCGTTGAGGCCCTGATCGCCCCGGGGCAGCAGAAGCGCGGTGGCACTCCCCCCGGTGATCACCCCTACCACCAGGGCTATGCCCACCAGGAAGCCCGTGGGCAGCTCTGCGGTGCGGCCAAAGCCCAGATTCAAGCTGGCCCGTTGGTTCAGGTTCTGAGCCCCGAGGCAGAGGATCAGCAGCAGCAGCACACCACCGCCAAGGCTGGTGAGCAGCAGGCGCAGGCGCAGCAGCATCAGCTCGGCTCCGGGTGGTGCAGCAGAGCGTAGAGCTCCCGCTTGGGTACGCCCGTTTCCTTCGCCAGTTGCTTGGCGGCATCGCTGCTGCTCAGCCCGCCGGCCACCCGTTGTTCCAGCTCAGCGCGCAGCTCCGCATCGCTGGGGCGTTCCTGGGTGGTGGGCGCTGCTCCCCCCAGCACCAGAGTGAATTCCCCCTGGGGGGCGGTGTGGCGAAAGTGCTCGAGGGCGGCGCTCACCGTGGGGCCCACCTGCTGTTCATGGCGCTTGGTGAGCTCGCGGGTCACCGCCAGGGGGCGATCGCCGAGTTCAGCGAGCAGGTCCGTCAGGAGATCCAGCAGGCGATGGGGTGCCTCGAACAACACCATGGTGCGCGGTTCGCTGGCCAGCTCCTGCAGGCGCTGGCGACGTTGCTGAGCCTTGGGGGGCAGGAACCCCTCGAAGCAGAAGCGGCCGCTGGGTAAGCCACTGCTCACCAAGGCGGTGGTGGCTGCGCAGGGGCCGGGTACGCAGATCACGGTGTGCCCGGCGGCGCGGACGGCCGCAACCAGGGCCTCGCCGGGGTCGGAGATGCCCGGCAGGCCGGCATCGCTGATCACCGCCACGGATTCGTCTGCGGCCAGAGCCTCCAACAGCTCCGGGATGCGGGCGTTCTGGTTGTGTTCATGGAAACTCACCAGCCGGTTCTTGATGCCCAGGTTGTGGAGCAGCAGGCCGCTGCGGCGGGTGTCCTCGCAGGCAATGCGGCTGGCGCCCTCGAGCACCCTGCGGGCCCGGGGTGAGAGATCGCCGGTGTTGCCGATGGGGGTGCCCACCAGATAGAGCACGCCTGCAGCCGGTTCTTCTCCCTGCATCACAATGCCCCTTTGTGGCCTCCATGATGCTTGCCGGGATCGCTGAGGAGACCCTGCTGCTGGAGCTGCGTCGGCTGAGTTGGGCCGCCGCCGACATCCTGCTGGCCTACGGGCGCGGCGAGCAGCCCCCCTATGGGTTCCCTCGGGCCCTCAGCGTGGAGGACGGCGGTGAAGGCCCGGTGAGTGCGGCGGATCTCGCCGTGAACCAGTTGCTGCTGGATGGGCTGGCGGCTGCCTTCCCCACGGCCCCCTGGACCCTGCTGAGCGAGGAGACCGCCAAGGAGCAACTCACTGCCGGCGTACCCCTCGAGGCCGAATGGCTGTGGATCCTCGATCCGCTGGATGGCACCAAGGATTTTCTGCAGGGCACGGGCGAGTACGCGGTGCATCTGGCCCTGGTGCACCACGGTGCTCCGGTGCTCGGGGTGGTGCTGCTGCCTGAGCTCGAGGAGCTGTGGTTTGGCCTGGTGGAAGCCGGTGCCGAGGCCCCGGGCCGCGCCTGGCGTGAGAACCGCGCGGGCGAGCGGTTCCCCGCCAGCCTCAGCCCTCGCCGGGAGCTGGGCGAGCTGGTGCTGGTGGCCAGCCGCAACCACCGAGATCAGCGGCTCGAGCAGCTGCTGGAGGCCCTGGCCCTGGGGGATACCAAGGCCATCGGCAGTGTGGGCGGCAAGGTGGCCACCATCCTGCGGGGCGACACCGATCTCTACATCTCCCTCTCGGGCAAGAGTGCCCCGAAGGACTGGGACATGGCGGCACCGGAAGCGGTGCTGCGCGCCGCCGGTGGTGCCTTCACCCACGCCGATGGCCGGGCCCTCACTTACAACAGCGGCGACGTGCGCCAGGCCGGTTGCCTGATCGCCAGCCATGGCGCTAGCCACACCGCGCTCTGCGAACGGGCCGCAGCGGCGATGGCCGTGATTGATCCGGGCTTTGCGGTGTAGCTGGTCCTACAGGGCCGCGATGGCTTGCTCGAGTTTGATGATGCGTTCCTCGCGGGTTCCCCAGAGTTCGATCAGCGGCGGAAAGGTTGTGCTGTTGCGCAGGCCGTAGCGTCCATCGCGGTAGATCTGTTTGAAGATCAGGTCCATCGCGTCGCGATAGGCGTGGTCGATCGGGCGGATCCCGTCATCCTCCAGGAGTACTGGGGCCTCGTCCGTCTTGGGAATGAACACCAGCAGATCCAGGCAGGCGAGGCATTCACGGATGGGCTCCAGCATGGAGTCCACAAAGGCGTTGTCGATGTCTGAGCGGCCACAGTCGGCGGCGAATTGGGAATAGGCGATGAAATCAATCGGGCACCGATCAAAGATCACCGGTCGTTCACGTTGGCTATGGCGGAAGCAGCGGCCGATGTTGTAGTACAGCATCAGGCCGTTGTGATGGCGCGTGGCGGCATCACGAAATTGAATCTCGTAAGGGCCATGCAGTCCCAGTACGCGGTAGGGCTCGTCTTCGAGCAGCGTGTCGGGATGGGTGCGGACCCAGTCCTGCACCAGCGTGCTTTTGCCCATCGAATGGGCTCCTGTGATCGCAAGATTCATGGCGGCGGCTGCGAGCCCAAGACCCTGAACACAACCTAAAAAAGCCGGCCCTGGGGGGGCCGGCTTTGCGGAATAACTCCGGTCTTGCGGAATTGATCTGGCTGAATCGGTCAGCCGTGTGGATCGCTCAGGCGCCGGCGGGCTCGTCGGCCTGGGGCACGCCCCGCAGAGTGAGGTTGATGCGGCCGCGGTTGTCGATCTCGCGGACGCGCACGGTCACGTGGTCGCCCACCTTCACCACGTCCTCCACTTTCTCCACGCGCGCTTCGGAGAGCTGGGAGATGTGGATCATGCCTTCCTTGCCGGGCAGGATCTCCACGAAGGCACCGATCGGGATCACGCGGGTCACGGCACCGCTGAACACTTCGCCCTCGCTGACGCGACGGGTGAGGCCCTCGATGATGCGCTGGGCTTCTTCAGCGGCGGCACCGTCGTGGCTGGCGATCGTCACGATGCCGCCGTCCTCGATGTCGATCTTGGTGTTGGTGCGCTCGGTGATGCCCTTGATGGTGCGGCCGCCGGGGCCGATCACGGTGCCGATCAGTTCCGGATCGATGCGGAAGCTGAGCAGGCGCGGGGCATGGGGGGAGAGCACATCGCGGGGCTTCTCGATCGCCTCGAGCATCTTCTCGAGGATGTGCAGGCGGGCGGGGCGCGCCTGGTTGATGGCGTCAGCCACGGTCTTCACCTCAAGACCGGTGATCTTCATGTCCATCTGCAGGGCGGTGATGCCCTTCTCGGTGCCGGCCACCTTGAAGTCCATGTCGCCGAGGAAGTCCTCGATGCCCTGGATGTCGGTGAGGATCCGCACCTCAGCGCCTTCCTTGATCAGGCCCATGGCGGCGCCGCTTACGGGGGCCTTGAGGGGCACGCCCGCATCCATCAGGGCGATGGTGCTGCCGCACACCGAGCCCATCGAAGTGGAGCCGTTGGAGCTCAGGCACTCCGAAACCACCCGGAGCACATAGGGGAAGCTCTCCTTGCTGGGCAGCACGGGCACCAGGGCCCGCTCAGCCAGGGCGCCGTGGCCGATCTCGCGGCGGCCAGGGCTGCGCATGGGCCGGGTTTCCCCCACCGAGTAGGGGGGGAAGTTGTAGTGGTGCAGGTAGGTCTTCTCGGTGGACGGGTTGAGGTCGTCCATTTCCTGGGCGTCGCTCGGGGTGCCGAGGGTGGCGCAGGAAAGCACCTGGGTCAGACCGCGCTGGAACAGGCCCGAACCATGCACGCGCTTGGGCAGCACACCGGCGGCGGCACTGATGGGACGCACCTCATCGAGGTTGCGGCCATCCACGCGCTTGCCTTCCTTGATGATCTGCTCGCGCATGAGCTTCTTGGTGAGGCTCTTGTAGCTGTTGCCCAGCACCTTGCCGTTGCTGGACACGGCCACCTTCACGGCGTCCTCATCCTTGAGGGCGGTGATCTTCTCGCTCACTTCTGCCTTGATGGCGTCGAGCTTCTCGTCCCGCTCGGCCTTGGTCTGGGAGAACTGCTTGAGCACCTCGCCGATGCCCTTGGCACATTCCTTCTCGAGGAACTTGGGCAGGGTGTCGTCCTCGGCCTTGGCCTCGGGGATCACCTGCTCGATGCCCAGCTCCTTGAGCAGGTTCTGCTGCGCCTTGATCAGCTCGCTCACCGCTTCGTAGCCGAAGTCGATGGCTTCGATCACATCCTGTTCGCCCAGCTGGTTGGCACCGGCCTCCACCATGATCACGCCCTGGGGGGTGCCAGCCACCACCAGATCGAGGTCGGAACGCTCGATCTCGCGGTAGCTGGGGTTGAGCACGAAGTCGTCGCCCAGCAGGCCCACCCGCACGGCGGCCATGGGGCCATAGAAGGGAATCTTGGCCAGCAGGGTCGCCATCGACGCGCCGGTCACGGCAAGAACATCGGGTGGCACCCGCTCATCGAGCGACATGCAGGTGGCCACGATCTGGAGATCGTCGCGCATCCAGCTGGGGAAGAGCGGCCGCATGGGGCGGTCGATCAGGCGCGCGATCAGGGTGGCGCGCTCGGGGGGGCGGCTCTCGCGCCGCATGAAGCTGCCGGGGATGCGACCAGCGGCATAGAGCCGCTCCTCGTAGTCGCAGATCAGAGGCAGGAAATCGATGCCTTCACGGCCGCCGGAGCGGGTTGCCGTTACCAGAACAGCAGTATCTCCGCACTCGACCATCACCGAGCCCCCAGCCTGGGGAGCGAACCGACCGGTGGTCAGCCGGATCTCCCGACCATCGAAGGAGATCGACTGAGTGTGACCTTGCACTTGGGCTTATGTCCGTTTTGTTGTCAAGACCGATTCTCGCATTCGGGGCTGGAGTGCTGGGGGAACTGCCCCTTTCTTTTTGGAATGCCCGCCCGTTGTTCCGCGGGCGTAGGCATGAAAAAAGGCACCTTGCGGTGCCCTGAAGGGTTGGGTGGCTGGGATGCGACCGGCATCCCCAGCAGGTTCACCAGGACGACTTGACCACGCCGGGCAGTTCGCCCTTGTGGGCGCGCTCACGCAACTGGTTGCGGCACAGGCCGAAATCGCGATACACACCCCGGGGCTTGCCGGTGGCCCAGCAACGGTTGCGCAGGCGGGTGCGGGCGCTGTTGCGGGGCAGGTTTTGGATCTTGCGGTGGATCTCCAGGCGCTCCATCGGATCAGCAGCCGATTCGAAGGCGTCCATCAGGGCGGTGCGCTTGGCGGCGTAGCGCTCCACCATCTTCTGGCGCTTGACGTCGCGCGCAATCATCGACTTCTTCGCCATGCGGCCTGGGTCTCGTAATGCAGTGATGAATGAGCCTACCCCTTCGGGGTGTGGCTGGGGCAGAGGTCGGCGATGGGGCAACCGTTGCACTTGGGGCTTCGGGCGGTGCACACAGCCCGGCCGTGGAAGATCAGCCGGATCGAGAGGTTTTGCCAGTCGGCCTGGGGCACCAGCTTCATCAGGTCGGGCTCGATCTGGCGCGGCTCGGTTTTGCGGGTGAGCCTGAGGCGCTGGCTCAGGCGGCTCACGTGGGTGTCCACGGTGACGCCGGCATTGATGCCGAAGCACCAGGCCAGCACCACCGACGCGGTTTTGCGGGCCACCCCGGGCAGCACCAGCAACTCCTCCATGCTGCGGGGCACCACTCCGCCATGGCGATCCATCAGCAGCCGGGAGCTGGCCACGATGTTTTTGGCCTTGTTGCGGAAGAAGCCGGCCGATTTCACGTAGGGCTCCACCGCATCGGCCTCCACAGCCGCGGCTGCCGCGGCATCGGGGAAGCGCTCGAACAGGGCCGGTGTGATCAGGTTGACCCGCTCATCGGTGCACTGGGCCGAGAGCATCGTGGCGATCAGCAGCTCGTAGGGCGTGCGCCAGTCGAGCGAGCAGGTGGCGTGGGGATAGAGCTCCCCCAGGCGCTCCAGCAGCTGGGGGGCACGGGTTTTGGCCGAGGGGAAACGGCCGCGCCGGGGGGTGGTCAACGGCCCAGCAGTTGCTGCACCGCCGCCAGCTGGCTGGTGTCCTTCACGATCAGCACCAGGCTCAGGCCCACCAGGAACACAAAGCCCGATTGCATGAAGGCCATCTGGAACTTCTCGGGCACGGGCTTGCCGCGCAGGCCCTCAATTAACAGAAGCGCGAACTGGCCGCCATCGAGCAGGGGCAGGGGCAGGGCATTGAGCACCGCCAGGTTGATGGAGATCAGCGCGGTGTAGAGGAACAGGCTGCTGCCGCCCTGCTTGGCCAGAGAGGCGCCCATCTCCACGATCTTCACCGGGCCTGACACCTGGCCGGCGGTCTCGCCGAAGTGGGTGGCCAGGGTCATGAACCCTTCCACCGTGCGTTTGGTGAGGGCGGTGAAGTCGTGATTGGCCTGGTACAGAATTTCACCGGGGCCGGTGGCGGCCCGGAAGGCCTCGCTGCCGTTGGGTTGCAGCTGAGCTCCGATCCGCCCCACGCCCCCCACATCGGCCGGTGTGAGTTGCACTTGCAGGCGCTGGTTGCCCCGTTCAGTCTCGAGGCGCAGGGTTTGGTCAGGGGCGGTTTTCACCCGCTGCACCAGATCGGCCACAGCCGCCTGGCCGCCGCCGAGATCCGCGCCATCGAGCCGCAGGATGCGATCGCCGGGCTGGAGGCCCGAGGCCGCGGCGGCCTGGCCGGGCTGCACGCCGGCCACCAGCACCCCCGGGGTGGCGCTGAAGCCTGCGGGGATGCCCACCACCACGCCCTGGGCCACCAACACCGCCCAGGCCAGCAGCAGATTGGCCAGCACGCCCGCTGCAATCACCAGGGCCCGCTGGGGCAGGGGGCGATTGCGCAGCAGGTCGGGATCGTTGGCGGGAATGGCACTGTCCTCGTCGTCGTCCGGGAACGACACGTAGCCCCCCAGGGGGATGGCCCGCAGGGCGAATTGCACCCCGCGGCGCTGGCGCTCGAGCAGCGCCGGGCCGAAACCGATCGAGAAACCGCTGACGCGGATGCCCTGCCAGGTGGCGGCGAAGAAGTGGCCAGCCTCATGAATCACAACCAAGCCGGCCAGGATCAGGAGTGCCGTCAGTACGCCCACGCTGTTGCCCGCTGGATCGATCCATTGTGGAGCTATCGCGAGAAGGCCGTGGTGGGGCCATACCGTTGGCAGCGGCTGTTCAAGGCTCCTGCTGCGTGACCGCGATTCACCGTTGTGATGCCCTGCTGGTGGGCGCCGGGATCATGGGGGCCACCCTGGCCAGCCTGCTCAAGCAATTGGAGCCTGGGCTGGAGGTGGTGGTGCTGGAGCGGCTGCCGGGGCTGGCCGCCGAGAGCAGTGCGGCCATGAACAACGCCGGCACGGGCCATGCCGCCAACTGCGAGCTCAACTACACGCCCGAGGCGGCCGATGGCTCGCTGCCCACGGGCAAGGCCCTGGCCATCAATGCCTCCTTCGAGCGCAGCCTCGAGGCCTGGAGCTCCCTGGTGGAGCAGCAGAGGCTGCCCGCGCCGAGCTCCTTCATCCGGTCGGTGCCACACCTGAGCTTCGTGTGGGGAGAGCCGAACGTGGCGTTTCTGCGGCGCCGCTACGAGGCGCTGAGTGCCTCGCCCCAGTTCGCCGCCATGGCCTGGAGCACGGATCCGGCGGAGCTGCGCCGGTGGATGCCGCTGGTGATGGCGGGGCGTTCCCTGGCTCAGCCCCTGGCGGCCACCCGTGTCACCCGGGGCACGGATGTGAATTTCGGAGCGCTCACGGCGCTGCTGCTGGAGGGGCTCGCGCAGCAGGGGGCGCTGCAGATGCGGCGGGGCCACGAGGTGGTGGGGCTGGAGTCGGTGGCGGGCCCCCAGGGGCGGCGGGAGTGGCAGGTGCAGGCCCGCACGGCCGACGGCCGGCTGGAGCAGTTCCAGGCGCCGTTTGTGTTCCTCGGGGCGGGCGGCGGCAGTTTGCCGCTGCTGCAGCGCTCGGGCATTCCGGAGGGGCGCGTCTATGGCGCCTTCCCGGTGAGTGGCCAGTGGCTGGTGTGCCGCAATCCAGAGGTGATCGCCGCCCACAACGCCAAGGTGTATGGCAAGGCGGCGGTGGGGGCGCCGCCGATGTCGGTGCCGCACCTCGACACCCGCTGGATTGATGGCCAGCGGGCCCTGCTGTTCGGCCCCTATGCCGGCTTCAGCACCCGCTTCCTCAAGCAGGGCTCCCTGTGGGATCTGCCCAGATCCGTGCGGCCCAGCAACCTGCTGCCCAGCCTGCAGGTGGGCCTGGAGAACTTCGATCTGGTGCGCTACCTGGTGGGCCAGGTGGTGCAGACCCCGGAGCAGCGGCTCGCCAGCCTGCGCCAGTTTCTGCCCGAGGCCCAGGCGGCGGACTGGGAGCTGGCGGTGGCCGGCCAGCGGGTGCAGATCATCAAGCAGCTGGATGGCCGCGGCAGCCTGCAGATGGGCACCGAGGTGGTGAGCAGTGCCGATGGCTCCCTGGCGGCCCTGTTGGGGGCTTCGCCCGGCGCTTCCACGGCGGTGCAAACGATGCTGGAGGTGCTGCAGCGCTGCTGGCCCGAGCAGATGGCTGGGGCGGCCTGGCAGCAGCGGCTGCAGCAGTTGATCCCCTCCTGGGGGCAGAGCCTGGGGGCCGATCCAGCGCTACTGGCCCGGGTGCGCGAGCGCAGCAACGCGCTGTTGGGGCTGGAGGCGTAGCAGGGCCGCTGCTCTCCAGAAATGGTGCACCGAGGTGCACCATTTCTGGAGGCACCGCGTGAACCTCCCAAGCGCTCAGACCTTCAGGGCGCCGTGACGCGCTCGGCGCCGAAGTAAGGCACCAGGGCTGCCGGTAGGAGAACCGAGCCATCGGCCTGCTGGCCGTTTTCCAACAGGGCGGCCATGGTGCGCCCCACGGCCAGGCCGCTGCCGTTGAGGGTGTGCACGAGATGGGTGGCTTTGCCGTCTTTGAGGCGGATGGCCGAGCGGCGGGCCTGGAAGTCGCCACACACGCTGCAACTGGAGATCTCCCGGTAGGAGCCGGCACCGGGCAGCCACACCTCCAGGTCGTAAGTGCGGGCAGCGGAGAAGCCCATGTCGCCTGTGCAGAGCTCGATCTTGCGGTAGGGCAGCTCCAGGGTTTCCAGCACGGCTTCCGCATCGGCCGTGATCTGTTGATGGGCCTCGGCGGAGTGCTCGGGATGGCAGAACCAGTAGAGCTCCACCTTGTTGAACTGGTGCAGGCGGATCAGGCCGCGGGTGTCGCGCCCATAGCTGCCCGCTTCGCGGCGGAAGCAGGGGGTGTAAGCCACGTATTTGAGCGGCAGCTGCTCCGCCGGAATCACCTCGTCGCGGTGCAGTGAGGTCACGGGCACCTCGGCGGTGGGGGTGAGCCAGAGGTCGTCTTCGGCGCAGCGGAAGCTCTCCTCGGCGAACTTGGGCAGCTGGCCGGAACCGGTGAGGCTGGCGCTGTTCACCAGGATCGGCGGCATTACCTCCCGATAGCCCTTGGTGCCGTGGAGGTCGAGCATGAAGCTGATCAGGGCCCGCTCGAGACGGGCGCCCTGGCCCATCAGGGTCACGAAGCGGCTCTGGGCGATGCGCACCGAGCGCTCCGTTTCGAACAGCCCCAGCCGTTCGGCGATCTGCCAGTGCTCCTGAAGCCCTTCCTCCACGCGGGGGGTGCCCCAGCGCTTGATCTCAATGTTGTCGGCTTCGCTGCTGCCGTTGGGGGCCTCTGGCGAGGGCAGGTTGGGCAGGGTGAGGAGCTGCTCGCGCAGCTTGGCGTCCAGGGCCTTCTCCTCCTCCTCCAGCACCGCCACCTGCTGCTTGATGCGGTTGCCCTGATCTCGCAGGGCCTGCACCTCGGGGCCGTTGGCGGAAGCGCCAGCTTTGATTTTGAGGCCCACGTCCTTGCCGATGCGATTGCCCTCGGCCTGGAGGTTGCTGCGCTGCTCCTCCAGATCGCGGGCCTGCTTGGCAATCAACTGCAGGCCCGTGAGGTCGAGCGTCATGCCACGACGCCCCAGCTGTTCGGTGATCAGCTCGGGGTTGTCGCGCAGCAGGCGCTGATCCAGCACGGGCCCAATAGCAAGTGGGCCGAGCCTACGGGCCGGGCTTCTGGCCGGCGTTTCAGAGCACCTGCACCACTTCGCTCACCTCGGGGATGGCTTCGCGCAGCTTGCGCTCGATGCCCATCTTGAGAGTCATGGTGCTGCTGGGGCAGGAGCCGCAGGCGCCCTGCAGGCGCACCTTCACGATCGGGCCGTCGATCTCCACCACTTCCACGTTGCCGCCATCGGCCATCAGGTAAGGGCGCAGCTCATCGAGGGTTCGCTCCACGTTCTCGAGCGTGAGGGCGTGGGGATCGCTGGCCTCGGGGGCTGCGGTTTCGGGGGCTGCAGGGGCGGTGTCGGTGCTCATGGTGTTCTAGAGGGCTTACAACCGAGCTTAGGAACGGCCCTTCCTGAGCTGATTGGGGCGGCGCGTTTGGGGCAGGGCCTCAGCTGTGCGTTGCACCGCTGAGATTCACGACCACCACGCCGGCGGCGATCAGGGCCATGCCCACCAGCTGGCCAGGGCTGGGGATCTGGCGGTAGGCCAGCACGCCCACTAGCACGATTGCCAGGATGCCGATGCCGCTCCACAGGGCGTAGGTCATCCCGAGCGGGATGGTCTGCACCACCCTGGAGAGCAGCAACATGGAGCAGCCGTAGGCCGCCAGCACCAGCAGGGTGGGCACGGGGCGGGTCATGCCGGCAGAGAGCTTCAGGCAGGAGGTGCCGGCCACCTCCGCCGAGATCGCCAGGAGCAACAGCAGCCAGGGATTGGCCATGGCGGGGAAGAGCGGATGTCTCTCCTTAGGATCGAGCTACTGAGATCCACCCACCCGAGCCGGGACTCCGCCACCGAATGACCGATGCACCTGTCTCCCGGATTCGCAATTTCTGCATCATTGCCCACATCGACCATGGGAAATCGACCCTGGCCGACCGCCTGCTGCAGGACACCGGCACGGTGGCGGCCCGCGACATGCAGGAGCAGTTCCTCGACAACATGGAACTGGAGCGGGAGCGCGGCATCACCATCAAGCTCCAGGCGGCCCGCATGGAATACAAGGCGGCCGACGGTGAGACCTACATCCTCAACCTGATCGACACCCCCGGGCACGTTGATTTCAGCTACGAGGTAAGCCGCTCGTTGCAGGCCTGTGAGGGGGCCCTGCTGGTGGTTGATGCCAGCCAAGGGGTGGAGGCCCAGACCCTCGCCAACGTGTATCTGGCGATCGAGAACAACCTCGAGATTATTCCTGTTCTCAACAAGATCGATCTGCCCGGTGCCGATGCCGAGCGCATCGCTGAGGAGATTGAGGCGATCATCGGCCTCGATTGCACCAATGCCATCCACTGCTCGGCCAAAACAGGTCTCGGTGTTCCCGACATCCTGCAGGCGGTGGTGGATCGGGTGCCGCCCCCGCCGGACAAGGTGGCCGAGCCCCTGCGGGCACTGATCTTCGACTCGTACTACGACCCCTACCGGGGCGTGATCGTGTACTTCCGGGTGATTTCCGGCTCGATCAGCAAGAAGGACAACGTGCTGCTGATGGCCAGCAAGAAAACCTATGAACTCGATGAAGTGGGCGTGATGGCGCCTGATCAACGCCAGGTGGAGAGCCTGCATGCCGGTGAGGTGGGCTACTTGTCGGCGTCCATCAAGGCCGTGGCCGATGCCCGCGTGGGCGACACCATCACCCTGGTGAACAATCCAGCGGATGCACCTCTGCCTGGCTACACCGAGGCCAAGCCGATGGTGTTCTGCGGCCTGTTCCCCACGGATGCGGATCAATATCCGGATCTGCGCGAGGCGCTCGACAAGCTGCAGCTTTCCGATGCGGCCCTCAAATACGAGCCGGAAACCAGCAGTGCCATGGGCTTTGGCTTCCGCTGCGGCTTCCTGGGGCTGCTGCACATGGAGATTGTGCAGGAGCGGCTCGAGCGGGAATACAACCTGGATCTGATCGTCACCGCGCCATCGGTGATCTATCAGGTGAACATGATCGATGGCGACACGATGATGGTGGACAACCCCGCCACGCTGCCCGATCCACAGAAGCGCGAATCGATCGAAGAGCCTTATGTGAAGCTCGAAATCTATACGCCCAACTCCTACAACGGCACCCTGATGGAGCTGTGCCAGGAGCGGCGTGGTGAGTTCATCGATATGAAGTACATCACCACCGATCGCGTCACGCTGCACTACGAGATGCCCCTGGCGGAAGTGGTGACGGACTTCTTCGATCAGATGAAGAGCCGCACCAAGGGTTATGCCTCCATGGAGTATTCCTTGATTGGCTACCGCAAGAACGAGTTGGTGCGCCTGGATGTGCTGATCAATGGCGAAAAGGCTGATCCCCTCACCACGATCGTGCACCGCGATAAGGCCTACAACGTGGGCAAGGGGCTGGTGGAGAAGCTCAAGGAACTGATCCCGCGCCAGCAGTTCAAGATCCCCATCCAGGCCTCGATCGGCAGCCGCGTGATCGCCTCCGAGAGCATCAGTGCCATGCGCAAGGACGTGCTGGCCAAGTGCTACGGCGGCGACATCTCCCGCAAGAAGAAGCTGCTGCAGAAGCAGGCCAAGGGCAAGAAGCGCATGAAGGCGATGGGCAAGGTAGATGTGCCCCAGGAGGCCTTCATGGCGGTGCTCAAACTCAACCAGTAAGCGGGCCGGTTTCGGCCGTGAGCCTCAGGGCTGCTCCTGCACCAGATCGCGGGCCAGCAGGGCCCGTTCTTGGGAGCAATAGTCCGGGCGGCCCAGTTGCACGGCTGTTTTCTCGAAGCCATGCCTGGCTTCCAGCCGCAGATTGTTGGTGCAGCGTCGATAGAGAGCCTGGCGACTGCCGTCGTTGATGCCGTTGAGCCAGCTGAACAGGTCAGTGGTTTGTTGGATGGCGGCGCAGGAGATCTTGCCGAGGGGGGAGATTTCGTATTGAACCCCGGTGGTGCCTGGCCGGAGCTCAGCGCTGCCACAGGGCCGCGGCTGCTGCAGGGGGATGAAGCGCCTGCTGGTCACGAACACAACAGTGGGATAGCTGCGATCGCAAGAGAGCGGCGTGCCATCCACGGGGTTGCGAATGCTGTCTGGCGGTTGGTTGCTGCGCACCGCCTCCGCACAGGTTCGAGCGATGCGATCGGCTTCGCTGATTTCCTGCAGGGCCACGGCATTCACGCCATCCAGGCTCTCGCCGTTGGCCATGGCTTGCAGGCGCTTCGCGCCCCACCACTGCCCGTAGGCCAGCGGTGGAGCAGCCAGCACGCCGATCAAGGCCCATGGCAGCCAATGGCCCTGCAGTTTGCGGAAGGTCACCAGGGAGGCCAGCAGGCCGATGGGTCCTGCGCTGAGCAACCCGACCCCCCCGGCCAGCAGCTGTTCCCGCAGGTTGGTGATCTCGCGGATTTCCAGCAGCTCGTTATCGCGTTCCAGGCCCATGGCCATGGCGCTGGAGTCGAACCTGTGCCCCTGTCTAGCGGTGCCTGGGTGCAAGGGCATCCGGGTGGGGAATTCTCGGGAGGTCGTTCGCTCCCTGCCCCCCATGGTTCGGTTGTTGCCGCGGGCATCCCGACGCTCTGCCGCTGAGGCGGGTTTCCTGTTGCCCCTTTCACTCACGGGCTCCCTGGTGCTGCTGCTCAGCAGCCTTTCGATGCAGACCGCCGCCCTGCATGGCCGGCAGGTGGTGGCGGCAGATCTCTCCAGGGCCCGATCGGAAGACCTGTTGGCGTCTTCGGCCCAACGGCTGGTGGCTGACCTGCAGGGGCCCTATCGCTGCCTGCTGCCGCTGCCCTCCAGCAGCTGGCAGCCAGGGGCCTTGCCAGCGGACTGCCCTGCGGGCATTGATCCCCGCCAACTGCAGGCCACGGAGCTCTGGGGCCATCAGGTGCTGCTCAGCAGCTGGCAACCGAGCGCCAGCGGCGGCGAGTTGCGGCTGCAGCTGGGCACCAGCGGCCTGCAACGCCGCTATGCCCTCACCATCAGGCCGGCCATGAGCCTGCAGGAGCGGGGCGCATGAACCTGGTGGAGGTGATGGTGGCCAGCACCGTGTTTGCCACGGCGTCGGGCAGTTCCCTGCAGATCTGGGCCGCCAGTGCGGGCATCAGCCAGCAGGGGGTGCAGCGCCAGCAGGTGCTGGAGCGCATGGAGATCGATTGGCTGCGTCTGCAGGCCCAGTGGCGCCAGGCCGCGCCCGCCGAGGGGGCCTTGAGCCAGTCCTGCCAGGAGGCCACGGCCGAGATGGCCGCGTTGGCCCAGAACGTGCCTGTACCGCCCCAGGTGCGTCGCCAGCTGGAGCCGAGTGCCGATGGCCGGGCGCTGCTGGTGCGGCTGCAGAGCCAGGATCCCGCCGTGGAGCGGCAACGGTTGTTCAGTCCTGCGTTGTATGGGTTCTGTGGCGATACAGCCCCCGAGGCGGAGGGGTTGGGCTGATGGATCGTGGATTTTCGATGCCGGAGCTGCTGGTGGGTATCAGCGTGCTGGGAGTTCTGGCCGGCATGGCCTTCCACAACGGCGGCGAAGCCCTGGCTCGTCAGCGCCTGGAGGCGGCCACTCGCCGGCTGGGTCAGGGTCTGGAGCGGGCCCGTAGCGAGGCCCAGCGCCAGGGAAGCCCCTGTGGCCTGAGCCTCAGCGGTGCGGGTTGGACAGCTCCCAGCGGTGGCGAGTTGCCTCCCTGTGAGCGCACCCTCCAGGGGCTGAAGGAATCGGTGGGAGGCGGTGAGGTGGCCGTGGTGCACACCCTGCCTTCGGTGCTGCGCTTCAGCAGCAACGGCCTGGTGCTGGATGGCGGCACGGTGGTGTTGAGCACCACGGGCACATCGCTGCGGCGTTGTCTGGTGATGGCCTTGCCTCTGGGGGTGGTGCGGCTGGGGCGGTACGCGGGAGAACCCTCTGCGACACCCAGCAGTGCGGCCTGTGAAGTTGATCCCTCGCTGTGAGCGCCATGGCTCTACGGATTCGAAAGGCTGCTGGCGGCTTCTCGCTGGTGGAGCTGATGCTGGCGCTCAGCCTGGGGATCAGTCTCGGTGGCGCCATGCTGCAGGGGCTGATGGCGGAGGGCCAGGCCAGCTTGCGCTTCACGCGGCTGCTGCGGGAGCGGGCCCATCAGCGCCGCACCCTCGAGTTGGTGAAAGCCGATGTGCAGCGGGCCACGGCCGTGAGCGTGGCGCCTGAGCTGGAGCAGCACGGCTGCAGCCTGGCTGGACGGCTGCCGGTGCTGCATCTCAGCACGGCTGCCGGCGCCATCACCTATTCGGTGGGGGCTGCCCCCAGCGGCATCTGGCGCGGCCAGGTGCTGATGCGCTGCGGCCCGGCCTTTGGCCTGGATGGCTCCTTGCGTGCAGGCTCCCAGCCCCAGAACCGGGTGGTGATTGACGGCTTGGCCCCGAAGCCGCCCGTGTGGACTGGCTGCTTGGCCTTGCTTGGGAGCCAGCAGTCCCTGGCTGCAGACCTGGCGGCATCCTCTGCAAGGCCGTTTTCGGCTTGTCTGGACCCTGAAAGCAGATTGGTGGCGATCCGTCTGCAACAGGCGTTTCCGGCCCCCCAGGGCAGGGTGCAACAGATTGGTTCGGAGTTGCTGGCCTGGGCTGGGGTGTGATCAGGGGAGGTCGTAACGGCCGTCGCGAAAGATCAGCACCTCAACGCCGCTCATGGTCACCGAGTGGTTGTTGCCGCTCTCGGCATAGGTGAGGCTGCAGCCGGAGCGGGTGCAGGCGGCCAGGCCGCCGAAGCTGGTGCGTGGCTGCTCCATAAACACCACATCGAGGCCAGATCCTCCCTGGATCTGATCGGACCCCAGCCCTGGCAGAAAGCGGTTTTCCCCCGGGCCACCATTCAAGACATCGTTGCCATCTCTGCCCACCAGCACGTCGTCTCCGTCTCCACCGTTGAGACGATCGTTGGCCATGGTTCCGCGCAGCCGGTCATTGCCAGCCAGGCCCGCAATGGTGGTGCCACCTGTATCTCCTCCTTCCAGCACATCATTGGCACTGGACCCATTGATGGTGTCGCCGCCTCCATAGCCGCAGATCAACACATCTTGGTTGGAGGGAACGGCACCTTGGGGAACTTCCAGTGTCTCGGCATTAACAGTGCCGCCACTGAGTTTGTAGAACCCTTCAATGCTGAGCGATTGTGTGCTGCAGAGGCTGGTGGCAATGGGGTAGGAAAAAACTGGGCTGATGCGGGAGTAGGTGCTGGCTGATTGGCTGAATCCCTTGTTGGCTAATCCTTTGATGCAGAGGTTGAAGCTGAGCGATTTGCTCGCTCCGGCTGTGGAGAGCACCTTGAGGCCATAGGGGTCCACGTCGGGGCTGCAGCTGCTGCTGAGGCCATCCACCAGGCGGGCATTGCTGATGGTGTAACTCTCTGCGGTGATCTGTCCGCTGTAGTTGCCATCGTCCGAGATGGTGGGTCCGCAGCGCCAGAGGCTGCTCTCGCCCAGCCATTGGCCGGCTTCATTGCTGGCATTGGCTTGAACGTAGTAAACGGCTGGTGGTAGGTCCCGGCGGATCTCCAGGGCAAAGCGGAAGTCGTCTGGCTGGATCGATGCTCCGCATTGATCCAGTGCCAGGCTGCTGGGATCCGTGAGCACGCGCTCGCTGAGGGCTACTTCCGATTCAATGAAGTGGCTGGTGCGAGACCAGTCAGCGCGCAGTCGTTCGGTGGCCTCGAGCCGTTCGTTGGTGCGTAGATGGGAGATCATCGCGTCTGCAGCCACCACACTGATCAATCCCCCCAGGGATGCCGCCAGCAGCACTTCCACGAGGCTGAAGCCCGCCTCCGGATGCATCAAAAAGCGGTGGCGTATAGGCATTGTCCATTCCTTTCTTTGCCAGAGCGGATCAGGCCAAGTGGCGTCATCAGCTTGAGGCATCGGCCCAGGCTGGAGCCGCCGTTACCCAGGCGTAATCGCCACTCCAGTTGGCTCACGTTGTCGGCTGGATTTGTCCACACGGTTCCGCGGGGTGTGAACACCACGGTGCTGGGTGTGTTGCCGATGGTTTGGAATTGCAGCTGACTGCTGTTAGTGACCTCCTGTTTGAGGTTCAGGTTGGCAAAAAATCCGCAGCTGTTGTCAATAGCTGGAGCGAGAGTGGCGTTGTTGGTATTCACGCTGATCCGGCAGGGTTGGGAGCGCTGGATCGCCTGACGGCGCACATCATCCAGCCAACCGGCGAGCAGCTTGGTGCTGCTGTTCAGGCGTTCATCCTCCCAGTTGCGCGTGAAATTGGGGATGGCGAGCCCTGCAAGCACTCCCACGATCACCACCACGACCATCACTTCTGGGAGTGAAAAGCCAGGGCTCCTGCTGACCATGGCTTAGGGGCACCAGCCCTGGGCATGGGGCACCAAGGTGCTGGCTACAGACACTGGCGGCACGGTGTTAGGGAGACTCTGGAAAACCCCGTCCATCCGCGAGAAAATGATGTCGTAATTGCAGGCCAGGACTGGGGTGATGGGCGGCAAGCAGCTCGGCTTCTCGGATTACGAGCTCACCACTGCCAAGAAGCAGACCAAGCGGGAGAAGTTTCT
>CALRUA020000030.1:0-24375 GCA_943371215.1 Cyanobium sp. NIES-981 | reverse complement strand
CGGGTGGGGTCGAACTTCTCCACACCCCGCACCAGGCCGATGGTGCCCTCCTGGATCAGATCCAGCAGTTCCATGTTCCGCTTGGTGTACTTCTTCGCCACACTCACCACTAGGCGCAGGTTCGCCGCCACCATCCGCTCCTTGGCGCGACGCCCGGCATTGATCCGCTTTTTCAGCAGTGGCAGGGTGAGTCCGGCGGCCTGGGCCAGCTCGGCGTCTGTGGGGTCCTGATCACCGGCCCGCAACCTGAGTTCCTCCCGCATCTCCTCAATCGCCATCAGCTCCTGCACCTGGCGGCCCAGGGTGATCTCCTGCTCATGGGAGAGGAGCGGCACGCGGCCAATATCCCGCAGGTAGGAGCGCACCAGATCAGTGCCGGCAGCGGCCTGGCTCGTGATGACGGGCAGGGATGGCATGGCGTCGCGGAGTTACGAAACCCGAATGTTTCGTAAAACTATCACCCTTTTTGGGCTGCCCTGGTGGGGAAACCGGCTTCGGCAGAATTGGCAAACGGCCAGCAGGCACCCGCACCACCATGGCCACCGAACGCCTGCAAAAAGTCCTGGCCGCAGCTGGCCTCTGCTCCCGCCGCCGCGCCGAAGATCTGCTGCGCGCCGGCAGGATTCAGGTGAATGGGGCACCGGCGGGCCTGGGGGATCGGGCCGATCCGGAACGCGATCGCATCTGCCTCGATGGCCAACCCATCGCCGCCACCGCCGCCACTGTGGTGCTGCTGCTGAACAAGCCCACCGGGGTGGTGTGTAGCTGCCACGATCCGGAGGGCCGCCCCACGGTGCTCGATCTACTGCCTCCGGAACTCGCCCACGGCCAGGGGGTTCACCCCGTGGGGCGTCTGGATTTTGAAAGTCGTGGTGCCCTGCTGCTCACCAACGACGGCAGCCTGACCCTGCGCCTCACCCATCCCCGCTACCAACACACCAAGACGTACCGGGTCTGGGTGGAGGGCGATCCGAGCCAGTCCAGCCTCGATCGCTGGAGCCGGGGAGTGCCCCTGGAAGGGCATCCCAGCCAGCCGGTGCAGGTGCGGCGCCTGGGCCGGGAGCGGGGCCAGACCCTGCTGAACTTGGTGATGAGCGAAGGCAGAAATCGCCAGATCCGGCGCACCGCCGAACTCCTGGGCCATCGGGTGCGCGACCTCCAGCGCATCGGCATCGGCCCCCTAGCGCTGGGGGACCTGCCGGAAGGCCGCTGGCGGCGGGTTGATCCTCGAGAATGGGGCCACCAGGATCCCAGGGGTTGATGCCACGGCTCGCCACCAAGCTCCCCCTTTCCAATCGCCTGGGGCGCTGGCTGCAGCGGGGCAAAACCACCATGGCCCCCGCTGCCCATGGCACGCCCGCAGCGGAAGATCCCCTGCTGCAGGTGGGGCGGCTGATCCGGCAGGAGCGCGACGCGCGGGGCCTGAACCTGCGCCAGCTGGCCCTCGACACCCGCATCAGCACCCCCGTGCTCGAAGCCCTCGAGCGGGGTTGGCGTGATCGGCTGCCGGAGGGGGCCTACCTACGCACGATGCTGCCCCTGATCGAGCAGCGCCTGGAGCTGCCGAAGGGCAGCCTGGATGAAGCCCTGCCTCCCCAACAAGCGAACGATGGTCCGAGCGGGAGCCGCAGGGGCGGGCTGCTGCAACGCTTCACGCCGGGATCGATCGACGTGTTCAGCACCTGGCAGGGCACGGTGCTCTACGGCGGCCTGACCCTGGCATTGATCTATGGGGTGAACCTGCAACAGCAACAGCTGGCCGCGGCCAATCTGCTCAGCCTGCGGCCAATCCCACCGCTCCCACCGACGGAACAGGCCAAACCCCCCGCGCCCGGCACCAGCCTGCTGGGGGCCTACCCGGAACTGCGCCCCCTGCAGCAGGCCAGTCGGGGCCTGGCCCTACAACAGCTGCAACGGCGCCGAACCCAGGCCCCCAGCAGCAGCGGCATCCTCAGCCTGAACCTCAGCCAGCCCAGCCGCCTGCAACTCAGCAGCGAGGGCGGCCAGCGCACCAACCTGCAGGGGGCCAGTGGGGAGCTCGTGCTTCAAGTCCAGGCGCCGCTCAGCCTGCAACTCGATCCAGCCCCGAAGACCGGTGAGGTGACCTGGAACGGCGTGCCTTTGCAGCCGTTGGCCCAGCAACCGGGGCAGTTCAGGCTGCCGCAGCCACGCCAGCCGGCTGCTCAGCGGCCGTAGCGCCGGGCCATCTCCCCGAGGCCCTGCAGCGCCCCATCCAGCGAGGCGATCGAACCATGCAGCCGCCACTGCCAGTTGCCGCTGGCGGTGCCTGGGGTGTTGAAGCGGGCCTCATCGCCCAGGTTGAGCAGATCCTGCAGGGGCACCACCGCCAGATCAGCCGACGACTGCAGGGCCAACTCCAGCAGCTGCCAGCCGGGGGCATGCACGGCCATGCCCAGGTGTTCTTCCACCCGGCGGCGCTCGTCGTCGCCGAGGGACTGCCACCAGCCGATGCAGGTGGCGTTGTCATGGGTGCCGGTGTACACCACCCAGTTGCTGCCGCGATAGTTCTCCGGCAGGTAGGGGTTGTCCGTTGAGCCGTCGAAGGCGAATTGGAGGATCTTCATCCCCGGCAGCGCGTAGTGATCGCGCAGGGCTTCCACCCCGGCGGTGATCACCCCGAGATCCTCGGCAATCAGGGGGAGATGGCCGCCCACCAGGCGGCGGCGCAGGCGCTCCAGCAGCGCCCGGCCCGGGGAGCGGCCCCAGACGCCATGCTCGGCCGTGGGATCCGTGCCAGGCACCAACCAGGCCGCATCCAGGGCGCGGAAGTGGTCGAGGCGCAGCAGGTCGTAGAGCTCCAGCTGGCGCTGGAGACGCCGCACCCACCAGCGGAAGCGTGTGAGTCTGTGCAGCGCCCAGCGGTACACGGGGGTGCCCCAGAGCTGGCCGGTGGCAGCGAAATAGTCGGGCGGCACGCCGCTCTGGGTCACCAGAACGCCTGAAGCGCGCACGGAGAACAGGCGCCGATGGCTCCAGACATCGGCGCTGTCGTGGGCCACATAAAAGGGAAGATCCCCCACCAGCTGCACACCACGGCTGCGGGCCCGGTCCATCAGGCGCTGCCACTGCAGCTGCAGTTGCCACTGCACCAGGGCTTCCTGCAGCAGCCCATCGGCCTGATCGCGGTCGAGGGCCGCCAGGGCATGGCGGCTGCGGCGCACCAGCGGGGCCGGCCATTGCCACCAGGGGGTCTGGCCATGCAGGCGGCGCAACACCATGAAGCGGCAGTGATCCAGCAGCCAGTGCTGCTGGCCGCGCCACTGCTCGAAGGCCTCGTGCCACTCGGGGCCACGGGAGGGCCAGCGCTGCAGCAGCAGCGCACCCAGCACCTCGGCCCGACGGTTGGCCAGGTGGAGATCCAGGCGATCGCTGGCTCCAGCGCGGGGCAGAGCCGCCAGATCGCCCGCTTCGAGCAGGCCATCAGCCACCAGCAGCTCACCATCCAGGAACCAGGGGTTCAGGGCGAACCCACTGGGGGAGCTATAGGGCGAGCCCGTGCCATCCGGCGGCGCCAGGGGCAGCAGCTGCCACACGTGGATGCCCTGCCGCGCCAGGGCATCAATCCACTGCTCAGCAGCGGCCCCAAAACTGCCGGAACCGGGCGTGCCCGGCAGGGCGGTGGGATGCAGGAGAACGCCGCAGCGGCGGGCAGGGCTGGTCAAATTTTGGGCAACCGATAGCGGCTGATGATTTTCTTGGCGAAGGCGGGGATCTGGGCTTCGGCCTTGGCCGGATGGTTGCGGCGCAGCCACAGGGCGTTGCGGGTGAAGTGGGAGTCGATCGAGAAACGGCCATATTCCAGCCCCTGGGGGCCAAAACGCTTCACGACCACACCGATCAACTCAGCCAGCCACATGGGCAGCTTGAGCGCTTTGTCGTAGGCCTCAATGCCCTGCTGCACGGCAGCCTTGCGATCACCACGGCTGATCACCGGGGCCACATCCAGCTCCGCCTCCACCAGATCCAGCAGCTCCTGGCCCCTGGGGTTGCGCACGGTGATCCATTGGCGCCCGAACGTGGCCCCCATGTAACCCACCACCAGATCGGCTCCGGCGTTGGTGTAATCGAAGCAACTGAGGCAGCTGGGCGCAAACACGTCCTTGAGCCTGGGGGTGTCGAGCCCGAAGAACGGCACGGTTTCCTCCCGGCCGTCGCTGTGGCGGAAGTGGATGCGGAAATCCTGCATGAACTCGTAGTGCACCACCGTGTCCGGGGAGCTCACGGTGCTCTCGAGGAAGGTCTGCAACCCGTCGCGGCTCACGTTGTCGACACAGGGGAGCCCCAACACATAGAGCTGCTCAAGCGGCAGGGTGGGTTGCACGGCCCGCAGGGCCTGGATCTGACAGCCCACGCCGATGGCCAGCAGGCGCTTGATGCCACTGCCGGGCAACTGCTCCAGCACCTCCAGATTCGGCGAGAGCGTGGGCTTGTTCACCCGTGCCGCCAGCACCTGCTCCGGCGTGCGGGC
Organism: Cyanobium sp. NIES-981; assembly: GCA_943371215.1. Lineage (GTDB taxonomy): Bacteria > Cyanobacteriota > Cyanobacteriia > PCC-6307 > Cyanobiaceae > Vulcanococcus. The sequence continues at coordinate 19,886 of CALRUA020000030.1, read as the reverse complement.
CAGCACCGGCACCGGCGTGAAGCGGTCGTGCTCGCTCTGGCCCACGCACAGCACCGCATCCACCAAGCCCGTTTCCAGGGCCCGCACGCCGAGGCGACTCACGATGCCGGTCCACTGGGCCCCCTCGATGGGCTGAGCCAGGCGAGCGCTGAACATGCGCTGCTGCACGCCGAAATAGAGCTCGTCCTCGTTGTCGAGGTTGCGGCTGCGGCCATGGGCCGCCGTTTCCATCGCCTCGAAGCGCTGGTGAAGGAAGGCGCATGCATCCTTCACGTAGGCCACCCAGCGGCTATCGCACAGGCCGCACTGGCTGCACAGATCCTTGGCGGGGTAGGTGCTGCCCCTGGCCAGAGGCTTGGCGCGCTCGTGGGGAGCGAGCTGGGGAGAGGGGGCGGAAGTCAACGGGGTGGGCCTGCAGGCCAATCCGGATGCATCAACCTATCGGCCTAAACGGCCTAGCCAGGGCAAAACGCAACAGCTGCGTCAAAGTGGGGCGATTTTCCACTGCCCGGCGCGCCATGGTCCCCCAAGGGGAAAGGCCCAAGACCCCACGTGGCTCCCGTCGACGCCTCACCCTGCGCCTGCTGGCTGCCGGCCTCGGGGTGGCCGCCGGCATGGGAACCGTGAACCTCCTGTGGCCCGAAGCGGATCGGGCCGCCAAGCCCGAGGACATTCCCACCGCCAAGGCCCTGGCGGAGGTGCCAAGCCAGGCCATCACCGTGCTGCTGATCGGCTCCGATGGCGATCGGCCTGGCACGGTGCGCAACGACGCGGCACCGCTGGGCCCGGCCAACAGCGATGCCCTGCTGCTGGTGGAGGTGAACCCGCAGGGACCTGTGCAGGTGCTGACCCTCCCCATCGAGACCGCCGTCCAGCTGCCAGGCGATCAGAAGCCTGTGGCCCTGGGCAGCCTCTACCGCCGCGGCGGCCCGGCCCTGGTGGCGGGCGCGGTGGCGGAGCTGGTGAACTTGCCGCAGGGCCAACCCCAGCGCTACCTGGTGCTGCCCCGCGGCGCCCTGCGCACCCTGGTGGACGACCTGGGCCGGGTGGAGATCGCACCCGACCGCACCATGAACTACACCGACAAGACCCAGAAGCTCACAATCAAGTTGGATGGCGGCTTGCAATGGCTGGGGGGGCAACAGCTGGAACAGCTGTTGCGCTTCCGCGATCAGGAGCGCGGGGAAGAGGGGCGGCGCGAGCGGCAGCAGCTGGCCGTGGAGAGCCTGCTCAAGCAGATGGGCCACCCGCAACAGCTGCAGCAGCTGCCCAACCTGATCGACAAGCTCCAGAACCAGGTGGACACGAACCTCAGCCAGGGTGAGGTGCTGAGCCTGTTAGCGGCGGCCCTGCAGCAGAGCGAGCCCGTGCGCTTCCGCAGCCTGCCCCTGAAGCCCCCTCTCAAGCCGGGAGATCCCCTGCGCCAACTCGCCCCTGAGGCCCGAGATCAGCCCTGGCCCAACTGAGGAGCGCCAGGCTCCGCCAGGGCCTGCCAGCGCACCAGGCAGTGGTGGCGCAGGGCCGCCAGGTCTGCCTGTTCGGCCTCGCCATCCGCCGGGGGTAGCCAACCCAGCCAGGGCAATCCATCAGAGCGCCGCTCGCCAGGCTGCCACGCACCACCCCACTGCACCAGGCCCACCAACGGCACCCCAGCCATGGCCAGCAAGGCCCGGTAGGCAGCGGCAGGGCCGGAGCCGGCGGCCGCTCCCGGCACCACCAGCAACGTGGGCTGGCGCCAGGCCCCGAGGGCATCGGCCCAACCACCACCCGGGCCCAACCAGGCCCCGGGATCAAGCCCCAGGGGCTGCAACCAGGCCGCTGGGCCAGGCCGCTGGGCCAACGCCGCCAGGGCGGTGGCGGGATCAGTCTGGGGATCCTGAAGCGGCGGCAGACACTCCAGCTGCAACAGCTGGGCCAGGGCCTGGTCAGCAGCTGCTGACACACCTGCGGGGGCCACCAAAACAAGCCCGGGCCCCGGCCAGTGCTGGGAACTCTTCATGGTGATTTGCAGCCTGGGAACCGAGTGGCTTCTACGATCGGGTCTCAACCGATCACGCCAGCGGCCGCCGTGACCAGTTTCCTGACCGCAGAACGGGTGGAACAGGCGAGCCTGCCCCACGACACCCGCAGGCTGCGGTTGTTCAGCGGCACCGCCAACCAAGTTCTGGCCCGGGAAATCGGCGCCTACCTGGGCGTGCCCGATGGCCCGCGGGTGATCAAGCGCTTCGCCGACGGCGAGCTCTACATCCAGATCCAAGAATCGATCCGCGGCTGCGACGTCTTCCTGATCCAGCCCACCTGCGCTCCGGTGAACGACCACCTGATGGAGCTGCTGATCATGGTGGACGCCTGCAAGCGGGCCTCGGCACGCCAGATCACCGCCGTGATCCCCTACTACGGCTATGCCCGCGCCGACCGCAAGACCGCGGGGCGCGAGTCGATCACCGCCAAGCTGGTGGCCAACCTGCTGGCCAAGAGTGGCGTGGACCGGGTGCTGGCCATGGACCTGCACTCCGCCCAAATTCAGGGTTATTTCGACATCCCCTGCGACCACATCTACGGCTCACCCGTGTTGGTGGACTACCTGGCAGGCCGCGACTTCGGCGACGTGGTGGTGGTGTCTCCCGATGTGGGCGGCGTGGCCCGGGCCCGCGCCTTCGCCAAGAAGATGAACGATGCCCCCTTGGCCATCATCGACAAGCGCCGCTCCGGGCACAACGTGGCCGAGAGCCTCACGGTGATCGGTGATGTGGCCGGCAAAACGGCGATCCTGATCGACGACATGATCGACACCGGCGGCACCATCTGTGCCGGTGCCCGGCTGCTGCGCCAGCGCGGCGCCACCCGTGTGCTGGCCTGCGCCACCCATGCCGTGTTCTCACCTCCGGCGGTGGAGCGCCTCTCCGAACAGGGGCTGTTTGAGGAGGTGATCGTGACCAATTCGATCCCCCTCACCGACGATCGCCGCTTCCCCCAACTGCAGGTGTTGTCCGTGGCCAACATGCTCGGCGAGGCCATCTGGCGCATCCACGAGGAGAGCTCCGTGAGCTCAATGTTCCGTTGAAGGGCTCCGCGCCTGAACCGGCCCTGACCCATCCCTTTCGCCTCTCCACGCGCCTGAAACGGGCCCTACCAGCCCTGCTGACGGTTCTCCTGACCACGGGACTGCAGACCCTTGGCGCATTAGAGGCTCGAGCCACTCAGCGGCGGGTTGGGGTTTGGCTCACCAACAGCCCCAGCCCCCTCTATTACGAGCCGGCGCGCATTGATCAGGCCGTGGCGGACTTGGCGGCCGCCGGCTTCAACACCCTCTACCCCAACGTGTGGAGCCGCGGCACCACGTTCCATCGCAGCCGCTGGGCACCCATGGAGCCGGCCCTAGCGAAGGCCAATCCCGGCTTCGATCCCATCTGCCGCATGACCCAGGCGGCCCATCGCCAGGGCCTCAAGGTGATCCCCTGGTTCGAGTACGGGCTGATGGAGCCGGCCGAGGCGGCCGTGGTGCGCCAGAACCCCGAGTGGGTGCTTCAGAAGCGCGACGGCAGCACCGACGTGATCATGCATGGCAAGGCCATGGTGTGGCTCAACCCCGCCCATCCCGGCGTACGCCAGCGCTTCATCGGACTGATCGGCGAGATCGTGCAGCGCTGCAGCGTGGACGGCATCCAGCTCGACGACCACTTCGCCTGGCCCGTGGAACTGGGCTACGACCCCTACACCCGTGCCCTCTATCGCCAGGAGAAGGGCAGCGATCCCCCGGACAACCACACCGATCGCGCCTGGATGACCTGGCGGCGCCACCAGCTCAGTGGCCTGCTGCGGGAGCTGCGCAGCACCCTCAAGCAAAAGGGCCAAGGCAGCCCCTACGTGAGCCTCTCACCCGGCCCCTTTCGCTTCGCCTACAACCACTGGCTGCAGGACTGGGAAATCTGGGCCTTGGGCGGCTTGATCGAGGAGCTGGTGGTGCAGAACTACGCCTACTCCGTGCAGGGGTTCGCCAAGGATCTGCAACAGCCTGCCCTGGTGAAGGCCAGCAGCTGGGGCATCCCCGTGGAGATCGGCATCCTCTCGGGCTTCGGCGGCCGCACCACCCCGATCCCCTCCCTGAGTCAGAAGGTGCGCCTGGCTGCAGACCGCAACCACGGCGTCATCTACTTCTATTGGGAAGGGCTATGGGGCCTGCATGCCGGCCCTGAAGGGGGCGAGGCCCGCAAGGCGGGGTTGCGCCAACTGCACAACAGCCTGTTCCCCGATCCCTTCCCCCGCTCCAGCAGCCAGCGCTAGGCCAGGCACTGGCCCACCACCTCGGCGGTGTTGGGCGAAAGCGGTGCGAGCGCCAACTGCTCTAGGGCCTCGCGCATGCGCAGGCTGCGCTCGGAGCCATAGCTCTGCCAGCGGCTGAACACCTTGGCCATGCGGGAGGCGGTGATGGGGTTGCGCTGGTCCACCGCAGCGATCTGCTCCGCCATGAAGCGATAGCCCGAGCCATCGAGGGCATGGAACACGGGCACGTTGCCGGCCAGGCCACCCAGCACCGCCCGCAAGGAATTCGGTGCGGCGGGATCAAAGCGGGGATGCTCCATCAGCCGCCGCACCCGGGCCACCCCATCGCCAAAGGGCGCTGCGGCCTCCAGGCCAAACCAGGCATCCAGGATCACCGGCTTGTGCTGCCAGCGATCGTGGAACGCCGCCACGGCGGCGGCGCGCTCAGGGGTGTCGTGACACTGCAGGGCCCTCAGCCCCGCCCGCGCCAGGGTCATCGAGGGGCACATCACCGCGTCAGCGGCCTCGGCGCGCAAGAGCTGATCGCCAGCCGCCACCCGCCAGGCCCAGATCGTGCCAGTGAGCTGGCGATCGCCGTTGCCCTGGGGCCAGGCGAGCCCCCACTGCTGCCGGCAGCGCTGCAGGTTCTGATGCAGCGGCTGCTCCAGCTCGCGGCCGAAGCGGGCCTGCAGATCGCGTAAGGCCTGGAACAGGGCCGGGGGATCCGCCAGGCCGCGCTGGGCCAGGGCGGCGTCCTCCAACTCCGGCAATCCCGGCAGAGCCAGCAGCGCACTGCGGTTGGCATCACAGAGCCCCACCTCCAGCAGGATGCGCTCAAAGGCCGCCACCAGGCCCTCTTCCAATTCATCGTTGGGCTGCCCGGCCGCCCGCTCGAGCACCGCCTGGCGCAGCAGGGTCTGGCCCGCATCCCAGCGGGCAAAGGGGTCGCTGTCGCAGGCGAGCAGATGGAGCAACTCACTGCCGGAGCGCTCCAGCTCCAGCTTCACCGGCGCCGAGAAACCGCGCAGCAGCGAGAGTGCCGGCGGATGGCTATGGGGCTCGAGGCCCACGAACTGGAAGCTCTGCTCCGGCTGGTCCATCACCAGCAAACGGCTGCCCTGCCCCCAGGACGGTGCCAGCACCGCGGCAGCCGCCTCGGCCTCAGCTTCCCCCGCAAGGCGCAGTGGCAAGGGGTCGCCGCCCTGACCCACCAGGCCCATGGCCAGGGGAATCACCAGCGGATCCTTGTGGGGCTGGCCCGGGGTGGCCGGGGTGCTCTGGCGCACCAGGAGGCTGAGGCTGCCGGCCTCACCATCCCAGTGGCGCTGAATCGCCAAGCTGGGGGTTCCGGCCTGCCCATACCAACGCCGGAACTGCTGGAAGTCGAAGCGGGGCTGGCCGGACTGCTGAGCCGCGTCCTGCATGGCCTGCACAAAGTCGTTGCAGGTGGCGGCGGTGCCATCGTGACGGCTCACATACAGAGCCATGCCGCGCATGAACGTCTCCTCCCCCAGCAGGGTATGGAGACAGCGGATCACCTCGGCACCCTTTTCATAGATGGTGGTGGTGTAGAAGTTGTCGATCGCCTGGTAGTGATCCGGCTGGATCGGATGGGCCGTGGGGCCGGCATCCTCGCGGAACTGGGTATTGCGCAGCAGCGACACATCCTCAATCCGCTTCACGGCAGCCGAATGCAGATCGGCGGTGAAGCAGGCATCCCGGAACACCGTGAGGCCCTCCTTGAGCGAGAGCTGGAACCAGTCGCGGCAGGTGATGCGGTTGCCGGTCCAGTTATGGAAATACTCATGGGCTATCACACTCTCAATCCGCTCCAGCTCCCCATCGGTGGCGGTGGCAGCATCGGCGAGCACCAACTTGGAGTTAAAGATATTGAGGCTCTTGTTCTCCATTGCGCCCATATTGAAATGGCGCACCGCCACGATATTGAACTCATCGAGGTCGTACTCCAGGCCATACACCTCCTCATCCCAGGCCATTGAGCGTTTCAGCGAGGCCATGGCATGGGCGGTGAAGGGCAAATCGCCCGGCTCCACGTGAATCCGCAACTGCACATCGCGGCCGCTGCGGGTGGTGAACACCTCCCGCACCTCATCCAGCCGCCCCGCCACCAGGGCAAACAGGTAGGAGGGCTTGGGGAAGGGGTCGTCCCAGATGGCGTAGTGGCGTGAGGGATCACCGGGCAGCTCGCCGGTTTCCAGGCAGTTGCCGTTGGAGAGGAGCACGGGGCAACTCCCCCGATCCGCCTCAATCCGCACCCGGAAGCGGCTGAGCAGATCAGGGCGATCTGGATGGAAGGTGATGCGGCGGAAGCCCTCCGCCTCGCACTGGGTGGTGAACAGGCCCCCACTCACATAGAGGCCTTCCAGAGTGGTGTTGTTTTCCGGGTGAATGCGCACCCGTGAGCGCAGCTGGAAGGGCCGGGCCGGGGGGTGCAGCAGCACCAGCCGACCCGACTCGAGGCGATAGGCCGTCCCAGGCAGCGCTTCGCCATCGAGGGCCAGGTCCAGCAGCTCCAGCTCCTCCCCCCGCAGCTCAAGGGGACCGGGCTCGCCGGCCGGATTGGGCGTGAAGGCCAGCTCCGCCTCCACCAGGCTGTGGTCTGCGAACAGTTGGACGCGTAGATCCGTGCGTTCAATCAGGCAGGGGGCCGGGCGGTAGTCAGCAAGGCGAACGGTGGCCATGGGAAGGAGAGGAGATCACCAGGGAACGGGCCCCCGACCGGCGGCGGTGCTGCAGCCCACCTGGGAGCCCAGCAGCGCCCCGAGGGGGATCGCCCACGCCCGTCCATCCTGGCGGGACAAGGCGTAGCCGAGGCCCCCACCCATCAAGCCGCCCACCAGCCGGCCTGTGTTGCAGCGCTGAGCCAGCTGCTCGAGGCTGAGGGGTTGGGCGGGGTAGGGGGTTCTGCCGTAGGGAGCGCGGGACACCGGTGGGGGAGGCAAGGGGCTATCACTGCCATCGCTGTAAGTGTCGCCATAGGCCCAGGGGTTGGGCGCCCGCTCGTAGGGTGCCACCCCCACAGCACGGGGGTAAGCCCCCACAGGCAAGGCCAGCAGGGGGGCCACCAGCAGGGCCGGCAAATAACGCAGGGAGGGCATAACAGCAGTAGGTGTGAGGAGGGCCCTGGGGGCCTTTCGCTAGAAAAGCCCCGCAGCAACACGCAGTCCCTACAGGCTTCAGCCCAACCTGCGACCAACTGCAACTGGCCGTGCGGCTACTTCGCCGGCGGCTTGGAGCCCGTAGCAGGCTTGGCAGCAGGCTGGCCAGCGGGAGCCGGTTGCGTCTGGCCGCTACGGCTCTTGAGCACGTCCTGCACCTTCTTGAGCACATCGGCAGGAACTTCCTTGGGGCACACCTCCACCGCCCCAAGCACAGCCGAGTTAATCGAGCCCTTGCGCAATTCATCCAGGGTGAGGGGCTTGGGGCCCACCTGCTGGATCACACCATCGTGCTGGCCCTGGATCACCTGGGCCAGGGTTTCTCCTGCCACGGCCACCGCCTTATCAAACTCGATCCCCGCGGCACGGGAGATGCAGACATTCAGGGCCGAGATGCGGGTGTAGAGGCTCATGTCCGCCTCCGTGGCGGGTCCAGCCCATGCAGCAGCCGGAGCCAGCAGCAGGGCCAGGGGGAGGAGCAGGAGGCCGAAACGGCCGGCGGTCTTGCGCACGCGCAGAACGGGCAATGAACCCCAATCCTGCTGCAGAACCAGCGGTCGAGCCAAAGTCAGGCGTCTGCAGGTAGGGGAGTACCCGCGCCTTCCAGCCTGATCTCGTGATGAATTTCCGCTAGCTCCAGGTTGCCATCGCACCAGGAATAGATGGAGCGGGCCCGGTAACGGTCCTGATCCACCAGGCGAATGTGCTCCAGGATGTCCCATTCGAGATAATGGGATTCGAACACCAACTCGTGCTCATCCACCTGGCGGATCTGGCTGCGGGTTGGGGATCCACAGAGGTAACCACGGCTGCGGCGCAACTGATGGCCGCAGAGGGTGGCCTCCATGGTGCCCTCCCGCACATAGCGGGTTTTCTTCTCAAAAAAGTCGTACTCCTGCTCAGGCCACCAGCTGAAGCGATAGCGCACCTCGGCGTCAGCACAGTCCTCAAAGGTCTCGACGCGCAACAACATGTCGACCCGCAACACTTCGTCGTCTGGAAAGAAGTACTGGCGGCGCGAGCGCCACAAACCAAGATTGCGATTGAACCAACGCCTCAGGTTGTTGTCCAATTTGATCCGGCTCCCACCCACTGCGGGGCCACCGGTCACAGGGTGAGGCCTCGTAGCCAATTCATGGTGATGGCTCACAGCAACCCCTCGAACAACGACTCATCACAGTCGTCATAGCGGCGGCACCACCAGCTGCCCAAAAACCATAGGGTGAGCACACTTTTCTCAGGATTCGCCGCACCGGTGCCCGTTGCAGGGGAACTCAGCCCCGCCGACCCGAATCCCTCCGGCTCCGCAGGCGCGCCTCGCCAGCGGCGTGCATCAACGCGGCCCGCTGTGCTGAACCCCGCAGATCCGCCGCCGCTGCGCCACCTGAAGCTGCTGCTGATCGCCGCCCCCCATCACCGCGCCACCCCCGACCTGCGCGGGCTGGTGGGGTTCCTGGAAAGTGAGGATTTCGGTTTCGAGGTGACCCTGGAGGTGGCCGACCCCGCCAAGCGGCCCGAACTGCTGGAACTGCACCGGCTGGTGGCCACCCCGGCCCTGATCAAGCTGGAGCCCACCCCCAAGCAGGTGTTTGCTGGCAACACCCTGCTGCAGCAACTGCGCAGCTGGTTGCCCCGCTGGCAGCAGGTGGAGGTGGTGAGCGGCCTGGGCATGAGCTTGCGCCCTCCGGAGAGCGATGGCAGCCGCACCCAGCGGGAGCTGCAGCTGGAAGACCAGGTGCTGGTGCTGCGCCAGGAAAACGAGACCCTGATCGAGCGCTTGCGTGTGCAGGAACGGCTCTTGCGCATGGTGGCCCACGAGCTGCGCACCCCGCTCACCGCTTCCAAACTGGCGCTGCAGAGCATGAACCTCGGCCAGATCGACCAGGCCCGCTTCCGCGACGTGCTCGGCCGCCGGCTCGACGACATTGAGCAGCTCTCCAAGGACCTGCTGGAGGTGGGCACCACCCGCTGGGAAGCCCTGTTCAACCCGCAACGCCTGGCCCTGGCCCCCGTGGCGGCTGAAGCCATCCTCGAACTCGAGAAGCTCTGGGTGGGCCGGGGCCTGGAGCTGATCACCGACATCCCCACCGACCTACCGGATGTGTATGCCGACCAGCGCCGCATGCGCCAGGTACTGCTGAACCTGCTGGAGAACGCCTTCAAGTTCACCCCCGACAGCGGCATGGTGAGCCTCACGGTTCTGCACCGCACCAGCCAGTGGCTGCAGGTGAGCATCTGCGACTCCGGCCCCGGTATCCCCCGCGACGAGCAGGAGCGGATCTTCCAGGAGCGGGTACGCCTGCCCCAAACCTCCGCCACCACATCGGGGTTTGGGGTGGGGCTCTCGGTGTGCCGCCGCATCACCGAGGTGCACGGGGGCCGCATCTGGGTGGCCTCAGAACCGGGGGAGGGAGCCTGCTTCCACTTCACCGTCCCCGTGTGGGATGGCCAGGGCGTGTCTTGACGAAGGGCAGCTCTGGCCCGTAACTTCTTCTCATCGGCAGAGGGACGCCAAAAGGCAGATCCCGCAAGGCAAGAGAGACTTTCTCTCATGTTGTTGTCCGAGTCCTAGCCCCCATCGTCTAGAGGCCTAGGACACCTCCCTTTCACGGAGGCGACAGGGGTTCGAATCCCCTTGGGGGTATACCAATCAAGCGGCTCCAGTAGCCGCTTTTTTGTTGCCATAATTCCGTGTGGCTACTTCTCAGCGGGGGTACTGCTCCATCTAGGGAACCCTGGATGGGGGATGTCTGGTAATGGCTCGCCCTCAGGCGATGGCCACCAGAGCAAAACGACGCAGGGCTTCCTGTTGCACGGCACGCAGGTTGGCAGCCAGGTCTTCCCGCAGACGTTGCTCAATCAATCCGATCGGCATGCCCACGCAGCCCTGAACCGTGAGCTCATAGAGCAGGGTGGTGGCTTCCGTGCTGGCGCCGCCGATCTGCCAGGACCCTTCGAAACGCCGAAAATCCCCTTTGGTCATCACAAAGCTGAGCCGCTGCTGCTCGCGGTGCTCGGTGAGCTCCAGCTGAACCCTGGCCTTGAAGCGGAGCCCCATAAAGGTTTGGGCGCCTTCCTGCTCCAGACCCACCACATCCCCCCGACGCCACAGCTGGCGCGAGCTCTGCAAATTGGGGATGAAACGGCTGAGATTGTCGTAATCCGTGAGCACCGCCCAGATCGCATCGGGATCGAGGCCAATCCGCAGCTGAACAGCCAGCCTGCGGCATCCGCCGGGCAACCGCTCCATGTCCTGCTGGATGGTGTCCAGAGAGCAGCTCTCCAACTGCAGAGGGGAACTGCCCACGCTGAGGGCCTGGGTCTGCAACAGACCGTTGGCATTGGGAGCCGAGAGCTGCGTCAAGGAACGACTAGGGCTGGGCGGTGGTCTGCGGTGGCCAAACCTAGCTCCGATTGTTCCCAGGCGGCCGAGAAAATTTTTGGTGGGAGTTCCCTATGATCGCGCGCATTCTCAGGCCGCCCTTGTTCATGCGTGTTTCGACAGCGACTTCCAGCCGAAGCGATGCCCGCATGTTCACCGTTGTGGTGCAGGGCTATGGAGCCGCCAGCGCGCGCCGGGCTGAGCGCTCCATCTCCGTTCCGTTCTCCCGCCTGCAGGCGCTGATGCAATCCATCAGCAAGCTCGGTGGGCGCATTGTGTCGGTGAATGCCGCCTCAGAAGACAGCGCCCCCGCAGCTGCGGACGCCACCGGCGCACCCCCTGCTGCAGCCTCCACCCCAGCCGCCCCCTCGAAACCAGCCGCCGTGTCCCACGCCGACGTTCCCGTCAATCTCTACAAGCCCAAGGATCCGTTCATCGGCACGGTGACCGAGAACTACAGCCTCCTGGCCGAAGGGGCCATCGGCCGGGTGAACCACATCACCTTCGACCTCGCCGGCGGCAACCCCCAGCTGCACTACGTGGAGGGCCAGAGCATCGGCATAATTCCCGATGGCACCGACGCCAACGGCAAGCCCCACAAGCTGCGCCTCTATTCGATCGCCAGCACCCGCCACGGCGACAACATGGCGGATCACACCGTTTCGCTCTGCGTGCGGCAGCTGCAATACGAGAAGGACGGCGAGACCATCAACGGCGTGTGCTCCACCTTCCTGTGCGACATCGAGCCGGGCGCGAAGGTGAAGATCACCGGCCCCGTGGGCAAAGAGATGCTGCTGCCTGCCGATGAGGACGCGAACGTGATCATGTTCGCCACCGGCACTGGCATCGCACCGATGCGCACCTACCTGCGCCGCATGTTCGAACCCACCGAACGCGAGGCGAACGGCTGGCACTTCAAGGGCAAGGCCTGGCTGTTCATGGGCTCCCCTACCACCGCGAACCTGCTCTACGACGCGGACTTCAACCACTACCAGAGCCAGTTCCCCGACAACTTCCGCTACACCAAGGCCATCAGCCGCGAGCAGCAGAACGCCAAGGGCGGCCGGATGTACATCCAGGACCGTGTCAGCGAGAACGCTGACGAGATCTTCTCCTGGATTGAGAACCCCAAGACCCACGTGTACATGTGCGGCCTGCGGGGCATGGAGCCGGGCATCGACGAGGCGATGACCGCCGCCGCCGCCGCCAAGGGGTTGAACTGGGCCGAGCTGCGTCCCCAACTCAAGAAGGCCGAGCGCTGGCACGTGGAAACCTATTGAGCCCTGGCTCATGGCCCATCCAGGCTGTTCAGGCCCGCCCCACCGGCGGGCTTTTTTCATGGGCAGCTCACGCGGCCTGCCAAACGGCGCTTTTTAACTGATCACGCACAAAAGCCTTGAGAACGCCATCGACCCAGGCGCTTCCCCGCCAGGGCCGTTAAACCATGGGCAAGCGCGCACTCGAGATGGCCCACACCCTCACCAACCCCCTGCGCGTTGGCCTGCGCCAGGAGCGGGTGATCTCACCCCAGTGCCTGGTGATCTTCGGGGCCAGCGGCGACCTCACCCATCGCAAGCTGATTCCGGCCCTGTTCGAGCTGTTCCGCCAGCGGCGGCTGCCCACTGAATTCGCAGTGCTCGGCTGTGCCCGCCGCCCCTGGAGCGATGAGGAGTTCCGCTCCCGCATGGCCGAGGCCCTCAGCGAAGAGGTGAGCCAGCACCAGAGCGCCTGGAGCCAGTTCTCGGCCTGCCTCTTCTACGAGCCGGTGGATCTGCAGCAGCAGCAGGACGTGGAGCGGCTGGGCACCCGCCTGGAGGCTATCGACCGCCTCAAGGCCACCCGCGGCAACCGCACCTTCTACCTCTCGGTGTCGCCCGCCTTCTACGGCAGTGGGTGCCGAACCCTGGCCAATGCCGGCCTGCTCAAGGATCCCAGCCGCAGCCGCGTGGTGATCGAGAAGCCCTTCGGCCGCGACTACGGCAGTGCCGAACAGCTGAACCGCATCGTGCAAGCCTGCGGCCAGGAGCAGCAGATCTTCCGGATCGACCACTACCTCGGCAAGGAAACGGTTCAGAACATCCTGGTGTTGCGCTTCGCCAACACGATTTTCGAGCCGATCTGGAACCGCAACTACATCGCCAACGTGCAGATCACCGCCGCGGAAACGGTGGGGGTGGAAGAGCGGGCCGGCTACTACGAGAGCTCCGGTGCCCTGCGGGACATGGTGCAGAACCACCTCACCCAGATGCTGGCGCTCACCACCATGGAAGCCCCCGGCCGCTTTGACCCTGAGGCCATCCGCAACGAAAAAGCCAAGGTGCTCCAGGCCTCACGCCTGGCCAATGAAGATGAGCCCTGGAAGTGCTGCGTGCGGGGCCAGTACAGCGAGGGCGGCAGTCCGGCGATGCCGCTCACCGGCTACCGAGCCGAACCGGGGGTGAATCCCAACAGCACCACCGAAACCTATGTGGCGATGAAGCTGTTCATCGACAACTGGCGCTGGCAGGGCGTGCCCTTCTACCTGCGCACCGGCAAACGGCTGCCCAAGCGCCTCAGCGAAGTGGTGCTCACCTTCCGCGAAGCCCCGGTTCACCTGTTCGATGCGGCCGGCGGCAGCCCCACCGCCAACCAGCTGATCCTGCGCATCCAACCCGATGAGGGGGCCGGATTCGTGTTTGAGGTGAAAGCCCCCGGTTCCGGCATGCGCAGCCGGCCTGTGGACATGCACTTCAGCTATGACGAATCCTTCGGCGAACCCTCGGACGAGGGCTATGTGCGCCTGTTGGCCGACGCCATGCTGGGCGATCCCACCCTGTTCACCCGCAGCGACGAGGTGGAAGCGGCCTGGCGTCTGTACACCCCACTGCTGGAGCTGATGGAAGACGCTCCCTGGCAGCTGCCGATCCACCCCTATGAGGCCGGCACCTGGGGCCCCGGCGCCGCCGACAACCTGATGGCCGAAGACGGCCTGATGTGGCGCCGCCCCTGATCTGCGCGCGTTCGCCAATCGCCTAACGATCCCTCCCCACCTTCGCCGTACCGCCCGCCATGGCTCCCCAGCTCACCCTTCAGGCCCCCCTTGCCTTGCCTCCCAGCGAGGTACCCGGCTACCTCAACAAACTCTGGAGTGAGGGGCTGCTGGGATCCGCCGGGGCTGCCACCTTCACCCTGCTGGTATGGGAACCCTCCTGGCTGCAGCAGCAGCTGATCCGCACGGGCCGGATCGATGGGCCCATCAGCGGCCTGCTCAACGACGAGCTGCTGGAGGCTGCCCGCGAGGCCATTCCAGCCTGCGGGTTGCCCTGCAGCACGGCGCCCACCGCCACGGAGCTGGCCTGGGCCCTGGGCCAGCAGCCCGGGGATCACACAGCCGACGACCTGCGCGGCCAATTCGTGGATCGCGCCATTAGCGCCCATCGCCCGCGGCGCCTGATCACCCTGGCTCCCACCCTGGCGGCCGACAAACCACTGGAAACCCTGGTAGCGGCCTACTGCCCCCTGCCGGAGGAACGCAGCGGCAGCGAGGACGCTTGCGGCGACGTGGTGGTGCTGCGGGGGAGCATGGGGGCCCTGCATCAGGGGCTGGCCATGCTGCAGCCCCTGATCGAACCGGATCTGCCCTGCTGGGTGTGGTGGAACGGCTCGATGGATGAATCGCCCGAGCTGCTGGAGGCCCTGGCCGTGCCGCCCCGCCGCCTGGTGGTGGACAGCTCCAGCGGCGATCCCCGCCGCTGCCTGGATCTGCTGGTGGAGCGCATCGCCACGGGCCAGGCCGTGAACGACCTCAACTGGCTGCGGCTGCGCAGCTGGCGCGAGTCGCTGGCGATGGCCTTCGACCCCCCCAGCCGCCAGAGCGCCCTCGATCGAGTGGTGCAGCTCGACATCGACATGGAAGGCCACCACCCCGTGAAGGGGCTGCTGCTGGCCGCCTGGATCGCCGACCGGCTGGGCTGGCACCTACAGAGCAGCTACTGGATCCCGGGCGACCAGGGCCAGCAGGGCATTGGCGCCGAGTTCGAGCGCAGCGATGGCGAGAGCGTGCAGGTGCGCTTGATGCCCGTGCCCGTGGGCATCACCAAGACCCACCCTGGGGCCCTGGTGGGCCTGCGGCTGATCTGTGCGCCCCCGGGCCAGGCACCCCTGTGCGTGATTCTCTGCTCGGAATCGGGCGGCTGCATGCGCCTGGAGGCGGGCGGTGCGGCCTCGATGGAGCTGGCGGAGGAGGTGGTGCCCCTGCCCAATGAGAGTGAGGAAATGGAAATGGCCCGCTTGCTGGGGGGCGGCCACGACAGCACCAACCCCCTGCTGGCGGCGGCGGCCCCCCTGGCTGCCAAGCTGCTGCCCGAGTAGCCCCATCCTCCAGCCCCCCTGGCTGCCAAGCTGCTGCCCGAGTAGCCCCATCCTCCAGCCCCCATGGCCTGCCTGATCGCCGCCCCGGCCAGCGGCAGCGGCAAGACCCTGGTGACCCTGGCGCTCACGGCCCTGGCCCGCCGCCGCGGCCGCAGCATCCAGACCTTCAAGGTGGGGCCCGACTACCTCGATCCCCAGCTGCTCACAGCCACCAGCGGCAGGCCCTGCCGCAACCTCGACCCCCTGCTCTGCGGCGAGGCCTGGGTGGAGCGCAGCTACCGCGGCTTCGGCAGCGGCGCCGACCTGGCGGTGGTGGAGGGGGTGATGGGCCTGTTCGATGGCAAGGGGCCCAGCAGCGACGGCAGTTCCGCCGCCGTGGCCGCCCAGCTGGGACTGCCAGTGCTGCTGGTGGTGGAGGCCAGCCGCCAGGCGGGGTCACTGGCGGCGCTGGTGCGGGGCTTCCGCGACCACCAAGCCCACCTGCAGATCGCCGGGGTGGTGCTCAACGGGGTGGGCAGCGAGCGGCACCATGCCCTGCTGCGGGAGGCCCTGCAGAGCATCGGTATGCCGCTGATGGGGGCCCTGCCCCGCCACGAGAGCCTCAGCCTGCCCTCCCGCCACCTGGGCCTGCTGCCAGCCCACGAACTCGGGGATCTGGAGGAGCGCCAGGGAGCCTGGGCCAACCTGGCAGAACGCCACCTGGACCTCGAGCAGCTATGGCCCCTGCTGGCAGCCCCGAGCCCCCCAGCCGATGGACTCGATCCGATCGCTTGGTGCCTCCAGGCACACCCGGCCGCCCCCGGAGGCCAGGCGCCCCTCACCATCGCCATCGCCAGTGATCGGGCCTTCCACTTCCGCTATCCGGAGGCGGGGGAATTGCTGGCGGCCCACGGCCTCCATGTGGAGGCCTGGTCGCCCCTGGCCGATGCCCCCCTGCCGGCGGAGTGCCGTGGCTTGATCCTGCCCGGGGGCTACCCCGAACTACACGCCGGCCAACTGGCGGCCAGCCAGCGCAGCCGCAGCGCCATCGCTACTGCGGCGGCCGAGGGGGTGCCGATCTATGCGGAGTGCGGCGGGCTGTTGCTGCTGGGCCAAAGCCTTTGTGATCAGGCCGGTGTGGCCCAGCCCATGGCTGGGGTGCTGCCCTTTCACGCCCGCCGCGGCAGCCTCAGCCTGGGCTACCGCGATGCAAGCGTGGGCCGCGAGGGGCTGGTGGTGCGGCCCGGCGAGCGCCTCTGCGGCCATGAGTTCCACCGCTGGCAGCTGGATCCGGTGGCCGCCCATGGCGAGCTGTGGCAGCTTGAGGGCTGGGGATCGCCGATCCGGCCCGAGGGCTGGACCCACCCTGGCCTGCATGCGAGCTGGCTACATCTGCACTGGGCGGGCTGCAGCCAGGTGCCCCAACGGTTTGCCCTGGCCGCCCGCACCTACCACCGTGACCACTGCCTCGCCTGAGCTCTGGCTGTTGCGCCACGGCGCCACCGCATGGGCCCAGAGCGGCCGACATACCGGCCGCACTGACATCCCGCTGTTGCCGGAGGGGGAAGCAGAAGCCCGGGCCCTGGCCCCCCTGCTGGCCGCCCAGAGCTTCTCGGCCGTGCTGGTGAGTCCGCTGCAGCGGGCCCGGCGCACCTGCGAGCTAGCGGGGCTGGGGGATCAGGCCGTGATCACCAGCGATCTGCAGGAATGGGACTACGGCGCCTATGAGGGCATCACCACGGCCGAGATCCGCCAGTCGGTGCCGGATTGGACGGTGTGGAGTCATCCCTGCCCCAACGGCGAGAGCCGCCAGCAGGTGCAGGAGCGCTGCGAGCGGCTGATCCAGCAGTGCCTCGCCCTGGCGGGAGCCGACGGTCGCGTGGCCCTGTTCGGCCACGGCCATCTGCTGCGCAGCCTGGCGGGAACATGGCTGGGGCTCGGGGCCGCCGGCGGGGCCCTGCTGGTGCTGAACACAGGCACCACCAGCGTGCTCGGCCAGGAACGGGAGCAGCGCACCCTGTTGCGCTGGAACGCCCCCGTGGCAGCATCTCAGTCATAGCAATGGTTTTCAGAGGTGTTTACTAGCCATTAGTAACCTCAGTAGTAACCCTGAAAGCAAGCGCAGGCGACCGAGCCGGTCAAGAAAAAAAAACACCAAAAACAGCGCCAGCAGAAAAACTGACCCATGTGGAACCCCAAGCCGCAACAGGAGCTCCAAGGACAGACCGGCGTGGGATGGTTGAAATCGTCCTGTGGCTACCAGGTAGTCCGCATAACAAGCAGCGATGAGACACTCCACGCGAAGTGGGTCGAAGTCACAAATGCGGATGTCACCAGCACAGGGCGTATGCAGATTCGACATAACCGCCGGATGCTGCGGTTCAACGCAACGCAGCTCTGGCAGAACCTGATCCGGCTGGGCTGGCAGCGGGTGCCACCGCAATGGTGAAGTGGAAAAGGGCAGCAGGCATCCCGTAACCAGCAAGAGGAGGCGTGACGGTTGCCGATCAGAGCAGATTATGCAGAACCAGCTTGGAGTGGATCAGAGAGACGGCCACACAAGTCGGTCGCACCGCCTATTCACAAAACGACGGCAAAGCAGTGAATGCTTCGAAGGTGAGGAGAGCGGATCAGCAAGGGCCCGGCATGGGGGTATTTGCAGATCAAGGTTAGGGTGACCAGATCTCACAAGCTTGGAGAACAAAGTGCAGTGGCAGCCTGGGGAAATAAGGGCTTAGGCAAACACCGATGAATGAATTGAGCTGGAGCATCGCTGAGGTAATAGAAGCGCGACCAAACAACTGAATCACCTTATTCTGGTGAATGGAGCGATCGGCGGCGAACTCCTCGATCGTCTTGCGGCCACTGATCGCAACCATTGGAACCTCAGTATTGAACTCGGGACTGTGGTTGCGGTGTTGGCTCATGATTGGAAGCTCCGCGCAGGGGTTGTGCGCCGCCAAAGATGCTAACGATGAGCATTGTCCAGGATGAACAGTTCGCATCAGGTTTGGCTGGAGAAAACCACGATTTCTCTTGCAGGAGCCAGCAGTACCAGCGAGCTGGCGGATGGCATCAGTCGCAGGAATTGAGGTGGACCAAGCATCGTTCTGGACTTCAGGGCCCAGCGAAGATGGGAGCTTGAAGCGTAGAATCAGGCGTGCAACGCCCATTGCGGTCATTGAAGCTGGTGAAAGCTAAGTTGTTGTGTTCGCAGTTCTGGCGCCAGCTACGGTCGAGATCCAGCTTCTCCTCAAGATTTTTGCTGAGCACATTGTGCGTGGTACTCATCCTGGTCGCCTACAACTTTGGCAGGGAGCGCATAGCCAGCCCACCATCGAACAGCAATGGGACCGGCTTTATGCCTGCCGACACCACTCAACTGCTTAGCAAACCCAATGCGATGGGAGTCAAAGTGGGAGCCTACTTCGACAATTTACATGACCTGTCCCTGCAGAATCGACGCTTTGTAGGAGAGGGCTTTTACTGGTATGAGTGGCCCCAGAGCTTGCAAACCAAACTAGAAAGCGATGAGATCGACTCAGGGAGCATGATTTCAATCGCAAACCAGCTTGATACTTGGGACAGCGATATCCAAGGCCTAGACGACGATCCTATTCAACTACCCAACGGAAACTATTACCGGCAATTACGTTTCTCAGCAAATCTGTATATTCCCGAGATCAACCTCAAGCGCTTTCCGTTTGAATCGGTTCAATTGCCGGTAATCCTTGAAACATATGATGACACCCTAGCAATTCAGAATGACAACATGGTGTTAGTGCCTGACGCGCGTTCAAATGACCTAGTTGCAGCAGCTGCAGGCATTAATGGCTATAAGATAGTGACAGCAGATCTTCAGCCCACACTTCGGACCCTGGGCACCGACTGGGGCTTGAGTAATGGCAAGTTATCCTACTCTGGGGTTGCCCTGGAAGTCACACTTAGAAGCTCACCCCTTCCGAGTATCCTCAAATACTTTTTGCCACTATTTATTGTTGTGGGCGTAGTTCTTCTAGCGCCATCGCTAGAGGGTGAGCTTGGCGACATCCGATTGGCCATACCATCGACAGGCCTGCTGACCCTAATCTTTCTGCAACAGGCTTACCAGGCAGAAATCCCTCAACTCGACTATTTAACCTTTCTAGACTGGTTTTACGCCTGTGGCTATGTAATCTCTATTGGCACGTTTGTACTATTTGTCTGGGGCACGAACTTCTATCAGAGGGCACCCGAAGATGGAAAGGACCAAGCTCTCCAAACAATTAATCAAGCTGACCTTATCTTTCAATTGACTGCGATTGTTGCCACTGCATTGACTGGGCTGCTGGCCTGGTTTGCATAGTAGTTCCAGGGCGTCGAAGCAAGTACAGGCATTTCGCAACTTCAATTTCCATTCCCAATGAACGCATGCTAGACAAAGAATCTTTCGGGGCTAATATCGATATTTAGCCTAGTGCGACTAATCACCAGATTGGGCCACGCAAGATTGCCACAGGGTATATAGATCAGCAGTTTGCCAATCGAAGTAGCCACAGACACTACCGATAAGAGTGAACAGGTTTATTTATTAATATTGGCCACGCCTAGGGAGCCTCTGGGCAACAGTGGCTTGAGCGGCTGCTGAGATGAACGGATGTCGCCGTTGGTCTTAATTGTCTTTGAGATCACGTTTTGCCATCTCTATGGCTTCATTTCCAGTCTCTTTCGGCTGATTTGTAAGCCTGAAGCAA
>CALRUA020000029.1:0-25271 GCA_943371215.1 Cyanobium sp. NIES-981 | reverse complement strand
ACGTCGCTGGTCACGATCCACACGCTGCTGGCGTCAGCCAGAAGTGGTTTGGATCAATCCACCGTCTACAGAAATCGAATCCACACCAGCTACGTTGACGATGGCGGCTTGAACAGCAGCAGGACGTCATCTTTCCTGGCAGTCACCGAGGTGCAATGCCTAGTGCGTTATGTTGTGGCTCCGACTGCTCAGCAGGCTTCTCGCCAAGGCCTGGAGCAATAGACACTACTGTTATCCGAGAGCACCCTCCTGCAGGTGATGCTGCGGCTGTCGAACCAGGCGACGGCCCGCAGCAGAAAGCCCACGGTGGCTGCCTGCTTCTCATTCAGTAGCACTTCCACGTAAGCCAGCCTTGGGCGTCATCGATGGCAACATCTTGCTTCTCGTAGCCCGCACCAAGGGAGCAGCCGAGCCGGCGATCACCGAAGATCTGGTGTTCGACCCGTACAAAGCGGACCAGCTGCTTGATATCGACGTGGATCATGTCGCCGGACCAGGCCCACTGGTAGCGGCGCACTGGCTCTGCAGACTGCAGGTTCTTGAGCCGGCCAAGACCCAGGGAGTTGAGGACCCGGCCCACGGTGTAGACCGCTGCAGCAAGAACCTGCCGACGAGACGGAAAGTGCAGCGTTCATGGCGGAGGTCGACGGCGCTTGAGTTGCTGTGGATCGATCGTCCACCGCCGGGTCCGGAGAACACTCCGACGAGCCACCAGAAGCGAGGAGCCGCCTAAGCCGTAGCGAGTCAGCCAGTTATAGGCGGTGCGGACGCTGATCCCTGCCTGGTCAGCCAGGAAGACGGGGTTCTCATCGTGATCAATATGTCGGCGCAGACCGTTCCCGATCGAACGGTGTCAGCCAAGTATGCGGGTGGGCATGCATGGGGCGCAAGGTCCGTAAATCGGAGATGACGCCGAGACCTTGATGACCTCACACACCATTGTCAGCTGAACAACCTGCTGGGACAACACAACCAGGCCACAGATTGTAGTCTTAAATCCCGATTGACTTCTCGCAGATTAGCTCAAGAGCGGGAGCCGAAAGGGCTCCAGAACAGGCGCCTAACCACAGTCTTTGTGACCTTCTGGCGGATATGAGTAGATGCTGCTTCCCCATCGGCTGCCTCACACAGCACAGAAAAAGATTGGAGCCCTGATCTACTGTGCTCCACCATGAGCGCTGTTGGTGCCACCTCGAGAATCACCAGGTGCTGCGAGCGGATGCAAGGAGTGAATCCTTAGCGCAACGCTTGGACCAATCAAAGATTGATCCAGAACCATGCATAAGAGCTAGCCGCCCACGGAAACAGCCGCGTAGAGATGACACTCCAGGCAATGTTTAGCGATTCGACAGGCCAGGAAAAACTAGGCTGCTGTCCAGTGAAGCAATGGCGCCCCTATGTCCTACACGCAATGAAGCTGTCAACAAATGAAAGGTTGGCACCTCGATTACATCTTGACACGCCTGGGATCGGCGCCGTCTGCGGACTTCATTTGCTTGATGAGGGCCAGGAATTCCGACTCTGTGCCAGATGATGGCTCAAGATAGTACTGCCAGTTTCCCGTCTGAGGTTGATACGCGTCGCCTTCAATCGCCAAGTCGTAGATACCAATGTCCTTTACTGATGTCGCCGCATCCGGTGACAAGGCGCGAAGAAAGACAAAAGTTCCGTACTTGGGAGTCGTAAGATATCGCTTTGCCAACTC
Source organism: Cyanobium sp. NIES-981 (assembly GCA_943371215.1). Lineage (GTDB taxonomy): Bacteria > Cyanobacteriota > Cyanobacteriia > PCC-6307 > Cyanobiaceae > Vulcanococcus. Next base: position 23,566 of record CALRUA020000029.1, on the reverse strand, counting down.
ATTCGTTTCAGGGTCTCCCATAAGCATAAATCGCGTACGGAAGTAAGATTGCACAAGATTCATGAAACCAGTTGCAATTGGGCTAATGTCAAAACGGTCGGCAAATGCAGAGATCAGGTTCCCAAAGGGATCAATCAAAGCAACCGAATTGACAGCATTTGGCGTCGTTGCCACCAAATTAGCGAGCAAGTCCTTGAGCGCAGCATTTGGCTGTCTAAAGTCAGCCAGGCGGAGGGAGAATGCATGCGACGATGCTTTCACAAGGGCCTCCCTAACCTTGGAATTAGCTGGAAGCGTGAGTGGATCCAGCAATTCTGAGGGAGGCAGACCCAGAACTCTCCGGTTCGCTTCGACTACATCACGGCTCTTCAAAAAGACATCAGAACATCCATCTGCAGTCGCTTTTGATAGGGCCATGTTGGCGAATGCGGGACCTATCGCTGCACCTACGCGGGGCCGAACACCTTGGACCGAGTAATAAGTAAATGTGCGCTGCGCTTGCTTGCGTAGATTGACGGGTAGATCTGGATAGCTACAGTCAAGGGTATAATTGATGCCAGTTGGGTAGTCAAAAGCAACGACGCCGACATTGAAACCCGCAGTAAGCAGCGATCCAGCGCACTGAGGGCATGGATCAAGCGATGTCACGATTGTCAATTCTGATGGTTCAGGAAGGTTTAGAGCAGCAGCATTCTCGTAGTACCAGGAGACCAGTTGCCGTTCGCCATGGTTAGTTGGGTCCAGCACAAACCACTTACCACTGAGCGCTGACTGACCGTTGGGCAGGAGTTGATAGACAGTGTTATGCCATTGATGAATAATCCGGCCAGTGCGGTTTTCAATTATGGCGCCCCCCACGGCAAAAGAGCGCTCGGCCAACGCCAGCTGGGCTTGCTCAAGGACAACAATCCCAGCGGCTTCGGCCGTCTGGATGAGACCCTCGCCTCCTCTAGCTTGCGCGCGCTCTGTGATGGCATTGCGCCCCCCTGCACGCGTGATTGGCGCAAATGTGACAGTGGCACCAGCTGAACCAAGCAGTGCAAGAACAGCACGGCGGCTCAGTTGCACATTACCCAGTGTCATCTCTTTCAATAAATCCAGGGATTGACACATAATATCCTCTTTGAAAGCGAATACGCAAGTTCCGTTTCAAAAAAACAACCCGAGCCGACTCGAAAGCAAAGACTGGCGTACGTTTTTAATTAGGTCCGGAACACCAAGATGCCGCTGGAGTTTCGAAGGCCCCAGGCGCTACGGCAGACGAAGCACAATCGACCGTTAGATGCAATACCAGCGACTTGAATCGTGATCTATTGCCCTCCTGACGTTGCCCTATACAGCCCTATAACTTCTCAGAGAAGACACCGAGAGGCAAGTCAAGTTAGATATGCTTAAGAGAATACTTCTTCACCCCCGAGTGGCTGCGTTCTGCTAAATCTCTAATCTTTTAGCCTGTCGACCTGCCAGACACATCCCGGTCTTCGTCACGCTTTATACACTTTTGCGACAAGCGCCCCTAGTGCCTTGCGCAATCACTTGCCTGAATGCTCATTGGAGCCTCAAAGGACTCAGGGCTAAAAGGCTCTACCGTACATATCTTGTTTGTTGCAGTCAAATTCATCGCCCTAACCTGCCATGAATACTTTGAATCACGTGTTAGAGTCACCAACTGATAGCAGCCAGTTATGAGAGCCTGTTTCGGTCAATCCCTGGATGGATCTTGTTCGACTGCGGTGCGGCTGGTAGCGAGATATTTGCGTGCTTCTGGTATTGGAGTTCTCTTTCCAATCGCTTTCGTGATACCTGGCCAGGCCGAGCAGCAGACGCCTGCGCGCGTCTCCACAAATGCCAATGTGTCAGATTCGCATGTTGTTCAGTCTCGTCAGCAGCTTTTGATTGCTGAAGACCCAGCAGGCCAAAAGAACAACCAGCCATCCACCAAACCACAGGACTCGGTGGACGCCCTCACCACCTCCAATCCAAGACAGGTGAGTCGCAACCGTTATGCTTCATTCTTGGTAAACGTTGATCAGGCAACTTCCTGGGCCACCAATCGTTCTGGGATTTCGAATACATGGCTCAACATGGGCCTCACCGGCACGCTTGGTAAAGACAAGCTTTTCACTTGGAGTGTGACAGGAGGCCCAACATTTCAGGGCAGCTCAACACCTAATCTTGATGCTACAAACTGGCGTTTTGACGTTTTCACTTCTCTGTCTCCTCTCAAAGGAGATGAAGTAGTTATCTCCGCGAATCTGCGCACAATTGGTGGTTCAAACACGGATGGACCGCTGCGTTCATTGACGGCTGGAATTGTCGCGAGCCTCTCCAAGAGTGAGATCTTTCCCGATGTCCTCGAATCGATTAACTTGCCAGAAAGGGGCCTTTATGTAAGAGCGCAAAATCGCTCAAATTGGTCGGGGCCTGGCTCTTACGTAGCCTCGTATACTGATCTCTATGCAGGCTGGTCGGAGTCGTGGTACCCCTTTATTTTTGCTGTTGAAACTGGGCCACAGCTAGTGCAAACATATCCCCGAGAGACTATTACACCGCTACGCGTCTACTGGGGGGCCACCTTCAATATGAAGTACATCATAAGCAAAAAGTCTGAGATGTTCCTAGAATATCGGCCCTCTACAAGCTTTGGGAATCAGAATGGGGGCGCCACTCAATTGGTCAGAGCCGGCATTGGCTATAAGTTCTAGGCTGACTTTATCAGTTTTTTATTTTTGTTGAATGAGCGGCTGTGTAATCCCATCCACACCAACCATCGCAAGTGTTGTCAGAAAACTTAGCTGCACACCCTTATAAGCGTTGGTGGGATCCCAATTCTCATCCAGGGAATGAAAGCCTCCCGTCTTGCCGCCAAAACCCAAGACGATTGTTGGAATACCCAGCGAGATCGGAACGCCTGCATCGGTGCTGGCACCCGCTAACAGCATCGGCTTCACTCCCTGCGCTTCAGCAGCTGCCATCCAGGTCTGAACAATGGTCGATTCGGGGGATGTCATGCCACCGGGTCTTGCGCCGATCTGCCTGATTGAGACCGACAGCGAATTGGTACCCCAGCGTTTATTTTCTTCAGCAACTGATTGTTGAGCAAAAGCAAGTACCTGTTTGGTGGTTGCCTGGAGCTCGGCATTGCCATTAGAACGGATGTCGATTTCCAGTGATGCATTAGGTGCAATCGTGTTGACCGAGCGGCCACCACTCACAACACCAACTGTAAACGTGGTCTTGGGCTTGGCCGGCACCTGTAGATCGGCAACCTTAGCGATAAAGCGTCCCTGGGCATGAATGGCGCTGGGGACTTGGCCGAAGGCGGCGTAGCTATGACCACCGGGCCCTTTGAAATCTATCTGGAATCGATTACTACCCGTATTCATGATCGCGATCACCGGCAGAGGGGCCGCCTCCAGAATCACAACTCCAGAAATTGAGATGTTGTCTTTGAAAAACTGTTTCACGCCGCGAAGATCGCCGTTACCTTCCTCGCCGACGCTGCCCACAAAAACCAGATCACCCTGAGTCTTGATCGCACTCTGGCTCAAGGCCCGCAGCCAGGTCAACATCATCGCCAGTGCAGCCGAGTCATCGGTTAATCCGGGTCCATAGAGAACCGAGCCCTTCTTTTTAACTTTTACATCAGTCTTGGCATCAAAAACCGTATCTAGATGGGCAATCACCGCAATTGTTGGACCTTTCCCGGTGCCCTTACGCACCCCAATCACATTGCCGATGGAGTCGATGCGCACATTCGTGAGCCCATTTGCACGCAATAGTGCAGCGAAGGCCTGGCCTTTTAGGGTCTCCTGAAAAGTAGGTGCAGGAATTTCACTGAGTTGAATCGCCTCCTTCACAAAGCGGGCTTCATCCATCTTGAGACGATCCAACGCCCCTTTTATCACCGCCGCAGCAGCCAGCTTGTCCACCTCGGCCCGGACTTGCTGATTGATTTGTTGGGGCAGGGGCGCAGCCTTCAACGACTGCAATGTCGCCTCATCCAACACACCTGCTGCAGCCGGGTCTGAAGAGCCACCGGCGGTGCTGGTGTTTGCCGCAATCTCCGGAGAGCTGGATGGTGGGAGAGCTAATTCATGCTGACTGGGCTGATGCGCATGGTCGCCATCGGCATGAATACCACCTGCCATGGCCGCTATGGGGAGAAGAGAAGATCCGGCCAGCATGAGAGCGATGGAAAGGCTCTTAAATGGGAGGCAGGCCATAACGAGGAGCTATTCATGGATTATTTTAGACTGGGTCACTACAAACAGCAAGACTTAAAGATTCATTGCGGCACTGTTGACGCAGTACGACAACAGTTGCGGCCGAATCCACAGTGCCCCAGCAACCTGAATAGGTGGGATTTGGCTCAACTACGTAGTCAGGACTAGCAGGACTGATTAAGGTCATGGCAAGGCCAGGCGGTCGCAAGATTCTTCCCAATTCGACCATGCTTCACGTTGTGCTACGCCGCAGATCTGTTCTGTTACTCACTGGAGCGATGGGACTTCTGTCTTCTCTGATCTGGAGTGAGCGCCACGCTCTAGCGGAACAGGTCGCTTACGACGTAGTGATCACAGGTGGCACGGTCGTTGATCCCGAGACCAATCTGCAAGCCGTGCGCAACGTGGGCATCAGCGGAGGCAGGATCGCGAAGATCAGTACCGGCCCCCTTTGGGGCCGTACCACGGTCAAGGCGCAGGGGTTGATCGTGGCACCAGGCTTCGTCGACATTCATGTGCACGGTCAATCGATTCCGACCGACTGGTTGTCGGCGTTTGATGGGGTCACCACTGCCGTCGAGACCGAAGCAGGCCGCTACCCCACAGGACTGGGCTACGCCGCCGGACGGGTGGGAGGGCGACCGCTCAACTACGGCTTTGGCACGGCCTGGGCCGCTGCCCGGGGCGAGGTAGCAGCTGGGTTACTGCAGGACGGCACGCTGACCAGCATGTTTCTGGCGCTGAGTAAAAGCAATGCCGCGACGGTCACGGGCCGGTACAGCAGCGATCGGGCAGCCCTGACTCTTGCCCTCACCGAAGCAGGCCTGCGGGAGGGAGGCCTGGGAATCGGCATGCCCGTCGGCTACCTCACCCGTTCGAACAAGGACGAATACATCAATGCAGGGCACCTAGCCCGCACCTTCAATCGCCCCCTATTCAGCCACCTACGCCACAAGCTGCTCACGGCTAATCCGAGCGCTACCGAAGGGATGGACACCCAAACGGCAATGGATGCCTTTCAAGAAGGCATCGAGGTGTCTGCTCGCACAAACGGCGTGAACGTGCTGCAGCACATCAACAGCACAGCCACCCAGGCCCTGGATGCGGTGATCCCGATGATCGAGCGCGCAAGGGCGCAGGGTATTCCCGTGGTCCCTGAGGTCTACCCATGGGGAGCCGGCAGCACAACTGTCAAGGCCGATTTCCTGGATCCCACGATGCTTCAGCTGCTGAAAATCGAACCGTCAGCCATTCAGCCGGTAAACGATCCCACCAAACGCTTCACGAGTATCGAGGAGTATGCGGCTTGGCGCGAGAGTGCAGCTGGAGACACCACTGTGATCGTTCAGTACCTCGACGAGACTGACCCCAAGGACCGGCGCCTGCTGGATCAAGCGGTGTTGATGCCGGATACCATTTTTGCCAGCGACGCTATGCCTATCGTCTCGTCGCCAAATGTTGCCCTTCAATACGGCGGCAGCCTATTCCCGAAATCACCTTTTCTAGCGAGCTCAAGCTGGAATGAAAAGGACCAGTCGCTGCCGGTGGGTATCGGTACGGCGCACCCCCGTACGGCGGCGGTGTTTTCGAAGATCTTCGCCAATTACGTGATCGGTGGTGCCGATAGCGTCGCCAGAAAACAGCAAGGGCTTGACCCAAATCTCACAGCGACTGGCCTGCGCAAGCTCACATTGATGCAGGCTATTCGTCAATCAAGCCTGTTGCCCGCCAACGTACTTGCATCGGGCACCCTTGCTGCACGCAACAAGGGCCGCCTGCAAGAGGGGAAAGATGCCGATATCGTCATTTTTCATCTCCCCACGTTCACTCCACGTGGAGACTACCCCGCCGAGAAGAATCTGCTCACCTCGCGAGGTGTCAGGCACCTGCTCGTTAATGGGCAGTTCGTCATTCGCAATGCCAGGCTCAATCCCGATGCCCGACCGGGCCGGCCCCTAAGGGCTCGCGTTGCCGATTCAGTTAAACACCTACAAGTGAAGACTTGGCGACTGGTTGATGCCAACGGCAACGAACTGATCACCACCGATCCAACAGAGGCTACGCGCCTACGGGCGAGAGGCTGGAGCAATCAACCGACCTCCTTCTCGTTGCTCGGCAAAGACGCACTGTATCGCGAACTGCGCACCTCTAACCTCTACCGTCTCGTTAACCCGAAAAACAGCGATCGCATCTATGCCACCAGAGAAGACCGCCGCGACGCAGCTCTAGCGAACGGCTACCAGCTGGAAGGCATCGCCGGAACACTGGCAGTGGGACTCACCCTCGGTACTTGGCCGATCCTTGCCTTCTACCAACCCTCTACCGGTAAGCACCGCTACACCGCGTCGCGCATCGAGCGCATCGCACTCACCCAAAACACCACCGAACCCTGGGTCTTTCAGGAGGTCATCGGCTGGACCGACACTCCTGATGCGCCTTGAGCATTCGACACCTCCTTCAACATCTGTCATTAGAAATATACTTCTTCAACTTCTATGCAGGCGAAGATCTATTTGGCAAATGCGTGAACTAGCCCATGCAGTGCTTGCCACCTGACCTCAAGACACCTAGCAAAAACTCAAGAGCAAGCCGAGCAGGCAACCCCGACAGAAAACCCAGCGGCTCAGCATATGATGTTCGATAGAAAGAAGTTGCCATAATTGGCGGCAGCTACACCCTGCCTAGCAGCACGCCGATGCCCCGAAGGCAGGCTCCACGGACGAGGCAGAAGAGATAGGCCTAATTATTTCATCAGGCGAATCACAGCCTCTGGACAGTTCAAGTCACCATTCAATGCCAGGAGCAGCAGCAGAATCCATGCTCAGGACCTAATAGTGAGGGCAACACTTCACATGACCATTGGAATTCGTTGCACCATGGATGAGACTCCTCCTCCGTCCAGGCTGGCCTGGGAACTCCGCCTTGAAATGCACTCCGAACAGATCATCCACAAGCTCAAGACCTCTGAGAAGCTGATTGTCAAGGGCAAGACCCTCGCCAACACCTGCCCCGCCATTGAGGTGACTCAGGCGACCTAGCACCGCTGGAAGCAGCAGTACGGCGGCATGCAGGCTGAGGAGGCCAGCGGCTCACCTAGCTGGAGAGGGAGAACGCCCGACTCAAGAACTTCTGTCGGAAGCCGAGCTGGAAAAAGCCGTGCTCTAGCCGCAGGTCCGGCGAAGCCGTAGGAGTGGGCTGAGGGAAACTTCTGCCCCCGGAACGACGACGCAGGGCTGTAGAGGTCTTGCGCGCCATGTTCCGGGTATCGAAGCGGTTCGCCTGCCGGGTGGTAGGCCAACACCGCAGCACTCAGCGGCATTCCGGCAAGGTTGTCGACATCGAGGAGGCCAAGCTGCGCAGGCGTCTCCGGGAGATCGCGGCTGGGCACATCCCGCTGGTGCCGACGGATGGCCTATCGCCTGCTGCGCCGGGAAGGGTGGCTGGTGAACCACAAGCGGGTGCACTGGCTCTGGAGGGCTGAAGGGCTCCAACGCCCCACTCCCCGCAAGCAGACACGGGCCAGGCCAACAGACGGCGCTGTGCGTCGCCATCAGGCCGAGCACCCGCATCGGGTGTGGGCCATGGATTTCCAGTTCGACGCCACTGCTGATGGCCGTCGTCTCAAAGTCATGAACGTGATCGATGAGCACAGCCGCCTCTGCCTCGCCATCCGGGTCGGCAGGCGCTGCAAAGCCAAGGACGTGGTGGCCGTGCTGGAGCAGCTCACCAGCCTCTACCCGGCGCCGACCTACATCCGCAGCGATAACGGACCTGAGTTCATTGCCCACGCTCTGCGGCGATGGTGCAAGAGAAGTGGCACAACCACGGCCTGCATCGAGCCAGGATCACCGTGGCAGAACAGTTTTGCCGAGTTGCTCAACAGCCGGTTCAGTGATGAATTCCTGTAGGCAAAGCCGGCCGGAGGCCATACACGGAACTGTTCGCCACGGTGGCCGAGGCCCAGGGCTTGGCCACCGTGGCGCTGGGAGTACAACACCCATGGGCTCCGCTCGACTTCGTCTACAAGCCACATTCGGGCCTCCAAGGGCGTACGCCCCTGGAGGCAGATCAAACAGCTGCTGCATAACCACCCTCTCTCATTGCGCCTAGACCAATGAAGGGGATCACGTCAGGACCTCGCAGCCCATGTGGCGATCGTGCCGACACCACCCCACGCGGCAAGCCTCCCCGGACAACTGAGCCGCGCCAGCCGCGCTGTGCCCTTTGTGCTGCATCAGCCTCCCCTCCGCCATAGCTGACCAGGATCGGATTAGCAGCTCAAGGGAGGTGCCCATGCCCCGTAGCGTGATGTGGTGCGCGGCAGCGGCCTGGCTGATCCTGGCGAGTTGCGCTCAGGCGGGTCCCAGCGGACCTGGCGCTGGAGCCGGCACCTCGGCCACACCTCCCGCGAGTGGGTGGAGCGGCATGCCGATGGGTCAGGGTTCCATCGATGCCCATTTCATCGTGATGATGATTCCCCACCATGAGGGGGCCATCGCCATGGCGGAACTGGCCCTGCAGCGCTCAAAGCGACCGGAGATCCGGGCTCTGGCGGAGAGCATCCGCACCAGCCAGATCCAGGAGAACGCCCTGATGCGCCGCTGGTATCGCCAGTGGTACGGCAGCGACGTGCCCGCCTGGCGGGGTGCGAGCTGGGGCTCTGGCATGAGCATGCGGCCCGGCATGGGCATGCCGGGCTTCTCCACCAGCCTCGACGCCATGCGCACGGCTACCGACTTCGATCGGGCTTTTCTGGAACAGATGATCGCGCACCACCGCATGGGCGTGATGATGGCCTCCCACGCCGAGTTGGGCACCGTCCATCCTGAGCTGCGAGACCTGGAGGGGGCAATGGTGCGGGTGCAGAGCGAGGAGATTGAGCGGATGGCGCGCTGGTATCAGCAGTGGTTCGGCACAGCTAGGCGTTGATTAGGAATCGGCAACGGCCAAAACAGGAGAGTGAGGCGTTGGCGTGCGGCCTCCGCAGGCTTCCCAGCTATCGAACATCGCGATCAACGGCCTGCAGACGCCCGAACGCCGCGATTCAAGGTTCTACCACACATCCTGCAGCGGAATCTCCATCGCCCGCAGCGTGCAGATTAGGGTTATTTCCGCAAACACGTTGTCGTCGAACAGGCAGTAACTCCCATCACGGCGGCTGATCGACTGAATCAGTCCTTCATCGCAATAAAAGCGGATGGTCGCCATGTTGAGACCAGAGAGAATAGCGACTGCTCCGATCTTCAAAGGGAACGCCTCGCCCCCTTGACTCTCCACCTACGGGAGGGTGCATGGTAGATCCAGCTGCTGGCGACACGTACGTGCGCTTCGTTCTCCCCGCACTGGCACTGGTTGGCCTGATGGATCCGGTGGTCCAGGCCCAGATGGATCACCATCAGAACCACCAGATGCTGGCCCCAGCCTCGGCACCGGTGGATCACAGCGCCCACAACCATGCCGTGGGCCCAGGCGGCAGCACCTACGACCTGCGCTGGATCGATGCAATGGTGCAGCACCACACCGGTGTTCTGCGCATGAGTGAGTTCATGTTTGACATCGGCGTGCCGGGCGTGGGGGCACTCGCCAAGGACATCTGGCGCGATCAGACCCAGGAGATCAAGGCCATGGGCCAGTGGCGCAAGGCCTGGTATCCCGAGGCGCCAGTGCACCCCGTGATGCTCAAGCCAGGCGGCAATCCGGATGCAATGGCCGATCTAGCGCGCATGAGCACAGCTCAGATCCAGACCATGCAAATGATGGGCTCAACGCCCACACGCGAGAACCGCGTCACCTGGTTCCTGGAAGGGATGCTGCAGCACCATGGCGGCGCGTTGATCATGGCTCACGACGCGCTCAATCAGTCCAGCGATCCAACGATCAGACACCTGGCGCGCAACATTATCGTGGCACAGCGCAAGGAGATCATCCAGATCCGCAAGATGCTTCAACATGATGGGCTCAAGAAACCTGAGTACCACCAATACGACAAGCTTTTCTCGCTGAGCCAATCGTCATCCCGACCAACTATTCATTCATTTTTTGATCCGAACCCATAAATAAGCCGCTTCTCAGCCTTTCTCTGATCGCTCCTTTGACCCTCGTTGGCCTTGAAATCACAGACATCTACGCGCAGGCAAATGACATGTTCCCCACGAAAGTCGCAGCCGAAAAGCGCGCCAAGGAGCTGAAGTGCTCCGGCACTTTTGCCATGGGCAGCGAGTGGATGCCTGCACCAATGAGCGGGCATTGCACGATGCTGTGCAGAAGGCACAATGATGCAGCGTCTTCGGCAACGGTCCCGCCAGCTGCACCGCTAACTGGTGCCCATTGCCGCGGCGCAGCTGGCACTCACGCCCTTATCGGGCGCCATCTATGGAACCATTCTTTACTACAATATTGACACATCCTGGCCACTACGCTTGCAAACGGGAAATTTCGGGATTGTCAATCTGCAGCCTCTCTACTCGCCGCTGATGGAGCTGTTCACACTGATCCTGATTGGCTCTGGAATCGCAATGTTCATGGGCGAAGGCAGGGCACAGCGCCAGGCGGGGGATTAAAGCTACTGGCGCCCCCGTGAGAACCTTCCAAGGTGGCAAGTGCAAGCGCAGCTTCGATGAGTGAGTCTCCGAGGCCCCACTGCCTGGTGCATGAGGCACAGGCAGCAGATTTGCGTGAAAGATGTCGCGCGTACTTCTGGCTCACAGGCTCCTTCTAGGGTGAGCCTGTGAGTGCGAAGGAGCCCTTGAGCCATGTCTTGGAGTGATCTTGCAGTTGCTTATCTACTGATTGGCGGACTGGTCGTTGGTTTACCCGTGATCTTTTTTGTGGTCACCTTTCTACCTGGCTTGATGCGCACCACGGGTGAAATCATCGGTGCCGAGCAGGAGTCTCCCATTCGGGAAAGTCGATCCTCGCGGCCCGAGGAGTACGAAGGATTGGCCTGGTCGAAACTTCGCGAATACGCCATGATCGCGATGCCCAAGCGCTGATTTAGGGGGCCTTCAGGAGCAATGTCAAACCGTTTCTTTGGAGTGCATCACCATGGCATTGCATGATGAAGCCTGTATGGCCTGCCGCGATGGCGGCCCTACTCTGGAGATCGGGGAAGTGGCTGCCTTGCAGGCGGAGCTGCCTGGCTGGGAGGTAATGAAAGGCCATCACCTTCACAAGAGCCTGACTTTCGTGGATTTCACATCGGCCCTGGCCTGGCTGAATCGCGCAAGCGTTACCTGCGAAGAACAAAGCCACCACGGGAACTTCGGCGTGGGCTGGGGTTACGTGGAGATCAACGTCCACACCCATCAGACGGGAAGCCTCACCTGCGCTGATGCGGTTCTGGCCGCCAAGCTCGATGCGATCCAGTCTTAGGCGAACCGGCAGTCTTCAGGCGAACACAAGCATGCTAGCCGCAACTGCTACAGCGATGGCGATCAAGACTGCTATCAACACAACCGGAATACCCGAACAGACATAAACCTAGATGGCGCCATGACGCTAGCAAAGCAGATGTCGACACTGATGAAGTTCGGCGACCACGAATGTCCGACTTGCCATTATACAAGCAGCTTTGATTCTGGGGTGGCAACGGACCTAGGACTTGCTTTTTTGACGTGATCATGAAGGACATTGCATCCTATCAACGCCACCACAGATTGCTGCCAAAGCGATATCCAAGGAGAACTCGCCGAATCGATGACGCAGGAGCATTTTCGAAACAGAATTCAAGCGCTTCTGCAAGCACCTGGCCTCACCAAGCAGCCGGCCGTAAATCCCACACAGAGCCAGGTTATGGATTGAACCCCATGTCTATCTGGCCCCATTGCAAAACCACTCCCACAGCCATTAAGCCGTCATTGACGCAATCAGATTGCCGCAACTACTAACCCGGCCAAGTCGGCTGGCCATCTTTCAGCACCTCGCCGCGGTGCCGCCAGAGCGCTTCAGGGCTGATCTCAATGCCATGCCCGCCCAGCAGCTGAGACGCTTCTTCGGTGCTGGCTGCGGCTCGCAAGGCTTCAGCCAAACCAGGTTGCGCCTCGCCGAGTTTCTGGATGGCGTGGATTGCCCGGTTGATCGCCTCCGCGTGCTCGGGATGGGACTCGAACGGAAGATGCTCAGTGGTCATCCTGACGGGCATGGCGGCTTGCTCAAACCGTAGGGGTGGTGGCGTGAACCGCTGCTGGCGGCAACGTCTCCACCCCTGATGGACATCGCGACCGCAGCATCAGCGGCTTGCCGGACCCCATTGGAGGAATCATTCATGCAGCACGTTGGGTCGCGCACCGCTGACGCGGCTGCTCGATCGCCATGAGGTCGATGCGGCCACCATCGTGGTGGACAAACTGCTCGAGCAGGGGCGGACTCTCACCCAATTCCCCCCCCAGCCGTGACAGCAGCTGCCCCAACAAAGCCCGGAGCGTTGCCCCCCCCCGGGCGCCGATAGCGATCAGCGGCCTTCAGGGCGCACCGCCTTCACGGCGAGGCCAGCTTCAGTGGCGGTGATGGCAGCCAATGCGAGCAGACCGATTAACCCAATCAGCTGGTTCTGGGCCTCGGCTGCAGCATCGGCGTTCTGGCCCAGCAGGGCACCGGCCACGAACCAGGCGGTGGCGAGAGCCGAGGTGATCCAGTAGGCCTTCCAGCGCCGCTGATACAGATACCCAGCCCCCAGGCCCGGCACAACATTCAGCAGCACCGCCACCCAACCGGCCGAGGCGGCAAGGATCTGCTCACGATTGGGGTTCATAGCGGGAATGGAGGGTGACCGCACTCTGGCGAGCGGGGCCGCACTGCTGCGGACAAGCGGGACAGACGCGAGACATCCCACAACCCCTTCACAACCTGTTACAATTAACGCAACAATGCGCAACACGCATGGCCCAGCCCTCTCCCCGCTTCGGATTTGTGGCCTTCGCTGAATCCTGGAATGGCCGCCTAGCCATGCTCGGCTTCGCGATCGGCCTCGGCACAGAGCTGCTCACCGGCCAGAGCATCCTCTCCCAACTCGGCCTGGGCTGATCGCCATGAGCACCGACTACTCCACAGCCATCGCCTGCGTGATCGCCCTTGTGGTTGTTCTTACCGGTATGACCACCTACGTGCTCAGCCGCCCCAGCGACCTGGCCCCGAGGACCCGATGATCGCCACTCTCACCATCGTGCTGTTCGGCGCCTGGGTTGTTGGCGCTCTGCTCCAGCCCGATCTGGCTAACTGATCCTGTTCCGTCCAAGTCCCTGCACGTCACGCACCCCAGCACCCGATGACCAACACTCCAGCCAACGACAAGTGGTTCGAGCACCGCGCCGAGCAGCTGATCCATATGGAGCAGCTCAAGCGGGTTGAACTGTTCAACGGCCGCGCCGCCATGCTCGGCATCGTGATCGGCATCATCACCGAAGGGCTCACTGGCTTCGGGATTGCTCACCAGATCGGACTCGGCGCCCTGGTGGACGGCTACGCGGCCTGCCGCACCCAGTTCCTACCGTTCTGTTTCTGAACAACTCACTCATCGGCAACGCTGCTCATACCCCAAGGCCTCCCTGGGGTTTTGTGTTGGCTGGCTCAGCGATCCAGTAACGCCCAGAAGCGCCACTGCGCTGCATGGCGCTGTCTCAGCCGCTCCACAAAGTGGTGATGTTCCTGGATGCCCTGCCAGTCGTCAATGCGGGCAGCCAGCTGTTCGCAGGTGCGCAAATCGTCCACTGCATAGCGATAGCGCGTAGCCCGGCCCATCCCCAGGGCAAAGCACACCATCGCCCGCAGCAACACCATCGCCGCCAGGGGATGGTTGCCGCTGAGCCGTTCGGCAGCGGGGCCATAAATCGCAAATGCGCCTCCATCCCACTCCACTTCGTGGGCGATCACATAGCGGGCAGCCCGGGGCAGCGCGGGCCATGCCACTAGGAACTGCAGCGCCTGCAGGGGCACCGGGTGCACCTCCACCACCTGAAAGGCCTCCTCTTCAGCATCCACATCCGCGAAGGCCTCCAGGCGTTTGATGTAGTCGCGCAAGTGGGGAATCGCGAGGGTTTTGCAGAAGCACTCCCAGCGCAGCTGCTGGGCCTCTTCCCTGCAGCCCAGCGCCTCGAGCACGGCGATCCGCGCCTCATCCCACGCCGGCGATTTCCGGCTGACCGCGCCGTTGGCGGTGCCATCCAACACCTGGAGGGCCTGCTCGGGCCGACCCGCCGTCAGCAGGTGCTGGGCCACCTCGGCGGCGGTGTTGGGCCAGCTCAACTGCGCGGAATTGAACTGAGCCAGGTAAGCCTCCACATCGCCACGGCACTGGGCTATCTGCAGCAGGGCCTGGTGGCCATCCTGGGCACCACGATCGCGGCACTCCTGGGCAAGGCGCTGAAGGCCCTGCTCTCCCAGAACCTCGGTCAGGGTCGGGATCAGATCGTCGAACTGCCCGTAGCCGTTGTCAATGAGCAGGTCGGCCAGCTGCTCCGCCAAGGTGTCGGATGGCAACTGGGCAGCGCTGGCCATCACCCCCAGCTGGGCCGCCGCCTGGCTGAACACTTTGATCACGGCGCCAGTGGTGTCGGAGCAGCGGTCGATCACGCCATCGGCCAGCTCCAGGAATCGCACCAACAACTCACAGGCCAGCGCCGGATCCTCGGCGGCGATAGTGCCGGTGATCGCCTGGTGCTGGGCCTCCAGGTCGGCCAGCAGGGCCTTGCGCTTGCGGGAATCCACGAAGGTGGTGGAGCGGGCAATGGCGGTCAGGCGCTTGCGCACCTCCTGGGCCGCTCCCTCGGCCCCATCGGTGCTGGCCAAGGCCAGGCGCAGGCGCCGTTGGATCACCGCATTGCCACTGCTCACCTCCATCAGCAACTCGGCGAGCGCCACAACGCCGAGTTGCTGCAGATTTTTGGCATTGAGAGTGCGCTTAGCCGCCATTACCCCTACTGCTGTGCTGGGCTCCAGCCGAAGACAGAGCCGTCCGCCAACCGCGTCGCTGTGGTGATCGATTCGGACCCTAGGCACCCAGTGAAGAATCCAGCCACCGCGCAGAAAGCACACCACCCTGGCGGTAGGAGTCCGTCGATCGCGAGGGTGCCTTGTCTGAGCTGAGGCTGCTCCTCGCCGGTGATGTAATGACAGGACGCGGCATTGACCAGCTGCTGCCCCATCCGGTGGATCCCCAGCTATACGAGCCGGTGGTGCGGGATGCCAGGGATTACATCAGGCTGGCTGAAGCACGCCATGGGCTGATTCCACGGCCGGTAGCTCCCGCCTATCCCTGGGGTGATGCCTTGGCCGCGATGGACGCCATGGCGGCCGATGTGCGCATCATCAACCTGGAAACGGCGATCACGACAGCAGCACGGCCATGGCCGCAGAAAGACATTCATTACCGGATGCACCCCGACAACATCAGCTGCCTCACCGCCGCCAAGCTTGATCTGTGCTGCCTCGCCAACAACCACAGCCTGGATTGGGGCTGGAACGGACTCTCCGAAACACTGCATGGCCTACAGCAGGCAGGCATCGGCACCGTGGGGGCCGGGCTCAGCGCCCATCAGGCCCAACGGCCAGCCGTGCTGCCGCTCCCACCCAGCGAGCCAACGCATCGTCTGCTGGTCTTCGCGTGGGCCGTGGCGAGTAGCGGTGTACCCCCGAGTTGGGCTGTGGATGCGAGCCATCCTGGCGTGGCCTTTCTTCCCCATCTGGACGGCGGAACCGCCCGCTGGCTGGCACGGTTTGTGCTGAAACATCGGCGCCCTGGCGACAGGATTCTTCTGTCGCTGCACTGGGGAGCCAACTGGGTGCCGGCCATCCCGGAAAGGCACCAATGGTTCGCGAGGCTGCTGATTGACCTGGCCGACATTGATGTGGTGTTTGGCCATTCCTCACACCACCCCCTGCCATTCGAGATCTACCGCGACAAGCTGATCCTGTATGGCTGCGGTGATCTCCTCAACGACTACGAAGGCATTAACGTGCCCAGCCCCTGGCGCTCAGACCTGGGCTGCCTCTATGGCGTACAGCTGGACAGCAACACCGGCAACCTCCTGGGGCTCGACATTCTGCCCTGGTTGATCAGACGCTTCCAACTGCAACAGGCAGGCCCTACCGATCAGGGCTGGCTCAACCAACAACTGAACCTGGAGGCCATCGCGGAACAGTGGCTATCGCATGGCAGGCGAGGGGGAGGATTCCACTTGCAGCGCTTTAACGGCGGTGCATCGGCACCACCTTCATGCCAATGGGCATGAGGGCAACCAACGCCAGCTTGACGTGCTGAATCCCGAAGGGGATTCCAATGATCGAGATGAAGCAGGCCAGGGCTGAACTGAGGTGACCAATGGCCAGCCACCAGCCGGCAACAAGAAACCAGATGACATTGCCGATCAAGCCGAAGGGCCCCGTGCCGATGTCATCACGGCCCGTGAGTTCACGCCGGCTGATGGCTTCCTGGCCAAAGGGCCAAAAGGAAAAATTGCCAATCTCGAAACAAGCCCTAGCCCAGGGCAAACCCACGATGGTGATGGCAGCAATCAGGCCAGCCAACCACCATCCCAGGCCCATCACGAAGCCCCCCAGAAGGAACCAGAGGAGATTGAGAAGGAAGCGAAGCATGGCTCCAGACTGATTGAGGCGTCGTCAAGGAGCCAGGATCAACTCAGGCTTCACTCCTCTTCGGAGGCGCCTGCGGGGATCAGCTTCACCTGCTTGCGGCCCAGCTTGATTTCGAATTCGTCGCCGGGCTTGAGATCCAGCATGGCGGTGTAGGCCTTGCCGATCAAGAGGTTGCCATTGCCCTGAACGGTGGCCACATAGCTCAGCTTGCGGCCACCCTTGCCAACGCCTTTGCCATCGCCACTGCCGAGATTGAGACCCTTGGCTTCGAGCAGGGCTTCATAGAAGGCGGTGAAGTTCAGGCGCTCACCGCCGTCTTTCTTGGTGGACACGTAGCCGCAGCTGCGGACCAGATCGGATTTGGTGACATCGCCCAGCTCCTTGACCTTGGCGAGAAGTTCAGATCCGGTGAGAGCCATGCTGTGGGATTGAATCTGTACACGACCATAGCAAGTACGCGTCTGATTGCCAGCCCCAACAGCACACGATCGCGATCACTCCTCCTCTTCCGACTCACCGAGCGGGACCAGGCGAATCTGTTTTTTGCCGAGTTTGATCTCAAACTCGTCGCCAGGCTTGAGGTCTAGCTGTGCGGTATAGGCCTTCCCCACCATGAGATTGCCATTGAACTGCACCTTGGTGGTGTAGCTCAGGGAACGGCCGCCCTTGCCGCGCCCATTGCCAGGGCCACCCCCAAGGCTGATGCCTTTGGCCTCCAGCAGGGCTTCGTAGAACGCCGTGAAGTTCAGCCGTTCCGAGCCATCCTTCTTACTGCCCACGTAGCCGCAACTGCGGACCAGATCGGATTTGGAGGCGTCGCCCAGCTCCTTGACCCTGGCGAGGAGATCAGCACCTGTCAGCATCTTGCAACTATCACCGGAAGCTCGACACTAAGCCAGCCATGCATGGCCTGCGAGGTGGCAATCAAGGCCCCTTGGAATGGCCTACGGCTTGCTGGCCGTTGATGGGTCGAGGCCAGTCTCCAGTTCCAGGCCAGCCCGGCTGAGATTCCAGCGATGCACTGCCGTGGCCTCAGCAGAACGGGCCATCTGCAGATTGCGCTGGATCAGCAACAACTCGGTGATCGGGGCGATGCCTGCCCGATAACGCAACAGGGCATCTCTCACAGCTTCTTCCCCTGCCTTGACTGCAGCGGCTGCCGCCTGCATCTGCTGCTGCGACGCCGCATGGGTGGCGTACCAAGTAGTCACACTCTGGTTGATCGCTTGCTGAGCCTGTTCGATCGCCAGGCTGCTCTGTTCGGCGCGGCGCCGTGCCAGAGCCGTGGATTCACGCGTCAAGCCCCCATCAAACAACGGTTGACGCAGGCTCAGCACAGCACCCCAGTCGTAAAAACTTCCGGAGGCATTCCCGCTAATGCCCTGGGTAGAAAGGGAAGCCGATCCACCGTTCACGCCCACCTGCGGACTGGCATTCAGCACCGGCACATTGAGCCAATCCCCGTTGATCCCGGCCCCCAGCGCCAACCCCAGCGTGGGCAAACGAGCCGCCCGAGCCAGTTGCACCCGAGCCAGCTGGGCCTGGCGCTGCTGCTGCAGAGCCTCAAGAGCGGGTCGCTCCTGCAGGGAGCGCCGCAAGGTGTCCGGCAACGGCAGCGGCCAGGCGCCCCCTGGCACCAGGGGATCACTCACCTTCACCTCCTGCTCCGCAGGAAGATTGATCACCCTGGCCAGGCCACTCAGGGCAATCTGCTGCTGGGCCTGAGCCTCCACCAAGCCCTGGCGATCACTCTCCACCAGTGCATCCGCCTGGAGAGTGTCGATCCGGGCGGCCAGTCCCTGTTTACGAATGACCCAGGCATCGCGCTGCAGCTGGGTTGAGACCTGCAACGACTGCTGCCAAACGGGGATCAACGCGCCGGCCAGCTGCGCCTGGAGATAGGCACTCACGATATCGAAGCGGCTGCGCCGTTGTTGCTCCAACTGCTCCGCCTGGGAGGCCTTCAGGCCCGCCGTGGCGACCTGCTGCAACGGACCACGACCGAAATCCAACAGTGAATAGTTGAGAGCCAGCCCCAGGTTCACGAACGTGTTCTGCACCACGGCATAGCCATCGGCGCCCAACTCCAAGTTGAGATCCCCAATGCTGGGCAGATTCGAGATGAAGCCCACGCTCGATCCCACTTGGGCGTAAGTGCCGAGAGCCACCAGATCCAGCTTGGGCAGAAAGCGGGTGCGTGCCAGACCCAGGAGGGCTTGGTTTTCCTCCACCACCAGGGTGCTGTTGCGCAAATTGAGCGATTGCGACAACCCCAGGGAGAGGGCCTGCTGGAGGCTGAGGTTGAGGGGTTGCTGCGGCTGGGCCATGGCGCGCTGCGGCACGGGCACCCAGGCACCAACGGCCACCCCTGTGAGGAGAGCACCTAGCCCGAGCCAACGGCGCCCGCAACAACGCAAACGGAGTGCCCATGAAGTGCGCGTACCCTAGAGCGACAGATTGACGATCCCTCCCCGGCGCGCCATGGCCCCTGTGGATTTGGCACCGCGCCTGTTGCCGATGGGTCTGGCGACATCCTTCGCCGTGATCTGGGCCGTGTCCCCTGGGGTGGATGTGGAAGTGGAGGGTAGCGGCGTGCTTCTCCAGCCGGACAGCCGCGTGGGCATGTATGCCCGCTCCGCTGGGCAGGTGCAGAAGCTGTTCCACGCGGTGGGCGACCCGATTGCCGAGGGCGCCGTGGTGGCCAGCCTCGATCGCATCGACCAGGCCGCACCCGGTGGCGGCCTGGTGCTCGGCAATCCCGATGCCCTGCAGCGCCAAGACGAAGCCCTGGCCAGGCAACGGGCCGCCATTCGGGCGCAGATGAATGCCATCAACCGCACCAACCAACCGGTGGCCAAACAACTCCAAGCCCTGGAGACCCTGCGACAAGACGAGGTGATCCCCCGCTACAGCCCTCTGTGGGTGGGAGCGCAAGACCTTTACCTGCGCAATCAGGCGCAGATCAAGGCCCTAGAGGGGCAGCTCGCGCAGCTCGACGTCACCCGGGCGCAGCTCGATGGCCAACGGCTCAGCCAGGAGGTGCTGGCCCCGCGTGCCGGGACTCTGCTGAGTCTCTCGGTAGCCCCCGGCCAGGCGGTGTTGCCGGGCCAACGCATCGGCACGATTGGAGCCGCGCCGAATCAGGCGAGCCGGCCCCGAACCGCAGTGGGGCTGTTCAGCGATGCCGATGCCGCACGGCTCAAACCCGGAGATGAGATCAAACTCGATCCCGTGCTGCAAACCCGGGACCGCTACGGCGGCACCACCCAGCGCTACGGCTCGGTACTGGGGCGGATTCAGGCCATCTCCCCCGCCAATGCCGATCTGGCGGAGGTGAGTCGTGTGGTGGGGGACCCCGAGCTGGCCTCCAGCCTGATGGCCCGCAGCCGCCAGGCCGCCTTGGGCGAGGGCGGCGACCCCTTGTCCACCGCGGCCGACAAGGTGAGCGCCCCTGTGGTGCTGATCACTGTGACTCTCGACGATGCCAGCACCCCCAGCGGGCTGCGCTGGAGCAGCGGACGCGGCCCCGATCTACGCCTGGAGAACGGCACGCCCGCCAAGCTCAAGGCGTCCCTGGAACGGCGCTCCGTGGTGAGCTTTGTGTTGCCGTTCCTGCGCTGGTTGGGAGGGGCCCAGCGATGACACGCCGCTCCTGGCTCCAACCCTGGCGACAACCGGCCCCCTGGCTGGCGCTGTTGCTGCTGGCCATTGCTGCCGTGAGCAGCCCACCGCGACTCTGGTTCTGGGTGGCCCTGTTGCTGGTGGTGCTGATCGTGGGCTGGGTCCAAGCCCTCAGGCCCCCTGGACCCTGAGATGGACAGCCTGGCCCTCAGGGCTGCCCTGGTGATCGGCCTGGCCGCGGGCCTCACCAGCGCCCTGGTTGGGGGCCTGGGCCTCAGTGGATCACCGGTGGCCTACGGCGCGGTGATCGCCGCCCTGGTGGTGCGTCCGAACTTCAGCCGATGGCCCCTGGCCATCTATCCAGTACTGCTGGTGATCTGTGGCGTGGGCCTGGGGATTGGGGTGCTCGCCAGCAAGGTGATGGCCGGGGCACCCCAGGTGTTCGTGTTTGGCCTTGTGGCCGCCTTGATGCAACTGCTGGCCCTGCTGCTGCCCGACAAGCTGCGCATGCTGAGCGGCGTGCTGGCCGTGGTGGGGGTTCTGCCCCTGCTGAGCAACGCACCGAGCTTCAGCGCCAGCGGGGATGAACTCGTGGGCATCGCCACGGGCTTAGCCGTAGGAACCTTGACGCAACTGGCCCTGACACCGGCAAGGCTCCCATCTATTGAGCCCCCAGATCAGCACGAAGCGATGCCGGAGACCAGTGCCGGCCAACGGCTCCGCCAGGGGCTGCAATCGCCGTTCTTCTGGCGCAAGTTGGTGTTCGCCAGCCTGGCGCTGGCGATCGGCGAGGGCATCGGAGCCGTAACCCCCAAATACCTCTACTTCGGTGTTGTGATCTTGCTGAACGACAGCATCGGCGACACGCTGCTGCGGGTACGCGATCGCCTGGTGGGAGTGAGCCTGGGCATCCTGATGCCCCTCCTGGTGTTCAACACCATTGGCCTCAGCAGCTTGGCCAATGGCCTGGTGCTCGGGGGCACCGCCGCCCTGGTAGCCGCGGTGGGCCGCAGTGATCACCTGAGAACAGCGCTGATATCCAGCGGTGTGGCGTTTGTGGGCTACGGCCCGCTGGTGGCCTGGTACATCCCCCACCGCTGGATCGACTACGCCCTGGGTTGTGGCCTGGCGCTGGCCATCGGCCTGCTGTTGTTTCCCAACTCCGCCCTGCGGCGCTATCTCCAGCTGAAGGACGATCCAACCCATTCCAGCGCAGAACTGTCGAGCCTCCTGCCGGCCGCCCGGGAGGAAGCCCGTTGGCTGGGCCTACCCCCTCCCGAAGCCCTGCAACGTTGATGGCGACACGCACCTGGCTCCCAGTCCTCACCGCCACAAGCGCCGCAGGCTGGGTGCTGGCCCACCAGCCCAGGGCCTTGGCGGCGGGAGCAGACACCGCCCTCTGCCAGGGCAGCAATGCAGCCATGGGGATCGGCCTTCAGCTGGGATTGGCCATTGCCCTGTTGATCAGCACCTCCATCGTCCACACCTTGGTGACGGTGATTCAGGTCGATGGACTGCAACAATCCTGGCTGGAGTCTTGCTGCCGCCATCACAGCTGGTTCCGCCTGCTGGTGATTCTTGCCATGGCGCTGATCACCGCCGGAGCCCTGATTGTGGAGATTGGCCTGTGGGGATTGCTCTATTGGGGCCTGGGCCTGATCCAGGGCCTCGAAGCGAGCCTGTATTTCTCTGGGATCACGTTCACTACCGTGGGTTACGGCGACATGACCCTGCACGGCTGCTGGCAGCTGCTGAGCGTGGGAGAAGCCATCAACGGGGTGCTGATGGCGGGATGGAGCACCGCACAGCTGGTGTACGTGGTGCAGAGAACACAGACCTTGAGACTGGACTACAAACGCTCGCAACACGATCTAACCCGTTGAGCAGCGATCAGCGGATCCCTTGCTTGCTGTGACGTGAGCCTTGCCCGTGGGGGGCTTAGAGAAGCTGGCGACAACAACCCACCCGAGGAGCCAATGTATCGATTACTACGGCTTCACCGAACCGCGCATGGGGCGTTGCCAGGAGCACCTTAGACGCCTCGATGTGCCATGGCCTTGCCCCTGCCGAGCGGCCTCCTGGAGCTTTTGAACGCTGAAGTACGCGCCCCGATTGAATTGATCACCTTGATGGGCCAGTGCGACATAGCCCATCTGAAAGGGATCCTGGTGAGCTCTGGCGCACTGTTTGAATTCGCGTTCGATCAACAGCGCCAAGCGGTGCAGCTCTGGCCCCGACTGCAGCTCGAAAAGCTCTCCATGCAGAGAGCCTGAGAATGGACACGACGGCAACGCCAAGCCGTTGACATAGCGCCAGTGGGCTTGAACGCACCAGTTTCTGGCTAATAGAACTCTAGAGCATTCAGATCATTGCCGTTATAGCCGGCAGCCACCAAGACAGTTCCATCTTCCAAGAGAGTCGCGGTGTGGTGGCGCCGGGGAGCTTGCATGGATCCCGTCAGCTCAAAGGTGCCGCCCTTGGGTCGACAAATCTCGGCAAAAGATATTCTGGGCTGCTTACGACTGCACCTGAAACCCTCCAACAACTCGAGACAGGCCGTTCGGGCATTCTCGCGGCCACCCAATCACTGGAAGATATGGATGGGCGGGGGGCTTAATCCAACAAGCACTTCCCATTCAACCGGATCTCGCCACCCTTCTTTGCGGAGAAGATAACGGCCTACCGGTACAGCTCAGCAGCGATTAACGCTCGTACGTGATTGTTGCCACGCGGGATTTATGCACCCCTGAGGCTGGGTTTCGCACAGCATTCTTTGCCGCCATTGGCAGGGCCAAGTACCGATCATCCTCCATCAACCCCGCCACAACCAAAAGACAAGGAATAGAGCGCCTGGAGCTCACTCCCGTGGAACGGCAATTGCTGCAGCTTTACGCGAAGGGATTAGCCGTTCGAGAAACTGCAGAGCAACTTCCATACACCTACGACACCACCCAAACCTACAGTGGCAATCTCCTCAACACGTTAGGGAGCCTCTGGGCAACAGTGGCTTGAGCGGCTGCTGAGATGAACGGATGTCGCCGTTGGTCTTAATTGTCTTTGAGATCACGTTTTGCCATCTCTATGGCTTCATTTCCAGTCTCTTTCGGCTGATTTGTAAGCCTGAAGCAAGG
>CALRUA020000028.1:0-25718 GCA_943371215.1 Cyanobium sp. NIES-981 | reverse complement strand
CACGTCGCTGGTCACGATCCACACGCTGCTGGCGTCAGCCAGAAGTGGTTTGGATCAATCCACCGTCTACAGAAATCGAATCCACACCAGCTACGTTGACGATGGCGGCTTGAACAGCAGCAGGACGTCATCTTTCCTGGCAGTCACCGCACTGTGAGCGTGAAGGTACGAGGGGTGAAATAATTGTGAGAGTCGAAGCAACCTAGGCAGGGCTCGGCGAGACAAAAGACGCATCAAGAATCCGACCCATCTAGGAAACAGAGAATCAAAGGAAGATCGGCTGCATCACGTGGCTGGTCGAAGGGACGCTCAAGAGAGCGAACGAAGACAACTCATCGAAGCATAGGGAAAGCGGGCAAACGAACAGGGAACAGGTGTGCAGACTTGGCCGGTTCAAACAGACGAGTGAAAGCAGGAGGTGGAAAGAGCAAAGAGGCCCGCCATGACAATGGCGGGCCGGGGATCAGCCAGGTCGGGCTAGGCAGAACCGTAAGCTACTTGGCAGGCTGCATTGAGTAGCTCCGCCTCTGATGCACTGCTGGGTTCTCGGCCATTGAGATAACCAGAATTGCAATCAGCCGTTAGCCGATAGCTATTACCACTGGCTGTGACATCAAAAGTGATACTAGAACCACTCGTGGGCTGAACAGTGCCGTAAAGCAATTGATAGTCGGTATTGGGAACAACGATATAACTCATGTGATCGTCAACAGCATCATCAACAGCGTTGTTGATCACAGTAGCGGTGGCCAGGGCGCCCACACCCCAAGCAGCAGCACGGGCACCCCACCACCCCCAAGCTGGCGTGGCCCATCCCCCGTACCAGCCGTAGCTCCAAGGTCGGGCGACCCCCCAACCAGGACGAGCCCAGCCAGGGTAGAGGTCTACATTGCCAATGTCTATATTGCGGCCCCAGTTGCGATCAATAGTTCGATTAACATCGCGGTTAATGTCACGATTAACATCCCGGCTGATATTGCGACTGCCGTCACGGGTGAGCTCACGGGTGCCTTCGCGGTTCAACCCACGGTTACCATCGAGCTTGAGATCACGACTTCCGGTACCGGCCAACGAGCGATTGGCCGCAGGTCGATCCATGGAGGGGCGAGCCCGATCGGTGCCAACCTTGTTAGTCCAGCCTCCGGTGGGCCGGCTGGAGCCACGGTTGAGGCCGCCACCCGCACTGCTGAAGCCCGTTTGACCGCGAGCAGGGCTACCACCTCGGGAGCCACCACCTCGGGAACCGCCGCCCACTCGACCACCACCACCAGCTCGGGCAATCACTGCGCTGAAAACGGCTTCGGGCTGGGCGGTGAGCTCTAAAGCGAAACTGGACCCAGCAGGAGCAGCAAGGGCACCAGCAAGCAACAGAGTGCTTAATCCTGTAAAGACGTTCATTTCTGAATCACCTCGCAACCGTCGTCGTAGCAGCTGGCATCGATGCGCCCATCACGGCCAAAGTGCACCTTCACCAAATCTCGCTTAGATGTAGCAGCAGGATTGTCCTCCCTCACACTATTGAGATAATTAGGATTTACCACACACAATTGCTGCCGATTAAAGCAGATGGTGTTCGAGGAGAAACGCGCCGAAGCCATGGAAAGCCCCACCCACTGCTTCGTGCCAGCGTTGTACAAGGCCATAGTCACAGGAGAGTCCGTGATGCGGACCGTCTCGGTGACATTGCCGATCTTGTGACGATAAAGTGTAGCGTTGCCATCCTCCTCAGCCTGCACCGTGCAGGGCACCGGTGCCGCTCCGTTCAAGCTGCATTTGGTCGTGAGCTTGTAAAGGATGTCAGCGCTGCCTGGCAAAGGAAACCCTAGAACTGCGAAGGGAAGAGCTGCATAAAGAGCAGTCCTACTCAATAAAGCCATTCGAGTGAGCATGGTATAGGCCCCGATGAGGGGTGGTGGGACGAGTTCAGGATGATCATCCGGGCATGCTATGACAACCATTAAACACCAAAAAGAAGATGTGAATCGCTCGAGATTAAGCCAGAAGGCATATATGCTCAAAATATGCCACACCCATCAACCCGAGAGGATGGGCCAATGGCAGCTGGGTGGATCATGCAGGCAGAAGGCCAAAAGCGACCACAAGCAGAAGGGATCAAAAAGTAGGTGCAGGGGAGGCCATGGAGGAGACCCTGCACAACAGGAGGGAAGGGCGAGGAACGCCTAGAGGGAATGGGGTGAAGTAAGCAGGAGCATCACATTGACTGGGCCATGCCAGAGCCCAAAGAGTGCTGGAAAACTGCAGCAGAGTCAGGCATAGAGATGCAGAAGATGCACAGTCGGGCAGCAAAGTCCGGACAGTGAAGCAGAAATCCCATAGTTTCGCAGCGACCCAAGAAACAGGATGATGCGTCACTTAGTGACTGGAGGGGCAGGCTTTATAGGCTCGCACTTGATAGACAGACTGATGGGGGTAGACGCAAACAAGGTTGTCTGTATCGACAACTTGCAAACAGGTTCGAAAAGGAACATAGCGAAGTGGCTAGGCGATGATCGTTTTGAGCTTGTAGAGCATGACGTGAGAGAGCCATTTCACGTCGAAGTGGATAAAGTGTGGCACTTGGCATGTCCGGCATCACCAGAGCAATACCAGAAAGATCCAGTCGCCACCGCTGAAACATGCTTTCTAGGCACCCTCAACACATTGGGCGTTGCTCACAGGTGCAGAGCCAGAATGCTGTTCACATCAACAAGCGAGGTATATGGAGACCCATTAGTCAGCCCCCAAAACGAAGGGTACTTGGGAAATGTGAACTGCATCGGCCCAAGGGCCTGCTATGACGAGGGCAAGAGAATTGCCGAAACAGTCGTGTTTGACCATGCAAGGATGCATGGAACCTCGGTAGCAGTGGCACGGATATTTAACACCTATGGGCCGAGGATGAGCAGCAGCGATGGACGGGTAGTAACCAACTTCATAAGTCAGGCAATACAAGGAAGAGCTCTAACGATCTATGGAGACGGATTGCAGACCAGGAGCTTTTGTTACTGCAGCGATCTGGTTGAGGGGCTGGTAGCACTTATGCAAAGCGAAGTGAAAGGGCCTGTAAATCTCGGAAACCCAGAAGAAATAACAATAAGACGACTAGCTCGCATCATTAAGGACCTAGTGAATACAGAGACAGGAGTGATCAACAAACCCAAGCCAGAAGATGATCCACAGAGGAGAAAGCCAGACATAACAGTTGCCGAGAAGATGCTGGGCTGGAAACCCATGGTCTGCCTGGAGAATGGCTTGAAAGAAACAATTGCAGACATTACGGCTCAACTGAAAGCTGAGCGAATCTTCACGACAGTATCATGACAAACCGAATCTGCTGTATTGGTGCGGGCTATGTAGGCGGGCCTTCAATGGCTGTGATGGCGGATCAATGCCCTGGCATTGAGATTGAAGTGGTCGACCTAGACAAGAAAAGAATTGACGCATGGAACAATCTAGACAATGCTTCGCTGCCCGTCTACGAACCAGGACTTGAAAGTGTCCTAGAACGAGTGCGTGGGAGGAATCTTAGATTCTCGACAGATGTGTCAGCAGCGATACAAAAGGCTGACATGGTATTCCTATCCGTGAATACACCAACAAAGATCAGCGGGCACGGAGCAGGTGCGGCGGCAGATCTTACGTTTATCGAATCAGCGGCACGTCAAATAGCTACAGATGCAAGAGGAAGCACAATTGTTGTCGAACGCTCTACGCTGCCGGTGCGGACAGCAGACATTCTGCGCAAGATTCTAAGCCAGGCTGGTGATGCAAGATTCGAGATTCTATCGAATCCAGAATTCATGGCGGAGGGCACAGCAATTAATGACCTAGAGAATCCAGATCGTGTTTTAGTGGGTGGAGAAGAAGCTGCTGCCGTTGAGGAGCTCGCAAGCATATACGAGCAATGGGTCGAAAGAGATCGGATCATCACAACAGGATTATGGTCTGCCGAGCTGGCGAAGTTAACGGCGAATGCATTTCTAGCTCAGAGGATCTCATCGATTAATGCCATTGCGGGGCTATGTGAAGCAACTGGTGCTGATGTAGAAGAAGTGAGGCTGGCTATTGGCAGCGACCAGCGTATCGGCAGGCAGTTTCTCAGACCAGGGCCGGGGTTTGGAGGAAGCTGCTTCACCAAAGACCTACTGAACCTCATCTACCTAGCAGAACATTATGGATTACATCCCGTAGCGAACTACTGGCGCTCAGTTGTGGAGTTAAATCATTGGTCTCAGAAGCGTATCGCCGAACTAGTGGTTCGGCGGATGTTTGGGGGGCTACGCATGAAGAACGTAGCAGTTCTTGGATTTGCCTTTAAAGCTGATACAGACGACACCAGAGAAAGCCCTGCAATTCCGATCTGCCGGGAGCTACTTCATGATGGCGCCAGCTTACGCATCCATGACCCAAGGGTCTCAGATGCTGACATCAGCAGACTACTAGAAGGCAGCTTCAGCAGGCATGGCACTGTAGAAGAAGCATGCAAAGATGCCGATGCCGTAATTATACTCACAGACTGGTGCAACTATCAGCAGCTGGATTGGAATGCGATTGCAGGCAAAATGCGCAGACCCGGCTGGGTGTTTGATACACGACGCGGAACGAATATTCAAGCGGCAGCAGATGCCGGGCTAGAGGTATGGCAGATCGGGCGTGGTGAACTGCTATGAAACGATCAGTGTGTGGAGCCTGGGAAGAAGAGACGGTAAGGGTTGTTGGACAAACAGCAGCGGACAAAAAGCGAATGCAAACGAAACAGCAGAAGAAAGGCAGAAAGCGAGGATTCAGTGAAGGATCGAAGCAGATACGAGGAGACGAGAAGCCATGAACACCATATTCGAACCGGTGTTAGACAGCAGACAGCAAAGAATGCTAAAGGCGTTGGTGATGTGTTGGGTCGTGGGAACCATCGCTTTCTGGCGGTGGATGTTACAACCAGATACCTGGGTGAGCTTGCCATACACACTGTTCAACGCAAGTCTTTTGATCTACGTGACGGGCCTGCCACTGTGGCCATTTATATTGTTTCTTAGGATGCGACAAGTAAATCCAAGACTCAACCTACCATCCAATCTGAGAGTTGCGATGGTTGTCACAAAGAGTCCCTCGGAGCCTTGGTCCGTCGTGCGACCCACACTGGAGGCGGCGTTAGAACAGAGACCTCACCATACGACTTGGCTAGCTGATGAACAGCCAAACCCAGAAGTGAAGCAGTGGTGCAGTCAGCAGGGAGTAAGAATATCATCGCGCTGGCAGGCAGAAGGCTATCACCAACCAAGCTGGCCAAGACGGAGACGGTGTAAGGAAGGCAATCTAGCTTACTTTTACGACCACTTCGGGTACGAAGAATATGACGTTGTTGTGCAACTAGATGCCGATCACATACCGGCACAGGGGTATTTGGAGGAAATGCTCAAACCTTTTAATGACCCTGGGATCGGATATGTAGCGGCACCATCAGTTTGTGACTCCAATGCTGACAGGAGCTGGGTTGCACGTGGACGCCTATACGCCGAAAGCGTGCTTCATGGGCCGCAACAACTCGGTTTCAACAACAATCTCGCGCCACTGTGCATCGGTAGCCACTACGCAATACGTACAAAGGCTCTTCGAGAAATCGGAGGACTAGGACCAGAACTCGCGGAAGACCACTCAACAACACTTCTGATGAATGCAAAGGGCTGGCGTGGAGCTTTTGCCCATCGTGCAATCTGCCACGGACTAGGGCCGGAAACCTTTGAAGATGCGATGGTACAGGAGATGCAGTGGGCTCGGAGTTTGACAACTCTACTACTAAGCTATACACCTGCAGTTCTAAGTAGACTGCCTTGGAGGCTGAGATTGCAGTTTCTCTATGCCCAGGTATTCTATCCACTGAGAGGCTTGCTGAGTCTCTTCGGGTTAGGTCTGCCAATAATAGCGCTGGCATTAAACAGACCATGGATGCGGATCCATTACCCGAGCTTTCTTGCATTAAGTGGGCTGCAACTCCTGCTCACGATCCTGCCAGTACTGTATTTAAGACAACGAAAACTGCTGCAACCGCCCAACGCGCCCTTGATCTCGTGGGAGCAGGGGCTCTTTGAGCTTACCCGGGGGCCATGGATTCTAACGGGTGTTATCCACGCATTTGTCATGCGATGGTCCTCATATTCACTGGACTTTAAGGTAACAAGCAAAGGAAGTTCGGCTTCACCTCTGCCATCACGCTTTCTGATCCCGAACTTGGCTGGGGTAGTCATTGCCTGCGGCGTAGCAGTGTTACTGGGACCAATCGCCCCAAAAGCACAAGGCTATATTCTACTCACTCTCATCAATGCTGCGCTGTTAACAGTAGCCATCCTTGCAATCACAACATTGAGCCGAAAGGCACGACGTAGGCATCACCTAATGGCAACAACGGCGATCGTACTCACTCTCAGCAGCGTCTGGATCCGGCACAGAGAATTACTCGCACCGCTAACCACGCCAGCCACCTGGCAAGCAGGGATAAGCAAAGAATTACAGAGGTCTTAAACCAATGAGACTGTTAAGACAAACCGGCGTGATTGGACTTGCTGCCGCAACCAGTGGATTGCTGGTCATGGTGAGCCACCAAGACATCATGAATCGCCATCGCTACCCAATGTTAATTGGAATGTACACAACAGATCCACGCAATGAGAGTTGGCGTGGGCTAGATCTGGACCATCAGTTCATCAGCTGGGTGGATCCATCCGGTCCGAAGGTACTCGGTTCATTTCTAGCAGAGAGCACCGCAAGGTCTAGAGTTCCGTTACTGACACTAGAGCCTTTTCCAAGACCAGATCCAGATGGAAAAGAGAAGGATCTGCTTGAGGATGTGCTGAGCGGCCAATACGATGAACAGATTAGAGGAATTAACCAGGTCCTAAAGGCGCACAAGGGACCAGTACTACTGCGCTTTGCGCACGAAATGGACAAACCTGGCCAATATCCATGGGCCTGGGGTAAGCCAGCCAAATACGTTCAGCTCTATCGGTATGTGCACACCATGCTCAATGCCGAAAACAACAAACAGCTCCGATGGGTCTGGTCCCCAATTGGGAGAGAGACTGCTGAAGAGTTCTGGCCAGGAGCAGATTATGTGGACTTAATCGGTCTATCAGTCTATGCCAGTCGCGCGTGGACAAAAGATGGATCACTCCCAAGCTTCTCTGAACTGTTTCGTGAGAAACGATGGTTGCATGATCGGTATCGCAAGCCTGTCATTGTTGCCGAAATGGGTGTCAGTGGATCTAGCGAGGATCAGACGATGTGGTTGAAGGAGGCACTAGACAACAGAAGAAGCTTCCCCGAACTCTGTGGACTGGTGTACTTCCAGGCACAACAACCGCGATGGATGCCACTTCCGACAGGGCACGAAGACTGGAGATTAAAGCCGAAGAGTCGGGAGTGGATACAAACAGAACTACCACTAAAATCCCAACAGGCACTCCGTTGCCTGGAGACCTAAGCCATGCAACGAAACAAAAAGGAATTGATAGTCGTTGGGATCACACTGATAGGAAGTCTATGGACCCTGGGAACCATTCCCCATGCTCATGCCAACGAGCCTGCAGAAGGTGGGCTGCAGGGTCAGAACAAACGAAGCCAAGGGCGACAGCAGCCATACAGCCGACCCAACCTCAATCCAACGCAGATGCCAACTGCTTTTGTGGCTGAATGGGGAAACTATTTTGTCTCGTCTTCGATCTATGGATACGAAGATGGCAATAACAACAATGCACTAACAACTGATGGCAGTGTGAATGTTGGATTGGGGATAGGGAATGCCCGGCGACTAGTGGCTATTGAGATGGACTTTAACCTGGAGAGCTTGGCAGATCAACGCAATGGTGGCAGCCTCGACGTGCGACTAGGAAGGGAGCTCTACACCGATCACAACTTCACGATGCACCTCGGGGCAGGGTGGCTTGGAGTGGCCTCCTATGGAAACTGGCCAAAACCTGGGGGATCTCCCTATGGCGTGCTCACAGGGGCATGGGCGCTCCGAAAAGACGACCCGAGCTTTCGCCAGACACTACAGATCAACCTGGGAGGGGGAAGTGGACGGTTTCAACGGATCGACGCCGTGAATCTTGTGAGTGATGGGTTGCTCGCCTCAGCAGGGATAGAACTAACCCCAAACCTGGGGCTGAGTGCAGGCTGGGTTGGCAAAGGAATCAATGCCTCACTGTCATATGTGCCGCTAAGGGAGGTACCGATCTATATCGCCCTGTCAGGAGCAAACCTGGCCAACAATGATGGACGAGGACGTGCTGTTGCTCTGTCACTCAGCTGGGGGGGCTCATTCCGAACTGCGAGCTTTCCCTAGCGGGCCAAAGCACAGATGCTGCATTACTGCTGATTCACGCGTGACCATGGTGAGTCAGCTCTAAAACAAGTTGGGGCCTCTGGAGGTCCTTCATCCTCTTCGAGATTTTCGATGACTAAACTCCATCTGATCGCGGACCAAGAAGCCCAGGCCCTGTCCGGGGGCCGCTGGGGTTCTTGGTACCAGAAGTCGGACTACACCTATAAGTCGAACAAGACCAATGTAGGCCAGACCAACACAGCCAACAACTTTGGCTTTGGTCTCGCAGGCTATGGCTTCGCCTCCAGCGAGCAAATGAACATTGCCTCCATCACCTCCTACATCCTCTGATTCATATCAGAGGCCTGAGGCATAGGGCACCAACAAAACAACATTCAAACAAGCAACCATGACAATTTTCACCGAACTCGACAGCCGCGCCTCTGAAGCTCTTAGCGGTGGCTGGAGGTTTACCAAGATTGACACCACCAAATACAGCTTCAACACCACTCGCCTCACCCAGGGCAACACCGTTAGCAATAACGGCATTGGTGTCCTGCTGGGTGGTGGGTATGCTCAGAGTCTGCAGGGCAATGCTTTTGAGCTGGGCTCTGTGATCGGCTGATACACGTTTGCTCACATCAAGCCACCGGTAGTTGCTGTCAGCTAGCGGTGGCTTTTCTCACTCCTAAATGCTATGTACGAACTTAACGAACTGGAAGCCGAAGCCCTTAGCGGCGGCTTTCTCTCGATCAATGTGTCACCCACTATCACGATTAGCTCCATCCTCACAAATGCTTTGCAGTTGAATAATGCTGCCAGCATTGCCATTGGTTTACTGGGAGGTTCAGCTGGCTCAGGGGTGAGCCAACTCACAGGCTTGGACTTGTCAGCGCTCATCGCAGCCTGATGCTCGCCCGTTTCCGTACACAGGAAACGGGCTTCCTATCACATTCATCCAATCATTCCATGCAGTTCTTCACAGAATTCGAAGCCGAACAGCATTGTGGCGGCCGCAGCTCCGGATTGAGAAGCTACAAAGCAAGTCTGAGTCCGATGAGGCGAGGTGGTGGAAGAGCTGGAGGTGGCGGAATCATGAGATCCGTGCTGATGGGAGCAAACCAAATCAACCTGGCAATCAACATCGTGTTCAATGGCGGTTCGATTGTGAACAATCAGCTCAATGGCTTGAGCATGGATGCCTCGGCTTGAGCCAGCTAAAGGAGCATCCGGGAATGGATCGCGTCAAATGGATAACCTGGCTCAAAAGCCAGATTCGAGCATTTGCTCCTTCTGCCACCCCAGCCTGCATACGCCAACACAATGAGGAAGACTGCGGAGCAGCCTGCGTAGCCACCGTCTGCCAGAGTCATGGCTATGCCCTGCCTCTCTCAATAGCAAGGCATAGTGTTGGCACATCCAGCACGGGCACAACGTTGCTGGGCTTGAAGCGTGGGGCAGAAAGTCTTGGCTTCAATGCCAGAGCAGCTAAGGCCTCACCGGAGATGCTCAACGACCTGGAAACCCTGCCAATGCCAATCATCTGCCACTGGCAGGGATGCCATTGGGTGGTGCTACACGGGCATAAGAATGGACAACTGCTTGTAGCTGACCCTGCGATTGGCCTAAGGGAGGTGAGCCCACAGGCATTTCTCAAAGGTTGGAACAATGGGGTCGTGTTACTGCTGGAACCCGATCCTCAGCGCTTCCCGCCTCAAGAAAAAGTTGAAGGGAGCCGGCAAAGAGGCAGGGGAGCAAGCCTTATCCGTAGCCTGGTGCTGCCGTTTAAGCGATTGCTCTTACAAGCACTTGCCCTAAACCTAAGTATCGGGGTTCTTGCGCTGGCGATGCCGCTACTCATGCAGATCCTTACGGATGATGTATTGGTACGTGGCGATGGAGACATGCTGCGCAGCTTAAGCATAGGCATTCTTGCCCTATTCCTACTGCGAGCATTACTTAATCTTCTGCAGGGTGTCTTGGTGGGCCACTTTGGCCAGAAGCTACAACTGCAGATGGTCTTACACTACGGACGGCACCTACTACAACTGCCACTAAGCTACTTCGAAAGTCGTCGCAGCGGAGAGGTTGTCAGCCGATTAGACGACATCCAACGCCTTAATGATTTGATTGCCAACGCAGTGCTCGGGCTACCAGGCCAATGCTGCATCGCTCTCATTTCACTGCTATGGATGTGGCAATACAGTGGCTCCCTTACAGTAGCCGCTTTGGTTGGATATTCAGCAGTTTTGTTGGCACAGGTAGCGGTTCTGCCAAGTTTACATCGGAGAACCCAGGGCTTATTGGTGCAATCAGCTGATAACCAGGGATTTTTGGTTGAACTCTTCAGAGGGCAGACCCTTCTGAAGACGACACAGGCACGACCACAGGCATGGGATGAGTTTCAGGGCAAACAAGGGCGTCTAGCGAATTTAGCTTGGAATATGGGCATGCTTGAGCTCAAAGCGAGCACAGCGACGAACTTCCTAGGCAACGTGACGACCGTGGTGCTGCTCTGGTACGGAAGTTCGTTTGTTCTGAATCAACAGCTCACGATTGGTCAGCTACTGGCATTCAACGGGATGGGGGCCAATGTTCTTGCATTTCTGGCCGCTGCGACAGGACTAAGCCAAGAATGGATCACATCTCGGGTTGTGATGGATCGCCTGGATGATGCACTGCAACACCCAGCAGAGTCCGCAATCGCTCCTGGGAAGCAACAGGCGGAGATCCCAGCCGATGGCGACATTGTCTGCCATGACGTGAGCTTCCACCACCCAGGCCGCTGTGCACTGATCCAGAACCTGAATCTCCGAATTCCAGGGGGAATAACAACGGCTTTAATAGGAGAATCTGGCTGCGGAAAGAGCACCCTGAGCAAGCTGATTGCTGGACTTTATCCACTGCAGCAAGGCTCCATTCATTTTGGGCCGTTCAATGGCCGCGATCTCAGCCTTGAATGTCTAAGACAACAAGTAGTGTTACTACCTCAAGAAGACATCTTCCTCAATCGCTCGATCTACGAAAACTTTATATTCGCCTATCCACAACTGAGCTTCGCGGATGTTGTAGAGCTTTGCCAACTTACCCTTGCCGATGACTTCATCTGTCGTCTACCTGATGGCTATGCAACTGTCTTAGGTGAATTCGGTGCCAATCTGTCTGGCGGTCAACGACAACGCCTAGCCCTTGCTAGGGCTCTGGCCAGTGATCCTTCTGTTCTCCTGCTGGATGAATCCACCTCCGCCCTTGATCCCGTCCTAGAAGCCAGACTGATGGATCGCCTCCTGGATCACCGTAAGGGAAAGACGACACTCCTAGTGAGCCATCGCTCAAGTGTGATTTTGCGAGCGGACTGGATTATTTACATGGAACAAGGATCCGTCAAGCAACAGAGTCACCCTCATGATCTCCGAAACCACAGCCAAGTTGGCCCTTACCTCCAAGCCGCATGACGAATACAGGCAGATCGGACCAGGGACTGGTACCAAGCACAGCGTCCTTACGCAAGGGCGGAGAGGATGCCTCGGTGGTGTTGCAAGAACTACACCAGGATGACTTCCTTCCAAGCCCAGGCCCATGGACTAGGGCCTTAGGCCGTCAACTTGCTCTTGCCTTAACCCTCGGG
The DNA here is from genome assembly GCA_943371215.1 of Cyanobium sp. NIES-981. Lineage (GTDB taxonomy): Bacteria > Cyanobacteriota > Cyanobacteriia > PCC-6307 > Cyanobiaceae > Vulcanococcus. Next base: position 13,776 of record CALRUA020000028.1, on the reverse strand, counting down.
GCTGGAGCCCTAGCAGTATGGCCGATGCAAGAAACAGTTCGCGCCCAGGGAACGGTGCGTCCCGTTGGTGAGAACACCCTGCTGCAGAGTGAGCTCGGGGGGCGAGTACAGCAGGTGATGCTAAGACCCAATCAGCATGTTAGGCAAGGGCAAGTGCTGGCGATATTAGATAGCCGAACACTGGAGGCCGAGCATGATCAGGTCAAGCAGGAACTAACGGCCTTGCAGCGACAGGCAAATCAGTCACAAGAAGAGCAAAGGTCGCTACAAGCTCAGGTGCAGGCTCTCGGTGAGTTGTCCAACTCCTGGAGAACAGCTTCACGCCGTGGGGTAGATCAGGCGAAGGCATCTCTGGAATTTGAACAGAACCAATTGAAGCGATACCAGTCTCTTCTTGCGAGTGGCGCAGTGCCCAAAAGCATCGTTGAGGAAAAACAGGCCCGTCAGTTGGTAAGTCGATCAGAACTCTTCAAAGCCCTACAGGGCGTATCTGAACAGGAAGCACGTGGAGCAAGCGAGCTTGCCAGACTGAAGCAGACCGCTTCTCAATCCCGCGCGTCGGCTGATGAATGGAGCAAGCAACTCGCCCAGCGACGAGCACGACTTCTACAAATTAACAGGGCTATTGATCAAGCCACCGTCCGAGCACCCATCAGCGGATCCGTGATCCAAACCAGCCTCCGCCATCCGGGTCAGATTGTGCAGCCTGCCGAAACCATGGCCGTATTGGCGCCTGCCTCTGAACGGCTGATGATCAAGCTCCTGGTTCCTCCCGATTTGATCAGCCAAGTGCGAACCGGGCAGAAGGCGAGCCTGCGGGTGGCAAGCTGTCCAACCGCGGAATTTGGTGTGCTCACAGCCAGAGTGCTGAGCGTGGGCGCCGATACACAGACTCAAAGAGCGGCCGATGGAGGTGCGGCTACAAGCGCCTACGAGGTGCTGGTGCAACCTAAGCGCAACAGCCTCAAAGGGCGCAAGGACAGCTGCCAACTGCGACTTGGCATGCAGATCACAGGTGATATCATCACACGTCAAACAACAGTTCTCGGTTTTCTGCTCAACAAGTTGAGGATACAAGGCTAAGCCTAGAGTCAACACCGCCAAACAATTAGCCTGCTGACAGGCTCAAACCAAGTCATCAAGGGAGAACCCAAGGCGCAGCAGCTGCCACCAAGGCCTCGTGCACAGATAGATGCACAGAGAATACCCGAAAGGCTCAATCAGAATATCGCTTCTGACTGCCACAGTGACAAAGGAAATAATGAGCTTGCGCCATTATCTGATACCAGCAGTTACCAACTGCCTTAGCAAGACATTGGCTTGCTGGAGAAGCCCATGCCACCACTCACTGATGGGAACACCAGCACGGTTGCGATACAGCCACAGCATCGCCATGGCACACCCAAGGGTACTGCAGCTGCGTCGCAAGCTCCATTCTGAATACTGAAACAAGGAATCTCCGATCCTCATCCGATTTTCCCATCTGAAGATAGCGGGCTTGAGATCCAAAGCGTGGAGTCGATGGGTCGCGTCTTTCGAACATCCAATCGATTCATTGCTGCACATCGAAATCAACTCTGCTGCGTCTGCCATGGCAGCATGGCCACCTCCATAGGTTGAGTTTGGCGTTGCAGTTCAAGCACCATGGCCTTGATGAAGTGGGAACCCCTGCGGGACTTTGAAGATCTACTGGATCGCTACAGCCGCAATCTCAGCTTGCCGCTGATGCGTTCGGGCGAATGGGCTGGCAATGGCGAGTGGTGTCCGCGGGTGGATATCAGCGAGAACGACAAGGAGTTTCAGATTCATGCTGAACTCCCTGGCGTGGAGAAAAAGGATGTGAAGGTGAAAATCGAGAACGGTGTCCTGGTTCTGGAGGGCGAACGGCGTAAGGAAATTGAAGAGAAGGGCTGGCGTCACCACCGCATCGAGCGCAGCTACGGAAACTTCATGCGCAGCTTCACCTTGCCTTCAAACGTTGCTGCGGAACAGTTGAAAGCCCATTTCCATGATGGCCTGCTGGAAGTTGATCTTCCGAAAGTTCCAACCAGCCAAGCCACAGCCGTAGAAGTGGCAATCGAGTAACAACTACGGCGAGGGCGCGCAGTTGCAGCGCCCTCGACCACAAGCTACCGCGCATCTACAACAAAATCAGGGAATCGCTCAAAACAGCGCTTGATTAGCGCCAGTGATACCAGCACCATGCCCATTCCTGCGGCAATTGCCACCGTTGCAAAACATGCAGATGTGCAATTCAACGGTGAGCGGCCGTGGGACCTACAAGTGCATAATCCAGCACTCTTCCATCACCTGCTCCGCCAGGGTTCGCTCGCCCTGGGAAACAGCTACGTCAAGGGCGACTGGGATTGCGAACAACTCGATGAGCTCATCAGCCGGCTCCTGCAGGCCAACGGCCAGCAACCTCTGAGCAAACGGCTGCGGCTTCAAAGCCTGGCCGAGCTAGTACGCGAGCGGTGGTTGAACCCGCAATCGCTACGCCGGGCTTTTGTGGTGGGCCAGCGCCACTACGACATCGACCCGAGGGTTTATGCGGCGATGCTGGATCCACAGATGGTGTACAGCTGCGGTTACTGGCGACAGGCGGACGACCTCAATACCGCCCAGGAGCACAAACTCAGGCTGATCTGTGAGAAATTACAGCTGGAGCCAGGTCAAACGCTGCTGGATATCGGCTGTGGCTGGGGAAGCCTGGCGGCCTATGCCGCCCGCAACTATGGCGTCAATGTGATGGGCATCACAGTGTCATCCCGGCAAGCGAGCTACATCCAGGAATCCTTCGGAAACCTACCAATCCAAGTTGCACTCTGCGACTATCGCAAACTAACTCAATTAGTCAATAAGCCCTTTGATCGGATTGCATCCATTGGCATGTTTGAACATGTAGGACCACGCAACCACGCTCAGTTCCACCATACCGTGAATCAATTGCTGCACAATGATGGACTGGCACTGTTGCAGACCATCGGATCCGATCGCACAACCCACCGAACAGATGCATGGATTGATACCCACATCTTTCCAGGCGGACGACTGCCATCCGCCACCCAGTTCTGCCGTGGATTTGAATCCCATTTTCTCCTGGAGGACTGGGAGAACTTCGGTAAAGACTACGATCTCACGCTCATGGCTTGGTGGCATAACTTTGATGCCGCCTGGCCTGAGCTTCAACAGGATATCCATCACGACTTCTATCGCTTCTGGCGCTACTACCTGTTGAGTTGTGCCGGTTTTTTTCGTTCCCGTCAAGGGCAACTCTGGCAAGTAGTTCTGAGCAAGAAAACCCGGAATCAGGCCTATGCATCCTGGCGTCCTGCACGGCGAACTCCACCGCTGCAGACACACCGCACCTCCGCCTCAGAGCAATCAATTTCCCATCAATCCAGCAGAAGATTGGACCCCTGCATCCAACCCAGCAATGAGTGATGCCTTTGGTGATTACCTGCGTACCATTGGTCGTGTGCCTCTCCTCACTGCCCAGGAAGAAGTGCACCTGGGCACGATCGTGAAGGAATGGATGGACGACCCCAATCCGCCCAAAGCGCTCGAACGTCGAGGCCGCAGAGCTCTCAAACGGATCGTGAATGCCAACCTACGGTTGGTGGTAACTGTAGCTCTGCGCTACATCAGGCGACTCAAGCATCTCGCCCACGACCCGATGGACCTTGTGCAGGCAGGCAACCTGGGCCTACTCAGGGCCGCTGAGAAATACGACCCCACCCGTGGCTATAAATTCTCCACCTATGGCTACTGGTGGATCCGCCAATCCATCAATCGCTATCTCCAGGAGCACAACGGATCCATCCGGATCCCCGTCAATCTGGTGAGCCTTGCCAACAAGGCGGAAACCCTTCAGGTGAATGGCAAGGAACCGCTGAATGCCACGCAGCTAGCGGACGCCCTGGGGGAAAACGAGGAGCGGGTGCTCTACGCCCTCTCGATCAACCACCGCAGCAACACGATCTCCCTCGATCAACAACTCAACGGCAGCGATGGAGACATGACCCTCCTGGACACCGTGACCGACAGCAACATGCCTGAAATCGAGGACGACTACAGCTGGATGCACAGCCAGATGCATCAACTCTCCACCCCTGAACTGGCTGTGATCAAGCTCCGCTACGGCAGTGACACGCACCGATCCTTCGCCGAGGTGGCACGGCTCATTGGCCGCAGCAAGGATCAAGTGCAACGGTTGGAGCGCCATGCCCTCACCAAACTTCGCCGCTCGCTCACCCCAGCCTTGTTTCCTTGCGGATCCAACCGCTCCGGCTGATGGCAGGGCCTGGACCCAGCCCAGGCTGGGCCAACAAGGAGAAACGATCCACCCCTTCCCTCAGGGGCACATCGAAGCAAAATGTGCCATCGATCTCCACCTGCACAGGCTGACCGGAAAACACCAACTGGGCATGGCGCATCGTGGCTCCATGCACCATCAACTTGGCATCGGCAAACAGCCATAGCTTCTGGCGTGGATGCCACGGCTCCCGCTTGCGCACGGGAACGAACAACCGATGTGGTGCTGGCCCCAGACAGCGCAGACGACTGGATCGTGCCCATTCCCGCCAGCCAGCCTGGGCATCGAGGCAACCGAGGCGCACCTGATACACCCGCTCCACCGCTGGCGCGGTGAGAAACCATTCCCCTCGGTCGGTGGGCACTAACCATTCCTGCAGCACCAAAGCCGCAGCCAGAGGATCCACGGGATTGAGATCCACCAGGCGCAGGCAAAGCTGGCTGGGCAGCGGCGGCCTGAGCACAGCCGGCACCCGCCAGCGCACCGCGATCCAATCGCGGTCGCGGATCTTGGCCGCCAACGTGAGGCGGGGATGGGAGCGGCGGCGAGGCCTGGACACAGAAAGGCTCCCTAGATTCTTAATTAGGAATCTAGGGAGCTCCAGCCATCAGCTTGAACATCGCCGCAGTTCTGCAGCTCATCTCCGAATGCAATCTAAAAACTACGCGACTTGACACGTCCGTTGGGCATGAGTCCATTCACCGCCGGGGGGATTGACGGGGATGGCATCAAAGAACTGCGTTGATCACGCAGGGCATCCTCCAGCAGGAATGCACAGAGGTTAGACACGGAACGCCCCTCCTCCTCTGAACGGCTCAAGAGAGCCTCATGCACGTGATAGCTGAGGGTGATTGAGATGCGTCGCGGCTGACGCTGAAGCACGCGAAAGCGATCATTCATCGAACAAATCCAACGAAGAGAAAATTAGTAGCAGCCGAGACCTTTTAGGCAGAGCCTTAGCCTCGGTTCTCAAACAATAAAGCCAGTTCTTCTTCTCTCAACACCTGATATTGCACCGTTGGGACGCCAGATGTGCTGCAGGCTGCCGCCAGCCACGCCACAACTGAAGACGTTGCCTGCAGTGGCGACCCACGGGGGCGCAGATTCGAGCACAGCTTGGCTGAAACCGGGGCGTACGGGTGATGGCCCATCACACCACTGCGCCCCATCCACCGCTGCTTCCAGCGGAAGCAAGCCGGTCAGGATGGGTCCAAGGCCTGCAGGAACCAGTCACGCGCCGCCGCCGCCGCTAGGTGCAGCGTGCCTGGCTCACTGAACAGATGGCCAGCTCCAGGGATCACTAACAGATCGTGGGAGGCGCGCAGGTGGGCTGCAGCCCAGGCATTGAGCTCCAGGACATCCACATCCAAGGAGCCCACGATCAACAGCGTGGGGCAGCGCACGAGCGCGAGGGCGTCAAAGGCCAGGTCTGGGCGCCCTCCACGGGCTACAACGGCCTGGACAAGCTGGGGCCTGGCAGCAGCAGCCTCCAGAGCCGCTGCCGCACCGGTGCTGGCACCAAACAGGCCTAGGGGCAAGGGCTCCAGCTGGGGCTGCCGCACACACCAGTCGATAGCAGCCAGCAGGCGCTTCTGCAACAGGGGGATATCGAAGCGCAGCGCAAGGCCCGTTGCTTCCTCCGCGGCCTCCTGCTGCGTGAGCAGATCCAACAGCAGGGTGGCCAGTCCCGCCGCGTGCAAAACATCGGCCACATAGCGATTGCGCGGACTGAAGCGATTGCTACCGCTGCCATGGGCAAAGGCCACCAGGCCCCGGGGCTGGGCGGGAAGCATCAAGTCTCCGGCGAGGGTGAGGCCAGCGGCGGGGATCGACACTGCCCGCGTCAAGCCGCTGAGATTCGTCTCCACCTGGTGGCCGGAGTAGGGACTTCTTTCATAGTCATGACGGCGCCGGGCAACGCCCTGGCAGGGGCAATGGACCCCAACAGCGCCAGACCCCATCTGACCTCGGGCAGATCTGCGGCAAAGCAGGCGCACACGCAGCCCAGGGAAGGAAGCAGCTGTAGAACAAACCCACCTTCAGAAGATCCATGCTTCGTGGCACAGAACTGCTCACCAAGGTGCGGGATCTTGGCCCCATTTCTAAATCAGAACTCGTACGAAACTGCGGCTATGTGAGTGCCAAGAAAGACGGCTCTGAGCGACTCCACTACAGCGACTTCTACGAAGCCCTGTTGGAGGCTAAGGGCCTCAGCTTCCGGGATGACCACGGCAAGGACCTCAGCAAAGACGGCCGCAAACTCACCTTCAGCACCCACGTGCATTTCAACGGCAATCTGATGGTGGGCAAGGCCTACACGGAGCTGCTTGATCTCCAACCAGGGGACAGCTTTGAGATCAAGCTGGAACGCAACGGCATCCGCCTGATCCCCACCGCCAGGCCTTAGACCATGTTGTGGCGGATAGACGGGACTTAGGGTGCGCACGCATCAAGGCAACAGACGCGTGCAGACAGGCGAGGAGAACAGGGCCGAAGAGCTGAAGGCCCTGGGGTGGACCGCAGAGGACGTGCGGAAGTACGAAGAGCTCTGGGAGTACCGCCAGCGCTGGGGTGCCATCAACCTCGAACGGGAAGACCGGGTGTTCCTGCGCAAGGCAGAAGCCGCCCTACCCAAGCGCGCCACCGGGAAGGGCTCGGAGAAGAAACGCACCCGCGATAAGTCGCACTACCGCTGGCTGGCCTTCTATCTCGAAGCCATGCGGGCCAGCGGCGCCGAGGCCAGCCTCGGCGACACGGAGCAAGGTGCATGGCCGGTGCTGCTGGAGGAGGAGCTGCGGGCCCTGGACTACTACGAGCCGGTGCTGGGGCTGCCTGACACCCTCAAGGCCAAGGAGCTGATCCCCCTGCGGGAGCAGTGGATTGCCGAGGCTGCAGCCTCGGCCCGCAACCTCGCGTTCGATTTCCTCACCCCCCTGGAAGAGCTCAAGCAGCGGGAAAAAACAAGCTGGAAGCCCCTGCGAGGTGAGGCCAGCAGCGACACGAGCTACCCGGTACTGAGCCCAGCAGCGGCTGAGCAGTTCCGGCAAACGGTGCGCCAGGCCATCACCGCTCAGATCCGCAGCACCTTCCCCTCCCTCAAGGACAGTGACAAGCCGGAACCCCCTGCCGACTGGCAAGCCGGCTGACGCGAGAGGTGCTTTAGGGTCAACGGATTGGGCCGCTGCGGCATCGCATCTGCCGCAGCGGGCCTGAACCCGGGAGAAGACTCGCCGTTCGCCAACGCGACTGAGCCAGCACATTGTTGCCCAGCTGAACTTTTTCTCCCGAGAGCGCGATGACAGACACAGACACACCCAGACTGACGATCGGCGAGCTCGAATCGAAGTATTACCTCTACCGAAAGGCTCTGAAAATGCTGCTCATCGAGGGCAGCAGCCTTAAAAAGGTACAGAAAACCCTGTGCTGGAGCCGTCTTGAGACCCTGCACACCTGCCTGCCCCGGCGCTACCGATCACCGGACCACCTGTTTCACCAGCTCAACCGGGAGATCGAAAAGGAGCGGGTTCCTGGTGATACCCCTGAGGCCGCCAAGCCTGAAGAGTGGATGAGCGGGAAGAAGGCCTAAGGCTCCTACCCATGAAAAAGCCTGCCCGGAACACCGGACAGGCTTGAACAGAGCCGCAAATGCGGCCCCTTAAGCGTATGGATCAGCCGAGGCCCAGCTGGGAGAGGATGCCCTGACCGGTGAGGAGCTCGGTACCCAGGCCGATCACGAAACCGAGCATGGCGAGGCGACCGTTCCAGGTTTCAGCGAAGCCAACGAAACCGAAGCGGGAGGTGGAATCAGCCATGGGGGCAGTTCTTTACGAAACTTGTAGGGATCGTAAAGCCTTGTGAAGCGGATTGGGTAGGGCGGGGATCCGCCCCTATGGCAGCCCCTCTGCAGCGGCGCCAGCATGGGAGCTCAACCTGAAGCTTCCCGCATGGAAAACGACGTGATGCTGCCCGTGGTGGCAGGGATCGTGCTCAGCGTGCTGATCGTGGCGGGCTCCGTGGTGGTGCTGATGCGCCCCAGCGATCTGCCCAAACGCAGCAAGGAGCCCTGAGCCTCTGGTGCCTCAGCGCAGGGCGGGTTCCAGCGGTTGGCCAATGCGCTGAAACATGTAGCCCAGGCCCCGGGCTGTGATGATCAACTCGGGATTGTCCGGATCGTCCTCGAGCTTGCCCCGCAGCCGCGAGATGTGCACATCCACCACGCGGCTATCGGAGGAGCGCTCGGGCTTGTAGCCCCACACCTGCTCGAGCATGTCCAGCCGGCTGATGGGCTCGCCGGAGCGGCTGAGCAGAAGCTCCAACATGGTGAACTCCATGCCCGTGAGGCGAATGCGCTCCTCGCCGCGGAACACCTGACGCTTGTTGATATCCACGCTGATGTTGCCCACCACCACGCTGGCGGCGCGGCCGCTGCCTGCCACACCATTGCCTTGGCCATAGGTGGCCCGGCGGATCACGCAGCGGATACGCGCTTCCAACTCCTTGGGGCTGAAGGGCTTGGTGAGGTAGTCGTCGGCACCCAACTGCAGACCGGTGATGCGATCAGCCACATCGCCAAGAGCGGTGAGCAGGATGATCGGCACCTCGGACTGGGCCCGGATGCGCTCGGTCACCGCAAAGCCGTCCAGCTCGGGCATCATCACGTCAAGCACCACCAGATCGGGCTCAATCTCCCGGAAGCACTCCATGGCCTGCTTTCCATCGCAGGCAAGGGTCACCGCATACCCCAGCATCGTGAGCCGGGTTTCGAGGATGCGGCGGATGTTCTCCTCGTCGTCGGCCACCAGGATCTTGATGGGGGTCTCGCTGGGGCCGGTCATGGCAGAGGCGCGTCCGGAGGAGAGTTTCCTCTGGATTGGGATCGAAAACGGCAACCGGACCTCAGCTGAGGTTTTTCCTCATATTCCGGGCCTTCGGCCCCGATCAGCCACGCCATTGCAACAACACATGTCAACTCCTGGGCATCTGGCGGAAGCTGCCTAAGTTCTCGCCATGCATGAGACCAGCCCAGCAGCCGTTCGCTCCAGCGACAAGCCAGCCCCCCAGAACGCGTCGAACCCACCCAGACCCCGAACAGAGAACAGCTGGAGCGATGAACCCTGGGCCTCAGGGCAACGCAAGCGCTACTTGGCGTCGCTGAAACAGCTGGCAGCCTGAAGCTGTAAAAAAAGGCACATTGCTTGGCCAACTAGGCACCTCTGGCCAGGGCACTGGGCTTTTAGGTTTCAGGCCTAGCCCTGCTGTTGCAGTCGCCCGATGTCCGGCTTTGCCACCCTGCGTTCCATGCGTCGTCAGATCACTCCCGTGCGGATCGGCGCCGCTGCTCTGATCGGCATCACCCTCACGGCTGCCGCCACGGCATCACGGGCTCAGAGCACCGAGATCGGGGTGTATTCAGGGCGCCACTACAACACCGACAAACAGCTCTACAGCCAGTTCACCCGCCAGACCGGCATCAAGGTGAAGCTGCTGGAGGCCAAGGACGACGCCCTGATTGAGCGCCTGCGCAGTGAGGGCAAGAACTCGCCGGCCGATGTGCTGGTGCTGGTGGATGCCGCCCGCCTGGATAAAGCCAGCGACATGGGACTGTTCCAGGCCACCCGCTCCGCAGCCCTGCTGCGGGATGTGCCCCTGAGTCTGCGGGATGCCAAGGGCCGCTGGTACGGCCTCACGCGCCGCGTGCGCGTGGTGCTGGTGAATCCCAAGCTGGTGAACCCCGCCAGCATCAAGACCTACGCCGACCTGGCCAATCCGGCCTTGAAGGGCAAGCTCTGCCTGCGCGACCGCCAGAGCGTCTACAACCAATCGCTCGTGGCCGATCAGATGATCCAGCGGGGCGATGCGGCCGCTGCCGCCTGGGTGAAGAAGATGACGGCCAACGTGACCAAGCCCTATTTCACCTCCGATACACCACTGATCCGTGCGATCGGCAACGGCCAATGCGGCGTTGGCCTGGTGAACACCTATTACCTGGCGCGCATGGTGTCCGGCGAGAGTGGTGCTGCCGATAAGGCGCTGGCCAGCAAGCTCAAGGTGGTCTTCACCAATCCGGCTCACGTGAACATCAGCGGTGCCGGCGTGACCCGCAACGCCAAGAATCCCGCCGCTGCCCTGAAGCTGATTGAATTCCTCGCCTCCCCAACCGGCGGCAAGGGCTACGCCGAAGCCAATCACGAATACCCGTTGAAGGGCTATGGCAGCAACGCCACCCTGAAGGCCTTCGGCACCTTCAAGGCCAGCGGCATCTCGGCGGAGCAAATGGGCGCCAAGAACAAGGCGGCCGTGAAACTGATGGAAACCAACGGCTGGAAGTAGGCCCAGCCGCCCAGCACTGGTTGCAAGGGATTCTCAATAGCAGCAGGCGTTGGCTAGGTTGCTCCACTTCCCCGCTGGAGTTCGTCTCGCCATGGTGGCCGCCGGCGCCTCGCAACCATCAGCCCCGCCGGTTCAGCCTGCCCAGGAGGGCCGCACAGCCCTGTCCCTGGCCGTGGTGGTGGTGGTGCTGCTGGCCCTCGCGCCGGTGGCCTGGCTGGTGGCCTTCGCTTGCTCAGGCCCCGACGGCCTCTCCGGGCTAACCCTCGGTCGTGATGGCCTCCAGCAACTGCTCAACACCGTTGGCCTCGTTACGGCGGTGGGGGGGTTGGGAGCGGCCCTCGGGGCTGGCTCGGGCTGGCTCACGGCCCGCTGTCAATTCCCGGGCCGCCGCTGGCTGCGCATCGCCCAGCTGCTGCCCCTGGCCACCCCGAGTTATCTGCTGGCCGCCACCTTGATCGATGTGGGCAGCCGGCTCGGCCACCGCGTCCACGGGTCCCTATGGACCGTGGTGGTGCTGACGCTGAGCACCTACAGCTACGTGTTCCTGCTCTCCACCGAGAGCTTCTCCGTGAGCGGCCGGCGGCAACTGGAGGCCTGCCGCAGCCTGGGAGTGGGCCCCTGGGGCAGTTTCTGGCGTGTGGCCCTCCCGATGGCCATGCCCTCCATCGGTGCCGGCATTGCCCTGGCCGGCATGGAGGTGGTGAACGAACTCGGAGCGGTTGAGCTGCTCGGCGTGCCCACGCTCTCGGCGGGGATCCTGCTGCGCTGGCAGCAACAGGGCAACCCCCATGGGGCGGTGGCCCTAGCCCTGGTGGCCCTGGTGATCGTGGCGCTCCTGGTGGCTGCAGAGCGCAAGCTCCGCGAGCGCAGCCGCTGCTGGAACCTCGGCAACGACAGCAGTGAGCTCGAGCGCTGGAGCCTTCGGGGCTGGAGGCTGGTGGCCGCCTGGATGGTGACCCTGCTGCCTCCGCTGCTCACCCTCGGGCTGCCGCTGCTGTGGGCAGCGCTGAGCTGGGATCAACTACAGGCCGAACCCATCGGCGAGCTGGCCAGCCTCAGCGGCCGCAGCTTTGCCCTGGCGTTGGCCGCCTCCGGCATCACGGTGGCCGCGGGCTTGCTGCTGGCCATGGCCAAGCGCTGGATCCCCAATCAGCTCATCCAGCAGCTCAGCTTTCTGGCCGGCCTGGGCTACGCGATCCCTGGCACGGTGATTGCCCTTGCCCTGATGTTGATCGGTGGCCCTGCGGGCCTGGCCCCCATGTTGCTGCTGATCTGGGGCTACACCGATCGCTTCCTGGCGGTGGCCAAGGGCGGCCTCGACGCCGCCTTTGAGCGCATCCCCCCGAGCATGGATGAAGCGGCCACCAGCCTCGGGTGCTCCTGGATAGCCGTGCTGCGACGGATTCACTTGCCCCTGCTGCGCTCTCCGCTGGTGGTGGGCACCCTGCTGGTGTTCGTGGACACCGTGAAGGAACTGCCGATCACCTTCTCCCTGAGGCCCTTTGATTTCGACACCCTGGCGGTGCGGGTGTTTCAGTACGCCAGCGATGAACGGGTGGGTGCGGCCCTGGTGCCGGCCCTGCTGATCCTGATCCTGGGGCTGGCTGCTTCGCTGGCCCTGATTCCCAACCTCGAGCGCATCGAGGTGGAACCCCGCAGCTGAAGCGAGCCCGAACCGGGATCAATCGGCAGGCTCACCATCCTCATTGCTGGCCATGGGCCTATGCAACCGGCCCTCGAGCAATTTTTTGCCCGGCCCGGCTACGGCCTCTCCCACCAGGATCGCCGTGCCGATCATCAGCAGCGCCCTGGCGGCCATCGTGATCATGTGGAGGGCGGTCTCCTGGGCTGCGGAATGGCGCAGATCATGGAGATGGAAATGGGAGCGGGCCATGGGAAGAACTGCGGCTACCTCCGTCGTAGTCACCCCGAAGGCCCATCCCATGCAGCAGCTCAGATCTGCAGCCCTGTTCAGCAGGAACCCGCCAACAGCCCAGAAACCACAGCAGCAGCTCAGCAAATCCGCAGAACATCCAGTGGCCTCGGACCAGGCTGTGGATGCTCATGCTTCCATCCCCGAGGTGTCATGGGCCAACCCACTCCAGCCGTGGTTTGCCAGCAAACCCTCAATGCCTTCCTCCAAAAACATGCCGTGGATCCGCGGCACTTCATCGAGGTGCTGGCGCGGGTGCGCCAGCAGAGTGGCCTGAACGCCCGCGAGACCACCGAGCTGTTGCTCAACCTGGAGGATTCAGCGGCGGCCATGGTGTTCGGGAGCCGCGGAGAAGGGACCGCTACTTGCCGTAGTTCTCCAGCTGATTGAGGCCTTCCCGCAGCCATTGCTGGCCGCCCTCCATCAGGCGCTGTCGATCCCCCTTGAACTGACAGCTAGCCATGCGGTATTGCACCGTCTTACTGAAGGGCACGTACCAGATGGCATCGAGCTTGCAAAAGTTACGCCCTTGTTTGGCCGGTAGGTCCTGCAGCAGCTCGCCGCTGAGGCAGCGGTATCCCGTGCGGTCCTTGCCCTCCCGAAGGCAGGTACCCAAAAGGCGTACAAAAGCCGCCTCACCCTGCTTCTTGAAGGTCTGGTTGGCAAACCCAGCGAAGGACACCGGGTCGTAACTGAAGGGAGCGGCATCGGCTCGGCCAGCCAGCAGTGCGATGATCAACAGCACAGGCAGACGACAGCGCACCACAGGTGTATGGCTAAACACACGCACCATCATGCCGGCGACTCGCCCAGGGCCAGGATCCCGAACCCAAGCGGTGATTGAACGCGGGGAAACCAGATGTGGCCTTTCAAGGAGCCAACCGCCTTGCTGGCGCAGGCCGAATGGATGTTGCCACTGGCAGTTCCCGACATGCCAAGGGCACCATCAATCACTCCACCGGAACGCCGACGACCAGCCAATCGAGATCCAGATGCCGGATCGCTGCATTGATGCGGCAACCAGTGCAAGCCAAGGCCAGAAACCAAGAGAGCGGCGTCCCAGCAAGTGGTGTAACTCGGGGGGATCAGCCCCGGCGTAGCCGGGGCTGACGGCTCGCCTCCCTCACTTTTCAGCTGTGGCAATGGGTGGGCCGGTCTGTGACCCTGTTCGGAGCACTACCACCAAACCGAACACAGA
>CALRUA020000027.1:0-33434 GCA_943371215.1 Cyanobium sp. NIES-981 | reverse complement strand
GACGCAGCAACCGTTCACGGCCGAGGGGTGTCAGCCGAGCATTCGGGTGGGTATGCATGGGATGTGAGGTCAGTGGGTCGGCGGTGACACCCGGACCATGACGACCTCACACCCACTTGTCAGCTGAACAACCTGGTGGGACTACACAGTTAGATCACCATAGACTTGCTTGATTTTTCCCTTCACTTCATTCCACTCACCCTTGAGCCTGAGACCGGCCATTTTCACCCCTCGATTTTGTATTGGCCTGAATTAGAGATTTGGGCGAACACGAACAGGTCCGTTGTATTCCACCGTTGAAATCTTTCCGCTTGGGGAAATGAGGATAACGGTTTCAAGAGTTGCTGGTTCACGACGGGCCGACCAGCCAGGAGCTCCGCCAAGAAAACGGAACCGATAGCCCTGGGGCGTATTCGACACCATGCAGCTGGAACCCCCACCCTGATGCATGCAATCAGCTGGAGAGTATTTTCTCAAGCCGCCGTTGACGAATTCGGCTTGCATGCGAGCAAGATTGGCTGCACGCATCTGAGATTCACTGACAGTTTGGGCAGACGCTGCCGAAGCAACAATCAGTGAGACGGAGGAGACAGCAAGCAGAAATGATCGCATGAAGTCTTTGGTGAACAGATAAAATCCTGACCCAATAGACAAAGGGTGACAGAAAGCCTCAGCATCATTGCCTCTGATCTGCTCAGATTACTGGAGCGAACACCTGTTGCGATCCACCCGATGACAGCCCCCTGTTAATTAGATTTTCTTATCACGCCTTCGCCAGCGACTCTGCTTATCAAAATGACACAGCAAGCACGCCTCAGCGCGTCATTACTTGAGGGCTCTCGCCAGTGGATCTCATTTCACTCGTTGTTGTACTCGTTGTCGTTGGAGTGCTGCTGTGGTTGGTCAACAACTACATCCCGATGGATAGCAAGATCAAGCAGATCCTAAACATAGTGGTTGTGGTCGCGGTGGTCGTTTGGCTTCTCAATGTGCTTGGACTCATGAACTCGATCCGTGGCGTTCGAGTTGGGCGCTGAATGGCGCCCTTCCATCTGAATTGTTGTGCCCTGACGGCTCGGCTAGCACGCCAGGACGTTGGGCCGGATCAATCGGCCGTCTTCTAGTTCCCATTGATTGGGCTAGCGGCCCTGGTTGATGCTGGCGTCATGGGCATGGACGTGCTGATCGCGCTGGGCACCTCGGTTGCCTACCTCTACAGCGTGGTCGTCGTCTTCGCACCTCAGCTCCTGCCCATCGGCATCGACGAACGCGGTATCTATTTCGAGGTGTCGGCGGTGGTGATCGCCATCGTGTTGATGGGCAAATACATGGAGGAGATCATCAAGCAGCACTCCTCGGCAGCAGTGCGGCGGCTGCTCGATCTCCAACCGGCAACCGCCACGGTGATTCGCGGCAGCCAGGAGATGACAGTACCCGCCGAAGGCGTCCAGCGGGGGGATGTAGTGCTGGTGCGTCCCGGTGAGAAGGTGGCTGCCGATGGAGTAGTGATCGAAGCGCATTCGTCTGTGGATGAGACGCTGATCACCGGCGAATCGCTCCCGGTGGCCAAGCAGTCGGGCTCCGAGCTGATCGGTGGCACGCTCAACGGCCGCGGGCTTCTGCGGTTTGAGGCCACCCGGGTGGGGACCGACACCGCGCGCGCCCAGATCATCCGCACCGTGGAGGAGTCCCAGGCCAGCTCTCCGCCGGTGCAGCGCCTGGCGGATCGGGTCACCGCCTAGTTCGTGCCGGCGGTGGTGGCGGTGGCGTTTCTGGCCTTCGGCCTCTGGATCCTGGCCGGCAGCGTCAGCCATGGCCTGCTCGCCTTGATCGCCGTGCTGGTGATCTCTTGCCCCTGTGCCCTCGGCATCGCCACGCCGGCGGCGCTGATGGTGGGGGTGGAGCAGCTCACCAAGTGGTGTTCGACAAGACCGGCACCCTTACCCGCGGCAAGCCCGCCCTTACCGAGGTCTTGGCCTTCGGTAAGCACTGGAAGCAGCAGGTGCTGCAGCTGGCCGCCTCGCTGGAGCATGGGTCCGAGCCCACTTTGGCGACGGCCCTGCTCGAGGCGGCAGCGGCCCAGGGGCTAGTGCTTCTACCTCCCCAACATTTCCAGGCCCAGCTGGGAGAAGGGGTACAGGCCGTGATCCGTGGCGAGCCACTGTGGCTGGGCAATCGCGCACTGGTCGACCGGTTCGTTCCCAAACTTGCCGAGGTGCTGCTGGACCAGGGCAAGACGGTGCTGGGCTTAATGGCGGTGGCCGACACTGTGCGGCCGGAGGCCAAGCAGGCGGTAGAACTGTTGCAGCGGCGGCGGATTCAGGTGGTGATGATCAGCGGCGACAACTGCATGACCGACGTGATCGCCAACGTGCGCCCCACCGACAAAGCCGCCACGATCAGCGCCCTGCAGGAGGCCAGTGATCTGCTGCTACTGCGCAACGACCTGCGCGATGTGGTGACGGCCATCGGCCTATCGCTGGCCACGATGAACAAGATCCGCCAGAATCTCTTCTGGGCCTTAACTACAACAGCCCGGGCATGCCGATCGCCGCCCTGGGCTGGCTCAACCCGATGATCGCCGGGGCTACCATGACGCTGAGCTCGCTCTCGGTGTTCCTGAACTCCGCGCTGTTGCCCCGCTCTCGACAAGCATCGGCGTGACCACCAGCCGGATCTCTTGCTCCTCAGTGGTCTCGCCAGCCAAGCTGGCCCCAACTTCAAGTGGTCGGATGGGTGATCACGGTGGCGTTGATGGTGATTGCAACTTCTCGTGTTCAGATCGCCAGGCAGGCCAACCACATGAATCGGTGTCTGGCCGCGCCAGATGGTTCGAGCTATCACCGCTTCCGCTAACAGTCGAGCTCGCTGAGTAACTGAATGGGATCCATGGACAAACAGCTGACTTCGCTCGTCCATGGATCAGAGAACAACAAAGCCCGGAGCGTTAGCCCCGGGCGTTTGCCTGCTCAGCCGTGGTGCCTTCCCAAGGGGGACGGGCGCAGCTGCGCGAGTTTGGTGCTGGATAACAGCCTGATCGTCTGATCAGCGAATTTTCAGTTGTGGGCGGAGCTGCCGGCGCTGGCACCTGGGGCCAGGTGTCGAGTGGGATGTTCCGTTCGGTCCGGGGCACCTCAGGCGGTGCAGTGGACGGCCGTTCAGGCCTGGAACATCAGGGATCCGTCGAGAATGTTGGAGCAGGAGCCGGATCGTCAGCGCGCTCCTCTCTGGTGCTCAGGGGGGGTGTCGTCCATCGTTGGAGCCTCCGAATCCCGTTGCAGCCACGATGGATCAGGCGGCCAGGACCGGCAAGAGCTGCAGCGGATTCGCTACCGCTCTTCACCGGAGGCAACGGGGCTTCATGAAGGGGGCTTCACCAATGCCATGGGGACCATGACATCGTTCCACAGCGAAGACACCAGCAGAACCAGATCAGCGATGACGGGCCCAACGGCTGCTCATCCAGCTCCTCACTACCACTGGGATTCCAGTAATGGGAGATCCTGCTGCTTCCGGGCGCTTGCCTGACTCTGGTTCCAGGGGTGGAAGACATTGGGCTTGACCATGCCCAATGTCTTCCGCCCAAATCCACTGCTGCTACTGGGATCTGAGCAACGCGCGACATGCTCCTCGTAAACGACCTAGTGAGACATCACATCTAAGGCGCCCCATAGGTCTTCCAGAGACCAATTCCATGGAGGGAGTGATCAATCAGATGTTTCAACTCAAAGCGATAGGGATTCATCAGCCCAGCGATGGCAGAAGCGGCCAACTCTTTAACACCTTCATCGCCATACTGAATATAGATGCACCATCCACAGTCGCGTATAGCTCTTTGCAGTAAGTGCGAATGCCTATCGTCCTCCTCCGCAAGGCTTACCGAGCCGCCGTTTAAACCGTGGCGTTGCAGGGCATCGGCATGCCATCGGATGTATTCCACCGCCGAGTCAATGTCTATGGCAGGGTTGGGTCGAGGCGGCCTTGGCGGATACCTCAGTTCAAGCTCTGGGCCCAGGGGTAGCCTCGATTTTTCCATGTTTAGCAATGAAACAGACTCACTTGGCTTTCAAAGCATTTGGCAGACCCAATGCGACGCCCTTGTGCGTTGATCAAGGAACCGGGCTCCACCTCTCCATCGATGAACATCATGGACGACTCTGTGTCAACCCTGTGATCCGCAAACGGGTCTCAGTAAAATTTAGTTTGACAACCCTGGTGCTAGCGGCAGGATTTACAGCATTTTTGCCGCAGGATTATTCGGTGCCTAGCTGCTGGACTTGATGTACACGCCACAGCTGGTTGTCCCGTTATCTAGCGATCGACAACTGACAGAGGTGCCATAAGGCCTTGGTACCAGTTACAGCAAAGCAGAAACCGCCGCAGCCGCCTCCTCCCCAGCCTGCAGTGCGCCGTGGATGTAGCCCGGCCATGCCGTGCTCACCTCAGTTCCAGCCCAAAAGATGCGGCCAACTGGCTTGCGCAGGTGGGAACCGAACTGCGTCCAAGTCCCGGGGGTGTAAAACGTCGAATAAGCACCGCCGATCCAGGGGTTAGCCGGCCAGTTGCCCTCGTGGTATTCGAGCACGGCATCGCGCGCCTGGGCTCCAAACAGCATGGCGAGGTCGGCCAGAACCGCTGCGCGACGCTCAGCCAAGGGCGCCTCTCCGTACTGCGTTGCCGCTTCGCCTGTCAAAAAGGTTGCGAGCACGCCCGGGCTGCCAGGACGTGGATTGGTCGAGTCGGCGACGAGTTCAATGGCATCGAGCTTGCCAATAGCGCTGCCGGAGAGCCCCTTGGCTCGCCACCAGGGTGTGTCATACACAACGAGCGCCTTAATGATTGCGCCCATGGGGGCACGCTGGGTCAGCTGGTCCCGAGCCGGCGGCAGCGGCGGGTCGTAGTGCATACGGCCCGTGAGATGCGGCGGCATGGCAACAATGACCGCCTTGCCGCGATAGACCCCCTTAGGCGTTGTCACGGCGACGCGAGATGCCGAATGGTTGATGAAGAGCGCCGGCTCAGCCGTGCGCACCGCGTCCCGCGGCAGGCTGGCTGCAAGGCGGGTAGGGAACTGTCCCGCGCCGCCGTCAAACAGCAGCGCCTCGGGCGTTTCGCTCTGCGGGGAAACGCGCTGCGCCCAAGCGAAATGCAGCATCGAGGCCGAGCCCGACTCGAAGGCGCCGTTGCCGCCCCAGTTCCGAGCGACAACGTCGGTCCACCATGCAGCGATGGGCGTGCGCGCGTTGCGCTCCAGCCACGTCGTAATGGTCATCGTGTCGAGCGCTCGTGCCTCGGGATGCGTCCATGGCGCCGCGGGGTCAACCGTCTTGGACAGCGCTTCGATCTTGAGCCACGTCGCAACGACGTCGTCCCGCTCGGCCTTCGGCAGGTCGAGGTCAGGCCACCCACGTGCAAGGTCAGTCGCGTTGTAGGGCGTCGAGGGCCACGCGTGGTTATGGCGGCTGAGGCGGCCGTCATACAGGAACGTGTCTGTCCCGCCCACAGGCACGGGGAAGGTGGAGATGTTGAGCTCGCGGGCGTACTCAAGCGTCTTGCTCTGCGTCAAGCCTGCCCACTGGCCACCAATGTCGACCCAGCCGGGCACGGCACCAGGGGTGCTACGCCCTGACTCTCCTACCTGCACGCGCTGCAGGCGGCCTCCGATCATGGGCTGCGCCTCGAGCACGAGCACTTTTCGGCCCTGTTGGCTGAGGTTGCGCGCCGCCGTCAGGCCAGATACGCCCGCGCCGACGACGATGACGTCGTAGATGACGTCGTCATTGCGGCTACGCGAGGCCTCTTGTGCCGCTGAGGCGTCCTTCGATCTGGAGCCCCGGCTCGACAGCAGGCCACCCAACGTCAGCCCAGAGCTCACAAGGCGATTACGAGGCTTCACGAATGAGTCAAGGAGTCATGGGCGCGTTATAGGCCACAGGTAAGCCCAAAACACAAGCCGAGGACCGGCGCTACCGCAAGCGTTCTGGCGACGTCCATGCCGCCTGTTGGCCACAAGCTGACATCCCAACCAACGGTGTTCATCATTCGTTGGTTGCCGACCCGGCCCCAGCACATGGCGACTTTCACCTCGGCGATTCAGCGCTGCGGCATGGGTTTCACTCTTGGCCTGATGGCCCTGGGGCCTGCAGCTGGCCTGGCCCAGCCGCGCAGCATCACAGCTGTGGACACCCCGGGGTTGGGTCGCCTGGAGCTGGAAAACGGCTACCCAAGCGCCGCCACCGCCCGCAAGCTCTACGACACACTCGACCTACAGCGCGCCACCCAGGGCTACCTGTGGGCCCTGCCGGCGGTGGGCTTCAAGGCCCTCTACGACGCCCAAGCCAAGACCCTGGGCGTGCGCAACGGCGACGTGCTGCTCTACCGCAGCCTGCAGGACAAGGCGGGGATGCTCACCCCCAACATCACCACCCTCTATGCATTCAGCTTCTGGGATCTGGCCAAGCAGGGGCCTCTGGTGGTGGAGGTGCCGGCCGGGCTCACCGCCGGCGGCGTGCTCGACATCTGGCAGCAGCCGATCACCGACATGGGTCAAACCGGTCCCGATAAGGGTGCCGGCGGCAAGTACCTGATCCTTCCCCCCGGCACCGCGGAGGTGGCGGCACCCGGCTACCGGATCTTCCGGGCGTCCAGCAACCAGATCTGGTTCGGCACCCGCGGCCTGGCGCCGGACAAGGCCGTGGCCGAGGCCACCGTGCGCCAGCACCGCCTCTACGGCTGGAACCAGCGCGCCAATCCGCCGGTATCCCGCTTCGAGGAGGTGGGCGGTCGCCCCTGGCAGTCGGCCCAGCCCGCCGATCTCTCCTACTGGCGGCTGCTCAGTGATCTCTACGCCAACGAGCCTGTGGCGCCGCGCGACCGGATGATGTTCGGAATGCTGTCGCCCCTGGGCATCAGCCCTGGCCAGCCCTTCAAGCCCGATGCCCGGCAGGCGCGGATCCTTGGCGAGGGGGCCCAGCTGGGCGACCTGATGGCCCGCACCATCGCCTACGACAAACGCACTCCTGGCGCCACGGTGTACCCCGGCAAGCACTGGGAATACGCCGTGCTGTTCGATCTGGATCAGGAATCGCCCGACAAACGGCGGGTGCAGTTCGACGAACGCACGTCGTGGTTCTACGAGGCGATCGGCATGTCGGTGGGGATGCAGGGCCGGGTGGTGGGCTTCGGCCAGGTGTACCTGGAGGCTTCCAAAGATGCCAAGGGCCAGTGGCTCGACGGCGGTCGCACCTACCGCATGCGCGTGCCAGCCAACGCCCCGGTGAAGCAGTTCTGGTCGATCACCCTCTACGACAACCTCAGCCGTGGCCCGCTGATCACCCCCCAGGGCGCCGCCGACCTCAGCTCCCGCAAGGCCGGCCTGGTGAGCAACGCCGACGGCTCGGTGGATGTGATGTTCGGACCGGTGCAGCCAGCGGGCGCAGCCAACTGGATCCAAACCACTCCGGGCAAGGGCTGGTTCGCCTACTTCCGCTTCTACGCCCCCACGGAGCCCTACTTCGCCAACACCTGGCAGCTCAACGACATCGAGCCGATCCAACCCTGAGGCCCGCCGTGATCCAACGCACACCCAGCACAGCCATGCGTTCGCTCCCCATCAGCCGGCTCCAACGCCTGGCCCAACCGGTTGCCCTGCTCAGCCTCGGCACCCTTGTCGCGCTTCCGGCTGTGGCGCTCCCGGCCCCCACCCCCGCCGAAGCGAAGGCCATCGCCGAGGAGGCCTGGCTCTATGCCTACGCCCCGCTGCAGGGCTACCAAACCTTCTGGAACCAAACCCAGAACAAGGCCTTTCCGGGCTACGTGGGCGGCTTCAACCGGTTCCGCCACTACAGCCGTGCCGCCACCCCGGCGGACACGGACATCGTGACCCCCAACAACGACACCCCCTACTCCTGGGCCTGGCTGGATCTGCGGGCCGAACCGATCGTGCTGAAGCTGCCGCCAGTGCCGGCACCCCGCTACTACGTGAACCAGTGGGTCGACCTCTACACCCACAACTTCGCCTACACGGGCGTGCGGGCCACGGGGCGCGGAGCCGGCACCTACCTGTTCGCCGGCCCCCGCTGGCAGGGCAGCGTGCCCAAGGGGATCACCAAGGTGTTCCGCGCTGAGACCGATTTCGTGGGCACCCTCACCCGCACCCAGCTCAACGGGCCCGACGACATCCCCGCCCTGCAGGCACTGCAGGGCCAGTACCAGCTGATTCCCCTCTCGCGCTTCGCAGGAACCAAGCCCCCCAGGCCCGCTCCCCCGGTGAACTGGCCCGCCTGGGATCCAGCAAAGGCCGAGGGGATCGGCTTCATTGGCTATCTCAATGCCCTACTGCCGTTCATGCCCACCGTGCCATCGGAGCGGGAAATGATGGCGCGCTACTCCCGCATCGGCATCGGGCCAGGGCGGCCCTTTGCCCCCAACCTGCTGCCTCCCGCCACCCGCAGCGCCATCGAGGCCGGGGTGGCCGACGCCGCCAAAAACCTGCGCAGCCAGGCCCTGGCCCAGAGCAGTTCCAAAGGCTTCTTCGGCACCCGTGAGGAACTCGGGCCCGACTACCTCACGTATCGCGCCATGGGAGCGATGCTCGGGATCTACGGCAACAGCAGTGCTGAAGCCTTCTACGCCAGCCAGCAGACCGGCCCGGACGGCAAGGTGCTCGACGGCCGCCGCAAGTGGGTGCTGCGTTTCCCCGCAGGCCAGCTGCCGCCGGTGAGTGAGTTCTGGTCGCTCACGATGTATTCACTACCGCAGCGGTTATTGGTAGCCAATCCGATCGATCGCTATTCGATCGGTGATCGCACCAAGGGCCTGAAGCTGGGGGCCGATGGCTCCCTGGAGATCTATCTTCAGCATGAGAATCCAGGCCCAGATAAGGTTTCAAACTGGCTGCCGGCTCCTGCTGGGCCCTTCTTCTTCGTGGGCCGTCTCTATGGCCCCAGTGCGGCAGCCCTATCTGGAGAATGGCAACTGCCTGCGCTGCAGGAACGCCGTTGAGATGAACCCTCAGCAGATTCAGAGCCTGGCGATGTTGCTCCTGGCCATGCTGCCGATGGGGCTGCTGTGGTGGCTTTGGAGTCGCATGCTGCGCTGGTGATCCGCACCGCGTGGCACGGAATTGCCTCTGGCATCGGAGATGGCCCGCCAACATGGGGACACCCGTGATCCCACCGTGTTTCTGAACCCCTTCTGTCCGTTCACCACGGCCAAGGCGCTGGCCCTCAAGGCCACCGTGCTGCTGCTGCTCACCCTGCTGATCAAGGCCAAGATCCGCATCACCGCCTTCTCAGCGCTGGGCATCGTTCTGCTGTTACTGCAGACCCTGGTGTTCCTGGCCATCGTGGCCGGTGGGGCAACGCTCTACGCCACGCAGCAACGCCGAGCGGCGGCCGCCTGAGCCAGCACCATGGCCGTTGAAGTTGCCCTGGCCATGCTGCAGCGGGAGGGCCGCTGGTTGATGCAGCTGCGCGATGAGATCCCGTCAATCGTGGCCCCTGGCTGCTGGGGGCTCTTCGGTGGGCACCTCGATCCGGGCGAACAACCGGAGCAGGCCCTGCGGCGCGAGCTGGTGGAAGAGATCAGCTGGCAGCCCCCGGCACTGGAGTTGGTGATGGTGCATCACATCCACCGCCGCACCGCCCACGTATTCCAGGCCGAGCTTTCGGTGCCGCTGGAGCAGTTGCAGCTGCTGGAGGGCCAGGACATGGCCCTGGTGAGCGCCGAGGAACTGCTGGCGGGATCCATCTGGAGCAGCCGTCTGCGCGCCCATCGGCCCCTCGCCGATGGATTGCTGGAGGTGATGCAGCACGTTCTCACCCAGGGGGTGCGGGGGACCGGATCATCAGCGCTTGCCAATCCTCAACAAAGAGGGTGTGGCGACGACACCTTGAATCTGGGCTGAACACCAGATCGTGTTCGCAGATCAGCCAGCCCAAGCTGTTAACGCCTTGACCCGCCCGTACCCATGCGTTGATGCGTGCGCGGCCGTTGGCCAGGATGGTTGCAGTGCGGCCCTACCCCCATGCGCAGACGGACGGTGCTTGGCCAGGGTCTGGCGGCATCGGTAGCCCTACTAGGCGGACTGACGGACCCCTCGAAGCCCAGACAGGAACTGGATGCCCTTGTGATCGGTGCGGGGCTAGCTGGGTTGGCCTGTGCCCAGCGACTGATCTCCGCCGGCCAAAGGGTGCGGGTGCTGGAGGGGCGGCAGCGGATTGGTGGACGCATCTGGACTGAGCAACGCCAGAAATGCGCGATTGATCTGGGGGCCTCCTGGTTGCATGGCAGCACCAACAATCCACTCCGCGCCTTGGTGAGCAGGGAACTGGGCCTGAGTCTGCTGCCAACCGATGAAGCCAAGCGCGTGATCATCGGCCGCGATGGCATGCGCTGGGGGGAAGTGCGCACGGAACAGGCCGAGGCATGGCTAGCGGACTTTGTGCTGCAGGCCGAGCAGCGCGGCGATGCCGACAAGGCCCTCAGCTCGCTCGTGCCACCACAGCTCACCCCAGATCAGCGCTTCCTATTACTGGCGGACGTGGTGCACGAACTAGGCGCCGAGCTCAACACAGTTGCGGCCAATGCACCGCTCGGAGACGGCCAGGAGTTGACCGGAGGGGATGCAATGTTGCCGGGCGGGCTGAATCAGCTGGTGAGGCACCTGGCGCAAGGGGTCGACATCCGATTAGGCCAGGTGGTGAGCGAGATCCAGAACACCCCACAGGGTGTGCGGGTAAGCACGACCAGTGGTGACTTATTGGAAGCCAAGTTGCTCTGTTGCAGCGTGCCTCTGGGGGTGCTCAAACGCGGGGCCATCCGCTTTGATCCGCCCCTACCGGCGGCCAAGGCTGAGGCGATCCAGCGACTGGGGATGGGCCTGCTCGACAAGATCGTGCTGATTTTCCCGCATCGGTTCTGGGATGCCGCAACCTGGATCGGCAACGACGGACCCGCCCCAGGCATCTGGCCCGAATGGGTCGATCTCACGCCCTTGATCGGCCGCCCGGCGCTGATGGGCTTCAACGCCGCCACCCAAGCCCAGCAGCTAGCGCGCCAACCCGATCGGGAGATTGTGGCCTCAGCCCTGGGCCAGCTGCAGCGTTGGCACCCCCAGCATCCGATCCCCAATCCCAGCGACGTGCTGCTGACGCGCTGGGGTGAGGACCCTTTCACCTACGGAAGCTATTCGTATCCGGCGGTGGGCTCCACCCCGGCCATGCGCGAACAGCTGGCGCGCCGCTGGCATGGGGTGGTGTTTGCTGGCGAAGCGGTGAGTACAGCCTTTCCAGCCACGCTTCAGGGGGCCTATCTCTCGGGACTTCAGGCTGCACAGGATCTTTTGCCTGGCCACAGCTGGGGGTGAAGCCGGAGCGAGAGCCGAATCCAGATCCATAAGGAGCCGCGTTGCTTCGAAGTACTTCCAGCTGGAGCAACTGAAAGATGGGTGGATGCCTGAGATCTGACCGATCACACAGGATGCCAATGGCAACGCGTTACACCATCACGATGAACCCGGAAAACTGCACACTGAACTGGAGAAGCATGGGACCAAGTGCGTAGTTTTCCCAATCCCAACCCACTCCTCCCAACTGGCCACGCTCTCGCCAAGCTTCACCTTGGCTACCCGCGATTCCGCTCTCATTCCGGAGAGATCACAGCCAGGCCGCCTAGCCTCAGCTGCGAGCACTCATCGATGCACCACTCATGCACGACTGCGACACTTTGGAGTAATAAGGGAGTCATTTTAATGCATGAAAACTGACCCATTCCAGGGCAGCCAGGGCATGAGTACCCCCATTTGGCCGACGGCATGTCAAACCTGCAAAACGCTTTCTTTACCAATGACTCCGATGTGGCAAGCTCCAGCGACGGATGGATCATCGCCAGCAGCAAAGTCAATACAAGGTCAGGCAAAGACAAAATCCTCGCCTCAGGCGCCGAGAACGCCATCATCTGCGACAATTCCACACTTGAAACAGGCAGTGGTGATGACACCATTGCAGGAACAGGGAGTGGCTACGGCCTAGTAAACAGACAAGGTGGAATGATCTCCACTGGTGCTGGAGACGACAGCATCAGAGGCGAAGCGACAACCACATTGGACGGAATCCGCAACTTCGGCGACTCAACAATCGACACCGGGCCTGGCAACGACTCCATCGTTGGGATCGGATCAGACTCCGGTGATGGCATCTACAACGGCGGATATGGAGGCACCATCACGACAGACAGCGGGAATGACCAGATCATTGGCCACGGAGAGATCTGGGGAATTCTGAACTATTTTGATGGTCAAATCCTTACTGGCAACGGCAATGACAAGATAACCGGCAGCAGCACCCGCTACGACGGAATCGTCAACGGACCAGACTGCGAGATCAATACAGATAACGGTGACGATGTCATCATTGGCCGCGACGGCGGACTCTCCCACGATATCTGGAATGAAGGATTGATCAGCACTGGACCTGGGGATGACGTCGTCGATGCTCTTCCTTTGGGATTTGCAGAAGCCGGGACAGTCGACCTTGGCAATGGCAGAGACCAACTTAAAGGCTTTGGGACCGGTACATTTCTGGGAGGCAAGGGGATTGATGTTCTTACCTTCAACCCGGGAACCTATTCTATTGCGAGCCTTGGTGATGGCTCCTACCTCATCGGTGACATCATGACCGTCAATGGATTTGAACGCTTTGGCCCCGGGGCGGATGCCGTCGATTTCTTGGCGGCGGCATCCTCTGGATCCGTCACTTTTGCCTGACACACCAAGGCGCTCTCCTCAGGGCTCATGGAATGGTCAATGGGCCGCCACTACTGGAGCGATGACTGAAACTGATGGGCTCAACATGAGAACAACGCAGGTTGACTAACGACCCACGAACACATTCATGACAGCCTGTCTGAATGCCTATCACCAACTGCGCTGTCGGCTGGCTTGCTCTTGAGCCAGCAGGCTGCATCATCCGCTCAAAACATATCGCTTGCCTGCAGGCTGCCCGCGGCGATGGCCGTCAACAACTGGCGATGGTCGTGTTCGGCCTGATCGGCATGGGTGATCGCCTGCTCGAGAACCGTGGCGGCAAATGCTTTGCCCTTCTCCAGATGGGCGGCAAGGGCCCGGCAGTTGCCCGAGCGGGCATGGGCTTTGGCCAGGGTCCAGGCGCAGAGCTTGCCGTAGTCCTTCAGGGCCGTGGCATCCAGGCAGCTCACATCCACTGAGCCCTTCCAGTCACGCAGCTGGCGCCAATAAAAGTGATCGCCGCTGGGGTTCGTGGTCCACCCCAGGAAGGCGTCGCTGGCGGTTTGCATCAGGCGCTGCCCCTGCACCACCCGCTGCCCCTGGTGAGAAGGGGCAGCGCCATTGAGATAGGGGGCAAGCACCGAGTTTTCCGCCTGTTTGCTTTGCAGCAGCAGCACCTCATCGGGGTCGTCACCCACAAACAGGCCGATGGCGCAGCGGGTGCCCACCGATCCCACGCCCACAGCCTTGTACGCCGCATCCACGAGCCGGAAACCGGAGAGCACGTGGCGAATCTCCGGGCGAATGCTCTCGATATAGGAGTCGTAGCTCTGGTGCGCCCAGCTCTGCCAGCCCATCTGGCCAAGCCATTGCTGGTCCAGCTGGTCAAAGCGCCAAATCAGTGGGGGGTTGTGGCGGAAGCGCAGCCCTCCGTCCCGATCGGATTCGCACAATTTGCGAACGCCCTGGCGGCTATTGCGGCGGCGGGCCGCCGCGATGACGTCCCGGAGATGGTTCTTGAGGCACCCGTCATGGCTCTCAGCCAGCAGGCGTTCGAGGTCGAGCCGCGTCACCCACATCTGCAACAGGGGCATGGCAGCGAACTCAGCCATGGCTTTGGCATAGGCCCGCAGGCTGCGGCAGCAGATCTTCTCCTGCTGGGAACTGCCGAGTCCGAGGCTGCGGGCTGCTAGCACCAAGCTGGCGGCCAACCGCTGCACATCCCACTCGAACGGGCCGGGGTAGGTCTCGTCGAAGTCGTTGATATCGAACAGCAGGCTGCGCTCAGGAGAGGCGTAGAAGCCGAAATTGAGCAGGTGAGCATCACCGCAGAGCTGCACCATCAGCCCTGAATGGGGCTGGCGGGCTAGATCGGCGGCCATCACCGCCGCGGCGCCGCGAAAGAAGGCAAAGGGGCTTTGGGCCATGCGGCTGTGGCGCACCGGCACGAGCCAGGGCAGGCGTTGCGCTTCCTGCTGCTGCAGCAGTGGCAACACATCGCGTGGCTCTGCGGGGCTCACGGCTGGCACACAGGCCCTCGGATGGCGTCCCCCCAGACTGGCCAGAGTTGGGCGCAGGCACAACAGGGGAGCAGAGCAGCGGGCCCCACCCCTGGCCACCTAGGCCTCGAGCTCCGCCTGAACAGCGGGACGGATCAGGCAGGGCGTTAAGGGAAGGCTGACGCACAACAGGGCATAACCCTGGGCGATTTGCGCATCATCCAGAAACGTCTGATCATCCTGATTGACCTGGCCGGCGAGGAGCCTCCCTACGCAGGTGGAGCAAGATCCCGAGCGGCAGGAAAATGGCAGGGTCACACCTGCACGCTCAGCAGCATCGAGGATGAATTCCTCGGCATGACAGGGAAAGGAGCGCCCATCCTCCAAGGTGATGCGATGGGTCATGGACAGGCGGATACGGTGGCTTAGAGACCTGTTCAATCTGATCACTGCGGGCCCACACCTGCATGCCGCATCACCTCTCTGCCGCAGGCCTGCAGCGCGATCGCAGCAGGACCCAGATGGCAGCGGCGAGGAGAGGCAAAGCTTGCACGAATTGGCTTGACAGGACCTGAGCCGCACCTGGATGGTGGGCGATTCGCGTGGAGCCCGTGCTCGCCAACGCCATACCCACCATCGGGAGCGTCATCGTTCCCTTCTTGTTCAAGCTTGTGGGGGCCATCGCCCTCTGGATCGTGGGGGGCTGGCTGATCCAGCTCTCCATGCGGATCCTGCGCCGCAGCCTGGTGCACAGCAGCCTGGACACCACGGTGATCAGCTATCTGCTGAATGTGCTCGGTGCCGTGCTGCGGGTGATCCTGGTGGTGGCGATCCTGGGCTTCTTCGGCATCCAAACCGCCAGCTTCGCCGCCCTGCTGGCCGGTGCCGGCGTGGCCATTGGCGCAGCTTGGAGCGGCATGCTCGGCAATTTCGCAGCCGGTGTCTTTCTGCAGATTTTCCGCCCATTCAGCGTGGGTGATTTCATCACAGCAGGTGGGGTCACCGGCACCGTGGAAGAAATCGGCATGTTTGTGTCCTCGATCAAATCCGGTGACAATGTGCGCAACATTGTTCCCAACGGCAAACTCTTCGGCGACAACATCCAGAACTTCTCCGTCCACAAATTCCGCCGGGTAGACCTGGTTGCCCAGCTGGACAACACAGCCGACCTACAGCAGGCCATCACACTGCTCAAAGCTGGCCTGGCCCAGGTGCCCAACCAGTACCCGGACATGGCCGCCGATGTGGAGATCCTTGAGTTCACCGAGCGCGGCCCCAAACTTGCCATTCGCCCGTACACCCACACCACCAACTACTGGCAGGTGTATTTCGATACCAACCGCATGATTGCTGATGTGCTGGGCAGCAATGGCTTTCCGGTTCCCAGCATCCCCGTGGCCGTGACCCCAGCCGGGGACACCGCGATCCCCAAGACGGTTCTCGATCGCGCCGCCTGATCGCCTCAGAACTGCCGAACGACCAACCACTCGTTCGGCAGCAACCCATGCTCGGAATGCCCACAGCCCTGCCCTTCGGGACGGACCTGTCGGCGCCCGTCTGCCCAACTTCGGCTGGACAACGGGTAGGGGGGTGGTGCGCTGCCCCCCTCACTCCGCGCGCCATTGCCACCCATGCGCCGCAGATGAGCTGCTCGCCCGGGTAGGACTAGAAGTGCGTGATGGGATAAGCCTTTCGTCGTGATGTCTCTGGAATGAATGCGATTCCGGTTACCACCACCTGCTACGCCGATCGCATCGCGGTTCTCCAGCAGATGCTGAACAGCTACCTGGAGCAGTCGAGCAGCGGCGAATGCACACCTGAATTTCTCGACCTGCTGGAAGACCAGATCCAACCGATCTACGCCGCCATTTGGGCGATGCACGCTGAAACCGAACACGATTGATCTGGGCCCCACCGTGAGCCGCCTGCAGCCAATCGGCCCAGACGCAGCTAGAGATGGATTACCGCCGAGGTCAGGTGACGGTCATCAGCACCTGACTGATCCAAGCCGGCGGCAATGGGCACCTGCACGGGTTGCACCATTCCTCACACCCCCCGCCCCGGCTAGCCGGGGCTTTTGTGCAGAGGGCCGCCAGAGCCACTCAGGGATCAGCCTTTGTAACGATATCGAACTCGTAGGCACCGCGCTGCTTGAGATAGCTCTCAATCGCGTCAACAACCACCCGACCGAACGGCTTGTCCTCCATCAGGCTCAGCATTTTGAGGGCCCGGTGGGTTTCGTCTTTGACTTGAACGGTCAGTCTCCTCATCAATTGCATCACCCTGGAGTTAATCCTACGGATTAAGGCGCCACTTTGAAGGCGACTGCAGCTGCACCAAAGCAGAAAAGCAGCAGACACTTCACCGCATCACAAAAACACTTGAAAGCATTAGACATTTAACGGATCCGTCATCCTTAAACCGCTCAGGAATGACCAATAAACGCGATGTTGAATGTTGAAATCCAACAGAGGCACCCAGTGCAAACGGCGCGGGCTGGTACTGCGGTGATGCCGCAGCCTCGCCTCAAGCGGGGACTGGCGGGGGGTTCGTGGCACAGGCTGATGGCACCACGCGAGGGAGCGCCATGGAGAACACCAACTGGGAGATCGGCATCAACGCCGACAGCCTGGACGACCTGCTGGCCGGCCAGACAGCGCCCATGACCCTCTGGTTCTTGGCGGGCTACCTCAAGGGCCTCAGCGATGGGGGTGATCTCCAGGCCGGCGACCAGCGGATGACCATCGAGCCCGATGGCGACGGCAGCTGGCGGCTGCGCTCCACAGCACTAGGGCAGCAGGAGGAGTTGCGATGAGAAGCTGAAGGCACGTCCCGGTCGGTCTGCCCATGGCCCTGTCCAGCGAATCGCTGCTCCACGCTCTCCAGTGGCGCTACGCCACCAAGCTGTTCGACCCGGCCAGGCAAATCCCCACAGACACCTGGGCCAGCCTGGAGGAGTGCTTGCGCTTAACCGCCTCCTCCTACGGCCTGCAACCCTGGAAGTTCCTCGTGATCACCGATTCCGCCATCCGGGCGGAGTTGAGGCCCCACTCCTGGAACCAGTCGCAGATCACCGACAGCTCCCATTTGGTGGTGATGCTGAACAAGCGCAGCATTACCCCCGGCGATGCCGAGCGGCTGATCCAGGCCACGGCCACGGCCAGAGGCCTGGAGAGCAGCGCCCTCGACGGCTACCGGAGCATGATCCAAGTGGATCTGATCGATGGCCCCCGCAGCCAGGCGATTGCCAAGTGGGCCTCCAATCAGGTGTACATCGCCCTCGGCAACCTGATGACCGCCGCGGCCCTGCTGGAGGTGGACACCTGCGCCATTGAGGGCTTTGCCCCGGCCGAGTACGACAGAATCCTTGAGCTGGAGACCAGCGATTACCAGAGCTGTGTGGTGTGTGCCTGCGGCTATCGCAGCAGCGATGACAAGTACGCCAGCCTCGCCAAAGTGCGCTATGGAAGTTCCGATCTGATTGAGCACCGCTGATGACGCGCCCGGCGCTGACCGTGAAGCTGCAGATCGCCGCTGCCTTCTTCCTGCCGCTGCTAGCCCTGGGCCTCTGGCTGAACGCGAAGGGCTTCTGGTAGTAGCGATGCATGCCCTTCGATCAGCGCGGCACCTGGCCTGGGGCCTGGGGCTCCTGGCCTGGTTGCTGAGCGGCTGCAGCACCAGCAGCAGCGATGCCCTACGGGGACGGATCTTTGTGGCGATCGGTGCCTCCTACAGCGATCGACTCAGCCCCACGGTGATCCAGGAGCGCATCAGCCAGACCAATCAACTGATCAAGAGTTTCCAGGCCCTGCACCCGGAAGTGGAAGCGGAAATCAATGTGTTCAGCGAAGGCGACCTGCAGAAAGCCATCGGCAGGCGCAACGCCACGGGGCTGGGACCCGATCTGATCTTTCTCGATGGGATGACCGCCCGCATACTGGCTGTGGCTGGCGTGGTGCGGCCCATGCGGTTTCCCCAGAGCACCACCGATCAGATTGAGCCTGCCAGCTTTGGTCGGCTGCGTTTGAACAACGGATCCTTCGCCGGCTTACCACTGCTGCTGGAGCCGCAGATCGCCTGCTTCAACCGGACACGCCTCGCCAAGAGTCCGAGCAGCCTGCAGGGCCTGCTGGAACTGGCGGAAACAGGGATCGAAATTGGCTTCTCCCTGGATTACGGCGGTCTCTACTGGACGGCCGGCCCCCTGGGGGCAGCGCCTGCCCTGAAGACCGTGGCCTTGGGCCAGCCCATCACCCCCGTGCAACGCCAGCAAGTTCGCTACTGGCTGCAGTGGATTCAAGCTGCCCAGCTGCTGCAGCACATCAACTACTACGGGCCGGAAGAAGATCTGGTGCAGGGCCTGATGCAGGGCCGACTCGATTGGATTCCCTGCCACAGCAACAACCTTGTACGACTGCGCCAGAAGTTGGGGCAACGGCTGGCCGTGGCTCCACTACCGGGAGACTTTGCCGGCCCCGCCACGCCGATCACCCGGGAGCGGGTGTGGGCCTTTGGCGTGAACTCCAGTGCCAACCAGCGCCGCATTGCTGAGGCTTTCGCCACGTTCACCGTGAACCCGCTGATTCAGCGCAGCCTCACCATCTCCATCCAGAACCAGCTGCCGGTGAATCGCCACGTGCCGCCGCCCGTGGCCAGCTCCGCCGTGCTGGAGGCCATGGTGACCTCAGAGCAGCAGGGGCAAGCCAGCGAAGAGATCGTGAAGCTGATTCCCCCTCAAGATCAACGGCGGCGGCAAATCGCGCAGTTGATGATGCGACTGGTGTTTGGGGAGATCAGCACAGATCAAGCCACCGATGCACTGATCAAGAAGCTCGGCGATGGAGCGGGGAGATGATTCAGCTCGTTGATCAGATTGTGGGTTGGCTGGGTTATCTGCAACGCCCGAATGTGGTGCTACAGCTGCTTGTGGTGCTGCTCCCAGCTCTCGCGGGCTGGCAACTGGATCGCCTCCGCCCCCTCAACCGGAGATGGGCACGCTGGATGCCGCTGCTGATCGGCGTAGTGGTAGCCACGGCCATCGGCACCTTGGCGGCCCTGCGCCAACCGTATGGGCTGGCCTTGGTGCTCTCAATGTTGCTGCTGGGCTGGTTAGGGCTGAATTTTCTGCACAAGCCACTCGAACGGGTGATCGCGCCCGCCAGCCTGCACCTGCTGGAAACGCGCCTGATCAAGCCGATTTACGTGCTGATGGCAGCGCTGGTGCTGCTCAACCTGGTGGACAACGTGCAGGACCTGGCCGTGATTCAGCTGGGGGAGTGGTTTTCCACGCCCGTGAATCTGGGCAATCTGTTTGAGGCAGTTCTGTTTGTGTACCTGCTGGTGATCGGCTCCAGCCCTCCCGCCCAGGGACTGGCCTGGCTGGCCCAAGAGGCCCTGGGCATGAGTGATGGCAGCCGGCGTGCCCTGGCCCTGATGATCCGCTACGTGGTGGTGGGGATGGGCATCCTCTGGGCCCTGGATCACGTGGGCTTCAACCCCACGGCGATCCTGGCCATCGCCGGCGGCCTCTCAGTGGGCCTGGGATTCGGCATCAAGGAGGTGTTCTCCAACTTTGTGAGCGGCCTGTGGCTGCTGTTCGAGGGATCGGTGCGGCCCGGGGAAGTGCTGTTCATTGATGGCGATCCCTGCGAGGTGCGCAGCCTGGGTCTGCGCGCGGCGCTGCTCTGGCGCGACCGCGATAACGCCGAGCTGGTGATCCCCAACCAGACCTTTTTCACCATGACCACCACCACCTATACCGGCAGCGATCGCATGCGGCGCAGCCAGGTGCTGGTGGGAGCTGCCTATCGTCACCACCCGGATGCAGTAGTGGCCCTGCTGGAAGCCACGGCACGCAACACACCGCGGGTGTTGCACAACCCAGCCCCCAAAGCGCTGATGCTCAGTTACGACGACTCGTCGATCCAGTACGCCCTGCGCTTCTGGATTGAAAATCCGATGGACAACGTGGGCATCTGCAGTGATGTGAACCGCGCCATCTGGCAGGCCTTTGAGCAGGCAGGCATCGAGATTCCCTTCCCCCAGCGGGTGATCCACAAGGCCTGAGGCCACGCAGGCTCAGCAGCAGCTGGCGGGGACACCTCCACTGGCTTCAGAGCCGTTTGCCGTGGCAAACGGGATGGAACTGCCGCAGCCCTCAAACAGGCCGTAGTGGTGATCAAAGGAGCCAATGGCCTCGAAATGGGGCGCGAAGCGGCTCTCCAGCAACATCCGATAGGTGTTGCCACACACCGGGAACACTCGGCCCGCCTCGATGCTGTGGTGTTGATCGAAGGGCAGCAGCGTGGGGTACTCAGGGATCGTGCCCCGATAGATCACCGCCTGGCCGTGATCCTCACAGGCATCCTCCAACGCGGCGATGTTGAACAGGCGATAGGTGGCGGAGAAGAAGCGGGCTTCGCCCACCAGCGGCGCCAGGGCCGGTTCAGTGATGGCCAGCGGCCGATCACTCACCAGCCGCGGATCGGCGAAGCCGGCGGCCCGGGCCAGGCGCAGGAAGTCGTTCCAGTAGAGGGCGCCGCCGAGGCATTCGCCGTAGAGCACCGGGTGGCGACGCACCGCCTCGGGCAGGCGCCGATCGGCGTAGACATCGGAGAAGTAGAACTCTCCGCCTGGTTTCAGCAGACGCTGCACTCCCTGCAGCACCGCCGGCTTATCGGTGGAGAGATTGAGCACGCAGTTGCTCACGATCACATCAAAGCTGCCGGGCTCTAGGTCCAGCTGCTCCAGGCACTCGATCGTGCCCTCCAGAAAACGCACATTGGCGGTGCCGAACTGCTCGGCGTGGAAGGCCTGGTACTGGCGGGCCACGGCCAACTGCTCGGGGGTCATGTCCACACCCACCACCTCGCCGCTCGCTCCCACCAGCTGGGCCAGCAGGTAGGCATCGCGTCCAGAGCCACTGCCGAGATCGAGGATGCGGCAGCCCTCCAGCAGGGGAGGGCACACCAGGCCACAGCCGTAGTAGCGGCTGCTCACCTCAGGGTGCACCTTGGCCAGCAGCGGCTTCAGCCAGGCCGGAACGGCATCCGCATCGCAGCAGGCACTGGTTTTGAGATCAACCGTGCCCTGCAGCTCCTGGCCGTAATAGGCCTGCACCAGCTCCTGCATCACCGATCCCAGCCCTGTCCTGACTGGACTGTAGGAACCGTGCAGGGACGCACGGGCTACCCAGCCCGCAGCAAGAACGCCGTCACCTGCTGGGGCCACTGCACCACCACCAGCAGCTCCCGGGGCGTGCGGGCAAACCCCTTCTGCGACAGGGCCGCAAATTCGGCCAGGTTGTCGTGGGTCACAAGGGGATGGCGATCCTGCACCTGGTCCCAGGCGGCACGGAAGGGTTCGCCCTGCTCCGCCAAACACTGGGCTCTGGCCTGCTCCACGGCCATGCCGCCCTGACGCAGCCGCACAAAGGCGTCTAGGTCAGACGGCAAGTGCTCGAGCCACTGGCTGAGCTCCCCCACCGGCACGATGCGGCTGGGATGGGAACTACCCGAGCTGAGCAGCACGGCATGGCAGTGCAGGCTCCAGCTGCTCTCCTGCAGCAAGCTTTGGCCAGCCTGGGCCAGCACCGGGCGATGGGCCTCGGCCAGCTGCTGGTGTTGGGCCCTGAGGTTATCCACGGTTAGCGGTTGGGATCCTGCACATCCTCAAGGGAGGGGCCAAAGGAGCGCCCACCGGCCGCTGGGGCAAACAGCCCCGGCTGGCCTGGCAGGGGCTTGAGCCAGGCACTGACGCGCTCGCCCGCCGCGAGCCGCGGGATCGGGCTGGGCCCCACCCAGCCGCGGGGGCGCGGGGGAGGCAGTGGATAGCGCAGCTCGATGGTGTTGCCAGGGCGCAACCGCAGCGGCGATCGCTGCCGCTGAATCGCCAGCACCCGAGCACGCACCTGGAGCTGCTCACCGCTGGCCACGGCCCGCAGCACCTGGAACTCGAGCCGCAGCGGCGCCTGGCGTTGCTCCTCGGCGTACACCCACGGCGGCAGCTCCGCACGGGCGGGCTGCAGTGCCGTGAGGAGCAACGCCGCCAGTCCAGCGCTCGCGCTACGCCGAAACTGCTTCTTAGATTTCTGAACCTGAGACTCCATTTCTCCATGTTCGACGCCTTCACCAAAGTGGTAGCCCAGGCCGACGCCCGCGGCGAATTCCTGAACGCCGGCCAACTCGATGCCCTGGCCGCCATGGTGGCGGAGAGCAACAAGCGCATGGACACGGTGAACCGCATCACCTCCAATGCCTCGCGCATCGTGACCAACGCGGCCCGCGACCTGTTCGACCAGCAGCCCGCCCTGATCGCCCCCGGTGGCAACGCCTACACCCACCGCCGCATGGCTGCCTGCCTGCGCGACATGGAGATCATCCTGCGCTACGTGACCTACGCGATCTTCACCGGCGACGCCTCGGTGCTGGAAGATCGTTGCCTCAACGGCCTGCGCGAAACCTATCTGGCCCTGGGTGTTCCCGGAGCTTCCGTCGCCGAAGGCGTGCGCAAGATGAAGGATGCCGCCATCGCGATCGCTAATGACCGCAACGGCATCACGCAGGGCGATTGCTCCGCCCTGATGAGCGAAGTGGGCACCTACTTCGACCGCGCTGCAGCTGCTGTTGCCTGAAGCAAAGCTGACCCCCAGCTGAGCCCCAGACGTTCAGGCCTGCCGAAGTCCCCCTTGATCGGGGTCTTCCGGCAGGCCTTTCCATTGGAGGGCCGTGCGGCGAGCCCACAGCAGCAGCGGATAGAGCCGCTGGGCCCGTGGTGGCGCGGCAAACAGCTGACCCAGCAGGCCCAGCAAGGGATCACTGGGGTTCATCCGGCTGCAGATCCAGGCAATCGCCTCCGCCCCGTGCAGAGTGCGCGGGCCATCGATCAGCACCGCTCCCCTGGCCAGATCAAAACCGCGACCCTTCAGTTCGGCCCGCAGGGCGTGATCGGCGCGGCCATCGCGAATCTGCAGGTCCTTGATCCCGCCGGCCAATTCAGCCCGCAGGGCGAAAACGCGACAGAAGGGACAGCCACCGTCGTAGACGAAAATCACAATTACCAGCAGGGGCCATGCCCACTCATCCTGATCGGCCGATGCTCCGCCTGCTGGTCAACCTGCTGCTCGTCCTGGGGATGATGGTGGTGTTGGTGTGCCTGCCAGGGCCTGCATCGGCTGATAGCCAACCCAGCGGCGAGCAGTTTGTCTGTGATGGCGATCCCCTGCTGGCCATGGCCAACAACGGCGCCGTGGATGCCACAGGCATCCCCAATCAGAGCGCCGGCACGGTGCCAGGGGCCTTCATGGTGCTGCAGTGGCGGGATGTCACCCTGCAGCTCCCCCGCACCAACAACGCCGGTGCCCCCAGCTACAGCGATGGCCGCTGGTGGTGGAGTGCCGAAGATCCCAACCACCCCATCTTTGAGCAACGGCGGGGAGATGTGGAGCAGTTCGCCTGCGAACGCCTGCCATGACGCCCGCCTCTAGCCCGTTGTGAGGGCTTGCTGCAGCTGCGCCAGCCGCTTGGCGTTCACCCCCAGATCGGAATCGCCGAGGCGCGACACAGAACGCGCCTGCAGCTCGGCGTGCGCCTGATCGGCGTAGAGCTCCAGATCGTCCACAAAGCCGAACAGGGCACTGGTGGCCGTGGCATGCAGGTAGCCATCGGCCTGCTCCACCACCTCGGTGCGGGGCATCGCCGCAAGCACCGGCGCCAGTGCCTCGAGGGCAGCCTGAGGGTCAGCCACGGGCCAATTGGCACGGGCGCAGTGGGCGGGAGCGGAACAGGGTGCGAGGGCACCGTTCTGCACGCCGAGGTCGGCCGGTACCGGCCCCCCAACGTGAAACAGCGCCAGGGTGATCACCAGAAAGCAGTGCTGCAGAGCGGTTGTCATGGCCCAGGGGGAGTGGAGGGGGAGCTTGGGGTGGTCGTGGCTGGCGGCGGACTGATCGACTCCTCCATGCCCAGATCAATCTCACCGATCCAGAGCACCAGGCCGGCCACACAGGCCAGGGCGGCCAGCAGCAGCAACCAATGACGTCGATCCATGGCTAGGGGGCTCCCAGGTAGGGATCCAGGAAACTGAGCGGCCTGGCCATGGTGGCCGAGAAACCGAGCATGCCGCGGTCGCGGTAGCTGTAGAGCAGGCTGTCGTCGGCCTCCAGCAGGAAGGTGCCACCCCGCTGGGTGAGGAAGTCGTCGCGGGGCACATAGGTGCGCCAGTTCGCCAGCACTTCGGCCATGTTGCGCAGGCGCACGGTGGCCAGCTCGAAGGGCCGCTGGAAGCCTTCGCCACCGGCCAGGGCAAACAGGGACGTGGTGAGGCGTTGGGGGGCCTGGCGATCCCCCGTGTAGCCCCGCAGCACTTCGGCGAGGGTGCCCGGCGATCCGATCCCCGCGCACATCAACAGCAGCCCGGGCCAGGCCCCGCCAGGGGTCTGAAGGCCGCCATAGAGCCCCAGGGCGCGGTGCAAGAGGGGCTCCGCCTCCACCAACAGCTGGTCAGCCGGAAATCCGGTGAAGGCGCAGAAGCGATCACGACCTTGGGGCTCACCGATCCCGATGGCCAGGGTGTCGATGCCGGCCGCCTGCAGGCGCGGGAGCACCGGGGCGAGCGCCTGGGCGTACTCGAGGCTGTCGAAGTCGCCCAGCTGGGAGAACAGCAGCACCAGACGCCGCCGGCCGGCCCCCATCCCTGGCACCTGGGCCAGGCGTTGCAGCAGCGGTTCGGGTGCGTTCATGCCGGCCAGTTAACGACCAACTGAGACACTGAGTCCACACGCAGACGGGTGCATGTCACGGGAGCAGCTCAAGGCGTTTCTGGCCAAGATGCAGAGCGACGCCGGCCTCAAACAACAGGTGCTCGCTGCCGCCACCGCCGACGACGTGGCCCAGATCGCCCTCAAGCTGGGATTTGAATTCTCTGGCGATGAGTTGCTGCGGGCCTCCGGTCAAAAGTTCGACCGGGTCACCGTGCGCAAGAATGATATTCCCGGCGAATACAATTAGGCATAGCCACCCATCACGACCTGGCCGCTGTAGCCACCGGAGAGGCTTGGGGCAACGCCGCTGATGGCGACGCCACATACTGCAGCTGCTGCTCCACCTGGTCCCGCACGCAGGTTTGGTAGTCGATGAAGTGCTCGTTGAGCATGAGCAACCAGAGATAGTCGTGCAGCACCTGCGGATGCAGCAGAGCAATCTGCACCAGGTGAATCCAGAATCGCCAGCGGGTTTCACGCACCACCCCCTGACGCCAGCAGAGAATCAACAGACCACGCAAAAGCCCCGAAGTCCGGCCACCAGAGCGGAAGGCGCGAGGTCTGCCGCGGGCGAGTTTGCAGCTGTAGTGATACACCCGCTCCAGGTAGGGAATCGGCGCATAGAGATCGGCAAAAGCCTGTAGAAACTCGGCCGCAATCTCCGGCATGGGCCGCGACGGGATGAAATTCAACAGGTGGGTCTGCACCCCTTCATCGAAACCATCGGGATGCTGAAGCAGGCGCTGCTCCTTCGCTAGCCGCTGCCAGAGGGCCGTATTGGGAAGCGCCTGCAGGATCCCCACCATGGCCAGGGGGATGCCCGTTTGCTTCACGAAGGCCACAATCCGCTCACCCGCACCGGGCTGCTCCCCATCAAATCCAAGGATGAAACCGGCCATCACCTCAAGGCCATGGGCGGTGATGCGATCCACGGCCTCCACCAGGGAAGAACGGGTGTTTTGCCATTTCTGCGTGACCTGCAGGCTCGCTTCATCCGGCGTTT
The DNA here is from genome assembly GCA_943371215.1 of Cyanobium sp. NIES-981. GTDB lineage: Bacteria > Cyanobacteriota > Cyanobacteriia > PCC-6307 > Cyanobiaceae > Vulcanococcus. The sequence continues at coordinate 7,428 of CALRUA020000027.1, read as the reverse complement.
CGATGCCCAGGAACACACGATGGAAGCCACAGCTGGCCATGGCCTGCATCAACCCCTCATCATCCGCCAGATCAACAGAAGCCTCGGTGATGAAGGAGAAGGGAAAACCATGCAACTGCTGCCAAGCAAGCAACTGCGGCAGCAACAACTTCACATTGCGTTTATTGCCGATGAAGTTGTCATCAACCAGCAACACCTCACCACGCCAGCCCAGCTCCCACAGCACGCGAAGCTCCCGAAGCAATTGCTGCGGCTCCTTGGTGCGGGGCTTACGCCCATAGAGAACAATGATGTCGCAGAATTCACATTGAAAGGGGCACCCCCTGGAAAACTGCACCGCCATCATGCTGTAAACATCGCGCTCCAGCAGATCGAAGCGGGGCACCGGTGAACGGCTGATATCGGGCTTCTCGCCAGCTGCGCTGAAGCGCCCCTGAGCATCTCCGCGCGCCAGAGCTTCGAGAAACAATGGGATGGTGAGTTCGCCTTCATCGACCACCAAGAAATCCACCTGCTGCAGTTCCGATGCATCAGGTGTGGAGGTGGCGAACGGGCCGCCAACCGCCACCGGCAACTGGTGGGCCTTGGCCAGGCGGATCTGCTCCTGCAGATCCCGCTTTTGCACCAACATCGCCGAGGCGATCACCAGATCGGCCCAGGCCCACTCCTCCGGAGTCACCTGGCGACTGTTGCAGTCCACCAGCTTGAGCTCCCAGTGCTCGGGCAGCAATGCCGCCACCGTGATCAAACCGAGCGGCGGCAACAACACCTGGCGACCCACCAGGTCGAGCACCCCATGGAAGCTCCAGTAGGTCTTGGGGAACTGCGGATAGATCAACAGGGCACGCATGCCGGCCGTGAACCCAGAGAGGTGGCTCTCCGACCCTGACCATCTAGGCCCTCGCCGCTCAACGGGGGAGGCAATCCCCAGCTGCTCTGCGGCAGCCCTGCATCACGCCTCCAGAGGGGTGAAGCACAGGGGCTCGTAGCGGGCCAGTGTCAAACGCCAGAGGCCATCGGCCTGCTGCCGCAGTTGATCGAGAAAGGCAGCGGTGTCGCCACTGGTGATCCACTGGGCCTTGAGGCGGGGAAGTTGCTCCTGCATCACCTCCTGGGGCAATTGCACCAGCAGCAGGCTCTGGTCGCCGGCACTGCGGCACAGGGCGCCTTGCTCATCACTGCGCTGCCAGAGGCGCACCAGCAACTCCAGGGCCAGGGTGCGACCGTCGTCGCCGGGGTCAGCGCCCTCGGCCAAGGGCTGCCGCTGCGACTTGCCATTGATGGGCAGAGCCCGCTGCCCTCCCTGCTCCAGCAGGGCCAGGCAGATCAGATAGGGAGCGTCGGCCATGGATCAGAGCAGCGGGTGCCAATGGCACAGTGGCCCCTGGCCCGCCCCAATGGCCAGGGCATGGCGCAGCCCGCCATCCACGTAGCCCTTGGCCGCCTGTACTGCCTGCAGCAGATCCAGGCCGCGAGCGCGGTGGGCCGTGATCGCCGCCGCCAGGGTGCAACCACTGCCATGGGTGTGGGGTGTATCCACGGCAGGCGAGTGCAACCACTGGCCCCGTTCGCCCGTGCGCAGGTAATCGCTCCCCTGCAGGCCGGCCAGGCCGCCGCCCTTGATCAGCACCGCCGCCACCCCCTCATCCACCAGGGCCGCTGCGGCCAGCTCCACCTCGGCCCCATCGGCAATGGAGCGACCGCTGAGCAACTGGGCCTCATGGATGTTGGGGGTGATCAGCTCGGCCAGGGGCAGCAGCAGCTGGCGGTAGGCGTCGATGGCCTGGGGCTCCAGCAACACCGCGCCAGCGCGGGACACCATCACCGGATCAATCAACTTGGGAATGGCCAGGCCCTGGAGCACCTCGGCGGTGGCCTCAATCAGCGAGCGGTTGAGCAGCATCCCGGTCTTGAGGGCCGCCACGGGCAGATCGGAGCACACCGCCGCGCACTGGGCCGTGAGGGCAGCCGCTGCCACGGCATCCACACGGCTCACGCCACAGGTGTTCTGGGCGGTGATGCAGGTGATGGCGGAGCAGCCGTGCACCTGCAAGGCCAGGAAGGTCTTGAGGTCGGCCTGAATGCCGGCACCACCGCCGGAATCGCTGCCGCCAATGGTGAGGGCAATGGCTGGCGTCATGACTGGGGCAAGGCAGGTTGCGGGGGCGGCCAGCTGCTGGGCAGGGGCTGGCGGGATCCTGGACCCACCGCCGCCAAGGCTGCGGCCGTGCCCACCACCGCCAGCAGCAGCCAGCCCAGGCGCACCCGGGGCCTGGCGCGAACAGGGCCGCGACCGCCTCGGCCCTGCACACCCTGCAGGGGCGTGCCACAGCGGCCACACACCATCCGGCCAGCCAGGCTGCGATCAGCCCGTACGGACCAGCTGCCGCAGTGGGGACAGGCCATGGCGCATGCAGATCGCAAGTAGGCCCATGTTGGCGAGGCCTGGCCAATGCCGGCCGCCGATCAGCCCGTGGGCGGGCCCGGGTGCAAGGGGTTGAGATCCAGCCCCTTGGTTTCGATCCGACAGCACCAGGTGACGGCAGCCCCCAACAGCGAGCACAGCGCCAGCAGCGGCAGCAACCTGTGCAGCCCCCAGTGGGCCAGAAACAGGGGGAACCCGAACGCCGCCAACACGGCCCCGAGCTTGCCGGCGGCAGCGGCAAGGCCCGAACCGAGGCCCCGCAGGGGCGTTGGGAACACTTCCCCGGCCAGCAGGTAGGTCTGGGCGTTAGGGCCCAGGTTGGTCATGAACTGGAACAGCACAAAGCCCGCCACGATCAGGGGCAGCTGCTGGTGGCTGGGGCTGGCCCCGGCAGCGGCCAGCAGCAGACCCGCGGCACAACCGGCAAAGCCCAGGATCTGCAGCGGAATACGGCCCCAGCGATCCGCCAGCACCATCGCCACGCCAATCCCCACCAGAAAAGCCAGGTTGATCAGAGCGGTGCCACGGGCGGCCAGCAGATCGTTGTGAATCAGGGCGGCTTCGCTGGCATCCGCGGAGCCCAGGCCGAACGCCGCCGCCATGATCAAAGGCGTGAACAGGCCAATGCCGTAGGTGGAGACATCCTGCAGAAACCACGGCACGGCGCTGAGGGTGGTGGCGCGCCGCAGCCTGGGCTGGAACAGTTGGCGCCAGGGAGCCTCAGGCTCAGGTGGCGGAATGGGCGCCGCAGGCTCCAGGCTCAGCTCCGGACGATTGAGCAGACGGGCCAACTGCCGCTCCGCCCCTTGCAGATCGCCGCGGCTCAGCAACCAAGGACTGCTCTCCGGCAGGAACAGGCGCCCCCAGGCCACCAGCAGCACCGGCACCACGGGCAACAGATAAAAGAGGCGCCAGGTCCCCAGCTCCGGACACCGGCCCAGCAGCAACGCCGCCAGGGCGGTGCCCAACACGGCCCCCAGGGCCTGGCAACCAAAGGCCCCCAGCACCAGCCGGCCGCGAATCGCCGCGGGGATGCTCTCGGAAATCACCAGATGGGCGGCGGGATAGTCGGCCCCGAGGGCCAGACCCACCACGCCGAGGCTGGCCGCAAGGCAGGCGCTGTTGGGGCTGAGGGCTGCCGCCACCAGGCCCACCACCAGCAGCAGCATCTCGACAATGAAGACTGGCTTACGGCCGAGGCGATCGGCCAGCCCCCCCAGCCCCAGGGCCCCGATCAGGATCCCCACGAGAGGGGCCGCCGTGACCAGGCCCCGATCCAGGGCGGTGAGCTGGAACTGTTCACTCACCAGGGGCAGGGCAATGCCCCCCATGAACACGATCAGACCCTCAAAGAACTTGCCGGCGGTGGCCAGGGCCCACACCAGCCACTGCATCGACGACAGGGGCGAGGCCTCGATGTGGGCCTGGACACTCCGCTGAGCCACCCGAGCTGCACCGATGGCTCAAGTATGGGCGGCTCCAGCCCAGCGCCAGAGGGCCAGCCCACCACCGCGGCCGCGGGCCGCAAGCCAACCGGTGGGATCGCGGGCGATCAGGGCAAAGAAGGGCAGGCGACGCGGCTGGGGCTGGGGCAGGACCCGCTGCAGCACGAGCCGGCCGGCGAGCCTGAGCTCCAGCCGCTCGAAGCTGAACTCCAGCAGCGGCCTTCGGCCGCGCAGGTGGCCGCTGCCGCTGAAGCGCAGCTCCAGGGCACCCAAGTTCACGGCATTGCTGAGCTGCAGAGCCTCAGAACCGGCAGCAGGGGCTGAAATCTCGAGCCGGGCCCCCACCCCCCGCAACAGCACACCACTGAACGCCGAAGGCGTGCTGCTGCCCTTGGGCCACACCTGATCGAGCCGCCAGCAACCCAGCAGGGCCAAGGATTCCACACCAGAACCGTCCCGGCGGGCGGCCAACTCGAGGGCCAGCAACGCGGAACCGCTGGGATCAGACAACGCCATCAAGACACCACAGCCACAGGAGCAACATCCTGCTGAGTTTTAGTCTCAGCAGGGCAGAACCCGAACACCAGCAGCATGCTGCAGCGATGCCTGAACACCATTGGCTGCCAGCTGCGCCTCACCCAAGCGTGCTCGGTACTGATCGCCCTCACCGTGGCCACGGTGAGCAACCTCAACAGCAATCGCGACAACATTCTGCGTCACCACGAAGAGCACATCAAACGCGATAGCGAAAGAATCCAACAGACCTACGACAGCATCAAAAGACTGCCAATCCAGCAACAACGAGCAGCACTTGGTCGCATCTTGCAAGAGCTCAGCAGCCACGACCACACCTATTGGATCAACACAGCAGATGGAGACGCAATCCTGGCAGGCAAAAGCAATGATCAAATCGAACCACAAACTCTATTATTCATCCGCAAAACACATGCGCAACCGCCGGGAAGAAGACGATGGACTGCCAACTCAAACCAGCTCATGCAGAGCATCGACAATCACACGGAGATCAGCAATCGGAAATATGCCGTCACCAACTACAGGCAACTCAGCTATTTCACCACATTGTGGGTCGCCAAAGACATCACAGCGCACATCAGGCTTCAAAAAGACCTGATCAACTCGTCGATCATCACATTCCTCGGCTGCATCAGCCTCAGCCTTGTGGCCTCTTCCATGCTCACGCGGCGGATCATCGGGCCACTCAAGCAACTCTCCTCAGCCGCCGCCGGGATCAACACAAACAATCCGGATCAGCTGCAACTTCCTACCACCACAAGCTCCAAGGAGGTGGGAGATCTCACCACAGCGCTCAACCGCCTGCTAGCTCGCCTCGACAGTAGCCTTTGCCAGCAGCGAAGCTTCACCCACTCCGTGAGCCATGAGTTGCGCGGGCCACTGATGATCCTGAACCTGTGCAACAGGCGATTGGCGAGGGATCTAGGGGAGTCAGCCGCCAAGCATCGCGACACCCTCAGGATTCAACGCCGCGAGCTCGTACGCATGGAGCAGCTGCTGAACGACCTTCTATCCCTGTTCAAAGCTGGTGACAACACCAATCAACCAGCTCTGGCACCCATCAATGTGGCGGCCTTACTAGACACCACAATTGGGAGCATCCGCCATACCAACCCCCATCCCATCGAACTGAACAGGGAAGCCAGCACCACGCCCGATTCGCTGGCCTGGTGGGTCATGGGCCACCAGGATCAGCTGGAGCAGGTGGTACTCAATTTAATTGGCAACGCCCAGAAATATTCCACGCAGCAGCAGCCCATCCGGATTGATCTCAGGGCCAGAGGGAATCAGCTTGTGTTGAGCATCGAGGATCAGGGCATTGGCATTCCAGCCTCCGATCAGGAGCGGATCTTTGAGCCGTTCTTTCGAGGCAGCAACACCGGTCGGATCGAGGGCACGGGCCTGGGGCTGCCGGTAGTGAGGGCCTTGGTGGAGGCGATGGGCGGCTCTGTGCGGGTATGGAGTGAGCCGCTCCGCGGCACGCGCTTCACCATCGTGCTGCAGCGCCATTGGCCCAGCCCCTCAGGGCCGCTGCAGGGCCTGGCGTAGGGGACCATTGGAAACCTGCGGTAGCGCCTGGTTCACCGGCACCAACCCCACACGGGCCTGCACCCGTTGCACGGCCCGCAGGTTCTGCTCCATGGCACCACCCGGGGCCAACAGCGTCACCTGCTCCTGCAGTGGTTGGTAAACCAGGCCGCGCTGGACGGACCCAAACTCCGCCAGCGACAACCCCTGCTGGGCCGCCAACCAGGCATCGGCCGTGCGCGGCTCGCGCCTGGCAAACCCATGGGCCGCCTGCCAGGCGCGCAGCAAGCGGGCCACCACAGCTGGATTCGTGGCCAGGAAGCTGCGATCCACCACCAACACATCCAGGATCTGGCCAGGGATGGCGCGGCTGTCAAACGCAACCCTGGCCTTGCCGGTGCGCAGGGCCCAGGCACTGAAGGGGGGATACATCGCCGCCGCTTTGATCGAACCGCTTGTGAACCCAGCAGGCATGGCTTCAAGGGCCACATTCCGTAGGGTTACTTCACTCAGGCGCATGCCAACGCGCTCCAGGGCCTGCTGCACCAGAAACGGCCCCAGGGTGCTGGGGCTCACTGCCACAACCTGACCCTTCAGCGCCGCCAGGTTGGGAACATCGGCGGCCAGCAGCAACTGATCGGCACCATGGGACGCATTCACCACCAGCACCACCACAGGGCAACGCCGCGGCACACGGGCACAGAGATCAACCAATTCCACCGTGGTGAGCTGAGCCACCTGCAGCCGCCCCCAGGCCAGATCCTGAACGATCAGCTGCGAGTCGCGGTAGCGCCGAACGTCAAGGCGAATCCCTTGCGCACGATCGAACCCCTGATGGGCAGCGAGGGACATGTACTCATAACCCGGCCATGAGGACACGGGCACCGCCAGCGCCGCACTGCGCCGAGACTCCATCCAGGCAGCAGCACCCAAGCCGCCAGCTGCGAACAACGCCAGCAGCAGCAGCGGCCAATGGAGCCGCAGCCTCCAGCACCTCAACAAATGAAAAAACGGGGGGGGGGGGATGATTTTTAGCAAGCGCCAGGACTGGGCTCATCAACCATAAGGAAACGTAAGGGACGGACAGCCGTCATTAGGGGGCATCCCTCACCCGCAATGCACAATCCGCAAATCGCTGCAGGATGCAGCACATGTTGCCTAACTGCCGCCACTGAACTGTAAACTGAAGGCATGAAAGCTGTTGGAGCAGCTCATGCACCTGCTCATTGTCGAAGACAACGAGCAGCTAGCCCAGTGCCTCGCCCTAGAGCTCGAGAACGAGGGCTTCATCACTGAAACGGCCTCCAACGGGGCCGAATGCCTCCAACGCCTGCAGCCCGATCGAACAGGTGAGGTGGGTGCCTTTTATTGGACAGTTCTGGCCCCTGACATCGTTAACTCCGGGCGGGAGGAACAGGGTTTGGTATCAGTGTAGACCTCATAGGGAGTTCTGCCTCCCAGAGAGCTGTGTGGCCTTACATGGCAGTACCTCCATAT
>CALRUA020000026.1:0-34198 GCA_943371215.1 Cyanobium sp. NIES-981 | reverse complement strand
TGGTGGCCGATGCCCGGGATGTAGGCAGTGACTTCAAAACCCGAGGTGAGACGCACACGGGCCACCTTGCGCAGGGCCGAGTTCGGCTTCTTGGGTGTGGAGGTGTACACGCGGGTGCACACACCACGGCGCTCGGGGCAGCCGCGCAGGGCGGGGGACTTGGTCTTGCGGGTGAGGCGCTGCCGCTCGGTACGGATCAGCTGCTGAATCGTGGGCATCTAGGGCCGGAGAGATCGAGGGGCCGGAGCGAGGTCGGGAGCCCGACCGTTTCGACAATCCGCCACATTACTTCGTCGCCTGCCCGCCCTCGCTGGCTGGTCCAAATGAGGCGCCGCAGGCGCAGATCCTCACGCTGTGGTCTGCCCTGACCAGGAATCCGCCACCGCTGAGATCACCGCGATAGTCCAGCTGGAGGCCGGCGAGGCGCGTGGTCTGGTCGCCGGGGGAAAACAGGGTGATGCCATCGGCCCTGGCCACGGCCACCCCGGCCAGGTGGCCTGGACGGATGCGGATCACCCAGCGCTCGCAGCTGCCGTCGACCAGGTCGAGGTGCATCATCCCGGGGGTGCCGGCCACAGCGGCCTGACGACCCAGCTCGGCGGCAGCGGCTGCGGTGAGGCGCAGGCTGTGGCCCTTGGGCATGACGGCGGAACTCGGTGCTCACCCATCAGTCTGTCAGGCCAGTCCGTTGGAACGGATCCCTGCGGAGGCCTCACTCCGGCTCCGCTGTAAGCGCGCCCGTTGGTCGCTGGAGCGTCCAGCTGTCGTCGCGTGGGATCAGGCCAAGGCCGTTGTGCACAGCAGCTGTCACGCCTCGCCCCTTCACGGTGTGGGTGTCGCCGACCACCAACCCTGTGGAACTGCCTCCATCCAGATTGAGGGCGTCACGCAGTCCCAGTTGCTTCAGCAGTAGCGCGCTTTCCAGCAGCGTGGGCCCCGCATCGCTTACCCCCTGGAGCGTCACCAGCCAGAGCTGAGTGCCATCACTGCCCACAACGGTGCGCGGCGCTCCCTGGGAGAGGAATCCGCTGCTGAAGCCCTCCGCCGTTCCATTCAGCACTACCTGACCGTCCTGCAGCAGCAGGGGTCCGCCCCCCATCGCATAGGGCAGCCCGCCCAGGGCGTTGCTGGGCCGACTGCTCAAGCTCACCCGTTCGCCGGGCATCCAGGGCAGGTTCAGGCCGCCCCGAGCCACCAGCAGCAGGTCTCCCTGGGCCAGGGGCACCCCTCCATTGAGTTGCCCCAGCTCAAAGCGTTGGTTCACGCTGCCATTGCGCACCAACACGCCCATCTCTGTCCCGCTGATGGCCTGGTAGCTGCGGCCCCAGTCGGCGGTGTAGCGGCTGAGACCGCGCTGGACGTAACCACTGTTCACGGCCAGCACGGGCCAGCGTTGGCCGCTGCTGTCCACGATGGTGTCCTCGAGGCTGAGGCGCCCGAAGCTCGGCAGGCTGGCCTGGGACCAGCCCATGGCGCCCCGGTTGAGGATCGGGCCCGACAGCCAGCGGCCGTTGTCCCGAAGGGCGCCGAGGGGAAGGCGGTTCACCCGGTTGAAATAGCCCCCGTTCACCGCGATCAAGGCCTGTTCTGAGCGAGCCAGCTGCGCGAGGCTGCTCAGGCCCTGCATGCCATCGGGCCGGTTGAGGGGGCGCAGGTCCAGAGGGGTGGCCCGCGGATCGAAGCGCACGCTGCTCATGAGCACCTGTTGGTTGCCCAGGCGGACGATGCGCCGATCCATCTGCAGCCCCTGGCCCAGCAGGGCCTGCAGGCGGGGATCGGGGGGGGGCGGGGCCGTTGTCGTGGCGGTGGTCGAGCTGCTGGTGGGCCCTGCCGGCAGATCCAGCACCAGCCGCCAGGGGGCCGCCAGGGTGAGCAGGCGCGGTGCACCACCTGCCGCGGGTCGGAGTTGTAGGCCGTTGCGGGTCTGGCTGGCCGTGAGGCCCAGGCCCTGCAGTTGCTGCAGTTGTTCGGCCGTGGCCTGAACACCCACCAGCAGACTGGTTGCATCGGATCGCACCAGGGCCGGTGATCTGAGATCGAGCACCACACGGCGGCTGGGCCCCTGCTCGCGCCAGCGCACTTGATTCAGTGGCGCGGGGGGCAGCTCAAGCTCCAACCTGTTGGCCTGCACCTTCAGTTGAACCCCCGCGGCCTCTAGTAAGGCGGAGGCAGGTACCGCCACTTCGTCGTCGAGGCTGCGCTGGGCACCACTGGGCACCCGTAGGCGCTGGCCGAACCATTCGAGGTCCAGCGTGCTGTCGCTGCTGCTGCGGCTGCTCACTCCCAGCTGCCCCTGCAGCACCTCGAGGGGGATCCATAGCTCGGCCCTGCCGGTGCCAGGGTCGGTTTGCACCTGCCAGCGCGCCTGCTGCCGGAGGCCATTGATCTCGATCTCTGTGCCCTGGGCCTGGGGCATTCGCGCCCGCTGGGCCTCAGGCGAACGCGGTTGCAGCAGAGGTGGTGGGGCCGTGAGCGGTACGCCGGCCAGCAGTGCGGCCAGGGATGCAGCAACAGGCATCACTGGCAGCAGTGTCAGCAGGCCCGCCATGGCACACCGACTTCAGAGGTGGAGGAACGCTAGCGGCCTTGCCCAGGTACCCCCACGCTTGGGCCTATGGGCTGCGAACCTCTGTCCCTAGGATCGGAGGCTCGCAGCGCGGCCGGTGGATGCGGGGTGTTCCCTCGCCGCCAGTCCTGCCGCCTTCATTGCTGCCGTACATACAAGGTTGTAGCCGGGTTATGCCGCTGTCCTCTCGCCCCGTTTGGCCCCATTGCGACAGCCCCGCACCGGCGGCGGTTGCGGGCGAGAAGGACGCCTGCGGCGTGGGGTTTTTGGCCAGCCTGAAGGGTGAGGCCAGCCATTGGGTGCTGCAACAGGCCCTGCGCGGCCTCGACTGCATGGAGCACCGTGGCGGCTGCGGCGGTGATGGTGATTCCGGCGACGGTGCCGGGGTGCTCTGTGGGATCCCCTGGAGCTACTTGGAAGCCGTGTGGCCCGAGGCGGCTGCCGCCAACGGCAGCGCCCGCGGTCTGGGCATGGTGTTTCTGCCGGCCGACGCCGCCAAGCGTGAGCAGGCCAAGGCCTTCTGCGCCGAAGAGGCCGCCAAGCTGGGGCTGCGCAGCCTGGGTTGGCGGGTGGTGCCGCTGAACCCTGCGGTGCTGGGGCCCCTCGCCCTGGGCACGGCTCCCACCATTGAACAGTGGCTGCTCGCCGCTGATGAAGCCGGCGATGCTCTGGAGGCGGTGCTGTTCCGTCTGCGCCGCCGCTGCGGCGACAGGGCCCGCGCGGCCTGGGGCCCCGGCCCTGGCGACCTCTACTTCGCCTCCCTGAGCAGCCGCACTGTTGTGTACAAGGGCATGGTGCGCTCAGAGGTGCTGGCTGCCTTCTATGCCGATCTGCGCGACGAGCGCTTCGCCGTGAGCTTTGCGGTGTATCACCGCCGTTTCAGCACCAACACCCTGCCCCGTTGGCCCCTTGCCCAGCCGATGCGGTTGCTGGGTCACAACGGCGAGATCAACACCCTGCTGGGCAACCTCAACTGGGCGCAGGCTTCGGAGGCCAGCCTCGATGCGGTGTGGGGCGAGGCAGCCGGCGATCTCAAGCCGGTGGTGAATGCCGCCTTCAGTGATTCCGCCAACCTGGACGCCACCCTGGAGCTGCTGGTGCGCAGCGGCCGGCCTATTACCGAGAGCCTGCTCACCCTGGTGCCCGAGGCCTTCCGCGATCAGCCCGAGCTGGCGGGCAAGCCGGAAATCCAGGCCTTCTACGAGTATTCCGCCTGCACCCAGGAGCCCTGGGATGGCCCGGCCCTGTTGGTGTTCGCCGATGGCTGCAGCGTCGGTGCCACCCTGGATCGCAATGGCCTGCGCCCGGCCCGCTACTGCATCACCAACGACGGCTTTGTGGTGATGGGCTCGGAAACCGGTGTGGTGGAGCTTGAGGAGAGCCGCATCATCGAGAAGGGCCGCCTGGGCCCCGGCCAGATGCTGGCGGTGGACCTGGAGCAGGGCCGTCTGCTGCGCAACTGGGATGTGAAGCAGGAGGTGGCCGCCCGCCACCCCTACGGGGCCTGGCTGGCGGAGCAGCGCCGCAGCCTGGCCTCCCAGCCCTGGAAGCAGGAGCGCCAGCTTGGCGATCTCGAGCTGCTGCAGCAGCAAACGGCCTTTGGCTTCACCGCCGAAGACTTTGAACTGGTGATTGAGGACATGGCCGGCGCGGCCAAGGAGCCCACCTACTGCATGGGCGACGACATCCCCCTGGCGGTGCTCTCGGATAAGCCGCACCTGCTTTACGACTACTTCAAGCAGCGCTTCGCCCAGGTCACCAACCCACCGATCGATCCGCTGCGGGAAAAGCTGGTGATGAGCTTGGAGATGCACCTGGGCAAGCGGGGCTCGCCGCTGAAGCCTGAGGCTGCTTCCGCTGCGGTGCTGCACCTGGCCAGCCCGATCCTCAATGAGGCGGAGCTGGCGGCTGTAGCCCAGCAAGGCCTGCCCACCGCCACCCTCTCCACGTTGATGGCGATTACCGATGGGCCTGGAGGCCTGGCGGCTGCCGTGGAGCGCCTCAAGGCGGAGGCTGAGGCGTCCGTGCGCGGCGGCACCCAGATCCTGGTGCTCAGTGATCGCGGCGGCGCTAGCGGCGGGATTACGGCCACCACCACCACCATTCCGCCGCTGCTTGCGGTGGGGGCGGTGCACCACCACCTGCTCAACCTGGGGCTGCGGCTGCATGCCTCCCTGGTGGTGGACACCGCCCAGTGCTGGAGCACCCATCACCTGGCCTGCCTGATCGGCTACGGGGCCAGTGCTGTGTGCCCCTGGCTCACCTGGGAAACCACTCGCCACTGGCTGGTGCACCCCCGCGTGCAGAAATTGATCGAAACCGGCAAGTTGCCGGCTCTCACGCCCGATCAGGCCCAGGCCAACGTGCGCAAGGCCCTTGAAGATGGCCTGCGGAAGATCCTCTCCAAGATCGGCATCTCGCTGTTGGCCAGCTATCACGGTGCTCAGATCTTTGAGGCCATCGGCCTCGGTGCCGATCTGATCGAGCTGGCGTTCAAGGGCACCACCAGCCGGGTGGCGGGCCTGAGCCTGGCCGAATTGGCCAGTGAAACCCTGAGCTTCCACGCCAAGGCCTTCCCCGAGCTGAACCGCACCAAGCTCGAGTTCATGGGCTTTGTGCAATACCGCACTGGCGGCGAGTACCACCTCAACAGCCCGGAGATGGCCAAGGCCCTGCATGCGGCCGTTAAGGCGGGCCCCGGCTACGACCACTTCTCCACCTACAAGACCCTGCTGGAGAACCGGCCGGTCACGGCCCTGCGCGACCTGCTGGAGCTCAAGCCCGCGCCGGCGCCCCTCGCGATCGAGCAGGTGGAGAGCGTGGAGAGCATCTGCGCCCGCTTCTGCACGGGTGGCATGAGCCTGGGGGCTCTCTCGCGCGAGGCCCACGAGGTGCTGGCCATCGCCATGAACCGCATCGGCGGCAAGAGCAACAGTGGCGAAGGCGGTGAGGATCCGGCCCGCTTCCACACCCTCAACGATGTGGACGCCGAGGGCCGCTCTGCCACCCTGCCCACGATCAAAGGTCTGCGCAACGGCGACACCGCCTGCTCGGCGATCAAGCAGATCGCCTCGGGTCGTTTCGGCGTGACCCCCGAATACCTGCGCAGTGGCCAGCAGCTGGAGATCAAGGTGGCCCAGGGGGCCAAGCCCGGCGAGGGCGGCCAGCTGCCTGGCCCCAAGGTGGATCCCTACATCGCCTGGCTGCGCAACAGCAAGCCCGGCGTGGCGCTGATCTCGCCGCCGCCCCATCACGACATCTACTCAATCGAGGACCTGGCCCAGCTGATCCACGACCTCCACCAAGTGCATCCCGCCGCCAAGGTGAGCGTGAAGCTGGTGGCTGAGATCGGCATCGGCACGATCGCTGCCGGTGTGGCGAAGGCCAACGCCGATGTGATCCAGATCTCCGGCCACGACGGCGGCACCGGTGCCTCACCGCTGAGCTCGATCAAGCACGCTGGCGGCCCCTGGGAGCTTGGTCTCACCGAGGTGCATCGTTCCCTACTGGAGAACGGCCTGCGCGATCGGGTGCTGCTGCGCGCCGATGGCGGCCTCAAGACCGGTTGGGACGTGATCATCGCGGCCCTGCTGGGCGCCGAGGAATACGGCTTCGGCTCGGTGGCGATGATCGCTGAGGGATGCATCATGGCCCGCGTTTGCCACACCAACAACTGCCCGGTGGGCGTGGCCACCCAGAAGGAAAATCTGCGCAAGCGCTTCCCTGGCGTGCCCGAGCACGTGGTGAATTTCTTCCTGTTCGTGGCCGAGGAGGTGCGCCAGCTGCTCAGCGTGCTGGGCGTGGCGCGCCTCGAAGACCTGATCGGCCGCACGGAGCTGCTTCAGCCCCGTGCCGTGAAGCTGGCCAAAACCCAGGCCCTCGATCTGTCTTGCTTGATCGATCCGATTGCGGCAGCGGCCGATCGTCGCTGGCTGCAGCACGACGCCCAGGCCCACGGCAATGGCCCGATCCTGGAAGATCAGCTGCTGGCCGACGCCGAGGTAATGGCCGCCATCGAGGGCCACGGCCGCGTGGCCCGCACCCTGGCGATCGTGAACACCGATCGCAGCGTGGGCGCCCGCCTCGCCGGGGAAATCGCCGCCCGCCACGGCAACACCGGCTTCCAGGGCCAGCTCGACCTCACCTATGAGGGGGCCGCCGGCCAGAGCTTCGGGGCCTTCGTGCTCCAGGGCCTGAACGTGCGCCTGGTGGGCGAAGCCAACGACTACGTGGGCAAGGGACTCAACGGTGGCCGCCTCACGGTGGTGCCGCCGGCGGGTGTCCAGGATCCCGGTAGCCAGGTGATCCTGGGCAACACCTGCCTCTACGGTGCCACCGGCGGTGAGTTGTTCGCCCTGGGCCGCGCCGGTGAGCGCTTCGCCGTGCGCAACAGCGGTGCCAAAACCGTGGTGGAAGGCGCCGGCGATCACTGCTGCGAGTACATGACCGGCGGCGTGGTGGTGGTACTGGGCTCCACCGGCCGCAATGTGGCGGCCGGCATGACCGGCGGCGTGGCCTTCATCCTCGATGAGAGCGGTGGCCTGCGGGAGCGGGTGAACCCTGAGATCGTGGCCATCGCCGACCTCACCACCCCCGAGCAGGACGCCCTGCTCAAGCCCCTGCTGGAGGCGCACCTGCAGGCCACCGGTAGCGCCAAGGCGGCTGCGATCCTTGCCGACTGGCCCACCTGGAAGGCCCAGTTCAAGCTGTTGGTACCCCCCAGCGAGAAGGCCACCGTGGGCCTGGCGGAACGGGAGGCCGTGGCGGCTTAGCGGGGATACTCCCGCATCAGCCGCTGCACCTCGCCGGCGTGGTAACTGCTGCGGGTGAGTGGTGTGCTCACCACCTGAAGGAAGCCCAGCTCCTCCTCGCCATGGTGCCGGAAGCCTGCGAACTGTTCGGGCGTCACGAAGCGATCCACCGGCAGGTGCTTGGGGCCGGGGGAGAGGTACTGGCCGATGGTCACGATGTCCACCTGGTGGCGCCGTAGATCGGCCAGCACCTCCCTCACCTCGGCGTCGCTTTCGCCCAGGCCGGTCATCAGGCCGGATTTGGTGTAAGTGCGCGGCCAGCCTTCGCGCACCCGCTGCAGCAGCTCCAGCGACCTCTCGTAGATCCCCTGGGGCCGGACCTTCTTGTACAGCCGCGGCACCGTTTCGATGTTGTGGTTGAGCACCTCCGGTGCGCCCTCCATCACGGCGGCCAGGGCGTCCCAGTTGCCGCAGAAATCGGGGATCAGCAGTTCGATCGTGGTGAGTGGTGAGCGCTGGCGCACCTGCGCGATGCAGGCCACAAACTGGCTCGCGCCGCCATCGGCAAGGTCGTCGCGGTTCACCGAGGTGATCACTACGTGGCTCAGACCCAGGCGGGCCACGGCCTCCCCCAGCCGTTCAGGTTCCGTGGGGTCGAGCTCCCGCACGCTCTTGTCGAAGTCGATGTCGCAGTAGGGACAGGCGCGGGTACAGCCCGGCCCCATGATCAGAAAGGTGGCGGTGCCGCCGGCGAAGCACTCGCCGATGTTGGGGCAGCTCGCTTCCTGGCAGACGGTGTTGAGCTGGAGATCCTGCAGCAGGTCGGCCACCTCGCCGATCCGCTCCCGCTGGGGGGCCTTGACGCGCAGCCAGTCGGGTTTGAGCAAGGCGATCGGGGTGCCCGGAGGCAGCAAGCTGAGGCCTGACTCTAGAAAGCGGGGGGTGTCGCCATCCCCTACACTCCGGCCATCGGGATGTAGCGCAGCTTGGTAGCGCACTTCGTTCGGGACGAAGGGGCCGCAGGTTCGAATCCTGTCATCCCGACTTGATCACATAGGCCTGGTGTTCAGGCCTTCATCTCTGGCCGCTTAGCCGAGCTCGGCGCCGGGGTAACCCCGCGGCGTCACCATGCGGCCGCCCTGCACACGGCTGGTGCTGTTGCCGATCAGCACCAAGGTGAGCATGTCCACCTGATCGAGCGGCAGGTCGCCCAGGGTGTGAAGGCTCACCGCCTCTTCAGGCCGGCCGAGCTGGCGGGCGAGCACCACCGGCGTGCCTGGCGGACGCGCCTCCAGCAGCAGCTCCCTGGCCCGGCCCAGTTGCCAGTCGCGACCCATGGAGCGGGGGTTGTAGAGAGCCACCACGAAATCTCCCGCGGCCGCCGCCTGCAGGCGCTTCTCGATCACCGCCCAGGGGGTGAGGCGATCGCTGAGGCTCACGGTGCAGAAATCGTGCATCAGCGGAGCACCGGCCCGGGCGGCGGCTAGCTGCAGGGCAGAGATGCCTGGATGCACCGTGAAGGCAGGGCGATCGCCGGGGTCCAGGGCCATCCACTGCTCCAGGGCCAGGCCAGCCATGCCATAGATGCCGCTGTCTCCTGACGAGATCAGCGCCACCGTTAGCCCCTGGCAAGCCAGCTCGAGGGCCTCGCGGCAGCGCTCGCGTTCCTGGGTCAGCTGACCGTCGCTGCGCAGTTGATCGGGGCGCCGCAGGGGTTCCAGCAGGTCCAAGTAAAGGCCGTAGCCCACCCACACGCAGCTCTCGGCCAGGGCGCGGCGCGCATCGGGGGTGAGCAGATCCAGGCTGCCGGGGCCACTGCCGATCAGATGCAGTTGGCCCCTGGCTGGGGCCCATTGGCTAGCCGCCTGGCCGATGGCCAGGGTGGCGGCTCCCAGTTCGCCAAGTTGTGGCCGCTCGATCCGCTTCTCGGCGCGCAGCTGGGCGGCAGGTCCTGCCGCTAGCAGGGCGGCAGCTTCGGCCACGCTGGCGGTGCCCAATTCAGCGGCCACCGCTGCGGATGGGTTGGGCACTGTCACCGCCGCCAGCTGCTCGGCAGGGAAGCAGCGCAGCGGCCAGCCCCGCCGCTGGGCCAGGTCCAGCAGGGCCGGCTCATCGGCCTTGCGATCGGCCGTGGCCACTCCAGCCACGGCCTCCGGCGCCAGGTTCAGTTCGGCCAAGGTGGCGTCGACGCACCGGTCCAGCAGGCTGAGGCTGGTGCCGCGCTCGCAGCCCATGCCCAGCCAGAGGCTGGGGGGGTGCCAGTTGCAGGAGGTGGTGGGCGCGTTGCCGATCACCAGGTCGGGTGCCGTGGCGGCAGGCCTGGCGGCAGATGCTGCGGCGGGAGCGCCGTCCAGTTGCTGCCAGCGGCTGTTGCCTGCCGTCTGCGCCACCTGGATCGGGACCTGTCGCTGGGCTTGCTTCATCAGCGCATCCCAGGGCCCACTGCCTCGCCGCCAGCCCCAGGCCTCGCCGAAGCTGTCCAGGGCTAGGCGACCCTCGCTGCTGCAGGCACCGGTGAGCACCGCGGCGCCTCCCAGCAGCGCCGCGATCTGCTCGCTCAGGGCTTCGCCGCCGGCGGCGTGACCGCCCAGCAGCGGGATCGCAAAGCGCCCTTGGGGATCGAGCACCACCACCGCTGGATCCTCAGATTTATGGCCCAGCAACGGCGCGATCAGCCTGGTGATGGCACCGCATGCCCCCACGGCCACAAAGGCGCTGCTCTGCTGCCACTCGGCGCTGAGCAGCTCGGCCACGCCGCGGCTGCTCCAGGCAGGTGCGGTGTCGGAACTGTTCGGTGGCAGGGCGATCCGGTCGATCAGCCCGGCGTTCAGCAGGCGGCGCAGCAGGGGGAGGGCGTTGCTGCTTAGGGCAAAACCCCAGCGAAGGCGTTGGCTCATCCCTGCAGCTTCTCGCGCAGCCCGGCCAGGGGGCCCGATGGCTTGGGTCTCTGCAGCGAGCCATCGGCATTCACCTGATCCCGTGCCGATCCCTTGAGAGCGCTGCCGGGGGCGATGCGATCGGGCGGGGCCGGTGGCACACCATCGACGGGGGCGGTTGCCTGTGGTGGCGGCTCTGGCGCTTGGAGCTCTGTTTCAGGCTGGTGTGCAGCGGGGGAGCTGCTGCTGTTGTTGGCAGCCCCGTCGTCTGGGCTAGGCCCGGCGTCATCGTCTCCAGGGCTGGGGTTGCTGCTGTCTGTTGTGCTGCTCTCGGGGAGCGCTCCCGGCGGTTCGGGTTCAGCCGCGGCTTGGGATTCAGGTTCGGGTTGGGATTCAGGCTCTGGCTCAGGCGTGGGCTCGCTCGCTGGCACCGGTGCTGCTGTTGCTGCTGCTGGGGCAACGCCGCTCAGGCGGTCCAGCTCCTCGTTGCTCATGCCTGGCTTTTGCCAGGCGGCCCGCTGGCTGTTCTGGATCACCACCTCCTCAACCAGGCTGTTGAAGGGCGGGTTTAAGGGCTCGCCACGGCCATCCAGCAACTCCAGCTGCACGGCATTGCTGCCGCTGCGGAAGCCCTTCAGCCACAGGGGCGTCTGCCGGTCCACCAGAAAACTGTCACCATTCACGCTCACCCGCAGCCGCCAGCGGCCGTCGTCGTCGCGGAGGCGCTGCAGTGGGGCATCAAACAGGAGCCAATCCACCAGCACAGGCTCCGCCCCGGGGCGGCCGTTCGGGCTGCTGGCAATCAGCTGCGGGCTGCCCGTGGCGGGCAGTTCGGGCGGATTGGCCGCCACCCGGTGCACCCGGATCTGGGTGCTGGCTCCAGGTGATTTCACCGCTTCACCCCAGGGCCTGGCCGCGTAGACGGTGACGCGATGGCTGCCTGGGCTGAGCTCGGGCAGCGGCACGTTCGCGGCGGCGGCCTCACTGCTCAGACGCACGGGGGGCTCCCCATCGATCTGCACCACCAGATGGGGGCCCAGACCCAGCTCGCCCGCGTCCGCCAGGGGCCAATCGCTCACTCGCAGTTTGAGGGCCCAGGGCCCAGCGGGCAGCACGGTGCCATCGGCTGGCGCCAGTACGTCCACCTGTGGTTGTCGTTCCCTCAGCCGTTCGCTCAGCTGTTGCACGGCACCAGGGGGCGGCACCTCCTGGAGGTTGCCCGTGGGCGTGGTGGCCGCCAGCGGCACTGGCGCTGCAGCTGGGGCGCTGGTTCGGCTGCAGCCGCCGCCAAGCACTGTTAGTGCCATCAGCACCAAGGCGATCAGACCCCGCAGCGGCGCTGCCAGCATCCCGATGTCTCCTCTTGTATATGGGAGCGTTTCTGAGCGCATTCTGCAGTGTGGTGGCCAGGCTGCAGAAAAGAGCAACAGAAATGACTCCAAAATATGCCGCCTGAGAGTAAATGAGTCCTCTCAAAAAACGTTTTCAGGATGATTGCTTCTCTGCTCGAGAGCTCAGGCCCTGACTGGAGGGGGCCCGGATTGAACCTTTGTAACTGCTGGCCCAAGGGGGCCCGAATTCACTTTTATACTTCCGCCAGCGGTCCCCTTTTTGGGGCCCGAGCTCCAGTCAGGGCAATCGGTCTCGGCTTCGGCCGGGATCCAGTCCTGACTGGCGCCCATGGGCGCGTTCGGCCTCGGCTGAGCTCGCCCTTGTGGCTCCACCGGTCTGGGCTTCGGTTCAGTCCGGAGGGGTGGACCTCCACCTCGACCCCGTCCCTCGAGGAACGTCTCGATGACCATCAGCCCACCAGAGCGTGGGAAAACGGCGAAAGCCCAGGTCGACCGGGTGAACAACCCGGCCACCTTCGAACTGTTCGGCAAGCCCGGCCATTTCGATCGCAGCCTCGCCAAAGGTCCCAAAACCACCACCTGGGTTTGGAACCTCCACGCCAACGCTCACGACTTCGACAGCCACACCAGTGATCTCGAAGAGGTCAGCCGGAAGATCTTTTCGGCCCACTTCGGTCATCTGGCCGTCATCTTTATTTGGCTGAGCGGTGCCTTCTTCCACGGCGCCCGCTTCTCCAACTACTCCGGCTGGCTCGCTGACCCCACGCACGTGAAACCCAGTGCGCAGGTGGTTTGGCCTGTTTTCGGCCAAGAAATCCTGAATGGCGACATGGGTGCCGGTTTCCACGGCATTCAGATCACCTCCGGTCTCTTCCACGTGTGGAGGGCCTGGGGCATCACCAACGAAACGCAGCTGATGGCCCTGGCCATCGGTGCTCTGGTGATGGCCGGCCTCATGCTCAATGCGGGCGTCTTCCACTACCACAAGGCAGCTCCCAAGCTCGAGTGGTTCCAGAACGTTGAGTCGATGCTCAACCACCATCTGGCCGGTCTGCTTGGTCTGGGCTCCCTGTCCTGGGCCGGTCACCTGATCCATGTGTCTCTGCCCACCACCGCGCTGATGGATGCCATCGACGCCGGCAAGCCGCTGGCACTCAATGGCAAGACCATCGCCACCTATGCAGACATCCCTCTGCCCCACGAGTTCCTGAATCAGGACCTCATCGCCCAGCTGTTCCCTGGTTTCGGTGCCGGCATCAATGCCTTCTTCACCGGTAACTGGGCGGCCTACAGCGATTTCCTCACCTTCAAGGGTGGCCTGAATCCTGTAACCGGCAGCCTGTGGATGAGCGACATCGCTCACCACCACCTGGCGATTGCGGTGCTGTTCATCGTGGCCGGTCACATGTACCGGACCAACTGGGGCATTGGCCACAGCATCAAGGAGATCCTCGAGGGCCAGAAGGGCGACCCCCTGCTGTTCCCGGCCTCCAAAGGTCATGACGGCCTCTACGAGTTCATGACCACCAGCTGGCACGCCCAGTTGGCTGTGAACCTGGCCCTGCTGGGCTCGCTGAGCATCATCGTGGCTCAGCACATGTATGCGATGCCTCCGTATCCCTACATCGGCATCGACTACCCCACCCAGCTGTCGATCTTCACCCACCACACCTGGATCGGTGGTTTCCTGATCGTTGGTGCTGGCGCCCACGCCGCCATCGCGATGATTCGCGACTACGACCCCGCCAAGCACGTGGACAACGTGCTCGACCGGGTGCTCAAGGCCCGCGATGCCCTGATCAGCCACCTCAACTGGGTGTGCATCTGGCTCGGCTTCCACAGCTTCGGCCTGTACATCCACAACGACACCATGCGTGCCCTGGGTCGTCCCCAGGACATGTTCAGCGACTCCGCCATTGCTCTGAAGCCCGTCTTCGCGCAGTGGATCCAGGGTCTGCATGCCGCTGCCGCCGGCAGCACCGCTCCTAACGCCCTGGCGAGTGTGAGCGAAGTGTTCAACGGTTCCGTTGTGGCCGTTGGCGGCAAGGTGGCAGCCGGTCCGATCCCCCTGGGAACGGCCGACTTCATGGTCCACCACATCCACGCCTTCACGATCCACGTCACCGTGCTGATCCTGCTGAAGGGCGTGCTGTATGCGCGTAGCTCCCGCCTCGTTCCCGACAAGGCGAACCTGGGCTTCCGCTTCCCCTGCGACGGCCCCGGCCGTGGCGGTACCTGCCAGGTTTCGGCTTGGGACCACGTGTTCCTGGGCCTGTTCTGGATGTACAACTCCCTGTCCATCGTCATCTTCCACTTCTCCTGGAAGATGCAGAGCGACGTGTGGGGCACCGTCAACGCTGACGGTTCCGTGTCCCACATCACCAACGGCAACTTTGCCCAGAGCGCCATCACGATCAACGGCTGGCTGCGCGATTTCCTGTGGGCTCAGGCCGCGCAGGTGATCAACAGCTATGGCTCTGCCACCAGTGCCTACGGTCTGATGTTCCTGGGTGCCCACTTCGTTTGGGCGTTCAGCCTGATGTTCCTGTTCAGCGGCCGCGGCTACTGGCAAGAACTGATTGAGTCCATCGTCTGGGCTCACAACAAGCTGAAGGTTGCTCCCGCCATTCAGCCGCGGGCGCTCTCCATCACCCAGGGTCGTGCCGTTGGTGTTGCCCACTATCTGCTGGGCGGTATCGCGACCACCTGGTCCTTCTTCCTGGCCCGCATCATTGCGGTCGGCTGACCTTTCCTGACCTCCCCCAATGGCAACGAAATTTCCTTCGTTCAGCCAGGGTCTGGCACAGGACCCGACAACCCGTCGTATTTGGTACGGGATCGCCACGGCTCACGACTTCGAGAGCCATGACGGAATGACGGAGGAGAAGCTTTACCAAAAGCTCTTCTCCACCCACTTCGGTCACCTCGCGATCATCGGCCTCTGGGTTTCGGGCAACCTGTTCCACGTCGCCTGGCAGGGCAACTTTGAGCAGTGGGTCGCCGATCCTCTGCATGTCCGTCCCATCGCCCACGCGATCTGGGATCCCCACTTCGGCCAGGGCGCCATCACCGCCTTCACTCAGGCGGGCGCCTCCTCCCCGGTGAACATTGCGTACTCCGGCGTGTACCACTGGTGGTACACCATCGGCATGCGCACCAACGCCGAGCTGTATCAGGGTTCCATCTTCATGATGATCCTGTCGGCCTGGGCTCTGTTCGCTGGCTGGCTGCACCTTCAGCCCAAGTTCCGGCCTTCCCTGGCCTGGTTCAAGAATGCTGAATCCCGTCTCAACCACCACCTGGCGGTTCTGTTCGGTTTCAGCTCCATCGCCTGGGCCGGTCACCTGGTCCACGTGGCCATTCCTGAGTCCCGCGGTCAGCACGTGGGTTGGGACAACTTCCTGAATGTGCTGCCTCACCCCGCGGGTCTGGCTCCGTTCTTCACCGGCAACTGGGGTGTGTATGCCCAGAACCCTGATTCCCTGAATCAAGTGTTCGGCACGGCCACCGGTTCCGGCACCGCGATCCTCACCTTCCTCGGTGGTTTCCACCCCCAGAGCGAAGCCCTGTGGCTCACGGACATCGCCCACCACCACCTGGCCATCGGTTGCATCTTTGTGATCGCCGGCCACATGTACCGCACCAACTTCGGTATCGGTCACTCGATCCGCGAGATCCTCGAAGCCCACAACCCCCCCAAGGGCACCCCTGGTGACTTGGGCGCCGGCCACAAGGGTCTTTACGACACCATCAACAACTCGCTGCACTTCCAACTGGGTCTGGCCCTGGCCTCCCTGGGTGTGGTGACGAGCCTGGTGGCCCAGCACATGTATGCGATGCCGTCCTACGCGTTCATCGCGAAGGACTACACCACGCAAGCTGCGTTGTATACGCACCACCAGTACATCGCCATCTTCCTGATGTGCGGTGCCTTCGCTCACGGTGCGATCTTCTTCATCCGCGACTACGACCCGGAAGCCAACAAGAACAACGTTCTTGGCCGGATGCTCGAGCACAAGGAAGCCATCATCAGCCACCTGAGCTGGGTTTCCCTGTTCCTCGGCTTCCACACCCTGGGTCTCTACGTCCACAACGACGTGGTTGTGGCTTTCGGTACCCCCGAGAAGCAGATCCTGGTGGAGCCCGTCTTTGCCCAGTTCGTCCAAGCCGCTAGCGGCAAGGCGATGTACGGCATGGATGTGCTTCTCTCCAACCCCAACAGCGCGGCCAGCCTGGCTTCGGCCAACATCGCTGGTGACCACTACTGGCTGGATGCCATCAACGGCAGCACCGAGCTGTTCCTGCCGATCGGTCCTGGTGATTTCCTCGTGCACCACGCCATTGCGCTGGGTCTGCACACCACCACCCTGATCCTGGTGAAGGGCGCCCTGGATGCCCGGGGTTCCAAGCTGATGCCCGACAAAAAGGACTTCGGCTACTCCTTCCCCTGCGACGGCCCCGGCCGTGGCGGTACCTGCGACATCTCAGCCTGGGACGCCTTCTATCTGGCTGTCTTCTGGGCCCTGAACACCGTGGGTTGGGTCACCTTCTACTGGCACTGGAAGCACCTCGCCATCTGGCAGGGCAACGTGGCTCAGTTCAACGAATCCAGCACCTACCTGATGGGCTGGTTCCGCGACTACCTGTGGCTCAACTCCTCTCAGTTGATCAACGGCTACAACCCGTTTGGCAGCAACAACCTGGCCGTCTGGTCTTGGATGTTCCTGTTCGGTCACCTGATCTGGGCCACTGGTTTCATGTTCCTGATCTCCTGGCGCGGTTATTGGCAGGAACTGATCGAGACCATCGTCTGGGCGCATCAGCGCACTCCGCTCGCCAACCTGGTGGGCTGGCGCGATAAGCCCGTGGCTCTCTCGATCGTTCAGGCCCGTGTGGTTGGTCTGGCTCATTTCACGGTGGGCTACTTCGTGACCTACGCCGCCTTCCTGATCGCTTCCACCTCTGGCAAGTTCGGCTGATCCGCTCAGCCCTTGCCCCCTTGAGGGACGACTCAAGCCTCCGGCCTCGGCCGGGGGCTTTTTTCATGCCCGGCTCGTTAGACGCGAGCCTTCTTACCCCGACGTTGTTGTGGCTGCGCCATTAGCGCTTGGCTTGGGTCCCACCGGCCAGCACCCAGGCCAGCAGCCCCAACAGGAGCCAGGGCAGCCAGCTCAGCTCAAACACAGCGGTGCCGGCCCGCAGGAGTGGCTCCATCAGCCAGTGGTGCAGACCCAAAAGAACCAGCAGCAGCAGGCTGACCCAGATCATGGTGTGGGCACACCTAGCAGCTCTGGCATCACAGCACCAGGGCGCAGCAGCTGCCAGCCCCCGGTATCGCTCCAGGCCAATACCGTGCTCGCTACACCAGACGGTGCCGGCCAGGGCACGGGTGCCAGTAGCGGCACCCCTAGAAACGACTGCGCTGCATCACTGGCCTCAAGGCAAGGGGCCTCTCCGGAGCGATTGGCGCTGGTGGTGGCCAGGGGCCCGCTCCGCTCCAGTAGCTCCAGGGCCTGCCGGCACTGCGGCACCCGCAGCCCCAGGCTCGTGCCGCCGGGATGAAGCTGCTCCAGCACGGTCCCTCTGGCTGGCAGCACCAGGGTGAGGGCACCGGGCCAGTGGCTCTTGGCCAGGTCTTTCCAGGCCTGTTCCACAACGCTGCCCAGTAGGCAGAACAGCTCTTCGGGATCGGATCCCATCAGGATCACTGGCTTGTGCGCTGGGCGCCCTTTGAGCTCCCACAGTTGCGCTGCGGCCTCCGGACGGGCTGCCAAGGCGGGCAAGGTGTCGGTGGGGAACAGTGCCGCTCCTCCGTTGCGCAGGCTCAGGGCCAAGGGCTCGGCCTCGAGAATTGGCATCGCTCTAGACATGGCTGGTTCGCTGGGCGCTGGCGAAGCGCAGTTTGCCCTCCAGGTCTGCGTGACTCTGGATGTTGACCAGACCTGCTTCGGCAAGCAACTCGCCCACGGCCTGGCTCTGGTCGTGGTGGTGTTCCATCAACAGCCAACCCCCTGGTGCCAGGGCCTGCCCGGCGCCGCTGGCGATGGTGCGAATGGCGTCCAGGCCATCGCTGCCCCCATCGAGGGCCAGGCTGGGCTCATGGATGTGCACCACCGGTTCCAGATCCCGCCACACCGCAGTGGGGATATAGGGCGGATTGGAAACCACCAAGTGGAGTTGGCCCCAGTGGGTTTGCAGGGGCTCCCACCAGCTGCCATGCAGCAGGCTCACTTGATCGCCGAGCTGGTGCCGCTCAAGGTTGATCGCGGCCTGCTGTAGTGCGGCTTCCGATGCATCCACGGCGTAGCCACGGCTGGTGGGTAGGGCCCGCGCCATCGCCACGGCAATGCACCCTGACCCTGTCCCTAGATCGGCCCAGGGGGAGTAAGGGGCGCCCTCCCCGCCACGGGCGCGTTCAAGGGCCAACTCCACGAGAAGCTCCGTTTCCTGGCGTGGAATCAGCACGCCAGGTCCCACCTGCAGTTCGAGGTCCCGCCAGGGGCACACCCCCACCAGGTATTGCAGCGGGGTGTGATGGAGGCGGTGCTGGCTCCAGAGCTCTTCCAGCTCCGGGAGGCTGCACTTCAGCGTGACGCTCTGATCGGGTCTGAGCCGCAGCTGCTGCAGCAATGGCCAGCGCACTCCACCTGCTAAATCCAGCAGCCAGTCGAGATCGCTGGGGTTGCCACCGTCCTGGAGCTGCTGGTGCCGCCAGGCCAGGAGGGCATCGCTGCGCAACACGGTTGGCATGCCTCAACCCTAGGCACCGATCTGCTCAGCAGGGCCGCCACCACAGCCCTGGTTCCGCGCGCAGCAGGCCGGCCAGTTCCAGTTGCAGCAACCGTTTCGACAGAACCCCCGGTGTCTGGCGCAGCCGCTCGCACAGCTGCTCCAGGGATGCTCCACGGCCGAGGGCCGCCAGCAGGGCGGCCTCCTGCAACTCCAGGCTGCCCGGTGCTGCGGGCGTGGGCGGGCCGCTCTGTTGGCCTTGGTGGCGCAGTGGCCCCGGCCCTAAATCCCGGATCAGATCAGCTGGGTCCAGCAGGGCTGTCGCGCCCTGCTGCAGCAGCCGGTTGCTGCCGGAGGCCGACACCTTGCCGGCATCGGCCGGCACCACCCAAACCGGCATGCCGTGATCCCATGCCAGGCGCGCTGAGTGCAGAGCGCCACTGGCAGTTGGGCATTCCACTACCACCACCGCCTTGGCCAGGGCCACCTGCAGGCGGTTGCGGGCGGCAAAGTGACCCGGCTGCACGGCTGCGCCCGCTGGAAGTTCACTGATCAACAGCCCCTGATGTGCCACTCGCTGTTGCAGGTCTCCGTGGTGGCGCGGGTACACCCGCTCCAGGGGTGTGCCCAGCACGGCCACGGGGCGGCCATGGCGCTCCAGGCAGCCGACGTGGGCCGCTGCATCAATCCCCTCGGCCAGACCACTCACCACCGGCCATCCCGCTTCCGCCAGGGCTTGGCCGATGGCTCGGGCCATCACCTCGCCATGGCGGGAGGGGCGGCGTGTCCCCACCACCGCAATGGCCTGTTGCTGGCGCAGACGGGGCCAGAGAGCCCCATTGCCCTTCCAGTAGAGCTGCAGCGGTGGACGTTCCAGGGTTCGGATGGTCTCCGGCAGCGCCCGATCATCTGGGAGCAGGCAACGCCGTCGGCGCCATTGGAGCCGTGCTGTGGGAGTGAGCGGCTGGGGTAAGGGTTTCTCGCCCCAGCGTTGGCGATAGGCCTCCAAGGTGGCCAGGCCCTTGGGGCCCAGACCAGTGGCGGCCTTCAGATCGCAAAGATCCGCTCCCCAGGCCTGCTCTAGGGAGCTGAACTGGTCGCACAGGCCTTGCAGCCGCATCCATCCGATACCAGGACATTCGCACCAAACTCGCTGCCACAGGCGCTCGCGCTCCCGTAGATCGGCCTCTTGATTGGGCTTGCCCACAGCCATGCCCGCAAAGGGCGCAAACAGCAGATCTCCCATGGGCCACACCACCCCGGACGCCATTGGTATAGATGTACCACAGGCGCTGGGTGGTGTTCAGGCTTTCGGGCCCCGTTGCAGGTGTTTCACGGCTGCCATCAGGTCGTCCGGCAGGTGGCGGAGCAGTCGCCGCTGCTGGCCGCTCCCGCCTAGGTCCACCAGCACCAGCTCCACCCTGGCTTCGGCGGCCACGGAGCCATTCGGGGCGATGAAGCGGCTGTGCCAGGGCAGCTTCACCCCCTGGCGAGGCAGCACCTGGCTCTGGAGCACCACCAAATCACCGTGCAGCAGCGCCTGTTTGTAGCTCAGGTTCAGCCCCACCACGGGCAGTTCCAGCCCTCGTGCCGAGAGATCGGCGTAGGCCAGACCAGCTGTCGCCAGCGCCTCTACCCGTGCCTCTTCCAGCCAGGCCAGATAGGCCCCATGCCACATCACTCCGGCGTGATCCGTGTGCTGCGGCAGCACACGGCGTTTCAGGGTCCAGGTGTGGGCTTGTTGATGCTCCATCACGGTGTGCGTTTCGAAAGCCAAGGGGCCCGCTGATCGGCCATAGGCTGCCGGAGCGCGTTGCCAGTGCTGTGTTCCGCAACCTTCTGATCGCCGATTCCGGAAAGGGTCACGTTGAGGAGATGGTCCGCATGCTGCGGGACATTCCTGCCGTGAAGCAGGCCCGGATCAATCTCCTGCACGTGGTGCCGGAGCAGGCCGGGGAGAATTTCACGGAGCACTCCCAGAAGGCGGCCGGGATTGTGGCGGAAGCGGTACAGCGGCTGGGACTCAGCCCAAGCGACGTGAACGCCATCATTCGCCAGGGCGACACCAAGCAAACCGTGCTGAAGGTGGCCGATGAGCTCAATGTCGACCTGATCGTGATGGGCTCCCGCGGCCTCGGGCGGTTGCAGTCGATCCTCAGCAATAGTGCCAGCCAGTACGTCTTTCAGCTCTCCACCAGGCCGATGTTGCTGGTGCGCGACGACCTCTACGTGCGCCATGTCAACCGGGTGATGGTGACCATTGACGGCACCGGCGTGGGCGACGACGCCCTGCGCCTTGCCTGTGAGATGGTGCGGGATATCCCCGGTGGCAGCCTCACGGGGATCCATGTGAGCCGCCAGGACATCACCCCCTCCCGCGGCGGCAAATCACCGGCTGATGAGGTGCTGGAGAAGGCCGTTCAGCGGGCCCGCTCCTTCGGGGTGGAGATGGCGGCGCTCCACAGCACTGGCGATGTTGGCCGGGGTGTGTGTGCGGCTGCGGCGGAGCACAAGGCCGACTTGCTCGTGATCGCCTCCCAGGATCGACGCCCGCTGGTGGCCAAGAGCTTGGTGGACATCGACCGCCTTCTTGGTTCCTCAGTGAGCGATTACATCCGCGTGCATGCCCCTGCGCCCGTGTTGCTGGTGCGTGAGCCCGAAGCCCGCAGTCGCTGATCGCGGCACTCGCAGGAGGAGTACAGGTCTCCGGCCAGCAAAAAAGGCGCCCTGAGGGGCGCCTTTGGAATTGGGAAGCATCAGAGGGAGCAACCGAGGTCGTCCGGACGGATTGCCCACCAGCTGGGGAAGATCAGCTCTGACGGCTGTTGGTCTGGATGTAGAGCACCAGCAGAAACACCGTCGGAACCAGCACGAACATCAGGCTGGCAACGAAGCCGAGGTCGTTGGTTTCCATCGCAATTGTCTTGAGCTAGCTGACCGTATCACCAGCGATCGGGCTGGGATGAGCCCTCTTCACCGCTCGTTGTGGTTTCTTGGCGTCCACCAAGCCCTTCCACAGCCGTTGAGGCTGTCTCGCTGGTGCCCGCATCGTCCTCGCTGGGGGGCTCCTCGCTCACGGGCCAGGCGGTGGGGCCGGCTGGCAGCGCTTCGGCCTTGGCCGTTGCAATCTTGGACTCAGCATCTGCCAAGCCCACCTGCGGCCGGGTGAGCACAAGCACGGAGTGCTGCACCAGCACCTGGCAGGCCAGGCGCCAGCTCTCGGGCCGGCGGCGCAGCTTCTGCTCTTCCACGCCGGTGCGGCCACTCAGGCTGCCCGGGGAGCTCTCGCCCACCACGTCCACGAAGCAAGTGATGCACTGGCCGCAACCCCCGCAGTTGCCCAGCTTTCCCTTTAACCCATAGAGCTCCACTCCCTCACGCAGGGCCACCTCGCGCAGGTTCTCGCCGGGGTAGCACTCCACATCGACTCCTTCGCGCACGAAACGGATCACGGGCATGGCGGCCAGGTGTGGAGAACCCCTCCATTCTGATGGGCAGGGTTGCGTTTTGTAACCGCGTCCGCGGGGCGCTGGTGTTCCTGGCGTGCGGCCCACAGGGCCGGCCCCGTCACGGCTCGTTTCAGCTCTGCGGCGATCGAATCGGTCGGCTTGCCGAAACCCTTACCATCGCCAGCACGGATCGAGCCTTCACTGGACTCGGTCGTGCTGCTGTCCGCCCCCGGGTCCTCCGGTTCGGATAGCTGGTTGTTTCCCCGGACCTAACCCCCATGGGATTGCCCTGGTATCGGGTGCACACGGTCGTTATCAACGACCCGGGCCGTCTGTTGGCCGTGCACCTCATGCACACCGCTCTGGTAGCCGGCTGGGCCGGCTCCATGGCCCTCTACGAGCTGGCCATCTTCGATCCCTCCGACCCGGTGCTCAACCCCATGTGGCGCCAGGGCATGTTCGTGATGCCGTTCATGGCCCGCTTGGGCGTGACCGGTAGCTGGGGCGGCTGGAGCATCACCGGTGAGACCGGTGTTGACCCCGGCTTCTGGAGTTTCGAAGGTGTGGCTGCTGCCCACATCATTTTCAGCGGCCTACTCTTCCTGGCCGCGATCTGGCACTGGACCTACTGGGATCTCGAGATCTGGCAGGACCCTCGCACCGGCGAGCCCGCCCTTGACCTTCCCAAGATTTTCGGCATCCACCTGCTGCTGGCAGGCCTCGGTTGCTTCGGCTTCGGCGCCTTCCACCTCACCGGCGTTTTCGGGCCTGGGATGTGGGTCTCAGATCCCTATGGCATCACGGGTCATCTCGAGGCGGTGCAACCGTCCTGGGGACCTGAAGGCTTCAACCCCTTCAACCCGGGCGGCATCGTGGCTCACCACATCGCCGCCGGCATTGTCGGGATCATTGCTGGCATCTTCCACATCACCACCCGTCCGCCGGAGCGCCTCTACAAGGCCCTACGCATGGGCAACATCGAGACGGTGCTCTCCAGCGCCATTGCCGCCGTGTTCTTCGCCGCCTTCATCGTGGCTGGAACCATGTGGTATGGCGCAGCCGCCACGCCTGTTGAGCTGTTTGGCCCCACCCGCTACCAGTGGGATCAGGGCTACTTCAAGACAGAGATCAACCGTCGTGTGCAGACCGCCCTCGACAACGGCGCCACCAAGGAGCAGGCCTACGCCTCCATTCCAGAAAAGCTGGCCTTCTACGACTACGTGGGGAACAGCCCGGCTAAGGGCGGTCTGTTCCGGGTCGGACCGATGGTGAACGGCGATGGTCTGCCCACCGGTTGGCTGGGTCACATTTCCTTCACTGACAAGGAAGGCCGTGATCTGCAGGTGCGTCGTCTGCCCAACTTCTTCGAGAACTTCCCTGTGGTTCTCGAGGACAGCCAAGGCATCGTTCGTGCCGACATCCCCTTCCGCCGGGCTGAGGCGAAGTACTCCTTCGAGCAGACCGGTGTGACGGCCACCGTGTACGGCGGCGCCCTCAACGGCACCACCTACACCGATCCGGCTGACGTGAAGCGCCTGGCCCGCAAGGCCCAGCTTGGCGAAGCCTTCGAGTTCGACCGCGAGACGTACCACTCCGACGGCACCTTCCGCAGCTCCCCCCGCGGCTGGTTCACCTTCGGCCACGCCACCTTCGCCCTCCTGTTCTTCTTCGGCCACATCTGGCACGGTGCCCGCACCCTCTACCGCGACGTGTTCGCCGGTATTGATCCAGACCTCGGCGAACAAGTGGAGTTCGGTCTGTTCCAGAAACTGGGCGACCGTTCGACCCGCCGTCTGCCTGAGGGCTACGTGCCTCCGGCTGGCTCAACACTCAGCTGATCCCAGGAGCAACCCATGGAAAGCTTTGCTTACATCCTGATCCTGGCCCTGGCCATCTCCACCCTGTTCTTCGCGATTGCGTTCCGCGATCCACCGAAAATCGGTAAGTGAGTTGGTGCAGCCCGATGCGGCTGCCGATCTTCTAAGCCCCCGCCTAGGCGGGGGCTTTTTTGTGGCCTGGGGCGAGGTCGAGACGGGGCTCGCGGCCATCGCCTCGGCAGATCCATTGCGGCGGAGGCCTTCTCATTCGGCCAATCACTGTCTACAATTGTTTTATCTCTGAGGCAGTTAATCGGGCATGCAATGCCCCTCTTGCCAGCACACTGACAGCCGCGTGCTCGAGTCGCGTTCAGCCGACTCCGGGCGCAGTGTTCGGCGTCGCCGTGAATGCCTCCACTGCGACTTTCGTTTCACCACCTACGAGCGCGTGGAAACCGTGCCGATCACCGTGGTGAAGCGCAATGGCAGTCGTGAAGCCTTCAGCCGCGGCAAATTGCTGCACGGCCTCTTGCGTGCCTGTGAAAAGACGGGCTTGGAGCCCAGCCGCCTCGAAGGCGTGGTGGATGAGCTGGAGCTCCAGCTGCAGGGACGCAGCGGCCGAGAAGTGAGCAGTAACGAAATCGGGGAGCTTGTGCTGCAGCAGCTCAGTGAAATGAGCGAAGTGGCCTACGTGCGATTTGCTTCGGTGTATCGCCAGTTCCAGGGCATCAGCGATTTTGTCTCCACGCTGGAGGGCCTGAGCCGGCGCCCGGGATCCACATTCGCTGCAGTGGGCTGAGCGCCGGATTTCGGCCCACACCCCTTTGTATAGTCATGGATTCCCTGTCAACTGTCGGCGGACGGTGACGGGGCTTCTCTCGCACTGCCTTGGGCAGTCCGCCAGCTCTCCATGACCGTGACCCCTTCCGACGTCAACGCCAGCGAGATGGATCTCGCCGTTGACGCTGCAGCCCACCAAGACTTCGGCGCCGAGGCCGCCGAGCTCGATCTGAGCATTCCGGAAGAGGTCCCCAGCGCCGATGACCCCAGCAGCCGTGCCGCTGCTCGCGACATCGATGGCGTGGGCTTCACCCTGGACGAGTTTGCGTCGCTGCTGAGCAAGTACGACTACAACTTCAAGCCCGGCGACGTGGTGAAGGGCACCGTGTTCGCCATGGAGCCGAAGGGCGCCATGATCGACATCGGCGCCAAGACCGCTGCCTTCATGCCCATGCAGGAGGTGTCGATCAACCGCGTGGAGAGCATCTCCGACGTGCTCGAGCCCGGTGAGGTGCGTGAGTTCTTCATCCTCAGTGAAGAGAACGAAGACGGCCAGCTCACCCTCTCGATCCGCCGCATTGAGTACCAGCGGGCCTGGGAGCGGGTGCGTCAGCTGCAGAAGGAAGACGCCACCATCTACTCCGAGGTGTTCGCCACCAACCGCGGTGGCGCCCTGGTACGGGTGGAAGGTCTGCGCGGCTTCATTCCCGGCAGCCACATCAGCACCCGCAAGCCCAAGGAAGATCTGGTGGCCGACTTCCTGCCCCTCAAGTTCCTGGAGGTGGACGAGGAGCGCAACCGCCTGGTGCTCAGCCATCGCCGCGCTCTGGTGGAGCGCAAGATGAACCGCCTCGAGGTGGGCGAAGTGGTGATCGGCACCGTCCGCGGCATTAAGCCCTACGGCGCCTTCATCGACATCGGCGGCGTCAGCGGCCTGCTGCACATCTCTGAGATCAGCCACGAGCACATCGAGACACCCCACACAGTGCTCAATGTGAATGACCAGATGAAGGTCATGATCATCGACCTCGATGCCGAGCGTGGCCGCATCTCGCTGTCCACCAAGGCCCTCGAGCCCGAGCCCGGCGACATGCTCACCGATCCCCAGAAGGTGTTCGAGAAGGCCGAGGAGATGGCGGCCCGCTACAAGCAGATGTTGCTCGAGCAGGCCGAAGAGAACGAGCCCATGGGCGTCACCCTCGACTGACCCTCGGGACTTCCCCATGCCTCAGCTGCAGCTTCGCGGTACGGGCCTCGGTGATGTGGAGGCGGTGCTGTTCGACAAGGACGGCACCCTCAGCATCAGCGAACCGCAGCTCATCACCCTGGCTGCGGCCAGGGTTTTTCTTTGCCTGGAGCAGGTAGAGCCGGCCCTGCGGCCCGCCCTACGGGACCTGCTGGAGCGGACCTACGGGATCAATGCGGCCAGTGATGCCATCCACCCTGCTGGGATCACGGCGGTGGCCAGCCGCGATCACAATCTGATCGCCACCGCCACGGCCCTCGTACAGGTGGGCTTGGGTTGGCCTGAGGCCTTGGCCCTGAGCGAGCAAGTGTTTGTGCAGGCCGATCAGGCCGATGCCCGCCGTGCCGCTGCCGGGGAAGCGCGAGGCACCAGTGCCACTACGGAGGGTTTGCTGCCCTGGCTGAAGCAGCTGAGGGCCGCCGGGATCACCTGCGCCGTGATCAGCAACGACGACATTGCCGGGATCGAGCATTTCCTGGCCAGCCATGCGCTCGAGCCCTATTTCGCTGGGTTCTGGAGCGCTGAGCACCGGCCCCGCAAGCCGGATCCCGCCGCCGTGCATGGCCTGTGCGCCCAGTTGGGGGTGGCCGTGGCCTGCTGCGCCCTGATCGGTGATGCCAACAGCGACTTGCGCATGGCTGTGGCGGCGGGCATTCCCCATCAGCTCTCCCTGGGTTACACCGCTGCCTGGAGCACCGCACCAGCCTTGGCCGAGCCCCATCCCCGCATCCATCACTGGAGTGAGCTCTCCATCGGCGCATAAGGTTGGGGGCTATCTCCACGCCATGAGGGAATGAGCAGCCCCACCGGTTCTGTATCCCGATACGTCTTCACCTCTGAGTCGGTGACCGAAGGGCATCCCGACAAGATCTGTGATCAGGTGAGCGATGCGGTGCTGGATGCCCTGCTGGCCCAGGATCCAGCCTCCCGGGTCGCCTGCGAAACCGTGGTGAACACGGGCCTCTGCCTGATCACCGGTGAGGTCACCACCACCGCCCGGGTGGACTTCAACACCCTCGTGCGGGGCGTGATCAATCAGATCGGCTACTCCGGTGCCCGCGCTGGTGGTTTCGATGCCAACAGCTGTGCCGTGCTGGTGGCCCTGGATCAGCAGTCGCCCGATATCGCCCAGGGTGTGAACGAGGCCGATGACCACGACGGCGACCCGCTGGATCTGGTAGGGGCCGGCGACCAGGGGATCATGTTCGGCTATGCCTGCAACGAGACGCCTGAGCTGATGCCGCTGCCCATCAGCCTGGCTCACCGGCTGGCCCGGCGGCTGGCGGAAGTGCGCCACAACGGCAGCCTCAGCTACCTGCTGCCCGACGGCAAAACTCAGGTGAGCGTGGTGTATGAGAACGACGTGCCGGTGGCCATCGACACGATCCTGATTTCCACCCAGCACACTGCTGAGATTGACGGCATCAGCGAAGAGAAGGCCATGCGGGAGCGCATCGCCGCCGACCTCTGGACCCACGTGGTGGAACCCGCCACGGCGGATCTGGATCTCAAGCCCAGCAAGGCCGACACGCGCTTCCTGGTGAACCCCACTGGCAAGTTCGTTGTGGGTGGCCCCCAGGGTGATGCCGGCCTCACCGGCCGCAAGATCATCGTGGACACCTACGGCGGCTATGCCCGCCATGGCGGCGGTGCCTTCTCCGGCAAAGATCCCACCAAGGTGGATCGCTCCGCCGCCTACGCCGCTCGCTATGTGGCCAAGGCCTTGGTGGCCGCCGGCCTGGCCCGCAAGGCCGAGGTGCAGCTCAGCTACGCCATCGGTGTGGCCAAGCCTGTGAGCATCCTGGTGGAGAGCTTCGGCACGGGTGCGGTGAGCAACGCCGATCTCACGGCCCTGGTGCAGGAGCATTTCGACCTGCGCCCCGGCGCCATCATTGAGGTCTTCGGTTTGCGCAATCTGCCCCAGCAGCGGGGCGGCCGTTTCTACCAGGACGTGGCCGCCTATGGCCATTTCGGCCGTAGTGATCTGAACCTCCCCTGGGAGGACGTGGCCGCCATGGCCGCCACCCTTCAACAGGCCACAGCAGCGCGCGTCGCCGCCTGAAGCCCGCTGCGCCCGCCCTTCGCCCTCGGCATCGATCTGGGAACCAGCGGCTTGCGGCTGGCCGTGGTGGATGCCGGTGGTGCGCTGGTCGCAGAGCAGGCCAGTGACTATCCGGCCGCGTTCGAGGATCCCCAGGGCTGGCGCTCGGGTTTGATCGCCCTCTGTGGCCGATTGCCCGCCGCGCTGCGTAGCCATGTAGCTGCCGTGGCCATCGATGGCACCTCCGGCACCCTGCTGCTCTGCCGTGAGGATGGCAGCCTGCTACCCGGAGCGTTGGCCCAGGCCCTGCCGTATCACCGGGCTTGTCCTCACCAGGCGGCTGAAGCGGCACGACTCACCGGTCAGCTGGTGGGCGCCGGCCCAGCGGCCAGCGCCAGTGGCAGCTTGGCCAGGGCCCTCACGCTGCTGGCCATGGCCCCAGGGCCGTGCCTGCTGCGGCACCAGGCCGACTGGTTGATGGGCTGGTTGCTGGGCGATTGGCGCTGGGGGGAAGAGGGCAACAACCTGCGCCTGGGCTGGGATCTGCAGACGCGTTGCTGGAGTGGGTCGATAGCGGATCAGCCCTGGAGTGGCGCGTTGCCGCAGGTGCGCTCCAGTGGCGAGCGGCTGGGCAGCCTGGCGGCAGCGTCCGCCCTGGCCCTGGGTCTGCCGGCCAGTTGTCAGGTGGTGGCTGGCAGCACCGATGCCAATGCCGCTGTGCTGGCCGCCGATGCC
This sequence comes from Cyanobium sp. NIES-981, assembly GCA_943371215.1. Taxonomy (GTDB): domain Bacteria; phylum Cyanobacteriota; class Cyanobacteriia; order PCC-6307; family Cyanobiaceae; genus Vulcanococcus. The sequence goes on along the minus strand of CALRUA020000026.1, from coordinate 5,856 downwards.
CAGCCCGGCGATGGGGTGACGGTGCTGGGCACCACCCTTGTGCTCAAGCAGTTCTGCCCCCAGCCCATCGCCGGGCCAGGGATCAGTGGCCACCGGGTGGCGGGCCAGTGGCTGGTGGGGGGCGCTTCCAATGCGGGGGCCGGGGTGCTGCGCCGCTGGTTCACCGATGGCCAGATCGCCGAGCTCAGCCGCCAGATCGATCCGCGCCGCCCCACTGGCCTAGCCCTGCGCCCGTTGCCCGGCCCTGGCGAGCGCTTCCCCGTGGATGATCCAGCCCTCAAACCCCAGCTGGAACCCCGGCCGGTGAGCGATGCCTTCTTTCTGCAGGCGCTGCTGGAGGGGCTGGTGGAGATCGAGCGTGCCGGCTGGCAGCGGTTGGCCGAGCTGGGGGCGCCGCCGATCCGGCGGGTGATCAGCCTGGGGGGCGGGGCCCGCAATCCCCAGTGGCGGCTGATGCGCCAGCGGGTGCTGGGGGTGCCAGTGCTGAACCGCCCCCAGCTCACGGCCGCCCTGGGTATGGCCAGACTGGCGCGCACAGCCCTGAGGTGCCCATGAACAACAGCTTGCGCTCCTGGATCTCCATGCTGATTTTTGTGGTGCTCGCTGGGTACGTGAGCTTCAGCGCCATCCGTCTGGGCCTGCTGCTATGGCAGCGCTTTGCCGCCGGCTAGCCAGCGCTGCCCAGCCATGCCGCTCAACGGGCCCAGACCCCTCAGAATTGCCGCACCCGCGATCGCACCCCATGGCCGCCGACCCCCTCACCCCCGCCGTGAGCGATCGGATCTGCAAGCACATGAACGACGACCATGCGGCGGCGGTGCTGGCCTACGCCCGTCACTACGGCGGTGTCGCGGCTCCCGCCATGGCGCGGATGGTGGCGGTGGGCCCGGAGGCCATGCAGCTGGAGGTGGATGGCCAGCGGGTGGATGTGGCCTTCGACCACACCCTCAGCGATAGCGAGGATGCCCACCGCACCCTGGTGGCGATGCTGCGGGCCATGCCCCAGACCTGAGTGGGCGGGGAATGCTCAGGCCAGTTCCTGGATGGCCATGTTGCAAACCCTCCTGCAGGGTGCCCTCTCCCTAATCAGCACCGGTCGTTGCCCGCTCTGCAGTGGTGCCGTACCGGCCGATGCCTCCAGTCAGCGGCTCTGTGAGTCCTGCCGCGAGCGCCTGGCCCTCAGCGCTGGTGGCCTGCAGGGAGATCAGCCCCTGCTCTGGTGTGCCTTGGCCCCTTACGGCGGTCCGCTGCGGGGCCTGCTGCTGGCGCAACGGCCGCGCCCGGCTCTGAGCGTGATAGAGGGACTGGCTGCGGAGCTCTTGGCCTGCTGCGGCGGTGCCATTGCCGGTGGTCTGCTGGTGCCGATTCCCAGCTGGAAACGGGCGGCCAACCCGTTGCCCCAGCTGATCGCCAAAGCCTTGGCCACAGTGTCTGGCGGGCGGGTCGCGGTCTCAGGCGAGCTGTTGCAGCGCAGCCGTCCCACCGTGGGCCAGCACCATCTGAACCGCACCCTGCGTCTGCGCAATCAGCTGGGCTCCTTCCAGTGCGTCTGCCAGTCGCGCCCGGTGCTGGCGGGCCTGCGCCGCCGCGGGCTCTGGCTTGTGGACGACATCCTCACCACGGGGGCCACGGCCCAGGCGGCGGCCGTAGCCCTGGAAGCGGAGGGGCTGCAGGTGGAGGGCCTGCTCTGTTTGGCCCGAACCCCGGCCCCCTCGTGATCTAAGATCTCTTGGTCGCGCTAGCGACGGGCCGGGATAGCTCAGTTGGTAGAGCAGGCGATTGAAAATCGCCGTGTCCCCAGTTCAAATCTGGGTCCTGGCATTGATTAGTGTTGCAGTCCACTGAACTGCAGCTCCATCATGCCCCTGCCGATTCCCGATAAGCCTGGGCAGGTGTTCGATAACGCCGACAGTTTCGGGATGGTGTTCGATGAGGCCTGGCAGCGGCATGAATGCACTAGCCCCAACCACGGCTTGAGCACCGAGGAGAAGAAGCTGTTGATGCTCCAAGCCTGCGGTGAGCACCCCTTCATGCTCAGCAGCCCGGCCATGGCCACGCAGGTGGCCGATTTCCGCATCCGTTTGCTGGGCCTCTGAGCGGCGCTGCCCATAGGATCCGGCCTCTCCCCACCATCCCCGAGGCGATGTCCAGCCCCCTCGCTCGCCTGCTGCGCCAGTTGAGCGCCGGCTTCAGCAACCAGCACCAGGCTTTCGAGAACCCTCCGCTCTACGCCCATATCCTGGTGAAGTTCCGGCCGCTTCCCCAGCTGGTGCCAGGGTCCCTGCTGTTGGAGCAGACCTACGCCATCACGCCAGGGGTTCCCTACCGCATTCGGGTGCTGCGGGTTGAGCAGCAGGAGCAGAACCTGGTGATCCACAACCAGGCCCTCCACGATGAGCAGCGCTTCTGGGGCGCGGTGCAGGACGACGAGAAGCGCGCCTTGATCACATCGGCGGATCTCAAGCCCCTGGAGGGTTGCGCCTACGTGGTGCGTGAAACCCCAGATGGCTTCAACGGCGAAGTGGAGCCTGGTTGCCGCTGCTTGGTGGAGCGCAAAGGGGCCACCTCCTATCTGGTGAGCAGCTTTGAGCTCAGTGCCCTTGGCATGCGCACCATTGATCGCGGCCACGACCCCGCCACCCATGAACAGCTGTGGGGATCGCTGGCGGGGCCCTTTGAATTCGAGCGCACCGAGGATTACAGCCATGAGCTTCCTGCTGACTGGCTGGCCGTCTGATCTCCGCAGGACGTTTGCACAACGTTGCAGTGCTTTACGCCGGCCGTGAAGCTCTGTGAGGTGTTGGCGGCCTAGGGGTTTCTGCCTAAATCCTTTTTCTATGGTCGGCGAGCTTTTTTCTGCTGCCGTTATGGCATTGCCGCTGCTGGCCACCAAGCCGATCACCCAGAACGCCCGGGTGAACAACTTCGCCATTGGCGGTGATGAAGCCCCGCGCACCCTCGTGGATGTGGATGAAGTGATCGAGCGGGCTTACCGCCAGATCTTCTTCCATGCCTTCAAGGTGGATCGCGAGCCGATGCTGGAGATGCAGCTGCGCAACGGCACCATCACCACCCGTGATTTCGTGCGTGGCTTGCTGCTCTCGCGCAAGTTCAGCGAGGGCTTCTATCGCTGCAACAGCAACTACCGCGTGGTGGAGCAGGTGGTGGGCCGGGTGCTGGGCCGTGAGGTGCACGGCAACCAGGAACGCATCGCCTGGTCGATCGTGATTGCCAACCAGGGGCTTGAGGGCTTTGTGGATGCCCTGCTCGAATCGCCCGAATACATGGACGCGTTTGGTACCGATGAGGTGCCCTATCAGCGCTCACGGGTGTTGGCCGGCCATGCCAAGGCTCAACTGCCTTTCAACCAGAAGGCACCCCGCTATGACGCCTACTGGCGCGAGATGAGCGCAAAGCGTGCCCCCGCCAACCCCTATGCCGGTGGTGGTGCCCAGTTCAGCGGCGGTCAGATGTCTCCTGCCTGGGTTGGCGGTCAGCCCCCCAAGTTTGCGCAGACCCTCTGGCTGGCCCTGGCTGGCGTGGGTGCCCTGGAACTGGTGCGCGTGCTGGTGGCCACCGCTGGGGCCATGCTCAGCACTGGGTCTGCCGGCTGATTCAGGCGCTCAGTTCATCCATAAAGGGCTGTTCCTCTTCGTCTGGGAAGGGGTTCAGCTCCAACTCCAGCTCAGCCTCCTCGCTGGAGGGGCCTGGTGGGTGGCGGCGTTCTTCGCTCCTGGGCGGGAAGGGGTGCACCTGGGCGCTCGCGTGTTGCTCGTTCAACAGCTCCTCTAAGCGGGCGATGCGCTCTTCGGTATGGGCCAGGATTTCAGTGGATTCCAGGCTGGCCGGGTCGTCGGTCAGATTGGCGCCCAGGTCACCGATCTGCTGCTCCAAACTCGCCAGCCGCTCCTCCAGCTCCAACAGCCGCAGGGTGAGGGTTTCTCCCACCTGACTGAGGGCCTGGAGCTGCTCGCTGATCCGTTGCTGCAGCGAAGCGGAAGACGCAGCTGACATCCCTCGGGCCGATTGGATTTGGGCGGATGGTATCGGCGCAGGGCCAAGGCGCCAGGCCTGCTTTTTGTAACGTTTCTGAAAGCCGGTGTTCGGCGGCAAATGGGCCCCATAGGATCCGGCTCTGGCACCAACAGCGCAGGTTGCCCCTCGGTGCGGCATCTCCCTCGGTGCTGCCCTTGCTCCTCCCCTGGCCCGCAAGCCCGCCCCTGAAGTCCCATGACTCTCGCCAACGCTGCCTACCTGGGCATCGAGCGTTACGCCAACAACCGCGTCAACGAAAACTGGATGTCCGCCTCGTCGGACGACAAAGCAGCTGTGATCCGTGCTGTGTATCAGCAGGTTCTCGGCAACCAGTACGTGATGGCCAGTGAGCGGCTTGAAGGTCCGGAATCACTGTTCAAGCGTGGCTACCTGAGCGTGCGCGAGCTCGTGCGTCAGGTGGCCAAGAGCGGTTTGTATCGCAAGCGCTTCTTCGAGAGCAGCAATCCCTACCGCTTCATCGAGCTCAACTTCAAGCATCTGCTGGGCCGCGCGCCCCAGAACAAGGCAGAGATGCTGCACCACTTCACCATCCTGCAGGAGCAGGGCTACGACGCTGAGATCGATTCCTATCTCGACAGCGCCGAGTATCAAGATCGCTTCGGCGAAGAGGGTGTGCCCTATCTCCACGGCTGGAATTACTCCGTGGGTCAGCAGGGTCTGCAGTTCTCCTACATGCTGCAACTAGCCCGTGGTGCCGCCGCCTCCGTCAAGGGCGATATCCTCAAGAACCAGTCGCGTCTGAATCCCGCGGTGCATGCCGAGCAGCCTATGCCCGTTGTGGCTCCGGGCTCCAAGGCTGCCGGTTTCCGCAAAGTCGCCAGCGATGGCGTCACCCGTCAGGGTGTGGGTTCCGGCGAAGAGGGCCGCACCTTCCGGGTGGAGATCACCGGCTTCAACAACTTCCGCCTGCACAAGCGCAGCAATCGTGTGCGCTTCATCCCCTTCAACAAGCTGCTCGAGTACCAGCAGCAGATCCACCGCGAAGGCGGCCGGGTCGCCAGTGTCACTCCGGTCAACTGACCGGAGCCTTCTTTCCTCGTTACCCCCGTAGCTCCGATGAAGGTTTCTGCAGGCAACCGCGGCACCAGCTTCAGCAATGACCGTCAGGTGACATTCACTGTGACCGGCATCGCCAACAATGCCTACTCCCGCACCGCGGATGTGGTCATGAACGTGCCTTACACCCGGATGAACGAAACCATGCGCATGGTGCAGCGCATGGGCGGCAAGATCACCGGCATTCATGTCAGCGGTGGCATCGACACCAATGCCCCCAAGGCTGCGGCTCCTGCCAAGGCTGGCAAGAAGAAGTAAGCGATCCAAGGCGCCGATTTTGTCCACAGCCCCCTCTTGCAGGGGGCTTTTTCATGGCTGCGCGCTGGGCAGGAGGGTTCTGGTACCGCCCGCGCTGTTCTCGGGGGCACAAAAGGCCCCTAGGCCCCCCGATGCGTTCTGTTTTACAACCAGCTCTCATCCTGCAGAAGCCCTGCGGCGCAGGCGATCTGCGGCCGCGAATGACTGTTTGTTAAGCGCTGCTGATGGGGGGCATAGGTAGGGCCAACAATATGTGGGCCAAGCGGTGAGGCGGACTTCGGCCTGCTCGCTCGATTTGGTCCCGTGAACCCCTGGTAGCTGCCGCTGCCGGCAGGGCGCACATTCCCCTCTTCACCCTTCCCGACTTCAGTCGAGAACAGGAGCTAATCAATGTTCGACGCCTTCACCAAGGTCGTTGCTCAGGCTGATGCCCGCGGCGAATTCCTGAACGCTGGTCAAATCGATGCCCTCGCCGCCATGGTGGCT
>CALRUA020000025.1:0-36609 GCA_943371215.1 Cyanobium sp. NIES-981 | reverse complement strand
AGGCTGCGGCTGTTGTTGAAGGAGGCGTATTGGAAGATCAGGCGACCGAAGTAACCGTGGGCAGCCACGATGTTGTAGGTCTCTTCCTCTTGGCCGAACTTGTAGCCGTAGTTCTGGGACTCAGCCTCGGTGGTTTCACGCACCAGGGACGAGGTCACCAGGGAGCCGTGCATGGCGGAGAAGAGGCTGCCGCCGAACACACCGGCCACACCCAGCATGTGGAAGGGGTGCATCAGGATGTTGTGCTCAGCCTGGAACACCAACATGAAGTTGAAGGTGCCAGAGATGCCGAGAGGCATGCCATCCGAGAAGGAACCCTGGCCAAACGGATACACCAGGAACACAGCCATGGCTGCGGAGAGCGGGGCGCTGTAGGCCACGCAGATCCAGGGGCGCATGCCGAGGCGGTAGGAGAGCTCCCACTGACGGCCCATGTAGCAGGAGATGCCGATCAGGAAGTGGAACACCACCAGCTGATAGGGACCGCCGTTGTACAGCCACTCATCGAGGCTGGCAGCTTCCCAGATGGGATAGAAGTGCAGGCCGATGGCGTTGCTACTGGGAATCACAGCACCGGAGATGATGTTGTTCCCATAGATCAGCGAACCGGCAACGGGCTCACGGATGCCGTCGATGTCGACGGGGGGAGCGGCGATGAACGCCACGATGTAGCAGATGGTGGCCGCCAGAAGGCAGGGGATCATCAGCACACCGAACCAACCCACATAAATGCGGTTGTCGGTGGAGGCAACCCACTGACAGAAGCTTTCCCAGCTGTTGGCGCGGCCGCTGCGGATGGCAGTGGTCATGGAACCGAATGAGTACAGGGTGGCCACAGGATGTGACAGGGCCACGCTACGGAAACCAGCCAAACGATTCCAGGAGGAAAAATTAAATTCGCAAGCAACAATCGTTATTCATGAAGTACTTCATGACGCCTTCATGAAGTTACTTAAAGCAGTGCCGAAGGTCCTTTGTTGTCCCAGGCCAGGGTTAATCCCCGCTGGAATCACGCAGCTGGCAGGGAGGGTGCCATCCCTGCGGTGTCACTGCTGCCCTGCTGGCGCAACCACTCCTGCCCCTGCTGCAGAAAGCTGCTCCAGTTCACTTTCTCCTCCTCGGCGGCCCGCGCCACCAACAGAGGCGCCTGGCGTTGAAGCAGAGCCTGAAGCTCGGCTTCTGGCACCCCTGAGGCCAGGGCGAGATAGTCGGCCATGGCTCGCCCCACCACCCGGGTGAGATAGGCGGCACTGAGGGCCTGCAGGGCGCTGCCCACCAGCCAGGTGGCGCCATGAAGCCTCACCACGGCAGCCAGGGCCTGGGAGCTCCACTCCACCACCCCCAGGGTCAAGGCCGCCTTAGCCAACTCAGCGGCGGCGGCCTGCAGCTGCTCCAAGGTCCAGGAACACTCCCAGAGGCGGGCCATCTCCTGCAGCATCAAGCCATTGGCAGCGGTCAGCACCAGCAGATCCAGGCTGGGCAGGGGTGCCATCACCACCCCTGCCGCCACGGTCCACTGGGTGCGCTGGAGCAGCCCCTGCCAGCGCAGGCGCCGCAGCCTTTCCAGCTCGAGCTGCCAGACGCCATGCAGCTGTTCAAGGCAGCGCCGTTGGGTGTGCTCGAGCTGCTGCTGGCCCGAAACCCCCAGGCTCTGGGCAAGCGGGGCCAGATCCCGGGCTAGGGCCCCAGGCTCGGCGGGAGTCCAAGCGAGCCAGCGGTCCCGCAGCCGTTCGGGTAGCTGCACGGTTAATTCCCGCTCCCGAGTCGACCAGTCAGGGCAGGCGGTGCGCTGCACCAGCAGCCAGACTGACTGCCCCTGAGGAAGGGCCTCGAGCCAGCGCAGGTCGGCGGCCCGCAGGGGCAGTTCGAGGCAATAGAGGAGATGGTCACAGTGGCGGAAGAGCTCGGGCCACTGCCAATCCGGGCTGTAGGCCGGAAGCGGGTGGGTCCAGTGCATCCGCAGGGGCAGGGCAGCGCGGCAAGCCTCCGCCAGGGTCGTAGCGAGGCTGGGATCGGGGAGCTGGCAACCCACCACCGCCACATCCAGATGCTCGCGCTGCTGCCGGGCCCGCAACAGCGCCAGGGCCTGCTGGCGGGAGCTGTGCTGGTCGGCGGAGGCCGCTTCACCCTCCAGCCGTTCAAAGGCCGCCAACACCGTGTCGCAGCGCTCGAGCCAGCCCGCAGCGGTGCGGGGCCAGCGTTCGGCGCTGGGCCGTCGACGCCCCCGCAGCAACCACAGCCCACCGGCCGCTGCCCCAAGGCTCACCAGCGACGACAGCTCGACATGAAGGCTGTCCAGCACCAGCCAACCGCCGACGAGGGGCAGCGCCACCGGCCACAACCGCCGCAGGGCCAGGGCGGACAGCGGTCCTGAAACCGCAGAAGACTGGGGTGCCGCGGAAGAAGCGCTCAGAGGTGCAGTCAAAGGAAAACGGAGGCTCGCGCCCTGCCGCCCCGGGCCGCAGGGATGAGCCGTTCTGGCGCTGCCTCTCTAGCTCAACTGGTGCTCTCTGCCCAGACCCAATACCTTGGGCATTGCTTGCGGTTCTCCAGCTGGCCCATGGCAGCTACCACCCCAATCCTGGTCAGCCCCCATCGCAGCGAGTCGCGCCGTGAGGTGAAGCGGGCCTTGCTGATTGCCCTCGGGGTGAATGTGGGCATGAGCGTGCTCAAACTGGGCGTAGGCCTAAAGAGCGGATCGTTGGCCCTGTTGGCGGATGCCATGCACAGCGCCACCGATGGCCTGTCGAGCCTGCTGGGCTTAATCACCAACGGCCTGTCCGATCCCAAGCCCGACCGAGATCATCCCTACGGCCACGACAAGTACGAAGCGGTGGGCGCCCTGGCCATCGCCGGCTTCATCCTGTTCACCGCCGTGGAGATCCTGCGCACGGCGGTGCAGCGGATCGCCACCGGACTGCAGCCCCTGCGCCTCGATGGCCACGATCTGCTGGTGCTGTTGATCGTTCTGGGCTGCAACCTGCTGCTTGCCGCCTACGAACGCAGCGAAGGAAAACGGCTTAACAGTCCCCTGTTGCTAGCCGATGCCAGGCACACCAGCGGCGATCTCTGGACCACCGTGCTGGTGCTGCTCGGCCTGAGTGCCGTGCTGGTGCTGAAGCAAACCTGGCTGGACGTGGCGATGGCCATGCCCCTCTGCCTGCTGCTGTTCCGGTCCTGCTGGCGGGTGCTGCGCGCCAACCTCCCCTGGCTGGTGGATCAGATCGCCATCGCACCCGAGGCCATCCATGAGGTGGCCATGGCGGTGCCCGGCGTGCTCAACGTGCACGACATCGCCAGCCGTGGGGTCCTCGGCCAGCGGGTGTTCATCGAGCTCCATATGGTGGTGGATGCCGATGATCTGCCCACGGCTCACCGCATCACCGAACTGGTGGAAGAGCACCTGCAGGCCCGGTTCGGCGAGGTGCGCTGCACGATCCACCTGGAACCCCGCGAATACGCCATCCCAACCATCACCTTCCGTGGGGCCCATGGCTGAACTGGCCTCGCTGCTCACCCCGCGCCTGCAGGAGCGCACCAGCGCCCTGATCGCCGCCCAGCAGACCTACTCCACCTGGGAAGGCAGCCGCCCGGTGCTGCTGCTGGAGCGCTGCTGGCTGCGGTTGCAGGTGGTGCGGGTGGATGAGCTGGCCCAAGTGCTGCCCCCCGATGCCAGCGGCGAGGCCCCGGAACTGGAGCGGTTCCGAACCTTGCGGCACTCGGGCCACAGCAGCCAGCGAGCCCAGGAGCTGTGCTGGGAGGAATTCGGGCGGGAGGCCTGCTCCGAGGCCCTGCGCCGCTTCTGGCACGTGCAGGATGCGGGTAACCAGGGTTGGACCCTTACCCACTACCTGCGCCTACTGGATCTCTACCGCCGGCAGGTGGAAGCCCCAGGCCCCTCACCGCTGCCCCTGCTGGTGCTGGCCCGCAGGGGCAGCGACGAGATCCATCAACTGCAATGGTGCTGGCCTCCGGCCACCCCCATGCGTCACACTTGCCCCTGATTTAGATGGGTGTGCGGCCATGGCCGACGGGATCAACGAAACCAACCAGGAAGGGCGCGGCGACAGCCGCTCAGATGGCGCTCAGGCTGGTTTTCGCGGCAGCCGCGGCAACCGCGAGGGTGGCGGCCGAGATGGGGGCAACCGTGAACCCGGCGGCTTCCGCATCCGCTTGAGCGACAACGAGATGCGTGCCGCCCGTGCCGTGCAGGAGGCCTTCGGCCTGCGCTCCACCGTGGCCGCCCTGGGCCTGTCGATCCGCACCGTGGCCCAGCTGCTCGAGGAGGGCAAGCTGGATGAGCTCGTGGCCCAGCAACGGGCATCCGGTGGGGCCCGCCCCCAGGGTGACCGTGAGCGCCGCGGTGGACGCCCAGATGGCCGCGGTGAAGGACGTAGCGAAGGCCGCGGCGAGCGCGGTGGCAGTCGGCCCAATCCCTTTGCCAGGCCCAGCCGCCCACCGGCCCCTGCGGCCCCAGCTGCGGTGAGCGAGGCTGATACCTCCGCTGCCGAGCCTGCAGAAGCGACCGAGCCCGCCATCGAGATGGCCGTGGACGCGGCAGCAGAGAGCGACGCCTGATCCGATCGGGCCGGCGGGGTTCGGCCAGACGGCAGAATCCCGCCAACTTTTTCGTTTCACGGATGCAACGCGCAAGGGTTCTCTCCGGGGTGCAGCCCACCGGCGCTCTGCATCTGGGCAACTGGCTCGGTGCCATCCGCAACTGGGTGGACCTCCAGGACAGCCACGAGACGTTCTTCTGTGTGGTGGACCTGCACGCCATCACCGTGCCCCATGACCCGGGGCAACTGGCGGCTGACACCCGCAAGACCGCCGCGCTCTATCTGGCCTGTGGCATTGATCCGGCCAAGAGCACCGTGTTCGTGCAGAGCCACGTTGCCGCCCACAGTGAGCTGGCCTGGTTGCTGAACTGCGTGACGCCGCTGAACTGGCTGGAGCGGATGATCCAGTTCAAGGAAAAGGCCCTGAAGCAGGGCGATCAGGTATCCGTGGGTCTGTTGGATTACCCGGTGCTGATGGCCGCGGACATCCTTCTCTATGACGCCGACCTGGTGCCGGTAGGCGAAGACCAGAAACAACACCTCGAGCTGGCCCGCGACATCGCCCAACAGCGCATCAATGCCCGCTTCGGGCGCAAGGACGCCGATGGGGAGCTGATCCCTGTACTGAACGTGCCCGAACCCCTGATCCTCAAAGAGGGGGCCCGGGTGATGAGCCTCACCGACGGGCGCAGCAAGATGAGCAAGAGCGATCCCAACGAGGGCTCGCGCATCACCCTGCTGGATCCGCCAGATCTGATCACCAAGAAGATCAAGCGGGCCAAAACCGATCCGGTGATGGGTCTGGAGTTCGGCAACCCCGAGCGCCCGGAAACCGACAACCTGCTCGGCCTCTACGCAATCCTGAGCGGCCTTGGCCGCGATGCCGCCGCTGAGCAGTGCGCCCAGATGGGGTGGGGGGCCTTCAAGCCGCTGCTGGCCGAAGCCGCCGTGGAGGCCCTGCGCCCCGTGCAGGAGCGCTACGCCGAACTGAGCGCCGATCCCGCCGAACTGGATCGCGTCCTGGCCAACGGCCGAGAACGGGCCGAAACCGTGGCCCAGGCCACCCTGGAGCGCACCCGCGAAGCCCTCGGCTTCCTGCCGCGCCATTAGGTCCGCACTGATCAATCCCAAAGGATTGATTAACTTGCCTGATCAGAAAGCCGCATCAATCCAGCCCTTCGGCAGCACAAGCCATGGGGCAAATGGGGCCACCCCAGAGCCAGCGGACCAGGAGCCTCTCGAGGATCCCAGGCGAGTCCCAGCGAAACAGGCGGGGCATACGCATATCAAGACTCGTTTGTCCAGTTCGGCTCCCGGGGGTCTCGCCCTGGACCCTGCCTGGGCAACAGGATCTCTGGATTCCTGCTTGATCCACTGCTTATGGTTCGCCGCTTTCGTTCCAAGACCCGCGCCCCCCTGGCGGCATGCTGCGCTGCGCTCGCCCTGCTGGCTGCCGGACCCTTGGTGGAAGCGTTGGACAGCGGCAGCCAGGCAGCCACTCAGGCAACCACCCAAACCACTCCCCTAGCCGAGAAACCGCAAGCCCAGAGCTACGCGATCACGCCCAAGCGGCGGGCCCTGTTGAACACCATCCGCTACGCCGAGGGCACGTGGAAGCAGGGCAGCCGTGAGGGCTATCACACCCTCTACGGAGGGGGGAGGTTTGCCAGCCTGGCCCGCCATCCGGAGATCGTGGTCACCAAGCGCTACACGAGCGCAGCGGCCGGCGCCTATCAGTTCCTGCCCACCACATGGAAGGAAGCCTCCCGCAAGCTGCAGCTCGACAGCTTCGATCCCGCCAGCCAAGACCAAGCTGCCCTACACCTGATCGACCGCCGCGGCGTGCTCGACCACATCGACAGCGGCGGACTCACCCCGGAATCCATGGCCACGTTGGCCAAGGAGTGGGCTTCCTTCCCCACCCTGGCTGGCGTGAGCGCCTATGGGCAGCCCGTGAAACGGGCGGAAGATCTCACCCGCTTCTACCGGGAAAGCCTCAACCGGGCTGGTGATCCGGCCTAAAACTCAGGGTTCGCGATACACAACCCGGCCGCGCTCGTCGTTACCCACATCCAACAGGTGATCGAGGAGCAGCCGCTCCACCTCCTCCCGCACCCTCTCCCGCGGGGTCTCGGCCGGCAAGGCGAGCTCCAACAGGGCGTCATTCAAGGTGAACCCAGCCGGCCCACTGCGCCGGGCCAGGGCCAGCAGCTGCCGATCAATCGGCAACCGCGCGCTGCCCTCAGCCCCCCGGCCATCCAACTGCGCCAAGGCCTGCTCCAGCAGCAGCGGCTGGTTGGCCTGGGTGGTGAGCTCGGGGATCAGAAACAGATCCACCAGCTGACCGATGCCACACAGGCCAAACGTGAGCAGCCATAGGGTGCCGCTGAGGGGCTTGCGGTTGTAGAAGCGCTGCAGGCCACAAACGCCCACCAGACCCAGGGCCCAGAGCCCGTAGGCCGCCGCCACAGAACGCCGCTCTGGCCATCGCAGGCGGTTAGCCATCGAATCCGCTGAGTCGGGGGGGCATGGCTGGTGGCTCCGGCGCCTGGGGCAAGGCCACGCCGGCTCGGCGCAGCAGGGCCGAGAGGCTCCAGATCCGCATCATCAGGCGATGCCAGGGGGCCATGGCGTCCATATCTACCGCCATTGCCGTGGGGGCGGCACTGCGCAAGGCGCGGGCTGCCGCCAGTTCCGCCAGAGCAGCCTGAATGTCACGGTGTAAGGCCTCAGCTTCACCGGGAGGGAGCAGGCCATCAGGGGTGCAATCGAGCAGCACCAGGCCGCGGCGGAACCAGTGGTCGAAGTCGCCGAACAACGACTGCAACAGCTGATCCAGCAGCTCTACGGACTCGGGTGAGGGGGAGGGAACGGTCACGTCCACAGCCTAAGGAGACCGATTTCCCCTGCGTAGGATCGAGGTTGCCTGCCTCCGTGCCGTGACCGCGACCCGCTCTGCCGATTCAGCCCTGAGCAGCAGCGACGCAACCACCACGACCCCAACCATCCCGCTGCCCAAGACCAGCGAGAGCCCCCAGCTGCTGCGCATTCGCCACTCGATGAGCCACGTGCTGGCCATGGCGGTGCAAAAGCTGTTCCCCCAGGCCCAGGTGACGATCGGCCCCTGGACCGAGAGCGGCTTCTACTACGACTTCGACAATCCCGAACCCTTCACGGAGGCCGACCTCAAAGCCATTAAGAAGGAGATGGGCAAAATCATCGGCCGCCGGCTGCCGCTGGAGCGAATCGAGGTGAGCCGCGCCGAAGCCGAAACCCGGATCAAGGCCCAGAACGAGCCCTACAAGCTGGAAATCCTGGCGGGCATCCAAGAACCCATCAGCCTCTACACCCTGGGGGACGACTGGTGGGACCTGTGCGCCGGCCCCCATGTGTCCAACACCAGCGAGCTCAACCCCAAGGCTTTCGAGCTTGAAAGCGTGGCCGGGGCCTACTGGCGGGGCGATGAAACCAAAGCCCAGCTGCAGCGCATCTACGGCACCGCCTGGGAAACCCCGGAGCAGCTGGCGGAACACAAGCGCCGCAAAGAAGAGGCCCTGCGCCGCGACCACCGTCGTCTGGGCACCGATCTGGATCTGTTCTCGATCGAGGATGAGGCCGGCGCCGGCCTGGTGTTCTGGCACCCCCGCGGCGCCCGCATGCGCCTTCTGATCGAAGACTTCTGGCGCCAGGCCCATTTCGACGCGGGCTACGAGCTGCTGTACACCCCCCACGTGGCGGACATCAGCCTGTGGAAAACCTCAGGACACCTGGACTTCTACGCCGAGAGCATGTTCGGCCCCATGCAGGTGGATGAGCGGGAATACCAGCTCAAGCCGATGAACTGCCCCTTCCACGTGCTCACCTACGCCAGCACCCTGCGCAGCTACCGGGAGCTGCCGATCCGCTGGGCCGAGCTGGGCACCGTGTACCGCTATGAGCGCCCAGGGGTGATGCACGGGCTGATGCGGGTGCGCGGCTTCACCCAGGACGATGCCCACGTGTTCTGCCTGCCAGAGCAAATCAGTGATGAGATCCTGCGCATCCTCGATCTCACCGAACAAATTCTGTCCACCTTTGATTTCCGCAACTACGAGATCAACCTCTCCACCCGCCCGGAGAAATCAATTGGGGAAGATGCCGTGTGGGAGCTGGCCACCAACGGCCTGATCGAGGCCCTCGATCGCAAGGGCTGGGCCTACAAGATCGATGAGGGCGGCGGCGCCTTCTACGGCCCCAAGATCGATCTCAAGATCGAGGATGCCATCGGCCGGATGTGGCAGTGCTCCACCATCCAACTCGATTTCAACCTGCCGGAACGCTTCCAGCTGGAGTACGTGGCCGCCGATGGCACCCGCCAGCGCCCGATCATGATTCACCGGGCCATCTTCGGCTCGCTGGAGCGGTTCTTCGGGATCATGACCGAAAACTACGCCGGCGATTTCCCCTTCTGGCTGGCGCCTGAGCAGATCCGGCTACTGCCCGTCACCGATGAGGTGATGCCCTATGCCAACCAGCTGCTGGGGCAGCTCAAGGCCGTGGGAGTGCGCGCCACGATCGACCATTCCGGCGATCGCCTCGGCAAGCTGATCCGCAACGGCGAGCAGATGAAGATTCCCGTGTTGGGGGTGATCGGAGCCAAGGAGGCGGAAACCCAGACTGTGAGCCTGCGCAGCCGCCGCGACGGGGACCTGGGCAGCGTGGCTGTGGCGGCCCTACTCAACGCAGCCAGCCAGGCCAGCCAGGATCGGGCGGCTGGCCTGCAGCTCTGATCCCAGGCCACTCCCATCTCGCTCGGAACTGCCATGACCACCATCCTGGCCGGGGATATCGGCGGCACCAAAACTCTGCTGGCCACCTACCTGGTGGACGGTGATCAGCTGATCGAGCAGCGTCGCGAGCGCTACAGCTCCGCCGAGTGGCACGACTTCGCCGAGCTGCTGAACCATTTCCTGGAGCCGTTGGCGGATCGGCCTCAGCGGGGCTGCCTGGCCATTGCCGGCCCCGTGCAGGGGGGGCGGGTGCAACTCACCAACCTGCCCTGGATGCTGGAGGAGCACGCCCTCCAGAACGCCTGTGCCATCGAGCACCTGGAGCTCGTGAACGACTTTGCCGTGCTCATCTACGGCCTCAACCACCTGCAGGCGCACCAGCAGCACACCCTCGTGGCCCAGCCCGCGATATCTGGGGCACCGATCGCGATCCTGGGAGCCGGCACGGGCCTGGGCGTAGCCATGGGAATCCCGGGGCCTCGGGGGCTGATGGCCATGGCCAGCGAAGCCGCCCACGGCGAGTTCGCCGCCCGCACCGACGCGGAATGGCAGCTGAAGCAATGGCTGCTCCAGGATCAGGGGCTGGAGCGGGTGTCGATTGAGCGGGTGGTGAGCGGCCCCGGCCTTGGGCAGGTGTTCCGCTGGTGCCTGAGCCAGCACACCGGCTCCACCCCCCACCATCTGCATCAGCCCAGCCAGCTCTGGGCCAACAGCGACGCGGCCGCTCCGGAGCGGCCCGATCTTCCAGCCCTGGTGGCCTCCGCAGCCCAGGCGGGAGATCCACTGGCCCAGCAGGCCCTCAGCATCTGGCTTGGCGCCTACGGCAGCGTGGCTGGCGATCTGGTGCTGCAATCCCTCTGCCTGGGGGGGCTCTGGATCGGCGGTGGCACCGCCGGCAAGCTGCTGGACCAGCTGGGTTCAAACGCGTTCCTAGGGCCCTTTGGCCACAAGGGCCGCCTCAGCGCTGTGGTGGGCCAAGTGCCGGTGAAGGCCCTCACCGATGCCGGCGCCGGCCTGTTCAGCGCGGCCTGCCGAGCGCGAATGCTGCTGGCGGTGTAACCGGCGGGTGGGACACTGAGCCCCAGCAGAACGGATTGCATGGTGCGCCCCCGCATCGGACAGGGGGTTGTGGTGGACGTACCGGCCACTACAGCCAATCTCGGCCCAGGATTTGACTGTCTGGGAGCAGCCCTGGATCTGAACAATCACTTCGAGATGCGGTGCATCGAGGGCGATGGCGAGCGCTTCGAGCTGATCATCGAGGGCAGCGAGGGCTCCCATCTCCGCGGCGGCCCGGACAACCTGGTGTATCGCGCTGCCCAGCGGGTGTGGAAGGAGGCCGGAGAGCAGCCGATTGCGGTGGAGGCGCGGGTCCGGCTGGCTGTGCCACCGGCCAGGGGGCTGGGCAGTAGTGCCACCGCCATCGTGGCCGGACTGATGGGCGCCAATGCCCTGATCGGCGAGCCCCTCAGCCGCGAAAAGCTGCTGGAGCTGGCCATCGACATCGAGGGGCATCCCGACAACGTGGTGCCCTCACTGCTGGGGGGGCTTTGCATGACCGCCAAGGCCGCCTCACACCGCTGGCGGGTGGTGCGCTGCGAGTGGTCGCCGGAGGTGATGGCGGTGGTGGCCATCCCCTCCATTCGCCTCTCCACCAGCGAGGCCCGGCGGGTGATGCCCAAGGTGATCTCGATCCCCGATGCCGTGACCAACCTCGGCTCGCTCACCCTGCTGCTGCAGGGCTTGCGCACGGGCAACGGCGATCTGATCGCCGATGGCATGCACGACCGCATCCACGAGCCCTACCGCTGGGGACTGATCCAGGGCGGCCGGCAGGTGCGCGAAGCTGCCCTTCAGGCAGGGGCCTGGGGCTGCGTGATCAGCGGCGCTGGCCCGAGCATCCTGGCGCTGTCCAACAAGGAGAGCGCTGGTGCCGTGAGTCGCGCCATGGTGAGGACCTGGGAGGCCGAAGGCGTAGCGTCGAGAGCTGAGGTGCTGCAACTCCAGCAGGCCGGCAGCCGCTGGCGCCACCTCTGAGCCCAAGCCCTAGCCCTGCAGTCCTGAGTACAAATACCCAGGCCGATGGGCTAGCGTCAGGCCAACGAGAAACAGACAGCCGCGTTGCTTCAAAGCCCAGACGCTGACTGTTGACGGCCCACTTCCCGTAACCCAAGCCAAGGCTGAGATGGACGCCAACCTGCCCCTGACGGCCGCGTCCACCCTCTCCGACTCCTTTCCCTGGCTGAGCCTGATCACCCTGCTTCCAGCAGTGGCGGCTCCGCTATTGATGCTGCTGCCCGGCGACGGCACCGATCCCAAGCTCCCTCGCACCGCCGCCCTGGCTGTGCTGCTGGCGGATCTGGTGCTGATGCTCTACGTGTTCAGCCAGCACTACGACGGCTCGGTGGCCGGGCTTCAGCTCGTTGAGCGGTTCGCCTGGGTGCCCTCCCTTGGCCTGGAGTGGTCGCTGGCGGCCGATGGCCTCTCAGCGCCCCTGGTCGTGCTCTCCGGCCTGGTAACGCTGCTGTCGGTGGCGGCCAGCTGGAACATCCAGAAGAAGAGTCGCCTCTACTTCGCCCTGCTGTTGGTGCAGGCCTCGGCCCAGGCCATGGTGTTCCTCTCCCAGGACTTCCTGCTCTTCTTCCTGGCCTGGGAACTCGAACTGGTGCCGGTGTACCTGCTGATCGCCATCTGGGGCGGCCACCAGCGCCAGTACGCCGCCACCAAGTTCATCCTCTACACCGCCACCGCCTCACTGCTGATCCTGCTGAGCGGTCTGGCCCTGGCACTCAACGGACCCTTCACCCTCAACCTCAGTGAGCTAGCCGCCCGGAGTCCCGGTGGCACCTTTGGCCTGCTCTGCTACCTGGGCTTCCTGGTGGGCTTCGGCGTGAAACTGCCGATGTTCCCCCTGCACACATGGCTGCCGGATGCCCACGGCGAAGCCAATGCACCGGTGTCCATGCTGCTGGCCGGGGTGCTGCTGAAGATGGGCGGCTATGCCCTGCTGCGCTTCAACGTGCAGATGCTGCCGGAGGCCCACCTACAGCTGGCTCCAGCCCTGATCGTGCTGGGCATCGTGAACATCGTGTACGGCGCCCTCAACGCCTTCGCCCAGGACAACGTGAAGCGCAGGATCGCCTGCAGTTCGGTGAGCCACATGGGCTTTGTGCTGCTGGGCATCGGCGCCGTGGACAGCCTCGGCATGAGCGGAGCCATGCTGCAGATGATCAGCCACGGGCTGATCGCCGCTGCCATGTTCTTCGTGACCGGGGTGTTCTACGAACGCACCAAAACCCTCTCGATTCCCAACATGGGCGGCCTGGCCAAGGCCCTGCCCATCACGTTCGCCTTCTTCGTGGCCAGCTCCCTGGCCTCCCTCGCCCTGCCAGGGATGAGTGGGTTCGTCAGCGAAATCACCGTGTTCCTTGGCGTTACCAGCAATGACGGCTTCACCGTGGGCTTCCGGGTGATCACGGTGGTGCTGGCCGCCATCGGCGTGGTGCTCACCCCGATCTATCTGCTCAGCCTCTGCCGCCGTGTGTTCTTCGGCCCCCGGATCCCCGCCTTGGCCGTCGTGGGCGACATGAAGCCACGCGAACTGGTGATTGGCCTCAGCCTGTTGGTCCCCACCCTGGTGATCGGCTTCTGGCCTCGGGTGGCGATCGACCTCTACGAGGCCACCACCACCTCCCTGGCCACCAACCTGGCCAACCACACCGTTGTGGCGATCGGTCGGCTTCCCGCCCTGGGCTGAACGGCACCAGACCACGAATCTCGGCTGAAATGGGGGATCCCCGATGGCCGTCCCTGCGGCTCGATCCCCCGATGTCCGGCGCCAGCAGCACCGCCAGCCAGATCCCTGTTCCCGCCCTCCTGCTTGGCGAAGGGCTGCCCCCCTTCGAGGCCATCACGGCCGAGCAGGTGCGAGCCCACATCCCCGGGTTGATGGGGCAGCTACAGGCTGAGCTCTCTGCCCTCGAGAAGCAACTGGAGCTAGCCCTGGGCAGTGGCGCCCCACTGCAGTGGAACCAGGTGATGGACCCCCTGCAACGCATGGGGGAGCGCCTGCGCTGGAGCTGGGGCGTGGTGAGCCACCTCAATGGCGTGTGCAACAGCCCAGAGCTACGCGAAGCCCACGCCAGCCAGCAGGCGGCGGTGGTGCAATTCGGTAACCAGGCTGGCCAGAGCCAGGTGATCTACCGGGCACTGCAACATTTGCAAGCGCAAGGCCGTGGTCTCGATGCCACCCAACAGCGGATCCTGGCCGCCGAGTTGCGCGACATGCAACTGCGCGGGGTTGGCCTCAGCGGCGAGGTCCAGGAGGCTTTCAACGCCGCGAGCCAGGAGCTGGCAGAGCTGTCCACCCGCTTCGGTAACCAGGTGCTGGATGCCACCAACAGCTGGACCCTCAGCCTCACCAACCCAGCCGACGTGGACGGGCTCCCCACCAGCCTGCTGGACCAACTGGCCCAGGCCTCCCGCGCGGCGGGCGCGGAGGGCAGCACGGCGGAATCGGGGCCCTGGCTGCTGGGCCTGGACATGCCCCGCTATGGCCCGTTCATGAAATACAGCCGCCGCCGCGACCTGCGCGAGCAGCTGTACAAAGCCCATGTGGGCCGCGCCTCCGGCCAAGGCGAAGGCAGCGCCGCCGACCTCAACAACTGGCCGCTGATCGAGCAGATCCTCAGCCTGCGGGGCCAGCAGGCCCAACGCCTGGGCTACGCCAACTGGGCCGAAGTGAGCCTCGCCGCCAAGATGGCCGATTCCGAAGCGGCGGTGGAGCAGCTGCTGGAGGAGCTGCGGCTGGCCGCCCATCCGGTGGCCCAGCAGGAACTGGAGGCCCTGCGGGCCTGCGCCGCCCGCCACGGCGCGCCGGAGGCCGCGGATCTCAGGCCCTGGGATGTGTCCTACTGGGCCGAAGTGCTGCGCCAGGAGAGCTTTGAGCTCGATAGCGAGGCCCTGCGCCCCTATTTCCCACTGCCGCGGGTGCTGGAGGGCCTGTTCAGCCTCTGCAGCCGCCTGTTCGACATTCGGATCGAGGCGGCCGATGGGGAAGCCCCGGTGTGGCATCCGGATGTGCGCTTCTTCCGGGTGCTGGAGGGGGCTGGCGCCGGCCCGCGGGCCGGCAACGCCATTGCCGCCTTCTACCTCGATCCCTACAGCCGCCCGGGTAGCAAGCGCGGCGGCGCCTGGATGGATGAGTGCCTGGTGCGGTCGGTGCAGGCCGATGGCCGCCCGGTACTGCCGGTGGCCTACCTGATCTGCAACCAGAGCCCGCCGGTAGGCGACACCCCGAGCCTGATGACCTTCGAGGAAGTGGAAACCCTCTTCCACGAGTTCGGCCATGGGCTGCAGCACATGCTCACCACGGTGGAGCGGCCCCAGGTGGCCGGCATCAACGGCGTGGAGTGGGATGCGGTGGAATTGCCCAGCCAGTTCATGGAGAACTGGTGCTACGACCGCGCCACCCTGCTGGGCATGGCCCGCCACTGGCAAAGCGATGCAGCGCTGCCGGAGGAGGAATTCGCCAAGCTCCAGGCCGCCCGCACCTTCATGGGCGGGGCCGCCACCCTGCGGCAGGTGCACTTCGCCCTCACCGACCTGCGGCTCCACAGCCAGTGGCACCCGGGCTGCGGCCAGACCCCCGAGCAGCTGCGCCGCCAGATCGCGGCCAGCACCACGGTGCTGGCTCCCATCGATGAAGACGCCTTCCTCTGCAGCTTCGGCCACATCTTTGCCGGCGGCTACGCAGCGGGCTATTACTCCTACAAGTGGGCCGAGGTGCTCAGCGCCGATGCCTTCGAGGCCTTTGAGGATGTGGGCCTCGAGAATGAAACCCAGATCCGCGAGACGGGTCGTCGCTTCCGCGACACGGTGCTCAGTCTTGGCGGCAGCCTTGATCCCAAGGCGGTGTTCGAGGCCTTCCGCGGCCGCCAGCCCTCCAGTGAAGCCCTGATCCGCCACTCCGGTCTGGTGGCCGTGTGAGCCAGGGCCCCGGCCTGCCCCAGTCGGCTGAATGGGCAACCCAGCTGTCAGACCGTGATCGACCGGAGATCAATCCCGATCAAGGGGCCAACAGCACATCCGCCAGGCGCCAAAGGGCCTGCGGGTGAAGAATCAGCTGGCGATGGGTCCACACTGGCAAGGCCTGGCGCGGACCGACGGGCAGCACCGCCCGCCATCCCGGAAACACGGTGAGGTCGGTTAGGCAGTAGAGGCTGCGGCACTCCACCCGATGCAGAGCGGTCAGGTCGGCGTCCAATTGTCGCAACAGCGGGCTGCCGATCTTCATGTCCGCAATACCCGCAAAGAGTGCCCGGGGCACGAGCTGGGCCGCCAGCGTTCCCTGCTGCGGGCTGCCCAGGCAGGTGAAACGGCGCAGGCGTCGATGGCCACCCAACAGTTGCAACCAGGTGCGGCCGATCACCCCACCCATGGAAAAGCCCAGCAGATCCAGGCGGGTGGCCGGATCAAAGCGGGCCTCAATCAACGCGGCCAGACGCTCGGCCAGCTCGGCAATGGGGGTAGCACCCAGACGGTGGGGCAAAGGGGGGGCGTAGAGCTCCAGATCCGGGCGCCGGTGACGCAGCTCCTGCTCCAGGGACCGAAACAGCTGGGGGGTGTCCCACAGCCCATGGATCATCACCAGCGGCGGCGGGGCCGCCATCAGCGGTCGAACTGCCGGCAACGCGACACCGCCACGGTGCCGGAAAAGCCAGGAACCGGCGCGCGACATTTGCGCAACTCCACCTGCATGGGCACAGGCCCATACAGGCACTCCAGGCAATCGAGGATCTGCTCGCTGTAGTGCTCGATGGTGAGACAGCAGATCTCGCGGGCCTGCTGTTGCAGGGCAGTAATGGCGAGGCTGTAGTCAAGGCTGCAAGCCAGTACGTCGCGGGTAGCCGCCTCGCCGAGATCGAATCCCAGGCTGAGATCCAGCTCGAACCACTGGCCATGCAGACGCTCCTGCTCCAGCACCCCCACGTGGGCCCAGAGGCGCAAGCCGCGGACCAGGATCTGATCGCCGGTCACAGGGGCAGATCGCGGTGGGTGAAGGAGCGCTCACCACTGGCGTAGTGGGCGGCGATATGACCATCGCCGCGGAGCAGGTAGCGATAGGTCACCAGACCCTCCAAGCCCACCGGTCCACGGGGCGGCAAGGTTTGGGTGCTGATGCCCACCTCGGCTCCGAAGCCATAGCGAAAGCCATCGGCAAAGCGGGTGGAGCAGTTGCGATACACACCGGCACTGTCCACCCCGCGCAGAAACTGCTCAGCGGTGCTGTCGTTGCTGGTGCAGATGGCATCGGTATGGCGCGAGCCATAGCGGGCGATGTGGGCCAAGGCCTCCTGCTGATCAGCCACCACCTTCACCGCCAGGATCAGATCGGAGTATTCCGTCTGCCAGTCGTCGTCGCTGGCGGGCTTGGCCACACCGAGCTGCTGGGAGGCGGCATCACCCCGCAGTTCCACTCCGGCAGCCTCGAGCGCCGGGATGGCCATCGCCAGAAACGCTGGCGCTACATCGCGGTGCACCAACAGGGTCTCGATGGCGTTACAGGCCGCGGGGTACTGGGTCTTGGCGTCCACCGCAACGGTCACCGCCTGGGCCATGTCGACCTCCCGGTCGACATACAGGTGGCAGATGCCATCCGCGTGGCCTAGCACCGGGATGCGGGTGTTGTCCTGAATGAAGCGCACCAGCTCATTGGACCCCCTGGGGATGATCAGATCCACCAGGCCATCGAGCTTGAGCAACGCCAGGCTCTCCTCACGGGAGGTAAGCAGGGTGAGCGCATCGGACGACACCGCTGACGAAGCGAGCCCCCGTTGCAGCGCCTCGAGGATGGCGGCGCAGCTGCGGCTGGCCTCACGGCCCCCCTTCAGGATCGCGCCATTGCCGGAGCGAATCGCAAGCGAAGCGATCTGCATCACCGCATCGGGGCGGGCCTCGAAAATCACACCCACCACCCCCAGCGGCACACTGAGGCGCTCCAGCACCAAGCCCTGGTCCAGTTCTCGGTGCAGATGCCGCACACCGAGGGGATCCGGCAACTGCGCCACCTGGCGCACGCCCTCGATCGCCGAGCTGAGCTTGCCGGCATCGAGCTTGAGGCGTGCCACCAGTGCCGGCGCCAGACCATCGGCCGCGGCGGCCTCCAGATCAGCACGATTGGCCGCCACGATCGAGGGAGCCGAGGCCTCCAGGGCATCGGCCATGGCCAGCACTGCCTGGCGCCGCTCGGAATCGCTGCACTGGCCCAGAGCCATGGCGGCCCTTCGCACGGCCATGGCCCGTTGCAGCAGTTCTGGAGAGGGATCAGGAACGCTCACGACCAGATACAGGCTCTTCCCGCATCATCCCAGCCGGTCCAACGCCAGCTTGGCTGCCCCCAGACGACCCGCACCATTACCCAGGGCGCAGGGGCGGATCATGAGGCCCGCGCGGCTCTCCGCCTGCACCCGTCGATGCACCTCCGCCAGCACCGCCGGCATGAAATGGGGGCTGGCGGCACTGAGCCCCCCGCCGATCAACACCAGCTCGGGGGTGAGCACGTACACGAGCGAACTGATGCCGATCCCCAGCCAGCGGCCATAGGTGCCCCACACCGCCAAAGCCTCGGCATCACCCTGCTGGGCACGGCGTGAGAGCTCTTCCGGCGGCAGGGGCGACAACCGCCCCAGGGCAGCGATGCTGCAGTGCTGTTCCAGGGAGCCATTGTTGCCGCTGTTGCAGGCGGGCCCCTCCGGATCCACGCAGATCAGGCCGGGCTCAGCGGCGGCGCCCCCATGGCCCGTAAACAGTGTGCCGTTCAGCAACACCCCACCACCAACGCCGGTGCCAAGGGTGAGCAGCACCACATCCCGGCTGCCCCGAGCAGCCCCGCACCAGGCCTCCCCCAGCAGGGCACAGTTGCCGTCATTGCCGAGGGTCACCCGGCGCTGCAACTGCGGCTCCAGCCAATCCGCCAGGGGAACGTTCTGCCAGCCGGGCAGGTTGATACAGATGCGGGCCAAACGGCCAGCCGCATCCATCGGACCCGGCAAGCCAATGCCCACCCGATCCGCCAAACGGTCGGGATCGAGCTGCTGCACCGCCTCAGCAATGACCACACTCACGGCCCCTGGCATGGCGGGCTGGGGGGTGGGCACCTGCAGGGCAGCCAACCGCTCACCCTCGCGGCTGAAACGGCCGAGCTTGATGGCGGTGCCGCCGAGATCGACACCAATCAGCTGGGGCATCGCAGGAGGGGCCAGGGGCGCGCTCGCCAACACTAGAAACGCAAGAAAATCTGCAGCTGGCTCTGCCAGCGACCCTCGGTGTCCACGGAGGTCTGCACACCCAGCAGATCACTGGCCTGATAGCGCACCGTGACTTGCGGCGGGATGTCGCTGCGATTGGGAGCGGCCAGCACCGAGACGTTGAAACGCTCCGTGAGGTCTAAACCGATCTCAGAACCGAGCACCAACTGGGAGGGAAGGCGACGGGAACGGTTTTCAACCGCCACGGCTTCCGCCGGAGTGAAGTAGGTGGGGTACAGCGCAAAGGTGAGCCTCTGGCCGAAGGCCTCACTCAAGCCGCCCACTAGTGGTGACAGCAGCGACTGGCCGAGCACCGTGGCGAGAGCGGCCCCGGCATTGCCTCCGATCAGGCCCACCAGCGAGTTGCCGCCCACAAGCGCCAGGAGACGATCCTCAGGCAGTGGCGGTGTGCTGCTGAGACGAATGTTCTCGGCCAAACGATCAGCGGGGCCCGTAGCGGTGAGCATCACCTTCACCAGACGCAATTGATCGATAGCGCTTGTGGGCTCGACCACGTTCCAGTCGTAGATGTTTGAACGGCTGGCATCCGTGGTGCCCAAGGTATCCGAAACCCGCGTCCGCAGGGCGATGTCGATGTAGGGAATCAGTCCGAGCGAGGGGGTGAAGATTGCCACGTTGGGGGCCTTGGGATCGAGGCTGAACGTGGTGGTAAACAGGCCCAACCGACCGTTTAACAAACGCACCACCCCACGGGCCTGAATTGAGGGATCCAGCCGACCTGAGAGGGTCAACACACCACCGGTGTTGAAGTTGAGGACGTTGGGCACCGTCACTGCCAAGTCGGGACCAAGCCGGAGTCGCAGGCCGTTGAGGCTGATCACCGGCAGGTTGGGAACGGTCTCGCGCAGATCTCGGCTGGTGTTGCTCTCCAGGTCGGCACCCATCACGAGCAGGGGCTGGCGGAAGTCCCACTTCGCTTCCAGCAATTCCCGAACGCTCACGGGCTTCCGGGCCTCTGTCTCAGTGGCCAGCTGCCCGGGCTGAACGTTGAGGCTGCCACGACTGAGCTGCAGCTCTCCGGAGAGCACTGGTCTCACCAGGGCCCCACTCACCAACACCATGCCATCCACCTGGGCCCGCAGCCGCGGAACGGCAAAGGGGGCCTGCTTCAACTGGAGCTTGAGCAACCGTGGGGCAGCCGTTCGCTCCTGCACCAGCGCCAGCTGCCCGGAGCCAGAGAGGGAACCACTGGGGCCCACCCTGGCGGTGAGCTGCTGCAGTTCCAGTTCCTGGAAGTCGAACAACACGGTGGCCTCCAGATCGCGCATGGTCTGGCCAGCGACCCGAAGCACACCCTTCCTGAAGCGCAGGAAGCCATTGGCGATGGGATCGCTGAGGCTTCCGCGGACCAGAAGCTGGAGGTCCGCATCACCCTGCTGCCACTTCACCCCCTCACCACCGAGAGCGGAGAGAAAGTGCAGCCCATCGCCACGGCTGGAAAGCCTCAGCTCCAGGCCGGTGGCATCGGGCTGGAGCGGCACCTGACCCCGCAAATCGAGACTGTTGGCAGCCCCGCCGCTGCGCAGTGACCAATCGACGGCGATGGCCTGTGGCTCCAGGCGCACCAGGCCGCGCTCGAGGCTGAGGGGACGACCCTGCAGTTCGGCCTTCTGGAGACCCAGGGAAGCCTCCAGCTCCGGGCGAGCGCCGCCCAGCTTGTAACGCCCCTGGGCCGTCAAGCCCCCCCGCAGGGAGGCCGGCACCGGCGAGAGCAACGCCAGCAAGGAGAGGGGCAGGTGCTCAAGACTGAAACTGCCTCCCCCCTGCCGCAGGGGGCCCTGCAGCCGAGCGGTGAAGGGCTCAGTGCCGAGGGCCAGATCGCGATCATCGCGTTGCAGCCACAAATGACCGCGGGCAGCCAGATCAAGCACAAGGCGATCCGCCCTAGGGCCCTGCAGGGTGAGATCCGCATCCACGAGGCCCTCCAGATCGGCCAGATCCAGGCGGCGCCCCGGGGCGTTCTGCAGGGCCATCGCAGCCGCGAGGCGCACTTTGGCGGCTTCGAGGGCCGCGAGTTGATCGGAGAGGCTGCCGCCCAGGGTGCCGATCACCAGGGTGCCCAGATCCCTTGCCGCTCCAGGGGGTGGTTGCGGATCACCACGCCACAGGGGCCAGGCGGCGATGAACTGGCGCAGCAGGGGGGATGCCAGCCGCCGACCCTGGAAACGGCTCCAGATCGAACCACCCCGCTCTCCCTTGAGCTGGAGGCCAACGCGAGCGTCCTGGTCAGCATCCAGCGCACCACTCACGCTGAAACGACGATCTCGGTACTCGCCGCTGGCCACCAGCCGGCGTCCACGCACCCCCAGCAGCGCGGGCTGATCCACCTGAACCGTGCCACGCATCCACAGGGGCTGCAGATCCAGGAAGCCCCGGCCACTGAGCCTGCCCTGAAGGGGTTGGCGGGTGGAGCGGGGCCCCATGGCCAACTGCAGGCCGTTCAGGGGGAAGGCAGACGAGAGCCAGGTGTAGCGCCTGGGACTACCGCTGAAGCTGAGGTTCCCCCCGCCCCGGCTGAGCTGCACGGCACTGGGAAGCCAGCGGCGATCCAGGCGGGCCTTCAGGTTGCCGGGGGCTGCGGGGGCCTGGGGCACGAGCCGCAGGTCGCCCCCGCCCCCGCTGCGGGCTGTGAGGACGCCGCTCCAGGTTTCGTTGAGCAGCACGGGGCCGGCCCCAGGGGCCTGCACCACCAGCTGGAGATCGGGCCGTAGATCCTGGAGCGAACCGCTGATCGATCCCCAGGCATCGAGCTGGCCTTGGAGCGTGGAGCCGATCAGTGGTGCCAGGCGAGCCAGGGGATAGCGGCGTAGATCCAGCTGCAGGCGCAAAGCACCGATCTGCACCCCACGGCCGCGGCTGAAGCCGAGGGGGAGCTCCCCCTGGGCCGTGAGCGCAGGGGAGCTCAGGCTCTCCAGCTTGAGCAGGCCAGCGGCCCAACGCAGGCGCGCCAGGGTGGAGCCCAGCAGGGGATTGTTGGGTTGGCGCAGGGCCAGGGCCAGCTGGGGCTGGGGCAGGCTGCCGCTGAGGTTCAGCTCGGCATTCACCCGGGCTGAGGGGCCCAGGAGCTGGCGCAACGCCGGGTGCAGTGTCAGCAAATCTGCCCCCAGGGGGAAGGGGTCGGTGGCCACAGCAAGGCGCGGCCAGAGCTGGCCTCTGGCCCGCAGCTGGGTTTCGCCAATACGCAGGCTGAGCTGGCGCAGGTCCAAGCGCAGGCCCTTACGGCTCTCCAGGGCCACCAGTCCATACAGATCGAGCCGGCGGGGGGGCTGATCCCTCACCTTGGGCACCTGAAAGCTGCCCCTGAGCCGCAGGTCGGGGTGACGCCACGGGCCGGACAGATCCGCCTGGAGCCGATGGCCTGCTGCCCGGTTGCGGGCATCGAGCCGCAGCTGCACACGGCCGGCCTGCCCCCCCCCCAGCGCCAAGCTGCCCTGGGACTGGCCCTGCCAAGCCCCCATGCGCAGATTGGAGCGCCTGAGCAGCAAGCGCTGAGCCTCACAGCCGAGCTCCAGGCGATCCGCCTGGAACGGTGCCGGCAAGGCCCCCCAACGCCATTGGGCCCCATCAATGACAAGGGCGCCCTGGCAACGCGGGGCGGCTGCGGCGCGGGGCGATGCCAACCGCCCGGGTTGCTGCAGCAGGATCCGGCCATGGACGCGGCCGTCGAGCCGGCCCGACAGTTGGCGCTGCAGGCCACCGGGCAGCAGAGGCACAAGTGGAGCCAGGGGCAGCTGCTGCGGCATCAGCTGCGCCCGCCAGGAGCGG
Organism: Cyanobium sp. NIES-981; assembly: GCA_943371215.1. Classification (GTDB taxonomy): domain Bacteria; phylum Cyanobacteriota; class Cyanobacteriia; order PCC-6307; family Cyanobiaceae; genus Vulcanococcus. The sequence continues at coordinate 14,187 of CALRUA020000025.1, read as the reverse complement.
CTCTGCCAATTGCCGACGCCCGCAAACCACAACTGACCGCCCTGGTCCAGCCGCGCAGCACCGCTGAGGCTGATCTGGCGGCGGCGCAACTGGAGCTCGCTCTCTCCCTCCAGGCCGAAGCGCAGCGGTGCACCAGAAGCGGGGGCCAGGGTCACCTTGGCTGGCCCTTGGAGGTGGATGCGAAGAGAAACCAGGGGCGGCTCGCGGCCCGGAGCCAGCGCCCCCAGGCTCCAGTAGGAGCCACGGCTGTTGCGGCGCAGCTGCACCCGGGCGTCACGCAGCTGCAGCGGTAGCACCCAGGCACGCTGCACCAGGCTGCGCAGAGGGTCGAACCCCACAGACACCCCGGACACATCGATCGTGGAGGGGTTGTCGGGCCCCGGCCGAAAGCGGCTGGGCCCAACACTGAGACCCCAGGGCTTCAGGCCCTGATAGGGGCCCAGCTCCAGGGGGTGGCCCATGGCCCGCCCAGCCTGGCGTTCCAGCCAGGGCTTGAGCTGGCGGTAGAGGGCCCCTCCCGCCGCATCGGCGCCGAACCAAGCGGCGCCCAGCAGGCCAGAGGCCAGCGCAAGGCCAGGAACCACACGGCGCAGGGCACCGGGGGGAGAAGCGGTGGAATCCTCAGGCTGCAGCCCCATCGGCCCGTGGCAGTCAACGACTGAGGAGGCCGCAATATAAAGGTGATCTTTCCTGCCCCCCGATCCGACATGCCTGCCGATCCCCTGCTGCTGACGGCTGGCCAATGGCTCGGGATTGCCGGTGGGGTGCTGGCCGTACTCACGGTGGTGGGCTTTGTGGCCCGCTGGGGCATCCGCTTCCGCCTGGTGGGCGTGACCAGTTTCACGGTGCTGCTGGCGGTCTCCTGCCTGGCCTTCGCCATCAGCTACTCACCCCGGGCCCAGGTGGTGGGGGCCGTGAGCGTGCCGGTGGTGTACGACAACGGCAGCGACCTGGTGATCGCTGCCGCACCGGACAGCATGGAGCCAGAGTCGTTCCAGCCCAGCGTGGAACAGGTGGCCCTCAACCTGCGGGGCAGCGGCCGCAAGACCGACGACGACCTGGTGCACGTGCGGCTGCGCCGGGTGGAGCCCGCTGGTACCGGCAGCGATCGGCCCGTGATCTTGGCCGAGGCCATCCGCGATCTGCGTGACGGCAGCGTCACGCTGGTGCCCTGAGCGCCGCTCGCCTCTACCCGCTACCGAGCCATTTCCGCAAGGAACAGGCCGCGCTTGAGACTGCCAGCATCACCAGCTGGGAGCAATTGGCTCTACAGACGGATGCCCAACTGCGCTTGCTCAGCCGCAGCGGCGGAGCCCTGGAACGACAGCTGATCAAATTGCGGGGCCAGGCCCGGCTTGTGGTGCAGGTGGGCCTGGAACCTGAGGAGGCGGCCCTGCTGCTCTACGCCGGCATCGCCAGCTGCAAGGGGCTGGCGGAGGCCTCGCCCCAGCAACTACTCACCCAGCTGGGACGCCTGGAACGCTCCCTGCTGGGCATGGCTCCCGCGCGGGTGACAGCCGCCACCCTCAGGCGCTGGATTGGGCAGGCCCAGGCGGCGTCCAGTCGCTCCTGGAACTGACCCACACCAGCCGTGGGCAGCATGCACCCACCACTGAAATGGAGGCACTCCCTCGCGGCAGGCCCCCCGGCCCGCCCCCGCCGTGACCCATCGCCTGTCCCGCAGCCTGCCCCTGGCAGCCGCTCTGCTGGCCAGCCTGGCGGCTGCTCCCGCTCTGGCCAACTCCTCACTGCTGGAATCCGTGAAGCAGAACCCCCAACGGGCCAAGGCCCTGTGCAGCGAGCTACGCGCCCTGAATGCCCAGGGCCTCTCCTACACCTCGCCACAGGCCGTGGCCCAGCTGGCGGCTCGCCAGGGCCTGACCACCACTGACGCGGAGATCCTCAGCACCTACGTGGTGGGTCTGCACTGCCCCGACGTGCGCTGAGGTGCCGCAGGGCATCGCCAGCATTGGCGTGAGAGACGAGCGGCTCACCACCCGCGACGGCACGAGCTTGGTGAGCCGGGTGTGGCGCCCCAGCGGCCCTGGGGCCTGGCCCACCCTGCTGATGCGTCAGCCCTATGGCCGCGCGATTGCCTCCACGGTGACCTATGCGCATCCCCACTGGTACGCCAGCCATGGCTACGCCGTGGTGGTTCAGGACGTGCGGGGCCGGGGCAGCTCAGACGGCCACTTCCAGGGCTTTGCCCAGGAGGCCAGCGATGGAGCTGAAACCCTGGGCTGGTTGCGCAGCCAGAGCTGGTGCAACGGCCGGGTGGGCACCTACGGGTTTTCGTATCAGGGCCTGAGCCAACTGCTCAGCAACGATCCACAGCATCTACCCGATGCCCTGGCACCCGCCATGGCCGGCTTGGATGAACGGCGCCACTGGGCCAGCAGCGGCAACGCCCACTGGTGGGCCCTCGGCCTGGGCTGGGCCCTGCAACTGGCGGCAGAAACCTGCCGGCGGCAAGCCAACACCAACGGTTGGCAGGCGATCCGTTCCAGCCTGGACAGCGGTGCTTTTCTGACGGATGGGCTAAGCCTGCTGCGGCAACACGATCCCAGTGGCATGGGCCTGGCCTGGCTGCAGCGGGATCCCGCCGATCCAGTGGGCTGGACCCAACACGAGCCCCGGGGCGCGATCTGGAGCCGGCCCATGCTGCAGATCGGCGGCTGGCACGACCCCTACCTGGATGGAGTGTTGGAGCTCTGGCACCGAGCCCACCAGGGCAACAGCGAACAGCGCCTGCGCATCGGCGCTTGGACCCACCTGAACTGGCAGGGCGGCCTTGACAGGCTCCAGCTGGCCTTCTTCGACCACCACCTCAAGGGCTGCGAAACGCCCCGCCATGGCAAGGCCAAGCCCCCCGGTGAACTGATGGCCGATCTGGGTACGGGTCAGTGGTGCGCCCGCTCCCCCCAGCTGAGCAGCGGCCAGCACTGGGGCCTGGTCAGCGACGGCCTGGCAGCCATCGATGCCAGCGAAGGGGTACTGGGAACAGGCCCCAGCCGAGGCACAGTGGTATTGGTGCACGACCCCTGGAGACCCCTGCCCGGCAGAGGCGGCCATCTGGGCCTCGATGCCGGCGTGGTGGACCGGGCCGACCTCGACAGTCGCGCCGATGTGGCCTGCTTCAGCTCAGCCCCGTTCGACGAGGCCACGGAGATATTGGGCCGGCCACTGCTCGAGCTACCGGTGTGCGCTGATGAACCCGGCTTTGATCTCTGTGTGGCCCTCTCCGTGCTCAACAGCCGTGGGGAGGTTCGGCAGGTGAGTACGGGGGTGGCCCGCTTCCTCGGGGCCAGCTGTTTAACCCTGCAGACCAGGCGGGTGGCCCTGCAACCGCTGCTGCTCACCGTGCAAGCCGGCGAACGGCTGCGCCTCTCAGTGGGAGCTGCCGCGTGGCCCCACATTGCGGTGAACCCTGGCACCGGGGCTATGCCCCAGGGCCCCAGCGGTATGGACCATCGCGTGATCACCCTGGAACTGCATCTAGCGGGCGCGCAGCTCTGCATCCACCCGATGGTTACGGCAAACTGAGCCGACTTCCTCCGAGCTCCAGTGATGCTGCGCTCCCTGAGACCCACCCTCACTGCCCTGTCGCTGGTGGCGGGCTTGGCATCCCTGGTTCCCATTCTTCACCTCACGCCCCCTGCCGCCGCCCAAACTGCCAGTGGCGCCCCTGCTGCACCAGCCCTGAGCGTCGAACAGGCCCGGGCCGCCGCGACGCGCATCCTTGAAACCATCAAACGCGGCGACGCCAATGCCCGCTTCGCTCAGTTCGCGCCAGAGCGCCAGGCGATCACCAGCCCCTCGATGATCGCGGCCACGATGCGCAGCCAGCCCAAGCTGCTCAGTTATGAGCTGCTAAGCGTGCGCAGCGGCTTGAACAGCAGCACGGTGGAGGCCGAGATCCGAACGGCAGCAGGAGATCGCGTGGTGTTTATGGTCCTCAATCCTGAGGGCAAGATCACCCGCTACTACATCGACCGCACCGACGACGACACCAGCAAGGTGGCTCGGCAGTTCGTGGAAGCCGTGAGCACCGGGAACTTCATCACCGCCAACAGCTTCCTCAGTCCTGACTTTCAAAAGGAGATCACCCCGGAAGCCCTGCAGCGCAAATGGCTGGGTCTGCAGCGGATCACAGGCAACTTCGTCCGCGTTGGACGAGCAGTGGAATCAGGCGAAAGCACCCCGGACACCCGGCTGGTGCTGGTGAACGTGGAATTCAACCGCCTCACAGACAACCTGTTCGTGATCCTCAACGGTTCCAATCAGATCACCGGTGTTGACTTCCCCGAAGAGCCTGCGCAACCACAACGGGTTCGCTGAGTTTCAGCGGCAGCCTGACCTGAGCTCCAAGGGAAAAGCGGCCTAAGCTCCCAGCCACGCTTTTGCGCTCAAACCTGTGCTGGCTCAGCTCAACTGGATGGTGGACGATGCCGAGCGCCTGGCGGAATGCCGCCACGACCACCCCTTTGCCGTGCTGGGTCCCCAGCCCCAGGAGAACGGCCATTGGGTCGTGCGGGTGTGGATGCCCGAGGCAGAACGGGTTGAGCTGCTAACCGGCGGCAGTGCCATTGCCATGTGCTGCCCGCACCACCCCTGGATCTTTGAGGCTGAGCTGGCCGGTGACCCCGGCAGCGGCTACCAGGTACGGGTGCTGCGCGGCGGCATCGAGCACGTGAGCCACGACCCCTGGGCCTTCCGCGAGGAGTGGATGGGCGAGATGGATCGCCATCTGTTCGCCGAAGGCAACCACCACCACATCTGGGAGCGCATGGGTGCCCATGTGGTGAGCCGCCATGGGGTGGCCGGCGTGATGTTCTGCCTGTGGGCCCCGAACGCGCGCAGCGTGTCGGTGCTCGGCAATTTCAACGGCTGGGATGGCCGCCATCACCCCATGCAGTCTCGCCTAGGGGGGTGCTGGGAGCTGTTCGTGCCCGGCCTGAAGCCCGGCGAGATCTACAAATATGAGATCCGCACCCAATCAGGCCATTGCTATCAGAAAGCCGACCCCTACGGCTTCCGCCACGAGGTGCGGCCCAACAACGGCTCGATCATTGAACCCCTGGCGGGTTATCACTGGGGCGACAGCGCCTGGATGCAGGAGCGGGACAGCCGCAACCCCCTCGACCAGCCGATCACGGTGTACGAGATGCACCTGGGCGGCTGGATGCACGCCAGTGCCGATCAGCCCTACATCGAAGCCGATGGCACGCCACGTGCGCCTGTACCAGCGGCCGATCTCAAGCCCGGTGCCCGCTTGCTCACCTATCCCGAGCTCGCCGATCGGGTGATCCCCTATGTGAAGGCCCGCGGCTTCACCCACATCGAACTGATGCCCATCTCGGAGCATCCGTTTGATGGCTCCTGGGGATACCAGGTGACGGGGTGGTACGCGCCCACCAGCCGGTTCGGCACACCGGATGAATTCCGCGCCTTTGTGGATCGCTGCCACGCTGAAGGCATCGGCGTGATCCTCGACTGGGTGCCCGGCCACTTCCCCAAGGATGCCCATGGCCTGGCCTTCTTCGATGGCGCCCACCTCTACGAGCACGCCGACCCCCGCATCGGCGAGCACAAGGAATGGGGCACGCTGATCTTCAACTACAGCCGCAACGAGGTGCGCAACTTCCTGGTTGCCAACCTCGTGTACTGGTTTGAGCAGTTCCACATCGACGGCATCCGCGTGGACGCGGTGGCCTCGATGCTCTACCGCGACTATCTGCGGCCCGATGGCGAATGGATCGCCAATGAGCACGGCGGCCGCGAGAACACCGAAGCGGTGCGCTTCCTGCAGCAGGCCAACCACGTGCTGTTCCAGCACTTCCCGGGAGCCCTCTCGATCGCGGAGGAATCCACCACCTGGCCCATGGTGACCCAGCCCACCGAGATCGGCGGCCTGGGCTTCAACCTCAAATGGAACATGGGCTGGATGCACGACATGCTCGATTACTTCGAGCTCGATCCCTGGTTCCGCCAGTTCCATCAGAACAATGTGACGTTCTCGATCTGGTACGCCTACACCGAAAACTTCATGCTCGCCCTCAGCCACGATGAAGTGGTACACGGCAAGAGCAACCTGCTCCACAAGATGCCAGGCGATGACTGGCAGAAATTCGCGAACGTGCGGGCCCTGCTGGCCTACATGTGGACCCATCCCGGCAAGAAAACCATCTTTATGGGGATGGAGTTCGGCCAGCGCGGCGAATGGAATGTGTGGGGTGATCTGGAATGGGAACTGCTCCAGCACACCCCCCACCAGGGCCTGCAGCGTCTGGTGGACGACCTCAACAGCTTCTACAAGTCGGAGCGGGCCCTCTGGGGCGACGACTTCAGCGAGTACGGCTTCCAGTGGATTGATTGCAACGACAACCGCCACTCGGTGATCAGCTTCATGCGCCGGGAGAGCACCACGGGCCGCTGGCTGGTGGTGGTGGCCAACTTCACCCCCCAGAGCCACGCCCACTACCGGGTGGGCGTGCCGATGGCGGGCTACTACAGCGAGGTGTTCAACACCGATGCGGAGCGCTACGGCGGCAGCAATCTGGGGAACCTGGGCGGCAAGTTCAGCGACGAGTGGGGCATCCACGGCTACGAGAACTCCCTCGACCTCTGCCTGCCTCCCCTCTCCGTGCTCGTGTTCCAGCGCGATGAGAAGCGCAGCCAGGAGCTGGATCAGGAGGTCTGTGACGAACCGATTGAGACCGCCAGTTGGAGCGCCACGATCGGGGGGCTGCTCGGGTAAGTTCGCGGCTCGCGCCGAACTCTCCCCATGACCGGAACCGCCCCCCTGCTGCTGCGCGCCGCCCGAGGTGAGCAGGTGGAGCGGCCCCCGGTGTGGATGATGCGCCAGGCCGGCCGCTACATGAAGGTGTACCGCGACCTGCGGGATCGCCACCCCGGCTTCCGGGAACGCTCGGAGAACCCCGATCTCTCCTATGAGATCTCGATGCAGCCCTTCCACGCCTTCAAACCCGATGGCGTGATCCTGTTCTCCGACATCCTCACGCCCCTTCCGGGCATGGGAATCAACTTCGACATCATCGAAAGCAAGGGCCCGATCATCCAGGACCCGATCCGCAACCTGGCCCAGGTGGAGGCGCTGCGACCCCTGCAACCTGCCGAGACCATGCCGTTCGTGGGTGAGGTGCTGGGGCGCCTTCGCAGCGCCGTGGGCAATGAGGCCGCCGTGCTGGGTTTTGTGGGTGCCCCCTGGACCCTGGCCGCCTACGTGGTTGAAGGCAAGAGCTCCAAGAACTACGCCGTGATCAAGGCCATGGCCTTCCAGGAGCCCGCGCTGCTGCACCGGCTGTTGGATCACTTCGCTGAATCAATCGCTACCTACCTGCGTTACCAGATCGACTCCGGCGCCCAGGTGGTGCAGATGTTCGATTCCTGGGCCGGTCAACTCAGCCCCGCCGACTACGACACCTTCGCGGCGCCGTACCAGAAGAAGGTGGTGGATCTGGTGAAGCAGACCCACCCCGATACACCCTTCATCCTCTACATCTCGGGCAGCGCTGGGGTGATCGAGCGAATGGCCCGCACCGGTGTCGACATCGTGTCGCTCGACTGGACTGTTGACATGGCCGAGGGCCTGGCCCGCCTGCCCGAGCACGTGGGTGTGCAGGGCAACGTGGATCCCGGCCTGCTATTCGGCACCCCCGAAGCGATCCAGGCCCGCATCGACGACACCGTGCGCAAGGCCCGCGGCCGCAAGCACATCCTCAACCTCGGCCACGGCATCCTGCCCGGCACCCCTGAGGAGAACGGCCGCGCCTTCTTTGAAGCCGGCAAGAGTGTGATGGAGCGCATCGGAGCGGCGGCTTGAGCACCCAGGCGATGGCCAACGCGGGCAAGCCGGCCCGCATCCTGATCACGGGAGCCTCGGGCTGCGTTGGCCAACACATCGCGGAGCAGCTGTATCGGGAAACCGATGCGGAACTGCTCCTCTGGCTGCGGGATCCCAGCAAGCTCACGGCTGTGCCTGCCAATGATCCGCGCATCACGCTGCTGGTGGGCGACCTGCGCGATGTGACCCCCCAGCAGGACCTGATCGCCTCCGCCAACCGGATCATCCACACCGCTACGGCCTGGGGGGATCCGGAGCGGGCCCGTCAGGTGAACGTAGTGGCGGTGAAGGAGATGCTGGCCGCCGCCGACCCGGCGGTGCTCGAGCAAGTGATCTATTTCTCCACCGCCAGCATCCTGAACCGCAATTTGGAACTCCTGCCGGAGGCCATGGCCTACGGCACCGAATACATCCAAACGAAGGCGCAGTGCCTGGAGCAACTGGAGCAACACCCCCTGGCGGAGCGGATCGTTGCCGTGTTCCCCACCCTGGTGTTTGGCGGGCGTGTGAATGGCAGCGGCCCCTTCCCCACCAGCTACCTCACCGCCGGCCTCAAGGAGGGGGCCCGCTGGCTGTGGCTGGCCAAATGGCTGCGGGCCGAGGCCACGTTCCATTACATCCACGCCGCCGACATTGCGCGGGTGTGCGTGCACCTGGCCACCCAGCCCCACCAGGCCAACCCGGAGCCCGCCCAGGGTGCCGTGCGCCGGCTGGTGCTGGGGCAGCCAATGGTGAGCGTGAATCACACGGTGCAGCGCCTCTGCCGTTGGCGGCGAAGTTGGTATCCCCCCATGGGAGTAGATCTACAGGGCTGGCTGATCGAGGGCCTGATCAAGCTGCTCCGCATCGAGGTGAATGCCTGGGATCGCTTCTCGATTCGCCAGCGCCACTTCGTGCACCAGCCCGTAAGCCCGCCGGAGCGGTTCGGTCTGGTGAGCCATGCCCCAACCCTGGAGGCCGTGTTTGAAGATGCAGGCCTGCCCCAGCGGGGCCGGCTCTGAATTGTTGCGAACCTCTGCAGCAACCACGACGCAGGTGGGTGCGGCCCCTTACCTTTATCGGGTTGAACGAGCACCCATGCGCCGTCTTCTTTCCCTGATCGCTCTTTGCCTGACTCTGGTGCTGGGCGCTTCCCCCAGCTTCGCCGCTGATGCCGACCACGGCGCCCAGATTTTCAGCGCCAACTGCGCGGCTTGCCACATGGGTGGCGGCAACGTGGTGAACGCCGAGCGCACCCTCAAGAAAGATGCCCTCGAGGCCTATCTGGCCAACTACAGCACTGGCCATGAAGAGGCCATCCAATACCAGGTCACCAACGGCAAGAACGCCATGCCTGCCTTCGGCGGCAAGCTGAGCGCCGGCGACATTGCCGATGTGGCTGCTTACGTTGAGTCCATGTCTCAGAAGGGCTGGGCCTGAATCCCTGATGCGGTTGGCCTTCAACCAGCCCACTCACTCGCCGCCCCAACCGGGGCGGTTTTTTATTGTTTTGATGATTTAAGGGCTGGAGCTGGCCCAGGGCAGAGGTCGGCGTCATGGTGGGGCTCCCAGCGGAGAATCCATGAGCCGCCACGAGCTCCTGCGCTTGATCAGGGATGCCGAGCAGCATGGTGGCCTGAGCCGCCAGTTGCATCGCTGTGGCAGCTGGCAGGAGTTGGGCCGCACGGCCCGGCAACTGGGCTATGCGATCTCTGCGGAAGATCTCTGCACCGTTGAGCTGCAATCCAAGGCCGCAGGATTTCTGCGCGAAGCCCGGCTCAGTCCGATCGCAAGGCTCAGCTGAGTTCGCGGCGCCGTGCCAACACCGCGAGGTAGAGCTCCTCGGGCACCTCGCGGATGTCGTACTCACTGGGCAGCACTCCGTGGGCGTGGCGGTGCACGACCAACCAGCAGTTGCGCTCAGGGTCCCGGCTGGTGGCATCGAAGCCAAACGACTCTTCAGCCAGTTGGTTCACCAGCGCCGTGGCCGTCTCGTCAGTCATCCGCCACACTGGGCCCATCACGATGCGGGCCATCATGCCGACCCTTGCCAGCTGCCGCGTGCGCACCGCCTGGACTGGCGGGCTGCTGCTGGCTCTGGGACTGGGGCTGGCACCAAGTCGTGCATGGGCTCAGCTGGGTCCTACGCCTGACGCAATCAATTGGCAACAGCGCAGTCTCGGAGCCAGATGCCCGTTGATTGTGAAACCCTCTGAAACGGCCTTTCAACCGTTGAGGATCAAGCCCTCGGAGGTGGCTGCCAAGAACAAGTCGGGCTGTCTGTCGTCAGGGGATGCGATCTACGGACTGGATGGTTGCCCCCTGCGTTTATGCGGTGGAGAACAAGGCGTGATCCCCCTGCCTCGGCGTGACAGCACGCTCCCGCTGGAATCTCCCCAGCTACCCGCTCCCTAGACCGACAGGGACACCCTGTTGCATCGAAACCAGCGATCAACCCGAACAACCTCCCATGGGGCGGAACCTCGCCACACTGAAGGGGCTACCCCCTTAACCGGCCAAGCCATGAGGCAACGGGATCGCTCTGTTGGAATCCGCTTCGGCGGCTTAGGCGGCGCGTGTTGCCTTGACGCGGGCGTTGCCGGCGTTGCCAAAGCCACCACGCTATTCAGCGGCCTGCCGCTGCTGGCCCAGGTGAATGACCAGTGCTTTGACTTCCGATTCCTGGGGGGAGCCCCGGGCTGACGGGAATCCGGCGAACTCTGGTGGTGTTCCTCACTCCAGGAGAGAGGACCGAATCGGGCAGTTCGGTTCTCCTGACTGATCGTCCCAACCATCCCCCATACGGTTTCTGCAGCGAGTCACCACGCCATGCATCCCACCGCTGAGCTGTTCACCGAGAAGGCCTGGGGCGCCATCGTGGCGGCCCAGCAGTTGGCGCAACAGAAGCGCCAGCAACACATGGACACCAACCACCTCTTCGCGGCTCTACTGAGCCAGCAGGGGCTGGCGGGGCGGATCCTCGAGAAGGCAGGGGTGGATGTGGGTACCCTGCTGCAGAAGGTGGAGGCCTACACCGCAGCGCAGCCGAGCCTGAGCAGCGCCCCCGAGAACGTGTACCTCGGCAAGGACCTCAATGCCTGCTTGGATCAGGCCAACACCCTCAAGGGCGACTTCGGCGACAGCTACATCTCCATTGAGCATCTGTTGCTAGCCCTGGCCAGCGACGGCCGCTGCGGCAAACAACTGCTCTCGCAGTGCGGCGTGGACGCAGCGAAACTGCGGCAGGCGATCGAAGCCGTGCGAGGAAGCCAGACCGTGACCGACCAGAACCCCGAAGGCACCTACGAATCCCTGGAGAAGTACGGCCGCGACCTCACGGCCGCAGCCAGGGACGGCAAGCTCGATCCGGTGATCGGCCGGGATGAGGAAATCCGCCGCACGATCCAGATTCTTAGCCGCCGCACCAAGAACAACCCGGTGCTGATCGGCGAACCCGGCGTAGGCAAAACAGCCATCGTGGAGGGGCTGGCCCAGCGCATCGTGAATGGGGATGTGCCGCAGGCGTTGCAGAACCGTCAGCTCGTGTCTCTCGACATGGGCGCCCTGATCGCCGGTGCGAAGTACCGCGGCGAGTTCGAGGAGCGGCTCAAGGCCGTACTCAAGGAGGTGACCTCCTCCGAGGGCCAGATCGTGCTGTTCATCGATGAGATCCACACCGTGGTGGGGGCCGGTGCCAGCGGCGGCGCCATGGATGCCAGCAATCTGCTCAAGCCGATGCTGGCCAGAGGCGAACTGCGCTGCATTGGCGCCACCACCCTCGATGAGCACCGCCAGCACATCGAGAAGGATCCGGCCCTGGAGCGTCGCTTCCAGCAGGTGTTCGTGGATCAACCCACGGTGGAGGACACGATCTCGATCCTGCGGGGCCTCAAGGAGCGTTACGAGGTGCACCACGGCGTGCGCATCGCCGACAACGCCCTGGTGGCAGCGGCGGTGCTGAGCAGCCGCTACATCGCCGATCGCTTCCTACCCGACAAGGCCATCGACCTGGTGGATGAATCGGCGGCGCGCCTGAAGATGGAGATCACCTCCAAGCCGGAGCAGATCGACGAGCTCGATCGGCGCATCCTGCAGCTGGAGATGGAGAAGTTGTCGCTCGGGCGCGAATCCGATGCCGCCAGCCGCGATCGCCTCGAGCGCCTCGAGAAGGAACTAGCAGACCTGAGCGAACAGCAGAGCACCCTCAATGCCCAATGGCAACAGGAGAAGGGCTCAATTGATGAGCTCGGCGCGATCAAGGAGGAGATCGAACAGGTGCAACTCCAAGTGGAGCAGGCCAAGCGCAACTACGACCTCAACAAGGCCGCCGAGCTCGAATACGGCACCCTGGCGGAACTGCACAAGAAGCTGGCGGCCAAAGAAGAGGCTCTCAATGCCAGCGGTAGCGAGAAGACCCTGCTGCGTGAGGAAGTCACCGAAGACGACATCGCCGAGGCGATCGCCAAGTGGACCGGCATCCCGGTGGCCAAGCTGGTGCAAAGCGAGATGGAGAAACTGCTCCACCTCGAGGATGAGCTGCACACCCGGGTGATCGGCCAGGCCCAGGCCGTGACAGCCGTTGCCGATGCCGTCCAGCGTTCGCGGGCGGGCCTGAGTGATCCCAACCGGCCAATCGCCAGCTTCCTGTTCCTGGGTCCCACCGGCGTGGGCAAGACCGAGCTCTCCAAGGCCCTGGCCTCCCAGCTGTTCGATGCCGAGGAATCGATGGTGCGCATCGACATGAGCGAATACATGGAGAAGCACGCCGTGAGCCGCCTGATCGGTGCCCCTCCGGGCTACGTGGGCTACGAGGAGGGCGGCCAACTCACCGAAGCGGTGCGGCGCCGGCCCTATGCGGTGATCCTGTTCGACGAGGTGGAAAAGGCCCACCCCGATGTGTTCAACGTGATGCTGCAGATCCTTGATGACGGCCGCGTGACGGATGGCCAGGGCCGCACAGTGGACTTCACCAATACCGTTCTGATCCTCACCAGCAACATCGGCAGCGCGTCAATCTTGGATCTGGCCGGCGATCCGGCTCGCCACGGCGAGATGGAAGCCCGGGTGAACGAGGCCCTGCGGGGCCACTTCCGCCCCGAGTTCCTGAACCGCCTGGATGAAACGATCATCTTCCACAGCCTCAAACAGGATGAACTGCGCGAGATCGTGGAACTGCAGGTGCAGCGGCTGGCCAAGCGATTGGAGGATAAGAAGCTGGAGCTGCAGCTCAATGCCGATGCCCTCGATTGGTTAGCCGGTGTGGGCTACGACCCGGTGTATGGCGCCCGGCCGCTCAAGCGTGCCATCCAGCGTGAACTGGAAACCCCCATCGCCAAAGGCATCCTTGCTGGGACGTTCACTGGGGGGCACACCATCAGCGTGGATGTGGACTCCGCTGGCGACAAGCCGAACCTACGCTTCCAGCAGAGCGAACCGGCCAAGCTACCGATGTTGGTCTAAACCAACGGCTGGTTAGAGCAGCCCATCTATCCGGCGGGCAAGCTCCACATCCAGGCTTGACAGTCCACCGGTGTCGTGGGTGGTGAGGACAATCACCACCCGGTTCCAAACGTTGCTCCACTCTGGGTGGTGGCCCATGGACTCCGCCACAAGGGCCACCCGGGCCATGAAGCCGAAGGCCTCAACGAAGTCAACGAAACGGAGCTCCCGCTGGAGCTTGCCGTTCACCAAGCTCCACAACGGCAGCTCAGTGGACAGAGACGTGATCTGTGCAGCGTTCAGGGGAACGGCGGTCATGGCCAGGGGAGCGTCAACCGAAGCGGTCATGCTTGCGCACCGCTCCATCGCAACTGTCTAGGGCTAGATCGTGCAAACGATCAATCAGTAGATCCATCTCTGTATCAGCCTCGGCTTCATGACCGAGGGCTTGGCGCCGCTGAACCTCCCCAGCCAGACGCTCAGCATTGCGCCGCGCCAATCGGGTGGCCGCACCCCCGGCCGCGGAGGGGGCCTGCAGAGCGGGTGGCTGTCCAGCCAACAACCCATCCCGGAGATCCAGCACCAGGCCCCGGAGCTCCCGCAGTTCCCGGCGGAGTGCCGTCAGATCCGCCTGCAAAGCGGCCATAGGGTCGGCGGAGGCAGACATGGTGGATTCGGCTGTGGATTCGACTTGCCCCCCATCTCACCACGAAGATCCCCGTGGACATGAGGACCGGAGCACGAGCCATGGCTAAGTGTGTTTTCTCACCAGGTCATTCAGTAGCCCGCAACAGTCCGAGCTGCTGAATGGGGGTGCGGCCAGCCAGGGCTATATGACACCTGCGGCCGTTATAGATCGCCAGATAGCGGGGCAACCACCGGCTCCGCTCGGTTGAGGTCTGGAA
>CALRUA020000024.1:0-36946 GCA_943371215.1 Cyanobium sp. NIES-981 | reverse complement strand
TGCACCGGAGAGAAAGCCGGGATAAGGCCCCCGGCAGGGCCGAAGCCCTAGACCAGGGCGTGCCGCTGGACCTCGAGCGTGCAGCGCTGCAGCAGCTCCTGCTGGGCCAGCAGCCGCTCATCGAGCTCATCAATGCGGGCCAGACACTGCTGGATCGCAGGGATCACCTCTTCTTCCAGCAGGGTGATTTCCTCTTCTCCATAGGGCTGCTCGCTCCAGGTGCGGCGCAGCGGCAGCCCCCGCCGGCGCAACAGGATCTCCTCCACCGAGCGCAGTGTGGATTCCAGCAGCAGAAAGGGATCTTCTTCTGGGCGGCAGAACGGAGACGCGGCAGCAGAGAAACCAGCGGAATGGATGGCCATGACAATCGGCGCTAGGTGCGGCGCAGCGATGGGACCGATCCCAGCGGAGGCCCGACCGAAGGAGGGCCTCAGACTGGAGAGGCCCGGAGCAAGCCACTGGTGGGGGCGCAGCCGGAGTTTCAAGGCTTTGGCTCACGCCGACAGGTGTGCTCAGCGAGCTAGAGGCGCGCAGCGATCAAATAACTAAACGTTCGTTGTTGGGTGGGAGGAATCCCGCGAGCAGATGGCTGCTGGCATCAAGAGAGCCCCGGCCGCAGCCGGGGCACAAGGGCCTCAGCCCTCAGAAGGGCAGTTCGCACTCGGGGCACCAGATCGGCACGGAGGGCGCAGTGGCCAGCTGACGCTCAACGAGTACATCGGCACAGAGCCGCTCAAGGCGCTCCAGGGGCGTGGGGATGTGGGCAGAGGCCTCCTGGCGGAGGAGCTCGAGAGTGCGGGAGCTGAGGAGCTGGAAGGCATGGATCCGGGATGCGGTGGCCATGGCAGGCGCAGCGAAGACCCTGAAGCAGGCCGGGTGGGGTCAAGGGGCAGCCCCGCCTGAATCAGCGGAGCGCAGCGGAGCCAATGCACCAGTCCGGCTGACTCGCGCAGCCCTTGAGGCCGCCCGGACCATGAGGAGGGCTGCGCGTAGCCGTCTGACCGCGTGTTGAGCGCGTACAGGCTGTTGGCCTTGGCTGCTGGGCGGAGCGGCTGGACGCAGATAGGGCCCAGCGGGCTCACCTGCTCTGCAGCGGGGAGCGGAGCGGACCAGGGCCTCCCGGGCCACCTGGATCAGATCCTCCCGCTCCACCAGCGGGAACAGGCGCCGGGCAGCTGCTGAGGCAATGGCAACCGCTCCGCGGAAGCGTTCCGCTACAGCCAGGGGCAGGTGCTCCAGCACCAGAGCATCACGGGCACGCAGGGCAGGACTGCTGAGAGCTGGGGACTAGCCGAGGGATGCGGTGGGTGTGCGCCGGCTTTCTGGCGGTCCGCATCTTTGGTTTTGACGGCTGGGAGCGCTCCACCCTGATCAGCCGCTGCGTGGCCGAACACGAGCGCCCGATCGGCCGTGATCGCAAAAGCGGCTGGGGCGTGACCTACATCGCCCGCGTGCGCATCACCATCACCGCCGGCCAGCGCACCCTCACCCGTGAGGGCTCCGGTGCCGGCCATGGCATCGACGGCGACCTGGGCCTGGCCCATGAATCCGCGCTCAAGGAAGCCGAGACCGATGCCACCAAACGGGCCCTGATGACCTTTGGCAATCCCTTTGGCCTGGCGCTCTACGACAAGCGGCAACGCCAGGTGAGCAGCTCAGCTGCAGTGGCCGCAGTGGCCAAAGCACCTCCGGTAGACGCAGCAGATGCTCCCCTGGAGCCGACCGCCATCACCGCGTTGCAGGAGCGGATCAAGGCCTTGGCCCCTGCTCGTATGGAGGCCTTCTCCAGGGGCTTCCGCTCTGCCTTCCAGGTGCCCGATGCCCAGCCCTCCCTGGCGGGGCTGATCACCACCAGCCGGCACCAGCGCTGGATTGAGGACTTTCTCGCAGAAGGGGCACCAGCTTGAGCCATGGCCCTGGCCCTGGCGGATGAGCTGGCCTCTGAGCCCTCACCACCGGCAAGTCACCACGCCTAGCGGCCTTCCCCATTTCCGCTGCGCGAGACCTCCCTGGCGGGGCTGACCACCAGCCCTTTGCACCATCACGCCCAACCAGGGATAGACTGCTTGTATATCCAGCTGGAGAGCGCTCGTGGCCGCTGTCACCAAGTTGTTCCTCAGCAACCGCAGTCAGGCGGTGCGCATCCCTGCTCACCTGCGGCTGCCTGATTCCGTGAAGGACGTCGAGGTGCGGGCCTGCGGGCAGGAGCGCATCATCTCCCCTGTGGGCAAGCGCTGGGACAGCTTTTTTCACGACAGCCCGGCTGTTCCCGATGACTTCCTGCAAGAGCGAGCGATGCAGGAGCAAGCCGACCGAGAGCCATTCTGAGATTTACCGTGTTGCGCTACCTGCTCGATACCAATATCTGCATCTATGTAATTAAGCGCAGGCCGGTGTTGGTCTTGGATCGGTTTAATGAGAATGCTGCCCACCTGGCGATCTCATCAATCACCTTGGCCGAGCTCCTACATGGCGCAGAAAAGAGTTCCCAGCCGCAGCGAACCCTTGTAGTTGTAGAAGATTTCTGCAGCCGGCTGGACGTCCTTGATTACGGCGCCAAGGCAGCCCAGCACTATGGCCAGATCAGGGCCTCCCTGGAGCAGCGAGGTACACCGATTGGGGTGAATGACCTGCATATTGCGGCCCATGCCCGCAGTGAAGGTCTGACTTTGGTCAGCAACAACCTGCGGGAGTTCGAACGCGTGGACGGCCTGCTGTATGAAAACTGGCTCTGAGATTGATCGGCAGGTCTAACGGCCAGAATGGCTTCTTGACTGTGGTGCGCGCACCATCGATTGAGGAGCGGCTGCCCGCGATGCCAGCCGTGATCCACAAGGCCATCCCTGGTCGTGAGGTGCGCCTGTTCGGGTCCAGGGCACGTGGGCAGGCTGGGGCCGATGCCGACATCGACCTCCTGATCACCGCCCCCGACAGCTGGGTGGATAGCCACCACCGCTTTGAGGTGCTCAATACGCTCTGGGATCAGCTGGCCCAGGCCGATGTCTCCCTCGACCTGTTGCTCTCCTCACAGAGCGAATGCGCGGCGCGGCCCCACTGGCGCAGCCATGTGATCGGCCGTGCCTACCGCGAGGGGAGATTGATCGATGAACTGGGCTTGACGTGACCCCCTTTGTTGGTCCAGGCGGCTTGCCGTACTGACTCTGGCAACCTGATTGACACGGGACACCTCAGCTGCGCGGAGATCCTGCTGCTGAAGCGGAGCAGGTCATACGCACCACCCAGGAGCTGCTGGACCACAAGGACGTCAGCACCACCATGATCTATACCCATGTGCTGAATCGCAACCACTGGGGGTGCGTAGACCGGCGGACCTTATGTAGCTGGACAAACAGGTGGTTTTCGGACCCGTGAACCAGGGCTATAAGTGAGCATGCCTGGATAAGAATCCTTTGCTGGAACTGGAGCCAGGAACTGCTTTATGGTGTCATCTACCATGGTTCACGGGAAGTGGAGGGTCTGCCAACACGGTTCAAGGAACCTCCCAATAAAGCGATAGCCCTATTCGCCTCGAATCCTTCGAAAGCATTTGCCTAACCAAGGAGCCATGCTCGATGCCAGCGATCACCATCAAAAAGGAAAGACCCTTTGTTGAAGAGCTATTTGCCCGATACGAGACTCTGATTGGAACAGATTTCCCAAGCTATCGCAACCATGTGTATCGAACGATCACTTATGCGATGCATTTTCTTGGAAATAATGAAGAATGCGAGAGACTAGTGGAGGCCACATTCGTGTATCGCGACATCGGTCTCTGGACAGATCAAGCATTGGCCTATCTGGAACCATCCGAGGCTGTAGCACTGGCCGACAACAAGAAGTTCGGGCTGGGGTTGGACCCCGATTTACTTCGTGGAGCTATCCATTGGCACCACAAGATTTTTCCTTACACTGGAACACACAGGGAAATCATCGAAGCCTGCCGCAAGGCCGACTGGATCGATGCTTCGAAAGGCATACTTCGCAAGGGCATTGGCAGAGCTGCGATAGCAGAAGTCGAAGCAGCGTTCCCAAACCTAGGATTCCACGATGCATTGATGCGTCTTGCGAAAGATTATGGCGGTTCTACGCTTGCTGGAGGCATCAAGGTGACCCTTGGTATCGTAAAGTGGTGACCGCAGCAATGATTGTGGGCTAGCGATTCGTTAATCGGAGGCTGTCTTGCGGCACTGTTTCATTCAGGCTTCGACTGGCCTGGAATCATCCGCCCCGCAGAGATAAAAGATGACGATCAAACGGGCTCTACTGTCTGTATACACCATCGGCTTCGCCCTAGTCTTTGGTGGCCTGGCGACCGCCCAGACCCGCGACTCGCTTCCATCCTGGAACGATGGCAATACCAAGAAGTCCATCATCGAATTCGTGACAAAGGTGACGAAGAAAGGCTCGCCTGACTTCGTGCCGCCCGCGGAGCGCGTCGCCACGTTCGATAACGATGGCACCCTCTGGGCCGAGCAGCCGATGTATTTCCAACTCATCTTCGCGCTCCACCGTGTCGGGGTGCTAGCGCCACAGTATCCGGAGTGGAAAAATAAGGAACCCTTCGCCTCGCTGCTCAAGGGCGATGTGAAGGGCGCGCTGGCGGGTGGCGA
The DNA here is from genome assembly GCA_943371215.1 of Cyanobium sp. NIES-981. Lineage (GTDB taxonomy): Bacteria > Cyanobacteriota > Cyanobacteriia > PCC-6307 > Cyanobiaceae > Vulcanococcus. The sequence goes on along the minus strand of CALRUA020000024.1, from coordinate 32,336 downwards.
ACCAGCCATCGCGCAAATCGTCATGGCTACCCACGCCGGTATGACCAGCGAGGAGTTCGAGAAAATTGTGAAGGACTGGATCTCGACGGCGAGACATCCGACGACGAAGCGGTCTTACACCGAGATGGTTTATCAGCCGATGCTCGAATTGCTCGCCTACCTGCGTACAAACGGCTTTAAGACCTTCATCGTCTCCGGCGGTGGCGTCGAGTTCATGCGGCCGTGGACAGAAACAGTTTATGGCATCCCGCCCGAGCAGGTCGTCGGTAGCAGCATCAAGACGACGTTTGAAATGCGCGACGGTAAACCTGTGCTCGTGCGCCTGCGCGAGTTGAATTTCATTGACGACAAGGAAGGCAAACCTATTGGTATCAAATCACACATCGGCCGTCGCCCCATAGCCGCATTCGGAAACTCCGACGGCGACCTGCAGATGCTGCAATGGACCACCGCAGGACAGGGTCCACGATTCGCGCTCTACGTCCACCACACGGATGCCGAGCGCGAGTGGGCCTACGACCGCAACTCCAGCATCGGCCGCTTGGATAAAGGCCTCGGCGAAGCACAGGCGAAAGGCTGGACAGTTGTAGACATGAAGCGGGACTGGAAGGTCATCTACCCGCCCGTGAAACAGTGAAGTGCGAGGAGGGGTTGGCGTCGTGAGCTAACAATCCAATCAGCGGACGCGCAACGCTGATCTTGAACGTTAGTGAGTAGTCCCACTTCCCCCACCCAGCGGCTCCCCCAAATCCCCCTCACGCCTTGGAATCAGATGCCAATGCACATCAAACACGGCTTTGGGGCACATATACGCCACAGGCGCAGATTGCATAAAGGGGCTGGCGATCACGCAGACTCACTCGGTGGTACGGGCGGTGGTGATCAGCGGCAGCAGGAGCCATCGCGGTAGCTGTCGGGCCGCAGAGGCTATGGGCGGCCCACCGCAAAGCTGGTCGGCCAGATCACACCGATAAGGAGCCTCTCCGCCGGTGGTTCGGCCCACTGCTCCTTGTCCACCTCCAATGCTGCGCGCCGGGCCTCCCCAGGCTCGCCCCTGGGCAAGGGCTACGCCAGGCGAGCGGACTTGGTCTCTGGCGCGATCGCCCCGGCGGGGCCGGTGCTCACCGCGCTGAGGCTTTGGTCATCGCACTGATTGCCCTGCCGTGGAACAGGATCCCCAGCGCGTCAGCGGCGCCTGGGTGTTCCGATGCACCTGGATTCCAGTGGCCACCCTCTTGGCGAACCTGGAGGACGGGGTGCCGCTCACTGAGTTTGTAGAGATCTTCCCTGGGGTGACCATTGAGCAGAGCCGGCAGGTGGCGGAATTCCTCTGGCCTCAGTGCGGGACTGGCAATGGCTGAGGGATTGGGCTCTGTTGGAGTGGCAAGGACCTCAATCCTTGGCCAGCTGCTGCAACAGAGAATCGATCCGCGTGGAGATCAAATCCCTTGCGCGGCGATGGCTATTGAGATCACCTGCCACAGGGTCGGCGATATCCCAGTCCTCCACCAAAGGGCGTTGCTTCCAGTCCTGCGGCAACTCAGGGAGGCAGCCGCATAGGACGATCACAGTCCCGAAATGTTCTGCCAGATACTCCTCCAGCGCATTGGAGCTCTGGGCCCTCAGATCAATGCCCTGCTCGTCCATCACGGCGATGGCTTCCGCAGCTAGGCCGCCGGCACCATCGAGCCCGGCGCTGCTCACTTCCACGCCTTCTGGCGCCCGATCGACCAGGAGGGCATGGGCGATCTGGGAGCGCCTTGAGTTTTGCCGGCAGATAAACATCACCCGCAGAAGCAGCTCATGGCCCATTCCCGATCTCCAGCGCAGTAGGCCTTGACGATGACATCACAAGCTCGCGAGCCCAACGGGAGCAGCAGGAAAGGCCGGCTACTGCCGGCCTGGCCCTCAACGGACCTGGTGAGCTGCCACCTCAAGCTCTTGATCGGCCTCAATCGCCCGATCAATCGCCTCCACCCGAGCGAGGAACCCAGCCATAGCTGGCAGCAACTCCTCCTCGAGCAGGGTGATCTCCTCCTCCCCATAGGGGTGATCGATCCAAGGCCTGGGGATTAAGACCCCCTTGGCGGCGTGGGTGGCGAGGATCCACTCCACAGCCCGATAGCAGGACTCCACCAGACCAATCGGATCCTCGGAGCCATAACCCAGAACATGCGTAGCCATAACGACCTGACGCCCTAGGGCGCAGCGACGGGACGCCTGCAGGACTGCCCCGCCAGTCAAGGGGCGAGTCCATCCGCTGATGCGCGGTGAGCACCGGCAGCGCCGGGGCGATTGCGCCACAGCAACCAGTCCGCTCGCCTCGCGTCAGCCCTTGACCAGGGGCGATCCTGGAGGTGCCCGGCGCGGCGCGTCTTGCGGTGCGTCCTGGGTCGGTGGGGTGCATCTTGCGGACTGCTCATTCCTTAGGAGGCTGCTGAAAAAGCCAGCCAACTGCGCGAGAATGGTGCAACGGCGTTGAGTTGATGCGCGGCCAGCAGGAACGCACCGGTCCCCTGTTCTCGTACATCTCTACAGAAGACCGAATCCCCGCATCCCATCCCCTGCGCCAGGTACGGCGCCTGGCGGATCAAGCTCTTGATCGACTGAATCCGACCTTCTGCAAGCTCTATCCCGAGGGCGGTAGGCCCTCGATTCCGCCGGAGCAGCTGCTCTTGGCTCTCTTGCTGCAGGCGATCTACGGCATTCGCTCGGAGCGAATGTTGATCGAGCAGTTTGACTACAACCTGCTGTTCCGCTGGTTTGTCGGCCTTAACCCCGATGATCCCGTCTGGCACCCGACCTCATTCACCAAGAACCGTGATCGGCTGTTGAACGAGGCGCTCATGGCCAAGTTCCTTGAGCTGCTTCTTGCTGCACCTGAGGTGAAACCCCTGCTGAGTTCAGAGCACTTCTCGGTGGATGGCACCCTGCTGCGGGCCTGGGCCTCTCACGGCTCATTGGAGCGGATCGATGGGATCGACGACGACCCGCCATCGCCGAGTGTTGGCAAAGGCTTTGGCGCTTTTGCCAATACTGGTAAGACGCGTGCCAAGGGCGACTTCCGCGGCCTGTTGCTCTCCAACCAGACCCACCGTTCGACAAGCGACGACGAGGCCCGGCTGTTCAAGAAGTCTCCTGGCGTCGGCGCCTTCCTGAGCTTCATGGGGCACTGCGTCATGGAGAACCGCAACGGCCTGGTGGTAGCCAGTGAAGTAACCCAAGCCACCGGCAGAGCTGAACGAGAAGCCGCGCAGCGAATGGCTCGTTCCCTCAGGGGTGCACACCAGAAAACCCTCGGTGCCGACAAGGGCCACGACACCCGGGAGTTCGTGGCTGATCTGCGCATCAAGGGCATCACGCCCCATGTCGCGCAGAACCTCACGCGCCGAGGTGGATCAGCGATCGATGGCCGCACGGCGCGGCATCAGGGCTATGCCCAATCGATCAACTCCCGCAAGCGAATCGAGCAGGTGTTTGGCTGGATCAAACAGTCAGCCGGGCTGAGGCAACTCAAGGCTCGGGGCAGGACCAACGTTGGAGCGGTGTTCCGGCTGCATGTAGTGGCCTACAACCTGATCCGCATCACCAACCTGCTCAGGCCACAGGCGGTAATGGCATGAACGCAGCCGGGAAAGGAGCCAAGGGGCGGGACAGCTGGTGTCGAACCATGGACTCAGGCCCGGCTGAGGCACCGGCCTGTCCATTGATGGCGGTCAACTTGATTGAAACGCCGCGATCAACGGTCATGAATGGCCGGCGGGCGGGCTTTACCCCGGATTTTCAGCAGCCTCCTAGATCCACACTCCCCTTCAGAAGACAGAGCCGCAGCCCTTACAGCCAATCCGGAGCACGTCCCGTGGAAGCCGTGCTCTCTTTTGAGCTTTCACGCACTGCCCAGACTGTTGCTGCAGAGTCACATCGTTCCGTGATGCCCACGCCCGGTGATGGCCAGCCCGGCTGAGCGCAGGCAGCACAGCAGCAGCGGCGAGCCGAACGGCGCCAACGAGCAGCCCAGCGAGGTACTGGCGGGCTCGATCGAGCGCGTCACCTTCCACAACTCCAGCAATGGGTTCTGCGTGCTCCGCATTAAGGCTCGCGGCCACCGCGAGCTGGTGACGGTGGTGGGGCATGCCGCTGAGATCAGCGCCGGTGAGTGGGTGACGGTGTCGGGCACCTGGGTGAACGACCGGGAGCATGGCCAGCAGTTCAAGGCCGCCTTCCTGCGCGCCTCTCCGCCCACCTCCGCCGAGGGGATCGAGAAGTACTTGGGCTCCGGGATGATCCGCGGCATTGGCCCGATCTATGCCAGCAAGCTGGTCGCCACCTTTGGGGCTGAGGTGTTCGAGGTGATCGAGCAGGCGCCGGAGCGCCTGCGGGAGGTGCCCGGCATTGGCAAGGTGCGCGCTGGCCGCATCGCCCAGGCCTGGGCGGATCAGAAGGTGGTGCGCGAAATCATGGTGTTCCTGCACAGCCATGGGGTGGGCACCGCCCGGGCGGTGCGGATCTTCAAGACGTATGGCAATGACGCCGTGCAGGTGATGGCGGAGAACCCCTACCGCCTGGCCCGCGACATCCGTGGCATCGGCTTCCGTACCGCCGATGCGATCGCTGCCCGCTTGGGGATTGAGCCCACCGCCACCATTCGACTACGGGCAGGCATCAACTACGCCCTGCTGGAAGCCAGTGGTGAGGGCCATTGCGGCTTGCCTGCAGGAGAGCTGCTCAAGCTGGCGGGCGAGCTGCTGGCGGTGGAGAGCCCTGATGAAACCGGTGCTACTCGGCGCGTGCCCTTGGAACTGGAGCAGATCCAGGCGGCACTGGATCTGGAGCTGGCAGAAGGCGCGGTGGTGGCCGACAGCCTGGCGGGCGAGCCGGCGATCTTCCTAAGCCATTTGCATCGCGATGAGCGACGTATTGCAGAGGCGTTGCTGGAGCAGGCGCAGGGTGCACCGCCCTGGGGTGTGATCGATGGGCAGCGGGCGATCGGCTGGGTGGAGCAGCGCCTGGGCCTGCAGCTGGCAGCCAGCCAACAGAGCGCGGTGGAGCAGGCCCTGGCCAGCAAGGTGCTGGTGATCACCGGCGGGCCGGGGGTGGGCAAGACCACCTTGATCAACGCCATCCTGCAAATCCTGGCGGCCAAGCGGCTGCGCATCCAGCTCTGCGCCCCCACCGGCCGGGCGGCTAAGCGGATGGGCGAAACCACCGGGCTCGAGGCCAAGACCATCCATCGGCTGCTGGAGTTCGATCCAGCTGCCTATGGGTTTCGCCGCAACAGCGAGCTGCCGCTGGAGTGCGACCTGCTGGTGGTGGATGAGACCTCAATGGTGGATGTGCCGCTGATGGCCTCCCTGCTGGCGGCCCTGCCAGACGGGGCAGCGCTGTTGCTGGTGGGGGATGTGGACCAGCTGCCGTCGGTGGGTCCGGGGCAGGTGTTGGCGGATGTGATCGCCAGCGGCGCGGTGCCGGTGACGCGGCTCACCGAGGTGTTCCGGCAGGCGGCTTCCAGCCGGATCATCACCACTGCCCACGCCATCAACAGCGGAACGATCCCTGACTTGCGCGCTCCGGCCGATGGCGCCAGCAGCGATTTCTATTTCTTGCCGGCCGAGACGCCCGAACAGGCTGTGGCCCTGATCCTCAAGGTGGTGGGCGAGCGCATCCCAGCCCGCTTTGGCCTCGATCCGATCGCCCAGGTGCAGGTGCTCTGCCCGATGGCTCGCGGCGGCTGCGGTTCCCGTTCCTTGAACATCGAGCTGCAGCAGCTGCTTAATCCCGATCCGGCCGAGCAAGTGGAGCGTTTCGGCTGGCACTTTGCCCCCGGCGACAAGGTGATGCAGATCGCCAACGACTACGAGAAGGAGGTGTTCAACGGCGATGTGGGCACGATCGATGCCATCGATGCTGATAACAGCGAACTGAGCGTGTTGTTCCCCAGCAACGAGGCCGGCGCTGCTGGCAGCCGGGCGGTGATCTACGGCTGGGGGGAGCTGGACACGCTGGTGCCGGCCTACGCCTGCACGATCCACAAGAGCCAGGGCAGCGAATACCCGGCTGTGGTGATCCCGCTGCTGACGCAGCACTACGCGATGCTGCAGCGCAACCTGGTGTACACAGGCCTCACCCGTGGCAAGCAGCTTGTGGTGCTGGTGGGCCAGAAGAAAGCCCTGGCCATGGCCGTGAAAAACCACCTGGGCCGCCGGCGCTGCACCAAGCTGGCGGAGTGGCTCAGCTAATCGGTGCTGACCGAGCTGAGGACCACAGCAGGGAGGCAGACGCCCCCAAGCCCTCAGAAGGGCAGCAGCGCATCCAGTACGGGATCTGCGGGCAGCTCTGACTGCTCGGACTGACGCTCGGTGAGCAGATCATCCATGAGCTCCGCGAGACGGACTAGCCCCCGGCCCCAGCACTCCTGGCTGAGCCAGAGCAGCAAGCCATCGCTATTGGCCGAGAAGTGCAGCCGACGGGCGGCATGCAGGTGAGCAGAAGCGTGAGCGGGAAGGCAAAGCGTGGCCATGGCGGAACCAGCGCAGCACCATGAAGAAGCCTGCGCGACAAGCCTTATGGGTTGCCGCTCTGAGGGCTACTCCTGGTTGGCGACGTTCACCCGGCTGACGCCCGAGAAACGCATCACTACCGGCGGCTGGATCGGCCGGAGCTGCTGGGCCGTGGCTTCCAGGAAGGCCACCAGGATCGTGATCAGCAGGATGTAGTCCCGCAGCGCAGGCTCCAATGCCCCATGGGCAGAAGGCGGCTGGGCGGCCAATACCGTCTCCAGGGGTGACCAGAGCGGGTTGGCCCGAGCGTCTACGTAGACCTCTGCGAGGCGGGAGCTGTGCGCGGCATCCCCGAGCGACGCCGACTCCGCTGAGTGGGCAAAGGCGTTGCGCAGCTTGCGCAGCACGTTCAGGGCCCGTTCCACAGGGCGATCGATGAGCCCGAGCCGGCTGGCCAGGGCCACCTTGGCGCCGATGGAGCCCAACGGCCGATCCGGCAGGAACAGGCCATCGCCCTTGGCGGTTGCCGGAACCATCACTGCCTGCAGCAGGTGCTCCAGGGCCGCATCCACGCGGGCCACGCCCACGAGCACTGCGCCCCGGCCCCGCTCCTCCAGCATCTGCAGGGCGATCGTGCGGGCAGCCTGAGCGGCGGCGAGATCAGGGGACGTGCTGGGCTCTGTTGCCGTCATGGCCTTCAAGAAGCCACCCCATCCTGGTCTTTCGCACGGCCTCGTGCCTCAAAGCAAGGCAGTGGGGCAACAGTGGCACCAACACGCCACTAAGGCCATGCAGCTGATTCAACTGGAACGCGACGACTGGAACTTCTTCTGCCCGTCTACGGGCCAACCGGTGTTTAAGGACACGGGGGAGCCCAACGCCTCAACGGTGCGCGGCTTCTGGTGCCATGAGGTGCCCGATGAGCCGGAGCTGCTGTCTGAGGAGCTGCAAGCCCAGTGGGCTGCCCATGTGGCCATTCAGGATGCTGCCGACGAGGGCGTTGATGTGTTGGCCTTCCTCAAGAGCGTGGACAAGCCGGGCTGGGTGGCCTTTGAGATCACCAGCTGTGGCATGGCCTGCGGGCCGGTGTGCAACACAACGTGGACGGTGCTTGATCTCGGTTGACTACGAATTCAACACTTCACATAGCGGATTGGTTTGTTCATCTTGCGAATCAGTCCTTGGCCGATGAGTTCTTTGCACCATTGCTTGATTTGAGGCTTCGTCACCTTGAGTAACTCCTGAAGTTCGTCTTCTGTTTTGGCGGCGACCAAGGCTTCAAGAACAAGCTGATGCGCAAGGAGGCTCAGCCGTTCCGCGGCAGTTGTGGGCTGATGAGTTGTTTGAAGATCAGCTTCTGAATCGTTGGTGGTCGGCGACGCGGCGCTGGCTTCAGCTGCTGCATCAGTCTTCTGTTCTCTGTGCTCCTCGCGCCCTGCTTCAGGAGCTGTGATGACGCTCGGTGCAAGAAGCGATTCCTGCACAACGTCTTGTTCTGCCGGGGGGTGTTGACCGAGGAGGTCCACGGATGAGGTGCTGATTATGGGCTGAGCAACAAGCACGGCCTTCAACTGATCAGGCGACTTGGGGTAGGGCCAGAGCGAAGCACCCATCGCATGCAAGGCGGGCAGCCCTTCACCACCGCGCGGATCATCCACAACGTGGATGCCACAGCACCTGAGCTTGGTGAGTTGTTCTTCTGCTCCTTCCCAAGTGCCGCCGCTGTCCTTCGCGGAACTCATCACCAGGGCTGCATCCGCCAAGGCATAAATCAGCTTGTTGCGCGCCATGGCACGCCACACCTGAAAGCGAGCACTTGGGGCGTCCGCGGACAACAACAGCAAGCGTCCGTCGATCAGCGCCTGGCGCCAGATTGGTTTGGCGGCGATCTTTTCGAGGCTGTCGGCCACGACGCCGATAGCTGAACCTCCCGCTTGAAGTGCACCGAGCATGGCCGCTTCATCGACACCTTTCGCGGCGCCGGAGGCGATCACGACCTCAGAAACTGCAGCGAGCGTTCCGATCTGCGTGGTGTCTTGGAGAAGGCCTTCATGGGTGGCGCGGGATCCCACCACCGCCAAAGTAGGGCGGTGGAGCAACGCAAGATTTCCGCAGGCGTAAAGCAGTGGCGGGGCTTGGTGTTTGAGGCGTTGCTTGTAGCGCTTTGGATAAACCTCATCGGCACGGCCGATCACGGTGATCGATCGGTTGGCCCAATGCTCGAGGGCTTGCCCTAGTTGGAAGCCGCGGGACAGAAGCAGATTCAGGCGATCCGGATCCAGATCCGCGGATGCAGAGGCGAGCACGGCCTCGCGGGAGCCATTGAGGAGATCAGCTGGTTGATGACGGGCTTGAAGCAGGTTCTGAGCCAGCTGGCCGTATTCCCCAGCGGTGAGCACCTTCGCTTTGGCAGGAGCTTCGGCACCACTTGCCAAGAGCGGTGAGGTGAGGAGAAGGACGGCCTGGGTGTTGTCCGAAAGGGTTGTAGGACCCATCGGCGGTGCAGGAGCGAGGGTCATCGGCCTTGCCCAGTCTGAGCCAATGCAAGCGGAAAAACGGGTCCACTGCCGGCGGCCCGTAATTGCCAGGCGGCGACAGCGAAGGTCCAACGGCTGTCGACCATGTCGTCGACCAGAAGGCAGGGGCCTTGCGGTAGCTCAGGAGTGACCGCAAAGGTGCCGTCGAGGTTGAGGACCTGCTGGGTGCTGTTCTGCATCGCTTTCTGCTGCTGGTTGTCCCTCGCTTTCACCAGCGCCTCAACAAAGGGCAGGCCCAGGGCGTCCGCCAGCCGGCCGGCGAAATCTGGAACGAGCTCGCGATGACGGCTGGAGGGAATGCAGCACACCCATTCGGGGGCAGGGGTTGGATTCCAACGCTCCAAGAGAGCCACACAAGCCTCCACCAGGCGCTGATCGAAGAAGCCGTCCTTGTATTTGCCCTGTTCCACGAGATCGCCCCAGCCGGCATCACTCCAGTAACAGAGGGCGCGACCCACGCCCGCCTTGCGATTAGTATAGATGAACTGGTGGGGTGCGAAGCTCGGGATGCCCCTGATTGGCCATTCCTGGCGGGGGTAAATGGGGATATCCAGCCGTTTCAGGTAGGCCGCAGCCTGGATCGCCAGTTCCTGGTCGACCGACTCGATGAGCGGCGCCAGGGTTGGTGCGTCCACGGTGGAGGAGTCGCCATCGAGCGCTCTCACCACAAACGGCATGTGACTGCCGTAAGGGAGTTTGAGGAAGGTCTGCATCTCGCTGAGCTCCTCCTGGCGGCGTTGCGCGAGTTGCTCGACTCGCTGCCAGAACGCAGGCGAGACCTCTGCAGGAAGTCGCTGCCACATGCCTTGTGTGCTGCCCACCGGAGCGGGCACTTCCAGCGAGAGGAGCTTGAGGGTCTGCCGGATGCGTTGTTCGCTCAGGTTTATGAGTTCCATCAAGCGGTTGAGATGGATGCCCTCCTCCGGCGCTCCATCCAGTGCTGCGAGCACCTCCTGCACGTCTTCGCGGCTGGGAAAGGCGTTGCTGATGAAGAACTCGTTGATGCGGTTGTCTTCGTGGCCTGAGAGCAGTACGCCACGGGCTGCCTCAAGGGCGCGACCGGCTCGCCCCACTTGTTGGTAGTAGGCCACCACCGAACCAGGCATCTGGTAGTGGAACACAAACGAGAGGTTGGGTTTGTCGTAGCCCATGCCCAAGGCCGTGGTGGCCACGAGTACATCCAGCTCGTCTTGGATGAGGGCTTCTTCGAGGCGCTCGCGCTCCAACGGGTCTTTGCCCCCGAAATAGGCGTCGGCCTTGATGCCGCATTCCTTCAGCCAGCCGGCCACCACGCGGGCATCGCGTTTGGTGAGGGTGTAAACGATGCCGCTGCCTTGGATCGATCCGATGGTGCTGGCGAGCCACGCCAGGCGTGCGGTTTGGCTGGGGAGTTTGAGCGTTTGGAGCGTGAGCGAGGAGCGGTTGAGATCACCACGCAGCTGGAAGAGGCTGGGCCCTAGTTCCGCAGCCAGATCGTCCATCACGCGCTGACTTGCAGTGGCGGTGGTGGCAAGCAGCGACACGTTCGGGATGGTTTTCACCAAGCGCCCGAGGCGGCGGTAGTCGGGGCGGAAGTCATGGCCCCAATCGGAGATGCAGTGGGCTTCATCAATCACCACCAGGCTGGGGTTCAGCCCTGCCATGGACCCGAGGATGAAGCGTTCGCTGTGCAGCCGCTCCGGAGAGATCAGCAGGAGATCCACCTCTCCGTTAGCGACCTGGGCTTCGATCTGCTGCCAGTGGTGCAGGTTTTCTGAGTTGACAGTGACGGCAACGAGCCCCATCCGCTCTGCAGCGGCAACTTGGTTGCGCATCAAGGAAAGCAGCGGCGAGATCAATAGAGCCGGCCCCCGCCCTGCTTCCCGGTAGAGGAGTGTGGAGATGAAATAGACGAAGCTTTTGCCCCAGCCGGTCTTTTGCACCACCAGCACGCGGCTGGCTGGCTCGCAGACGGCCTGGATGGCTTCGAGTTGGCCATCACGAAAATCAGCCGACGGGTTGCCGGAGCCCACACGCAGGAGCTCGAGTGCACGGGCGTGAGTGAAAACGTTGCCTGCCATCAGACGCTGGAGGTGGAACTGCCTGGGGTGGTTTGCCCCAACCGCTGCGCCACCACCACATTGGCCATGGCCTGCACGGTGGGGGTCATGCCTTGAATGCGCACCGGCCCCTCGAAGATCGCCTGGCCGCGGGGGGCTTCTGCCGCGAGACGGCCGAGTAGCTCGTCGAGAAAGCTGCTGGCGGCGGATTTAACGCCGGAGAAATCGAGGATCAGTGGTTCGCCATCCATGGCAGGTAGAAGACCCTGGATCTTGCGGCGCAGCAGCTTGGCGGGCTGGCGGCCGCCGGTGTGGAGGCATTCGGCGGCGACATCGAGGCCGCTCTCGCTGGCGGACTCGGTTTGGCTGTTGAGGAACAACGATTCCACCCCTGAGGCAGAGGCGATCCAGGTGCTGGCGAGGTCAACCGGCTTGCTGGTGTCGAGCGAGAACATCACCCCCGTGCCGAAGACGGGTGGCATGGACTGGAAACCGGGGCGGCGCTTGCCCTTGTTGAGTTCATAGACGACATCCCCCGTCCAGATCTGATAGGTGCCGCCGTTCAGGCGCACGATTTCGTAGGAGCCGGCCATGCCATTGCCCTGGCCGATGGCGGGGTCGCGGGTGGCGCCGCGCTCAATTGCCTTGTCGATCGCCTGGCCGTAGCTGCACACCTCAGGGAAGGTGGGTTGAAGCGAGCCGAGTAGGCCCAGCCCCATGTCGCAGATGCCGATGTCGAAGCGCTGCTGCTTGGGGCGGTATTGGGCGCAAACCACGCCGGGGGTTTCAGATGCGGCGTGGGTGAGGATGTTTCCGAGGATCTCGTTGGCCAGCCATTCCAGGGCCGGGATGAAGGCGGCGGCGTTGTCGATGGCGGCGAGGGCGATGGCGCAGATGGCGTCGACGGCCTTGTATTGCTGCTCTTCTGTGGCGATCGGCGAGAGGGGCAACACGCCAATCGTGTGGGCCTTGGTGGGCTGATGGTTCGCAGAGTTGCTTGAGGAAGGGATGTCGAGCAGCTGGTGGAAGCCGAGCAGCTGCAGGGCCGCAAGGGTTTTGGCATCACCGCGCAGCTTGATCGTGGTGCCTTCCCCTCTGGCTAGTAGCCCCCAGGCGCCGAGATAGGCCAGCACATCCATGGCAGGAATGTCGGCAAAGGAGAGGAAGACCGTGTCGCCATTGGGATGCAGCGCATTGCTGGCCTGAAAGGCGGCAACGGCTTGATGGATGGCGACCTTGGAAGGCAGGACGATTACCGACATAATGCGATTTAATCGGTTGACATCCCGACGAGTTCCAAATAGCAGCTTATGAATTTTTCTCCCACCCCAAATAAAGGCAATAGCCGGAGCCGGATACCAGAATCACTCGAGGATGTCAGCGACCTAAGAAAAACAACCCCACCTTGAGAATTGATTTGCTCAACGGCTCGGTAGATCCTGCTTGACACAAGTCTTGCTACGTATTCGCCGCGTGGGTAAGAACTTGAAAGCAATAGTTCGTATATCTTCTGCTCTTCACATTGAATAATGCTCGCATTGAAGTCAATCCAGACGACTTCTTCTTCGCAAAGTTTTTGGCCAATTGCATAGCCTTGTTCAATGCCGACGCCATTTGTGGCAACGAAGCATGCCAGAAGATCTCTCAGGGTCTGGATTGATTCTAGGTGGTTATTGTCTAGGAAATTATTCATGAGACTTGACCAAATAATCGATCCCATGCTTCAAGGGTAAGGCGCTGGGTGCGGTACTCACCGAACTGGCGGATCTCGTTTGTCTTCAGCACACGGAAGGTTTCGCTGGGATAATCGGGGCCCATTACATCAGCTGGATCGAGGATGTAGCGCAGCTCATCGCGGCTTAGGCCGTAAAGGTTGGCGTAGTGCGCATCGAGCTCGGCTCGAAGTAGGGCTCGGCGCTCAGGATCGAAGAGGAAGGGTGGGCCGTCGTAGCCGACCTCTTCGGCCCAGGGACTAAGCCCTTTGCTGGTGTAGGTGAGTTCGAGAATACGAGGCGTGACGAAATCGATATCGATCCGTGAGTAGCCAGAAGGGGGGATGACGGGGATCTGTTTTATATAGAAGTAACTGAAAGCTGTCCCAGCGACTTTTTGTCTCGCAAGGAAGTCCGCAGTGATTGAGGACATGCAGCCTAGAAGGCATGGGCTTTTGGAGATGAGGTCCTGCGAAGGGAAGAGAAGCATGAACTTATGTCCTACCCCCCATGCAGGGCAGACTCCTGAGATCAAAGTCCTCTCATCCGTTGAGCGACAGACCTCGCGCCACCCCAGCAGCCACCGTCGATCCCAACCCTGAGACTTGAGCCGATCCTCCACCTCACGCCGCTCCACCCAGTACCGCGGCATAGCTTCAAAACCTGGATCCAGCTTCTCAGTCAGGGTCACGTCCCGGCTGGAGCCTACGGCTGTGTATGTAGCCCAGCGGTGGTCGTAGTGGTGGATCAGCTTGGCTTCGTTGAGGGGTACGCGATCGGCGGCTGGCTCATCGAAGAACAGATGACTGTCGTTGGACATGTGGAACATCGTCATGAACTTGATATCCCAGGGATTGCCCTGATCCCCCAGCGCTTCGTCGATGAGCACCGGCACTCGGCCATAGATCTTCTTGGTGAGCTCAGCATCCATCTGGCTGCGGAAAACCGGGCAGGTGCGGGTGTTCGGATTGATCAGAGTGATGTCATCAGTGCTGAGCGTGAAGTGCCGCCGACTATCTGACAGGTGCTGGGTTGCCGTGGCGAAGAACACGAAATCGGTGGCATCCACCGCATTGCCCAAGGTGAGCATTGCGAACTTGTAGCTCCTGTGAACTCCGGGAAAAATCGCTTCTCGATTTTCAAAGTCATAGAGGCTCACCAGCCTCCCACCACTGGAGATCGCATCGAAATAGGCTTTGGTGCTGCTATCCGTGGCAATCCCCGTCGGCACAATCACGCCGGAACGGCCAGATGGAGCAATTAGCTTGAGGATGTGTTCTGCAAACAGGGCGTAGGTGTTGAGGTCTCCAACTGCTGTCAGTGCAAATCGGCCACTGCCGCGAATGAATTCGCCACTGCCTTCGACTTCACGCTTGGCCAGTTCAAACTCCTCCATCAGCGACCGTTCGGCCTCCGAGGCATCGGCCGCACTCAGTGCCTTGATCAGTCGCTCACGCGCCGCTTTGTTTGGAGCTGTGGCAATCGCTTCTGATCTTGCAGCAAAGAACTCCTTCTCCTGCAGCTTGATGCGCTCCCACGGCGGATTCCCAAGCACGCAATCAAACCCACCCTTTGCCATCACCTCGCCAAAGCGAAGGTGCCAATGGAAGAAGCGGAAGTTCTGTGCCGCCTGAACGACGGCCTCTTCCATTGCTTCTTCAACGGGTTGGCCGGCGAGAAGTTTGAGCAGGTGCTCTGTGGTGGGCACCGTGGCGCGTGAGTTGCTGGTTTTCGCCAGGAAGAACGCCGCTGTGTAGAGATCAGCCGCCAAGGTCTCTGGATCCCGGCCGCGATCAGCCAGCCACTGGGCGTAGGCGGCTTGCTTGGCAGCCGTCTCAGCCAGTGTGGTTTCGGGCATTGCCTCAACCGCCTGCAAGGCCTGCTGGCCTTGGCTACGCGGTTGCGTGCCGCTGAGATCCAAACTCCCTTGAATGCCTCGATTGGATCCGCCGCGACTAATCGTTTTGCGTGCAGACTTGTTTTCGTTCTTCAGGCTGGTGCACACCGTCTTGTTATCGCCGGTGAGCGGCTTGTAGGCCTCATCGGGGATCCCCTCCTCCAGCACCTTCTGGTCGAAGACCCCCACCAGCGAATCGCCGCACTGGACGTGGGCATCCAGGAAGCTCAGCGGTTTGCCTGGATCGATCGCCTCAATCCACAGCGCCACCTTGCACAGCTCCACCGCCATTGGGTTGCGGTCCACCGCGTAGATGCAGTGGGCCACCACGTCACGTAGGGCGTGCTGACGGTCGTCTTCGCTGGGTTGGTCGTCGCCAGCGCGCACCTGGGCGAGGGCTACAGCCAAGCGCCGAGCTGCTGCCAGCAAGAAGTGGCCGCTGCCGCAGGCGGGGTCGATCACCTTGATGTTCAGCAGCGCTTGTTCCTGCTCGGCTTGGCCATGGGCCTTGCTCAGCCGGTCGTCGATCACCGGGATCAGGGCGCTCTTGATCAGCTCCTGCACCAGGGCATCCGGGGTGTAATAGCTGCCAGTGGTTTTGCGGTCGCTACCTGCACCACCGCCATAGCTGAGCTGCCATTGGCTGCCCTGTTGCTCCAGTTGGGGATGCAGCTCGAGCAGGCCCTCATACACGCTGCCCAGCTCTTCGGTGTTGAGGTCGCGGTAGCGCACACGGGTGAAGCTGCCGCCAGCGTCGAACCAGCCGATTGCTTTGATCGCCCGCAGCAGTGGCCCGTTCCGGAGTTCAGCGGCCTGCAGATCCGTGCATTGCTCCAGGCTGAACAGGCCGCCCAGGCCCGGTAGCCCCAGTGGTGAGTTGCCGATGCTCAGCTGCTGAAACACGAGCCGCTGCAGCTCCCAGAGATCGCTGTAGTCGCCCTCGTAGGCGCTGCGCTTGATCGCCAGCTCCCGCAGCCGGCTCACGCTGTAGCCCTCCCGATAAATCCGGCGACGCGGGTCACCCTTATCGACCTCGCGTGGGAAAAGCAGATCCCGATCTTCTGCGGTGAACAGGAACAGGAACCGGTACACCAGCCGCAGCAGCTGCTCATGGAACTGTTGTTTGCTCAGCGTGTGGTTCTTGAACAGCGCATCGCGAAGGGCCCCATTGGCGGGGTGATTCAGGAAACCCGAACCCAGCGACTCCAATGCGCTCTGCACCCCGCTGCGCAGGGCGCCCAGAACCCGTTCGCCTGATACCTCTGCCTTCTGCTTCCAGTCATCGAGCACACAGCTGCCCGACTTGGGGTGCTCGAAGCGGCTGGCATGGAGCAACAGCCAGAGCACCGAGAACTCGTCGAAGCGCTCACCCTCGATCATCAACTCCAAGTCGGCCGCCAGGTAGGCGGGCTTCACCAGAGAGGGGTTGTCATGCAGCAACCGGAGCCGATCGCCGCTGAGCAACACGCCCCAATTAGCGCTGTCGTCGGCATTGAGGCATTCCTGCAGGCAGCTGTGGGGAGAGCGCTTGCGGCCGTCCTGGCCGAACTGGGCACTACCGCGATCAAGCGCACCCGCGTCGATTCCCCGCAAGATCAATGGAACGGCCCCACCAAAGGCGCGATGGGTGATCGGATAGTGGGATTCGCCTTGTTGCCAGCCGCTGCAAGGCTCCACTCCGCTCCAGCCCAATACCTCTTTAAGCAGGCGATGCGCAAAGTGCTGGCCCGCGATGCTCTGTCCAGCCCGCTCCTTCAGGTTGCTGTATTCATCCCACAACTCCTTGGTGAGAACCCAGGCCGCATCGATCCGATCCCGCAACCGTTCGCTTTTGCCCAATCCGTAGTCGTGCGGCTCTAGCAACAACTCCTTCGGGCGGTTGAACTTGGACACCTCCTCAAGCAGAGAAGCCGGCAGCAGGCTGCCCTTCAGTTCCAGGGCCTGGAAGGTGACGGTGGCGGTTTGGCGCGACATGGATCAGAGGGTGGGGGCGGGCAGCAGCACAAACAGGCCGATCACATCCACGGCCGGAGCGGGTTCGCAGTTGAAACGCATGCGCAACGACTCCCCGCGCCGCAGCGAGGCCTCGCGCACTCGGCGGTGATCGTCTTCGGCGAGCTGGGCACGGCGTTCTGCCAGGGCTCGTAACGCCGGCTGCAGCGCATCGAGCCCCGCCACGGCTTCGGTGAGCCAGCGCGTTCGTTCTCCAACATCAACGTTTCGCGCGGGTGGCGCCTCCAACAGCTGTAGAGCCGCATTCCCCTCCAGCTGTTCAACACCATCGCCCTGCACTCGCACAGTGAGGCACTCCTCCACCAGCAGATCCGGTAACGCCTCGTAGCCATTTCCTGTCCATCGGTCTTGATGGAGCTGATGGCGTAGCCGCAACACCAACAGCTGGGTGCGGCTGGTCACCGACTTTGTGCAAATGACTGATGCACGGGCCGCCAGCTCTGGCTCCAGTCCGCTCAGAGCACGCTCAGCCACAAAATCTGCCAACTCCACCACCAACGGATGCGAGCGGCTCAGCAACTTGCTGCCATCGCGGGCCGGTGAGCGGAAGCTCAAGCGCAAGCGGCCATCGAGGTCGTGATTGCGCAGCCGCTCACGCAGCGCCATCCGATCGTCTCCCAGCGCGGTGAGATCCAGCTCCCAGCAATCACTGGAGGTCTTGAGCGGGCCGATCGGCAGGTTCAGGCGCCGGCAGGCGTTCACCACCAGCCGTTCCACTGCTTGCTCGCTCCCTAGCGATTCCTGCATGCGATCCCATTCCGCCAGCGCTTCTTCGGGTTTGAGGCTGCGCTGGGCAAAGATCGTGCGCGTGGTTTTGGCCTTCTCCTTGGCGCTCTGCCACTCGGCCTCAATTGTGGCGTCGAGCTCCAGCTGAGTTGCTGTATTGCCCTCCAGCCCCAGCTCAAAACTGCCTTGAATCACCTGGGCAGGACCGCCCAGGATGCTGCTGAGAACGGCCTGGGTGATCGTGTTGGCGTTGCCGGGGATCGGCACACTCACACCCAGCTCTTTGCGGATCGTTTGCTCCTTTGCAAGGATCACCGTGCGCACCCGGTCGTCGACGGGATTGGAGCTACCGCCGTGCAACATCAGGGCGCGCACGTTGTTGCGTGCCTGGCCAAAGCGGTCCACCCGCCCCTCCCGTTGCTCGTGGCGGGTGGGGTTCCAGCAGAGGTCGTAATGCACCACGGCATCGAAGGTGTGCTGCAGGTCGATGCCCTCTGAGAGGCAGTCGGTGGCGACCAACACGGGCACCTTGTCGTTGGCTAGTTCGTCTTGCAGCTCACGGATGCGCAAGACGCGTTCTTCTGGCGGGAGATCGCCCGTAACGGCCATCACCACGTGGCTGCGTTTGGGCAGCGCCTCTTGCAGCTGCTCCGCCAGATAGTGAGCTGTAGGGCGGAAGCGGCAAAAGATCACCGGGCGGAAGCCTTCCTTGAGCAGGCCGTTCAGCTCCTTGATCAGCTGCTTGAGCTTGGGGTCATGAGTTTTGCCACGTAGGAGATCAGCGCGAGCGATTAGATCCTGCAGTTGCTCTGCGTCTTCCGCGTTGGCCAGGTCAGCGCCGGGCGCAGCTTCTTCGCCGCTGAACTCCTCCTCGGCGCCATCTAGCACTGCAAGCGCGGCCATGGACTCGAGGTCGTCGGCCAGTTGCTGTTCGTCGAGCTCGGCATCGCCGGCTGAGCCCGTTTGCAGGTTTAGCAACTTCGTCCGCAATGAGGCTGAGGCCGCCGCCGGACTGCTACTCACGCAGCGCAATAGGGCCAGCGCAGCCCACCAGCTCATGCGCTGGCGCAGCTTGCTTTCGCCTGCGCTGCGCTGCACCAGGTCTTTGGCGTAGCCGAGCACGTCGTGAAACAGCTCAGCCCAATCGCCGCTTAGTTGGTACTCCGCTTCCCGTGTTTCGCGGTCGGGGAAGTCGGCGCCATTGGTACCCCACTCTTCCTTGAGGTCTTGCCTGCGGCGCTGCACGAAGTAGTTGCCCAGGTCGTTGCGTAGCTCTTTCCGGCGGGGCCCTTCAGTCATCTCGCTCAGCCCTGCAAACTTGCGGTCCAGAAGCCCCAAAAGGTTGTCGAAGGCTTCGGTATCGCCGCTGTGAGGGGTGGCAGTGAGGAGCACCACGTGGCGATCGGGCTTATCGGATAAGCCCCGCAAGAGCTCATAACGTTGCTGGCGTCCGCCACCCTTACGCGCCGCGCAGGTATGTGCTTCGTCCACGATCACGAAGTCACCGCAGCTGCGCAGGAAGCTCTCACGGTTGCGATCGCTCTTGATCCAATCGAGGCTCACCACCGTGAAGGGGATCACGTCAAAGATCGACCTGCCCGCCGGCAGCCCGCGCTCCAGCTTCTGCGCCGTGCCCGGCCGCACCACCTCGGCTGCCAGGTTGAACTGGCCCTGCATGTCGGCCCGCCACTTCTCACAGAGGTGCGGCGGGCAGATCACGGTGACCTTGCGGATTTCACCCCGATCCAGCAGCTCCCGGGCGATCAGCAGCGCTTCCACGGTTTTACCCAGACCCACCTCATCGGCGATCAGTACGCGTGTGACCGCTTGCTTCAGGGCCAGCAACAGCGGCACCAGTTGGTAAGGCCGTGGCTCTAGGGCCACATTGCCCAGGCTGCGGAAGGGGCCAGCACCTGCCCGGAGCTTGAGCAGCAAGGCGTCACGCAAGAGCAGTGCCGAGCTCTGAGAACCGCTTTTCGTGGGATCCGGTGGATCAAAGCTGGCGGGTTTGACTGACCCACCCTCGAGCGGCCAATACAGGGTGGCCATGCCCTGGTCGCCGCCCCCGAGCGGGCGGAGCTTGAGCACCTGCTCCTGCTTCTCGCTCTGGCTCTGGGGCAGCGCGATCCACTCGCGCCCACGCACCTTCACGATCGAGCCGGGGCTGGGGATGTCGCCAACGGGAGCATGGGTGGGAGTGAGGGTCATTGCGCACCTCCGAGTAGGTCACCGTGTTGTTGGAACACCGCATCCAGGGCTTCGCCGAGGCTTCCCGGTGATGCCTCCCCTGGTGGGTCCTCCGCTTGTGATGGAGAGGGGCTGGCTCCTGCTGTTCTCCCATTAGGCGCCCTGCGCCCCTCCCCGAACAGCCAGCTGTACTCGCTCAACAACGCCGGCCAGCTGGTGGTGTCTTGCATGAACACCACCACGGTGATGCCTGCATCGACCAAGGCCTGCCGCTTCTGCTGATCCAACCGTTGCTGCAGAGGCTGCTCGTGATGGGGGCCATCGATGAACACCACGGCGCAGGCCTGCTTGTAGGTGAAGTCGGGTGTGACGTAGTGGCCAGGCACTTCCTGCTGGGCATTGTCCGGAAGGTGGTGCCCGTGGTTGTAGAGCGTGTCGAGCCAAAGCTTCTCGAGCCCGCTTCCAGCCAGGCTCTTCAGGCGCTCCAACATGGCGCTGCGGCCATCCACGCCACCCTGGCCTACGAGCTCACACCGCGCCAGGTCGAGCAGCAATTGCTTGAGCTCGGGCAGCTGGCGATCGATAAGATCGTGATCACGCTGGTTGTGGTAGCCGAGCAGGCAGCGATAGCAACCGGCTTCGCATTCCGGATCGGCATTAATCAGTTGGCTTTCGAGCGCGGGAATGTCCCCGTCCCAGCGCCAGTGACAGATCTCCAGCGCTGTTTTGGCCACGGCCTGCAACGCTGAGGCGTTCTCCACCAGGCGGCTGAGGGCCCCGGCACCGCCTTCAGCGGATTCATAGAGCAGTAGGGCTGTGGCTGATTCCTCATTCGGCATCAGCTCGGCGGCGATCTCACTGCCATCGAGTTGGAAGGCCACCTCAATTCCTCGCTTGATCGCGCTCTTGATGCTTACCAGTTGCTGTGGCAACCACTCGCCCAGGAATCTCACCAGCAGAGCGTTCTTGCGATCCTGCACATAGGGCGTGATCTTCACGAAACCCACCTCAGGGCCGTCGTCTTCAGCTGCATCGCCGCGCAGATCCTTCTCCCCGCCCCACTGCCCGTTGATCGGGTGGATCGGGAAGCCCATGTCGTTCTTGTTTTCCCGCCGCCGCCAGCCCAGGTTCACGCGGCTGATCTGGGTGGCCGGGGCATAGCTGATCTCCAGCAGGGGCTGGCCACCACAACTCACCTGGGCCTTGGCCACCTTCACCATGCCGTTTTCCTTGGGGAATTCGTACGTGGTGATCAGCTCATAGCCGAGCCGTTGGCGCTCCTCGTCGTCAGAGGTGATCCGATCAGCCCTCTTCGTAGTGACCTGCTCGATTTGATAGAGCCTGGGGATCCGCACCGCTTTGCCTTCGGGGTGCAGCTTCAGCGGTATGCCGCAGTGGCAGCACAACTCTGATTCAGCGGCATCGCCGAGGTGGGCATGGCCGCATGCGCCGCATACGAGCGCGTCCTGCGTGGCCAAAGTTGCCGTACCGGCAGCCATGGCGTTGTCCTGCAGGCCGAGCAGGGCCCCCTTCACCTTGTAGGTGTTGCCCTCGTGATAAATCAGCGAGTGGGGGCCGAACTCACTGATGCCCACAAAGCGGGGGCGGGTGATGTATGTGCCACCGCCCACCTGCTCGCGGGTCCCGGGGATGTAGGCCATCAGCGGTAGCCGCGGGAAGTTGTAGCCAGGCATGAAGCCCTGGCTGGCCAGGTAGCGGTAGGTGCTGAAGTCGTTGTTGTTGTTGCGGCTGCCGGGTTTGTCGGCGAGCAGCAGTTGCTGTTGCATCCGTGCCGCCCGCAGGCGTGTATCCGCTGCCTGGCGTTCCCGTTCGCTCAGGGCGTGATTGCCCAGATCCTTCAGGGCCTGGTTGATCTGGCTGTCGACCGCTTCGAGCAGCTCACGCCAGCGGCTAAGTGCCGCGTCGAAATCGAGCGCCGCGCCGCGGGTGAGGGATTCCAGCCAGCTGCCCGTCAGCCAGGGCGGTGGAGTGGCTCCCAGCCACTGCTTGTCGATTAGGTCGTCGACGATTGCCTGGCAATCGGCCTGGGCCGAGCGGTACGCCTCATCCTTGGAGAGGGCCTCCATCAATTCGGCTTGAACCGGACGCCCTGGCGCGCTGATGTCGACCAGTTCCTTCACCTTCCCGGGCAGGCGTTGTCGCGTGGCCGCCAGCCACAACGCCCGGAAATGGGCCTTGAGCAACTCCTCATTCGCCAGCTCCAGCGTTGGGGCACTGACGGCACCCGCCACCATCCGCACCGGATCGGCGAAGAAATACTGATCGTGCGGGGAAGTGGCGCCGCAGTAGCTGAGCACCAGCGCGGGCTGACCGCTACGACCCGCGCGGCCGCTGCGCTGCGCATAGTTGGCCGGGGTGGGCGGCACATTGCGCATGTAGACGGTGTTGAGCGAGGAGATGTCCACCCCCAGCTCCATCGTTGGCGAGCAATACATCAGCCGCAGCGCCGCGCTCCGGAACGCGTCTTCCCGGCGCTCCCGTTCCCCTGCATCCACCTGGGCGGTGTGCTCCCGGGCCAACAGCGTTTGCAGGAAAGGTCGCCCTTCTGTGGCGATCAAATTGGCCAGATCCGCGTAGAGGCGACGGAAGTAGGGGTTCACCGGCCCGCGGCGACCGCTGCTCTGGCGAGCCTCCATCAGCCGCTGGGCGTAGCGGTCCTGAGGTTCGGCGTCGGGATCCACCAGTGTCCAACGCAGGGCCGTGCTGTTGAGCCGCCAGCCCTGCATCACTTCGCTGGCTTTACGGCCCAGTCGCACCTCCACCTGTTTCACCAGGCCCCAAGCCGTGAGCATCTCTAGGACGTGCCCCACCACCTCCTGGTAGAGGTCGTCTTTCCACTTGAAGCCTCGGTAGAGGTCTTCCACCGAGCGCCAGCGTTCACGCGCTTTCAGCCAACGGCCGAACTCACCACGCAACGACAAACCCTCGACGCCACGGTTTTTCAGCTCCTGAGGCACGGGGCTGGTGACGATGCTGCGGGCCAACTCAGGCTTCTCGTCGCTGCCGATGCTCCACACCTCCTCTAGATCGGCAGCTGCTTTTTTGCGCCGCTCGAACTCTTCCTGCACCAGGGCATCGCAGTCGATCGCCAACCGTTCCCGGAGCTCCTCCAGCAGCCGATGGCAGATCAGGAAGCGTTCCTCGCTGCTGGCCTGGGCGAGCAGCGGATGGCGTTGCCCCCAGTCCGCCTGGTCTTCCGCGCAGTTCACTAGCTCGGCGTAATCCACCTCCAGCAGCCGCAACTGCTCGAGGTTGGGATTGGTGAGTCGCCAGCCGCGGCGTAGATCAACGATCAGCCGATACTCCAACACACCACGCAGGGCACGGCGATTGCTCTGCTCCACGTTGGGTTTGACTTTGGGGATGGCGATGAAGTCCTCTGCTTCCAGCCGCAGCGCCTTCTCCGTTTCCTGGGCCAACGTCTCCAGGCTCAGCTCTTTCTCGCCCTGGGCGTTGAGGGCGGCCACCAATCCCGCTCGCAGCTGCAGCACCCGCACGAAGTCGTTGAAGTGCCCGGCCTGCAACGAGGCGTCCTGGCGGTTGTCGCTGAAGGCGAGCAGCTTGCGCGCCTGATCGGGGATTTCATCCGGTGGGAAGCTCAGCAGCTGCCTGAGCACCGCCAGGCTCAAGGTGGTGGTGGCGGAGCTGCGGCCCTCGGAATTGAGCCCGCACAGCTTGCGGAACTCGCTGCTGCGCACTCCGTGCTCAACCCCGCAGGACGGACAAAAGCGGAAGCTTCCCTTCAGGAACCAGCCGGACAACCCATCACTGCTGGCACCGCCATCGGAGCGGAAGCGGGCCGGCACCGGCGCAAACTCCCGATAGGTGCGCTTACGCGTGAGCTCATCGTTGCGGTCAGGCTCCAGCCAGCCGTCGGGGAAGTTGGCCTTCTCCAGGTCATCGACGTTGTAGGTGCCCTCGGCGTCGGGCATGAAATAACCATTCACCACGTCCCGCTCGCGCAGGCTGGATTCGTCCGAGAACTCGCGGGGATCGATCTGAACGGGGATCCGGTTGTTCAGATGGGCCCAAACCGGGTGAAACTCCTGCCCGCAGCTGCGGCAGAACACCACCGGATACAGCAGGGACTGGCGCCCCGCATTGGGTTGATACTTCTGCGCCTTCAGCGACAGGTAGCGCTGACCAGGGGCTTGCAGGGTGGCATGCACATCTCCGCCAGCCGAGACGAATTGATGCAGGCGAAAGGCGAAAAAGCGGCGGTTCGGACCGACTTCCACCTGGTAGGCGGCCAGCAGGAAATCCCGCAAGGTGCCCAGGATCTGCTCATCGTCGAGCCCGGTCTGCTCGGCCAATGTTTTGCTGGCCTGCTGCAAGGTGTGCGGCTTGCAGCGCACCCATTTGCCATCCGCCAGGCCGTCTTCTCTCTCTAGGCCCAGCTCCAGCTCAACCCAACGGGCCAGTGGGTGTTCGCGCAGATCAGCAGCTGTCCAAATCTGCGTTGCTGGTGGGGAGAGGTCAGCCTGCAACGCTTGCTTCAACTCCTCAGCGCTTGGAAGATCACCGCCTGTACAGCGCTGCAGTGTCTCGGTAACGATCTGCTCGCTGGGGATCGCCGTGCAAAACAACTTGCTGGCGACGTGCGCCACGGTGGCGTTGCGCTCCTTGGCTGTGCCCTCAGAGGCCATCGTCGCCGAGGTACCGATGCAGAGCAGATCGGCGTTGAGCCGTTGACGCACCCGCCGAACCAGAAGCGCAACATCAGCGCCCTGGCGGCCTCGGTAGGTGTGCAGTTCATCGAGCACCAGGAATTCCAGGCCCTTGGCGTCGCTGATAACTTTCTGATCGAGGGGATCCTGACGGGTCAGGATGTACTCGAGCATTACATAGTTCGTGAGCAGGATGTCGGGAGGATCGTTCTTGATCTTCTCCCGTTCCTCATCGCTCTCTTGGCCCGTGTAACGCGCGAAGGTGACTCTGGGGCCATCGGGATAGCCAAGGCCGAGATACTTCTGCAGCTCCTCCAGCTGGCTGTTGCACAGCGCATTCATCGGGTAGATCACAATCGCCCGAATGCGCTTCTGCTGATCGCCAGTTTCGCGAGCCTCCAGCACCCGATTCACGATCGGGATGATGTAACCGAGCGACTTGCCTGAGCCCGTGCCCGAGGTGACGACAAAGCTGCCGCCCCGGCGCGCAATCTCAATGGCTTCCCGTTGGTGTCGGTGCAGCTGCAGCTCCTGCCCGGGGCCGTTGTCCTTCCCCCAGCGGAAGATTCGGCTGCATTCCGGGTGCAATAGCCCCGCGTCCACCAGCTCGCCAATGGCGCCCCCGCTCACGAAGCTGGGGTTGAGCTGAATCAGCGGCGAGGGCCAGTACTCACCCTTGCCGTAGCTCCCGTCCACGAACGCCTGCAGGTCCGGCGCCTTGATCTGGGTGAAGCTGCGGCTGAACTGGCCGTAATCCTCGACCACCCTGTCGCGGAAGGAAAAGACGTCCATCAGTACAGCTGACCCACGCTTCTCATCGCTCTGGCTTCGTAGCGAAGGCACCGCATATCCAGTCTGCATCGACCTGCTGCCTTCCGCAGCCAATCCGCAGCCTCTGAAACTCCGATCAGCACTGGCTTCTATGCGGATCCTGCATTGTTTGCGCCTTGGCGATCTGCACCCGCAGCAGCCGCAGGCACTGCCGGGCTGCCTTGGTGTTCAACGCCCCCTGCGGCAGCAGTAACCACAGCTGCTCGATCAGGGGTGGCTGGTCTGCCAGGGGCATCAGGCCATGGGCCGCGATCCAGGCTGTTCCCAGCAGGTCTGTGCAGATCGGCATCGCTAGCTTCCTGTCTCGCGCCCGCTTGATCCAGGCTGCCGGCTCTTGGCAGGCCGCAGGTTGCTGTTCCACCGCAAAGCCATGCCACTCCACCGCCTGGCGCAGCAGCGGCGTGGCTCCCTTGCGCGGCAACAACACCCGCCGCGTCGATGGCGTGGTGGCCACCAGCTGCAAGTCCAGCTGACCCAGGGGGAGCGCGGCCAGACCATCCCATTGCGGTGCCTGGCCGGAAAGCTGCAGCTTTTCCAAGCAGAAGGAGCTCACGATGGCCCCATCGAGCAGGCCATGGCGCACCAGTTCGGCCCAGTGCTCACCGCTGCGAAACCGGGGTGGCACCAGCTGCACCCCCGCCAGGCTGCTCAGCAGGCTCTGGTGAAGCACGTCGGTGCCGACACGCAGCAGCCCCTCCATCAACCGGTGCTCCCGGTAAGCCAGGCGCAGGTATTGCAGGCAGGTGTTGTGCCCGTGCCGGCACACCGGTGAACCGTGCCGCGGCTCCAGCCGGAACTGGTGCTGCATCAACTGCAGGCTGCGGCAGACGGTGCTCTGGTGCATGGCCAGGGCGATGCCCGCCTTGGACTGGGAACCGGCCAGCTCGAGGAAATCGAGGATGTGCAGGTCTTCCAGCGGCGAGGGTGGGGCGTAGGTGCCGGCTGCCCGCTTGGGCGCGGAGCGGGCGGCACTGCTGCAGGACTGGGCCACAAGCGGTATGAACGTTGCTGAATGGAGCGTCAGCGCCGCAGCATCGATCCCAGCTGTTTTTCGTGCGAAAGAGTGACGGCGTGCTTCCACCTTCAGGGCGAGCCCTGGCAAGACCTGCCATTGCCCATGCCCCTGGCTAACCGGAATCTCAATAAATATTTTTTATTGGCAATCCTGTTATTGTGCGTTTATTGAGATTCCGAGTGAGGCATGGCTGCAGGCGAGCAGGTGATCCGTGCACCCGCCCAGCTAGGGACGTTGCTCAGGGGTGTGCGGCAGCAGCAGGGCCTGAGCCAGCAGGATCTGGCCCTGAAAGCCGGTGGCACGAGCCAGGCCAGGCTGTCCCAGCTCGAGTTGCAGCCCGGGCGCCTCACCATGGAGCGGTTGCTCTTGATCCTGGCGGCCCTCGACCTCGAGTTGGTGGTGCGGGCACGACAGATCTCCAGCGAGCCAACCGAGTGGTGAGGGGAAGGCCCACGCATGCGCGCTCCCTGGCGGTGTGGATGAATGGCATGCGGGTGGGCACCTGGTCGCTGCCGGCCCGTGGCCCCCAGGAGTTCAGCTACAGCGAGGCCTGGCTCCTCTCCAGCCAGTTCCGCCCGCTGTCGCTGTCGCTACCTGCTGG
The DNA here is from genome assembly GCA_943371215.1 of Cyanobium sp. NIES-981. GTDB lineage: Bacteria > Cyanobacteriota > Cyanobacteriia > PCC-6307 > Cyanobiaceae > Vulcanococcus. The sequence continues at coordinate 5,593 of CALRUA020000024.1, read as the reverse complement.
CCTCGGGACCACCACCCTCAGAGGTACCGCCGTGGAGAGCTGGTTCGACAACCTCCTGCCCGATAGTGACGCCATCCGCCGCCGAGCGCAGGCCCGGTTTCAGGCAGCCAGCACCAGTGCCTTCGATCTGCTGGCCGCCATTGGCCGCGACTGCGCCGGTGCTGTGCAGCTGCTGCCGCCGGAGCAGGAGCCCAGTGGCATCGATCGCATCGAGGCCAGGCCCCTGAACGACCAGGAGATCGGCCAGCGCCTGCGTACCGTCACGGCTGCACCAGCGCCAGGATCCCTGGGCGCTGACGCCGGTGAGCTGAGGCTTTCCGTGGCCGGTGCACAAGAGAAGACCGCCTTCTTATGGCACAACGGCCAGTGGTGTCTGCCGCTGGGCAGTACGCCCACCACCCACCTGTTCAAGCTGCCGATGGGAATCATCGGCGAGGGGCAGATTGATTTCAGCTCCTCGGTGGAGAACGAGTGGCTGTGCAGCAGGATCCTGCATGCCTTCGGTTTGTCGGTGGCGCCGAGCGAGATCGCCAGTTTTGACGGGCAACGCTGCCTGATCGTTGAGCGTTTTGATCGCAAGCTCCATGCCAGCGGCAGCCATTGGTTGCGATTGCCCACGGAAGACTGCTGCCAGGCAACCTCCACACCGGCCACCAACAAATACGAAAACAATGGTGGGCCCGGAATGGCGACCATCGCCGCGTTGCTGGCTCAATCATCAGAACCCAGCGACCTGGCAACCTTCTTCAAGGCACAGGTGCTGTTCTGGATGCTGCGCGCCATTGATGGCCACGCCAAGAACTTCAGCCTCTTCCTCAACCCCGGTGGGCGCTTTCAGCTCACGCCGCTCTACGACGTGCTCTCGGCCTGGCCGGTGATCGGACGCCGCAGTGGCCAATGGCCACAACAGAAGCTCCGGATGGCCATGGCCTGGCATGGTGAAAAAGGCCGCTACACCAAGCCTCTGGAGATCACAGCCCGGCGCATGCTGCTCACCGCCAAACGGCTTGGGCTCGGTGATGCACAAGCCATCCTGGGCGAGTTGAGCGCCCAGACTCCAGCAGTGGTGAGCGTTGTGCGCTCACAATTGCCGCCTGCCTTTCCTGCTGGCGTCGCCGATCCGGTGTTGTCGGGCCTGGAAGCTTCAGCGACTCAGCTTCAGCCAGAGCTGTTGTGATCCCAGCTCTTTTCATGCGAAAGAGTAGAGAGGTGATCCGCTCAATTCCCCGTTGGCCCCGCTGCGCTGCCACCTGCTGATCGGCCAGCCCGCCAGCGGCAAAACCACCCTCGCCAAAGCTCTGGCGCCCTTGCTCACCAGCCCGGGTGAACCACCGGCCCTGGTGCTCTCAACCGACGTGATCCGGGCGGAAGTTTTTGGCGACGCGGCGGTGCAGGGGCCCTGGGAGGACATCCAGCAGCGGCTGCACCAGCGCATCCAGGAGGCGGTGGCCGCCGGCATCCCGGTGATCGTGGATGCCACCCACGCCCGCCGCCCTTGGCGGCTGGCCATGACCCAAGCACTGCCGCTACCGGCGCTGGTGGAGTGGATCGGCTGGTGGCTCTACACCGACTTGCCCACCTCCCTGACCTGGAATGCCCGGCGCGAGCGGGCCGTGCCGGTGCCGGTGATCCAGGAGATGGCGGCGGCCCTGGCCGATCCCCACTTCGGGCCGTGTCGTGCCGAGGGCTTTGCCGCCATCTGCGCCGTGGTGCCCACCCATCACCACGACCTGACGGAGGTGCTGCAGGTCGAGCTGGCCGGGCTTGATCGCCGCATCCGCTCGGCCACCAACCGGGAGCGCAAGCTGCAACGCCACGGTTACTCGCGGCTCCTGGATCTCGAGCGGCTGCTCTATCTGATCAAGCTGCTGAGCACCTGGCCCGACCTGGCCGCCACAGATCCCGCCAGCGCAGGGGAGTTGGAGGCGATCCTCTCGCCGCTCCCCGAAGGCAATCTGGCTGATCGCGCTGCTGCCTTTCTGGGGCGGCTGCACGGAGCGTGTTTTGCGGATGCCGCCGCTATCCGCGGCGATCTGGCCTGGCTGGAAGCCAATGGCTTCTGCAGTGCTGTGCCCATTGCCGCACCGATTCAGCTGGCGCCACAGTCTCGGGCTTCTGGCCCCGTGCATGGCGGCCTGCCCCCGATGGGCGATGGGCCGGTTTTCCTGCGGGTGATGACGCTGCTGCGCCACCTGCTGCAGGTGCCGTTTGATCGGCCGGCCGAGCGCGGCGGCAATTTGCACCAGCACCTGATTACCGCTACCGAGGCCATCCCCGGCGCCTACCTGAGCGGCGAAACGGCGACGTTGCGTAAGGACCTCGAGAAGATCCTTACTCCCTACGGATTCCGCAACCGCAACGACAACGTGCGCCACGGCTACTGCCTGGGTACTGCTGTGCTCTCGCCACCGCGCTTGCAGGAACTGCACAACGTGGTGCGTCAGACAGCCGGTCGTCTGGCCGATCCATCAGCGCAGGACCTGCTGGCCGAGCTGGATGAGCGGCTGGGTTGGGCTGGGATCAGCGCCGATGGCCTGCCGCCGGTGCGCAGCTTCGCCCGCCATGCGGTGGTCGATACCGCCTTGGTGCGTCGAGATTCCCTGGCCGCACCAAGGCGAGCGGAGGCGATTGAGGCGGCCATTGTTGAGCACCGCCGTGTGCTGCTGCAGCGCTACCCGGGGGTGGGGAGTTTTGCCGACAGCCCTGACGGGGAGCTGCGGGTGTGGCCGCTGCAGCTGATCTTTCACAACGTGGGCTGGTACCTCCTGTTTGAGGAGGACCAGGTAGGCCGCGAGCAGGGGTTGATCCGCAGCGAGCGGCTCGATCGCCTCGCCCTGCGCAACGCCCAGGGTGACCTGCGCCGCAGCCCCGAGGAGCACGACTCCGCTCTTGCACGGCTGGAGCGGTTGCTGCACCACAGCGGTGGCATCTATTTCGGGGCCGATCTGGGCCAGCAGCTGGTCATCGCCAGCCACTCAGCCCAGCGCCGCATCCAAAGCCTGCAAACCATGCGCTTCTGCTGCGCTCCCTGGGCTTTCGCCTTCATCCGCGAGGGCCTGCAGCGTTACCCGATCGAGCACATCCGCTTCTCCAAGCCCCTTCCAGGCGACAGCTGGTGGCACCACCCCAAGGCGCCGCACGTGCTGGAGCCAGGCCCCGCAGATTCCAGCCACCCCTACCCGGTGGAGCTGGATCTACCCCCCTGGACCGTGGCGGCTGACATCGACCTACGCAGCTGGCTCTTCTCCTTTGGCGGTGGCATCCGCATTGAGAGCCCTGAAGTGCTGCGGCAGGAACTGGTGCAGCGCTGCCAGGAGGCTCTGGAAGCCAATGGAGAGCAGGGGTCACCGTCGCAGCCGCCAGCACCGGAACCTGCCGCTCGGTTCTTCCCCAGCCGCTTGAGCCGAGACTGAAAAACCCCGGAATGCCATGCACCCCGGGGTCGGTCATTCATTGCCTTTCATGCTTACCGGAAGGGATCACTCCTCCTCATCGCTACCGCCAACGGGCACCAGGCGGATTTGCTTTTTGCCGAGCTTGATCTCAAACTCATCGCCGGGCTTGAGATCGAGCATGGCGGTGTAGGCCTTGCCCACCAGCAGGTTGCCGTTGAACTGCACCTTGGTGGTGTACCCCAGCTTGCGGCCGCCCTTGCCAAGGCCACGGCCGCCGCTATCGGTGCCAAGATTGACCCCTTTGGCGGCGAGCAGCGCTTCGTAGAAGGCGGTGAAGTTGAGCCGGTCTCCACCATCTTTTTTGCTACTCACGTAGCCGCACTCCCGGACCAGGTCTGATTTGGTGACATCGCCCAGCTCCTTGACCCTGGCGAGCAGTTCCGAACCAGTAAGCATCGCTATGCAACATTGGTATCAATAAGATACCAAGCCACTGCCCACTGTTTACGCCTTGTCCGGCTCCCCGAGGGAAGACGCGCTGCTCTTCAGTCGATGGCTCGTAGCCTTGCCTTCTCTGCAGGGACCATCAAGGGGTATTTGTTGGACCAGATCTGCACAGCTGGGTTGGCCGCCACGTAGGCACTCCAGCTGCAGCCATAAGCCTTGACCACCCGAGAGCAATCCAGTGCCGCAATCCTCGCCTTCTCTGCGGCCTCTGCTTTTATCTGCGCAAGTTTGGACTGCAGCTCTTTGTTGACCTCGCCAATGCTCAGCCCTGTCATACCCATCATTTCCATCATGAACTGATTGGCTGGCACGTTGTTCTTGAAGCCAACCGCTGCTGCCTGTGTATTGCCAGCTTCATCTACGTAGTTGATGGTGTATTGATAGTCGTGTTTCTTGGCTGCAAAGCCAATCAAGCCGGGCACCCCAAAGAGCACAACACCAGCAACGCCCATGCCGACGTCTGTCTTGCTGCCAGATCCGCCTTGGGACCAGGAGAGCACCTGATCTTTCTGGATGACGAGACCCGGCATCCCAATCTGGCCGTTGGCCAAGGTGACCGTGCATTCTGAGCCGCCGGAGCAGAGTGCCTGATAGACAGCTGCTATGCCTGGAGTGCAGGTGAGACTGATGGCGGTAGCAGCGGCCACAGCCGTTAGACGCTGGGTAGAGAAGTGCATGTGCAGCGATGAGATGCACTCTGTCTAGATCTTCTAGGCCCCCAGGATCCATTATTCAGCTTATCCAATGCCGAAGTCGCATGCTTTCAGTTAATTATGACTGGCATGCTAATTCTTGCTGCGTTGATTGACAGCACTGAGCAACGAAGGGATTCGCAGGCTGCTCCATCACGATTGCTATCCAAGTAAGTGTGGCCCTGGCGCAACAGTTCCTGCGCTCTTGCATAGGAGTCGATCTCGGTGCAGCGGTGCCGACGACCGCCGGGTGTTGTTCCATCGGATAGCACCGTGGCGCTCCGGCCACGGCGGAACTCCCAGGGGCGGGTGATGCCCCCAGGCACGTGCCAAATGCCGATCCGCCGCCGGTTTGCTTTGGTTTCCGCCTCCAGGTACTTCTGTTCACTGCAGCTGCTCAGGTACTGGCGGTAGGCAAACGCTTGACCGTCTTCCACCAGTGCCAGATTGATGTTCACGCCGCTGAACACCTCGGCAACCGTGCGCCCGTAGCGATCGGTGGTCTTGACGTCGAGGGCGACCTCCCGGCCGATGGGCAGATGTTGTTGCAGGTAGTTGCGGGACTGCTGGCCGTAGGGGCTTTGGGCCGTCTCGGGGGCATCGACGCAGGCCAGCCGAACGGTGATGGCCTTGTCGGCCTGGCGCACACGGATGGTGTCGCCATCGCCGATGGAGAGGACGGTGGCACTAACGGCCTGACTGGCTACGTCAGCCGGCCAAGCCACGGCAGCCAACGCCATCACAACCAGCAGAACCTTGCTTGTCATGGTTGGAGTTTGCACCGGCAGCACTTTCATGCAGCTCCTGCATGGCCACAGCAAGAGGTTGTGTGTGCAGCCAATCTGGTGCCCTGAGGTGGACTGGTTTTACTGGACAGCCCCCATCGTTAACCTCTGAGGCGGGGTACCGCCCCTAAAAGGGGCTCCCACCAATGAGCAAGCGCCGAACCCACAGCCCCGAGTTCAAGGCCAGAGTCGCCATGGAGGCGATCAGTGGCCG
>CALRUA020000023.1:0-37055 GCA_943371215.1 Cyanobium sp. NIES-981 | reverse complement strand
ATCTGGGCCACGCTCTGCCGCATGGGCGGACTCATCCGCCTCCTGACGTCAGCCTTGATGGCCTCGCTGTAGCGACGCATTGCTCTGCTCCATCAAGCCCCCTTGGTGATCGAAATGGAGAGGCGTCAACTTTGCTGGCAGAGGGGGGTGCCGATGCTTCAGTTTAAGCGTTTTGCTCTCCTTGTGCTATTGGCTCCACTCTTCTCCTGCAACGCAGCCTTGGCGCTTGAGGTTGAACCGGTTCCCCCTGATTCTTCTGTATCGGAGGTTTCAGACAATTCTTCGGTAGATCCCCCTTTGCCCACTCAAGATGACTGGGCCTTCACCGTGGAGGGCTATGGCTACTTGCCATGGGTGGATGCCACCACTACTGTTTCGGGCTTCGAAACCACAACTTACTTGCCACCTGGAGATCTTCTTAACCCTCTCCAGTCTGTTTTTATGGCAAGAGCCAGCGCCGAGAAAGGACGTTGGGGTGTTCTGGCTGATGTGGCGTACACCCAGCTTGGCGCTGAGCAATCCCGAACAACTCGTCGTGGTTTCTTCACGGGAAGTGCTCAGGTCACCTCAATCAACGGCCTTTACGACCTGGCTATTCGCTACCGCTTTGGCGCCCGTGAGTCGGCCATTGGCAAAGCTGGCCAATATTGGATTATTCCCTTTATGGGTCTTCGGTTTGTTGAGGCCCAGCTTGGTGTCAACGCTGAGATCATCGGTAACGGCCCACTCGGCCTCAGCTTTGAGAGCCAAGGAAGCCTCAATCGCACCTGGAGTCAGCTATTGCTGGGTACCCAGGCTTCTGTGTTCCTGACCCCTGCACTGCGTGCCTTTGTTAGGGCTGACATTGGTGGCTTTGGGATGGCGGGATCTCAGGATCTTTCAGGTAACGCCCAGGTTGGCTTTGGTTATGCGCTTGGCAACAGCACTGATTTGAATGTGTCCTGGCGGTATACCGGCATCGCTTATGACAATGGGGCGTCTCGCTCTACCGGCTACACCAGTGATCAGGATGGTGTTGAGGTTGGCCTGAAGTTCTACTTCTAAGCTCTGCCCTAGCCGGACTTCCTTAGCCCTTCGCGCAATAGGCTGGAGGGCTTGATCCGATATGTGCCTTGAAAATCGCGGCTGAACTGTGAGAGGTGTTGGTAGCCATAGGCCATCGCTACTGACGACACAGTGTCTGTTGGTTCTGGATCCAGTAGCCGCCTGCGGGCTGCTTCCAGCCGTTGGGTCCGTACCCAGTGGGTGGGGCCGCAGTTGAAGCGATCCTTGAACACGTTCCGCAGACTGCGCTGTGAATAGCCACTGCGCTCTTCCAGATCGCTCAGATGTATGGGGCGATCGAGGTTGCCCCGAATCCAATCCAGCAGTTCATCGATGATCGATGCTTTGGTCCTTTGTTGATCAGTGGCCCGTGTGCGGCATTTGTGGATCATGTCCCCGCAGATGGCCAGGGCCAGATTGCGGTAGATCAGTTGTTCGAGACCAATCATGGCTAGTAGGTTGTTTTGCTCTAGCCCTGGCAGCCCCACCACCTCCAGGATCTGGTGCAGGGCATGCACCAAGTCGCGCTCGGCATCTTGGCGCGGTTGAATGATTCTGATGTCCCCTAGGCGTTGCCTGCAACGGCTTGCACTCAGCCGGAACGAGGACAGTTCTGTGGTGATTCGGCCCAGGCGTTGCTGGTCGATTCGGATCACAATCCCGCGGAACGATCCGATTCGCTCGCGGTGGGCTCCCGCCGGCAGGTAGAGCAGGTCATGCGGGGCCCGAATGATCTGTTCCACATTGCCTTCATGCACGGTGAGGTGGGTGTCCACTGGCAGCAGCACGCTGGAATTCGGATCCGTTTCTCGGTTGCGGCCGTGGTAGCCCCTCGTGATCTGAATGTCGTTGATCTTCCAGGCCTGGTTGCCATCAGCACCAGCTATCCCTAACCCGCTTGATTGATAGGAGAGGCTTGTCATCGGGCCTCCACTCGCACAACGCAACGGAATCCCATGTGGCATGTGGAGGTGTCGATGCCCTGAGCCATTCGCGCGGCTGGTCGGTAGCGGCGGCAATAGCTTGGGGCACATAGAAATGAGCCACCTTTCACCACCTTTCGCGGCATGGTTCCATGCTGGGAGTTTGGCGCGATGCTGGCCTCACCGGCTGTCTCGGCGCCATCGCAGCAACCCGCACCGTTAGAGGGTTCTGCGTGGTTGTTGCTGTACCAATCGCTCGTCCATTCCCACACATTGCCGATCATGTCCACCAGGCCATAGCCGTTGGCGGGAAACACCCCGATCGGCGAGGTCCGTTCGTATCCGTCCTGGAGGGTGTTGTGATGTGGAAACTCTCCTTGAAAGGTGTTTGCCATCATTCGACCGCTGGGATGCAGCTCTTCCCCCCAGGCGTATTCGGTGTTGTTGAGGCCGCCCCGCGCTGCCCGTTCCCACTCATGCTCGTTGGGCAGTTGCTTACCCAGCCACTGGGCATAGGCCTCAGCGTCCTCATAAGCCACATGCACCACGGGATGGTGCTCACGGTTTTTGATCGAGCTGCCTGGTCCCTCGGGATGCCGCCAGTTGGCCCCTGCCATGTACTGCCACCAGCTGTAGGGATCTGCCTGGTTATGCACGGCTACGGGGGGCACAAACACGATTGAGGCCGGAGCCAGTTGCTCCTGCAGTGCTCCGGGATAGAGGGCCGGATCCGCACCACGTTCAGCCAGGGTGCGATGGCCGGTGGCCTTCACGAATTTGAGGAACTGGGCATTGGTCACGGGAGCCCTGTCCATCCAGAAGCCCTGCACTTCGGCCTGATGCGCCGGAGCTTCTTCGGGGTAGTGCTGATCGGATCCCATCACAAATTGACCTCCAGGGATCCAGCACATCTCCCGCGCCGGCGGGCGGCCGGGTGCCCGCCGGCTTCTGCCGGATTGGGTGATGGAAGGGGCGGCAAGCATGGGCGAATGGATGAAAGGCCCGGTGTTCCCCGGGCCTGTTGCATGGGATGGACTCGTTCGGTGTGGTTTAGGCGCCGCCGCTGGTGGCCTGTTCGAGTTTCTCCATCACCCGCTCCAGCGAGAAGCTGGCGGCCTTCTGCCGTGGCGGGAACTCCGCAAAGGTCTTGAGGAAGTCCCCCACGAAGGTCTGTGCCGGCACAAGCATGAACACGTGATCAAACATCCAGTCCCAGTAGGTGTTGGAAGTCACGTCGGCCCGCTCATAGGGATCGGTGAGCAGGTTGAAGATCTTGGGCACGCGCAGTTCAACGAAGGGCTCGGCCCAGATCTGACAGGTGCCCTGCTCCCGTTGTTCCTTGAAGACGAACTTCCAGTTGTCGTAGCGCAGGCCAACCAGATCACCGTCGTCGGAGAAGTAGAAGAACTCCCGTCGAGGGCTCTTTTCGGTCTGGCCGGTCCAGTAATCGAGCATATTGTACCCATCCAGATGGATGTGGAAGGTCTTGTCTCCGACCTGATAGCCCGATTTAAGCTTTTCTTTGATGTCCGGCTCACCCGCGGCGGCCAGCAGGGTGGGCAGCCAGTCGAGGTGGCTGCAGATGCCCGTGACATTGCTACCGGCTGGGATCTTGCCGGGCCAGCGCACTAGGGCAGGCACGCGGAAAGCACCTTCCCAGTTGGTGTTCTTCTCGCTGCGGAAGGGGGTCATGCCGGCATCGGGCCAGCTGTTCATGTGCGGCCCGTTGTCGGTGCTGTACATCACGATCGTGTCGTCGGTGACGCCCAGCTCATCGAGAAGGCTGAGCATTTCACCGATGCATTCGTCGTGATAAATCATCACGTCGTGGTATTCCGACTGCCAGCGCCCGGAACGGCCGATGTCCTGCGGCCGGGCATAGGTGCGGAAGTGCATGTGGGTGGTGTTGAACCACACGAAAAAGGGTTCACCGGACGCCACCGCATCACGGATGAAGCGCTTGGCCTCCACGAGAAACTCATCATCGGCCGTTTCCATCCGCTTGCGGGTGAGCGGGCCGGTGCTCTCGATCCGTTGGGTGCCATCGCCATTGGCCCAGCAGTGCAGCACACCGCGGGGTGCGAAACGCTTGCGGAAGTTGGGGAACTCGGGGTCATCCTCCTTGGGGTAGTCGCGCAGCTCGGGCTCCTCTTCGGCATTGAGGTGGTAGAGGTTGCCGAAGAATTCGTCGAACCCGTGCATCGTCGGCAGATGCTCGTCACGGTCGCCGAAGTGGTTCTTGCCGAATTGCCCCGTTCGGTAGCCCTGGGGTTTGAGCAATTCGGCAATGGTGGGATCTTCGGCCTTGAATCCCTGCTCTGCGCCGGGCAGTCCCACCTTGGAAAGGCCGGTGCGGTAAACGCTCTGGCCGGTGATGAAGGCGGCACGGCCAGCGGTGCAGCTCTGCTCGGCGTAGTAGTGGATGAACTTGGCGCCTTCTCTGGCCACCCGGTCGATGTTGGGGGTCTGGTACCCCATCAGCCCATGGCTGTAGCAGCTGAGATTGCTCTGGCCGATGTCATCGCCCCAGAGGATCAGGATGTTCGGTTTTCCGTTCGGCATTGGGAGAGACCACCGAGAAAGGGGGTTGGCGGAGCTCTGTGGCGCTTCCGCAACCCTTGCCATCGGATTGTGGGCATGGTGGCAGGATGGCGCCGCTCGAAAAGTGCATTCCTACCGTTTTTGCTGCTTTCCTTCGGCTGTGTGGAGCAACTGGCCCATGGCGCTGGCTCCCTGGGTTTGGACTACACCTTCACCCAGCTTGCGGCCGGCCCCCTCCAGGCCGACCTCACACCCGTTGTGCTCGGCCCCTTACAGCTGGTGCGACTCCGATACAACCGTGCGCTCCACGTCGCCGGCGCCAAGCCACCCGGTCAACAGGTGTTCGCTTTGAATCTGGCGCCTCTGGACACCTCCGGGGCGATCCGGAGCCACGGCCAACAGTTAACGCCTACTTCAATTTTCGGCACGCGCCCCGCGGGGGAGGCTCATCTCGTTCTGCCGGACAGCTCTGAGTTTGGTTTGCTCTCCATGAACCGAGAGTTGTTTCAGCAGTGGGCGTTAGATCTGGGCTTCGGGCACCTCCAGGAGCACCTCCCCGCTACCAATTGGTTAGCTCTGGACCCCCAGTTGTTTGAGGGCCTGCGCCGCTTTGTGCTCCACCTCTTCCGTGTGGCGACACACCAGCCCGAGTTGTTCCAAGAGCCCACCTGGCAGCGCTTGGCGCTCAATGACTTTGTTCCCCTGCTAATGAGTGGGTTGAGCCAATCCCTGGGTCAGGGTGTGCGGCCTGCGCGCACCCCGGCCCGGATCGACATGGTGAAGCGGCTGCAGCGCTGGATGGCAGACCATCCCACCGAGCCCATCACCCTCGACGACCTGTGTCGTCAGATCTATGCCAGCCGCCGTAGTGTGATTCAGGGATTCCGTGAGCATCTGGGGATGGGACCGATGGCCTATCTCAAGCTGCAGCGCCTGCATGCCGTACACCGCCAGCTGCTGGCGGCTGAACACGCTCAAGTCAGCGTCACCGAGGTGGCAGCCCACTTCGGTTTCTTCAATTCGGGTCATTTCGCCCGTGACTACCGTCAGCTGTTTGGTGAGCTCCCTAGCACCACCCTGTTGTTGCGCCCTCTGAGGAAGGGAATCGACACCAGCACGGTGATCAGCAAGTAAGCCAGGATTCCGATCTTCACGCCACTCAGGTGGCTGCCGTGGGTGCTGGCTAGCAGCAGGGCCAGGCCTGGATTGCGCATGGAGGTCACCAGGGAAGTGGTGGTGCGCTCTTGACTGGCGTTGCCGGCCAGGGCGTAGCCGATGCCCAGGGCTGCCACCACCCTCACCACCATCAGGGCCAGGGCCGCCAGGTTCCTGGCCAGGAAGGGCAGCAGGATGGGCCCAGCCTTGATCAGCACCACCACGATCAGCAGCAGCAGCAGCAGGTTGGCCAGCTTGTCGAGCGGGCTTTCGAGGCGACTCGCCAGCGATGGCGCGACCTGGCGCACCAACAGGCCAATCGCCAGGGGCAACACCTGCACCCGCGCCACCTGAAGGGCCACAGCGCCGGGTTCGATGTTCCATCCCTCGATCCCGAAGATGGCGCGGAATCCAGCCGCCATCAGCGGCACCGACATGATGGCCCCCAGGGCGGCACCCACCTGGAGCAGGCCCGCGAGCTGGCGGTCGCCGCCAGCTTTCCCCGCTTTGCGCAGGGTGAGCGGAGCGCTCGGACAGAGGGCCATCAGGGCCACGGCATAGCGCGCCGGTTCCGTGAGGGCATAGCTCCAGGGGGTTTGCAGCAGCAGCAGCGCCACCAGGGGCACCAGCAGACAGGAGCCGATCAACGCCCGGAACAACAGCCCTGGTCGGCACGTCCACTGCTGCAACGCTTCCGGTCGCAGGCTGATACCCAGGGCCAGCATGATTGTGAACAGGGTGGTGCTCACCAGCAAGGCAGGGGTTGCCGTCATCGGCCAATGCCTCCAAGAAAGAGAAGAACGAGAGCCGCCAGGCCGATCAGGGTGATCATCACGGCCGTTGCTGAAGCAATGGACGGTTCCTCCTGATAAGTGAAGTCGTCCCGCAATAGGCGCTTGAGGTTGCGGCTGTGTTGTCGGGTGGCGGCCGCCATGGCTACCACGCCGGTGACGATGAAGGCCAGGGCCACCAGTTGCACGCTCCAACCTGGGTTGCCGATCTGGCCTGGATTGCGACTGTTGATGGCCGCCACGATCTTGTCGAGGCCGAAGCCAAAACTGATCAGCGAGAGGCAGGTGCGGATCCAAGCCATCAAGGTGCGCTCGGCCGCATCCCTGTTGCGCTGGCGGGCGAGGTTGTCGGCGAGGTTCATGGCTGTACTCCGTCGCGTTGCTGGTCTTGTTCAAACCGCATCTCCGCTTCCAGTTCCCTGGCCAGGAACACGTTGAGGAAGGTACGGATCACGGCCACCACCGCCAGCTGAATCAGGTTGTCCCTGGTGGGACTCGACGTGGTGGACACGATGTCGGCCCCGAGTTGGAATTCCAGGGCTAGCGACAGCCAGCTGCCGAAGGTGAGCCGGGCACTGGCCGTGGGGCGCAGGGAACGGTTGCCAGCCCGCCGCAGGCAGCGGGCTTGGCGCAGGGTGGCTAGCAGGCCCACCAGCACCGTGCCAACAGAGAGCGCTTCGAGCAGGAAGTGCATGGCCGCAGCCGCGTGGGCGAGCACGGCTTCGGGAGCTTCAAGCGTGATCACGGGGTTTGGGGTGGCGTTGCGTCAACAGATGGCTCAGCCAGCCCGGTGCGGCCACGGAGGCCACGAGGATGGTGAGCGAGGTGCTCAGCCGGCTGGAGAAGGTGCGGGCTGGATCCAGTCCGGAGTGAATGAAGGTGAGGGTCACGATGGCGGCGAACACGCCCGTGGTGAGAGCACTGGCGGAACGCAGCAGGTCGCGGGGACGGCGGCCATCGAGGGGCAGGTGGGTTCTGCTGAGGGAGTGGCCGGCGATCACACCCGCCACCGCCAGGACCAGCACCGTGAGCGCCCGTTGTTCGACGTTCTGTTCTGGCCCGCTCTGCTGCAGCACGACTGCCAGCACCCAGGCGGTCCCCACCAGGGTGCCCGTGGCGGCACCGATCAGTCCCCACCACTGGCTGGCCCGTTGCACGTTGCTGCTGAGGGCGGCGCCTCCCGCCAGCACCAGGGCGCTGAGCAGGGTGGAGGGCACTACGGGCAGGTGGCGGGCCAAGGCGAACCCCACGGCGCCACCGATCAATCCACCGACGATGCGGCTGCGCTGCAGCGCTGGCGATGCCAGGGGCATAGGCCTTGGAGGGGGCGGTTCGTGCACAGGGCTCCGCAGCGGGCCACCGCAAGGTAAGGACCCCGTTTCTATGGCGTCAGCGTGATTCGGTGGAACTGCGCGGATTCGGCATGTCCAGAGGTGTTGGCTCGCGGTGTGGTGGTGGGGTGTTGATGGATGGAGGTGTCGTTGGGCGGGCGATAGGGTCATTCGAGGCAGGCTTCCCCATGACAAACGCCGCAGCGCAACTGGACATTCAGGCCGCGGAGGGTGGCCCGATCGGCGTGATGATCTGCGGCCATGGCAGCCGGAATCGCCAGGCCGTGGCCGAATTCGCCCAGCTGGCGGAGGGCCTGCGGCTGTTGCTGCCCCACGTGCCGGTGGAGTACGGCTATCTGGAGTTCGCTCGGCCGATCCTGCGCGACGGGCTCGACAAGCTGCGGGCGCAGGGGGTGAAACGGGTGCTGGCGGTGCCGGGGATGCTGTTTGCGGCCGGCCATGCCAAGAACGACATCCCCTCCGTTCTCAATACCTATGCGGCTGAGACCGGCCTGCGCATTGATTACGGCCGCGAGCTCGGCGTGGATCTGCAGATGATCCAGGCCGCTGGTGCCCGCATCCAAGAAGCGCTGGACACCGCGGCGGCCAGCGGGGCCGTTTCCCTCAGCGACACCCTGCTGGTGGTGGTGGGGAGGGGCTCCTCCGATCCGGATGCCAACTCCAACGTGTCGAAGGTGACGCGCATGTTGGTGGAGGGTTTCGGCTTTGGCTGGGGCGAAACCGTGTACTCCGGGGTGACCTTTCCCCTGGTGGAACCGGGCCTGCGCCATGTGGTGCGGCTGGGTTTCAAGCGGATTGTGGTGTTCCCCTATTTCCTCTTTTCCGGGGTGCTGGTGAGTCGCATTCGCCAGCACACGGCCCTGGTGGCTGCTGACCACCCCGAGGTGGAGTTTGTGGACGCCTCCTATCTGGGTGATCACCCGCTGGTCATCGCCACCTTCCGCGAACGGGTGGAGGAGGTGGTGCGCGGCGAGGCGCTGATGAATTGCTCCCTCTGCAAGTACCGCGCCCAGGTGCTGGGGTTTGAGACAGAGGTGGGGGCGCCTCAGCAGAGCCACCACCACCATGTGGAGGGCTTGATCGAGGGCTGCACCCTCTGTGAGCACGAGTGCACCGGTGCCTGTCAGCCCGATGGGATCCCGATTCCCCTGGGCCACCAGCACGACCACAGCCACAGCCACAGCCACGATCACGATCACAGCCATAACCACAGCCATGGTGATGACCACAGCCATAGCCAAGACCATGGCCATGCCCCCTATCCCCACGCGGACCATCCCCTGGGTCCGCGCACCCTTTACAAGCCGGCGTTGAAATCTGAAGAGAAGGGGTGATTCTGCGCGCCTCATCCGTCTCGGTGTCACTCGTGTCCCACGAGACCACCAGCTGATAGGGCCTGCTTATCAATTCCTGCTTTCCCCGGTGGTGGGGCATTTTCCCCAGGTCCGCCTGCTGTTTTCCCCAGCCGATAGCTGGGAACGCCCCGTCTGTTGAGGGCTTGGGGATTGCGGCATTTCGTCCACACCGCACTTGACAGCCCGTACCCCGCTGCTAGCCGGGCTCGCTCCCCCTCGGAAGTTGCCGCTGAAAACCCTTGGGCCACCGGCTGTCTCAATCTGGAGCGGGATGGTTCCGGGGCCGGGCGACCCCTTTGACGCCGAGGCCTTCGCCGTGGCTTTCTGTCTGCTGACGACGGGGCAGCACGCTTGGACGGAGACATGGCGAGGGAGAGCATCCAGCAGCAGGATCAAGCTGTGAAGGGGACGGTGCAGGAGCATCTGCGCCGCTGCTTAGATCAGCAGGATGCTGTCCCGGCTGCCGCCCCCCGGGTGAGCCTGGAGGCCGAGGTGCCAGAAGCCCTGTTCGATGGCATGCGGGCCTTCCTGGAGGGCCGCCCGGAATGGGATCAATACCGCGTGATCACCTCGGCCCTGGCCGGCTTCCTCTTTCAGAACGGTTGCAGTGATCGTTGCGTGTCCCAGCACTATCTCAACGGTCTGTTCATGCAGCCCGGTGAGTGAACACAAAAAAGCGGGAGTGCCGAGCTCCCGCCTGTGGTTTCTCCCTTGCCCGACCTGTTAGAGGTCGCCCGCTGAGTGTGCGGGAGCTGCCAGGACCGAATTGTGGTGGATGACACCAGATGCACGATTCATCGTTCGCGATTCACAACAGCCCGCGCTTGATTGCGCTGGCGGCGTGGTCGCAGGCCCGCCAGGTCACCGCCATCTCCGTGAGGGTGGGGCTTTGCCAGCCGGCACTGGGCCAGCAGCTGCCATCGGTCACCAGCAGGTTGGGTGTCCGCCAGAGTTGGTTCCAGGGGTTCAGCACACCGGCCTCCTCCTGGGCGGCCATAGGCGCCCCACCCAGCTCATGGATGTAGTACCCGGGTGGCGGTGCACCAGGGGCCAGGGCCAGGCTGCCCTGCACCAGGGGCTCCACTAGGGGCATCACGAACAGGTCGGCCAGCGGGGCGATGTGGCCACCGCCGCTGGCCACCACGGCTTCCATGCGGGCTTGCATGTGGGCCACCATGCGGGCTTCGTTCTCCCCCCAGCGGCAGTCGATGTGGGCGATGGGAAGGCCCCAGGCATCCACCCGGTTGGGGTCCAGGCTGATGCGGTTGTGACGCTCGGCCAGCACCTCCCCGTGGCCGATCAGGAAGCCCACCGCGGCTGAGCGATCCCGCTTCAGGGCCTGAGGTGGATCAAAGCGCTGGATACCACTCCAGAGGCCATAGCCCCGCAGGAAATCGCAAGCGCTCGATCCGCCGAGGTTCACGGTGTTGGGGATGAATACGCTGCCGGCGCCGGAGAGTTCGGTGTCCCCTGGTGCTGGCTGATCCGGCAGGGCAAAGAAACGGCTGGTGGAGATGTGGTCCATCAAGTAGTGGCCCAGGTGGCCGCTCACGTCCTCTAGCTGCCCCTGTTTCTGGGAGTGCAGCAGGATCCGCACGCTCTCGATGGTGGAGGCGCAGAGCACCACCAGCTGGGCGGGTTGTTCGCGCCATTGGCCCGTCGCCGCGTCGACGTAGGCAACCCCATTGGCTCGGCCGCTGCGCTGATCCACGCAAACATGGCTCACCACCGCTTGGCTCTGCACCCGCACCCGGCCCGTGGCCAGGGCGATGGCCAGGGCTCCTCCCTGGGAGCAGGAGCGGGGCCAGGGGCCGTCGGAGGCGCGGCGCAGGGCGAAGCCGCGGGAATGGATCAGCGGCAGCCCCAGCTGGCGCTGCACGGCGGCCTGCAGGTGGGCTTCCGCCGGCGTGAACGGCAGGGGGGACTTGTAGTGGCCATCGGGTAACTGGGCCAGGCCGTCGCAGTGGCCATGCACTTGCAGCAGGGCCTCCAGGCGCTGGTACCAGGGGGCCAGATCGCGATGCTGGATGGGCCAGCTACGGCCGTGGCCATCGCGGTCTGCCGCCTTGAATTCGTAGTCCGACAGTCGCAGGGTGATGCCCCCCCAGGTGAGGCTCTTGCCGCCCACCTGGCGCCCCCGGGTCCACAGAAAGGGTCGCTCAGCCGGGGTGGAATAGGGGTTGCGGCGCTCGTCAACAAACAGCTCAGGGTTGGCTTTCCAGTAGCCGGGGTGATTGGCTGCCAGCCGCTGTTTGCCGCTGCTGAGATTGGCCAGCCGCCGCAGGGTGTTCTGCGGTTCGTTGCCGAAGGCCCGATCGGCCGTGAGTTCCGGACCCGCCTCCAGCACCAGCACCTCGAGGCCGGCCTGGGCCAGGGCCATGGCGGCCACTCCGCCAGTGGCGCCGGACCCCACCACGATGGCTTGCACCATTAGAAGAACGCCACCGGTGGGGCGAGGGGCGTGGCAGGGGTTTGCACCATGGGGCCCATCTTTTCAGAGCCCAGTCCTGCTGGCGGCCTGGATAGCGGGATCGAGCAGCTCAGGCGCTCTGCAGTTGCTTGAGCTGATCCTGCAGCCGTTGTTTGAGGCGGTGTTGCACCAGCGAGCAGAGGTCGGCCACTAGCTCGCCATCGGCGCTCCAGATGGTGCGTACGCCATCGCGTTCGCACTGCACCAGGCCAGCCCGCTGCAGCTGGCCCAGCTGGCGGCTGATGTGGGATTGGGAGAACCCCGTGGCCTCGATCAGTGAAGCCACATCCATCGGTCCCTGCCTGAGTTGGCAGAGCAGCTGCAGCCGTGCGGGCTCACTCAGCAGGCGGAAAAATTGGCTGTACTCCTCAAGCAGCTGGGGACTGGGCATGGACCCGGCGGCGCCCATCGGAGTGATTTATGACGATAGGCTCATTATGCCGTGCCCAATTCCGCGGCAAACCTGCCGGGGTGGCTCGCGCGCCTGCTCTGAAAATTTCACGCCCTATCCTGGCCGGATGCCTTCAGGCACCCCATGCACTTCTGGGCCCCTGACACCGATCCATCCCATCCCATGGATTGCACGCAGCCGGAGCGCTACGTGCTGCAACGGCTGAAGACCCAGGGCTTTCTCGCCATTGCTGCCGATGGTGTTCAGCTGGTGGATGTGGAAACCTGGCACCAGGCCCATTGGTTCCACACCCACGAAGCGGCCCTGCGGGCGGCCCTGGAACTCAATGCCGAAGGCCGTGGCCCCTTCGACGTGGTGAAGCTGGAAGTGGACGTGCTTTGAACGGGTGACGCTGCGTGCGTGGATCGCTGTGAGCCGGAATCGCCAATAAAAAAGCTCCTCAGGGAGCCTGAGGAGCTTTTTGCTGCCCTTTTGGGGCGTCGTTGGAGTTGGTGGCGGGGAGGAGATTTGAACTCCTGACCTTCGGGTTATGAGCCCGACGAGCTACCAGACTGCTCTACCCCGCGTCGACCTCTGAACTATACAACACGGTCTTCCCCTGAGGCTATGAGGGGCAGGATGGAGAGACGTCGACCCGCGGCAGGGCCGCTTCGCATGAATCGCTACCTCCGCTACGTGCGGTTTCCGTTGATCTGCTGCGTCATTGGCTTGGCAGCGATCTTGGTGGCCAAGGGTGGGTTCAGCCCCGCTGGGCTGCAGGCCGTGTGGGTCACCCTGGTGCTGCTGGCCCTGGAGATCAGCCTCTCTTTCGATAACGCTGTGGTGAACGCCCGCGTGCTGGAGAAGCTCACCCCCGGCCAGCAGAACTTCTTCCTCACCTGGGGCCTGGTGATCCCGGTGTTCGGGGTGCGCTTTCTGGGCCCTCTGGTGCTGGTGAGCCTGGCCGGTGGCATCGGCATGGGCGAAGCCCTGGATGCGGCCCTGCATCATCCGGAGCACTACCACGAGCTGCTGGAGCTGGCGGAGCCGCGGATTCTGGCCTTTGGCGGCATGTTTCTGCTGATGGTGTTCCTGCGTTATTTCTTTGATGAGGCCAAAACATTGCACTGGGTGCAGGTGCTGGAGAAGCGCCTCAGCCAGGCGGGCCGGGTGCCGTCCCTGGAGGTGGCTCTTGCCCTGGTGATCCTGATGCTCGTGGCCGCCGTGCTGCCGGGCGCCTTCCGCAGTGACGTGCTGTTCGCTGGCTTGATCGGCCTGGTGCTGCAGATTCTCAGCACGTCGCTGGCGGACTTCTTCGGCGGTGAGGAGGAAGCAGTTGGGCGCATGGCCGCCACTGGCGGCCTGGCCAGCCTGGTGTACCTGGAGCTTCTCGATGCCTCCTTCAGCCTCGACGGCACCATCGGTGCCTTCGCGATCACCAGCGACCTGGGCCTGATCATGAGCGGCCTGGGCCTGGGGGCCCTGTTCATCCGCTCGCTCACAGTGATGCTCAGCCGGGAGAAGGCGCTCGACCAGCTCATCTATCTCGAGCACGGCGCTCACTACGCCATTGGTGCCCTCGGCTTGCTGATGCTCGCCGGTGTGGTGATTGGCCGCTGGGGCTGGCACGTGCCCGAGTGGCTGAGCGGCCTGATCGGTGTGGTGCTGCTGGTGCTGGCCCTTGGCGATTCGCTGCGCCACAGCCGGCGCCATCAGGCCCTGCCCTCGTCTCACTGACGTTCCTCATCACCCCATGGCCCTACGACTGTTTCTCGATACGGCTGATCCCGAGGCCTGGGAGCAGTGGCTGCCCAGTGGGCTGTTCCATGGCGTCACCACCAACCCCACCCTGCTGCGGAGAGCTGGGCAGCCCTGCGATCTCGCCAGCTTGCAGGGGCTCAGTCTGCGAGCTCTGGAGCTGGGGGCTCGCGAGCTCCACCTGCAGGCCTGGGGGGATGATCTGGCCGGTTGTGGCGCAGCGCTGGCGGCGATCGCCCCGGGGCGCATCTGGGTGAAACTGCCGATCACCCGCTCGGGTGCCGCGGCGGCCAGGCTGTTGATGGCCGCTGGGGTGTCCATCACCTTCACGGCCTGCTACGAGCCGGCCCAGGTGCTGCTGGCGGTGGCCCTCGGGGCTGACTATCTGGCCCCCTACCTTGGCCGCATCAGCGACCTGGGCCGCGATGGCCACACGGAGCTGATCCGCATGCAGCGCTGTGTGGATGGGCTGGCTTCTCCCCTGCGGTTGTTGGTGGCCAGCCTGCGCCAGCCCGACGACCTGGCCAGGCTGGCGGCCGAAGGGCTCAACACCTTCACGATCAGTCCGTCAATTGCTGAGGCGTTGTTCACCTGTGGGCGCACAGAGACGGCCGCCGCCCAGTTCGAGCGCGATGCAATCGCTCCCTAACGGCCGTTATCGAAGCGCAGCTCGCCGTTCACCTCGAGCCTCACCCCCTCATTGGGCTGAAGAAAGGCCTGGCCCAGTTCCTCGAGGGTGAGGGGGGTGAGCCACTCCAGCTGCTTCATCAGGTGGAGGGCCACGGCGCGTTTGGCACGGCTGGCACCGTCCTCCACCTTGATCGCGAGGCCAAGGCCTTCCCCCACGCGGCTGAGGCACTGGATGCCTTCGGCCCCGCCCTTGCTGAGCACCTGGCCATGGCTGGAGCGCATCACTTCGGTGTCGAAGCGGCCACTCCCAGCCACCAGCTCGGGGTGGGCCAGCATGGCCCGGCTGAGCCGTTCTAGTTCAGCCTGCTCGGAGGCCCCCAGGTGGGCAAACAGCAGGGCCATCTGGGAGAGCTGCAGCTGCAGGGTGGGGGCGCCACAGTCGTCGCGGGCGGTCACCAGTTCAGCGCCCGGCATGCCCAGCAATTCCCCGACGCGCTTGAGCACCTGCTGTTGCAGGGGATGGTCGGTCTGCAGGTAGCTCTCCAGCGGCCAGTGCATGCGCCGGCAGGTGGCCAGGAAGGCGGCATGCTTGCCGGAGCAGTTGTGCTCCAGAGGGCTTTCCTTGCCCCTGGGGGTCGGGCACTGCAGCTGTTCAGTGTCCAGGTCCGCCTTCCAGAGGATCTTGAAGGCCTCGCGGGCCTGGCTGGCTTCCCCGGCATGGGAGGCGCAGGCGATGGCCAGAGCGCGATCGTCGCTGCCGGCTTGATCAGCGGCACCACTGGCCACAAACACCTGGGCCTGGAAGGGTTTGAGCGCCGAGCGGATGAAGCTCAGCTGCTGGGGATCGCCGGCTCGCATCAGCACCCGGCCGCGCTGGTCGCACACCACCGCATGCACCCGATGCAGGGATTCAGCGATGCCGTTACGGGTGAGCCGCACCTCCAGCGGTGGCATGCCGGGACGGGCTGCGGAACCGAAGCTGCTCGAGAAGGTCATTGCGGAGCTGAGGGCTCGGCCCAGGCCGAAGCCGGTTGGCTCAAAGAGCCTGACAGAGGCTCGTCCCCACGAGCATCAGTGCCGCGGTGATGGCCATGGCCTGCTGCAGCCGTTCCAGCACGGGCTTCACCTCGTGGGTGGCCACCAGCAGATCCTGCTCGCGCCAGGCCAGCGGTTTTTCCCACACCTGGAAGTCGTACCAGCCTGATTCTTCGTAGTCCACCGCTGTGGCCATCAGGCGTTTTTGCAAGTTGGTCCAACCCAGCCACTGCCGCAGCAGCATCAGCAGCGGCACCACCAGGCCCGCCACGGCGCCCGCCACCACCAGGCGGGGCAGGTTGTGGCGCAGGGGCACGCTGCCACTGGCCACCAGCATGGTGAGGGGCAACACGATCAGCCAGCTGCGCAGCAGCGGCACCGCCAACCCCTTGAAGCTGGCGTGGGGCCAGGTGAAGAACCACGACTGCTGCAATTCGCGGTACTGCTCCAGGGGGCGCTGGTTTGGCGGCACCGGGCAAGCCTGGGTTTCGGCGATTGGCAGGTCCGGGGTGGGCTCCGGAGCGGGCATGGAGGGCCCGGCCTCAGGCCGGCGCAGGGTTTTCGGAGCCTAGGTAGGTCTCCTTCTCGCCGTGGCCCCAGAAGGATTCCAGGTCGTAGTAGCGGCGCTCATCGGGGGTGAGGGAATGCACGATCACCTCGCCGTAATCGAGCAGCACCCAGCGGCCCTCGGTCTGCCCTTCACGGCGCAGGGGCAACCGGCCGGTGCTGTCTTCGATCTTGTCCTCCACGGAGCGGGCGATGGCCCGCACCTGGACGTCGGAGAGGCCCGTGGCGATCACGAACCAGTCCGCCAGGGAGGACACCTCCTCCACCCGGATCAGCAGGATGTCAACGGCCTTGCGGTCGTCACAGGCTTCAGCAGCCAGAAGTGCCAGAGCCCTGGTGTCGGCCTCAGCCATAGACGTTCTCGCTGCTCACGGATTGACGGGAGCCCTGCTGCTGAGCCATCTCAGCCCGGGCCTTACCGGCACTCTTGCGCAGCGCCTCCAGCCGGTCTTCGTAGAAGCCGCGCTTTTTCTTCTTGCGGCTCTGCTCCACGAGCTCCTTGAGGGCGCCACCGAGGCTCTTGTAGGCGTTGGGCAGGGTGTAGCCGAAGCGGCAGGCCAGATCGATGGCCCGTTCATCGGCGGCAATGGCGTCCTGCAGCCGCTTCTCCGAGTTGTTCTTGAGGTAGAGGCGGTAGCCCGCAAAGCCCGAGAGGCCCAAGGCCATCACCAGCAGCAGCCCGTCCTGCACCCAGAGCTCGCCGATCGCGCCGCCCAGGCCGATGGCCAGGGCCGCCATCTCCCAGCCGTCACGGGGGACGGCATCGTTCTGGATCCGACCCACCTCATGCCAGAAGAGCAGGTTGCGGTGATCCAGAGCCAGCAGATCCCACTTCTGCAGATCCAGCTGGATTTCCACCTCATCGCGGCCGATCTCCTCAATGGTGATCAAGGGGGGATCCGCGGAGGCGGCGGCTTCCACAAACACCCAGCTCTGCATCTCGGGAGGCAGCAGCCCCTTCAGGCGCTGGAGTTCGCTCATGAAGTCGTCACCGGTGTATCGATGCTCACCCTAGCCATGGCTGGAAGCCAGGCCACGCCAGCGTTGGACTGCGTGAAGCACTGCTCCGTG
Source organism: Cyanobium sp. NIES-981 (assembly GCA_943371215.1). Classification (GTDB taxonomy): domain Bacteria; phylum Cyanobacteriota; class Cyanobacteriia; order PCC-6307; family Cyanobiaceae; genus Vulcanococcus. The sequence continues at coordinate 19,972 of CALRUA020000023.1, read as the reverse complement.
AGAGGCTAGCCAGGTTTGGCCGCTGCCCCTCTGCCCATGCCCCGTCGCACGGATCTGCGTCGCATCCTGCTGCTGGGTTCGGGGCCGATCGTGATCGGCCAGGCCTGTGAATTCGACTATTCCGGCACCCAGGCCTGCAAGGCGCTGCGGGCCGAGGGTTTTGAAGTGGTGCTGGTGAACAGCAACCCCGCTTCGATCATGACCGATCCGGACATGGCGGATCGCACCTACATCGAGCCCCTCACCCCCGAAGTGGTGCGGCGGGTGATTGAGCAAGAGCGGCCCGATGCGCTGCTGCCCACCATGGGCGGCCAGACCGCCCTCAACCTGGCGGTTGCCCTGGCCAGAGACGGCACCCTCGAGCAGTTCGGCGTTGAGCTGATCGGCGCCAACCTGCAGGCGATTGAAAAGGCGGAAGACCGCGACCTGTTCAAGCAGGCCATGGAGCGCATTGGCGTGGCCGTGTGCCCCTCGGGCATCGCCACCACCCTGGAGGAGGCCGAGGCGGTGGGTGAGCAGATCGGCGGTTATCCGCGCATCATTCGCCCGGCCTTCACCCTGGGGGGCAGCGGTGGCGGCATTGCCTACAACCCCGAGGAATTCCGGGCCATCTGCCTCAGTGGCCTCGATGCCAGCCCCGCCAATCAGATTCTGATTGAGAAGTCGCTGCTGGGCTGGAAGGAATTCGAGCTCGAGGTGATGCGCGACACCGCCGACAACGTGGTGATCGTGTGCTCGATCGAGAACCTCGATCCCATGGGGGTGCACACCGGCGACTCGATCACCGTGGCCCCGGCTCAGACCCTCACCGACCGCGAGTATCAGCGGCTGCGCGATCAATCGATTGCCATCATCCGCGAGATCGGTGTGGACACCGGCGGCAGCAACATCCAGTTCGCCATCAACCCCGCCAATGGCGATGTGGTGGTGATCGAAATGAACCCGCGGGTGAGCCGCAGTTCAGCGTTGGCCTCCAAGGCCACTGGTTTCCCGATCGCCAAGATCGCCGCCCGCCTGGCGGTGGGCTACACCCTCGACGAAATCCTCAACGACATCACCGGCAAGACCCCGGCCTGCTTCGAGCCCACCATTGATTACGTGGTCACGAAGAGTCCCCGCTTCGCCTTCGAGAAGTTCCGCGGCAGCCCGGCGGTGCTCACCACGGCCATGAAGTCCGTGGGTGAGGCCATGGCCATCGGCCGCAGTTTTGAGGAGTCGTTCCAGAAGGCCCTGCGCTCCCTGGAAACCGGCCATGCCGGTTGGGGCTGCGATCGCCCGGACGCCACTCCCGAGCGGGTGGAGCTGGACCGGGAACTGCGCACCCCTGCGCCCGACCGCATCTTTGCGGTTCGCACCGCGATGGTGGCCGGCTACAGCGATGCCGCTATTCATCGGCTGAGTGCCATCGATCCCTGGTTCCTGGCCAAGCTGCGCCGAATCATCGAGGCCGAGCAACGGCTGCTGCAGGCCCATTCCCTGCAGCAGCTCACGGCACCGGCCTTGCTGGAGCTCAAACAACTCGGCTTCTCCGACCGCCAGATCGCCTGGGCCACGGGCACCAAGGAGTTGGATGTGCGCCGTCACCGCCAGGGCCTGGGGGTGAACGCCGTGTTCAAGACCGTGGATACCTGCGCGGCTGAATTCGCTTCCACCACCCCGTATCACTACGCCACCTACGAGCGGCCGCTGGAGCGGCTCCACGCCGATGGCAGCCTCGAGCTGCTCAGCCCCGAGAGCGAGGTGCAGCCGGAAACCCGCCGCAAGGTGATGATCCTGGGGGGCGGCCCCAACCGCATCGGCCAGGGCATCGAGTTCGACTACTGCTGCGTGCACGCCTCCTTTGCCCTGCAGGCGGAGGGCTTCGCCACGGTGATGGTGAACAGCAACCCTGAAACGGTGTCGACCGACTACGACACCAGCGACCGCCTCTATTTCGAGCCCCTCACCCTCGAGGACGTGCTCAACGTGATTGAGGCAGAGAAGCCCGAGGGGGTGATCGTGCAGTTCGGCGGCCAGACCCCGCTCAAGCTCGCCATCCCCCTGCTGCGCTGGCTGGAGTCCAGCGAGGGCCGGGCCACCGGCACCCGGTTGTGGGGCACTTCGCCCGAGTCGATTGATATGGCGGAGGACCGCGAGCAATTCGAGGCGATCCTGCGCCGGCTTGAGATCCGCCAGCCCCGCAATGGCCTGGCCAGAACCGATGCCGAAGCCAGGGCGGTGGCCGCGGCTGTGGGCTATCCCGTGGTGGTGCGCCCCAGCTATGTGCTCGGCGGCCGCGCCATGGAGGTGGTGTTCGATGAGGAGGAGCTCAACCGCTACATGGTGGAAGCGGTGAATGTGGAGCCGGATCACCCGGTGCTGATCGACCAGTACCTGGAGAACGCCACCGAGGTGGATGTGGATGCCCTCTGTGATGCCACCGGTCGGGTGGTGATCGGTGGCCTGATGGAGCACATCGAACCGGCCGGCATCCACTCCGGCGACTCCGCCTGCGCCCTGCCCGCGGTGAGCCTCGATCAGCAGGCCCTGGCCACGATCAAGCAGTGGAGTGAGGCCCTGGCCCTGGCGCTGAAGGTGAACGGCCTGATCAACCTCCAGTTCGCCGTCAAGGACGGTGAGGTGTTCATCATCGAGGCCAATCCCCGCGCCTCCCGCACCGTTCCTTTTGTGGCCAAGGCCACCGGCGTGCCCCTGGCCAAGGTGGCCAGCCAGATCATGGCCGGCAAGACCCTTGAGCAGATCGGCCTCACGGCCGAGCCGGTGCCGCCACTGCAGGCGGTGAAGGAGGCGGTGCTGCCCTTCAAGCGCTTCCCCGGTGCCGACTCGCTGCTGGGTCCGGAGATGCGCAGCACCGGCGAGGTGATGGGTACGGCCCAGAGCTTCGGTCTGGCCTACGCCAAGGCGGAACTGGGGGCTGGCGAGGCCCTGCCCACCAGTGGTGTGGTGTTCCTCTCCACCCACGACCGCGACAAGGCGGCTCTGGTGCCCGTGGCCCGGCGCCTGGCCGAGCTGGGTTTCCAGCTGATCGCCACCGAGGGCACGGCGGTGGCGCTGCGGGCGGCGGGTCTCGCGGTGGATTCGATCCTCAAGGTGCATGAGGGACGCCCCAACATTGAGGACGCCATTCGCTCCGGCAGCATCCAACTGGTGATCAACACGCCGGTGGGCCGCCAGGCCGCCCACGACGACAAGTACCTCCGCCGTGCCGCCATCGACTATGCGGTGCCTGCCGTGACCACCCTCGCCGGTGCACGAGCCGCGGTGGAGGCCATCACGGCCCTCCAGGGTGAACCCATGGCCGTGACGGCCCTGCAGGACATCCACCCCACAGCTGCTCGGTAGGGTTGGGCCAACTGCCGATTCCTCCGTGACCGTTGCCCCCACCAGCGCCATCGCCCCCGGAACGGATTGCACGACCGCCTTCCGGGCTGCCTACGAGAACCGTTACACCTGGGATCCAGGCTTTGGTGGCTACCAGGGCCGCTGCGTCTGGGAGCAGGCGGGTGAGGGCGGTGAACCCGATCGCCGCGCCGAGGGCCGTTTCCAGGTGGGTGCGGATCTCAAGGCCACGGTGGAGGGCATTGCGGATGAGGAGGTGCACAAGGCGGTGGCCTCCCAGCTGTGGGAGGTGGCGATTCACCGCGTGCGCCGCAGTTTCGAGCAAACCCACGGCGCCAACACCTTCACTGCCGGCGACACCGACGCCGTGGGCACCGAAGTGATCGTGGGCGGCAAGAATGAAGGGGATCGCTACCGCATTCAGAACGACGTGGTGACGATGGTGCACCGCCACATCCACGGCACCGTGGTGACGATCTACACCGAGAGCACCACCGACACCGGTAGCGGTTACCTCAGCCACACCTACTCAAGCCAGTACGCCGATCCCGCCACTGGCGCGGCCCGCGGCGGCAAGAGCCAGTTCACCGACACCTTCGTGCCGCTCACCGAGGCCGGCCCCTGGGTGCTGAGCGAGCGGGTGGTGGCCACGGAGGCCCACAGTGAATCCCCCGCCGGCCGCCAGGTGTTCCGCTTCGAGGATCTCCAGCCCCTGGGCTGAGGCCCCCTCAGCCCGGCATGGTCACGAATTCCTCGGCCACGGTGGGATGCAGGGCCATGGTGCGGTCGAAGTCGGCTTTGGTGGCGCCCATGCCGATGGCAATCGCCGCCATCTGAATGATCTCGGCGGCGTGCTCGCCCACCATGTGGCAGCCCAGTACCTTGCCACTGGCCCGCTCCACCACCAGCTTGAGCAGCACCCGCGGACCCCTGGCCGGCAGGGCCTGGCTCATGGGCCGGAAGCGGGCGCGGTGCACCTGCACGCCCTCCACGCCGAAGCGCTCGATGGCCTGCTCTTCGCTGAGGCCCACACCGGAGAGCTCCGGCTGGGAGAACACGGCGCTGGCCACCAGGTCGTGGTTCACCTGCCGTGGCTTGTTGCCCCAGATCGTGTCGGCCAGAGCCCTGCCTTCATCAATGGCCACCGGCGTGAGGTTGATGCGGTCGGTCACGTCTCCCACCGCGTAGATGTGGGCCACGTTGGTGCGCTGATCGGCATCCACCGGGATCCGATGCCCCTCCCTGGCCACACCGGCTGCCTCGAGGTTGAGTCCGTCCAGAAAGGGGCGCCGTCCGGTGGCTAGCAGCACGCCATTGCAGTTGATCCGCTCACCGCTCTGGCTGATCACCCTGAGATCCCCTGGGCTGCCTTCGATGGCGGCGGGGCTGTGGGTGAAGCGGATCTCGATGCCATCGGCTTGCATCGCCTCCTGCACGGCCCGGCTGGCCTCCAGGTCGAATCCCCGCAGGAGATGGTCGCCGCGCACCAGCTGGGTCACCCGCACCCCCAGGCCATTGAGGATGCAGGCGAACTCGCAGGCGATGAAGCCCGCACCCACCACCACCACCCGTTCGGGGAAGCGCTCGAGCTCGAACATGTCGTCGCTCACCCAGCCCAGTTCCGCCCCGGGGATGTCGGGGCGGTGGGGGCGCCCACCCACGGCGATCAGGATGCGCTCCGCCTGGAGCTGGTGCTGCTCCTGGCCCGCAGCGTCGTGAACGGCCACCGTATGGGCATCGGCAAAGCGCCCCCAGCCGCGCACCAGCTCCACATCCGCCTTCTCCAGAAAGCCGATGTGGAGCTGATTAAGCCGATCCACCTCGGCGCGCACCTTGGTCAGCAGCACAGCGCTGTCGTGCTGGCTCTCGCTGATGGTCCAGCCATAGCTGGCGGCATCGTGCAGGTGGTGGCCCATGGCCGACCCGTACACCAGCAGCTTCTTGGGCACGCAGCCCCGGATCACGCAGGTGCCGCCCACGCGGTCACCTTCCACGATGGCCACCCGGGCCCCATGGGAGGCGGCCCGCTTGGCTGCGGCCAGCCCACCGGAGCCGGCTCCGATCACGATCAGGTCGTAGGAGGTGCTCATGGGGGATCGCGGCGGCGGATGAACGGTGGAGTCACGCTATGGCGTGATCTCGGGCGGCAGCGGGGCCTCCGCCAGCTTGGCCCTCTCCAGGCGCGCGCTGGAGAGATCGGGCTCGTGCCAGCAGGAGTGGCTCGCCTTCACTCCGGACAGGCCAGCGCCCTAGATCAGGGATTGCTGGAAACAGCCGCCGCTCACGTCGGCATGGCTGAGGCGTGCATGTCGCATCGGCGTGGTCGAGATCGACGCCATCGAGATCCCCCAGCTGCAGGCCTGGAAAGTGGCGCTGCCTGCTGGCAAGGGCGGCGCGCAACTCCTCCAGAGTTTGCGGTGCCGGGCTAGGGCCGGGCATCACAGGATGGCGGCGAGGGCATCCAGCTGCTGGCGGCGGGTGGCCAGCAGCAGCTTCTCGGCCTGGGCCGTCAGCTTGAACACCGCTTTATCAATCACGTCGTAGTACACAAGGGAGCCCTCGGGCCGGCGCTGCACCACGCCGGCGATGGTGAGCAGTTTCAGGTGCTTGGACACCAGGGCCTGACTCAGCCCGGTTTTCTCCACCACTGCCGTGACGTTGAGGGGGCCGCTGCGCAGGGCTTCGAGAACGGCCAGCCGGTTGGGCTCGGAGAACACTTTGAAGTATTCGGCCAGGGCTTCCATGGGTGCCGGTGCGGGGGGCTTGTGGGGGAGGGAGCGCGGGCGGCGCTCAAGGCGGCAGGCGCATCACCGATCCTAATGCGGATCTGCGTTAGCGGATCACCGCACAACCGGCTTATCATGACCAGCGTGTACAATGATGCTGTTATAACGCTGCCCTGTTGTATTTGTGCCCGTGCCGCCACCGCACCGCATCTGTGCGGGGACCTGCTCGCTCCGCGCTGCTACACCACGGACATCGGCAAGGCCGTCAAGACGGATCTCGGGGAGCAGCGCCCTGCCTTCGACGCCTTGCCCCCCTTGATCGGCTGCGGGTCTTCAACCCCGAGGAGAAAGCGGCCGATGAGAGTTATCTGGTGCGCTCCTGCGTATCGGAATGTTCGGGCTTTCTCTTGTTCAAGGAACTCGACCGCAAGCTGCAGCAGGCCGATTGTCCCGACCTGATCCGCCTGTTCAATCTGATGGCGCGCGATGAGGCTCGCCACGCTGGCTTCCTCAGCCGGGTGCTCTTAGCTGAAGGAATTGAGATTGAGCTGCCGTCGTTGAGTGGCAAGTAGCCGATCATCTGGTTCCCGCTCAGTTGGGTGCTGTATTCGGTGTATCTCTCTCAGACGATCGGCTATTGGCGTTACATCCTGATTGATCGGCACCTGAGGGGCCATCCCGAAAACGACTTCGCCCCCCTGTTTTTTTTTGAACCCTGGTGTGAGGACGAAAACCGCCACGGTGACACTTCAACATGCTGATCAGCTGCTGGCCGCGGCTGCGCGAAGGCTTGCGGGCCGCCTGCTGAGCCGTTTCTTCCTCTGGAGTGTGTTTCTCACCCACAGCCTCACGGTGTGCGAGCGAGGCAACTTTTACAAGCGGCTGGGCATGGACTCCAGCCGCTTCGATGAGGAGGTGATGCGGCAGACCAATCGCACCGCGCGCCGTGCCTTCACCCTGGTGTTCAACCTGGAGGGACGCACCTATTGCGACCTGCGCGATCAACTGGTGGACACCTTCCATGCCATCAAGGCCACGGCCGCTGAGCCGGCCAGCCTGGGCCGAGCCCTGAAAGGCCTGGGCCTGCGGGGACGCTTCGCGGCTCTGCTGCTGCGTCAGTTTTGCCAGCCGATGGTGCGCTCCTCTGAGGCGATCGGCTGATGGTTGCTGTTGCGATGCCCACCCTCAAGCGGGGGATCACTGTGGTGCCAGGCCGTTTGCCCATTAGCGCCGGCACGGTGCTGTTCATGGGAGTCATTCACGCCTTGGCGCTGGTGGCTCTCTTGCCTCGCTACTGGAGCCCAACGGCGCTGCTGCTGTTGTTGGGGATGTATTGGCTTACCGCCTGCGTAGGGGTGACCCTGGGGTACCACCGCCTGTTGGCTCATCGGGCGTTCCAGGTGCCCCCTTGGCTCGAAGTGGTGATCGCCAGCTGTGGCGCCCTCAGCTGCCAGCACGGCCCGATCGACTGGGTGGGCCTGCATCGTCATCACCATCTCCATTCTGACGATCCGGCGGACCACCACAACAGCCACCTCGGCTTCTGGTGGAGTCATCTTGCCTGGATGTTGCATACCGTGCCAGCCAAGCGTTATGTGCGCCAGCTCACCCCCGAGCTGCAGCACACGCCCTATTACCACTGGTTGAACCGCCATTTCCTACTGCTGCAGCTGCCCCTGGCGGTGGGTCTTTACGGGCTGGGTGAGGCCACGGGCAGCGGCGGCTGGGCCCTCGTGCTCTGGGGGATTCCCTTGCGCTTGGTGCTTGTGTATCACGTCACCTGGCTAGTGAATTCCGCCACCCATCGCTGGGGCTATGTGAGCCATGCCAGCGGTGATGGCTCCCGCAACAACTGGTGGGTGGCTCTGCTCACCTTCGGTGAGGGTTGGCACAACAACCATCACGCCTACCCCAGTAGCGCCCGCATGGGTTTTCGCTGGTGGGAGCTCGATCTCACTTGGTGGCACATTCAGGCCCTGCGACGCCTTGGTCTGGCCCGCCGCATCCGCCTGGCTGCCCCCCTGCATTCCTCATCACCACCATCACATCAACGGTCTGGTGGTGGTGGGAGAGGGCCTGGCGGACCGGCATGTCCGCTTGCTGGCCAAGGCCATCCCTGAAGACAGCCAGGAGCTGATCCGGCCCCTGAGTGTTAGGCCCGATGTGGCTCTGGCCCAACCGCTGTTCGCGCCCTCCACAGCCTGTTTCTGGAGAGCGATCGCCGTGCTGACCTTCCGGGATGCCTGGTGATTCAGTGGTTGACGACTACGCGCGCCCCATCACCGCCAAGGTTCTCCAGGATGAATCCGAATACCTCCGCTACGCCGAGGTCTGACTGAGCCGCCGCTTCCCCGCCACTTCCCCGCCGTGGAGCTGGCGGTGAGCGCCATCTGCCGCCAGGTTCTGCCGCTGCTGCAGGACCTCGCCGCCGATGGCCTGGTGCAGCTCGAGGAGCACGCTGGCGTGGGCGAGGTGCGGCTGACGGCCCAGCGGATCGAGGCTGGTGTGACGTCAACGCCCCTCAGCGTGGCTACGGTCCGGAGGTAGCGGCCCGGGTTCGGTTGTGCTGCTCTCCGCTTCTCGGCCGATCGCGAGCCTCAGCGCTGCTGAAGCCCTGGCGGCCCTCCGCAGCGCACCCGAGGGGCTCAGCGCAGCGGAGGCTACCCAGCGCCTCGAGCGCTTTGGCGCGAACCAGTTGCCCCAGATCCAGCGCAGACCCCTGCTGTGGCGCTTCACCGATCAGCTGCGCCATTTCATGGCGCTGTTGCTCTGGGCGGCCGGTGGCATGGCCTTTCTGGCCGGCACTCCCGAGTTGGGCTGGGCGATCTGGAGCGTGGTGCTGATCAACGCCATCTTCAGTTTCTGGCAGGAATTTCAGGCCGAGCGCACCTTGCTGGCCCTTACCCAGGTGCTGCCGCGGGAGGTGCGGGGCTGGCGGGATGGTGCGCTGATGGCCGTGGCTGCCGACACCCTGGTGCCGGGCGATCTGATCGACCTGGAGGAAGGGGATCATGTGCCTGCCGATTGCCGGGTGTTGCAGGCGGCGGGGCTTTATCTGGACGTGTCGGTGCTCACCGGTGAGTCGCTCCCGGTGGCACGCAGCAGTGAGCCGGTGGCCCAGAGGCTGAAGACCTCCGAAGCCCAGAACCTGTTGCCGGCGGGCACCACCGTGGCGGCTGGCCGGGCGCGCGCCCTCGTGTATGCCACTGGCGCGGAGACGGAATTCGGCCAGGTGGCTCACCTCACCGCCAGCACCGTGCGCTCCCCCAGCACCCTGGAGCTGCAGGTGGGTCGCATCGTTCACACCATCACCACGATCGCGGTGTCGATGGGGGTACTCACCTTCCTGGCCAGCCTGCTGTTCGTGGGCATGACGCCGCTGGAGAGCCTGGTGTTCGCCATCGGCATCATCGTGGCCAATGTCCCGGAGGGACTGCTCCCCACGGTGACCCTGGCCCTGGCGCTGGCGGTGCAGCGCATGGCCCGGGAGAACGCCCTGGTGCGCCGTCTATCGGCGGTGGAAACCCTCGGTGCGGTGAGTGTGGTCTGCACCGACAAGACCGGCACACTCACGGCCAATGCCATGGCGGTCAGGGACACCTGGACCACCAATCCAACCCTGCTGCTGCTGGGATCGGCCCTGTGCTCTAACGCCTCACTGGGGGTTGGCGATCCCACGGAAACGGCTCTGTTGCAGGCGGCGATGCAGGCCGGCATCGACCTGGAGCAGGAACGGCAACGGCGGCAGCGCCTGCAGGAGCTGCCGTTCGATTCCGAGCGCCGCATGATGACGGTGCTGCTGCAGTGGTCGTACGACCCGCGTTGGCCGGAGCCGGTGGAGCTCATGGCCTTCACCAAGGGCGCGCCACTGGAGGTGCTCAGCCGCTGTGATCGCTGGCTCAAGGCCGGTCAGGCCTTGTCGATCACGGCTGCCGATCGCGATGTGGTCGTGTCGGCCAACGATGTGATGGCCCGCCAGGGCTATCGGGTGCTGGCCCTGGCCTGCCGGCCCATGGCCACGGCGCTGCCGCAACTGGAGCAGCAGCTGGTGTTTGTGGGGCTGGTGGGTCTCTACGACCCGCCGCGGCAGGGGGTTCCCCAGGCGATCGCCGCCTGCCACAGCGCGGGTATCAAGGTCACCATGGTGACCGGCGACTACGGCCTCACGGCCCAGGCCATCGCCCGCCAGATCGGGCTGCTCGATGGCCCGGCCCATGGCGGTGCCGATCCCGTGCGGGTGATCAACGGCGACGATCTGGAGCGGCTCAGTGATGTGCAGCTGCGTCAGGTGATCAAATACCGATCCCGCTTGGTGTTTGCCCGCATGGCGCCGGAGCAGAAGCTCCGCCTGGTGCAGGCCTACAAGGCCCTTGGCGAGGTGGTGGCCGTAACCGGCGATGGCGTGAACGATGCCCCTGCCCTGCGGGCGGCGGATGTGGGCCTGGCCATGGGGCGCAACGGCACAGCCGTGGCCCGCGAGGCCGCCGACATCGTGCTGCTCGACGACAACTTCGCCACGATCGTGAGTGCGGTGCGTCACGGCCGTGCCGTGTATCAGAACATCCGCAAATTCATCACTTACATCCTCGCTTCGAACGTGCCCGAGGTGGCTCCCTTCCTGGCGATGCTCACCCTGCGAATCCCGGCGGCCCTCACGGTGTTGCAGATCCTCGCAGTGGACCTGGGCACCGATCTGTTGCCGGCTCTGGGCCTGGGGGCTGAGCCCCCGGAGCTGGATGTGATGGACGCGCCGCCTCGGCGAGTGGGGGCGGCGATGCTGAATCGGCCCTTGATGCTGCGGGCCTATTTGTTTCTGGGGCTTCTGGAAGCAGTGTTTGCCATGGCGGGCTATCTGCTCACCTGGCGGAGCCATGGCGTTGGCCTGCAGGAGTTGCAGCAGTTGGCCCCGGCTCTGTTGCGCCACACGGCCTCGGCCCCGGTGTTGGCCATCCAGCGTCAGGCTTCCGCCGTGACCTTGGGGGCGATTGTGTTTGGCCAGATCGGCACCCTGCTGGCCTGTCGCTCTGATTGGAAGTCGTTTCGCAGCTTGCCGCTGCGGGCCAATCCCTGGATCTGGCTGGGGATTGGCAGTGAAGTGCTTGTCTATGGCGGGCTGCTGTTCATCCCGGTGGTTGCTGATACCTTCCAACTGGCACCGATTCCGCCACAGTTGTGGTGGTGGTTGCTGATCTGCACCCCAGCACTGCTGCTGGCTGATGAAGCTCGCAAAGGGTGGGTGCGCCATTCCCTGAGACCGGGCCGATGAGCCGCATAGCTCCGCTGTGGAGGGATCGCCGGGAGGCTGGCCGGCAGCTGGCCAGGAGTTTGGCGGCCTGGCGTGGCCACTCGGAGGCCCTGGTGATCGGCTTACCCCGCGGTGGTGTGGCCGTGGCTGCCGAAGTGGCCGAGCAGCTCCATCTCCCCTTGGCCAGCTGGGCCGTGCGCAAACTGGCCCACCCCGCCGCGCCGGAGGTGGCCGTGGGCGCGATCGCGCCTGGAGGGGTGCTGATTTGGGATGAGCCGTACCTGCGCCAGCTCCACCTCGATCCGTTGCTGCGCCGTCAGCTGGTGGCCCAGCAGGACGATGAACTGCGTCGGCGCCAGCGGCTTTTTGGCGATCCGCTTGCCTCGTCGCTGCGGGGGCGCCCGTTGCTGGTGGTCGACGACGGCGTCGCCACAGGACTCACCGTGCGTGCGGCCCTGGAGTCGTTACGGCAGGCCAAGCCGGCCCACTTGGTGCTGGCTGTGCCGGTGATTGATCAAGTGGTGGCGGCTCGCCTGCGGCCCCTCGTGGATGAGCTGGTGGCCCTGGCGGAGGTGGATGGGTTGTTGGCTGTGGGCGCTTGGTACGAGCGCTTTGAGCAGCTCGATGACGCCCAGGTGAAGGCCCTCATCGACGCTGGTAGGCGGGGTCCACCCAGCAGCGTGGCAGCGATTCCTCCGAAGGGAACAGCAGGTCAGCCTTGAGGAAGGCGGCAGGGTCCTGTAGTTCCTCACCGGCATGCAACCTGCCCTGAACGGCGGTGGCGAAGGGATCAAAGAGCTGTTGAAGATTGATCACCTCCACCAGGGAGCCGTCCTGGCGGGTTTTGAGGAACATGGCCGTTACTCCAAAGCCTGTAGTCCCGTTGTAGTGGTCAGAACCACTCGGACACAGCTGCGGAGGCGGGATTGGTGTGATCTTCTGGGGTGGTGCGCTCGAACTGCAGCACGATCGAGCGGCGCTGCTCGCCATCGGCGGCGATGGCCTCAATGGGGTAAAGCTGTTGGCCGTCGCGGAAGGGAACCTGGATGCGGAAGCTGCCATCGGCGCTGAGGGGCACCACCTCACTGCCGATGCGCAGGGTTGCCGTTGGATCGGTGGCGCCGTACACGATCAGCTCGGCATCGGCCACCAGCCAGAAGGAGCGCTGGCGGGCCACGGCTCCGGCCCCCGATTCGTTGCGGCCGCTGGCCCAAAGGCCCACCCCTGAGGCATGAAGGCCGCCGTGGTCACCCTCCAGTGTTTCCAGGGTGTGGAACACCTCCGATCCGCGGCCCAGCTGCCGCACCCGCACCGTGGCGGTTTGATACATGCGCTCGTGCAGGGCGGGAGCGATGGGGCCTGCCGCTGGTGCGTTAGATGGTGCCGGTGCTTCGAACCCCGCTGGAGCTGCAAAGGGGTCGAAGCTTGGGGCCGGCGCTGGTGCATCGTTGAAGCCAGGGATCATCACCGGCACAGAGCGCGCCAGTTCCACCCAGCCGTGGCTGGTGCGCATGCCCAGCTCGGCGCGATACAGGCGGTTGCCGAGGGGCAAGGCCACGCCCCACTGCCCTGCGCGCGGGTCCACGGGTAACTCCTGCAGGGCGTGGGGAGCCGGGCTCGCCCCATTGAGGCCTGTCACGTCGGCGATGCGCAGGCAGAGGCCGCTGCCGCCAGCCTCACGCAGGCGTGCCTGATCGCCACTGGAGAGGTTCCAGAAGGCAAAGCCCCACTGGGGGCCATGGGCTTCAAAAGTGAGGCTGCTGCTACCGATCGCCGGTGCTGGTTCTGCAGGCTTGGTGCTCGCTTCGGGTTTGGACAGACCGAGGACCCCGAGGGCTTTCTTGGCCAGTGCCTGAAGAGAGAGCGCCATCACCAGCCAACAGTTGGGCCTTTCCTAAGACGTTCTTTGCCCGGCGGTGTGCGTCACACCACAGGCGTTCGGGATTGCTGACGCGCTAGGGGCCAGCACCAGTTCATCTGGCCTGTCTAGAACGGATCCTCCTGTTGATTGACGATGCCTGCTCTCGCCGCAGCGCCCCTCAGCTGGACGGAGCTGGAAGCCCTCGCTCCGGCGGAGCCCGATCGTATCCATGGCTCCACCAACCCCCAGGCCCGCCTGCGCCTGTTCGGCCGCCCGGAGAGTGAGGTGCGGGTGACCCTCTACCGCGATCACCACGCCTGGTGTCCCTATTGCCAAAAGGTGTGGCTGTGGTTGGAGGAAAAGCGGATTCCCTACCGCATTCGCAAGGTGACGATGTTCTGTTACGGGGAGAAGGAGGCGTGGTTCAAGCAACGGGTGCCCTCCGGCATGCTCCCCGCCCTCGAGCTGGATGGCCGCCTGATCACGGAGAGCGATGTGATCTTGGGGGAGCTGGAAGCAGCCTTCGGTCCCCTCGGCCAGGGCCTCAGCGATCCGGATGTGTTCTCGCTGCGGCAGCTGGAGCGGCGCCTGTTTCGGGCCTGGTGCCAGTGGCTTTGCTACAGCGAAGGCCATGGGCCCCACACCGCCCCGGCAGAACAGCATTTCATTCGCATGGCCCAGCTGGTGGAGCAGGCTCTTGAGGCCACACCCGGGCCGTTCTTCCTCAGCGAGTTCGGCAGCGCCGATGTGATCTTCATCCCCTACCTGGAGCGGATGAACGCCTCGCTCAGCTACTACAAGGGCTATGGGCTCCGGGCCGAGCACCCGGCCATTGATCGCTGGTTCGCGGCCCTGGAGCAGCGCTCCACTTACCTCGGCACCCAGAGCGATGTGCACACCCATGCCCACGATCTGCCGCCCCAGATGGGCTGTTGTTTGGCCAGCGGTACGGCGGATCAGACGGCCACAGCCAAACTGATCGATCAAGGCCCCTGGCCATCGCCGAACTCGGCTGTGATCGAAACCCGCCAGCCCGAACCGGCGGCCGCGGCTCTCGAGGCCCTCAGCCGAGTGGTGAAGCACCGCGCCGTGCTGCTGGCCGTGAATCCCGAGGGTGCTGAGCGTGGTCAGGATGCCGCCGATCGCCTCGATGCGGCCCTGCGGTGCAGCCTCACGGCCCTGCTGCACCACGGCGTTCCGCCCTGTGCACCGCCCCATGGAACAGCGGCGGGCCTGCGTTACCTGCGGGATCGCATTTCAGTGCCTCGGGATATGTCGCTGCATGCGGCCCGGCATCTGCGCCAGGCCCTGGAGGCCACCGCCAGCTTGGACGGCGATCAACAGGGTCCGGCTATTCCCGTGCAGCATCGGCGCGACCAGAATCCCCTGCCCTTCCTCGCGGTTGCCGTTCAGCCTTAGCGGCCGGAGAGGCCCTCGCGTTTGTTGGTGAGGTATTGGACCAGCTCCTGCTGCAGGGCAAGCAGCTCGCGGGTACAACCCCGAAAAGCGGCGCGGTGGCGAATTTCATCGTGCCGGGTGTTGAGGTCGCGCAGCATCAGTTCGATGGCGTCGAGTTCAGCCCTGTTCATGCGCGTTGGGTCCCGGTGCGCGGCACCCTATCAACGGCCCGTGGATCAGCCCCGGTACGGGTTTGGTTCATGGCTAATTTCGTGGAATTCAGCCTCTCTGGCATGACGCTCTCACCGGCTCGCTGCGGTTTCTCCGCTCTGTTGGGACTGCTCGTGGGCGCTGGGGCCGGCGTGGCCATCCACCTATCAGGGCAGCCATCAGCCCAGGCCGTGGAACTTCAGGGGCAAACCTGGTTCGCCAAGCCTCCCTGGAAGGTGGAGCTCCGCAACTACTACTGGTATGTGATGCAGAGCGGCGGGGAGTATTACTTCACCGTGAATCTGCCTGAGCAGGCCGGTGTGGGTCTGGGAGGGCTGGTCATTCGGCAGATCCGTGGTGTGGACACCAATTTCGGCTTTGATGCAGCCAGAACCCGGGCCTTTGTGGGGCTGCCGCGGCGGGAGGGGGCAGCTGTGCCCGTGGAGGCCACCTTTGATCCCGATGCCCGCCGGTTCGAGATCCGCTTTCCCAAACCGCCCCAGCCTGGACAAACCGTGACCGTGGCGCTACGGCCTTGGCACAATCCAAGCCAGGCCGATTCCTACATGTTTGGGGTGCAGGCCTTGCCGGCTGGGGTGAATCCCGTGCCGGCCTCCCTGGGCTTTGCCACCTTGCCGATCTACGAGGGGATTCGCTTCTGAACTCAGAGCTGCCGCCGTTCCAGGGCGCTGGCCAGGCGATTGGCGGCGTCGGCCAACTGCTGTTGGCTGTCGGGCCCAGCGGCCTCGGCCTCGCTGCGCTTGAGCTTCTCGAGGGCGCGAATGATCACGAACACCACAAAGCTGATCACCACGAAGTTGATCAGGGCCACCAGTACGGCGCCGGCAGGCCAGGCGCTGATGGCCGACACATTGGCGGCCTTGAGGGCTGGCTGCAGCAGGGCCCCCATCACCAGGGACACCACCGCATCGATCACCTTGCCGAAGGCTCCGCCGATCACAACGGCCACGGCCAGATCAACCACGTTGCCGCGATTGAGGAAGTCCTTGAAGTCGCGCAGAAAGGAGGAGGCCCGTTGACGCTTGCCCATGACATTGGTTTGGCTCAAGCCGGACCGTAGCGAGCTGGTTTTGAGCTGTCCGCGGATTGCAACTCGGCTGGGAAGAGTTGGCTTGCCCTGTTCAGAATTGCCGTTTCCGTCGTTGTTTCGCCCTGCTGGGGCAGGATGGAGGTCGTTGATGAGCTCCATCCCATGCAAGCGCGCTGGAACGGCACAGTGATTGCCAGTAGCGAGGATATTGAAACTGTGGAAGGCAATGCTTACTTCCCCCCGGAGGCCCTCGTGGCTGATTGCTTCCGGCCCTCGAGCCACACCAGCGTGTGCGGATGGAAAGGCACGGCCCACTATTTCGATGTGGTGGTGAATGGTGAGGTGAATGCGAATGCCGCCTGGTACTATCCCGAGCCCAAGGATGCCGCCAAGCAGATCAAGGGGCGTGTGGCGTTTTGGAAGGGCGTGCAGGTGGCCTGAGTTGACGGCCCTGCGGCATCCAGATCAGCCTGTGGGCAGCAGGGAGGAATGGTGGTGCAGGATCCGCCACTCCCCGTTGCGGAACACATACACAAAGGAATACCGGGCCTGAACCCGTTCCGCCGGCTGGCCCGGTGGACGGAGCAGAAAGCTGTAGGTGCCGGCATCGAGGGCCTGGTTGCAGCCCAGCCGGATCTCGCGGCTCTCGATCCGGCCTTCGGGGGCCTGGGCCAGGAATGTCTCGAAGTAGTTGTTGATGGCAGCCCCATCGCGCCGGGGTTCAGCGGAGAGGGTGGGCAGCAGCAGCGCATCGTCGCTGTAGAGGCTGCTCACCCGATGGGCATCGCCGCTGCGCAGAGCCTCATTCCATTTCACGAACAACTGCTCCACACCGCTACTGCTGATCGGAGCGCAACTGGCACTGCCCGCCACGCTGGCCGCCTGGGCCGGGCCCGCCGACCAGAGCAGCAGCCAGCCGATGCTGAGGCTCAGCAGCTGCTGAGCCAGCGTTGGCATCCATCCGGCTCTACGCGCTCGTTGAGGCCCTTGCTGTGCGTTCAGCATCGGCTGAAACCGTGGGTTGCTGTCTTCAGAGTTAACCCAACTGAACCCCACGGCGCGATTGGCGGTCTTAAGTTCCGGCCATGGCCCTGCGTTTGCCTCCTTTCCAGCCCCTGCCTCCACCGGCGGCGGATGGCCGTGGGTTGCTTGAGGTGGCGCTGGCGGCGTTGAAACCCACCCAGATGTGTGTGGGGATGGCCGAAATCCGCAGCCGCCAGTTGGATTTCGCCAAGGACACCCCCGAGGAGCGCCGCCGCTACCTGAGGAAGAAGCCAACTCCTCTGGTGCGCAGCGCCAGCGGTGAGCTCTGGATGGTGGATCGGCACCATCGCCTGCGGGGCCTGATGGAGCTCGATCCCGCGGCCACCGCCTTCGGCTATGTGGTGCTCCAGTTGGAGGTGCAGGAACGGCACCTGGTGTTGGAGGAGCTGCACCGCCGCGGTTGGCTCTACCTCTATGACGGCCGCGGACTGGGGCCGCTTTCCCCGGCCGCGCTCCCGGCCCAGCTCACCGGCACCCTTGACGACCCCTACCGCAGCTTGGTGTGGAAGCTGAAACGCGAGGGTGTGGTGGCGCCTGCCCCCCTGATTCCCTTCCATGAATTCCGTTGGGGAGCCTGGCTGCGCAGTCGCACCCTGCCGCCCTTCAGTTCAGATCGGCTGGAGCCAGCCCTCCCTGCTGCGCGCGCCCTGGCCCGCTCAGCCGCTGCCTCCCATCTGGCCGGTTGGATCGGCCCGCATTCCTAGGGCTCTACGCCTCTGAGAAAGCTGCCTACTTTGCCGGTAGATCCCTGCTGCGGCTTGGCCATGTTCCGGCATCTACTTGTTCCCACCGATGGCTCGGAACTCTCCAAGGCTGCCGCGGCGCGGGCGGTGACCTTGGCCCAGCAGATGGGAGCCCGGATCACCTTTTTCTATGCCCAGGAGAGTTTCTACGGCCGGCCGGAGCTGGCGATCTACAGCGAGGGCCTGGTGATGGATCCGGCGCTCGTGGAGCAATTCAGCAAGGCCAATGCTGAGTTTGCCGCCACGCTGTTGGCGGAGGTGCAGCAGTTGGCCAAGCAGGCCGGTGTGGAGGCTGCCGGAGAGACGGCCGTGAATCCGCTCATCTACGAGGCCATCCTGGAGGCCGCCCAGCGCCATGACTGTGATCTGATTGTGATGGCCTCCCATGGACGGCGTGGCTTGGCGGGGCTGCTGCTCGGCAGCGAAACCCAGCGCGTGCTCACCCATGCCCAGATCCCGGTGCTGGTCTGTCCCGCCCTCTCTGCCGACTGAGCCGGCGCCGCTGGCGTTGGCGGGTGCCGGTCCAGTCGGCAAACCAGCCCCGGCGCCACAGCCAGGTGCTCTGCACCAGCACCACCACCGCCATCACTCCGAGGCATAGGGGGTAGCCATAGCGCCAGGCCAGCTCCGGCATGGTCTGGAAGTTCATGCCATACACCGAGGCAATGAAGCTGATAGGCGCGAAGATGCTGGAGATCACCGCCAGGGTTTTCATCACCTGGTTCATGCGGTTATTGGTGTTGGCCATGAAGGTGGCTGTTACCGCATCGCACTGGTGGCGCAGCATTTCGGTCTGCTCGTAGATCTGTTCCACGTGCTGGGCCATGTCGCGGAAGCCCTCGTAGGCGTCATCGCTGATCAGGCGCTGGCTCTGGCGTAAGAGCACGGCGATTTGGTGTTTGAGCGGCCAGATCTGCTGCTTGATCTGGCGCAGGTTGGTGCGCACGTCGTAGACCCGCCCCAGCAGATCGGGATCGAGGTTGTCGAGGGCGTCCTCCTCGATGTGATCGAGCTTGGCGGCGATCGTGTCCAGCAGGGGCTGGCTGTCGTCGAGCAGTTCATCCACCAGAAAATGGAGCACGTCGTCGAGGTCGCTGGCTCCAGGCGGCGGCTCCAGCGAGGCCAGCCAGCGGATCAGGCCGGGGAATGCCTGGGGCTTGGGCTGTTCTTCGATGCTCAGCAGCAGGTTGGGCATCAGCAACAGATTCACCTGCTCGCTGTGTAGGTGCCCGTCCATCGCTCCGTTCTGGAGCCGATGCAGCAGCAACAGCACCACCTGGCCGTCACTTTCCACCAGGGTGTGGGGCGAGCTGCCCATCAGGGCGCTGTGGTGCTCCGGTGGGATGTTCAGCCCTACCAGGGCCTCCTGCAGGCCGATCGGATCACCGCTGCCCTGCAGCTGCACCCAGAGGGGATGGCCCGCCTGCACAAGTGGCCTGAGCTCCGCCGGCGCGGCTAGCTGCACCTGGCGCATGCCCCCGGGCTCAAAGATGGCCACGGAGATGCTGCGCAGTCCCCAGGGTTCCGGGATCAACCGTCGCCTTCGCTGGGGGGATCGGCCGATGGGAGCGGTGCGCCGGGCTGTCACATCAGCGTGGTGGGAGCCTGTGTTCTAGGTCGGAAATCGCAGTGTGCTCGCCGTTCGGGTGCGACGCGGTGAGTGAATCAGGGACTCGTTCCCCTTGATCACGGCGGCCCGTTCGGTGGCCTTCGGGCCGTTGGCCTTCCGGCCCACATCAGGGGAGACCACGCTGATGGCGGGCACCACCAGGATGTGCACCGGTGTCACCTCGTAACTCCCTGCCGGAGCCGAAGTGGCCGTGGTGGGATCGGTGGTCAGGGGGATCACTAGGGCCATGGCTTGGTTCCAGCGCTGCCAGCCCCTCCCTGGCCCCAGGCTGACAACCCGCCATGCTGTTTCTAAGGTTTCTGTGTTGCGTTCCCTTCTTATGACGTTCGGAGATATCCTGCGCATCGTCTTGGCGTTCATTTTGCCGCCGGCGGCTGTGGCTACCCAGGTGGGCTTGACCGGGGCGTTCTGGTTGAACCTGGTGATCTGGTTGTTCACCTTTGGAGCTTTGGGGCTGCCACTGCTGGCTATTGCCTGGCCGATCTGTGTGATTCATGCCCTGTGGATTATTATCACCCGCAAGTAGGAGTAGAGCATTGTGTCCTACTGAGAGGTTGGGTATAGGCGAGGTTGTTGGCCTAGGGAGCCTCTGGGCAACAGTGGCTTGAGCGGCTGCTGAGATGAACGGATGTCGCCGTTGGTCTTAATTGTCTTTGAGATCACGTTTTGCCATCTCTATGGCTTCATTTCCAGTCTCTTTCGGCTGATTTGTAAGCCTGAAGCAA
>CALRUA020000022.1:0-37261 GCA_943371215.1 Cyanobium sp. NIES-981 | reverse complement strand
GTCTGTGTTCGGTTTGGTGGTAGTGCTCCGAACAGGGTCACAGACCGGCCCACCCATTGCCACAGCTGAAAAGTGAGGGAGGCGAGCCGTCAGCCCCGGCTACGCCGGGGCTGATCCCCCCGAGTTACACCACTTGCTGGGACGCCGCTGAGACGCCTAGCAGCAGCTGTAAGCTGTCCCTAGGGGCATGGAGCATGCCAACTTGCGCGATGCATTCCCAAGAGGGCCTAGAGCACATCCTGGGTGTCAATGGTGAGCATCTGCTACCAGGGATGCTACATGGAAGGAATATTTTCTCGTAACGCTATCAGCAGAACAGATGTCGGACTGTCCGTTGGAATGCAGCCAGTGCTAGAGCTGCAGAAATGAGGCATGGGAAAGTTCTTCCCACCTACCACTGCTGATCAACCCTCTACCAGCCTTCCTTCAGCAAACCCTTCCACTCCTTCACTGCTTCCTCACGAGCCACCACTCGCTTTGTCTTCAGCAAGGGGTGTTGCCCTGGAATCAGTTCACCTTTGATGATTTCCGTGTATGTACCCCAATACGACGTTGGGTTGGGGTATGACCGGAAGCGAAGGATATCTTTTTTATCTGATGATCTCAGCCAGCCGATTCTTTCGGTCATGGGTTGTGGGCTTGGACAAACGGTGGTGGATAGCCGAAGAAGCGAAAAGACTCCCTTATGTTGCAAATCTGATAACTAGCGGAGATGGGGGATAAGCGGCTGGGGGCTTCCAATCAGTTCCGATTATCTCAACAGCTTCCCTAAGCTTAAGTAAATCATTACGCGTGTAGTGATCAGTGATATTTCCGGAATGGCCCAGCAGGAGCTTCTTGATATGCTCTGTTTGATTATAGCCAAGATCACCACCAGCGCCATGTCTAAAAGCATGAGCGTTGATCCGAGTGGTGACGCCGAGAGTTTTCTTGGCTTTTCTGAGAAAGGCGCCTACACCGTCCTTTGGACTCTTCCGATTTGGCCATTTGTTATTGATTACGAACTCATCATCAGCCCCCTTTAGAGGTAACAAGTACGTGAGCAGTCGAGTATTTAAGGGGATCCTCCGAATGCCTGCCGCCGTTTTTGAGTCGCCCAAATCGAAGCACCAGACTCCATCGTGATTCACGACTTCACCCCATCTCAGCTTACAAGCCTCTTCATTCCTGAAGGTCGTGTTGTCGATAATAAGTACATAAAGCCAGGCGTACTTATCGGGCTCTTCAAGATAAGCCCAGTCGAGCAGTCTTCGCACGTCGTCCTTATTTGTTGCGCGATCCTTTTCTTGCCTGACCTTTTCTTTGCGTTCACTACCTGACGGGAGAATGCGCTCCCAATCCGGATATGGCAGCCTTGCGATGTCCTCCTTTTGGTGCTCATTGTAGAACTTAAGGAGTGATCGAAGCCTTGCGGTCTCGTTATTTGCATTGTCAGTGCTATAACCGTGGCCGTCTGGCCTTGGCTTATTGAGGGTCCTGGCGTAGTAGTTGAGATGCGACGAGGTGATCGAATGCAGGGACGCGTCACCAATTACGGATTCCCAATTTTTGCAAGTGCGCAAGAGGTTGTCGTATGTACGTTGGCTAAGGCGAGCCTTCTTTAGTTCTGCAATCTTATAGATTGAGACTGGCACCGGAGCAGCTGCAACTTTCGAGAGCTGCTTTCCTACAGGAGTTGGTTCTGCTAAGTAGCCCACTTTTTTGCGAGCCTCATGTAAGTCTCGAGCAGCAAGGACAGCGGCCTTCATCGAGGCAACAGCTTGCTCGAGTTCCGTCTCATCAAGCGGCAACCCAGCACGAGCGAAATCGATACGAACCATCTCCGCCGCCAGAGCGTTGTAATCATCCCTTGCACCTAACAGCTCTTGCAAAGGGAGATTTGCCAATGATTCCAAAACTTTTTGGGTCGCTTCTAAGGAAGCGTTGTGCTGAGCAAGCGCCAGGGGCAGCCAGGTTGTCGTAGATACCCGCGAAAACCCGCAGAGCCGCGTCCTCCTTTGTCTCCAACAAGGCAGAACCTGCACGCTCCGCCAGCTCCTGACGCAACTGGCTCATCAGCTTGGGGTACAGCTCCTTAGCAAGCTTGAGAGAGTCAGTACCCGTTGAACGCTCAAGCCTGGTCAGTGGCTTGCCTTGGCGGTTCACCACGCGGTCGCGAAGTTGCTTGCGAACGGCCAAGCTGACCACCCAGGTGCCTCCACCACCCCGTTGACGCCACCGCAACCCAGGGAGCCCAGATCTCGGCAACTCATCTTGCGGAACTCCTCTAGGCACCGACCAAAACTCGAGATAAACCCCAAAGTAAACCCTCAGATAAACCCTTGGCAACAACCGCGCAGGAACGTTGTCGCATCAGAAGCACTGCAGGAGCTGAAATCCCAGTGAGGCCCCCCTTCGTTTATCACCCGGCCTATTCGGCGCCGCTGCCCAGTAGCCATCGTTTTCCGATGGCGAAGTTTCGGCTGCTGCACGATGAACTGCTGCACCAGGGACTCGCCAATACCGCCCAGTTTCATCAGCCCCAACCCGTGCCGCGCCGCTGGCTGGAGCTCGTGCATAGCCGCCCATATCACCAGGCCTTCGCCCGCGGCCAACTGAGCCCGGCCGACCAGCGCCGTATCGGCCTGCCCGCCACAACACCCCTGGTGCAGCGCACCTGGCTGGCGGTAGGCGGCACCGTGCTCACGGCCCGCCTTGCCCTGCAACACGGTGTGGCCTGCCACCTGGCCGGCGGCACCCACCACGCCTTTCCGCACTACGGCAGCGGCTTCTGCATCTTCAACGACTGCGCCGTGGCAGCGCAGGTGCTGCTGGCGGAAGGGGCCATCAAGCGGCTGATGCTGGTGGACCTCGACGTGCACCAGGGGGATGGCACAGCAGCCATCTTTGCCGGCAACGAGCGGGTGTTCACCTTCTCGGCCCATTGCGCCAGCAACTTTCCGCTGCGCAAACAACAGAGCAATGTCGACCTAGCGCTCGCCGATGGCCTGGAGGACGACGCCTACCTGCTTGCCGTTGGCGAAAGACTCCCCGACCTCCTCGACCAGGTGAACCCCCAGCTGGTGATCTACAACGCCGGTGTGGACCCGCATCGCGGTGATCGCCTCGGACGGCTCTGCCTCAGTAGCGAAGGCTTGCTCAAGCGCGACAACCTGGTGCTGGACGCCTGCCTTCGCCGCCGCATTCCCATCGCCACGGTGATCGGCGGCGGCTACGACGACCTCGCTCCCCTGGTGCAGCGCCACAGCCTGGTTTTCCGGGCTGCGAGCGAGCAGGCCCGGCTGCACGGGCTCTAGTCCTCAGCCCAGATGTAGCGGGTGAGTTCCTCAGGATTGGGCTCAGGAGCCGCAAGGGCGAACTCCACGCAATCGGCCACTTCGGCGTCGATCTTCTTCTCGATGCCCTTGAGCTCCTCGGCCGTGGCCAGGTTGTGCTCGATCAGGTGGGCCGCCAGGCGCTTGATCGGATCGCGCTGCGCCCAGAATTCCTTTTCCTGCTCAGCCCGCAGTTCATCTGGGTCGGCGAGGGAGTGGCCGCGGAAGCGGTAGGTGAGGCACTCCAGCAGCGTGGGGCCTTCGCCCGCACGAGCCCGCTCGATGGCGCGCTGAGCGGCGGCCCGCACCGCCAGCACATCCATGCCATCCACCTCTTCACCCGCCATGCCGAAGGCAGCGGCCTTGCGCCAGATCTCCGGATCGCTAGTGGCACGGTTGTGGTCCATGCCGATGGCCCACTTGTTGTTTTCCACCACAAAAAGGATGGGGAGCTTCCACAGAGCCGCCATGTTGAGGCACTCGTAGAACTGCCCGATGTTGCAGGTGCCATCGCCGAAGAAGGCCGCGGTGACGGCATCACTGCTGGCATCACCCAGGGCATCGCGCTTGTAGCGGCTGGTGAAGGCGGCGCCGAGGGCCACGGGGATGCCCTCACCGATGAAGGCGTAGCCCCCCAGCAGGTGGTGCTCCTTGGAGAACAGGTGCATGGAACCGCCGCGGCCCTTGCTGCAGCCGGTTTCCTTGCCGAACAGCTCGCTCATCACCTCCCGGGCCGGCACGCCGCAGCTGAGGGCATGCACGTGGTCGCGATAGGTGCTGCAGAACCAGTCGTGCTGCATCTTCATCGCCTTGATCACGCCCGTGCTCACGGCTTCCTGGCCGTTGTAGAGGTGCACGAACCCGAACATCTTGCCCCGGTAGTACATCTCGGCGCACTTGTCCTCGAAGCGCCGCCCCAGGGTCATGTCGCGGTAGAGCAACAGGCCCTCATCCCGCGTCACCGTGGCGGGCGTGGTGGGGTAGAGGTTCAGCAGACGCTCGGCATGGAGACCCACCGCATTGGTGTCAGCCGAACAGGACGGGGCCCCGCTGGCCTGTGCTCCGCTGGCGGCGATTCCCTGACTCATGTCTGCCTGTGTCATGTGGGCGTCCTGTTACGGGAGCCTGATGCTGATGCCGACTGTACGGGGTCCATCTCCAAAAGGTGTGGCAGTTACGGCCAAAATCGCAGACCCTGCCTACAGTCACGCGTCAGCGAAGGGCCCGGCTTGGAACTGCCGATCGACCATTTCCGCCTGCTGGGAGTCAGTCCCACCACCGATGGGCAGACCGTGCTGCGCACCCTGGAGCAGCGGCTGGATCGGGTGCCCGACCAGGGCTTCACCCTCGACACCCTCCAGGCCCGGGCCGATCTGCTGCGGGCGAGCGCGGAGTTGTTGGCCGATGAGCAGCGCCGCCACCTCTATGAAACGGAACTCACGGCCATCGCCGGCGGAGAAGGCGCCTCCATCGCCGCCCTGGAGATCCCCCCCTCCAAGGAAGTGGCCGGTCTGCTGCTCTTGATGGAAGCGGGCCAGGCCCTCGAGGCCTTCGAGCAGGCCCACCGGGGCCTTCAGCCGCCCCAGGCCCCGGCCCTGGGCAGCAGCCGCGAGGCCGACCTCACCCTGCTGGCAGGCCTGGCCTGCCAGGCAGCCGCCCGGGACTTTGCGGCCGAGCGGCGCTACGAAGCCGCCGCCCGCACCCTGCAGCAGGGCCTGCAGCTGCTGCAGCGCATGGGCCAGATGCCCGAGCAGCGCCGCAAGCTGGAGCAGGAGCGCGACAACCTGCTGCCCTATCGGGTGCTGGATCTGCTCAGCCGCGACCTCTCCGCCACCCAGGAGCGCGGCGAGGGCCTGGCGCTGCTGGAGCAATTGGTGCAGAAGCGCGGCGGCCTCGAAGGTGAGGCCGACCCCAGCTTCCCGGCCACCGAATTCCAGCCCTTCTTCAAACAGATCCGCCCCTTCCTGACGGTGCAAGAACAGGTGGACCTGTTCAGTCGCTGGGCCCAGAGCGGCTCCAGCACAGCAGATTTCCTGGCCAGCCACGCCCTCACGGCCGCAGGGTTCGTGCAGCGCAAGCCCGAGCGGGTGCGGGCCGCCCACGACCGCCTGCTGGCCAGCGGCCAGGCCGGTGTGGAGCCGTTCCTCGCCTGCCAGCAACTCCTGCTGGGCGACATCGCAGCGGCCGAGAGCCTGTTCGCCCAGGGGGCCAGCGATGAGCTGCGCCAGTGGGCCCGCGAACAGGGTGACGGCCCCCTGGCAGGCCTCTGCGCCTACTGCCGCGATTGGCTGAGCCGGGAAGTGCTGCCAGGCTTCCGCGACATCGAGGCAGAGGCGGACCTAGAGGCCTGGTTCGCCGACCGCGACGTGCAGGCCTACGTGGAACAGCAGGACCGCATCCGCGCCCGCGCCGTGGCCGCCGTGAGCAGCAACAGCACGCCCGGAGCATTCGATGCCCTCCCCCCCTGGCCGCCGCTGCCGGATGGGCTGCCCCCCAGCGACACCGCAGCCGAGCTGCCTGCCAATCAGGACGATGAGTCCGAGGACGACACCCTCTGGGACGGGCCGTTCTGGGCTGGCTGGTCGCTGCCGGCCCTGCCGGCCTGGGCCGCCGCACCCGGCGGGAAGGCGCCAGTGGGCATTGCCGCCGCGCTGGCCGCTGTAGCCGCCATCGCCGCCGGCAGCTGGCTGGCCCTGAGACCCCGGGCCGTGGTGGAGCCCATCCCCGTGCAGCCCATGGCCGAGCAACCAGCCCCTCAGAAACCAGCCGCCCCAACCGCCCAGCCCGCAGCCAAGCCGGATCTGCCCCTCACCGCCAGCACGCCCAGCGAGGCCCAGCTGCGCACCCTGCTGGAGGCCTGGCTGGCCAGCAAGGCAGCGGTGCTGGCGGGTTCACCGCCAGCCCATCCCCTCGCCGAGCTGGCCCGGCCTGGGGTGGTGGCCAAGCTGGAGAGCCAGCAGAGCGCCAACGCCAGCCGCTCCGAAACGGAGAGCGTGAAGGCAAGCGTGCAGAGCTTCCGCATCACGGAACAGACCCCCAGTCGCGTGGCCGCTGAGGTAGCCCTCACCTACAGCGATGAGCGCCGCAATGCCAGCGGCCAGGTGATCGGCCGCACCCCCAGCAGCGAGCTACTCAACACCTATGTGTTCGCCCGCGACGGCGACACCTGGCACCTGGCCGCCTTCCGCCCCAGCCGCTAGGCGACAGTCCCCAGCCGCTTCCGGCGGCTGACGGGCGGCGGCTTTTTACGATCACTCCATGAGCGGGCCTTGAGCCCCACCTGAGCGCGCGCGCCCACATCCCATGTTTGACGAGCTTTCCCAGCGGTTTGAAGACGCCGTCAAGAACCTGAGGGGCCAGGGCAGCATCAGCGAATCCAACATCGACGGGGCCCTCAAGGAGGTGCGCCGGGCCCTGCTCGATGCGGATGTGAGCCTTCCGGTGGTGAAGGACTTCGTGGATGAAGTGCGCCGCAAGGCCATCGGCGCCGAGGTGGTGCGCGGCATCAACCCCGACCAGAAGTTCATCCAGGTGGTGCACGAGCAACTGGTGGACACCATGGGCGGCGAAAACGCCCCCTTGGCTGCCGGCGGCAAGGCCGGGGAGCCATCGGTGGTGCTGATGGCGGGCCTGCAGGGCGCCGGCAAGACCACAGCCACCGCAAAGCTCGGCCTGCACCTCAAGGAACAGGGGCGCAAGGCGCTGCTGGTGGGAGCCGATGTCTACCGTCCCGCGGCCATCGACCAGCTGCAAACGCTGGGGCTGCAGATCGGCGTGGAGGTGTTCAGCCTCGGCACCGACGCCAAACCGGAGGAGATCGCCGCGGCCGGCATCGCCAAGGCCAAGGCGGAGGGCTTCGACACGGTGCTAGTGGACACCGCCGGCCGTCTCCAGATCGACACCTCGATGATGGAGGAGATGGTGCGGATCCGCGAGGCCGTGCAGCCCGATGAGGTGCTGCTGGTGGTGGATTCGATGATCGGCCAGGAGGCCGCCGAACTCACCCGGGCCTTCCACGAGCAGGTGGGCATCACCGGCGCCGTGCTCACCAAGCTCGACGGCGACTCCCGCGGCGGCGCGGCCCTCTCGATCCGCAAGGTGAGCGGCGCGCCGATCAAATTCATCGGCACCGGCGAAAAGGTGGAGGCACTGCAGCCCTTCCACCCCGAGCGGATGGCCAGCCGCATTCTGGGTATGGGTGACGTGCTCACCCTGGTGGAGAAGGCCCAGAAGGAGGTGGAGCTGGCCGATGTGGCCCGCATGCAGCAGAAGCTCCAGGAAGCCAGCTTCGACTTCTCGGACTTCCTGCAGCAGATGCGCCTGATCAAGCGCATGGGCTCCCTGGGCGGCCTGATGAAGCTCATCCCCGGGATGAACAAGATCGACGACGGCATGCTCAAGCAGGGCGAGGAGCAGCTCAAGAAGATCGAGGCGATGATCGGATCGATGACGGAGGCCGAACGGCAGCAGCCGGAACTGCTGGCCTCCCAGCCCTCACGGCGGCGGCGCATCGCCGGGGGCTGCGGCCACAGCCCAGCCGATGTGGACAAGGTGCTGGCCGACTTCCAGAAGATGCGCGGCTTCATGCAGCAGATGACCCGGGGGGGCATGCCTGGCATGCCTGGGATGCCCGGCATGGGGGGAATGCCTGGCATGGGTGGATTCCCCGGCGGCATGCCCGCAGGCGGTATGGGCAAGCCCCCCAAACCCGCCAAGAAGCGCAAGGGCTTTGGGCAGCTCTAAGGCCAACCACCCCGCAGGGTATTGTTGTCGTTTGGCGCGCGATTCCGCCTACGGATTCCGCCCTTTTATCCAGTCAGCAAGGCAAGGCCACGATGATCAAGCTCCGCCTGAAGCGGTTCGGTAAGAAGCGGGAAGCGAGCTTCCGTCTCGTGGCCACCAACAGCACGTCCCGTCGTGATGGCCGTCCCCTCGAGGAGCTGGGCTTCTACAACCCCCGCACCAAGGAGGCCCGTCTCAACGCCGAGGCCATCCGCGCTCGGCTTGAGCAGGGTGCTCAACCCACCGACTCCGTGCTGAGCCTGCTCGAGAAGGGCGGCTTGGTGGAGAAAAAGGTGCGCGCCTCCGTGATCGTGGGCCAGGCCAAGCAAGCCGCTGCCCGCGAAGCTGCTGCGAAACAGGCTGCCAAGGAAGCCGCTGAGGCCAAGGCCGCCGAAGCTGCTGCCGCTGCAGAAGCCGCCGCCGCTGCTGCTGCCGCCCCCGCCGAAGACGCCGCTGAAGCCTGAGGCTCCGCCCCATGTCCGGGGCTGACACCCTCCATACCTTCTCCATTGACCTCCCCGATCAGGATGCCGCCATGGCCCTGGCCGGGGATGCTGAAGCAACCCTGCATCGCCTGGAAGCCCTGACTGGTGCCTCCCTGGTGTTGCGGGGTTTGTCGTTGCAGCTGCGGGGCCGCCCCAGCCAGCTGGAGCGGGCCGCGGGGCTGGTGGAACTGCTCCGGCCCCTCTGGCAGGAGGGCCAGGCCCTGAGCCAGGTGGATGTGCAAACCGCCCTCAGCGCCCTCGATACCGGCCGAGGGGAAGAGCACCAACAGCTCGGCAAACAGGTGCTGGCCCGCAGCCAGAGCGGCAAACTGCTGCGCCCGCGCACCCTCAAGCAGAAGAGCTACGTGGAGGCGATCGAGCGCCACGACCTCACCCTCGCCCTGGGCCCCGCCGGCACCGGCAAGACCTTCCTCGCCACCGTGCAGGCCGTGCGGATGCTGCAGGAACGCAAGGTGGAGCGGCTGATCCTCACCCGCCCGGCGGTGGAGGCCGGCGAGCGGCTGGGCTTCCTGCCCGGCGATCTGCAGCAGAAGGTGGATCCCTACCTGCGGCCCCTCTACGACGCGCTCCATGCCCTGCTGGGCCAGGAGCGCACGGCGGCTCTGCTGGAGAAGAACGTGATCGAGGTGGCGCCGCTGGCCTACATGCGCGGCCGCACCCTGGCGGATGCCTTTGTGATCCTCGACGAAGCCCAGAACACCACCACCGCCCAGATGCGCATGGTGCTCACCCGGCTGGGGGAAAACTCCCGCATGGTGGTGACAGGCGACCCCACCCAGATCGATCTGCCCCCTGGCCAGCTCAGCGGCCTGATCGAGGCGGCCGAGGTGCTGGAGGGGGTGGAAGGGGTGGCGATCTGCCGCCTCACCGCCGCCGATGTGGTGCGCCACCCGCTGGTGCAGCGCCTGGTGAACGCCTATGCGAACCGGGATGCCAACAAGCAGGCGCCTGCCGTGAAAAAGCGATTCGATAGCCCACGCACCCGCCCTGAGCCATGACCAGCACTGAGCGCCTGCGCATTCCCGCAGAAATCGCCGTGGCCGCCCTGGTGGCCTACCTGCTCGGCTTCTGGTTCACCAGCCTGTTTCCCGGCTATCTGCCCAAGATCGGCGGCCTCTGGTCGGCGATCTCCGCGATCGTGGTCACCCAGGCCACCCGCCGGGACACAACCTCCTCGGCATCCCTGCGCATTCTGGGGTCGGCGATCGGCGCCATCACCAGCGCGATCTACCTCACCCTGCTGCCATTTCACCCGCTCGGCATGGCCCTGGCGATCTTCGCCACGGTGCTGCTCTGCAGCGCTGTGAACATCCCGAGCCACGGCCGCCTAGCGGCGATCACCGTGATCGTGGTGATGGTCACAGGCAGCCTGGATCCGAAGTTGAGTGCGGGGCTGAACGCCCTGCTGCGATTCCTGGAATCCTGCATCGGCACAGGCGTTGCGGTGCTGGGCGTGCGGCTCTGGCCAGGATCACTACCTGAACCGGGCGATCAGGCCTGATGCGGGCGCAGCCACACCAACGCAACAGATAGGGGGATCCGCACAGGAACGGCCGACGCAACCTGGCCAGCGCTGGCAGGATGAACGTAGTGATCCCCCTGTGCCATGCCGGCCAGCAGCAATTTCCAGGAGGCCATCCGCGAAGCGCAATCCAGCGCCTTGGTGGGGCCCAATGTGGTGAACAAGGCGCTTCCCTACGTGGGCGGCGGCATGGTGCTCACCGCCGGAGGCGTGATGGGTGGCCTGGCCCTGATGGCCAGCAGCCCGGCCCTGTTCATGCCGCTGTTCTGGGTGGCCTTGATCGGCAACTTCATCCTCTTCTTCGTGGCCCAGAACGTGGCCATGAAGGGCAACAACAGCACGGCCCTGCCGCTGCTCACGGCCTACAGCCTGCTCACCGGTTTCACCCTGAGCGGCATCGTGGCCATGGCCATCGGTACCGCAGGCATCGGTGCGATCGGCACCGCCGCCCTGGCCACCGGCGTCACCTTCGTGGCGGCCTCGGTGATGGGTCGCCGCATGAGCGACAGCGTCGGCCAGGCCCTCAGCGGTGTGGTGGGCCTGGGCATCCTCGGCCTGGTGATCGCGATGTTCGTTCAGATCATCGGCGGCATCTTTGTGCCTGGCTTCGGCATGGGCGGCATGGAGCTGCTGATCGCCGGTTTCGGCACCGTGCTGTTTGTGGGCGCCGCCTTCGTGGACTTCTACACGATGCCTCGCACCTACAACGACGACCAATACCTGGCCGGTGCCCTGGGGATGTACCTCACCTACATCAACCTGTTCATCTTCATCCTGCGCCTGGTGATCGCCCTCAACGGCGGCAGCCGCCGCGACTGACATCACTGGCATCCACTGAGCGCCCCGAAAGGGGCGCTTTTTTAGTGGGATTCAACCCTCCGCCACCGCCAGCACCGCCTCTGCAATCGCGGCCCGTTGCGCGGCGTCGTAGCCCCAGCGATCGAGAAAGGCCACGTCTTCCCCGGCGCCATGGGTGGCCGCCAGCAGGGTTTCCAGCCGCACCTTCACCTGCTCAGGCTCCAGCAGGCGCAGCAGTTCGGTGCAGCGCAACTGCACCCGCTCCGAGCCCCCTTGCTGGGCTGCATCGTCATTCCGCTGATGGTGCAGGGCCATGGCCGTGCTCATGGCCAGGTTGCGCACGCTGAGGTCCACCACCCCATCACCGGAGGAGCGCAGGGCCAGGGCCACCGGATCCGGCAGGCGATCCATCAGCGGGCTATCGCCGGCCAGCGACACCACGAAGAAGCCCCGGGCCCCATCGCGACTGGCCACCAACTCACCCACCCGATCGCCCAGCACCTCATCGCTGAGCTCACCGGCTTCCCAGAGGCCAAGCCACTGGGCCGTGATTTCCATGGCCTGCTGAAAGGTGGGCTCGAGGGGCGCGGAGGCGGCGGTCATCGCACGGGGGCGGCGAACTGTCAGTGTTGAGGTTATGGAGCCAAGCCACCCCAGCAACGCAAACCTGCCAGCCGAGACCATGGCCGCGGCCCCCTTCACCCTGGGGCAGAGCCCGGAGGGCTTCCGCTCGGGTTTCGTGGCCCTGGTGGGCCGGCCGAACGTGGGCAAATCCACCCTGCTCAACCAACTGGTGGGAGAGAAGGTGGCCATCACCTCCCCCGTTGCCCAGACCACCCGCAACCGCCTGCGGGCCATCCTCACCACCCCGGCAGCCCAGCTGGTGCTTGTGGACACCCCTGGCATCCACAAGCCGCACCACCTGTTGGGCGAACGCCTGGTGCAGAGCGCCCGCGGGGCCATCGGCGAGGTGGATGTGGTGCTGCTGCTGGTGGATGGCAGCCAACCGGCCGGCCGGGGCGACGGCTTCATCGTGGACCTGCTGGCCCGCTCCAGAACACCGGTGCATGTGGCCCTCAACAAGCACGATCTGGTGGATCCGGCTGAGGCCGAGGCCCTGGCACAGAGCTATCGCGACTTGCTGGAAGGCAATGGCGAGCGCCCCCCCCTCACCTGGCCGCTGCATCCCGTGAGTGCCCTCACCGGGGCCGGCACCGAGGCCCTGGTTGAAGCCCTGGCGGCCGACCTTCCGGAAGGTCCGCACCTCTATCCGCCCGATGCGGTGAATGACCAGCCCGAGCAGCTGCTGATGGCCGAGCTGATCCGTGAGCAGGTGCTGCACCACACCCGCGAGGAGGTGCCCCACTCCGTGGCGGTGCAGATCGAGCGGATCGTGGACGATGGCCCCCGCACCGCCGTACTGGCCACGGTGCTGGTGGAGCGCAGCAGCCAGAAGGGCATCCTGATCGGCAAGGGGGGCCGCATGCTGCGCGACATCGGCAGTGGCGCACGCCTGCAGATGCAGAAACTGATTGATGGGCCGGTGTACCTGGAGCTGTTCGTGAAGGTGGTGCCGAACTGGCGGCGCAGCGCCAGCCGCTTGGCGGAACTGGGCTACCGGGGCGACAGCTGAGAGGATGACGGCCGCACCCACGCCCCGATGACCGCCACTCCCAGCGCTGCCACGGCTGAACATCCTTTCCCGCCAGACAACCTGCCGGCCTTCCTGCAGTGCTGTGCCGGCGAGTGGATGAGCCTGCGCAGCCGCTTCGACCTCGAAGCCGAGGGAGCCGACGACGAGTGGCACGCCAGCGAACGCGGTGAACTGGTGGTGGAAGCACTCCCGGCAGCAGATGCCACAGGCCTCGGGGGCCTTGCCGCCATGCCCAAGCAGGGCGGGCAACGCCAGGAGCTGCACTTCCTCGCCGATGGTCAGTTCCGGCGCGAGCCAGCGGCGGATGGCGGGGCAGCCAGCGGCCACTGGACCCTCTGGCCGGATGGCAGCCTCGACCTGGTGATCGATCAGGGGGATCGCGAACTACGCGAACGCATCTGGTTCACCAAGCCCAATCTGCGGCTGCGCTCCACCGTGGAGCAGTTCACCAACGGCAGCCCCGGCCGCGCCAGCTTCAGCTCCGAGATCCGTCGTGTCAGTCGCCCGGCGGCCAGCTGAACCCCGCAGTACCCGCACAGCAACCCCGGAGCCCCCAGCGCCCATGAGATTGGATGTGGTGAGCCTGGCCCCGGAGGCCTTTGCCCCCCTGCAGGGGCTTGGGGTGATTGGCCGGGCCTTTGCGGCGGGGCGGGCGAAACTCCACGTTCACAACCCGCGCGACTACGCCACCGACCGATACCGCAAGGTGGACGACGAGCCCTATGGCGGCGGTGCGGGCATGGTGCTGAAGCCGGAGCCGGTGTTCGCCGCCGTGGAGGCGATCCCGGTGCTGCCCCGCCGGCGAGTGCTGCTGATGAGCCCGCAGGGCCAACCGCTGCAACAGGCTGATCTGCGGCGCTGGGCCACGGGGTACGACCAGCTGCTGTTCCTCTGCGGCCACTACGAAGGGTTCGATGAACGCATCCGCTGCCTCGCCGATGAGGAGGTATCGATCGGCGATTTCGTGCTCACCGGGGGCGAACTGCCCGCCATGACGATCATCAACGGCGTGGTGCGGCTCCTGCCCGGCACCGTGGGCACCGAGGCCTGCCTGGAGGAGGAGAGTCACAGCACCCTGCTGCTGGAGCACCCCCACTACACCCGCCCCGCCAATTTCCGGGACATGGAGGTGCCGGCCGTGTTGCGCAGCGGCGACCATGGCGCCATCGCCCGCTGGCGCGCCGAGCAGCAACAGCAGCGCACCCGCGAGCGCCGGCCCGACCTCTACGCCCGCTGGCAGGAGCAGCAGGGAACAGAGTGAGCCCCATGCAGCTGCGCATCGGCAAGAACTGCCCAATGCGCTGAGATCTCGACTGCCTAGACGGATCCCAGCGCCAAAGCCGAGCTGTAGCTTCAACCCAGAGCAGCATGGTGATCCCTGTGGCAGCCCCCGTGCCGCAACTCCAGGTTCAGGACCTGGGCCGCTGGGCGCCGGCCGCAGACCGGCGCAACCCGATCGCGGTCCTGCAGGAGCAGGAGGCCGATCGCCTGCCCTGGCTGGTGCCAGTGCGCCACAGCCGCATGGCCCACGACGCCTTTGCGTTCTATCGCGGCACCCCGGCGGTGATGGCCCATGACCTGGGGACTGCTCCCAGCAGCGGCCTGGAGGTGCAGCTCTGCGGCGACTGCCACCTGGCGAACTTCGGCTTCTACGCCTCGCCTGAGTGGAGCCTGGTCTTCGACCTCAATGATTTCGACGAGACCGTGCGCGGGCCCTTTGAGTGGGACCTCAAACGGCTGGTGGCCAGTGCTGTGCTCGCTGGGCGCAGTCTGGCTCTAACCAGCGACCAGCAAGGCCGCGTGGCCCGGCGCACCAGCCGCGCCTACCGCAAGGCGATGCAGGCGCTCGCAACCCAATCACTGCATCAGGTTTGGGCACAGCGCTTCGATGTTGATGCCTACATCAACGAGCTGGAGCACCCCCCGCTGCGGCAGCACATGCTCAAGGTGAGCGCCAAGGCCAGGGCCCGCACCAACAGCGAAGCGGCCGGCAAGCTCTGCGAACGGGGACCAGATGGGGAACTGCAACTGCGCCATGACCCCCCGTTGATCTGGCGCCATGCCCTGCTGGATCGCAGCTGGACCGCGGACATCGAGTGGCGCGATTTAACCCAAAAGCTGTTGGAGCTGTACCTGTGCTCCATCCCGGCCGAGCTGCGCCACTTGCTTCACCACTACCGGCTGGTGGATGCGGCGATGAAGGCCGTGGGCGTGGGTTCGGTGGGCACCCGCTGCGCCATCGGCCTGTTTGTGGGACCCCACCCCGATGACGTGTTGATCCTCCAGAGCAAGCAGGCCGAAGCCTCGGTGCTTGAGCCCTATGCCACCACCCCATCACCCCAGCACCACGGCCAGCGGGTGATCGAAGGACAACGGCTGATGCAAACCGTGAGCGACCCGTTTCTGGGATGGACGAGCGGTCTACAGCAGGATCGCCGTTATTACTGGCGCCTGCTGCGCAACTGGAAAGGGTCGGTGAACCTGGCCAGCCTGGATGCCAAGGGGCTGGAGCTCTACGGCGAGTTCTGTGGCCGAGCCCTGGCCAAGGCCCACGCCCGTTCGGGTGATCGCCAAGCGATCGCGGCCTGGCTGGACGCCGGCAAGGTGTTTGACCAGGCCCTGGAAGCCTTTGGGGTGCACTACGCCGACCAGTCCGAAAGCGACTACCGGCTGTTCATGCAGGCGATCAAGGAAGGACGGCTGGAGGCCAGCATGATCTTCTGATGCGGGTGTTCAAAGTCTGGTCTGGATCGCCTGCTTGAACGGCGGCCCTGGACGTCTTCCCCGGCGATCAGCACGCCATGCAGCCTTGCCACCACGACCCTGTCTGTGGACATGGGCTTGAATCCAGTGATGAGCGCACGAGCCGGCGGCCCACCCGTGGCAAACTTCACGCCCCCAAAGCCCTCTCCAACACTGGGATCTCCATGCAGCTGCGCATTGGCAACGGCTACGACATTCACCGCCTGGTACCGGGCCGGCCGCTGATCCTGGGGGGGCAGCAGCTGGAGCACCCCGAGGGCCTCGGCCTCGATGGCCACAGCGATGCCGATGTGCTGGTGCACGCGATCATGGATGCCCTATTGGGAGCCCTCTCGCTGGGGGACATCGGCAAGTACTTCCCGCCCGACGATCCCCAGTGGAAGGGGGCAGACAGCCTGGTGCTGCTCGAAGAGGTGGTGGGGCTGGTGCAACGCCAAGGCTGGAGCATCACCAACGTGGACTCGGTGGTGGTGGCGGAGCGGCCCAAGCTCAAACCCCACATCGCTGCGATGCAGGACGCCATTGCCGCCCGCATGGATCTCCAGCCCGAGCAGGTGGGCGTGAAGGCCACCACCAACGAAACCCTGGGGCCAGAAGGGCGTGAGGAGGGCATCTCCTGCCATGCGGTCGCACTGCTGCAGAAGGGCTGATCAGAATGGGCTGGCCCCTTCGCTAGCTGCTCTGCCCATGGCCCTCCTGCGCCAGCTTGCGGGGCTGATTCTGCTGATTCTGTTGGTGCTGGTTCCGCTGAACCCCGCCAGTGGCGCCCAGCCCTATGAGGTGGTGGTGGTGGAGCACCTGCGCCTGAAGGTGCCCGAGTCAGGGGTGGAAGCCTGGCTGGCCGCCGAACGGGGAAGCTGGGAGCCCTGGCTAGCGAAGCAACCTGGCTTTCTCGATCGCCAACTGCTCTGGGACGCGGAGCGCGAGGAGGGCACACTGCTGATCCACTGGGCCAGCCGCGAGCAGTGGAAGGCCATCCCCAGCGCCCAAGTGCAGGCCGTGCAACAGCACTTCGAGGCCCTGGCCCGCCAGGCGAGCGGCCTCAGCCAGGGCAATCCCTTCCCCCTGATTTTTGAAGGTGAACTTGCACCCCTCTGATCCCCTGGGCAGCCCCCAGGAAACCCTGGCCCGGCTCGATCTCGATCGGCGGCGGCGGCTGGGCATGGTGGAGGCCATCTGGGGGGAGCACAAGAGTGCCGAGCAGATCGCGGGGATCCTGCGCCGGCTGCAGACCGCCGGCGAACTGGCTCTGGTAACCCGGGTGACAGCCAGCAAGGCCAACGACGTGGAGGCCCTGCTGCAGGCCAGTGCAGCAGCCGAGGGGCTGGAGTTTCACAGCACCTCCCGCTGCCTCACCCAGGGGCAGCCGCCGGCACCCCGGGCCAGCGCTGGCACAGCCGTGGTACTGAGCGGTGGCACCAGCGACCTGCCCGTGGCCGCCGAAGCGGAACTGGCCCTGCGTTGGCATGGCATTGCCACGGAGCTGGTGATCGATGTGGGCGTGGCAGGGCTGCATCGCCTGCTGGCGCAACTCGACCGGCTGTGCGATGCCCGGGTGCTGATCGCCTGCGCGGGCATGGAGGGGGCCCTGCCAACGGTGCTCGCCGGCCTCGTGCCGCAACCGGTGATCGGCGTGCCGGTAAGCGTGGGCTACGGGGTGAGTGCGGGGGGTACGGCCGCCCTGCACGGCATGTTGGCCAGCT
Source organism: Cyanobium sp. NIES-981 (assembly GCA_943371215.1). GTDB lineage: Bacteria > Cyanobacteriota > Cyanobacteriia > PCC-6307 > Cyanobiaceae > Vulcanococcus. The sequence continues at coordinate 20,219 of CALRUA020000022.1, read as the reverse complement.
GTGCTCCCGGGATCACGGTGGTGAATATCGACAACGGCTACGGCGCCGCCATGGCAGCGCTCCGGATCCTGGGTCTACCCGTTAGCCATGGGGATGCAGGGGGCCGTTGACGGGGCGATCGAGCTCAAGAACCGCCTGTACCCACAGGCGCAGCGAGCGGGGCAGACGTCCCTGCTCGTAGCGGGTGAGAGCCTCCAGCAGCACCGAGGTGTTGACCCACTCAGGGGAGCGCGGAGCCATCGCAGCCAGACACCTGGGCCGCAGTGTGCGGGCTCGGCGTGGAGGCGGCAAGGGGTTGGACCAGTCGGTGGGCGGTCTTGGTGGTCGTTAGTTTTCAGCCCCCTTGCGGCCAAGCCAGAGCAACTCACGCCCCCTCTCTTCACTCTCTACCGCATGGAGATGGGAAACAAGGGCATCCAGATCACTACCGGCGAGTTCGCCATTCGCCTGCCATTTCATGGCACGGGGTTCTGGACGGCGAACGGAATGACCCACTGAGCGGAGCTGAAATTAAAGGTTTGACGACCCTACGGAGGCAACCCTTCAAAAACAGGACACCACGACACAGAACGGCAGAAGAGTTCCTTAAGTTCCGCAAATCTGTGGCCAATCAGTAGGCCAAGGAGAGGAAATCTTCAGAGATGCTTGAGATCAGGGTAGGCCGTGAGCAGCTCTTCGGTGCTCAGCACATCGCCGGCGCCTTCGGGCTGCCAGATCACCTCGAGGGCCAGCAGATCGTTGGAGGGCACCGAGCCGATCACCCGCAGGGCCTCACGCAGCTCTTCGGAACCCGTGAGGGGCTTAAGCACAAGCCTGCTGCGGCTGGCCACCAAAACGGTCACCGCGATGAAATCACTGGTGGCATCGGCGGCACCCGCCGCCGTGGAGCCCTCGCTGAGCCGCTTGCCAGCCACGTTGCTGGTCACCTCACTGCGCAGCTTGCTGCGCTCGGTCATCGAGAGGCGGTTGAAGGTGGATTCAGCCGCGTTAAAGGGCACCTGCCCCACCTCAGCATTGGCGTACACCCAGAGATCGGGATGGCGCAGCAGGGCCAGGGTGGTGTCCTGCAGCACCCGCTGCAGGCCCGCGTTGGTGCTGGTGTCGGCACTGGCGGCAAGGCCGCGCAGATCAGCCTGCAGCTCCTTGGCGGAAGCCAGCAGCCCCACCTGCAACTGGGCGATGGCCACGGGGCCATCAGGGCGATAGCCCGCCAGCTCGCCACCATCGCCCCGGGAGGGAAGGGCCGTACCACCACCGCGTAGGGCATTCACCAGCAGCCCCACCACCGCCATCAAAACCAGGAAGCCAAACAGGCCACCGCCACCGCCGAAGAAGAAGGGAACGATGAAGGGAAAGCCGATGCCACCACCGCCGTAACCGCGCTGCATGCCACCGCCATAGTTGCCGCGGTAACTGCCGCCACCGCCGCCATAGCTCCGGGGCATCGAGGGAGCGGAGCGGAAACTGCCGCCGCCGATACGGCCGCCACTAGCGGCAAGCGTGGGCTTGGGAATGGCCAGGAGCACCGCGAGCACAGCGGGCACCATCAGCGCACTGCAAACGCGGCGCAGCAGCTGGGACGGACGGTTGGAGAGCAAGGCCGCAGCCCAATCAGTTAGGGGGAAATCTAGGAACCGCCCCCAACAATGGTGACCACTTCGATCCCATCGGCTTCCCGTACCGGTTGCTGCGGCCAGCGATGCCTGGGCAGGATCTCGCCGTTGAACTCCACCACCACCAGCTGGGGCCGGTAGCCGAGGTGCTCCAACACGGCCTGCAGCGTCAACCCAGCCGGGCAGAGGGCTTCTTCGCCATTGAGGCGCACGGTGATGGCGTCGCTCATGGGCTGATCCGTTCCGTGCTCGTGTTGGCGGCGCGGTCGTCCAGCAGCTGCAGCAGCTCGCGGGTGGCCGCAGCGGGATCCTGGGCCTCGGTGATGGCCCGCACCACCGCCACCCGCTGGGCCCCGGTGGCCTGAACGGCCGCCAGGTTGGCCGCCTCGATGCCACCGATGGCAAAGAAGGGAATGGAGCTATGTGCCACCGCCTGCTGCACGTAGGCCAGCCCCACAGGGTCGCGGCCGGGCTTGGTGGGCGTGGCGTTCACCGGCCCCACGCCCACGTAGTCACAGCCATCGGCAATCGCCTGCTGCAACTGGCTGAGGGCATGGGTGCTGCGGCCAATCAACCGGTCAGGACCCAGCAGGCGCCGAGCGATGGCGGGGGGAAGATCGCCCTGGCCGAGATGAACGCCATCGGCATCCACCGCCAGCGCAAGATCAATCCGATCGTTCACGAGAAACAGGGCGCCATGGCGGGCGCAGAGCTGGCGCAGAGCCCGGGCCTGCTCCAGGCGCACGGCATCGGTGATGGGAACGCCGTTGGCCGTGCAGCTGCCCTCCTTGGCGCGGTACTGCACCAGTCGCAGGCCGGCCTCCAGGGCTGCGGCCACCACGCCCTCCAGCTGGGGCGACGGACTGGTGACCAGATAGAGGCGGCACTGCTGCAACAGCTGCTGGCGCCAGTTACCACCAGCGGCGGCCCGCAGCAGATCCACCTCGAGGTCATAGAGGGCGTAGCGAATCGCCGCCGCCTCGGCCGCCAGCGGGGCATCGAGGCCCCGGCCAAATTCCTCCAGCACCCGCAGGGCCTCCTGCACCCGCCCGCAGTTGGCCGCCACCACCTGGGCCGCGCCACTGCGCTCGGCCTGGGCGGGATGGGCCATGCCGGCGGCGACGTCGGTGGCGGTATGACGCGCCAGCTTGTAGGCCTCGCGATGGAGCAGCCCCAGGCGCTGGCGCAGGTCCTTGGTGCGGACGACCAGATCCGAGCGATCCAGGCCAAACCGGCACCAGTCCTCGATCACCCGCAGCCCCTCCCGGGCGCGGTCGAGGTTGGCGTCGAGCAGACGCTGCACCGCCTGCAGGTCCTCAACGGGCAACGCTGTAGTGGGCGGGATGGTCATGTGCTGCGTAGGGTGAGGCCGCACATCAGGGGCCAATGGGGATGGAGCAGGGTGGAGCGGACAGCCCGATGCTGGTGCTGATCTCAGGGATTCTGCTGCTGGGCGGCATCGCCGCATTCATCAGCTGGGGCCTCACCAACGCCTACCCCGCAGGCTGAGGCCAGGAGCGCCTCCGCCTGGGCCGCATCGGCTGCAATCTGGCCGCACAGGGCCTCCAGATTCGGAAATTTCTGCTGCCGGCGCAGCAGTGCCACCGGCTCCACCAGCACCTGAGCCCCCTCCAGCTCCAGCTGTTGCCCCAGCAGATGCACCTCTACGGCGGAGGGGGCCGTGGGGTCCACGGTGGGCTGGGGCCCCAGGTTCATCACAGCCGCCAGAGGCGTCCCGCCATTCACCTGGGCCCAGGCGGCGTACACACCCTCAAGGGGCAGGATTTTGCGGCCATCCACCTGCAGGTTGGCCGTGGGCCAGCCCAGCTCGCGGCCCAGCCCACGGCCCCGCACCACGCGCCCGCCGAAGCGATAAGGACGATCCAGCAGGCGGGCGGCTTCCGCCAGATTGCCTGCGGCCAGGGCCCGGCGAATGCGGCTGCTGCTCACCCGCTCCTCGCCATCCCAGAGCATCGGCACCGCCACCACCTCAAGGCCATAGCGCGCACCGATGGCCGCCAGGGCGGCGGTGTCGCCACTGCGGCCGGCGCCAAAGCGGAAGTTCTCCCCCACAGCTACGAGCCGGGCTTCCAACTGCTGCACCAGCACCTGCTCCACGAAGTCCTCAGGGCTGAGGGTGGCCAGTTCAGGGGTGAAGGGCACCAGCACCAGCTGCTGAATGCCGAGGGGCTCCAGCAGATGCAGTTTTTCCCCCGGCAGATCGAGGCGCAGGCGGGTATCGCCGAACAGCACCTCGCGGGGGTGGGGCCAGAAGCTCACCACCGTGGGCACCAGGCCGGCAGCGGCGGCAGGGCCAGTGATGGCGGCAATCACCCGGCGGTGGCCCTGGTGCAGGCCATCGAAACTGCCCAGGGCAATCGCCGTGGGGCGCTGGGCCTCTTCGGGGCTGCGCAGAGCAATCGCGGAGCGCAGGGGCATCACAGAAGGGAACTCTCCGAAAACCTGCCGTGGCCCTCGCCTTTGGCATCCTCCCATGGCAGGTTTGGGCGACGCTCCGCGCCACCCCCGCCGCCTGCCCCATGGCCGACCGCCTCGACCTGCAGCTGATCTCCGCCGCCCTGCGGCGGGTGGGCTGGATCCGCCTCTGGGCCCAGGTGGTGCTGGCGGTGGTGGTGATGGGGGTGCTGCTGTTCAACAACATCGGCGGCCAGATCGCCGCCCGGGCCGACAAGGCCCTGGGGCTGGGCCCAGGGCTCTCCCTCACCACCCTGGCCTTCTTCGTGCTGCTGTGGTCGATCTGGCAGAGCGGCCTGCTGGTGCGCTGCGGCCGGGCCCTGGCCAGCCCGGTGCGTCCCAGCAAGGGGGAAACGGCGCGGCTGATCAAGCGCAGCATCCTGGCCGACCTGGTGGGCATCACCTTCGCGGTGGTGGGGTATCAGTCGCTGGCGGGGAGCCTGTTTGTGCAGGCCTCGATGCAGGCGGGCTTCGCCTTCGGTGGCGCCATGACCACCCCCGGCGGCCGCATCACCAACTACCCGATCACCTCGCTCGAGATGCTCTCGGTGCTGAGCAACACCCAGGTGGTGTTCGCCCACCTGATCGGCCTGTGGATCAGCCTGTGGCTGCTGCAACGGGTTTACCGCTCGGCCTGACTCACTCCAGCGAGGGCAGATCCAACGGGTTGCCGCGCCAGAACAGTTCCGGCTGCAGGGGGGTGAGCGCCACACCACCGCCATTCACGTGGGCCACATCCGTGGGCCAGGCCTCGGGCCCCGCCACCGCCGCCTCGAGATCGTTCGCCACTTCACCGGCAAGCCAGTAGTAGGTGCGTCCGCGGGGATCCACCCGCTGGTCGAACTGGTCGGTGTAGCGGCGCACGGCCTTGCGGCACCAGCGCAGAGGGCCGAGCTGGTCAGCCGGTAAGGGCGGCACATTGAGGTTGAGCAGCATCCCCTCGGGCCACCCCTGCTGCAGCAGGCGCTCGGAAACATCCAGGGCAAGGGTGGCAGCTGGTTGGAAGTGGCGCCACTGGAAATCGGCACTGCTCACCGCCAGGGCATGCAGGCCCTCAATCGTGCCTTCCATGGCGGCACTCACCGTGCCGGAATAGAGCACATCGGTGCCGAGGTTGGGGCCATGGTTGATGCCCGAGAGCACCAGGTCGGGCCATTCATCCAGCAGGGCGAACAGGGCCAGCTTCACGCAATCGCTGGGGGTACCGCTGCAGGCCCAGGCCTTCACGCCATCCGCAAACAGTTCATCGGCCCGCTCGGCCCTGAGGGGGGTCTGGAGGGTGAGGCCATGGCCAGTGGCGGAGCGCTCCTGATCTGGACACACCACGGTCACCTCATGGCCACGTCGCGCCGCCTCGGCCGCCAGGGTGCGGATGCCATCGGCGAACACGCCGTCGTCGTTGCTGATCAGGATCCGCACGGCTTGTGCTCAGCTGATTCGACGCTACGAGGCTGCTGCCTACAGTCGACGGTCGCCGTAGCCCAGCCGTGAGCGCCACCGTCAGCCTGCAGCAGCTCACCGACCAGCTCGAGCAGCTGGAAGCTCAGGCCGCCGCAGCGATCGCCGCCGCCGCCACCGCCGCCGACCTGGAAGAGCTGCGGGTGGGCCTGCTGGGCAAGAAGGGCAAGCTCTCGGGCGTGCTGGGGGCCATGGGCAAACTGCCGGGGGACGAGCGCCCCCTGGTGGGCCAACGAGCCAACGTGCTCAAGGAACAGGTGCACGGCCTGCTGAGCGAGCGCCTGCAGGCTGTGAAATCGGCGGCCATGGCCGAGCGCATCGCCGCCGAAACCCTCGACGTGACCATGCCGGCGAGCTTCACGCCGGCGGGCCATCGCCACCCGCTGATCAGCACGATCGAGGAAATCGTGGACATCTTTGCGGGCCTGGGCTACCGGGTGGAGGAGGGCCCCGAGATCGAGACCGACTACTACAACTTCACTGCCCTCAACATCCCGCCCCACCATCCGGCGCGGGACATGCAGGACACCTTTTATCTCTCAGACAGCGAGCTGCTGCGTACCCACACCTCGCCGGTGCAGATCCGCCATCTGGAGAACAATCCCCCACCAGTGCGGATCGTGGCCCCCGGCCGGGTGTACCGCCGCGATGCCGTGGATGCCACCCACTCGCCGGTGTTTCACCAGGTGGAGGTGCTAGCCATCGACGAGGGCCTGGATTTCAGCCACCTGCGCGGCACCGTGACCGCCTTCCTGCAGCAGTTCTTCGGGGATCTGCCGGTGCGCTTCCGCGCCAGCTATTTCCCCTTCACCGAGCCCTCGGCCGAGGTGGACGTGCAATGGCGCGGCCGCTGGCTGGAGGTGATGGGCTGCGGCATGGTGGATCCGGCGGTGCTGGAAGGCCTGGGCATCGATCCCAACCGCTACAGCGGCTTCGCCGCCGGCCTGGGGGTGGAGCGCTTCTGCATGGTGCGCCACGGCATCGACGACATCCGCCGGCTGTTCACCAGCGATCTGCGCTTCCTCGAGCAGTTCTGAGCGCCACTCCCCCCGCCATGTGAAGCAACGGCCGGCGCTGAGCGCTGGTCCCCATAAACTCCTGCTGACCCCCGCCCACGATCGGTGCCCTGCGTCGGACTGATCGTGAATGACGGCAAGGACCTCGCCCTGGCGACGGCCGATGCCATCGAGGCCCGCTTTCGCGAGGCCGGCTACGAGGTGCGACGGGCCAGCAGCTCCGGCGGCATGGTGGGCTTCGCCAACCCGGACCAGCACCTGCGCACCCTGGGCCACACCGCCTGCGTGCCGGCGAATTTCAAGCGCAGCATGAAGCTGGCGGTGGTGCTCGGGGGCGACGGCACCGTGCTCTCCGCTGCCCGGCAGACGGCGCCGATTGATGTGCCGATCCTCACGATCAACACCGGGCACCTGGGCTTCCTGGCGGAAACCTATCTGCCGGAGCTCGATCAGGCCCTCGATCAGGTGATCGCCGGCAACTGGACGGTGGAAGACCGCACCATGCTTGTGGTGAGCGTGATGCGCGGCGAGCAGCGGCGCTGGGAGGTGCTGTGCCTCAACGAGATGGCCCTGCACCGCGAGCCGCTCACCTCGATGTGTCACTTCGAGATCGCCATTGGCCGCCACGCGCCGGTGGACATCGCCGCCGACGGCGTGATCCTCTCCACCCCCACGGGCTCCACCGCCTATGCCCTCAGTGCAGGCGGGCCGGTGATCACCCCGGATTGCCCGGTGCTGCAGCTCACCCCGATCGCCCCCCACTCACTGGCCTCGCGGGCGCTGGTGTTCAGCGACCGGGAACCGGTGACGGTGTTCCCCGCCACGCCGGAGCGGCTGATGATGGTGGTGGATGGCAGTGCCGGCTGTTACGTGTGGCCGGAAGACCGGGTGCTGATCCGCCGCAGTGAACACCCGGTGCGCTTCGTGCGCCTGGCCGACCACGAGTTCTTCCAGGTGCTGCGCAACAAGCTGGGCTGGGGCCTGCCCCACGTGGCCAAGCCGGGTAATGGCAACCCATGAGCGAGGCCCTGGTGCTGCTGCTGGGGGCCGAGGCCACAGCCCTGGAGGCTCGCCTGCAGGCCTCCGGCTACCACTGCCAGATCGGAACGGCCGACACCCCCACCAGCTGGGCCAACGCTGAGCTGGTGGTGCTCGGCAGCGAACTGGAGCCGCTGATTCCCCAACTGCAGCAGGCCTTGCCTGGGGTGCCGCTGCTGCTGGACATCGGCACGGACAGCGTGGCTGCCCGCAGCCGCTGCCTGCGCTCCGGCGCCAGCGATTTCTGGCTGTCCGCATCGGGCACCAGCGACCTGCTGATGCGCCTGCGGCTGCACCGCAAGCTCAGCCGCAAGGGCCAGCCGCCACTGGATCTGCGCCAACTGGCCGATCTCACGATCGTGCCCAGTCGCCACGAGGTGCGGCGCGCCGGGCGGAAGCTGGAGCTCACCGCCCGGGAATACGCCTTGCTGCTGCTGCTGATGGAGCACAGCGGCCGGGTGGTGAACCGCGATCAGATCCTGCGGGAGGTGTGGCACGACCAGCAGGGTGCCGCCAGCAACGTGATCGAGGTGTACGTGCGCTACCTGCGCCAGAAGCTGGAGGAGCAGGGCGAGAAGCGCCTGATCCACACCGTGCGTGGCCTGGGCTACTGCCTCAGCGATGGGCCACCCAGCCTGGGGGCACCACGGCCCACCGGCACCTCCTGACCCCCATGCCACCAAGCTCCACCCCACCGCCCCAATACCTGCCCATCAGCGCCGAGTGGTGTCTGGCGGCCGTGGCAAGGGCGCCAGCCTGCATCCAGCTGGAAGTGGCCCGCACTCCGCAACAGCAGAGCTGGGGCCTGATGGGCCGGCCGCCGCTGGCCCCGCTGCGCGGCATGTGGTTTCCCTATACCCAGCCCCAAACCCTGAAGTTCTGGATGCACCGCACCCCCGCCCCGCTGGACATGCTGTTCCTGCGGCAGGGCCGGGTGGTGGCCATCGAGGCAGCCGCCAAGCCCTGCCCGCGACTGCCCTGCCGCAGCTACGGGCCCGATGAACCCGCCGATGGGGTGGTGGAACTGGGGGCTGGCCAGGCCGAGGCGCTGGGGATCACGCTGGGCAGCCCGGCTGTGATCCAGCCGCTGGCACCGCGGTAGCCCAGGCAAACCCTGGGGATCCTGATCCTCCTGAGCGTCCTTGGCATGGGACCTGGTCGTGGATGCTTACGGCTCTGTCCGGCGACCTGTACAGGCCTGTACAGAATCCCGGAAAGGGCCCCGCACGCCACGGCGGCCCCTTCATCGGCGCTCGCCACGCAGCACCAAGACGGGATTGAGCGGCGCCAGGCGGGTGCCATCGGCCAGGGGCGCACCACGCCAGGCCTGGTGCTGAGCCACCGTGACCCGGCAGCCAGCCTGCTCCAGCAGGGGCCGCAGCTCCGCCAGAGCCTCCAGGGTGGCCAGGGGGATCACCACCACCCCACCGGGCCGCAAGCGCTGCAGCACCGCCGCCAGCACCACGGCCCGGCCGCGGCCACCACCGCCGATCAGCACCCGGTCGGGATCCGGTAGTTGGGCCAGGGCCTCCGGTGCCCTGCCCTGCACCACCCCTGCTGGCCTCACCCCCAGCCGTGCGCCATTGGCGGCGATCAGCTCCGCTGACCCGCCCCGCTGCTCCAGGAACCAGCCCTGCAACTGCGGCCGCAGTCGCAGGGCCTCCAGGCCCACCGAGCCCACACCGGCACCGATGTCCCACAGCACGCCGCCCTGGGGCAGCGCGAGCTCGGCCAGTAGCTGGATCCGCACCTCCCGCTTGGTCATCAGGCCCGGACGGTCGTCGTGCTGGAGGAACAGGCCGTCGTCGAGGCCGAACAGGGGCAGGGCGGCGGGATCGGCAGGAGCCGCTGGGGGTTCGGCGATCAGCAGCACCAGATGCAGGGGATCGCAATCGGCTGGGATGGGGGCCTGCGGGGCCAAGCGCTGCACCCGCTCCGCCGGATGGCCCAGCCGCTCGCACAGCCAAAAGGCGTAGGCCGCCTCCAACCCCGAGGCCGCCAGCATCAGCCGCACCTCCTCGGCGCCACCACGGCCGGGGTCGGTGAGCACCGCCAGGGCCGCCGGCCGCTTCTGCAAGGCCGCCGCCAACGGGTCCGGCTCCCGGCCATGCAGGCTGATCCAGCTGGCGTCCTGCCAGGGACGGCCGAGGCGGGCAAAGGCCAGCTGCAGCGAGCTGGGGGCCGGGTGAAAGCGCAAGCGCTCGGGGCCGAAGCGCTGGATCAGCAACCGGCCGATGCCGAACCAGAGCGGATCACCGCTGGCCAGCACCAGCGCCGGGCGGTCACTGGCCAGGGCCTGCTCCAGGGGCCCATACATCTGCTCAGGTCGGTCGCTGGCCAGCCGCTCGGGGCAGGGCCTCGTGGCCGGGATGCGGCCCTCCGCCTGCTGCTGCTGCCACCAGGACGGCAGCTCCACCAGCAGTCGCTGCGGGGCCGCCACCACCTCCGCCACCCGGATCAGCTGCTGCGCCCCGGCAGGCAGCGCCGCCAGGCCGCCTGCATCGGTGCCGATCACCTCCACCAGGGCCAGTTCCGCCAGGGCGCCCCCTGCCACTGGAGCCATGATGCTCAGCCACCTGCCCCTTCGGCCCGTCCATGAGCGATCGCCGCCAGCGCATCCACGACTTGGTGCTGGCCCTGCTGGCCCAACAGAACGACCTGGAGCTGCTGGCCGGCGACGGCTCAGGCCTGCCCAGCGGCGATGCCAGCAACTGGATCGAGCGCAACCGCCGCGTGGTGCAGCGCTACCAGGCCCTGGTGCGCTCCGCCGTGACCCTGGATGCCCTGGTGGACCAGGAAGTGGGCGGCAGCCTGCAGACCCAACCGGGCCAGCTCTGACAAGCTGGGCGCACTTTTTACGGCTCCATGGCGCGCTTCGGCCTCTCCGCCCTCAAATCGCTGTTGCGGGGCAAGGCAGCCCAGCGCGCTGCTGGCCGCCCCTGGCGCCCCCCTGCCGCCAGCTGGTCGCGCCCCTTGGGCCTCGGCTGGGACAAGCCCTACACGGTGCGCTACGCCAGCAACCTCGACGACGGCCCCAGCCACGGCATGCCCCTGGGGGGATTCGGGGCCGGCTGCATCGGCCGCGGCCCGGACGGGGCCTTCAACCTCTGGCACCTGGATGGCGGTGAGCACTGGTTTGGCACCTTGCCCGATTGCCAGTTCGCCCTGTTCGAGAGCAACGGCCAACACAGCCGAGCCCATGCCCTGGCGGTGAAACCCGAGGCCGATGCCTCCCGCCCCGAAGCCGGTGAACCCCTCAGCGCCTGGAGCTGGTATCCCGCCAGCAGCCCCCAACAGAGCACCGGCACCTACGCCGCCCGCTACCCCCTCAGCTGGACCAGCTACGAAGGTGTGTTCGACGCCCAGGTGCGCTGCGAGGCCTTCAGCCCGATCCTCCCCGGCGACTACCAGCGCAGCAGCTATCCGGTGGCGGTGTTCCGCTGGACCCTCAGCAACCCCACCACCAAGCCCCTGGATCTGTCGCTGCTGCTGAGCTGGCGCAATACCACCGGCTGGTTCACCAACACCGATCCCACAGCAGCAGTCAAGTTCCGCGACGACGGCAGCCCCGAGCACAACTATGTGCCGGCCGTGGGCAGCAGCCAGGGGCAACGCAACCGCTGGATCGACGACGGCCAGCTCAAGGGGGTGCTGCTGGAGGGCAGCGTGAGCCAGCCCATCGCCGAAGGCCAGGGCCAGTGGTGCATCGCCACCGATGCTGCCCTGGAGGTGCAGCGCTGCAGCCGCTGGAACCCCACTGGCACTGGCGCCGAGCTGTGGGAGCCGTTTGCCCGCGATGGCTCCATTCCCGACAGCAACAACGACCGCCACAGCGGCCAGAACGATCCCGCCAGCGCCGCCCTGGCGGTGAAGTGCCACCTGGAACCCGGGGAGAGCCTCGAGATTCCGCTGGTGATCAGCTGGGACCTACCGGTGACGGCCTTCGCCAGCGGCACCCGGGCCCTGCGGCGCTACACCGACTTCTTTGGCGTGGACGGCCGCGGCGCCGCGGCCATCGCTGCGGAGGCCCTGCGGGACTGGCGCAGCTGGCACGAGCAGATCGAGGCCTGGCAGCAGCCGGTGCTGGAGCGGGAGGACATCCCCGAACCGCTGCGCATGGCCCTGTTCAACGAGCTCTACGACCTCGCCTCCGGTGGCAGTCTCTGGAGTGCGGCCAGCTCGGCCGATCCCGTGGGCCGCTTCGGCGTGCTCGAGTGCCTCGACTACGCCTGGTACGAGAGCCTCGATGTGCGGCTCTACGGCTCCTTTGCCCTGCTGCAGCTGTGGCCGGAACTGGACAAAGCCGTGCTGCGCAGCTTCGCCCGCGCCATCCCCGCCGCCGACCCCACCCCGCGGCCGATCGGCTGGTACTTCACCCAGGGCAAGGGCCGGGTGGAGGCCGCCCGCAAGCTGGCGGGAGCCACCCCCCACGATCTCGGCGCCCCCAACGAGCGTCCCTGGGACGCCACCAACTACACCGCCTATCAGGACTGCAACCTCTGGAAGGACCTGGCCAGCGACTACGTACTGCAGGTGTGGCGCACCTTCAAGCTGGCGCCCACCGGTGAAGACCTGCGCTTCCTGGCGGACTGCTGGCCTGCGGCCGTGCAGGCCCTGCGTTACCTCAAAACCTTCGACGCCAATAACGACGGCCTGCCCGACAACGGCGGCGCCCCCGACCAGACCTTCGACGACTGGCCGCTCAAGGGGGTAAGCGCCTATTGCGGCGCTCTCTGGATCGCGGCCCTGGAGGCCGCCCTGGCCATGGCCCAGCAGCTGCAACTCGCCATGGGATTGGACACCTCCAATGAACAGCGGGAATTCAGCGGCTGGCTGGAGCAATCCCGGAGCAACTTCGACGCCCTGCTCTGGAACGGCGAGTACTACAACATCGACGCCGAGAGCGGCACCCCCGTGGTGATGGCCGACCAGCTCTGCGGCGACTTCTACGCCCGTCTGCTGGGGCTGCCCGCCGTGGTGGCCGACGACCGCGCCCAGAGCGCTCTCAAGGCGGTGAAGGAAGCCTGCTTCGAAGGGTTCCAGGGCGGCAGCCTCGGCGTGGCCAATGGCCTGCGCCGCGACGGCACCCCCCTCGATCCCAACGGCACCCACCCCCTCGAGGTGTGGACCGGCATCAACTTCGGCCTGGCGGCCTACTACCGCCTGATGGGCGACAGCGGCACCGCCTTCGCCATCACCGGCGCTGTGGTGCAGCAGGTGTATGCCGGTGGCCTGCAATTCCGCACCCCCGAGGCGATCACCGCTGTGAACACCTTCCGGGCTTGCCACTACCTGCGGGCCATGGCGATCTGGGCCCTGTGGGCCACCCACACCAACTGGCAGCCCATCCCCGGCGCCCAGCGGGAGGCCTGAGCTCCACCATGCAACGCCTGTTTCGCCAGCTGCTGCCCCCCCTCTACACCTCCCTCCTTGGGGCGCTGCTGGGAGTTCTGCTGCTGGCCCTCCCCGCACCGGCCCTAGCCCAGGTGCATGCCCACCCGGATGAGAACGGCACCCCGGTGGTGCGCAGCCTGGAGAGCCTGCGCGACCTCGACTACCAGAGCTGGCAGGCCGTGGCCTACCGGCAGGGGCCTCCCGGCGGACCGCTAATCCTGCGGATCGTGGGCTACCCCGGCAGGGTGCGCCTGGATCACCCCACCGCCCTGCTGGTGCACTCGGGCCGCCAGAACTGGCAGCTGGAAGACATCACCACGAACAACCCCAAACTCGCCGCCGATGGCCGCGATGCCGCCGCCGAGTTCAACCTGGCTCCGCTGCTGGAGAGCCTGAGTCAGAACCGACCGCTGCGTCTGGAACTGCCCGGCGTGTTCGTGGAACTGCCGGTGCCGCCCTACGTGGTGGGCGAATGGCGCAGCCTGCCCGGCTGGACCGACGCCGACGCCACATGAGCGACAGCCTCTGGCGGGGCTGGATGCAGCGGGCCCTGCAACTGGCCGCCCTCGGCGCCGGCCGCACCAGCCCCAACCCGCTGGTGGGCTGCGTGGTGCTCAACAGCCATGGGGAGCTGGTGGGGGAAGGCTTCCATCCCCGCGCCGGAGCGCCCCACGCTGAAGTGCATGCCCTGCGCCAGGCGGGGCACCAGGCTCGGGGCGGCACGGCGGTGGTAACCCTCGAGCCCTGCTGCCACCACGGCCGCACGCCTCCCTGCAGCGAGGCGCTGCTGGCAGCCGGCATCCGGCGGGTGGTGGTGGCCATGGCCGATCCCGACCCGCGGGTGAGCGGCAACGGCATCGCCCAGCTACGGGCCGCAGGCGTTGAGGTGATCGAGGGCGTCTGCGCCAGCGAAGCGCGCCAGCTCAACCGCGCCTTCCTGCACCGGGTGAGCACGGGAAGACCCTTCGGGATCCTCAAGTGGGCCATGAGCAGTGATGGCCGCACCGCTCTGCCCAATGGCTCCAGCCAGTGGATCAGCGGCCACGAGGCCCGGGCCTGGGTGCACCGGCTGCGAGCCAGCTGCGATGCCGTGATTGTGGGAGGCGGCACGGTGCGGGCCGACGATCCCCTGCTCAGCTCCCGCGGCCAACGGCACCCGGAACCCCTGCGGGTGGTGCTGAGCCGGAGTCTCCAGCTGCCTCGGCAGGCCCAACTGTGGGACCAGCGCACGGCGCCAACCCTGGTGGCCCATGGCTTGGGTGCACCCGCCCAGGGACGCTTCCACTTGGATCAACTGGGGGTGGAGCGGTTGGTGCTCGACCACTGCAGCCCCAAGCACTTGCTACAGGAACTGGCCAAGCGGGGCTGCAACCAAGTGCTGTGGGAGTGCGGTGCCAGCCTGGCGGCCGCAGCAGTGGGCGAGGGATGCGTACAGCAGGTGACCTCGGTGATGGCCCCCAAACTGCTGGGGGGCACCGCAGCCCAGACGCCCCTGGGCAATCTCGAGCTGGTGGATGTGAACCAGGCGGCGCCATGGCCGCGGCGACGGCTCCAGCAACTCGGCGACGACCTGCTCTGGACCCTGGAGCTCAGCCCTGATTCTCTTCCTCCGACTCCTGCACCGTGTAGCGACTGATCAGCAGGCCCATCACCACGGCGAGATAGAGGGTGCCGGTCACAGCCACCGCCACACTGGCCATCTGGGCCGGCGGCGTGGCAGGCACGATGTCGCCGAAACCAGTGGTGGTGAGGCTCACGAAGGCGAAGTAATTGATCCGCACGAAGTTGAGTTCCCACACCAAGGTGGACTCACCGCTGGGGCCTTCGCGTGACAGCAGCACATCGCCAGCCGCCCCACGCACGCTGCTGAAACTGCCGGGCGTGATGGTTTCCAGGGCGCTGAACAGCAGCCCCGCCGTGAGACCAATCAACAGATAGCCGGCGCCGGCACCCATCAACACCTGGGCATTCACCACCCGCTCCTGGGCCAGGCCCCGCACCAGCCGCACGGCACTCCAACCCACAAACAGGGTCCAGATCACCAGCATCGCCACGCCAGTGCTGCGCAGGGCCAGGGGGGTGAAATACCAGGCCAAACCGGAGGCCAACGCGGCCAGCCCCAGGGCTCGGTAGAGCTGGCGGGGAAGCAGTCCGAACGGAACCGGGCCGCACTGGCGGCCAAACCCCCGCAGCATCACCAACGGAAGCAGGTTGTAGCCGAGCGAGGAGAGGCGGCTCCAGCCATCGGGCAGGGTGAAGCTCGCCATCACCGCCAGGCACAGCAGGAGCAGCTGCCGGTAACAGCTGTGGCGCAACCGCAGGGCGACGGACTCAGCTGCCATGCACAGCCCCAGCCAACGGTGCGCGGCCGTAGCCAAAGGCCTCAAACGCAAATGCCCAGTGGGCCGAGACCAGCTCCCGATCGGCGGCGCTCAGCTGCAGGCGATTGCGGCGGTGACCGCGCTGCTGGTCCACGTAGGCGGCCAGGCGCTGCCGCTGGGGCTCGAAAGCGCCCAGATCGAGGGCGGCATACAGGTGTTCAAGGGTGGGGAGGGGATCGGCATCCAGATCGCCATAGGCGATCTCCACCAGTTGGCCCGGGGGAATGCGATGGCGCTCGCGCAGGTAACTGCCCATCAGTTGGCGATAGAGGGCCAGCACGTTGGCCTGGATGCAGGGGCGGCTGTAGGGCTCCAGGGCCGTGCGCGGCAGGAACCTGGCGTGTACGTGAAGGGTGGAGGCATACACGGCCCAGGGATCGCGGTGCAGAAACACAAAACGAGCCTCGGGGAAGAGCCGCAGCAGCAAGGGAATCTGCGCCGTATGGCTGGGGCTCTTGAGCACCAGGGGGCGCCCGCCCCCGTGCAGGGTGGCAATCCTCAACACCCGCAACAGCGCCGCGGCATAGCCGGAAGGCTCCTGCAGCACCCGGCGATCAAACAGCTCCTGGGCCTGCGTCGGGAACTGGAAGGCGGCATGGATGCCCACCGGCGCGCTCTTGGCCACGGCGGTTTCCTCCTCCTGCGGCGAATCCGGCGACCAGGCCATCCGATCCATGGGACGCTCCGGCCGCAGCAGCAGGCCCATGAGCCCTCGCGGCCAACGGCCTCCCACCAGGGAGGCCTCCGGGGTGATGCATTGCTGGTTGGTCACCACAGCGAAGCGGGGATCCAGCGCCAGCAGGTTGTGGAGATGGGTGGTGCCACTGCGCCAGTGACCCAGCACAAAGATGGGCCGCGGGTGCACCGTCGTGGCACGGATGCGGCGGCCATAGAGCAGGTGCTGCAGCCCGTTCAGGGGGGCGATCGCCAGGCTGGTGGCCAGGATCAACAGCAGCCGCGGCCAAAAGCGGGGTTGGATGGTGGCCAAGTGGGCACGCTCCCTCCACAGCACCGAGAGCCGCACGAAGCCGATCAAGGGGACCTGATCGCGCCAATGGTCACGCCGCACACGCATGGAACCAGGGGCTACTCCAGCAGCGAGAGCTGCCCATCTTCCGCGGGGTTGCGCCGCGGCGCAACCAACTCCCAACGCTGGGGATCCCAGCCCTCGAGGAGCGGCTCCAGGGCCCGCAGGCCCGGGCCATCACAAGGGGCCAGCCAGGCCTCCTCGAGGCCATCGGGAAGAATCACCGGCATGCGGTTGTGCAACGGCGCCACCAGGGCATTGGGGGTCGTGGTGAGCACACAACAGCTCTCCAGCTCACTGCCATCGGGGCCAATCCAGCGATCCCACAGGCCCGCCAGCCAGAACGGCTGGCGATCAGAGCGGCGAATCAAACGCCCCTTCTCATAAAACCCATCAGCGGGCAGCAGGCAGCGGCGGTGGCGCCAGGGTCCGCGGAAGGTGGCCTTCTCCGCCACCGTTTCCCTGCGGGCGTTGAAGGGCCGCTGCCCCGCGCCATGGCGCCCGAGGGGATCCTTGCTCCACTCCGGCAGCAGGCCCCAGAGCATCAGGGCCGAGCCGATCTGGCCGTGTTCCTGGCGCAGCACCAACAGGGGCTCACCTGGCTGGATCAGGGCCCGGGGGGCGTAGTAGCGGGCCAGACCCTCCGGCAGGCCCCCCCCCAGTCGGGGCAGCAGGCGATCGAGGGAGGCAGTGAGGGAAAAGCGGCCACACATGCAGAACAGAGCGTTCGGTTGTCACCCCGCGCGCGCTTGAGGCGTGCCAACTAGTTTGGGCCTAACAAGCTTTCCGCCGCATGGCCATCCGCCAGGACGACACGCCCCCCAACAGGCGCTTCGGCATCATCAACCTGGTTTTGATCGGTTTCGGCGTGTTGCTGCTGTTCAGCAGCTTCCTGCCGAACCAGTCGATGCAGCAGGTGCCCAGGGTTCCCTATTCCCTGTTTATCAGCCAGGTAGACGACGGCAACGTCAAGCGGGCCTACATCACCCAGGAGCAAATCCGCTACGAGCTCAACAACGCCGAGGAGGGGGCGCCGTCGGTGCTGGCCACCACGCCGATCTTCGACATGGATCTGCCCCAGCGGCTCGAGCAGCACGGCGTGGAGTTCGCCGCCGCTCCCCCGCAGAAGCCCAGTTTCATCACCACGGCCCTGAGCTGGGTGGTGCCGCCGCTGATCTTCATCTTGGTGCTGCAGTTCTTTGCCCGCCGCCAGATGGGCGGTGCCCAGGGTGCCCTGAGCTTCACCAAGAGCAAGGCCAAGGTCTACGTGCCCGATGAGGAATCCCGGGTCACTTTCGCCGACGTGGCCGGCGTGGATGAGGCCAAGGCCGAACTGGCCGAAATCGTGGACTTCCTCAAGAAGCCCGAGCGCTACGCGGCCATCGGCGCTCGCATCCCCAAGGGCGTGCTGCTGGTGGGGCCTCCCGGCACGGGCAAAACCCTGCTTTCCAAGGCCGTGGCCGGAGAAGCGGAGGTTCCCTTCTTCATCATCTCGGGCTCCGAATTCGTTGAGCTGTTCGTGGGCGCCGGTGCCGCCCGGGTGCGCGACCTATTCGAGGAAGCCAAGAAAAAGGCGCCTTGCATCATTTTCATCGACGAACTGGATGCCATCGGCAAGAGCCGCGCCGGCTCCATGGGTGTAGTGGGGGGCAACGATGAGCGGGAGCAGACCCTCAACCAGCTGCTCACGGAGATGGATGGCTTCGCCGCCCAGGACAAACCGGTGATCGTGCTGGCCGCCACCAACCAGCCGGAAACCCTCGATGCCGCCCTGCTGCGTCCGGGTCGCTTCGACCGCCAGGTGCTGGTGGATCGTCCGGACCTCTCGGGCCGCAAGTTGATCCTGCAGATCTACGCCAAGAAGGTGAAGCTCTCGCCCAGCGTGGACATCGACAAGATCGCCCAGGCCACCAGTGGCTTTGCCGGAGCCGATCTGGCCAACTTGGTGAACGAGGCCGCCCTGTTGGCCGCCCGCTCCTACCGCACCGAGGTGGAACAGGCCGACCTCAACGAGGCCATTGAACGGGTGGTGGCGGGCCTGGAGAAAAAGAGCCGCGTACTTCAGCCCGAGGAGAAGCGGGTGGTGGCTTACCACGAGGTGGGCCACGCGATCGTGGGGCACCTGATGCCGGGCGGCAGCAAGGTGGCCAAGATCTCGATCGTGCCCCGGGGCATGAGCGCCCTGGGCTACACCTTGCAGCTGCCCACCGAGGAGCGCTTCCTCAACTCCAAGGAAGACTTGGAAGGCCAGATCGCCACCCTGCTGGGCGGGCGCAGCGCCGAGGAGATCGTGTTTGGCGAAATCACCACCGGCGCCTCCAACGATCTCCAGCGCGCCACCGATATCGCCGAGCAGATGGTGGGCACCTACGGCATGAGCGACATCCTGGGCCCCCTGGCCTACGACAAACAGGGCGGTAGCCGCTTCCTGGGGGCTGGCAACAACCCCCGCCGGGTGGTGAGTGATGCCACCGCTCAAGCCATCGACAAGGAAGTACGCACGCTGGTGGATCGGGCCCACGATCGGGCCCTCTCGATCCTGCGCCACAACCGCGGCCTATTGGAGAGCATCTCCCAGCAGATCCTGGAGAAGGAGGTGATCGAGGGCGACAACCTCAAGAACCTGCTGGCCAGCAGCGTGATGCCCGAGGACGCCCAGGCCATTGCCTGACCCCTTGACGGACGGGCCCTTGATCCCGGATAAGGGTTCTTTGAGAAGGGTCGATGGCTAGCTCCAGCGCCGATCCCTGCCTGGAGCTGCTCCACGGACGGGACTTCCTCTCCTCGGCAGACATCACCGCCGACCAGACCCACGCGTTGCTGCAGCTGGCCGCCGACTTCAAGGCGGGCCGCACCCAGGTGGACCTGGCAGGCAAAACCCTGGGCCTGATCTTCACCAAAGCCTCCACCCGCACGCGGGTGAGCTTCACGGTGGCCATGGCACGCCTGGGGGGGCAAACGATTGACCTCAACCCCTCGGTGACCCAGGTGGGCCGCGGGGAGCCCGTGGCGGACACTGCCCGGGTGCTGAGCCGCTATGTGGATGCGCTGGCGATTCGCACCTTCGCCCAGGAGGAGCTAGCGGAGTATGCCCATTGGGCTTCGATCCCCGTGATCAACGCCCTCACCGATCTGGAGCACCCCTGCCAGGCCCTGGCCGACTACCTCACCCTGCAGGAGGCCTTCGGGCAGTTGTCCGGCCTCACCCTGGCCTACGTGGGCGATGGCAACAATGTGGCCCACTCGCTGATGCTCTGCGGCGCCCTACTGGGGGTGAACGTGCGCATCGGCTGCCCCAAGGGGTTCGAACCCAGCCCGGCCGTACTGGCGCAGGCCCTAGCGCTGGCGGCCGGGCGCTGCAGCATCGCTGTGGTGCATGAGCCGGTGGCGGCCGTACGCGGTGCCCATGCCCTCTACACCGACGTCTGGGCCTCCATGGGCCAGGAACAGGAAAAAACCGAACGGGCGCAGGCCTTCGCGGGCTGGTGCCTGAACGAGGAACTGCTGGCCGAGGCAGACGCCGGGGCGATCGTGCTGCACTGCCTGCCGGCCTACCGCGGGCTGGAAATCAGTGCTGGCGCGATGGAAGGCAGCGCCAGCCGCATCTTTGACCAGGCTGAAAACCGCCTGCATGCCCAGCAGGCGCTGCTCGCGGCAATCCTTGGGGACTAAGTGTGTTTTCTCACCAGGTCATTCAGTAGCCCGCAACAGTCCGAGCTGCTGAATGGGGGTGCGGCCAGCCAGGGCCATATGACACCTGCGGCCGTTATAGATCGCCAGATAGCGGGGCAACCACCGGCTCCGCTCGGTTGAGGTC
>CALRUA020000021.1:0-38912 GCA_943371215.1 Cyanobium sp. NIES-981 | reverse complement strand
GACCCGTGATCTCACCAGCAACACCAGCCGCATAGGCCGTGTTCACTGCTGCCAGTGCACCGGTGATCGTTGTCACGCTGTTTGCATTAACAACACCAGTGGTGCTGCCATTCAGCGTATTCAGATCAGCAACTGCAACCGTCGTGTCTGTCAAGATTACATTATTAAGGCCATTCCAGTCATTGGCACCTGAATTTAAATTATTGGCCGCGATTAGATCGAGAATATTAGAAATTGAATTCGTAATTTCTTCTCCCTCTAAACCCACCACCCAAGCCTCACGCGCCGCGCGGCTAAAGGGAACCACACCATTGGCAGCACCCTGCAGCTGCCAGCTGCCACCCAGGGAGCTGTGACCCACAACTGAATCGCTGGCGGCGACCGCAGCACCACTGAGCTCAGCCAGTTGCTGCACAAAGGCCTGGTCCTGGCCCACCTGGCAGGCATAAAGATCAATCTGCTCCAGGCCCCACTGGCGCAGTTCAACGCCACGCGCCGCCAACACAGCCGCGTCCAGGCCGCCGGCCCCGAGCAGCACCTGGCCGGGAGCGCCGTGGGCCACCAGCGCCAGACGGGTGGCACGACTGGCCTGCAGGGCAGCGGTGATCAACGCGATCGCATCGGCTCCCGGTGGCACCAGCAACGGCTGCGCATCAGCGCTGATTCCGCTGAGCAACTGCTGCAGGTGCGGCAAGCCGGCATCCAGAGCAACCAGAGTGCGGATGGTGGCGGCGGTGTTCAGGCTGGCCATGGCGGTTGCGGTGCTTGCGGTGGTGGTGAACGAAGAAGCGGTGCTGAAGCGGGTGGTGGCGGTCATCGGGTCAGCTTCCGAACGGCCAGAAGCGGCGTGGGCTGGGTGCTGCGGGCTCATCGCTGACATCTGGAGGTGGATCGGAAAACGCTGGAGCTGGAGACGGTGGACCTGGATCGGGTGGGCCTGAACTGGCTTGGGGTGGAGATTCGCTGTTGTGTGGCGGGCTCGCACTGTCTGGCGGGTTGCCCGGTGGCGCCTCCAACGGTGGTGGCGGCGGCGCTGGCAACGGTGGCGGCGACTCGGTTGCGGCGCGTTCACTGGTGGCCTGGCTGTAGCCCTGCTCGAGCACGGTGAGCTGCTGTTTGAGCCACTCCTCAAAGCACTCTTCGCGGATCTGTTGCTCCATCGCCTCGTCCAGCTGGGCCGGGAGCTTCTTGTCGAGCCGCACGATCACCCACCAGTCGTCGATCGGCATCGGATGCCACAACTGGCCCGGCTTGCTGATGCGCAGCAGTTCCGCCAGTTGCGGATGCAGTCGCCCCATCACGATCGGGCCGATCAGGCCGCCGGTTTCGCGTTCGGGGCCGGCCGAATGCTCCTGGCTGAGGTCGGTGAAGGTGGCATCACCTTCCTCCAGGCGCAGGTGCAGCTCCTGGGCAGCGGCTTGATCCTTCACGCGCAGGAGGGAATACACCACGCGGTCGCGTTGTTCTTTGGTGTCGAGGAAGATCTTCTCCACCTCCCCACCAAAGCGCTGCTTTTTGTAGGTTTCCAGCTGCAGGGCTTCGAGGATATTGCGGGAGGCCTGCTCCTCGGTGAGGTTGGCCTTCTCCAACCAGGCCTGCAGCTTCTCCGCCGAATCGATGCCGTTCTGGGCCAGGAAGCGCTGCTGAAAGGCCATCTGCTCGTCGGTGGTGACGGAGACACCAGCGATGCAGGCTTCCAGCAGCAGGCGACGGAACAGCGGGATGAGCAAGCGGCTGCGCTCGAGCAATGCCGGCAGCTCCTCCAGATGGAGGGTGCGGTTGCCTAATTGCAGCCAGGGTGTGGAACTCATCCGTGTGGTGTGGGGCGGAGCAGGCGTGTGGGCTTGGGTACGGCGCCGCAGCCGCGGCGCCGGATGGCGTCGTGACTGGGCGAGGGGCATGGTTAGGCGAGGCCGGTTGGAATCGCTTTGGCGATGAAGTTTGGTGCTGCGATCACGCTGGTGAGACCCAAGGTGGCATCGGCATCAACGTTTTGCAGAACAGCCAGACGGGTCACCTGGAGATCAGCGCTGGAGGCTGTTGGGTTGGCAGCATCGGCACCGAGCCACTTGACGTGGAACAGGCCGATGTCAAGGTTGCCATCGGCATCGGAGTTAATCAGGGCAAAGCCGGTATCCACATTCCGGTTGGTGAGGGAGATGTTGTCGCCGATGTAGTTCCGCACCTCCTGAACCAGATCGATATTCACGAAGCCAGTGATGTCGAGATAAACCTTGCCATCAGAAGTGAAGGATCCACCCGAGCCACCGGAGGGCAGACCTAGCTGCCAGGTGTTGAAGACAAAGTTATTGGAGGAATCCACAACACCGAAGGAATCCTTGTTCGGAACAAAGTTGTAAACACTTGCTCCTCCGAGGCCGAGTTCAGCCCAGGTGGTGGTTGAGGTGTACACCGTATTTCCGGTTGTTGCACCAGTGAGATTTGATTCCACCAGCACCGTGTCTCGGTTGACGTTGAGTGGCGATGTGGACTCCAGCACCACGCTGACCTTGCTGGACTTAGACAGGGTGTCCGACAGGCGCACCGACAACGTGGAGTTATTGGTGTCGGCGTCGATGATGAAGCTATCAACGCCAGTGATGTCGGAAATCTGCTTGAGATTGACCGATTGCGCTCCACCGGCCGAAGTGGTGATCTGCACCTCTTCGCCGCTGGCAGATGTGCCTTGGATGGCGGACAGGCTCGGGGCTTCAAGCCTGGAAGCCTGATCAAGCACCAGCTTGGCGCCCGTGCCATTAAGAATGACTCTGTCGAGATCAGTGAGGTTTGTCGTCGAGTCGTCAGCGCTGGTCAAGGTGAGAGTTTTACCTGCTGCAACCGTGAGCTGGTCAGCGGTAGACAAATTACGATTGCCAACTGACGTATCAGCAGCCAGCGACACCTTCAAATCAAATGCAGCTGAAATGACGGAAAGGTTTTCACCGGCGTAACTCGTTGCAATTAGCGTCGAAGCAGCATTCAAACCGACGCTTGTATCTGAGGCGCTTACAGCTGCGAGCAGATCTGAAGCACTACCAGAGACCTTGACGGCATTGGTCACAGTGACCGATCCGGTTGTTGCTGCACTAATTGCGCTCAGGTCTGTTGCCAAGAGATCAGTGGCAGCAACATCACCGATGGTCACAACCACGTTCGTTGCAGTGTCAATCGCGGCAGCCGTGATCGCCTGCTTAATCGCTGCAGTTGTTCCTGTCAGCGTTCCCACTCCGCCTGCATTCACTGTGAGGGTGGTCTTGCCAGCCAAGGCGTTCAAATCTGCCGCGTCCACCGAGGAGTCGGAGACTGTGATGGCGTAGGCATTGCCTGTGCCGGTCAGATCCTTCAGCTGAGCGATCGTTAGGTCGCCGATCGTGGCGGTGATCAAACCGCTGGTGGCCTGATCAAGTGCATTCGCCAACACAACAGACGCTGGACCAGAGGTGACGGACACCGCACCGGTGTAAGCAGCGCCAAAGGTTCCTGACAGTGCTGCTGCCAAGTCAGCTGCTGTGCCGCTCAACGCCAGGCCGTAGGCCGATACCCCCGTCAGCCTGATCGTGCCATCCGTCGCCAGATTGATGGCCTTCAGTTCTGCCGTGGTTGGATCCGTTTGCAGGGTGACCGATTCGCCACCCAGACCGGTGATCTCACCAGCAGGAGCCGTGTAAACCGCATTCACGTCAGCTGCAGAGCCCGTGATCGTCTCCACACTGCTGGCGTTGACAACGCCGGTCGTCGCCAAATTGATGGCTTTCAGGTCAGCAGCAGACGCAATCGTGCCTGTGATCGTGATGCCACCGGTATAAGCAGCCCCAAAAGTTCCCGACAGTGCTACAGCTAGGTCCGCTGCTGAGCCGCTCAACGCCAGGCCGTAGCCCGATGTGCCCGTCAGGCTGATCGTGCCAGCCGTCGCCACATTGATGGCCTTCAGTTCGGCAAGGCTTGGATCCGTGTTCAGCGTCACCGCTTCACCGCCCAGACCGGTGATCTCACCAGCCTGAGCCGTGTAGACCTCATTCACATCAGCTGCAGAGCCCGTGATCGTGAGCACGTTGCTCGCATCGAGAGCGCCTGCAGTTGCCAGATTGATGGCTTTCAGGTCAGCCGCTGCCGCTTCGGTTGCAGTACTAATGATCGACACCGCACCGGTGTAAGCAGCACCAAAGGTTCCTGACAGTGCTGCTGCCAAGTCCGCTGCTGAGCCGCTCAACGCCAGTCCGTAGGCCGATACCCCCGTCAGCCTGATCGTGCCATCCGTCGCCAGATTGATGGCCTTCAGTTCTGCCGTGGTTGGATCCGTTTGCAGGGTGACCGATTCGCCACCCAGACCGGTGATCTCACCAGCAGGAGCCGTGTAGACCGCATTCACGTCAGCTGCAGAGCCCGTGATCGTGAGCACGTTGCTCGCATCGAGGGCGCCTGCTGTCGCCAAGTTGATGGCCTTCAGGTCAGCCGCTGCCGCTTCGGTTGCAGTACTAATGATCGACACCGCACCGGTATAAGCAGCTCCAAAGGTTCCTGACAGTGCTACAGCCAGGTCCGCTGCTGAGCCGCTCAACGCCAGGCCGTAGGCCGATACCCCCGTCAGGCTGATCGTGCCTTCCGTCGCCACGTTGATGGCCTTCAGTTCGGCAAGGCTTGGATCCGTGTTCAGCGTCACCGCTTCGCCGCCCAGACCGGTGATCTCACCAGCAAGAGCCGTGTAGACCGCATTCACATCAGCTGCAGAGCCCGTGATCGTGAGCACGTTGCTCGCATCGAGGGCGCCTTCTGTCGCCAAGTTGATGGCCTTCAGGTCAGCCGCAGACGCAGTCGTGCCTGTGATCGTGATGCCACCGGTGTAAGCGGCGCCAAAGGTTCCTGACAGTGCTGCTGCCAAGTCAGCTGCTGTGCCGCTCAACGCCAGTCCGTAGGCCGATACCCCCGTCAGCCTGATCGTGCCATCCGTCGCCAGATTGATGGCCTTCAGTTCTGCCGTGGTTGGGTCCGTTTGCAGGGTGACCGCTTCATTACCAAGACCAATGATCTCTGCAGAAGGTGCAGCATAGACAGCTGCAACCGCAGTAGCCGAACCTGTGATCGCACCGATGGAGGCTGCATCAATCAATGCAGAGCTCTTGGTGTTCAACTGAATCAGTGATACAGCAGTTGCAGATGAATCAGTGGTCTTCAGAGTGCCAGTTCCAACAAATGTTGGCACAAAGCTCGCCGCATCAACAGCTGAAAGAGTGTTAACCCCTACAACGGTGACAAAGTCAACTGACGAGAGGTTGGCCGCAACCAAGGAAGCTCCGTCAACTGTGGTGAGATTGACGGTATTGGTAGTGATGGCTCTTAAATCCTGATTGGCATACCCAGAAACATTGAGGGTGCCTGCACCGGAAAGACGAGCGCCAAGCGCCGAGGCATCTGCTGCAGCCGCCGAGTTAGCACCCACAACAGTAATTGTGTCGACGTTGGTCAACTTGTTGGCGACCAACGAAGCACCGCCAAGGGTGGTCACACTGAGACTGAACGCCGACGAGATCTTCGAAAGATCTTGATTGGTGTAGTCACTGATGTTGAGGGTCGGCGCACCGGATGCAGCAACAACCGTTCGACCATCGAGCTCTGCTGCTGTAGCAGCGAAAGTGCCAGATGTGGTGATTACAAAACGATCGACGGTAGCCAGCTCAGCGGCACTGAATACAAGCTGGTCGGCACTGACCGTGGTCAACTCTGCATCGAGTTGATAGCCAGCAGCAATCCCGTCAAGATCCACGCTGGCATCAATGCCCTTCACCGTAATGGTGCCTGGGCCACCCAGATTCACAGCGCTGGGCGAGGCAGCAGCGATGGTTTTTCCTGTGAGCTGGGCTGCGGTGGCGGTGAGGCTGCCGCCCACAAAGCCGAATTGGAGCCCAGCAGGAAGAACAAGCCCTGCATCTAGGGAGAGAGTGCTTCCCGCCGCCACTGACACAACATCAACGGCACTGACGTTGGCAAGGTTGACGTTGGAAAGGGTGACAACCTCCGCAGCGCCAGTTGCTGAGGCTGTGCTGGGTTGCCCCACCACCGCATGCAGCTTGGCGTTGGTGGCATTCACCTTGGTGATGGTTTCAGTGCCATCAAAGCCAACTAGTTGAATAGTGCTGCTGGGGTCGATCGCGGAGCCGGCGGCATAGCTGAATGCATCAGCAAGGTTGGCCTGCACAGCAAAGGTGGCACCGGTGGCGAGCGCAATCTGGCGATTGTCCAGGTTGGTGGTTGCCGCAGCTTCCAGGTAGGTGAGCTTGGCGTTGCTGCCCACTTCGATCGCCACCTTGTTGTTGGTGAGCACCGGTAGCGACGCATCATCGGCCAAGTTCACCGACGCATTCGCGGCTACCTTGATGGTGAGCGATTGGAGGCTGGAGAGGGAGGCAGGCGTTTGTTGCCCCACCTCAAGACCACTGATGTTTTCGCCGTTGTAGTTGGCCACGGTGAGGGCACCGGTGCCACCGAGTTTGGTGTGGAACTGGGCCAGGTCGGATGCCTGGAGTTCCAGGCTCACATTGCTGGGAATCGCCAGGGACAACTGGAAATTTCCAGCATTCTGAGCAGCGAGCAGACCGGTTAAGCCTGCGCTGCGAAGCGCAGGCTCTTGTAGCAGGTAGTCGCTCATGGCCAGTGACAGCTCGCCACGGCTCTGACCAGGAACGTTCTTGATGAAGTCGTAGAAGAAGTCGTCGGGAGCAGTCAGCGCCGGGGGGGTGCGGTCGGTGACGGCCTGGCCGAAGGTGAGCGCCAGGGTGGCGCTTGCTGGCAGGAAGATATTGCGCACATAAGCCAACTCTCCAAATCCAGATGTGGTGAAACTGGTGGAGGAGCCGCTCTTCAAGGTGACATCAACCGTGAGGCTGGGATCGGTGGCGTTCAACACCGCCAGGGGGGTGCCTGATGTCACGTCAGCCACATGCAGCACGCCTTGGGAGGTGCCCAAGCCAGCATTTTTGGCCAACTTGTCCTTAACAGCCGTGAAGGTGGTGTTGTTAGTACCAGCGTTGATCAGCAGCTCGGTATTGGCGCCGATGTTGATGCTGTTGACAGGAGCCAGGTAGACCAAACCTCCGTTGGTGGTGGTGCTGAGGTCGACCTTGTACGCGGGAGTCAAAGCCGTGCGGCTGCTGGCCAACTGATCGTCAATGTTGACGTTCAGCACTGCGCCGGCGTCTTTGGTGATCAGGTCGGCAAGGTTAAGGCCGGTATAACCACCAAGTGTGAGTTTGGCGGTGGCAGCAAGCTGCACCTTATCCACACCGGCATTGCTGGCAAACAGCTTGCTCTGGTCGGTGGTCACCGCAGCATTGGCGGGAAGGGTGAGCGTGGTGCTCAAACTTCCGGCCAGGGTGCTGAGGTTCTGGGTGGAGTAACCGGTGATCACCAACTGGCCACTGCCCTGCAGTTTCGAAGCCAGCGCCACGGCCTGGTCTGCCGAAAGGGTGAGGCGGCCACCTGACACCACTTCAATCACATCCGCATCGCTGACACGGTCGAGGAAGTCCAGCTCTGCGGTGACGGCAGAGTTAGAAATCTGCAGTTTGAGCGCCAAGCCGCTGGTGGCGGGATCGTCTGCGATGGCGCGCAGGTCACCGCCCTGGTAGTCCTTCACCAGCACCTGGCCGGGTTGCTCGGCATTAACAGCCGCCACTCCACGCAGATTGTCCTTCAGCTGCTCGGCTTGAGCACCGGTGATGGTAAGCAGATCGTTGCCGCCCACCTGAACCACATCCACATCGTTCAGCCTGTTGGCCGTGGCGCTGCTGATGTCGCTGGTGGCCGTGGCCTCCACGGTCACATTCAGGTCAATGAAGCCGCTGCCGGCCTGGGTGAGGTCCTGGTTGGTGTAGTCGGTGACCCGCAGGTTGCCGCCACCTGTGAGCTTGGCCTTGAGGGCCAGGGTTTGTTCGGCGGTGAGCTGGAGGGTTTTGCCGGAGGGGATGGTGAGGCTGTCTGCGTCAGCGGTGAAGGCCAGCAAATCAGCAACGGCAATGGAGCGCAGGTCGCCGCCGTTGCTGAGCACGAAGTTGATCGCCAGGGCACCGGCGGCGGGAGCGATATCTCCGAGGTTTTCGCCGTTGTAGCCGGTGATGGTTAGCGAGCCCCCAGTGACACCCTGGATGCGGGCCGCCAGCAGGCTCGAACCCAGAGCCTGGGCCGTGCTGAGGGTGAGTGAACCACCGGCAGCGATGTTGATTTCATCGGCATCCGCCAGATGGTTGCCGCTGATGGCACTGATATCGGCAGCAGCGCTCACCTGCACGGTGAGCTTGAGCCCTTCGGGCTTGCTGCGCGACAGATCGGCCGTTTCGGCGACGGCAAGGTCCTGGTTGGTGTAGCCCAGCACCCGTACTTCGCCGGGGTTACCGCCACTGGGGTTGCCGTTCACCAGGCGGCTCTTGAGCGCCACGGCATCGGTGGCGTCCACCAGGGCCGTGCCGGTGATGGTGAGGGTCGCCTTGGCAGGAGCAGCTGCCGCAGAGATCGACTGCACACCGGCAATGTTGAGGTCAATGCTGGCGGCCTTGTTGTTCAGGCTGCTCAGGTTCTGACCGCTGTAGCCGGTGATCTCCAGATGGCCGCTGCTGCTTGCAACAAACCGGCTCTGCAGCTGGTCAGCGGAGGCAGCCGTGAGGGTGAGGGTGCTGCTGCCGAAGCCGATGGCATCCACACGGGTGAGCTTGGCGGCGTCGATGGTCTGGTTGGAGCTGAACAGCGCGGTGGTGTTCAGGTTGGCATCCAGCGTCGAGAGGTCCTGGGCACCGGTTACATCGGTGAGCAGCAGCTGAGGCTGGGCTGCCGTCCCCGTGACAGCGCCGGCCTTCACCAGCTGCTGCAGATCGTTGGCAATCAACTGAGCGGCGCTCAGGCGGAGGCTGGAGTCGGCAGCCACCACCAGACGGTCTTCGCTGTAGAGCAGGGGACCTTGGTTGGGTGCCGTGGCATCACGGCGCTTGGCCTGATCCACGAGCAGGCCGAGGATCTCCTCGCCGCCGGCAGCACTCAGATCAAGGGCGCCTTCCACCTGCACGGTGAGGGATTTGAAGCTGTTGGGAACGGTCTTGAGCGCGTCATTGACATTGCGCAGCCCGTCGCTAGTCCGGACGCCAGCGAGACCAGGGCGCACTGCCGTGACCACCAGGCGACCCTCGCCCGTGAGCAGGGAGTTTTCGGCAGTGAGCTGGGTGAGCTCAGCCAGTTGATCGATGCTCAGCTGCAGGGTGCGGGAGGCGGGCAAGCTGTAGGGCTTGGTGATGAACGAGCGGATGTTGGCCAGGCTGTCGTCGAGGATCACCTTGCCCGCGAAATCAGAGGGCAGGTTGAGCAGCTGACGGGCACCCAAGGTGAGTTCCGAGGTACCTTCCGTCTGCACCGACACCACGCGGGCATCCAGGCCGCGGATCAGTTCGTTGACAATGCCGCCGGCGTTGTCACGCAGGATCACATCGCCGCTGTAGGCCGCATCCAGTTCGCGCAGCTGGGCGCTGGTGAGGGTGAGGGTGCGGATGGCGGGGCTGGACACCACCTCCACCCGGCTGTCCAGATCGTCGAGAATGTCGGCCAGCACGGCCTCTTCGCCGGCCAGGCCGCGCAGCTTGAACGGGCCGGAGAGCAGTTGATGGCCGAGGCGGGCTTCCACCGCCTGCAGCGATTTGAACTGGGCGCCACTGAGGGTGATCTCGGTGCCATTGATCAGATCAAAACCCTTGATGCGGGCATCGAGGCCGGTGCCACCGGCTGGGGTGAGGCGGGCCAGCAGGTTCTCGGCGCTGTCGGCCACCACGATCGAGGTGGTGATGCGCACCGGCAGGTTGGCCACCTGGGCCAGCGACAGGCTGAGGCGATCGCTATTGGTGGGCTGCAACGCCGCAATGCGGGCATCGAGCGGGCGGTTGGGATCGATGTCGATCAGGCCGGCCAGATCTTCGGCGGTGTCGCGCACCACCACGGTGGTGGCCGCACCCTGGCCATTCACCAGCTGGGCACTGCCCAGATTCACAAACTGTTCAGCGCTGAGGTTCAGTCCACCAGCTGGCACGAGCAGCTTGAAGCTGCTGCTTTGGGGTGTGGCCAGCAGCTGGGCGATACCAGCGCTGTTTTCCACCACCGTCACGGCCGCTTGCAGGGCTGCGGGCAGATGGGAAAGCTGGTCGGCATTCAGCTGCAGAGGAACCAGCGCGTTGGTGTCGAGATCAATGGCACGGATGCCGTTGACCCGCCCATCCAGGTCGCCGCCCAGCAGGGTGCGGATCGCCTCCAGGCCGTCTTCCAGGATCACCTTGCCGCTGAAACCGGCGCCGAGGCGCTCGAGTTCAGCGACGCTCAGCACCAGCTGATCGCTGCCTTGCACCGAGAGGCTGCTGACGCGCAGGTCGGCCAGTTGGGCGGGCACGAAGTCCACATCGCCACTGCCGGCGGCCAGGTCGATCTGGCCGGCATAGACGCGGCTGCCACCACCGATGGCCTCGAGGGTGAGCAGGTTGGCGAAGGATTCGGAGCTAAGGCTGAGGCGATCACCATTGCTCACGCTGATCGCACTGATCAGCACCGAGGGCACACCATCGGCCAGGTAGGTCTCGATGGCGACGGCGTCATCCCGTAGCGCCACCTTCAGGTTGCTGGTGAGGGTTTCGAGTCGCTGCAGCTGAGACACGTTGAGCACCAGCTCACCGCTGCGCGATTCGATACCCACCAGGCGGGGATCAAGGGCGCCGCTGAGCACCTCGGCCACATCACCGGCGGAATCGCGCAGCACCAGGCGATTGGGGGTGTCCAGGCCGGCGGGCAGCAGGGCCAGGGTTTCGGCATCGACCGTGAGCGGCAGGCCATCGCTGCTGGCCAGAACGCTGAAGCGGTGGGGTTCGAATTCGGGGTGACGCACCGCCGCCGCCAGATCCTGGCTGGTGGTGGTGAAGGCAATGCGGCCGATCACCTCAGGGAGCAGGGCCAAATCGGCCAGGCTGCTCACCGACAGCACACCATCGGCGGGGCGGATCGCCACCACACGGGAATCGGCGGCACTGCGCAGCTGGCTGAGGAGTGCCGCATCGGTATCCACCAGCTCAAAGCGGCCCTCGGGAATCCGGTTGGCGATGGCCTGGTACTGGGCAACGCTCAGCTCTAGCGGCTCTGCCTGCAGGCCAGCAGGAGCAGCCAAACGAATCGCATCAACGCGGGGAGCGACGCTGAAGCTGGCGGCGGCGGCGTCCCACGTGTGGAGGAGATCGGTGTTACTGCCCACCACCAGAAGGTTTTCCACCTGAACCGTTGCAGGCAGGAGCTCCAGCTGGGCAAAGCTGAGGCTCAGGGCGGCATCGGCCGCTTCCGTGGGGATCAGGCGGGTGATGCGTTGCAGCAGCAGAACGACGTTGGCGTCCAGGTTGGCTTCCGGACCACCCAGCAATCCACTCAGGGCCGAAACGTTGTCGGCAACGGTGAACTTCTGGGTAGAGGGAGTACCAGCGGCCGCCACCAGGGTGCGGAACTCCGCCACGGTGACCGTTTCGAGGTCGAGCTTGGTGACCTGGGCGGCCAGCTCATTCAGACGCTCAATAACAGAGCTGGGCCCGTCGTTAGGGGTGGTATTGAGGATCGAATCCTTGAGTGCGTTGAGATCCGGACGGATCTGGTCATTGACCGAGTTCAGCAACGCCTGCAGCTTGGCGTTCACCTGGGCCGCCGTGAGCTCGAGGCGGCTGTCAGTGGGCAAGGGTGCAGCTGTGGACAGCACACTGCTGTCGTCGAGGGTGATCGTGCCGGCGAACAGCTGGATATCCAGGTCGGCCTCTGCCAACCGCAGCTGGTTGAGCTGAGTAGCAGTGAGCTCGAGCCGATCCGCACCGCCACCCAGGGGCAGCGACAGACCCTCCACCGCAATGGCCACCACCCGCGGATCGATGGCCTCGGGGGCTCCATCGATGTACTCCTTCAGTGCCAGCTGCTCGTCCACGAGCTGGATGGCACCACTGAAGCCTGGGTAAGAACCCACCAGCTGCTCGAGCTGATCCACGTTCAACCGCAGCGGAGCGTTATCGAGGCTGCGGAGCTGCACATCGGTGGCACCGGCCGGGATGGTCCAGATGCCATATGGGTCGAAAAGCGAACGCAGGGCATCGCCGTCGTCGGCGATCACAAGGCTGCCCTGGAAACCGTTAGGCAGTGCGGCAGCACCCTTGGCATTCACCTCCAGGGTGTCGCGCGGGTCGAGCACGATCGCCAGACCGTCGGCAATCTGCACACCGTTCTCGAGCAGCCGCTCGAGCTGGCCGATGCGCAGGTTCAGCGCCGTTTCGCTGTTGCCGCTGGCAGTGCCGCTCACCTCGATCCGGCTCACGCGGTAGTCGAGGTCGGAGCGCAGGCGGCGCTCCAGGTTTTCATCCGTGTCGCGCAGGATGACGTTGGCATCGAGGTAGCCGGGCAGACCACCCAACCCATTCACGCTGAGCCTGATGGTGTCGCCATCGAGGGAGCCATCGCCGTCGGCGTCTTCGGCGTTGCCCATGCTGTCGACCAGCTGGAAGCTCTTGACAACCCCTGGAACGGCATTGTCGAAGACACGTTCCAGGTTGGCATTCGTATCAGCCACCACAACAGCGCCTTCCAGGCGCCCATCAAGCTTGTTGAGCTGATCGGCATTGAGGGTTACTTCACCGCCATCGGTGATGCGGAAGCTCACGGCATTGGCGAGCCCGGAGAAATCAGTGCCGAAAGTGGCAAACAACGCGTTCAATTCCGCGGCGGTGCCACTCACTTCCAGGCGGATGTTGCTTAGCCCGCCCAGGGTCAGTTTGGCCTGGCCGTTGCCGGAGCCGGTGAGCTTGAGGTATTGGCCATAGGTGAGCTCCAGCAGACCCGCGCTATCGGTGGCACGCACCCCGGATAGCACCGACAGGTTGATCGGCGTCGCGTCGATCGCATCCAACAGCAGACCCTGGAGATTGGCCTGGCTGTCCACCAGCGCGAAGGACGCCGGATTCAGCGACAGCAGCCCCTTGGCTTGGAGCGTGCTGAGGGTCTTCAGCTGGGCGACAGACACCTGGGACGGGAGGCTGATCGCATCAGGGCGGGCAAAGCTCAGGCTCTGACCACTACCAAGGCTCGACTGCAGGGCGAGGATGGCATCGCAATCGGCCTGGGACAGATTGGCCGGATCGCTCACACTCAGCTCAATGGCCTTCACCTGACTCACCAGGTTGGCGGCCACCGCCCCGAGGCTGGTCTGCAGGGCGCCGCTGCTGTTCAGGAGACCGGCGGCACGGACATCGGCCAGGCTGCCGCTCACCAGCAGGTTGGCGGCTGCGCTGCCATTGGCCTGGACCACGGCCGTTACGCCGTTGTGCGACGACCAGGAGCTGGGCCAGTCGGCCAGATCAAGACGGCGCAAGTTTGCGGCGCTGATCAGCAACGGCTGGCTGTCGCTGACCACGATACGGCTGATGCTCGCCAGCTGGCCATCACTCAGCTGAGCCAGCACCACACTGAGGTTGGCGGCGGTGTCCTGCAGGGTGAGAACCGCTCCACTGAAAGAAGCAACACCTTCAGCCGGCAGGCTTCTGATCTGGGAGGCATTCAGCTGAACACCGGACGCCGAGCGGCCAGACCCGCTGAAGAAGAACTTGCCCCCCTCGGTGGTTTCACCAGCAGGGCTGTAATCCCCCTGCTGCTGATTCGCGGCCGCCAAGGTGGTGAAGGTGGCCTGATCAACCTCCAAGTTGGTCAGCGCTATGGCGCTGAGTTGCTGGGTGCGGTTATTGGGGTTGGTGGTCACCAAGGTCAGACCGTTGGCCTGACGGATCGGAGCCGGCACCTGGGCCAGCGGCTGAGCAGCCTCACCCACCAGGATGTTCTGGGCATTGGCCACAGCGATCTGCGCCTTGGCGGCATCGCTGACAGCCAGACCATTGCGAAGGGCCAGATCGTTGAATTCAGTGGCCGACAGCTTCACCTTGGCGGTGCCAGCCAGGTCGGAGAGGATGGAGGCCTGACTGATCCCACCCCCACCAACGGAGATAGTGGGAGCATTGGCAAAACTGCTGCGGCTAACGGCCAGAGGCGTGGCCGAACCGTTGTAGAGAGCTTCGCTACTGAGCGAGGACGGTGCGCCCAAAACCTCCTTGGAAACCTGCGAGCCGTAGCTGGACGAAGCCGGAGATGCGCCCGAAACGGCCGCAGCATCCACCACAACGGTTTTTGAGAACGACGCCAGGGCAGGGTCGTTCACAAAGGTGAAGCCCTGACTGGCGATGGCCTTGTAGGCCTGGGACGAGAGGGAAACCGACGACTCGCCACCTGCGAAAGCAAACGCCAGGGCAGGGGCCTGTGTGGCGGAGAGCTGGCCAGCCGGAGCCGACCTCAGGCTCCCTGCAGACGCGACGGCGGCTATGCCGCTGGCACCATTGAAACCCGAGGGCGTATCCACCACCAGGACCCTGTCAATCCCCCGCGCCGTGATCACCTGCTGCAGGTTCTGCAGTTGCAGGCCAGCAAGGGTGACGACCAGAGTTGAGTAAGAGGAGGCCACTGGGGGGAGCAGACGTAATTGGCCTGTAACTTACCGGTTGTTCCCGGGTGTAGAGCCAGACATTTGGGTGGCCTGAATCACTTCACGCATTGACCCCGCCCTCGCTGCTACTGCACCCAGGGCTGCAGCCACGCCTCCTCGATCTCCGTGACCGACCAAGACCACACCGACAGCCCCAGCTGGACCGAGCTGGCCCTCACGGAGCTTCGCCAGCAGCGCTCGGCCTTAGAGGAGGAGATCCAGGAGCTGGAGCGGCGGCGCGCCCAACTGCAGCAGGAGATCACCAGCACGTTTGCCGGGCAGTCGGATGCCATCGCCCGCCGGCTCAAGGGCTTCCAGGACTATCTGGTGGGAGCGCTGCAGGAACTGGCGGTGTCCGCCGAGCAGATGGAATTGGTAGTGCAGCCGCTGGTGGTGCAGCCCTCTCCCCTGGATCAGGCGGCGCTTGCTGCAGCCCCTGCTGAGGCCGCAGCAAGCGCCGCAGCCCCTGCCGCCGCGGGGCTATTCAGCCAGGACGAAGACCTGATCCGTACCCGCCTGGCGGAGTTCCAAGGCCAGCCAGACTTCTACGCCGATCCCTGGAAGCTGCGCCGCAGCCTCGAGCCCTCGGCCGCGGCCCTGCTGGAGGACTGGTTCCTGAGCCAGGCGGGGCGAGGCGCCCAGCCCAGCACCGGCAGCCGCAACCGCAATGCCCTGGTCACCGCCGCCGCCATCGCCATCCTCGGGGAGCTCTATGGCGAGCGCTTCCAGACCCTGGTGCTGGCGGGGCAACCTGAGCGGCTGGGGGAATGGCGCCGCGGCCTGCAGGACTGCCTGGGCCTCAACCGTGAAGACTTCGGCCCCAACAGTGGCGTGGTGCTGTTCGAGCGGGCCGACGCCCTGATCGAGCGGGCCGATCGCCTCGAGGAGCGGGGCGAACTGCCCTTCATCGTGGTGGATGCCGCCGAGCAGGTGGTGGATGTGCCAGTGCTGCAATTCCCCGTGTGGCTGGCCTTCGCCGCTGCCCCATCCGAACTCGCCCTAGAGGACGACCTGTTGTGATCCTGATTCTCTGCACCCTGGTGGCGGGCTATCTGCTGGGCTCCATCCCCAGTGGCTATCTGGCGGGCCGCTGGCTCCGGGGCGTTGACATCCGCAGCCTCGGATCCGGCTCCACCGGGGCCACCAACGTGCTGCGCCAGTTCGGCAAGGCCCCGGCCCTGGTGGTGTTTCTGGTGGATGTGCTCAAGGGCACGGCCGCGGTGCTGCTGGCCAAGGCCCTGCTGCAACCCCTGGAGATCACCCCCACCAGCGACTGGTGGGTGGTGGCCACGGGCCTGGCCGCCCTGGCGGGGCACATCTGGCCGGTGTGGCTGGGGGGCCGCGGTGGCAAGGCTGTGGCCACCGGCCTGGGCATGCTGCTGGGCCTCACCTGGCCCGTGGGCCTGGCCTGCTTCGGCATCTTCCTGGCGGTGATCAGCCTCAGCCGGATCGTGTCGCTCTCCAGCGTGATCGCTGCCCTCAGCCTGCCGCTGCTGATGTTGGGCTCCTTTGCCAGTAGCGGCATCGGCCTGCGCCCGGCCTACCTCGCCCTCGCCCTCGTGGCCGCGGTACTGGTGATCTGGCGCCACCGCAGCAACATCGAACGCCTGCTGGCCGGCACCGAACCCAGGCTGGGCCAGAAGAAGCTCGAGGGCTGAGGGCTCAGGCCAGCTGGCGGCTGCGCTCGGCCGCCGCCAGCACCGCCTCGAGCAGGGCGGAACGCAGGCCCGCCCTCTCCAGCTGGCGCAGGCCCGCGATCGTGGTGCCGCCGGGGCTGGTCACCATGTCCTTGAGCTGGCCAGGATGCAACGCCTGCTGATCCAGCAGGGCTGCCGTGCCGGCCAGGGTGCGATGGGCCAGGTGCTGGGCCAGCTGCCGCGGCAGTCCGGCGGCCACGGCCCCATCGGCCATGGCTTCCGCCATCAAGGCCACAAAGGCAGGGCCAGAGGAGGTGAGGGCCAGAAAACCATCCAGTTGGGGCTCAGGCAGCTCGAACACATCGCCCACCTGGCGGAACAGCTGCAACACCCAGGCCCGCTGCTCCGGGCTGACGCCCTCACCCCAGGCCAGCCCCGTGAGGCCCGCCCCCACCAGGCAGGGGGTGTTAGGAACGGCGCGCACGATGCAACGGCCCGGAAATAGGCGCTGCAGGCGCTCCAGGGTCACCCCCGCGAGCACCGACACCAGCAGTTGGGGTTCAGCGGAGGGGGCCGGGACTGTCGCGGCCACAGCATCGAGCAGCTGCGGCTTCACCGCCAGCAACAGCGCAGGGGCCACCCAGGCCTCGGCCGGATCGGTGGCCACCGCAAGGCCGGGACGGGCCGCAGCAAGGCGCTCCGCCGAGGCCTGCGTGGCCACCACGGCCCGCACGCCGGATTGGGGCACCAGGCCGCTGTCGATCAAGGGAAACAGCAAGGCCTGGGCCATGCGACCCAGGCCGATCACCCCGAAGGTGGTGGGGGAGAAGCTGCTCAAGGAATCCTGGGGCCGGAACTCAGCCGACGCTAGCCCCGAAGTCCGAACGGCCCCAGGCGGGGCTGGGGGCAGCATCCTGCTCCTGAGGCACCTCGCGGGACACGATGGTGGGGGAGGAGGCCTCCTCGCTGGCGGCGGTGGTCACCGTGACGCAGCTGGGAGCGAACAGAAAGATGCTCTCGCCCACGCGCTCCTGGTGGCCGTCGATGGCAAAGGTGCCGCCGGCCACAAAATCCACGGCCCGCTGGGCCTGATCGGGCTCCATCATCGTGAGATTGAGGATCACGGTCTTGCGCTCGCGCAGGGCCTGAATCGCCCGAGGCATCTCATCGAAGCTGCGGGGCTCCATCAGCGTCACTTCGGCGGCCGAGGAGGAAATCCCCGGCATGCCGATCACATTGGTGCCGGCGAAGGGGTCCACCGCATCGAAATCACTGGTGAGGGCCAGGGCGCCCGGGCGAGTGGTGGAGCTGGTTTCGGGGGCGTCGGCCTGGTCGTACTCGAGATCGTCGTCGTCGTAACCGTCCAGGTAGTCGTCACCAGAGACGACAGCGCGCAGGCGGGAGAACAACGACACCTTGGAACCTCGAGCTTGGCTATTGACCTGAATAGCGTCCCACGTCAGCCCTGGCAAGGTTTGGGACCAAACAAAACGGAACCGAGCCGCACCCAGGTGCTGCCGGCCGCCGCCGCCTCGGGCCAATCGCCACTCATACCCATTGACAGCTCCGCCAGGCCCAACTCCTGGGCCAGAGCTGCGCACTCGCCGAACAGGGCCCGGCGCTGGTCGGCGCTGAGGCCGAGGGGAGCCATGGTCATCAGCCCCACGATCCGCACCCCCGGCAACTGCAAGAGCTGGGGCCACTGCTGCCGTAACTCCGGCGCCGAGAAGCCGGTTTTGCTGGGATCCGGGCGCAGTTTCACCTGCAGAAACAACGCAGGCCGGCAGCCCTCCTCGGCGGCGATGCGGGCCACCCGTTCCGCCAGTGACAGGGAATCGAGGGAATGGATCGTGCCGAACTGGCGCAGCACGGGGCGCACCTTGTTGGCCTGCAGCCGGCCGATGAAGTGCCAATCCAACGGCGCAAGATCGGCCAGGGCCTCCTGCTTGGGGATGGCCTCCTGCAGCCGACTCTCGGCAAAACTGCGCTGGCCCAGGCCCACCAGGGCACGAATGGCCTCCGCCGGATGCCCCTTGCTCACCGCCAGCAGGCGCGTGGCGGGGGGGAGCTGGGCCTGCAGGGCCTGATACCGCTCCGCCAGGAACGCAGGAGCGGCGGCAGCGAACTCAGGCAAGGCGTCAGATGAAGGTCTGGTCAAACAATTGTCGCCAGCGGGCATGGGCTTCGGGCCCCTCCCGGCGGGCGCGGGCCAGGTTCTGTTCAGCCAGATGGCGCGCATCCATGAGTGGCAGCACCTCAAATTGGGCGCCGCGCTCCTGCAGGGTCACCACAAAAAACATGCGCTGGGCATAGAGCGTCGCGTAGAGATCGCGCCCTTCTCCGGCTTCAGCTACGCGATAGAGCAAGCCAAACGTGGGGTGGTTGAGGTAGCGCTCCGTGCTCACGGGTTCTGTTGGGAGGGATACCAATCAGAGGGCACCGTACTTCCAACGCAGTCCCAGCATCACCACCAGGCCAAAGCCCACTAACAGCTGCAGACCCTTGGAGGCAACGCCGTCGCGCTGTAACTGGGCGGGGGTGATCCAATGACCGCCCCTGGCCAACAGGGATTCAGCCCCCTGTTCGGCCCGCAACAACACATTGGCCAACAGCCGCTCCCCCAGGGCCAGCACTAGGCCGAGGGAGGCCTGCCATCCCAGGCGGCGCAAGTTCACCGAGCGCGTCGCAATCGAACGCAACAAATTCTGGAATTCCTCCTGCACCAGGGGCAGGAATCGCAGCGCCAGCAACAGCGTGAACCCCAGCC
This sequence comes from Cyanobium sp. NIES-981, assembly GCA_943371215.1. Classification (GTDB taxonomy): domain Bacteria; phylum Cyanobacteriota; class Cyanobacteriia; order PCC-6307; family Cyanobiaceae; genus Vulcanococcus. The sequence continues at coordinate 19,948 of CALRUA020000021.1, read as the reverse complement.
GATCCACCGGCACCCCCAGGGGCCGCAGGGGCGCCATACACCAGGCCAGCGCCCACACCAGGGCCTCCGGCGGTGTGGTGAGCAGCAACAGATTGGCGCTCTGTATGAGGGTGAACAGCAAGGTGGCGCCGTTGATGCCGAGCTCCGCGGAGCGGCGCGTGATCACCAGGGGACCAAGGGGCACCGGACCCAGCTGCAGCGGGCCCCAGCGCAACAACTCCCAGGGGGTGCCGCTGCGGCTGACGGGTTCGCCACCGGGCGGTACCGGCTCCAGGCGCAGCTCCGCCGGCGGGCGCTGCAGCTGGGCTGGGGCCACGCCCCCCGCCGGCAGCAGGGCCGACAGCACGCCCACCAGCAGGGCCAGGGCCAGCAACACCGGCAGGCTCTGCCGCCAGAGGCGCCAGGGCAAGCCGCTGAGGGCGGTCACCAACAACAGCAGCCCCACCAGGGCCAGGCGCCAGCCGGGCCCCGCCAGGATCGGGGTGAGCAGAAAGACCAGGGTCCAGGCCAGCTTCAGGCGCGGATCCAGGCTCCGAAGCCAGCTGCCCGTGCCATCGACGTATTGGCCGATGGGAAGCTGCCGCAACCAATCCATCTAGGCGTATCCCGGCGACAGCCCTCGAGCCTCAGCGGCCGCGGGCCTGCTGACGCGCCAAATCCTTCTCGGCATCACGCTCCTGCTTGCCACGCCAGAAGAGCTTGAGGGGAGAACCTTCAAAACCGAGGCCTTCGCGGATCTGCCGTTCGACGTAGCGACGGTAGGTGTCACCGAACAGCTTGGGGTCGTTCACGAACAGGGTGAAGCTGGGGGGCCGGGTGGCCACCTGGGTGCCGTAGTAGATGCGGCCCTGGCGACCGCCACGGCTGGTGGGGGGCGAACGCCAGCTCACCGCCTCGCGCAACACCTCATTCACCACGGACGTACTCACCCGGCGGCGGTGCTGCTCCACCGCCACGGTGGCGATGGCAAAGATGCTGTCCACCCGCTGGCCGGTGAGGGCGGAGGTGAACACCATGGGGGCCCAGTCGAGGAAATAGAGCATGGAGCGCAGCTCCTTCTCCATGGCCGGCATGGTGTGGCTGTCCTTTTCGATGGCGTCCCACTTGTTCACCACGATCACACAGGCACGGCCGTCTTCTTCAATCCGCCCCGCCAGGCGCTGATCCTGCTCGGTGACGCCATCGAGGGCATCAATCACCAGCACACACACATCGGAGCGCTCAATCGCCTTGAAGCTGCGGTTGATGCCGAAGTATTCGGGGCCATAGCTGACACTGCGGCGGCGGCGAATGCCGGCGGTGTCGATCAGCTTCCAGGGCTTGCCCTCGCGCACGATGTTGGTGTCAATCGTGTCGCGGGTGGTGCCACGGATCGGGCTCACAATCGCCCGCTTCTCCCCGCACACCGCATTGAGGAGGCTGGATTTGCCCACGTTGGGGCGGCCGATGATCGCCATCTGAATCGGCTCCTCACCCTCCTGCTCCTCCACAGGAGGGAGGTAACCCACCACCTTGTCGAGCAGATCACCGGTGCCGGCACCGTGGATCGCGGACACGGGATAGGGCTCACCCAAGCCCAGGCTCCAGAACTCCGCGGCCATGGCCAGGCCGGCATCGGGCGACTCACACTTGTTCACCGCCAGCAGCACGGGCACCTTCTGGCCCCGCAACCATTCGGCGATGGATTCATCGGCCGCCGTCAGGCCCTGCTGGCCGTCGGCGATCACCACCGCCACGGCGGCTTCAGCGAGCGCCAGGTTGGCCTGCTCGCGGATCTCCGGCAGGAATTCACTGTCGTCGTCGAACACCAGGCCGCCGGTATCCACCACGCGGAAGGTGCGATCTCCCCAGTAGCCCTCCTGGTACGTGCGATCGCGTGTCACGCCGGGTTCGTCGTGCACGATCGCCTCGCGGCTCTTGCACAGGCGGTTCACCAGAGTGGATTTGCCCACATTGGGCCGCCCAATGATGGCGACGACAGGAAGAGCCAAAACGGCTTATCTCAACAACTTGTCCTGCTGTCGACCCTACAGGCCGGCGCAGCCGAATTCTTTTGGAGTGTCTCGAGTCGAGACATCGCGAGTCTCGCTAGGGCGTGGGGGTTCCGTCTCCCGCCCTCGCCCACGCGAGCCTCCGCCATGGTGGACCTCATCGCCGCAATTGTGGTCGACCTGTCCGACCAGAAGCTCTACGCCTACAACCACCAGCAGCAGCTGCTGCGCACGGTGCTGGTGAGCACTGGCAAAGCCTCCAGCCCCACCCCCACAGGCGTGGGCCAGGTATACAGCAAGCATCCATCGATCACCATGCGCGGGCGGGGCTATCTGACCCCCGCGGTGCCCTGGGCCCTGTGCGTCAGCGAGAACGGTGCCATCTGCCTGCACGGAGCCCCCTGGCAGGAAGCGGCCGGTGAGCGCTTTGGCGTACCCCGCAGCCGTGGCTGCGTGCGCGTGCCGAGCCCCCATGCCCGCTGGCTCTACGACAACACCCCCGTGGGCACGCCGGTCACCATCCAGGTGTGATCAGCTGATCGGCCGATCGCCGGGATGGCCCAACACCGGATCGGCGGGCTGATCCAGCAAGGGAGGCAATGGCCCTGTAGCGGGCAGGGGCTCACCCCTCTCCGCCAGATGGGCCAACAGCCAGTTCACCGCTGTGGCGCGGCGGGTGCGGCGCGGGTAGAGCTCGCCGATGCGGTAGCCCGCGAAGCCCAGCTGCTCCTTGAGCAGTTGCTTGTGCTCCTTGGCGATGGAGCGGGTGAGCTTCACGCTGGGGGGCCGCTCGGCGATGAACTGGGGCTCGATCGGAAACGACTCCCGCCAATCCGCCCCCGTGGCAGGGCCCGCGCTCCAGGCGCCGGAGCCATCGGGCCCATACCCCAGGCGCGGCCAGATCAGCTCACACACGAAGCGATCACTGGTGCGATCAGCCAGCACCGCCTCCAGCAGCGCACGGCTCAGGGGGTAGGCATCGGGCGTGGTGGCGGCTTCCACAGGGTGCTGGTGGCCTGGAGCCCCTCCAGAATGGCGCCACGATGATCAGCTCTCCCATCCCTTCGCCGGATCTGGTGCTGCCCGGGAACGGCACGGCACGGCGCCTGCGCTGCCGGGTGCTGCAATCGCCCCTGGCCGGGGTGAGCGATCGCATCTTCCGCGGGCTGGTGCGGCGCTGGGCCCCCGATGCCCTGCTGTTCACCGAGATGGTGAATGCCACCAGCCTGGAGCTGGGGTTTGGGCTGCAGAAAGTGGAGGAGCTCCGCCAGGAAGCAGGCCCGATTGGGGTGCAGCTGTTCGATCACCGACCAGAGGCCATGGCCGAGGCCGCGCGGCGGGCGGAAGCCAGCGGCGCCTTCCTGATCGACATCAACATGGGCTGCCCGGTGAAGAAAATCGCCAAAAAGGGCGGCGGCAGCGGCCTAATCCGCGACCCCGATCTGGCGGCCCGCATCGTGGACACCGTGGCCGCGGCCGTGCACATCCCCGTGACAGTGAAGACGCGCCTGGGCTGGTGCGGCGCACCCGAGGCGTCTGCCGTGGTCTGGTGCAGCCAGCTGGAGGATGCCGGCGCCCAGCTCCTCACCCTGCATGGCCGCACCCGCGAGCAGGGCTTCAAGGGCCAAGCCGACTGGCCCACAATCGCCGCGGTGAAGGCGGCCCTCACCATCCCCGTGATCGCCAACGGCGATGTGAATAGCCCCCAGGATGCCCTGCGCTGCCTGGAGATCACGGGTGCCGATGGCGTGATGGTGGGCCGGGGCACCATGGGCGCCCCCTGGCTGGTGGGCCAGATCGATGCGGCCCTCAGCGGCAGGCCCCTTCCCCCCACTCCCGCGGCCCTCGAGCGCATCCAGCTGGCCGCCGAACAGCTCGCGGCCCTAGTGGCTGCCAAGGGCGACCACGGGCTGCTGATCGCCCGCAAACACATGGGCTGGACCTGCCAGGGCTTCCCCGGTGCGCCCCAGCTGCGCCATGCCCTGATGCGCGCTCCCACCCCGGCAGACGCCCTGGAGCTGCTGCAGCGGGCGCAGGCGTCGCTGGTGGGCTAACCGCCCGCTCCCATCTGCCATAGGTCGCGGCTGCCGGTGATGGCCTGAACCGCCAGGAGCACCGCCATCAGCACCGCCGCACTCACGTGCAGCCGCCGCAGCCGCAGGGAGCTTGCGATCTCCGGCTTGGCCGCCATGCCAAACAGCAGTAGCCCGCAGAGCAGCCAGCCGCTCCAGTAGTGGGAGCCCCAGAAAGCGGCGCCCAGGGGGTTATCGCTCAGGCGCCACACCTCCGGCTGGAGGCCCAGGGCCAGCAGGGCGAACCAGCAGAGCAAAGCAAAGGCAGCCCGCAGGCCCGGCGCCTTCACCCGCCACAGGGCCAGGCAGCTGCCCAAGCAGCCAGCAGCCACTGCCAACAGGGGCAGCAGGCGCGCCACGGGCACCGCATGCACCCCGTAGCTCCACACCAGGGCAATCAGCACCGCCACCACCGTGCCGCTGGTCACCCAGCGGCCGTGGTCGGCGTGTTCCACCGGCACAAGGGCGGGCTGCTGGGTGATGCCCAGCCGCTGCTCGCGCACCAGGATCCCCAGCCGGATCGTGGCCCCCACCACCGGATACACGAACAGGATCATCAGCACCGGGTGCAGCAGGGCGAACCAGTGGGCAGGTGTCATGGGTTCAGGGCAGCACGTCCGGCCAAACCTGCCGAATCAACAGAAGTGAAAAGTAGGGCTGCTCCTCGCCGGGCACCTCGGCCGCAGGCGCCAGCAGCTGGTCGGGCCAGCCCACCCGCTGGGCAAACAATGCCGTCGCCAGCAAACCCTGGGCCTCCAGGATCGGCCGCACCCAGGCCCAGCGGTGCCCCAGCTTGAGCAGGGCCAGCACCGTGGCGGTGTCCCGGGCGGTGTCCAGCAACGCCTCCAGCTGCGCGGGGGTTTCAGGGGTGGGGCGGATCAGCAGAGCGTCCTGCTGCAGAGCCAGGGGCCAGCGGCCAGTGGCCGCCGCCGCGGCCACCGCCGTGATACCAGGGATCACCGCCACCGGACAGGTGGGATGCCGCTCGGCAAGAGCCAAGAGGGCATAGGAGGCGCTGGCGAACAGGGAAGCATCGCCCTCACACAGCAACACCACGGCCTGGCCAACCGACACCTCGGCGGCCAGGGCATCGGCCGCGGCATGCCAGGCGAGCCGGCGCGGTTCAGCCTCGCTCACCATCGGAAACAGCAGCGGCAGCCGGCGCTGATCAGGGCGAATCCAGGGGGCTGCGATGCGGGCCGCCATACCCTCCGCCTGCGCCCGCGCTACGGGGTAGGCCACCACCGCCGCCGCCCCGATGGTGCGCACGGCCGCCACGGTGAGCAAGTTGGGATCCCCAGGCCCCACACCCACCAGGGTGAGCCCTGCCTGCTGTGCCGGGGCGCTCATGGGATCGGCCGAGCTCACGCGGGGGTCACTGCAGGCCCCTTTCTAGGGTGGAGGAGCTGTGCGGATCGGCCCGATGAGTCATCTGCAGATCTTTCCGGCCATGGCCGCTGAAGATCCAATTCCCACCCTGGCCAGCAACGATCCCAGGCTGATCGCCGAAGCCCTGGCGGAACGGGGCATTGGCTTTGAGCGCTGGGAAGCCCCCGTGAACCTGGCTGCCGATGCCGACCCCACCGCCATCCTGGCCGCCTACGCCGCCCAGATCGCGCGCGTGCAGGCCAGCGGCACTTACCCCACGGTGGATGCCATCCGGATGACCCCGGAGCACCCGGAGCGGGCGGCCCTGCGCCAGAAATTCCTGGCGGAGCACATCCACGCAGAAGACGAGGTGCGCTTCTTCGTGGAAGGGCGCGGCCTGTTCTGCCTACACATCGGCGAGGAGGTGCTGCAGGTGCTCTGCGAGACAGGCGACTGGATCAGCGTGCCCGCCGGCACCAAGCACTGGTTCGACATGGGCAGTGCCCCGCAGTTCTGCGCGATCCGCTTCTTCGACAACCCCGAGGGCTGGGTGGCCCAGTTCAGCGGCGATGCCATCGCCCAGCGGTTCCCGCTGCTGGATTGAGCATCGCTGGCGGCGGATCCGCAGGCTCGGTTTGGGCGGGCGCACCTAAGCCGCCAATCCCACCGAATGCATGCGGACCTCCTCTGGGTTCAGCAGCTCACCCGTGAGCGCCACTACCTCCACCGCCGCCAGCTCCTGCAGCCGCGCCACGGTGACCTCGCGGCCGTAGCGCTCCTCGCACAGGCACCAGTAGAGACCGAAGTGGCGGGCTTCGCTGGCCAGCAGTTCGGCATAGAGATCGCGCAGCTCCGCCTCCAGGCTGTGGGCTGCCAGCAGCGCCATGCGTTCATGGCTGCGGGCCTCAATCAAACCGGCCACCAGGAAGGAATCCAGCATGCGCTCAGGCTCCCCCTTGCGCACCGCCGCCGTGAGCTGGGCGCCATACCCGGGTGCAGGCAACGGCCTGAGGGCCATGCCGCGCCGCTGCAGCAGCTGCAGCACCAGCTCAAAGTGCTCCAACTCCTCCCGTGCCAGCGGGCTAAGCGCCGCCCCCAACCCTTCATCGGAGGGGTAGCGGAACATCAGCTGCAGGGCCACACCGGCAGCCTTGCGCTCGCAGTGGGCGTGATCGATCAGCACCAGATCCGGCCGGGCCTTGGCCTGCTCCAGCCAGTTAGCGCTGCTGGGGGCAGCCAGCCACTTCACCCGGGCGGTGGGGTTCGCCAGCAGGGCCGTCATGTCGCAGCCTCGTGCCGCAGCCGCATCACCAGCCCCTCCAGGGCCAGGCGGTAGCTGGTGGGGCCAAAGCCGCAGATCACCCCAATGGCCTTGTCGGCCAGATGGGAGTGATGGCGGAAGGGCTCGCGGGCGTGCGTGTTGCTCAGGTGCAGCTCCACAAAGGGGATCGCCACCGCCAGCAGGGCATCCCGCAGGGCGATCGAGGTGTGGGTGTAGGCGCCGGCGTTGATCAAAATCCCCTCCACTTGGCCGCGGGCCGCATGGATGCGATCCACCAAGGCGCCTTCGTGATTGCTCTGGAAGCATTCCAGCTCCACCCCCAGGCCTGCGGCCTGCTCCGCCAGGGCCGCCTCGATCTGCGCCAGGGTCTGGGCCCCATAGAGCCCGGGCTCCCGCAGGCCTAGCAAGTTGAGGTTGGGGCCGTTCAGCAGCAGCACGCGCATCGGAACCGCCAGCCTCCTGGCCTCCACTGCCGCGATCGTAGGGAGAGGGGCCAGGCCAGGCAGGGGGCGCGCCAGGCCGGCTGGTAAATTCTTGGGGTGTGGTTCGGGTCGGTGCCCGAGTGGTTAATGGGGGCGGACTGTAAATCCGCTGGCTCTGCCTACGCTGGTTCAAATCCAGCCCGGCCCACCTTCCACACGCCCTTGTAGCTCAGCGGTAGAGCACTCCCTTGGTAAGGGAGAGGTCACGAGTTCAAGTCTCGTCAAGGGCTTTAAATCATCACGATCCTGTAGAGCGAAAGCCCATAACCGAGGCTACGTTCTATACCGATGACACGCACCCCGAGCGTCCCTTGCGCTGTCTGATCGTCGAAGACCAGCTGATGTTTCTGCAGCTGCTGCGCTCGATGCTTCAGGCGCTGCCGGGCATCGAGATCAGCGCCGTGGCCAGCAGCCAGTCTGAAGCTCTGGCCTGCTGCCAGGCCGACCCACCAGACCTCTTGATCCTGGATCTCTCCCTGCCGGACGGAGATGGCATCGCCGTGGCAGACAGCCTCGCCCAGCTGAATCCCAGGGCCCAGGTGGTGGTGCTCTCCGGCCAGGCCTCCAGCTTCATCTGTCCGGTACAACTGCAGCCCATGGTGCGTGGCGTGGTGGACAAGACCGCCGCCTTCAGCACGCTCCAGCAGGTGATCGCCACCTGCCTGAACCATCCGAAGCCGGAACTCACCCCTCGGCAGCAGCAGATCTATGGCCTAATCGGCCTGGGGCTGAGCAACAAGGAAATCGCCAAGGCCGCCGCCCTCTCCGTGGCCACCGTGGAAACCCACCGCAAGGCCATCGCCCAGAAGCTGGGGGTGCGTGGTGCCGAACTGATCCGGCAGGCAGCCCTGTTGAGCGAGCTGGACCAACTGCCTGGAGGAGCCCGATGAACGGCTGGCCAAAGCGCTGGCAGCGGCTGAGGCCAAAACGCTTAGCCAGCCGGCTAGGCCTAGCCACAGGGCTGCAACTGCTGCTGGTGGCCGGCAGCCTCAGTGGCCTCACCTATGCCCTGGGCCAGCGCAGCGGCCTGCAGGTGAGCGAGCTCTACCGGCGCAATGCCTCGATCCGGGAGCTGTCGGAACGGCTCTCACAGAAGCTCAGCTTCCCGCGCACCATCAACGATCTCAACCTGCTGGAGGTCACCACCAACCCCGAAACCCTGAAGGATTTCAACCATCTCAGCCAGGTGTTCTGGCGCCAGATGCAGGTGTTTCCCGTGGCCTACATCAACTACGGCAGTGCCGACGGCGAATTCATCGGCATTGAACGCACCGATGACGGCCAGCTGCTGCTGAATGAAGACACCCCAAAACTGGGCCGGGGAACCATCGGCGTTTACGCCATGGAGCGCGACGGCCAACGCGGGAAGCTGCTGGAGACGATCGCCGGCATGAACGCCTTCCACGAGGAGGCCTGGTATGCCGACACCGTGAAATCCGGCAAGCCCACATGGAGCGCGATCTACTCCTGGGAAGACAAGCCGGAGATCTTCTCGATCTCCTACAACGCGCCGATTTATGGGCCAGGCCAGCGCTTGATCGGCGTGATTGGGGTGGACATGGTGCTCAGCCAACTGAGCACCTGGTTGCAAGGCGTGTGGCAATCCCGCGATGGTCTGGCCCTGATCGTGGAGCCCGACGGCACGCTGGTCGCCAGCTCAACACCCAGCTACACCCTGGAGCGCATCGATGGCCGCATGGCCCGCACCAGGCTCCAGAGCCTCAAGGATCCCCTGGCCCAGGAGCTCAGACGCGCCTTCTTTGAGGCTCGCCAACCGGAACAGCGGGCCCTACGCATCAACCATCCGGACCGGGTCAGCGTTGGCGGCCACCCCTATTTCATCGAAGCCAGTCCCTGGGGACAGCCGGAAGGGCTCAACTGGCTCCTGCTCACCGCCATCGCTGCCGATTCCAGGGCCACCAACAGCGAGCGCGATGCCTGGGTGGCCCTGGGTGCCACCAGTGCGGCCCTAGCGGTGGCCCTGTGGGTGCTGAGCCGGCTGATCCGATCGCTGCTCATGCCCCTCCGGCAACTGCAGGGCGCTGCCCAGCAGTTGAGCCAGAGCCTCGAGAATCCCGACCGCCAAACAAGCCTGAGCCTGCCGAGCCGGCTCGGCAGCGATGCCGGCGAGGAGATGGCCAGCCTGGAGGCCTCGATCAGCCAGCTGGTGGGCCGCTTCAACGCCCTCACCAGCGAGCTCCGCCAGCGGGAAGACAGCCTGCGCCAGTTGATGGAGCGAGAGCGCTACCGCGATGCCCAGGCCCTGGCCCTGCTGAAGGACAAGCTGCGCAGCAGCCTGGAGGCAGCGGCGGTGGGCCACGAAATCAACCAGCCCCTCAGTGTGCTGCTGCTCAACAGCCAGCTGTTGCTGGAGCGGGCCCGGACCGACCAGGGCAGCGAACTCCCCGCGGCCTGGCGCGATCAACTCCACAGCATCCGGGACGAAGCCAACCGCGTGGTGGTGACCATCGAAAAGATGCGCAGCCTGCTGCGCAATGTGCAGACAGAGCACCAACGGCTCGACCTGCGGGCCGTTGCGCAGAGTGCGGTGCTCTATGCCCGCACCGGCACCGCCGCCGCCCGCCTCGACATCGACAGCACGGGCCTGGATCAGAACCCAAGTGCACCGGCCTGGATTGAGGGCGACGCCGCCCAGATCCAGATCGCCATCGTGAACCTGCTGCGCAATGCGGCAGAAGCCCTGGTGGGACGCACCACCAGCGCCCCCTGGATCGGCATCAGCCTGCTGCGGGAGCCGGAGCACTGGCGGCTCCGGGTGGCCGACCACGGCCCAGGCTTCCAGGGCAATGCAGCCGAGGTGTACCCGCTGCACACCACCAAGAGCAACGGCAGCGGCCTGGGGCTGTTTGTGGTGCGCACCACCATGGAGAACCACGGCGGCAGGGTGGAACTGGGCACGAGTGCACAGGGTGGAGCCCAGGTGGATCTGGTGTTCCAGGCCCCGACCACCACCGGCTGACGCGCCCTACCCACCACTGGGTATTGAGTCAGTGCATCCGTGCATGCACATTGCACATATCCCCCTGCCGGCCCAGAGCAGCTCCCAGCCGGCCCGATTGCCATGCCCGACATCCTCCTCGACGGCATCCCCGTGATCGATCTGCTGGAGATCACACCCAGCACCCAAGAGGTGGCGCTCTGCATCCAGCGCGACCAGAGCTCCGTGTCACGCATCTACCGGCAGGTGAGCGCCCAGCTGGGCCTGAACTTCGCCAAACAGCCCGACGGCCAGTACAGGGCCCTGGCCAACCACGCCCTGCTGCAGGATCTGCGGCGTTCATCGCAACAGCTGCGGATCCACCAGGCGCCGGAGGAGCTGCGCTGGGTGGGCTCCCCCTGGAACGGGGCCATTCAGGCCAGGGGAAGCGATCGGCAGCCGCCGGCCCTGGAGCGGCACTGGTTTGGGGAGCGACGCACCCTGGCGCTGCTGGAGCAGCACGTGCTGGATCTGGCGGTGGTGCCGGTGCTGGATCTGCTGCCCAAGGCCCCGCTCAACACCGCCACCCTCCAGCAGGCGCAGCCCCTAGCCCTGGGAAACCTGGTGGCCCTGCCGCTCGTGCACTACGAGCTGGCCGTCACCACCCACCCCCGGCATCCCCTGCAGCAGGCCACCGATCTTGGCCCCGCGCGGTTTGCCGCCTATCCCTCCCTCGCCGCCAATCCAGCCGACTTTCCCCACACCAGCAGCGCCCTGCGGAGGCTGGGGCTCTGGCGCACGCACCACGCCATCCCCCGCTACACCTGGCAGCAGTGGGAGGGCAGCTGCAGCGATGAGCGCCACCTGGTGGTGACCCACCCGATCGGCCGAGCCTGGCTCCAGCCGCACTTGGAATTGGCCCCACTGCCCTATGCCACCGGGATCGTGGATGCCGACGTGATCCTGGTGCGGGCCGATCTACTGGCCCATGAAGCCGTCGCGCACCTGATCCAGTCGATCCAGCAGGCCTATCGGCAGCACTACCGTCACCTCACCGACCTGAGGTGGCTGCTCTGAGCCCACCCAGAGCTCGCAGCCCCCATGGTGTCCAGCCCAACCCTCCCGCCGATCGCCACCCTGCGCCAACCGGTGAGCGGCGGGCTGACACGCCCGCTGGCCTGGCGCCTGGCCCAGCTGGACCGGCTGGAGCGGGCTGTGCGCATCCACGGCGATGCGGTGCTGGCTGCCCTCGCCCACGACCTGGGCAAGCCACCGGTTGAGGCCTACTTCGAGCTGGTGGCCGTGCAACAGGAGATCCAGCTCAGCCGCCGGGAGCTGCGGCGCTGGATGGCCCCACGCCGGGTGGGGGTGCCCCTAAGCCTCCAACCCGGCTCCGCGGAGGTGATCAGTGAACCCCTGGGCTGCGTGCTGATCATCGGCCCCTGGAACTACCCGTTCCACCTCTGCATCCAACCGCTGGTGAGTGCCCTGGCGGCGGGTAACACCGCCGTGCTGAAGCCTTCGGAACAGGCGCCGGCCACCGCGCAATTGATCGCCGATCTGATCGCCACCGCCTTCCCCCCGGACACCGTGCAGGTGGTGCTGGGCGATGGCCACACGGCCCAGGCGCTGCTGCAGGAGCAGTTCGATCACATCTTTTTCACAGGCGGCGAGAGGGTGGGGCGACTGGTGATGGCCGCCGCGGCCCAGCACCTCACCCCCGTGACCCTGGAGCTGGGGGGGAAAAGCCCAGCCGTGGTGCTGGCTGACGCCGACCTAACGGTGACGGCGCGGCGCCTGGTGTGGGGCAAGGCCCTCAACGCCGGACAAACCTGCATCGCGCCCGACTACCTGCTGGTGCAGGAGGGGATCCGCGAGCCCCTGATCCGCCAGATAGAGGAGCGGCTCACAGCCTGCTTCGGCAGCGCTCCCCTGGACTCCCCCGACCTGGCCTCGATCGTGAACGACAGCCAGTTCCAACGCCTGTCGGGGCTGCTGGAGGGCGCCCGCCAACGGGGGCAGATCCTTTGGGGTGGCCAGAGCGATGCCGGCCGGCGCCGCATCGCCCCCACCCTGATCGCCGTGGAGAGCCTCGACGACCCCCTGATGCAGGAGGAGCTGTTCGGGCCGCTGTTGCCCGTGCTCTCGATCCCCAGCCTGGGGAGCGCCATCGACCTGATCAACCAACGGCCCAAACCCCTGGCGCTCTATCTCTTTTCCAGCCAGAGGGCAGCCCAGGAGCAGCTCTTGCAGGGCACCAGTTCCGGTGGGGTGTGCTTCAACGACGTGATCATGCACGTGGGGGTGCCGAACCTGCCCTTCGGGGGCGTGGGCGCCAGCGGCATGGGGGCGTACCACGGCAAAGCGGGCTTCGACACCTTCTCCCACCAGCGCGCCGTTCTGCGGCGTCCCTTCCGCCTAGATGCCCCTTTTCGCTACCCGCCTTACGGCAACCGGTTACCGCTGCTCCGCCGCCTGCTGGGCTGAATTCAATTCTGTGCCTTCCGGGGACTGGCGCAGCCCTCGGATCTCCTTAATGTTCAGCCCATCGCCCACATCCTCCCTCCATGCGCCGCTCCGCTGCCGCCCTGGTTCTCGCCCTGCTGCTGCCCTTGCCGGGCCTGGCCGGCGAGGTGGTGGTGAAGCCCGGCGAAACCCTGTCTGAAATTGCCGAGCGCTATGGCGTTTCCGTGCAACGGCTGATGCAGCTCAACGGCCTCAAGGACGCCAAGGACCTCTGGGCCGGCAGTCGGATTCAGGTGCCGGGTGCCGGTAACGCCAGCCCCGGCCGCAGCCCTGCCAGCAGCGGCGCAGGCAACTACACGGTGAAACCCGGCGAAACCCTCTCCGAAATTGCCGAGCGCTATGGCGTTTCCGTGCAACGGCTGATGCAGCTCAATGGCCTCAAGGACGCCAAGGACCTCTGGGCCGGCAGTCGGATCCAGGTGCCAGGAACGGCCAGCACGGCGCGTCCCACCGCCGCCAAGCCCGTGGTGAACCGCAACGCCAAGGAGCACAAGGTGATGCCGGGTGAAACCCTCTCGGAAATCGCCGATCTCTATGGCGTTCCCATGGAGCGGCTCGCCAGCCTCAACGGCCTGGCCAAACCCAATGCCCTGATGGCCGGCACAACCTTGAAGCTGCGCACGGCCACCGCGCCGAAACCGGCCGCCAAACCCGCTGCGCCAAAACCGGTGGCCGCGGCCAAGCCCACAGCCGCGAAGCCCGCAGCCGCCAAACCCGTGGCCGCCAAACCAGCTGTGAAGCCCGCCGCCCAGCCAACCGTTCAACCCGTGGTGCAACCTGTAGCGCAACCTGTGGCCGCCAAGCCGGTGGTGCAACCCACGCCCCAGCCCCAGTCCAAACCGGTGGCCGTTGCCCCCAAGCCCGCCGCGGCGAAGCCGGTGGCCGCCAAGCCCAGCACCCCCGACTGGCGCAGCTACGGCCCCCTGCAGGTGGACTGGGCGAACTGGCAGCCCATGGGCGGCAGCTTTGTGGCCCCCAGCCTCAACAGTGATGGGCAACCCCTCTACCTGGCCATCAACTGCAGTGCCCGCCGCCTCAATGCCACGGGTCAATCCGGCACCTGGAAGAGCTGGGACACCCCCCAGAGCGACTTTGAGGAGCAACTCATCACCGACCTCTGCAAGGCCAAGCAGAGCTGATCAGGCGGCGAGTTTCAAGGGCCAGGGCTGCCGCAGGAACCGGCGGCCCGCCGGTTTGAGCCAGAGCCGCTGGCTGCCGTCATCGCTCTCGCTGATCAGCTCTTCCTGCACCAGCCGCCGGGCCAGCCAGCGCCAGCGGTCCACCTCCTCACCTTCAGCGGAGGCGAGGTCGTCCCCGAGGCTGCGCAAATCCGTGCCGCTGCGCTGTTCGAGCAACTCCAACACCAGGCCCGCCTCCTCAGACCAGTCCACCAGAGCGGGCCGGGAGAGACAGCGATCGCAGCGGCCGCAGGGGGGCACCAGCTCCCCCACCGCCAGCAGCAGCGCCTGCTCGCGGCAGCCCGGGCCCTCGGCCACCGCCTCCATGCGGCGCAGCTGCTGCTGGGACAGCTCGAGTCGCAAGGGATCGGGAGTGGCCTCGCTCCCCTGCTGGCCCGCAGCCCGGATCGCCCAACCGAGGCTGGTGCGATCGTCGGGGTCGAACAGCACCAGGCAGCGGGCCGGCAACCCATCCCGCCCGGCCCGGCCCGATTCCTGCAGGTAGCCCTCGGCGCTGGAGGGCAGATCCAGGTGCAGCACCAGGCCCACATCCGGCCGATCCACACCCATACCAAAGGCCACGGTGGCCACCAGCACCGGCGCAGGGTGCTCCTGGAAGTGGGCCAACGACAAGGACCGACTCTCCGGATCCATGCCGGCGTGATAGGCGATCGCCTCGATCCCCGCCTCAGAGAGCCGCTTGGCCCAGCTCTCCACCGAGCGGCGGGTGCGGGCGTAGATCAACACCGCACCGCGGGCCTGGTCCAGGGCCTCCAGCACATCCGGCAGGGGATCCTTGGGACGCCGCCGCATGGCATAGGAGAGGTTGTCCCGCCGCGCCGACCGCACCTGGATCAACGGCCGCCGGAGCTCCAGCATTCGAATCAGATCAGCGCGGACCCGCGGGGCCGCCGTGGCACTGAGGGCCACCAGGGGAACGCCCGGGCACAGTTGCCGCAAGGAGCCGAGGCGGCGGTAATCCGGGCGGAAATCGTGGCCCCAGGCGCTGATGCAGTGGGCCTCATCCACCGCCACCGCCACCAGATGCCCCTGGTCCTGAATCTCCTCGAGCAGGCGCCGGGTGGCCTCCACCTGCAGGCGCTCAGGTGCCAAGTAGAGCAGCCGCAGGCGGTTCTCGCGCACTCGCTCCAGCAACTGCCGCCGCCGACCCGGATCCAGGCCCCGGTGCAGGCAGGCCGCGGGAATGCCGCGGCGCTGAAGATGCAGCACCTGGTCTTCCATCAGGGCCACCAGAGGCGACACCACCAACACCAGCCCCTCTCGCACCAGGGCCGGCAGCTGATAGCAGAGGGATTTGCCCGCCCCGGTGGGCAGCACGGCCAGGCAGTCGCGGCCCTGGAGCATGGCTTCCACCACGGGGCGCTGGCCAGGCCGGAAACTGGGCCAGCCGAAATGGGTGAGCAGGGCCTGCTCGAGGGGATCGGAGCTGGCGGCAGGCGCTGGTGTCTTGGCGCGCCCCACCGTTCACCGCTGCTACTCCTAGCGCGACCTTAACCGGCCTGTGCCACCACGGGGATGGGGGGAGCCTCCAGCTGCTCCGGCGATTCCTCCACCAGCTGCAGCCGCACCCGCTTGCCGCCGGCCAGTTCCCCGAGGGACACCCGCAAGGTGCTGCCACTGAGGGTCTGCAGGGCATTGAGCAGCTCCCGCAGGTGGGGGGTACTGCTGCCGCTCTCCACCCAGAGGCGCTCCTGCAGCCCCCCCAGGCGACGCCAGCTGGTGTGCAGCTTGAGCACGGCACTTTCCAGGGCCTGGGCCTGGCCCACCGCGTCCGCCAGCAGCCCAAGGGCATCGAGCCGCTGGGCCTCCTGCATGGCCTTGGGGAGGTCGAGTTCGCCCTGCTGGAAGGCCCGCACCGCCAGGCCCGCTTCAGCGGCCTTGCTGAGCCAGCGGGCCGTGCTGGTTACATCCTTCACCCGCTCCAGCTCCGGCTCCTCGCGCAGCACCTTGCGCAGGTCGTCCTGCTGATCTTCCGGCAGTTTGGCCAGCTCTTTCACCAGGGGGGCCACAGCCCGCGGGGGCAACAGGTTCTCGGCCGTGCGCTGGCGGATTTCCTCCGGCAGCAGGGGGCTGGTGGCGGCCGTGAATTCATCGGTGAGCTGGCGCACCTGCTTGCGGGTGATCTGCTGGCCCTCGTTGGCGGCTTCGCCGATCATCAACTGCACCTCAGGGTCGGCCTGGGCCGTTTCCATGAAGGCCCGCTTGGAGAAGTTGTTCACGCTGCTCTGCTCGAGCACCCCCTCGCCGAGCATGGTGTCCGCCGATTCCGCCAGCTGAATCAGGGCGTAGGCGCGGGTCTTGCTGATCTCCTGCTCCCGCAGCCATTGCAGGAAACCACCGCCCCGGCCTTCGCCGCCGCGGCGTTCCCGATCGCGCACGGCCTTGAGGATGCGCCCCCGCCAGATCTCGGTCTGGAGATCGAAGCGATCGCACACCGCCCAGGCCTCCTCAATGCGGGCCAGAAACTCCATCGAACTGATGGTGTCGCTCTCGGGATCAGGCAACTCGAGGCTGAGGGCCGGGGCCTCGGGCATGGGAGCACGTGAACAGGGAGGTTGATGGTGCCACGTTTCGTGACGGCCAGCCGATAGGCCCGTCCAGGCCGGGTACATTCGCTCTGACAGCCACACCTCATCAGCGCAGCGATGGCCATCTCCCGCGGCGACAAGGTGCGCATCAAGCGTCCTGAGTCCTACTGGTTCAACGAAGTCGGCACCGTCGCTTCGATCGACACCTCCGGCATCCGCTACCCCGTGGTGGTGCGCTTCGAGAAGGTGAACTACAACGGCTTCAGTGGTTCTGAAGGCGGCATCAACACCAACAACTTCGCCGAGAGCGAGCTCGACAAGGCCTGAGCCCTCGGGCACTCCTGAATCACCGCAGGTGACCTTGCATCCCCGGCCTGGACTCCAGACCGGGGATGCCTGTGAAGAGGCCCCATGGGCTGCATGGCAACCTGGCGGCAATCCACGCGCCACCTGGCCAGCCCTTGCCCGAACTGCCCGAGGTTGAAACCGTTCGCCGCGGCCTGGAGCGCCAGGTGGTGGGCTTCGAGATCGCGCGGGTGGAGGTGCTGCGGGCGAGGGCCATTGCCGCTCCCCCCGAGCCCGTGCTGTTCTGCGCGGCCCTGGAGGGCTGCCGGGTGGAGGCCTGGAAACGGCGCGGCAAGTACCTGCTGGCGGAGCTGAGCCAGCAGGGCCAAGACGCGGGCCATTGGGGAGTGCACCTGCGCATGACCGGCCAGTTCCTCTGGATGCCGGATGCGCAGCCGCCCTGCTCCCACACCCGGGTTCAGATCTGGAACCATGGTGGCCAGGAGCTGCGCTTCGTGGACACCCGCAGCTTCGGCGAGATGTGGTGGGTGCCCCCCGGCGCCCCCCTGGAATCGGTGATCACCGGGCTCAAGAAACTCGGCCCAGAGCCCTTCAGCGACGCCTTCAATCCCAGCTATCTGAAATCGAAACTGTCAGGGTCCACCCGCCCGATCAAGAACGCCCTGCTGGATCAGGCCCTAGTGGCTGGAGTGGGCAATATTTATGCCGATGAGTCGCTATTCATGAGCGGCATTGCCCCGCACACCCCCAGTGGCCGGGTAGGCCGCCCGAAATTGGAGAAGCTGCACGCCGCGCTGGTGGAGGTGCTGGAAACCAGCATCGGAGTAGGGGGCACCACCTTCAGCGACTTCCGCGACCTCACCGGCACCAACGGCAACTACGGCAACGCCGCCTGGGTGTATCGCCGGAGCGGCGAACCATGCCGGCACTGTGGCACTCCCATCCGCCGCGACAAACTCGGCGGGCGCAGCAGCCACTGGTGCCCCAGCTGCCAGAGCTGAACCCCGGGAAGTGCACCGTCGCATCCGACAATGCCCTCAGACACGCGCCCGCCTGTGACCGAGGCCCTGGCCCCTAGCCTCACGGCCGCCATGGCGGAGATCCATCGCCGTGGCTGGTGCGACGGCACCGGCGGCAATTTCAGCTGTGTGTTGCAACGGGATCCCCTGCAACTACTGATGGCCCCGAGCGGGGTGCACAAGGGCCGGGTGGCACCTGCCGACCTGATCTGTGTGGACCATCAGGGCCGGGTGATCGCTGGTGCGGGCAAAGCCAGCGCTGAAACAGCCCTGCACCTGGAAATCATCACCAACTGCAAGGCCGGGGCCGTGCTCCATACCCACTCCCAGGCCGGCACCCTGCTGTCGAACTGGGTGATCCGCCACTGTGCAGATAGCCACGACCCGGGCATGGGTGGACTCGTGCTCGCCGATCTGGAAATGCTCAAGGGGCTTGAGGGGCTCACCACCCACGCCACAGAGGTCCGAATTCCCGTGCTGGCCAATGATCAGGATCTGCCTCGGCTCTCAGCCAAGGCAAGGGCCCACCTTGGCGAAGCCCCCCATGGCTTGCTGATCGCAGGCCATGGCCTCTATGCCTGGGGCCGCGATCTCGACATTGCCATGCGACACCTGGAGATCCTGGAGTTTTTGCTGGAGCAGCGCTGGCGGGAGCTGCTATTGGAGGCCGTGATCCAGGGAGCCTCACGATGACGCCCTTATCCCCCCAGATCACCCACCTGCTGCTGGATATCGAGGGCACCACCTGCCCGGTGAGTTTTGTGGCCGAGGTGCTGTTCCCCTATGCCCGGGCACGACTGTCCAGCTATTGCGCGGCACATGCCCAAGATCCCGAGGTGCGGGATCTGGTTGAAGCCGTTGATCGGGCCTGGGCTAGCGATACCCACCCCGAGGCCATAGCCCTGCGAGTTGGCCAGGGCAAGGGAACGGATGTGGTGCCTTACCTGCAGTGGCTGATCGATAACGATGTAAAACTCACCCCTCTCAAGGACCTGCAGGGCCGCATCTGGGCAGCCGGTTACAGCCAGGGCGACATCGTGGCTCCCCTGTTTCGCGATGTGCCGGCCGCACTCGAGCAGTGGCACCAACAACGCAAAGTGCTGGCGGTGTACTCCTCAGGCTCAGTGGCGGCTCAGCAGTTGCTCTACGGCCACTGCCAGGCAGGAGATCTGCGCGGGTTGTTCAGCCACTGGTTCGACACCCGCACAGGGCTCAAACAGGTGCCCGGCAGCTACACCGCCATCGCCGCCGCCATGGACCTTCTGCCAACCCAGGTCCTGTTTATCAGCGACTCCCTAGCGGAGGTCACAGCCGCCGCAGAAGCGGGGATGGCCGTGCTGTTCAGTGATCGCGATGGCAATCCGGGCCGGGATGCCGGCCCGTTTGAGAGGATCAGCGATTACAGCCAGATCACCTGAGCCGATGCCCCCCACCGATCGTGATCGCGACATCCTGAGCCTGAACCAGGCCATGCTCGAGAGCGTGGTGACGGGCAATTGGAGCAGCTACGCGGCCTTTTGTGCCGAAGACCTGAGCTGCTTCGAAGCGGAAACCAACGGCGTGCTGGCAGAAGGCCTGCCCTTCCACCGCTACTACTTCGAGCTGCCCACTGATGGCAACGCCAGCCCCAGCCCGGTAACCGTTTCGATGGCACGCCCCCACCTGCGTTGGCTCAGCGAAGACGCCGTGGTTCTGAGCTACACCCGCCTCACCCAACGGCTCGCCAGTGGCGAACCCATCACGGCGAGCTGCTGTGAAACCCGCATCTGGCAGCGCCAACACGGCACCTGGAAGCAGGTGCACGTGCATCGTTCTTGATGACATCGGCGGGTTCAGAACCCGCCAACAAAAAAGCCACCCCGAGGGGTGGCTTTCTCATCTCCACTTGCAGCAGGCCTCAAGCCGATGCTACTGGTGGAGAGCTGACACGGTGGTCAGCGGAGCAAATGTTTTACCTGGCATCGAGCTATTTTCTCAGGGGGCTACCCCCCAAATATCGTCGCCGCTGCAGCGTTTCACAACCGAGTTCGAGATGGATCGGAGTGGTTCCACTGCGCCATGGACACCAGGATAGATTTGCTCCCAGGTTGAACCCTGAGAACTGCATAGGTTAACGACTCTCGTCGTCTCTGGATCGAATAAGCGCTCACCAACAGCTCAGCTGTTGATGCTTCAAGAGCTTTGATTTGGTCAAGCCCTCGGTCTATTAGTACTCCTCTGCTTCACGCATTACTGCG
>CALRUA020000020.1:0-39773 GCA_943371215.1 Cyanobium sp. NIES-981 | reverse complement strand
CCCTGGTTCAAGAGCTGTTCAGCAGTGCGCAGCTTGCGGATGATCTGCTCTGGGTTGTGGCGTTTGACTTTCATGGGGCTTCTCTTGGCCAATTCTGGCCGGTAGGGAAGCTCTCATAAGAACTGGTTCAGTTTTTGGGGTCCACGTCAAGGACACCCTCAGAATGACTTCCAATAGGCCCTGGGGCGACCGAGTGGTCAGTGGTGCCCAACAAACCCCGCAGAAGGCGCGTACGGCCAGCCACGGGCCTCCGGGACGGCTCCACGGTCAGCCGGGCGTACCAGTTGTCACCGCTATTGGGAAGCTTTACAGGACCTGCCAGACGACGTCCCACAAGAACATGAACAGAGCATGCTTTGAAGCACAAGTGGCTTAGTGAATCATGTGATGCGGGATCAGAACGCAAGACAGGCTTGACTTCTGGTTCGCATGAACAAGTGCCTGATGCCGCTGGCCAAGCCGGAGAACTGAGGCCTTAGCTGGAGCTGGCCGACAACAGATCGAGGGCAATCGCCACCTGCTCCAGCAGTTCGCAACAGCGGTCGTACTGTTGCTCGGGGGCGACGCTCACGGGCAGCGTCTCAATCATGTCGGCCAGCTCTCGGGTGCGAACGGCCAGCAGGTTGGTGGAGAGGACGGCCATGGATCAGGCGGGCCACCAGGCCGCAGCGCTCTACCTGAAGCATGTCTACAGGTCTCACCAGTCTCAGCCGCGAGCCTCTCAAGCGCTCATGCCCCGTGGGAGAATAGGGCTGACCTTGTAGGTCAGCCCCTGGAGGGGTGGTCGAGTGGTTGATGGCTCTGGTCTTGAAAACCAGCGAAGTGAAAGCTTCCGTGGGTTCGAATCCCACCCCCTCCGCTTTCCAACCGGCAACTCCTGCAGCCGCGCCGGCGAGATCAGGAAATCTGCAGATTTGCCCGCGTGAGCCGGCTTGTTGCCAGCCAGCAGCAAGCCGGCCAAAGCACAACAAAAACGGCCATAACCGCCACATTCCATGGGCGATTCCGGCGATTGGATGGGGCCTCTACACCCCCCGTTCATGGCCTACGAACCCGGAACCAGCGAGTGCCGCGTGCTGATCGACTGCAAGGCTCAGATTGAGCTGATGCTGCTCAACCTCGCCAAGCTGGAGAACACTGACCACATCCGCCAGCAGCTGGTGGCGGTTCACAACCAGCTCGAGGGGCTCCACGATCTGCGCCGCGCCAAGCGCCAGGGCCTGATGGCCGTGTAGGCACGCCCACAGCAGTACCCGCCTGGGCCAAACGTTGCTCTAATCGGAGGGCACCCTTCAGCCCTGCGATGGCAGCGCCCCGTTGCCGAGCCCTGGCCATCGCTGCCGCAGGTGGACTATCTGCCCTGCTGGCCTCATCAGGCCAGGCCCAGCCCCCTGCCACCCTGCTGACGGTGCGCGAACCCATCGAAACGGCCGATCAACGGCTGCAGCAGCAGGGATGGCAGCCGATCAGCACCCCGCCGGCCGAGAGCTTTGATCGCGAACTCTCCGGCAACGGCCTGATCAGCTTGCGGGCCTGCTCCGGCACAGGGATGGGCTACTGCCGCTACGACTATCGTCGCGGCGAGGACCAGCTGGAGGTGATCACCGTTCCCAGCAACGATGGCGACGGCCAGGTGGTGCGCTGGAGCCTGGGATCCAGCGAGGGCCCTTGGGGCCTCTGCCAGAGCGCACCCTTCGCGCCGCTGCAACCCTGCCCAGCTGTGCCCAACTGAGGCACCCGGCGCCGCCTGGACTGGGGAATGGGCCCTTAACCTGGGTGATGCGAGAGACCATCAGCCATGTTGTTTGATAACGACAATCGACCGGCCTGGCTGAACTGGCTGTTCCTGGCCATTTTCCTGTGGAGCTCCTGGCAGCTCGCCGGGATGTGGTTCTCCCAGATGCACGGTGGCTGAACCAGCAAGCAGGTGGCAGTGCCAGCAGCCGGATCAGGGATAACAGTTCGGCACAAAGAACTGCTCATTGATCGGGGGACGCTCGTAGCCCTTGCCACTCTTGCGCGGCGGCAGCTTCAGGGCCGGTGGCGTCATATCCCGGTAGGGGATCTTGCTGAGCAGATGCCGGATGCAGTTGAGCCGCGCCCGCCGCTTGTCGTCCGCCAGCACGGTGAACCAGGGGGCCTCGGGGATATTGGTGTGGGCAAACATCTCATCCTTGGCGCGGGAAAAGTCCACCCAGCGATCCCGGGATTCCAGGTCCATCGGGCTCAGCTTCCAACGGCGCGTGGGGTCGTCGATGCGGGCCTGAAAGCGGGCCTCCTGTTCCTCATCACTCACTGAAAACCAGTACTTAAGCAACACAATTCCAGAGCGCACAAGCATGCGCTCAAACTCCGGACACGACTGCTGAAATTCCCGCAACTCGGCGGTCGTGCAAAAGCCCATCACCCGCTCCACGCCGGCGCGGTTGTACCAGCTGCGATCGAAGATCACGATCTCGCCGGCACTGGGGAAATGCTCCACGTAGCGCTGGAAATACCACTGGCTGCGCTGCTGATCTGAGGGCGTACCCAGGGCCACCACCCGGCAGCCGCGGGGGTTAAGCGGCTCGGTGATGCGCTTGATCGTGCCACCCTTGCCGGCAGCATCGCGCCCTTCAAACAGCACCATCAGGCGGAACCCCTCCGCCTTAGTCCAGTACTGCATCTTCACCAGCTCTTCCTGCAGACGCGAGAGCTCCTGTTCGTAGCGTTTGCGATCGAACTTGCTCTTCGGGGAAGGCTCGGTGGTGCTCAGGTCATCCAGCTGGGAGGAGGGGGCATAGCGATCACTGCTATCCGCCGCAGGCGACCCCTGCTTCTGCTTCTTACCCATGCCCGCCAAACCCCCTTGCCGGCAAGTTAGACACGGTGCTTCTTGCTGGTCTGATCGCGCCCAGGAGCCACCAGGGCCCTCACCAGACGCATTAGGCCGGCCACCAGCAACACGAGGGCCAGCAGCGCCAATCCCACCAACAGCAGCACCCCCAGAAGCTGCAGCACCCCCAGCAGCAGCCGCGAGAGCCCGGCAATCAAGTTGCCGATGGCGGTACTCACCAGCAGCAAACTATCAAGATCAAGCAACTCCGGCAGCTGGAGCAGGAGCACCAGCAGGCCTGTCCCCGCCGCGAGCAACAACAGCCCATCCAGCACCTGCCGGAGCCGCGAAGGGGCTCGGCGCTTACGGAACACCGTGCGCGTGGAATCGGCTGCGCGTCCCGATCGCACCAGCTGCAGACGCCGGGATCGGGTCATGGTTCCAGCGTGTAGCCGGCGCCACGCATCCAGCGCTCAAATTCGATCAGCACCAATTCATTGGGGCAGTCCACCAGGCTGAGATCGCCAACGGTGCAATCCCCTTGGCCGCCATGGTGCAGCGAGAGATGGAAGGTATCGCCGCTCAGGCCGCACACCTCGGGATCACTCCGCACCACCACATCCAGGGAGGCCCCCAGCCGGGTCACGCGACGTCGCAGTTCAGACCAGGTCATCGGCGCCAGCACCAGAACCCCAGTGTGGTGAGCATGGCAGCCTCGTCAACCGGGTTTTGCCGGAGTGGCCACAGGGGCCGGCGAAGCCGGCGGCGCCTTGGGCAACGGCACCATCCAGGCCGCCACCCCAGCAAGCAGCAACGCAGCCACACCCACCAGCGGTGCCGCCAGCCGGCGGCGCAGGGGTTCGCGGTTGAGCAGCTCGCGCCGGCGCAGGGGCTGGGGCAGGGGTAGATCGAAGGGCACCAGCACCCGGGCATCGTTGCGCAGGAGGTCGAGGCAGCGCACCAGATCCGCCAGCTCGGCATCATCCAGCTGAAGGGTGAGCGGCTCGGTATTGGGCTGGCTGCTGCGCAGCATCAGCTGATGGCCCTCGCCACGGGGGGCAATCAGCACGGGGGAGGCCTCATCCCCGAATGGACGGGCCACACCACTGAGCAGATGCCGGGCGTAGGGCATCACTACCTGCATTAGGGCCTGCAGGTGCTCGCGCTTGCCCTCGAGTTCGGTGTGGCCCGCCAGGGCCAGGCTGAAGCCGATGAGAATGCCGAGGCTCTGATCTCCCTGGCCGGCAGAGACGTCGGGCAGACCCTCCAGCTCAAGACGGCAGCTGGTTTGCTCATAGCGGGTGGTGAGTTTCATGGCAAGGGCTACGGGGGATCAGGCTGCCGCGTCTTGAAGGCTGGCCTTGAGGCGCTCGAAGCCGCCGGGGCCGGCGCTAAAGGCGAGGGCCTGCACCAGTTGGCGGCTGAGGGCGCGGCCTTCCACGGGATCCAGCAGGCGCTGCACGCCGCCGCGGCGCAGGTTGAAGCGCTCCTGGATCAGTTCTGCCAGGCGGCTGCGGAACAAGCCCCAGCGCTGCTCGGTAACTTCCGGCGGCTCAGCGCTGGATAGAAGGCTGCGCAACATGGGGTAGAGGCGATCGGCCAGGGCGTTAAGGATCCGGATCAGAGCGTCGGTTTCCTGCTCCACCAGAGCCCCCCGGCGAGTGGTACGGCGCAGGGGGTTGTAGCAGCGCCGCTTCCACAGCTCCACGCGATTGGGGAACAGGCTTGTGTAGCCCATCTCTTCGCTCAGCCACACCATCGCTTCGCCCCCGTTGAGATCGAGGGCTTCGGTGCAGAGCAGCATTAGGTCAAGACGCTCAAGGCCTCGCCGGGAAAGCGGGGAGGGGCGCTGCTCTGGGGCTTGGGTCATGGCTGCGATACTGCCAGCTGTGGCGCCTCTTCGTCGACCATGGCCGCGATCGATCTGCGCGGGATGGTGCGGGACATCCCCGACTTCCCCAAACCTGGCATCCTCTTTCGTGACATCACGCCATTGATGCGGCACGCCGCAGCCTGGCAGGAAGTGATGCGGCAGCTGGGCGACGTGTGTGATCGGCTGCAGCCCGATCTGATCGTGGGGATTGAGTCGCGGGGCTTCATTGTGGGCACGGCCCTGGCCACGGCTCAGCGGATCGGCTTCAGCCCAGTGCGCAAGCCCGGCAAACTGCCCGGCAACGTGATCGGCGTGGACTACAGCCTGGAATACGGCACCGATCGCCTGGAGATCATTCCCGATGGCTTTGAGCACAAGCCACGGGTGTTGATCGTGGACGACCTACTGGCCACCGGCGGCACCGCCGGCGCCTGCGCCGAACTGGTGACGAGCGTGGGCGGAAGCCTGTGCGGTTTTGCCTTCGTGGTGGAGCTGGCCGACCTTGGCGGCCAGGCCAAACTCCCGGCCGACGTGCCGGTGGACTCGCTGATCGTTTACTGAGCCCGCATCACAGATCGGTGCTGGTCAGCCACACCAGCACCTGATCCAGCTGCTCCAGGCTGATCAACCCGAAGCGCCACAGCACCACGGGCAAAGGAGCCTGCTCCAGCTGGGCCTGCTTGAGGCCCAGGCCGAGGGCGCTATCACTCATGCCCAGCTCCTGGCGCAGGTAGCGGAGCAGTGCCGGGCTCGGGGGTGGCTGAGGTGAGGTGCTGATCACCATGGAGGCATGCTGCCCGCGGCAGCTCAGGCCCGCAAGGAGCCACAGGGGCCATCGGTCATGGCAGCGAGGCTGAGGCGCCGCAACCAGGGCAGCCGGCCTAACAGCGTCAACGCCAACCGCCGCGCTGGCAGCAGCCACCGATTGCGGTTGGAGAACAGGCGCACCAGGGCGTCGGTGGTCAGCAGGATCAGGAGCAGATCGGGCCAGCGGCGCCAGGCGTAGGCCGCCGGCAGCCGCGATGGCCTGAGGCACCCTGCGGCGGCACGTCTAGCCAGGGTGTGCAGCACCGCCACATCGCGCCAGCAGAGATTGAGCCCTTGCCCGCCCACCGGATGGCAGCGGTGGGCCGCCTCGCCCACGAGCACCAGGGATCCCCGGTGCAGGGGCCAGGCCAGTTCCAGGCCCACGGGGAAGGCGCGGGGCTGATCTAGCAACACCTCGGGCTGAAGCGCGGCGGGCAGGGCCGCGCTGAGGGCCTCGAGAAACGCCACCGGATCCAGGGCCTCCAGGCGCCGCAGCCTGTCGACAGGCGCACTCCAGACCAGCTGGAAGGCATCCCCCCCCAGGGGCAGCACCGCAAACGGACCCTCCGGACGGAACAGCTCCCAGGCCTGATCCTCAGCCGAACCACGCAGCCGAACCTGCACCGTGAGGCAGCCCTGCCGGTAGGGCCGTGCCAACCAGTGCAGCCCGGCGCTGCGGCGGGTGGGCGAACCACTGCCATCGGCCGCCACCACCAGCTCCACCGGCCCGGCCTCAGGCAACGGAGCGCCCAGGGCCAGGGCGATGGCAGGCTCCCCAGCCGCCCGATCCAGCAGCAGGGCCATCAGCGGGGTGTGCTGCAGGATCCAGCCCACCGCCTGGGCCGAGGGGTGATCGCCCCGGGGGCCCAGATCCTCCAGGGTGAAGGGCACCTGCAGGTGCGTGGCCTGATCGCACAGCTCCAGGCTCCGGAACGGGGCCAGATGGGGCAGCAGCGGCTGCCAGAGATCCAGGCGCTCCAGCAACACCCGGCTGGAATGGGTGAGGGCATAGGCCCGGCTGCGCCGGAGCAAGGCCTCAGGTGCGAGCGGATCCAACACCTGAACGCGCCAACCGGCCTGGGCCAGGGCCAGGGCCGCCAACACCCCCGTGGGGCCAGCCCCATGCACCCGTGCCCGCAAGCTCTGCTGGTTCATGGCCAATGCCAACACGGTGCAGTCCATAAAAAACCGCAGCACTGGATTGTGCTGCGGCCGTGGATGATCCCGTTGGGATCAGGGGGTTACCGGATCAGCCGATGCCGAGCAGGCCACGGGTGAAGGCCTCACCGCCGAGGGCAAGCTCGGTGGCGATCAGGGCAATGAAGCCCAGCATGGCCATGCGGCCATTCAGCTTTTCGGCGCGCTCGTGGAAGCCCCAACCGCTTTCCACGTCCACCACTTGCATGCGGGGCTCGGTGGCGAAGGCATTCAAACGGCCGCCATCTTCTTCAGTAACGGTGGCGCCGCGGATCACGGCAGGGGAGGAGGGATTGGCTTGGACCATGGATAGAGCTACGAGGGAATGGCTGAATTGTAACGCAATATTGCGCGGTGTAACGCGGCGTGACTGCGGCATTCCGGCGCCTATTCAGCGCAGGCGCTTCAGGCAAAGCTCCTCAAAGGCGGGCCGCAGCAGAAACGGGTACTCCCCAACCCACAGCTTCAGCTGCGGCAGCCAGGCATCACTCAGAGCTCCGATGCGCGAAAAATCCTTGCGCTCGCTCAGCACCAGGCAGCGCACCACCATGCCCCGACGAATGGTCTTGTGCTTTTTGTCGTAGGGAAAACGGATGCTGCCCAGGTAGCCCTCCTCATCTTCCAGCTCGAGGCACAACCAGGTGCGGCGGTTCTCCACCAGCTCCAGGTGGCCCTGCTTGTCGGTGGTTTCCTGGCGACCCTCCACCAGCTCCCGGGTGTAGAAATCGGCAACCTCACCCTCAAAAATCGCGGCCGCGGGGTAGCGGCGCAGGGTGGCGTTCTTGCGACCGGCCTCCAGGATCGGCCCCCAGAGCACGTAGAGCAGAAACACAAAGCCCGCCACCAGGGCGATCGGTGCCACCTGGCTGGACATGGCCACCCCCTGGCTGATCAACAGGGTGATCACCCCGCCGATCACCGAGATAAAGATGCGCTGCAGCAGCTTCTGGGGGCTGCCGCTGCAGGCGTTGAACTGGGGTCCGGTGGCCACCGCCGGGATCAGCCGCAGCAGCTCGCCTGGCTTGAGGGGAATCAGCATGGCGCCATGCCGGGCAACCACGGGACAATACGAACCATGGCCGTGAAAAGCCGCCGGGACTGGTTCAGAGCAACCGCTCCAGGCCGTACACGAGTCCGGCCAGCTGGCGCACCTTGCGCACCGTGAGCAACACGCCAGGCATGTAGGCGGAACGATCGATGGTGTCGTGGCGCAGGGTGTAGGTCTCACCGGGGGCGCCGAACATCACCTCCTGGTGGGCCACCAAGCCCGGCAGGCGAATCGAGTGGAGCCGCAGGCCGCTATCCCGCTGCCCGCCACGGCAGCCGGCGAGGGTTTCATGCTCCTCCACCTGCAGAGGGTTGAAGCTCTTGCCCAGCTCCTCCATGAGTTCGGCGGTCTTGATGCAGGTACCGCTGGGGGCATCGGCCTTGCGGTTGTGGTGCAGTTCCGTGAGTTCGGCAAAGTCATAGAAACGGGCAGCGGCGGCGGCGGCCTGCTGCAGCAACACCATGCCCACCGAGAAATTGGGGATCACGGCCCCGCCCACGGAGGCCTTCTCCGAGAAGCTGGCCAGCTCCTGCAACTGCTGGGGACTCAGCCCCGTAGTGCCGATCACCGGGTGCACCCCATAGGCGATGGCGGCACGGGTGTGCTCATAGACCACCGAGGGGTGGGTGAAATCCACCAGCACAGCCCCTGCCCCAGGCCCGTCGTTGCGCACGGCCTGACTGGCCTGGCACAGACACCCCTCAAAATCGCTGGTGATCGCCACCTCCAGCTCACCGAGGCCCAGCTCCAGGCCCAGGTCCGCCCCCTCTTTGCCTGGCGTGGTGTCGATGGCGCCGATCAGGCGGCAATCGCCGGCAGCGGCCACGGCCTTCACCACCTCGGCGCCCATCCGACCAAGGGCGCCAGCCACCACCACAGCAATGGGGGCTGAGCTGGGGGCTGAAGCGGTGGTCATGGGGCGGCAAGCAGAGCAGCTGAGCCTATGGGCCAGCGCAGGCAATCCCTTGTAAATCCTTGCCGTTTCCCCTCGCACAGGCGCCCGGGGCTTCGTAGGCTCCTTCACATTGCTCAATCAGCGCGCATGTTCACGCAGGTCCGCTCCTCCTCCCGCCGCATCAGCCCCGCGGAGGTGAACGGACGGGCCGTGATGAAGGCGGTGTACGTGGTGCTGGAGCCCCAGTACCAGAACGCCCTCACCCAGGCCGCCACCTCCCTCAACGACCAGAACGGCCCCCTGGCAGTGGACCTCAGCGGCTATCTGATCGAAGAGCTGCGGGACCCCCAGAACTACGCCGACTTCTGCGCCGATGTGGCCGAAGCCGATGTGTTCATCGCCTCGCTGATCTTCATCGAGGACCTGGCCCAGAAGGTGGTGGAGGCTGTGGCCCCCCACCGCGACCGGCTCAAGGCCGCCGTGGTGTTCCCCTCCATGCCGGAGGTGATGCGCCTCAACAAGCTCGGAACCTTCTCCATGGCCCAGCTGGGCCAGAGCAAGAGCGCCATTGCCGGCTTCATGAAGAAGCGGAAGGAGGCCGGCGGCGCCGGTTTCCAGGACGCCATGCTCAAGCTGCTCAACACCCTGCCCACGGTGTTGAAGTACCTGCCGGTGGAGAAGGCCCAAGACGCCCGCTCCTTCATGGTGTCGTTCCAGTACTGGCTGGGCGGCACCCCGGACAACCTGCGGAACTTCCTGCTGATGCTGGCGGATAAGTACGTGTTCCCCAGAGGGGATAGCGACCGCCCCGAGCTGCAGGTGGCCGACCCTGAAGTGTTCCCCGATCTGGGCATCTGGCATCCCCTGGCTCCGGGGATGTTTGAAGACCTCAAGGAATACCTCAACTGGACCGCCAGCCGCAGTGATCTCTCCGATGCCGCGCGCCAGGGCCCGGTGATCGGCCTGGTGCTGCAGCGGAGCCACATCGTGACCGGCGATGAAGCCCACTACGTGGCGGTGATTCAGGAACTCGAATACCGCGGCGCCACCGTGATTCCGGTGTTCTGCGGCGGGCTCGACTTCACCAAGCCGGTGAATGCCTTCTTCTACGACCCGATCAATCCCGACGTTCCCCTGGTGGACGGGGTGGTGTCGCTCACCGGTTTCGCCCTGGTGGGCGGCCCGGCACGCCAGGACCACCCCAAAGCCATTGAGGTGCTGAAGAAGCTCAACCGGCCCTACATGGTGGCCCTACCCCTGGTGTTCCAGACCACCCAGGAGTGGGAAGAGAGTGATCTGGGGCTGCACCCCGTGCAGGTGGCTCTGCAGATCGCGATCCCGGAACTGGATGGCGCGATCGAACCGATCGTGCTCTCCGGCCGCGACGATGCCACCGGCAAGGCCCACACCCTGCAGGACCGCGTGGATGCCATCGCCGAACGGGCCATCCGCTGGGCCTCCCTGCGGGTGAAGCCCCGGGCCGATAAGAAGCTGGCGATCACCGTGTTCAGCTTCCCGCCCGACAAGGGCAACGTGGGCACCGCCGCCTACCTCGATGTGTTCGGCTCGATCTACCGGGTGCTCGAGGAGATGAAGGCCAAGGGCTACGACGTGCGCGATCTGCCCCGTGATTCCAAGGCCCTGATGGAGGCCGTGATCAACGATCCCGAGGCCCTCCATGGTGCACCGGAGCTCTCGATCGCCCACCGCATGAGCGTGGAGGAATACGAGCGGCTCACCCCCTATTCCGAGCGCCTCGAGGAGAACTGGGGCAAGCCTCCCGGCAACCTCAACAGCGACGGCACCAACCTGCTCATCTACGGCCGCCACTTCGGCAACGTGTTCGTTGGCGTGCAGCCCACCTTCGGCTACGAAGGTGACCCCATGCGCCTGCTCTACTCCCGCAGCGCCAGCCCCCACCACGGCTTCGCGGCTTACTACACCTATCTCGAAAAGGTGTGGCAGGCCGATGCGGTGCTGCACTTCGGCACCCACGGCTCGCTGGAATTCATGCCGGGCAAGCAGATGGGCATGAGCGAAACCTGCTACCCCGATTCGCTGATCGGCGCCCTGCCCAACCTCTACTACTACGCCGCCAACAACCCCAGCGAAGCCACCATCGCCAAGCGGCGTGGCTACGCCTCCACCATCAGCTATCTCACCCCGCCAGCCGAGAACGCCGGGCTCTATCGCGGCCTCAAAGAGCTGGGCGAACTGGTGGGCTCCTACCAACAGCTGCGTGAGGGCTCCAGAGGCGTTCAGATCGTGAACGCGATCGTGGAAACAGCGCGCCAGTGCAACCTCGACAAGGACGTGGTGCTGCCGGAGGTTGACGCCTCTGAGATCGACCTCGATGCCCGCGACGGCGTGGTGGGTGCGGTGTACCGCCAGCTCATGGAGATTGAGAGCCGGCTGCTGCCCTGCGGGCTGCACACCATCGGCAAGCCCCCCACCGCCGAGGAGGCGATCGCCACCCTGGTGAACATTGCCGCCCTAGAGCGCGATGAGGATGGGCTGCGCTCCCTGCCGGCCCTGCTGGCGGAGAGCCGCGGGCGCACGATTGCAGACGTGTACAAGGGCAACGACGACGGCGTGCTCGCCGACGTGGAGCTCAACCGCACCATCACCGAGGTGTGCCGCGCCGCTGTGGGTTCCATGGTGAAGGCCGTCACCGGGGCCGATGGCCGCGTGACCCTGCGGGACAACTTCGGCTGGTTCTTCAACCTGCTGGAGCGCTTCGGCTTCAAACTGCCCAGCCCCTGGCTGAGCGCCTGCCGCGCCGCAGGCTTCGGCGAGGTGGACCAGGCCGAACTCGACAAACTGTTCGGCTACCTGCGCTTCTGCCTGGAGCAGATCTGCGCCGACATGGAAATGGAGAGCCTGCTCAAGGCCCTCGATGGCGAATACGTGCTGCCGGGCCCCGGCGGCGACCCGATCCGCAACCCCGGCGTGTTGCCCAGCGGCAAGAACATCCACGCTCTCGATCCCCAGTCGATCCCCACCCGCGCTGCGATTGCGGCGGCCAAGGTGGTGGTGGACCGGCTGATCGAGCGCCAGAAGGCCGAACAGGGCGCCTGGCCTGAAACCATCGCCTGCGTGCTCTGGGGCACCGACAACATCAAGACCTACGGTGAATCCCTGGCCCAGATCCTGTGGTTCATCGGCGTGAGGCCCGTGCCCGACTCCCTGGGCCGGGTGAACAAGCTCGAGCTGATTCCCCTCGAGGAGCTGGGCAGGCCCCGCATCGACGTGGTTGTGAACTGCAGTGGGGTGTTCCGCGATCTGTTCATCAACCAGATGGCCCTGATCGACCAGGGCGTCAAGATGGCCGCCGAGGCCGACGAGCCCCTGGAGATGAACTTCGTGCGTCGTCACGCCCAGGAACAGGCCGAGGCCCAGGGCGTGTCCCTGCGGGATGCCGCCACCCGGGTGTTCTCCAACGCCAGCGGCAGCTACAGCTCCAACGTGAACCTCGCGGTGGAGAACAGCACCTGGGAGGAGGAGAACGAACTGCAGGAGATGTATCTCTCCCGCAAAACCTTCGCCTTCAACGCCGACAACCCCGGCGAGATGAACCAGAACCGCGAAGTGTTCGAATCGGCGATGAAAACCGCCGACGTGACCTTCCAGAACCTGGATTCAGCGGAGATTTCGCTCACCGATGTGAGCCACTACTTCGACTCCGACCCCACCAAGCTGATCCAGGGCCTGCGGGAAGACGGCAAGGCGCCCTCGAGCTACATCGCTGACACCACCACGGCCAATGCCCAGGTGCGCTCCCTGAGCGAGACCATCCGCCTGGATTCCCGCACCAAGCTGCTCAATCCCAAGTGGTACGAGGGCATGCTCAACTCCGGCTACGAGGGCGTGCGCGAAGTAGCCAAACGGCTCAACTTCACCTTGGGCTGGAGTGCCACCAGCGGTGCCGTAGACAACTTCGTGTACGAAGAGGCCAACGACACCTTCATCAACGACCCGGAGATGCGCCAGCGGCTGATGGACCTCAACCCCCACAGCTTCCGCCGCATCGTGGGCACCCTCTTAGAGGTGAACGGTCGCGGTTACTGGGAAACCTCCGACGAGAACATCCAGCAACTGCAGGAGATCTACCAGGAGATCGAAGACCGGATCGAGGGCGTCACCACCTAGGGCCGACGCCAGAGGGCGTCAGCCATGCGTGCGGTGTCCACCATCGGCCTGCCGTCGTGGACCCGCACCACATCAGCCCCAGCCGCCACGCACTTGGCCACCACAGCCGCGGTGCCCCAGATGCGTGCCTTGGCCCTGGGCTGATCCAGCACCGCGCCGATGAAGCGCTTGCGCGAGGGGCCCACCAACAACGGAACCCCTTCAGCCCGCAACAGCGGTAGCCCATCCAGGAGCTCCAGGTTCTGCTCCGTGGTCTTGGCGAAGCCGAGGCCCGGATCCCAGATCAGTTGGCCATGGCTGACGCCGGCCGCCAAAGCCCGATCGCTCGCAGCCAGCAGCGCTTCGCGCACACCAGCCACCACCCCGGCGTGGCCGTAGTCCGTCAGGCCATCCATGCTGGAACTGTCGCCGCGGGAGTGCATCAGCACATAGGGGCAGGCGGCAGCCGCCACGACGGCCAGCATGGCGCGATCGCGCTGACCACCGCTCACGTCGTTGATCCAGTCGGCCCCGGCTTCCAGGGCGGCGGCGGCCACAGGGGCGCGGAAGGTGTCCACGGAGATCAGCGGCTGGCGCCGGGAGTCCGGGGTGTCGCCCCGGGCAGGACAGCGCAGCACACCGGCATCGATGGCTTCACGGATCAGCCTGAGCGCCGGTACCAACCGGCGCAGTTCCCGCTCGGGCCCCACATCCTCGGCCCCAGGCCGGGTGCTCTGCCCGCCCAGATCCAAGATGTCCACCCCTTCCGACACCAGCCGCTTCGCCTGGGCCAGGGCCCGGAGGGGCTGATCGAACTGGCCGCCGTCGCTGAAGGAATCGGGGGTGAGGTTGATCACCCCCATCACATAGGTGCGCCGGCCCCATAACAAGGCCATCAGAAGACCATCAGGCCGCTACGGGCACCTGGTAATTGGCGATGCGGGCAAAGCCCTCGGGATCAAGGGAGGCGCCGCCCACCAGCACGCCGTCGATGTCGCTCTGGGCCATCAGCTGATCAATGTTGCCAGGGTTCACCGAACCGCCGTACTGGATCACCACCTCGGGGTAGCCCACCCACTGCCGCACCAGGCCACAGATGCGGTTGGCCTCAGCGGCCTCGCAGGTTTTGCCGGTGCCGATGGCCCAGATGGGCTCATAGGCCACGATCAGGCGGGCAGGATCGAGGCCATCGATGCCCTGCTCCACCTGACGACGGATCACCCGCTCCGCCTCGCCGGCCTCCCGCTGGGAATCACTCTCGCCAACGCAGAGGATGGGAATCATCCCCGCCTTCTGGGCCGCCCGGGCCCTCAGGTTGATCTGCTCGTCGGATTCGCTGTAGTACTTGCGGGGTTCGCTGTGGCCCACGATCGCGTGGGTCACCCCATGCTCGAGCAACATCGGCGCCGAAATCATGCCGGTGAAGGCACCTTTGCCCTCCCAGTGGATGTTCTGGGCACTCACATGGATACCGGTGCCGGCCAGAGCGGCCCCAAGGGTGGCGATGGCCGTGAAGGGGGGCGCAAGCACCACCTCACGATCGGGGGGCAGGGCAGCCACCAGAGGCTTGAAGGCGTCGGCAAAGGCCTGCGCTTCGGCACAGGTCATGTGCATCTTCCAGTTGCCTGCAATGACGGCCTTGCCCACAGCGTCCAAGGGGGTCTAAGAGCCCCCCAACCTAGAGGCTGACCCGATCAAGGCTGATCGAGCCGCTCCGGTACGACAAAGGTGCCCCCGTAGAGCTCCACCCGATCGCCTGGCTTGAGCTTGCGGCCCCGGCGGGTTTCCTGGAAGCCGTTCACCCGCACCTCGCCAATCTGGATGCGTTGCTTGGCTTCGCCGCCAGTGCCCACAAGGCCCTGCCACTTGAGGAATTGATCGAGGCGGATGGGCTCGGGAGCAGGGGCCAAAAAAGCGCTGATAGCTTGCCCTGATGCTCGCACCCCCCTCGGCCGGCTTCCGGCGTTTGCTGCCGCTGCTGCAGCCCCACCGCCGCACGCTGCTGACTGGCGGCCTGTGCATGCTTGTGTTCGTGGCCTGCTGGCCGCTGCTGGCCTGGCTGGCGGGTCAGCTGATCCCTGCCATCGGGGCCGGTGATTTCGGCCAGGTGCTGCGGGTGATCGGCCTGGCCCTCTCGGTGTTCATGCTGCAGAAACTGGCCCAATTCGGCCAGGACACGCTGCTGGCGGACCCCGCCCTGCAGGTGAGCCAGGAACTGCGACGCCGGCTGTTTGCCCGGCTGCAGCGCCTGGAGTTCGGAGCCCTCGAAAAACTCTCCGCCGGCGATCTCACCTACCGCCTCACCGAGGACGCCGACCGCGTCGGCGAGGTGATCTACAAGACCATTCAGGACACCACGCCCTCCGCCCTGCAGCTGGTGGTGGTGTTCGGCTACATGGTGTGGCTCGACTGGAAGCTGTCGCTGGGAACGCTGCTGCTGGCCCCCTTGGTGGCGGTGCTGGTGAGTGTGTTCGGCGCCAGGGTGATGGGAGCGGCCGAACGCAGCCAGAAGCAGGTGAGCGAGTTGGCCTCCCTGTTGGGCGAGGCCATCGGCGGCCTGCCCCTGGTGCGCGCCTTTGCAGCGGAACCATGGCTTCAGGAGCGCTTTGAAACCGAGATTGATCTGCACCGCAGGGCCCGCTATCGCACCCAGCGCCTCCTGGCGCTGCAATATCCGGTGGTGGGATTCCTCGAGGCCGCAGGGATCCTGGCGGTGCTGCTGATGGGCGCCGCCCGCATCCAGAGCGGCGACCTCAACGGCCAGGGGTTCAGCAGCTACGTGGCAGCACTGCTGATGCTGATCGACCCCATCAGCCACCTCACCACCAACTTCAACGAATTCCAGCAGGGCCAGGCCTCCCTGCGGCGGCTCCGCGAGATCGAACAGGAGGCCGTGGAACCGCCGGACCGCGCCGGTGCCCGCTCGCTCGGCAAGGTGCAGGGTGAGCTGGTGCTGGAGCAGGTGAGCTTTGGCTACGACCCCGCCCAGCCGGTGTTGAAGCAACTCAGCCTGCGGGTGGCGCCGGGCCAGGTGGTGGCTCTGGTGGGGCCGTCCGGGGCCGGCAAGAGCACCCTGTTCTCGCTGCTGCTGCGCTTCAACAGCGCCCAGAGCGGCCGGGTGTTGCTGGATGGCCAGGATCTAGCCGACCTCAAGGCCGCGGAATTGCGCAAAGCCGTGGCCCTGGTGCCGCAGCAGAGCAACGTGTTCTCCGGCACGGTGGCCGAGGCGATCGCCTTTGGCCGGCCCGCCAGCCTCGAGCAGATTAAGGAAGCCGCACGGCTG
The DNA here is from genome assembly GCA_943371215.1 of Cyanobium sp. NIES-981. Classification (GTDB taxonomy): domain Bacteria; phylum Cyanobacteriota; class Cyanobacteriia; order PCC-6307; family Cyanobiaceae; genus Vulcanococcus. The sequence continues at coordinate 23,727 of CALRUA020000020.1, read as the reverse complement.
GCCAATGCCGATGGCTTCATCGAATCCCTGCCGGACGGTTACCACGCCAGGGTGGAGGAGCGGGGCAGCAACTTCTCCGGCGGCCAGCTCCAGCGCCTGGCCATCGCCCGGGCCGTGCTGGGCGATCCGGCGGTGATGCTGCTGGATGAAGCCACCAGCGCCCTGGATGCGGAGGCCGAAGCCGCGGTACAACGGGGCCTGGATCAGGCCATGGCTGGCCGCACGGTGCTGGTGATCGCCCACCGCCTCGCCACCGTTCAGGAAGCCGATTCAATTGTTGTGCTGGAGAACGGCAGGGTGGTGGACCAGGGCAATCACGACCTCCTGATCGGCAGACCTGGCCGCTACCGCGATCTGTGCGAGCGGCAACTGATCCGCGGCGCTTAGCATTGGCCCAGGTGATCGGCAGGGGGCGGTTGAGCCCATGACCCAGTGGGAATACCGAGTGATCCACATCAATGTGGAGAACAAGAACCCGCCACAGCCACCCGATGCCCAAGTGGCCAGTGAGCACCTTGGCGGTGCCCTCAGCCCCGAGTTCATTGCCCGGGAATTCCCGGAGCTGTATGGCTCCGGACAGGCCCAGCGAACGTTTAAACATCCCGCTGAACAGCTCCAGTACTTCCTCAACCTGCTGGGCAAGGAGGGCTGGGAGATGTCGGATTCCAGCCAGGTCGGGAGGCTCTTGATGTTCTTCTTCAAGCGGCCGCTGCGGCCCCTTCCCAAGTTGATCGCCGCCGGCGACGAGTCGTCCCAGGCGCCTTAATCTGATCGGGCAACACGTTTGTCGTCGTGACCGACTCCGCCGCCCAGCAACCCCCCGTGCTCACCTTCGAGGGCAAGCGCTACGACCTCAACACCCTGCCCGACGAGCTGAAGGAACTGGTGCGCGGCATGCAGGTGGCCGACGCCCAACTCCGCATGCATGAGGACACCCTGAAGGTGCTGGCCGTCGGCCGCCAGTCCATGGCCATGCAACTCAATGAGCGGCTCCAGAGCATCACCCCTCTGCCGGACTGAGCCCTGGCTGGAGCGAACCTCGGGCTAGTCAGCCGATCGGCAAGCCCCGTTCGTTGAACATGCCCTCAAACAGCACTGAGCTGAGATAGCGCTCACCGGAATCCGGCAGCACCACCACGATGGTCTTGCCGGCCATGGCCTCTTCTTGGGCCAGGCGCAAGGCCGCCACTGTGGCCGCACCGCAGCTGATGCCGGCCAGGATTCCCTCCTCCTTCATCAGCCGGCGGGCCATGGCTACGGCCTCCTCGTCACTCACCTGCTCCACCCGATCCACCAAACCGAGATCGAGGTTGCCGGGCACGAAACCAGCGCCGATGCCCTGGATCTTGTGGGGCCCCGGCTGAATCGCCTGCCCGCCCTTGGTCTGGCTGATCACAGGGCTGTTGTTGGGCTCCACCGCCACGGACACGAGCGGCTTGCCCAGGGTGGTCTTGATGTAACGGCTCACCCCGGTGATCGTGCCGCCGGTGCCCACACCCGCCACGAGCACGTCAACCTCGCCATCGGTGTCGTTCCAGATTTCGGGGCCGGTGGTGTCGTGGTGAATCTGGGGATTGGCGGGATTCACGAACTGCTGCAGCAGCACGAAACGCTCCCGATCGCTCGCCGCGATCTCCTTGGCCCGGTTCACGGCCCCGGTCATCCCCAGCCGGCCCTCGGTGAGCTCGAGCCTGGCGCCATAGGCCGTGAGCAACTTGCGCCGCTCCAGGCTCATGGTTTCCGGCATGGTGAGCGTGAGGGGGATGCCCTTGGCCGCCGCCACAAAGGCCAGGGCAATGCCGGTGTTGCCGCTGGTGGGCTCGATGATTTCCTTGCCAGGGCCCAGCAGGCCATCCCGTTCGGCGGCCGCGATCATGGCCGCACCAATACGGCACTTCACCGAATAGGCCGGGTTACGACCCTCGATCTTGGCCAGCACCCGGGCCTTGGCTCCCTCGGTAACCCGATGGAGTTCCACCAGCGGAGTGCGGCCAATCGTGAGGCTGTTGTCGCTGAAGATCGCGGCCATCGAGCTGGGGAACAACGGAATCAGAACTAGAGGCACCCTAGGGAGGGCACAGCCCAGGAGCCAACAGCCCCACTAATCTGTGGGCCAATTGTGTTCTCGGCATGAACCCCAACACGCTGCGCTGGATCACTGCCGTTCTGCTGTTCCTGGCGGCGGCCGCCTCCATCGCCCTGCCGTTCCTCTCGGCCACAGCCCTCACCCTCAGCATCGGCGTGATCGCCGCCGTGGCGGGTGTGAGCCAACTGCTGCGCATTGGCCAGGCAGAGGGCACCAAGGGCAAGGTATTCCGTGCCCTCTCCGGCCTCTTCTATGTGGTGGCCGGCATCTGGGTGGTGGCCTATCCAGTAGAGAGCGAAGTGAGCCTCACCCTGTTCGTGGGCCTGCTGCTGATCTTCGAAGGGGTGATGGAACTGGCGGCCGCAGCAGCCAGCAAGGCAGAAGCCCGGGGGTTGGTGCTGGCCGATGGCGTGGTTACCGCGGTGCTGGGGGGATTGCTGGTGGCCGAGTGGCCCACCGACAGCCTCTGGGCCGTGGGCACGCTGTTCGGTATCTCCCTGTTCTTCTCCGCCGTGCGGCTGGTGAGCGCCCCAAACCCCGAAGCTTGAGCTCAGAGCAGCTTCACCACATCCACGGGCTGGCCATAAACCGCTGTGATTTGCTTGGCGGCAGCAACAGCCCGCTCGTGGGTATGAAAGGTCCAGGCCTGCTGGGCATCGGCCACCTGTTCGATGTGCTCATCGCCTCCGGCCACGCCCAAGAACACCCGGTCACCGGGGGAACAGAGGGCATAGCGCTCGGGCTGGGCACCCCCGCCACCGTGGTGGGCGTCGATCCAGGGACGCCAGAGGTTCATCGTCATGGCCAACCGTTCACGGGTCGTTCCCATGGAGTAGCGACGAAACGGCCGCTGCGGGAACGGAACCTTCCCGCACCACAGGCAACTTCATGAACCGGCTGATCGTGGTGGGAGCCGGCCCGGCAGGCCTGAGCCTGGCCCTGCAACTGGGAGAAGCCGGGCTAGCGGTGAGCCTGGTGGAAGCCAGCACCGCCTTCAGCCGTCAATTCCGGGGCGACGGCCTGATGCCCTCGGGCCTCGAAGCCCTGGCCCAGATGGGGCTGTGGCCGCTGCTGCAGGAGTTGCCCCAGCGCCCCCTGGAGGGCTGGAGCATTTGGCTGGAAGGCCGCGAGTTGTTCCAGGCCGAGGAGCCCATGGGAGCACTGCAGCCCTGCCGGCTGGTGTCCCAGGCGGCCCTGCTTGAGGCGATGTTGCAGCGTGCGCTGGCGCTACCGAATCTCCGCTGGTACCCCGGCCAGGCCGTGCGCGACCTGCTGTACAGCGGCGATCGCATCAGCGGGGTGCGCCTGGCCAATGGCCAGCCCTTGGCGGGGGATCTGGTGGTAGGGGCCGATGGACGCCAGTCGTTGGTGCGCCAACGGGCCGGACTGGAGCTGCAAACCTCCAGCCCCGAGATCGATGTGCTGTGGTTCCGCCTGCCTGCCCCGCCACGCCTGCTGCGACACAATCAATTTCTCACCCTGGTGGCCGGCGGCCACGTCGCCAGCGCGTTTGTGGCCCCCAACGGTGAGCTGCAACTGGGCTGGGTGCTGCAACAGCCCGGCGAGTCGCTGGCCCCAAACCAAACCTGGACAGAGGCCTTTGCCACCCTGGCGCCCACCTGGCTGGCGGAGCACATCCGCGCCCATGCACCCGCCCTGCAGGGGCCCATCCGCCTGGGCGTGCAGGTGGGCTTCGCCCCCCAGTGGCAGCGGCCGGGCCTGTTGCTGTTGGGCGATGCGGCCCATCCGATGAGCCCCGTGCGTGCCCAGGGGATCAACATGGCCCTGCGCGACAGCTACGTAGCGGCCCGGGAATTGATCACCCTGTGGCAGGAAAGCACCGCAGCCAGCGCCAGTTCCACGCCAGAAGCTGCGGCCCTGGATCGCACCCTGGAGCGGATTCAGGCCCTGCGCCAACCGGAGATCAGGGCCATGCAACGGCTCCAACAGGCGGAGGCCTGGCAGGGTCACATGATCGCCAGCCAGCCCCTGCTGCGCCACGCCCTGGCCGCCATGGCCCCTCTGGCCGGGCCGCTGGCCCGCTGGAGCTGGATACGCCGCCAGCAGCCCCTGCGCTTGGGCCTGAGCGCAAGCCTGTCTTCAGCGGTGCTCCGCTGATCCCTCGGGGGAATCGAGCTGGGCCGAAAGCAGCTCCACCACCACTTCTGCCAAACAACGACCAGAACGATCAGCCCGCTGCTGCAACTCTTCGATGATCTCAGCTGGCAACTCCAGTTCCAGCCGCCGAGGGAACAGGCTGGAATCGAACTCCATCATGAAATGAAACAACCACCGAGAAATAGCTTCAGACAGCCATCAGGATCAGCTCTTTTTCGAGGTGACATCCAGATCGTAAGCACCTTTATGCGTCAGGTAAAAACGGACAGCTTCGGCAAGAATGGAGCCAAGACTTTTGCCCTCGAGGATGCCCAAGAGCTTGAGTGCCCGATGATCTTCATCGGGCACCGCAATGGTAATGCGGGGCATTGACGGGGATTAATTCGTGTTGCCCACGATATCCCTGAGAGGCCAGACCGTGACGGGATTCACTGCACCTGCACTAATGCATAAATGCAGCATTTGCACCACCTGGTGTCATCGTGAGCCGCACAGCTTTCAGTGACAGCGGCGGTTAACGGCCCGGCATAAAAAAGCACCAGCCGAAGCTGGTGCTTTGTGTCGCTGGAGCGCAGCTGTTGATCTGCAGGAAGCTCAGCGCACGAACAGCATTTCCTGGTAAGTGGGGAAGGGCCAGGCGGTGTCATCCACCAGCACCTCGAGGCCATCGACGGCCGCGCGCAGCTCACCCATCAACGGCATCAGCTGATCGGCGCAGTGGCGCATGTGGGCGCTGGCACCGTGGGGGGCTGAACCGAGGGCAGTTTCCAGAGCAGTGGCACGATCCAGCACTTGCTGGTTAAGGGCGGCAATCTGCTGGGCCACGGCGCGGGAAGGCGACAGGCCAATCGACTCCTGCTCCTGCAGAGATCCGGCCAGCTCGCCGAGGTAGGTGGTGACGGCGGGATACACCTGGGTGCGGGCCATGCGCAGGGCCAGCTTGGCCTCCACTTCAATGGCCAGGCAGTACTGCTCGGAGTAGACCTCGAAGCGGCTTTCCAGTTCCACCGGGCTCAGCACGCTGTGGCGGGCGAACAGATCCCGCACCTCCTGGCGCTGGAGCACGGGCAGGGCATCAGCACTGGTGCGCAGGTTCTCGAGGCCACGCTCGTGCTCAGCCTTGTGGTGCCACTCGCTGGAATAGCCATCACCGCCGAAGATCACGTTGCCGTGGTCTTGGGTGATCTGCTGCAGCACAGCGAAGGCCGCCGATTCCACGCTTTCACCGGCCGCCAGACGGCCCTCCAGCTGATCAGCCATCCAGCCCAACGAGTCCGCCAGGATCGTGTTCAGGGCCACCAGCGGACCAGCAACCGACTGACCCGAGCCCACGGCACGGAACTCGAAGCGATTGCCGGTGAAGGCGAAGGGGGAGGTGCGGTTGCGATCGCCGGCATCCTTGGGGAATTCCGGCAAGCTGTCCACGCCAAGTCGCATCACGCCACCGCTGGCGGAGCTCTTCAGCTCACCGGCCTTGATCTGGTTGAACACATCCTCGAGCTGACTGCCGAGGTACATGGAAATGATTGCCGGAGGAGCCTCGTTGGCACCCAGGCGATGGTCGTTGCTGGCGGTGGCGATCACAGCCCGCAGCAGGGGACCGTATTGATGAACGCCCCGAATCACACCACCGCAGAACAGCAGGAACTGCATGTTCTCGTGGGGGGTGTTGCCAGGATCCAGCAGGTTGCCCTGGGTGCTGTTGCCGATCGACCAGTTCACGTGCTTGCCACTGCCGTTCACGCCGGCGAAGGGCTTCTCGTGCAGCAGACAGGTGAACCCGTGGCGCTTGGCGGTGCTCTTCAGCACCGTCATGATCAATTGCTGGTGATCGGTGGCCACGTTGGCGGCCTCGTACACCGGAGCAATCTCGAACTGGCCTGGAGCCACCTCGTTGTGGCGGGTCTTGGCCGGCACCCCTAAGCGGTAGAGCTGATCCTCCACGTCCTGCATGAACACCTGGACGCGCTCGGGGATGGCGCCGAAGTAGTGGTCATCGAACTGCTGGCCCTTGGCCGGGGGCGCACCGAAGAGGCTGCGACCGGCGAGCTGCAGGTCGGGCCGGAGGGACATGAAGGCGTTGTCCACCAGGAAGTATTCCTGCTCGGCACCGCAACTGGAGTTGATGGGTGCCACCTCCTGGTTGCCCAGGAGCTTGAGCAGGCGCTGGGCCTGGGCATTCACCGCGGCGTTGGAGCGCAGCAGCGGCGTCTTCTTGTCGAGGGCCTCACCGGTCCAGGACACGAACACGGTGGGAATGCAGAGGGTCACACCATTGGGTGTGCGCATCAGCCAGGCGGGGCTGGTGACATCCCAGGCGGTGTAACCACGGGCCTCGAAGGTGGAGCGCAAGCCACCGTTGGGGAAGGAGGAACCATCAGGCTCGCCCTGCACCAGCAACTTGCCGGTGAACTCGGTGATCGCACGCCCATCGCCCTTGGGGACGATGAAGCCGTCGTGCTTCTCGGCGGTGAGGTTGGTGAGCGGGTAGAAAACGTGGGCGTAATAAAGGGCACCACGGCTTGTGGCCCACTCCTTCATCGCCATGGCCACGGAGTCGGCCACGGAGGGATCGAGCTTGCCGCCCTCGCGGATCGTCTTCTGGATCGACTTGAACACGCTGCGGGGCAGCGCCTCCTTCATCTTGTCGAGGGTGAAGACATCACTGGCCCAGATCTCACTGAGGGCCGGGGCCGGCTGGACGGCCGCAGGCTTGCGACGCTGAATGGTCTGAAGGGCAGCGAAGCGCTCAGGGCTGGGCATTTTGATCAGGATCCAATGGAACTATGGAAGGGCGCCTTGGCGACCCTTTTGGTATCAGCGGATACCATTTTAGAGGCTGGCTCAGCCTGGGGGCCGCAGGGTGCGCCAGCCGCCGCTGGCGGTGCTCACCTCCACCCCGATGCCCACGGGCTCAGCGCTCACGTTGGTCAGCCACCAGCTCTGGGCCTCGGCCCAGGCTGCGTCAAGAGAGTCGTAGAGATCGTCCAGCACGGGGTGGGGCACCCCCTGCCGATCCACCAGCCGATACCACCGGGGTGATGAGGCCATCACCATCGCCAACACCTACGAACGGAACAGTGGGTCGAACCTGATCGAAGCCAGGGCCAGCCGCTGTCACAGCGGCTGCCGTTTCGGCATAAACCAATGGATCAGGGCCAGCACCTCACCCACCAGGCCGTAGCCCTGGCTCGCTGCAGGGTGGCGAGGGCGAGGGGACGAATCAGGCCTGTTGCAACCGCGGCACCACCTGCACGGCAGGGGCGGCGTGGCGGAGGGTGCGCCAGTCACCCTTCAGGGTGCTCACCTCCACGCCGAACTGCTCTGCCACCACGGTGTGAATGACGCAGGCATCGGCCAGCTGTGGAATCAGGCCATTGGCCTCACACCAAAGCAGAGCGGCCTCCTGGGCCGCTTCCAACGACTCGAACAGGTCATCGAGCTCAGGGTGGGGCAACCCCTGGCCATCCAGCAACCGGTAGACGCGGGAAGAGCAGTGAGCCATGGGCCAAGGCTGATGCAGGCGAAAGCGCAGGGGGCGTCGCCTTCACAACATCTGCAGGTGGGCTGGAGCGCCTCAGCCGAGCTCGAACACAAGAAGATCGGCGCCACTGCCAGCAGCGGTGAACGCAACGGGAGCAGCCGTACCGGCAGTCCAACCAAGGCCATCGCCCCGCTGCAGCGGGGCGGGCAGACCCGCGCCCTGCAACACCCCGGCCCCATCGATCAGCTGCATCCAACTCTGACAACCTGGTGCAAGCGGCAACTCCAGCCGTTGGCCGGGCTGGGGCCTGCCCCGCCAAAGGCGCACCGGCCGGTGGATCGCCATGGCGCCGCCAGCCTGCTCGGGATCCAGCAGGGGTGTCCAGCCGGGGCCGATGGCGAAGGGTTTCTGCCCATAGGCCGGGGGGATACCGGTGCTGCTGGGCTCGATCCAGATCTGCAGGAGCCGGCAAGCCTGGTCGCCCTCATTGATCTCGCTATGCACCACGCCGGTGCCGGCACTCATGCGCTGCACCTCGCCGGCGCGCAACACCTCGGCATGGCCCAGCGAATCGCGATGGTTGAGCTGGCCCTCCACCATCACCGTGATGATCTCCATGTCGCGGTGGGGGTGCATCCCAAAACCGCGGCCTGGCGCAATGGTGTCGTCGTTGATCACCCGCAGGGGGCCAAAGCCCATCCAGGCCGGGTCGAAGTGGCTCGAAAAGGAAAAGCTGTGCCAGCTGTCGAGCCAGTCCAGCTGGCTATGGAAGCGCTCGGCAGCTGGGCGGAACAGCAGGCCAGAAGCGGTGGCGGGGGTGGCGGTGTTCATGGTTGCGGGGTTCGAAGCTGGTGCAGCCGGGTGATCAGATCGGCGATGGAGTCGTCCTTGGCGGGATGGGTGCTGTTGCTCACCAGCTGGCGGCCCACCACGTGGGCACCGAGATGGGCCAGCTGCAGCCGCAGAGAAGCCATCAAAATGTGGCCGCCACCGCCGGAGTGGGTGGCCATCGCCATGGGGCGACCATTGAACAGGGCGCGGAAGTCATCGCCCTGCACCGACAGCCAGGCGATCGCGCTGGTGAGCACCGGTGGTATCGAGCCGTTGTATTCCGGCGCGCAGATCACCCAACGGGGGGCGGCGGCCAACTGGGCCTGCAACCCCGCAAGCGCCGGCGGAATGCCAGCGGCCTGGGCCCGCGGCGTGAACAGCGGCAGCGCGATGGCAGTGAGATCAAGCACCGCGGCGCTCTGGCCCTGCTGGCGGGCAGCGGCGGCGAAGCGCTCGGCCAGCTGCAGGTTGGCGCCGTTGCTGGCGGCGATCACCAGCACATCGGTGGGTGTTGGGGATGTGGGCGTTGGGGCAGTCATGGCTGGGGATCCAAGCTGGGGTCATCGGTGTAGCCCGGAAGGCCTGGGCCTTAAACCATGGCGGGATCCGGAGCCTGGAGCAACACCCTGCGACGGAGCACGCGGGCAGGGAGGGATTGGTGAGAAACCCGATGCCGAAGGCCACCACATCCATGGCCCCGGCACTGCTGGCGGTGTGGGCCTCCTGGTCCGCCTAGCCCATGTTGACAACCAGAACGCCCAGGAAACACTGGCGCGCCGGGATGAGCAGATCGCCAACGGGCGGCCGATGGCGTGTTGGAGCGCAAGGGTGATCCCCAGATCCTGCCCAGGGTCGTTGAGCCTCACAGGCCTGGGGGCAGAACAGCGGCAGGTGCTGGGCCCTAGCGAGCCGCCGGCAAGCCGGGGATGAAGCGGCGCTCATGGTCAGCGCCCTTGAGCATGCGGTTCCAGTACAGCCAGGGCAGCAGGTTCACCTTCACCCACCACATGCTCCAGCGCTCCACCGTGGGATCGAGCGGGAAGGAGGGGGTGGGTTCCTGCTTGTAGTTGAACTCGGCCATGATCGTTTTGCCGTAGCCGGTGATCAGCGGGCAGCAGCTGTAGCCGTCGTAGGAGCCGCTCCCCTTGCCGCCATCGAACTGGGCCAGAAGGTTGCTCACCAGCACCGGCGCCTGGCCGCGCACGGCTGCAGCCGTCTTGGAGTTCGGCATGCCACTCACATCGCCGATGGCGAACACGTTGGCAAAGCGCGTGTGCTGCAACGAAAACTGATCCACCTCGACAAAGCCTGAGGCAGCCGCCAGAGGGCTCTGGGCCACCACGTCGGGGGCAGCCATGGGAGGGGTCACATGCAGCAGCGCATAGGGGATCACCTCCTCGCGGGGCGCCTCCCCTTCCTTCTTCACGGTGAACACCGCCTCCTGGCTCGCGGCGCGCACCTCGGTAAGAACATGGTTGTAGCGGGCGTCGATGCCCTTGCGAGCCACCACCTCCCGCAGGGGCGCGGCGTAGGTGGGCACCCCAAAAATGCCAGGGGTCGCCGTGGCATAGATCACCGTGCTGCGGGCGGCCAGCGCAGGGTCCCGCTTGATGGCGTCATCAGCCAGGTAGGCGATCTTCTGGGGGGCACCCGGGCACTTGATGGGCATGGGCGGGCAGGTGAACACCGCATTGCCGCCCTGAAAGTTCTGGATCGCCTCCCAGGTGTAGGCGGCGTAATCCTTGGAGTAGTTGCTGCACACGCCACCCTCACCCAGGGCTTCAGGCAGACCCTTGATGGCGTCCCAGCAGAGCTTCATGCCGGTGGCCACCACCAGGGCGTCGTAGCTGAGCACCTGGCCAGCCTTGGTGGTGAGCCTGTTCTGAGCCGGGTCAAAACCGGCAGCGCCCTCGCGAATCCAGGTGACGCCGTCAGGAACCAGGCTGGCCTCAGGGCGGCGGGTCTGCTCGAGGTTGAACACCCCGGCACCCACCAGGGTCCAGCCGGGTTGGTAGTAGTGATCGCCGGAGGGCTCCAGCAGGGCCACATCCAGGCCAGGGCGCAGGCGCTTGAGCCTGGCGGCCACGGTGATACCCGCGGCTCCGCCGCCAACGATCAACACCTGGTGATGGCCCATGGCCTACTGCTGCAGCGGTCCTCATTCCTGATTTAACAACCAGAGCCCGAGAAGGCAGCCCCCGGGCGGCCCAGGCCCCGCCCGCTCGCGACCCAGCCACCAGAGTCCAACTGCCTAACTCATACTCACTCCGACTTAGGCTATCCTTTCTCCATTGCCGCCGCAGGCCCCATGGATCTGTCCAACCCCAGCACCAACGCGAACCTCGAGGCCGCCTTCGGCGGCGAGAGCATGGCGAATCGCAAATACCTCTTCTTTGCGGATGTAGCCAAGCAACTCGGCAACCCCGAGCTGGCACGGCTGTTCCGCGACACCGCCAACCAGGAAACCGAGCACGCCTTTGCCCACTTCCGCCTGCTGCACCCGGAGCTGGTGATCGCGGATCCCGCCAGCCTCAGCGAGGCCGAGAAGCAAGCGGTACTGGCCCGCTGCCTGCAGCTGGCCATCGAGGGCGAAACCTACGAGTACACAACGATGTACCCGGAGTTCGCCGCCCAGGCCCAGGCCGATCGCGACAACGGTGCCGCCGCCGAGTTCCACGGCCAGATCGAGGAATCCAAGGAACACGCCGGCATCTTCCGCACCGCCGCCAAAAACTTCGGGCTGCTCACCCCGATTGAGCACCACCACGCCGATCGCTACACCGTTGCCCTGCAGGCCCTCCATGGCAACGGCGTTGCCGGAGAGGCCCAGCAGCCCGTGCCTGGCCAGTGGATCTGCAAGGTGTGCTCGATGATCTACGACCCTGCAGCCGGCGACCCGGACTCAGGCATCGCAGCGGGCACCCCGTTCGAGGCCATTCCGGACGATTGGAGCTGCCCGATCTGCGGCACCCGCAAAGCCAACTTCATTCCCTACCGGGAACCGGAACTGCTGGCGGCCTGAGCCACCCATACTTGATGGGATTCCAGGGTGTCCATGGCACGACGCGCCCCCTTGCCGCTGCTGGCTTACCTGGCATCAGCTGGCCTGCTGGCCGGCAGCCTTAGCGGCTGCCAGCTGCTGCAACCCAGGTCGCCAAACCCGCCGGAGTTGCTGCCACGGCGGGTGTCCGCCATTGGACGCCTCGAGCCCTTGGGGGGCGTGAGCAAGGTGTCGGTGCCCAGCTCCCTCAGCAACGACCGCGTGCGCGAGATCCTGGTGCAGGAAGGCCAGCGGGTGGAACAAGGCCAAGCCCTCGCCATTCTCGAAAGCCAGGTTCCCCTCGATGCCGCCGTGCGCAAAGCCCGGGCCTCGATCGGGGTGGCCGAGCGCAAACTCAGCGCCCAGGACAGCGTGATTCGGCGCTATCGCGCTGAGCTCCAGCAGGCCGATGCGGAGGCTCGCCGAGCGCGTGAGCTGTTTGCCAGTGGGGCCACAAGTGCCAACCGAATGGAGCAGCAAATCGCCCAGGCCGCCAGCGCACAGGCTCAACTGGATGAGGCCATTGCCAACCGTGACACCCTCACCGCCGAGCTGGCGGAGAGCCGGGCCACATTGAATCAGGACCAGGCCGAACTGGCCAAAGCCACCGTGCGGGCCCCCTATGGAGGAACCGTCTTCAAAATCAACGCACGCCCTGGAGACAAGGTGGGAGATGCCGGCCTGCTGGAGATGGGCGACAGCCGGCAGACGGGCGTGATTGCCGAGGTGTATCAGAGCGACCTGCCGGAGATCCGCGTTGGCCAGGGGGTGACCATCACGGCCGATGGCTTCCCTGGCAAAAGTGGCCGGGGCAATGTGAGGGAAATCTCGCGGCAGGTCAGCCGCCAGAGCGTGTTCAGCGGGGAATCCGGGGACAACGTCGACCGCCGGGTCGTGGAGGTGAAGATCGCCCTGCCCCAGGAAGCCATGGCCAAGGCCAGCAGAGTCAACTATCTGCAGGTGAATGTGGTGTTTGATCAGCTCACCCCAGCCCAGCGCCAGATGCAACCGAGCCAGCCATGAGAGGCCTGCAGCGCACGCCGGTGGCCTGGCTACAGCTCACCCATCGCCCCATGCGCCTGCTAGCCGCAGTGGCGGGTGTGAGTTTTGCCAATGTGCTGGTGTTCTTCCAGCTGGGACTCACTGGCGCGCTGTACGACAGCCAGAAGCGGCCCCTTGACCAGATCAACGGCTCTCTGGTCCTGGTGCCACGCCGTTACAGCAACCTAGGGGAACCTCTGAATTTCTCGAGGGCCCAACTGGCCCGAGTGCGCGGGGTGGAAGGGGTCAAAGCGGTGACGCCGCTCTACATCGGCAAGACCGACTGGCTCAACGCCCAAACACGCCAGACCAAGCCAGCTTTGGTGTTCGGTGTGATTCCAGACAATCCAGCCCTCAAGCTACCGATCCTGGACGAACGACCCGATCTTCTCAGGCGTCCGAACAGCGTGTTTTTCGATACTGGATCCAAAAAGACAGCTGGTCCTGTTCCCCAGACCCTGGCCCAAGGGAGGGTTTACTCCACTGAACTGCGGGGGCAGCAAACCGAGGTCGTGGGACTGTTCAAGCTGGGTGTCACCTTCGCCGCCGATATCAACCTGATCACCTCCGCAGCCAACTTTCAGACCTACTTTCCTGACCGCAGCAACGACGACATCCAGATGGGCGTGATCCAGTTGGAGCGCGGGGTAAGCCTTGAGCGGGTGCAAGCCACCATCCGCTCCTTTCTGGAGCCTTCCCTGCAGGTGTTCAGCATCCCAGAGCTGAAGCAACAGGAAACAAGCCATTGGCAACGCAACACTTCCTTTGGCCTGATCTTCAATTTGGGTGTGCTGGTAGGCCTCGCCGTTGGGGCCATCATCGTGTACCAGATCCTCTACTCGGATGTAGGCGACCACCTCGGCGAATACGCCACCATGAAAGCGATGGGCTACGAGGATGGCTTCGTGGTAGCCATCATTCTGCAGGAATCCTTGATCCTGGCAGCAGTTGCTTTTGTACCCAGCCTGGTGCTCTCTATGGCCCTCTATCAGGTGTTGGTGCGGTCCACCGGATTACTGGTGGCCATGACCATGGGCCGCGCCCTGCTGGTGTTCAGCCTCACCCTCGTGCTGTGCGGAGGATCAGGCTGGCTAGCCACGGGCAAATTGCGGCGCCTGGATCCAGCTGAGGTGTTCTGAATGATTCCACCAGCAATAATCTCTCCGCTGGTGAATATCACCGGACTCAACCACTGGCTTGAGGAGGGCGAAGGCCACAAGCAGGTGCTGCGAGACATCCACCTGCAGGTGAACCCGGGAGAAATTGTGATCCTTACAGGACCTTCCGGCTCGGGGAAAACCACGCTGCTCACCATGGTGGGCGCCCTGCGCGCCGCCCAGGAAGGCAGCCTGCAGATCTTCGGACAAGAACTCCGGGGCGCCCCACCCATCACCCTCACCCAGGTGCGGCGAGAGGTGGGTTTCATCTTCCAGGCCCACAACCTGATGCCCTATCTCACCGCCCTGCAAAACGTGCGTCTGGGCTTGGAGGTGGTGCCAACTTGGCTAGAGCGGGGACGCCAGGCCATGGACGCCCGCTGCCGCGAGGGACTCGAACAGGTGGGTCTCGAGGAACGGAGCCACACGCGGCCCGCCAAGCTCTCCGGTGGCCAGAAACAGCGCGTGGCCATCGCCCGTGCCCTTGCAGCCCAGCCCAGGCTCGTACTGGCCGATGAACCCACCGCAGCCCTCGACAAGGACTCAGGACGTGACGTGGTGCAGCTGTTCCGCCGCCTGGCGGATGAGCACCAGGCCGCCATTGTGATGGTGACCCACGACAACAAAGTGCTGGACATCGCCGATCGGATCGTGGCCCTAGAAGCCGGATCCCTCGTTCGCGCTTAACGGCTACCAGGCGCCCGTCGCCGTCTTAGTGTTGGAATCAGGACATGCAGCCATCGGCATGAGCCCAGACGCCGCCCCCTCCTTCCACCCCGGCCCAGACCAGGCTGGGGCCTGCAGCACCAGCCTCAAGTGGGGCCACGACGGCGAGCTCTCGCCCGTGGATCTACAGCGGGTGCTGGAGCGACTCACGGACCCCAGCCTGGTCCAATGCCAGCTGGACAACGACGGCTGAACACACAACCCAGGTAACAACTGCAAAGGGCCAAGCACCCCAACGGGCCTAACCTGCAGCTCCTGTTGCATTTGATCCCGCAATGCGCCGTCTTGTTGCCCTGGCCACCGCCTGTGCCGGCCTGATCGTGGCCCCTGGAGCGAGCTTGGCCGCCCAGCAGTGCACCTTCCTGCAGCCCATCGGCGGCAACGGAAGTACCCCGATCGTGGCCAAATCGGTGGGTGCCGGCAAGGTGATGCCGTTCTCCAAGCCCAACTGGAACACAGACTTCATCGTGAACCAGCCCTACAGCACCTACAAGTTCTTCTTCACCGCCAATAGTTCCGATCCCAACGCCCAGTACCCGGTGGAGGCGTACATGAAATTCAGCGATGGCAGCAACCTGCAGGTGGTGAACGAGCTGATGAATCCCCCCATCGGCACCGGCAAAATGTTTGGCCCCTTCCCTGCCGTGGCCGGCAAGCAGGCCAGCCAGATGAACTTCAAGGTGGGCGCCAGCAACGATCCGAATGCCCTGGGTTTCAGCTACCGCATCTCGGTGCAGGGCTGCAACGGCTACTAAACCCGGCACCGGGCCAGCTCAGCGCCAAAGCGGGCTGGCCTTGCACCACGTATCCCGCGATACCAGTTAGCCCCTCCAGAATCACTGCATGAGCAAGGTGCCTTCTCCCCCCTCCGGCGCGCGCTTGTTGGTGGTGGAGGACGACGACACCATCCGCGACACCGTGAGCGAGGCCATGGAGCTTGAGGGCTTCGCGGTAACGGCGGCCACCAATGGCCAGAGCGCCTGGGATCTGCTCAGGCGTGAGCGCTTTGACCTCGTGGTGATGGACCTCATGCTGCCGGGCATGAATGGCCTGGATCTGTGCCGCCAGCTGCGCCAGGAGCCCAACCCACCGCTGATCCTGGTGGTGAGCGCCCGCGACACCGAAACCGATCGGGTGCTCGGCCTTGAGGTGGGCGCCGACGACTATCTGATCAAACCCTTCGGCATGCGTGAACTGGTGGCTCGCTGCCGTGCCCTGCTGCGCCGCAACCGCAGCCAGGAGCAGGCCCAGGCGGAACAGCGCCACCAGGTGCTTCGCCACGCCGACCTTGAGCTGTTCAGCGGTGAATGCCGCGTGACCCGAGGTGATCAGGAGCTCAAGCTCTCGCCCAAGGAGTACAAGCTGCTGGAGCTGTTCCTGCAACAGCCCAAACGCGTGTGGAGTCGCGAGCAGTTGATCGAGGCAGTTTGGGGCATCGACTACATCGGCGACAGCAAAACCGTGGACGTGCACATCCGCTGGTTGCGGGAAAAGATCGAGCTCGACCCCTCCAATCCAGTGCACCTCGTGACGGTGCGGGGCTTCGGCTACCGGTTTGGCTGAGGCCATGGCAAGTAGCGCCCCCCTATCCGTACTGCTGGCCATGGCCACCGGGGGCGTGCTGGGCTGGCTGGCGCACGGCGGGCATCAGCAGCGAACCGAGAGGCAACGGCGCCGGGCGCTGGTCAGAACAGCACCCGCGACGTTGCCGGCGGAACAGTTACGCCGCTGGATGGAGGATGCACCCCAGGGGTGGCTGGTGATCGCACCGGATCAGACCATCGCCAGCATCAACCCCAAGGCCGAGAAACTGCTGGGGGTGAATCAGGGCCTGGCTCTTCAGGGCCAGCCCATCGCACGGCTGCAGCCCTGCGATGAGGTGGAGCACCTGATCGATCTGGCCCGGGATAAAGGCACCCCCCAACGGGGCTACTGGCCGGTGGGTGGCGACACACTGGAGTTGCGGGTGCTGGCCGGTGGCGATGGCTGGGTGGGGGTGTTGCTCCAGGGCGTCGATCCCCTGCAGACCCTGCTCGAGCGGCAGGAGCAATGGGTGAGCGATGTGGCCCACGAGTTGAAAACACCGATCACCGCCTTGATGCTGGTGAGCGAAAGCCTGGCGGACCGATCCGAGGGACAGCAGATGGTGCTGGTGGGACGGCTCCAGAAGGAATTGGGGCGACTGCAGCTGCTCGTGAGCGACCTGCTGGATCTCTCGCGGCTAGAGAACACACCGATGGGGGAGAGTCGTGGCAACGGGGCAATCGACCCCCGCGACGTGATCGGCAACGTGTGGACAACGCTCGAACCCCTAGCCAAGGTGCGCAGCGTGGGCCTGCGGGTGAGCCCGGGCCGCGAGGCCTCACGGCTGGCGACGGTGGATGCGGCGCGGTTGCACCAGGCACTGCTCAACCTGCTCGACAATGCCCTGCGCTACAGCCCGGATGGCACGGACATCGCGGTGAGCATCCACTACCGCGACCGCTGGTGCCAAATCAGTGTGCGGGATCAGGGCCCTGGCCTCAGTGCTACCGATCAGGAACGCCTGTTCCAACGCTTCTATCGCGGCGATCCAGCCCGGGCGAAGGGGCCCCGCACCGGCAGTGGGCTGGGCCTCTCGATCGTGCAGCAGATCGCCCTGTGCCACGGGGGCATGGTGCGGGCCAGCAACCATCCCGAAGGCGGGGCCGTGCTGGACCTGCTGCTGCCGAGGGCCTAGCCCCGGGGCAGATGGCTCACCACCAGTTGGCGCTGGTCGTCCAGCTGCAGCCAGCCCTCATCCCTCAGCATCCCCAACACCCGTGTCACGGTGACGCGGGTGGTGCTCAGGGCACTGGCAATCTCCTGGTGGGTGAAGCGCAGATTCAGGCGCAGCCCCTGGTCACAGGGCTGTCCGTACTCCTCAGCCAGCAACTCCAGAAAACCCCGAACCCGCTCCTCCACCCGGCGCAGACCCAACAGGGAAATCAAGGCCTCCGACTGGCGCATACGGCTGGCCATCGCCCGCACAAGCGCCATCGCCAGGTGCGGCGTGGACTCCACCTCATCCATCGAGAGGCAAAGCAGGTCCGTGTCGCAGAGGGTGGTGGCCTCATAGAGGTCCACATTGGTGAGGGGCTCGCCAAAGGGCTCGTTGGCACCAGCCAAACCAAGCACTAGGTCGTCGCCGTGTTCGGTGATGCAGGTGAGCTTCACCATGCCACGCACCACCAGCCACAGGTGATTGCGCAGCAGGGGCACGGCGCTGCCGGCACCGAGATGCACCAGATCGCGCTTCTGGTAGGTGTCCTCGAGAACAACCCGACAGGACCCTTCACGGGAGGGCGTGAACACCATGGAAGCCACTGTGCGGCGGATGCCCCGGAACTGTATGGAGCACGACTGGACACCAGGCAAAGCGCTGGTAGTCGTCTCATTAAGGTTCGGTTAGGCCATGCCAGCAGGACGGTTCAGGGGGCTGCGGAGCAGCCACACCTGCTGGCCCTGGCGCCAGAACAGCACCACCGCATCGGGCAGCACTAGGGAAAAACCATGGGGCCTGACCAAGCCCAGGGGCGCTCGGCCAGGGGCAGGCAAGCGCCGGGCACTGGTGCCAGCCGGCAAGCCCTCAAACGGTGCAGGCAGCGAGGAACTGCGCTGCCACAGGGCCTGCAGCTGCTGCGCTTGGGCAGGGGTTGGCCAAAGCTGCCGCCTGCGGATTTCCAAGGAAGCAGCACTGGCGTCAGGCACTGCCGAGCCATTGCCTGGAATCCAGCCCTCGGACAACTCCAGGGCCTGAGCCGGCTCCGTGGGGAGGTCGTTGTCCGCCGTCGACCAGACCCAGCCAGGGGCGGGGGCGCCATCGGGGCGCGGGGAGGGGCTGAGCAGCTCAGGCGGGGGCGGCGGGGGCAAGGCATCCAGAGCCGCGATCGTTGGCAGGGTGCGGGGCTGGGCGTCGTTCTGGGCCGCAAGCTTGCGACTCAGCCTCAACAACTGCGGTGCATCGGCGGCGGTGATGGTGGGGCGAGGCTGCACGGGACGGGGAGGCAATCCCACCAATGCCACCCAGGCGCCATTCAGCGCGAGGGCGAGCAGCAACTCAGGCCGAAGGAAGTTGAAGCTCAAGCGGAAGACCTCGGTCGTCGAGTTGGTCGATCAGGCGCAGCACCTGCCCCCAGGGGGCTCCGGGGTCGGGAACAAGCCGCAACCGCTGCCAACCCGGGCGTGCTGAAGCCCTCCGGACCAGCGCCCGCAGCTGGCTCTCGCTGATGGGCTGGTTCCAGAGGCGCAGGCTGCCGTCGGCCTGAACCTGCAGCTGGAGCACGCCCTGCTGCATGGGCCGCTGGGCTAGCTGCTGGGGCAAAAGCAGCAGAGCCAGAGCCAGGCCAGCAACCATGACGCCGCAGCCCCCATAGGCAAGTGCTGGCCACCATGACCTTCTCATCCCTGTTGGGCCAGCTCCAACTGCACAGCGGTGCGGCTGTGGCGACGTAACCAGGCCATGGCCTCACTCACCTGAGCCGTGGTGAGGCCAGGAGAGGCCAGAAAGCGGATGCGAAGGGTTGGGCCCTGCTGACGCAGACGGCCGGCCAACTGAAGCTGGGGTACCGGGGTGCCATTGGCATACCAGACACCGCTGTTGCTTTTGGCCAACACCAGCACAAGGGCCGTGGCCGGGGCCACGGGAAGCCGCAGCGTGGGTTCGGGAGCACCGGCCAGCAGCACCGGCAGAGCCGCCACCGCGGTGAGCAGGACCAGTGCCGAAGCAAGGCTGGGAACCAGGGCAAGCGTGCCGTCGGTCATGGGTGCAGGTCCAGCTCCTGCACAAGAAACTCAAGGTTCTGTAGCTGCCATTGACGCAGACCCCGGTTCACCTGCCCTGCCACCAAGGCCACCAAAGCGAGCTGCAGACCCAGCACCATGCTCACCAGCACATCTCCGTAGCCCACGAGTGGGGTGGAAGAGGGCAACAGCAGCTGGGGGCCGAGGGCGCGCAGCACATTCATCAGGCCGAGGACCGTACCCAGCAGGCCCAACATCGGCGCCACAAGCAGGGCGGCTTGAAGGAACGTCTCGCCCTGAGCCATGGCGCGCTTGAGGCGGCGAAGCTCAAGGTGGCGCTCAAGGCTCGTAGGGCAGTTCCTCAGGGACTGGCGAGTGCCACGGAGGCGCTGCTGAGGCTGGCGCCACCACTGCCACCAGAACAGGCAACGATCAAAGAGCACCGTGACCACAACGATCGAGACGAGCAACAGGGGCAGGGCAACGGGCCCACAGGCCTGAAGAATCGACAACGCTGATGCTGCGCCACTGGAGGTGGCACGTTATGGGCCCTTGCGGCGGATGCACGGTGTTGGCGGCACTTGACAGCAGCCGCAACCGGCTTCACACCAATCCGCTGACCAACATGGAATAACAGTGGCTACGGCCCTGGGGTGTTCGCTGATCGGCGGATAGCTCGAGCCAGTGGCCCCAGGCTTTGGCTCGGGATTCGGCCATCAGGCTGCAGAGGGTGGGCACCACCGCGTCGACCTCGGCCTCCAGCTGGTGGGAAAGGGCAACCTGCAGCACCTGCAGATCGTTGAGGTCGCCGAGGTGCTCCTGCATGGCCTTGAGGCGAACCAGCCAGGGATCCAGGATCTCCGGAGAAAGTGGTTGCAGGTTGGCCAGGCCATAACGGAGTCGCTTCAGCCGTTTGCGCAGGTCATGCACGGCTTCCAGGCCTTGAGGATCGTTGGGATCCAGCACGCGCCATCCAGGATGGGCCAGGAGATCGGAAGCCAGCGCCAACTTCCAATGGGGCCACCAATCGAGGAGCAATTCGTGCCCAAAGGAGGTGAACTGGGGCTGCCTCAGCCATCCCTGTAGATCAGCCAGCAGGCGGAGATAGCGGCGACCCAGCAGCGTGTCTTGCAGGTCCGAAAAGGCGAGCTTGCGCTCGCGGCGCAACTGCTTGAGAACCGGCTTGAGCACGAGGGTTTCCCGCTCGGGCAGCAGGGGCAGCAGCGCGTCCTGCAGGCGCGAGCGCAGAACATCGAAATCTCTGGCCATGCCAAGCCGACGCCCGATCTTGGCAATGCGGCCATCGTCGAGCCGCTCTGGCAGCACGAGGGCCGGCGCGAATTGGCTGAGGGTGCTGCGCACACGACGAAAACGTACCCGCATCTGGTGCAGGGGTTCCGGATCCCGATCGGCGAGCACATCAGCCTGGAGGCCAACTAGCGAACGCACATGCCGCTGTAGCTGCTCCGCCGCAAAATGTCCGCAGGTGACCAGCGTGTCCATGGTGCAGGGAAGAAGAACCCTTCTCCCACTGTGAACGATCAGAGGCGCGAAGAGTTAACGACAGGTTATGGGGATCAAGGGAGCATGAGTGCTGCTAGGTTGCAGCGAAGTGTTGAAGCTTGCGTGAAGCTCACCCAGATCAAGGGAAATCATCTGATCTGCCTATCGCAACGGGAAGCCTTAATGCTGTTTGGCGTATTCCAGGCCGGTCTGCTACACGAGCCCATGCAAGCCTGCCTGATGAGCAAGCACGAATACAGCAGCTTTTACCACACAATGATGGCAGCGCTCGCCCAGGCAGTAGCAGCACCAGACCTGGAAACCACAAGCCTTCAGGACTGATCAGCAGTGAATCTCCAGGAGCACCGATCAATGGGTCGCTGCTGGTGCAAATCCAGGAGATTGGGTTGGCGAGGGTGGCACCGGCAACCAGTGAAGGCAAGCCATAAACAACGACTGAATCGCCAAACACGAGGCAACAGGCGCGAACCAGCTGCGAAACGAGGCCACCACATCTGCTGCGAACACAACCGCAGTCCACACCAGTCCGTGAAGCAACGCTGTCGGGCACAACACAGCAAGCCGGTGGTTTGGCCGACCGCAGCCCGGGGGTTCCCCCTGGCTACGGTTCTCGGGGGATGCCGCAGGTGGAAGAACTCACGATGCTGAGGCCAACGCCAGGATCGCTTGAATCCAGGCGCCTGGAGGAGCGACCCGGAACCATGCCAACAGCCCTGTACCTGGCTGGCGGCCGCGCAGCAAGTGAATGCAGGGTGGTGCTGTTATCACCCAGCGGGGTCGAAGAAAAGCGCGTCAGCACGTTGGTCGAACTGGAGACACTCAAGGCCATGGGCCTACCCCTCTGGGTGCGACTGACTGGCATGGGCCAACCCCACGTGACCCATGCCCTACTGAACACACTGGAGGTTCCTGAAGCCTTTCAACCCCTGCTGCTGGAGACCCCCCAGGCCACACGGGTTGATTCCTTAGGGGAGGTGATTGCCGTGGTGCTCCACAGGCTTCGATTCTCGCGGGACCCACTGGAGCTGGAAAGCGATCAGGTGAGCATGGTGCTGACGCGAAACCTGCTGATCTCCATCGAGGAAGCACCTGGGCAAACCTCTTTTGACTCATTGCTGGAGTGGCTGCGAAACAAAAAACCTGCAGCAACAGGAGAGGATCTCGATGATCTCCTCCACTACATGGTGGACAACCTGCTGGATGGAATTTTTCCCATGCTGGAGCAGATGGCCAACCGCTTGGACGACCTGGAGGAAGCCGCCCTACGGGACCCAAAGCCAAGAATTTTGGGAAAGGCCTACCAACTACGCAACAATCTGCGGCGGATACGCCAGCAACTGTGGCCGTTACGCCATCAAACCCTGCTCTTCCTTCGCCAAAACCAACCGGTGATGGGTCCCGAAGGCCTGCAAGGCTTCAGGGAAATGGCCCAGAATGTAGAGCAGATCTTTGAAAGTTGTGAAATTCTACGCCATCAGTGCGACGCAGTGACAGAGGCCCACATGGCGAGCACAGGGAATCGGATGAATCAGGTGATGAAAACGCTCACCATCGTATCAACGATTTTTGCACCGCTAACATTCATTGCCGGCATTTACGGCATGAACTTCGAAAACATGCCAGAGCTGAACTGGCATTATGGCTACTTTGCAGCCCTGCTGCTCATGGGGATGATCGCCACAATCCAAACAATCTGGCTACGAAAGCGTGGCTGGTTTGAAGACTGGACAGCAACAAGGCGCTGATACAGGCGTCGCTGGCGAGGCAGAGCAGCCATGAATAATCCAACAATCAATCGGGAACTGAGCTGGCTGAGGTTCAACCAGAGGGTACTGGAGATGGCAAGCGATCCATCGACCAAACTGCTCGAGCAAGCCAAGTTCAGCGCCATCTTCAGCAATAACCTCGATGAGTTTTTCATGGTGCGGGTCGCCACCATGAAGGCTCAGGTTGAGACTGGACTGAAACTCCAGAGTGAAAGTGAGCACATAGCACTCAAGCGGCTTGAGGCGATCCGCGAACAGCTACTGCCCTTACTAGAGCAACACCAGAACCATCTCGAGAAACAGCTAAGGCCTGGACTCGCAAGCCATGGAGTGCTACTACTCGACTACCAGGATTTGACGCGCCGACAAAAAGACTGGGCGCAAAGCTATTTCCAGACACACATCAGTCCGATCCTGTGTCCAAGGGTGATGGGGCCAAACGAGCCATGGCCGTTTATCAGCAGTCTCAGCCTGAATATCGCCGCCCTGATCAGTCAACCAGGAAGCAATTGCCAGCAGCTGGCGCGGATCAAGGTGCCAACAAGGAGTTGTTCACGATTCATACAGATTCCCGTTGAGTTGCACGGTGGGTGCCAGCCAGAACCTGTCGCGATGCTGATTCCACAGGAACAGCTGATCGCGATCAACCTTGGCAGGCTGATTCCGGGGGTGAGGATCCATGCCTGGCACCTGTTCCGCGTAACAAGGGATGCCGACCTGGAATTGCGAGAGCAGGATGGCGATGATCTACTGGAAGCCCTAACGGAGGGGTTAAGGAAAAGGCGCACTGGCGGCGAGGTGGTTCGGCTGGAAATAGATCACAGCATGCCCCAGGGGATGGCGTTGGATCTGATGAACAAGATGCACTTGAAAACCACAGACCTCTATCCAGTGAAGGGCCTGCTAGCAGCGGGAGATTTGTTGGAACTGATGCGGCTGCCTGTCCCAGATCTGAAAGACAAACCATGGCACGGTGTGACACCTAAGCCACTCAGACGAGCGCAACAGAGCCTGCTGGAAGACGGCTCTTTAAATCCCAAGACTTTCGAGAGCATCTTCTCGGTGCTGCGCCGGGGCGACGTGCTCCTGCATCACCCCTTCGATCTGTTCGCCACCTCCGTGGAAGAGTTCATCAACCAGGCTGCCGACGACGCCTCGGTGCTGGCCATCAAGATGACCCTCTACCGCGTCTC
>CALRUA020000019.1:0-40982 GCA_943371215.1 Cyanobium sp. NIES-981 | reverse complement strand
GTGACGCTCCGCCGCAGCATGGAGGCCCTGATCGAGCGGGAAACGCAGCACGCCCTCGAAGGCCGCACGGCCCACATCAAGGCCAAGATGAATGCCCTGGTGGATCCCCGCATCATTGCCCTGCTCTACCGAGCCTCCCAGGCCGGCGTCCAGATCAACCTGGTGGTGCGCGGCATGTGCAGCCTGCGCCCCGGCGTGGCAGGCGTGAGCGACAACATCCGAGTGAGCAGCGTGATCGGGCGCTTTCTCGAACACTCCCGGCTCTTCTGGTTCGCCAATGACGAAAACCCGGAAGTGTTTCTCGGCAGCGCCGACTGGATGCCGCGCAATCTGGACAGAAGGGTTGAAGCCGTTACGCCGATTGATACACCGGAGTTAAAACAACAGTTGGAACAACTCCTGGATCTCTACTTGGCAGGCCAGGCAGGAACCTGGACGATGTCAAACGACGGAAGCTACAGCCGTAAAACCCTGGGGCAAGGCTCCGAGCACTCTCAGGACATTCTAATGAATCAACACAGAAAGCATTGAACGATGCCGAGAACAGGATTCTAGACCTAGAATAACTGCCCCTTACTCACCTTCAGTTGCGACCATAGAGACCGGATCTGAGCGTAAGCATCTTCTTGGGATATCTTGCCGTTCGCCTGAAGGCCGACAATCAAACCGACCCTATCGGCAAACTGTTCAAGATTCTGATGAAAAGCAAGGCGCTCTGGAGTCCAGTCGTCCCCGTGATAAGCGCTGAAGGATTCTAGGGGGGAGCGGATGCCGGGGTCACCGTCGGAGGGTGGACGGGCTGAATGGGTCAAGGGGTATTGCCCGTGATGAAACTGTAGTTTAACGCAACCGCAATGAAAGCATGAGCAACGGGGCAGGGGGGAAGGTGGTCAGCCGAAACGGCCAGACACGTAGTCCTGCGTAGCTTGCTGTTGCGGTGCATTGAAGATTTGCTCCGTAGGCGCATATTCCTCAAGACAGCCCACCTTACCTTCACCATCGGCACGAGTGCTCACGTTGAAGAAACCAGTCATGTCACTCACGCGCACGGCCTGCTGCATGTTGTGCGTCACGATCACAATTGTATAGCTCTTCTTCAGCTCATGCATCATCTCCTCAATCTTTAAGGTGGAAATAGGATCCAGGGCAGAGCAAGGCTCATCCATCAGGATCACCTCAGGCTCAATGGCAATGGCACGGGCGATACACAGACGCTGCTGCTGGCCACCAGACAGGGCATAGCCGCTCTCCTTGAGTTTATCCTTGGTTTCATCCCATATAGCTGCTTTGCGCAGAGAGCGCTCAACGAGCTCATCCATATCACCATTAAACCCATTGATCCGTGCTCCAAAGGCAATATTCTCATAAATACTTTTGGGAAATGGGTTGGGCTTCTGAAACACCATGCCGATGCGCCGTCTCACCTCAACAGGGTCAACACCACGGGCATAGAGATCCTGACCATCAAACAGCACGCGTCCCTTCAGGGTGCAGCCTTCGATAAGGTCGTTCATGCGATTGAGAGCCCGCAACACGGTGCTCTTGCCGCAACCGGACGGACCAATGAAAGCGGTAACCTTGCCCCGGGGAATCTGCATGTAAACACCCCGAACAGCCTCGGCACTGCCATAACTGATGCCCACGTTTTCCAAGGACATGCAGATCGTGGAAGAGAGATCTTGAACCGAAGGGTCGTGCAGAGAAGAGCGTGTCATTGCAGAAAGGGGGAAGCGGAAGGGATTCGGAGACAGTGGGAGTAGCGAGGTGATATCAGCCGCTGGTGAGACGACTTAACCAACGGGCGAAAAGATTAGCGGCAAGTATCATCACCACAAGAACAAAGGAAGCTGCCCAAGCAAGGGAGATCTGCGCCTCGTAGGGCATAATCGCAAAGTTATAGATCAGGACAGACATTGACGCAATAGGGTTAAACAGACCTTCGGGCCAAAAGGGAGAAAAGAGAGCGGTGAAGATCAGTGGAGCCGTCTCCCCAGCAGCGCGGGCAATCGCGAGCACAACACCCGTGGCAATGGGAGAGAAGGCAGAAGGAAGGGTGATGCGGACAATGGTGACGAACTTGGAAGCACCCACTCCCAAAGCACCCCAACGCAACTCATTGGGCACCAACTTAAGAGCCTCGTCGGTGGTTTTGATCACCGTTGGCAACATCAAAACCGATAGGGCGATACCCCCAGCCATCGCGCTGTAGCTTTGATCGAAGAAGAAACGTGTACTAACAATCAGGCCATAGATGAACACACCACAAATAATGGAAGGAACACCAGACAACACATCAGTGCCGAAGCGAACAAACTGGGAGAACCAGCCACCAGCCGAGTACTCCGCCAGATAAATACCGCCACCAACCCCAACAGGGATAGCAATCAAGGCGGCGATGGAGCTCACCACAAAGGTCCCGATAATGGCATTTCCTATACCACCTCCATCCAGGCCAGGAGCGGGGGGCAACTCGCTGAGCAAACGCAGGCTAATCAGGGAACCACCCTTGATCAACACATACACCAGCACGAGCACCAATGGAAGCACGCAGATGGTTGCAAACGTGGCGGCCACCGCAGTGAAGACAAAACTCCAGCGGTTGCGGGCCAGGGAGGGATTGAAACGAAGTGAGGAACGCTCAAAGCCTGACTGAAAAGCAGAGGCACTGGAAGAATCAGTAAAAGTAGAAGTCATGACAATCAACTGTATTGAAGACTCAAACGACGAACCACCCATTGAGCCATCATGTTAACCACAAGGGTGAGAAGCATCAGCACAAAGGCGGCATACATCAAGGCCGACACTTGAATACCATCTGCCTCGCCAAACTGGCTCGCTAGCATCGCCGAAATAGTGTTACCAGGGGCCAGCAAACTCCAGCTGAAGTTTGTGGAATTGCCAATGATCATGGTGACAGCCATGGTTTCTCCCATGGCACGACCAAGGGCCAGCATGACACCACCGGTAATGCCTGATATGGCCGCAGGCAAAATCACCTGCAAAATGGCTCCCCAACGAGTGGCGCCAATGCCATAGGCAGCCTGACGGAGTTCAGGGGGGACCTGATTGAGGGAATCGCGAGCGATGGCTGTGATGATCGGCAGAATCATCACCACAAGAATCAAAATAGCCGGCGCCATTCCAGGACCCTGCGCCGTGGTGGAGAAGAACGGTAACCAACCCAAAGTTGCATGCAGGCCAGCCAGCAGTGGGCGAATGAATGGCTCCATCACAAAGATGGCCCAAAGGCCCAGCACCACCGATGGGATGGCGGCCAACAATTCCACCATCATGCCCAGCACGGTTCGCACAGGGGCTGGGATGAGATTCTCGGTGATAAACACGGCCGTTCCCACACCGAGTGGAACAGCAATGACCAAGGCAAGCAGGGAGGACACCAACGTGCCATAAATAGCCGTGAACGCGCCGTAGCGTTCAGAAACTGGATCCCAGTTGGAGGTGGTGAGGAAATCAAGGCCAAACTTGGCCATGGCCTCTCGAGAACCACCGAGAACGGTAAGGAGAATGCCAACAAGAATCAAGAAAACAAGGGATGCCAGCAGCATGGAGAGGCGCTGGAAGCCCAGATCTACCCACTTTTCTCGAACTGGCCTGTGGCGCAGAGCAAAGGCCTCAGCAGGTGGCTTCGATACCATTGAGAGATATGGACGGCTGGAATCCAGCCCACCAAGAGAACTGACATCACAGTTACACAACCGCAGGCAAGGGTATTTAAGGCTGGGTTAACAGTTGATCTCGAAGCATTTATGGTGGCAACCCTCAAGCCGGCAACCCAGAGACAGGGCCGTCATGACCAAACAAAAACCAAGCGATAACCCACTATTAACCGCAAAGGGCTGGTGGCCACCCAGATTGATGGTGGAACAGGTTTTCCAGTGATGACACCGTCTGCTCGTTGGCGTCAATGGCTTGTCGCCACAATCGCATCCGCCTGTGGCACAGCTGCCGTGGCGGAGACGAAGACCATCGTCATTGGAGGATCAAGTACCGTTTTCCCGATCAGCCAGGCGGCGATTCAACGGTTTAAGCCAGCGGCTAACGCCAAGGGATTGCGCTTTGAGGCCCGTTCTGTAGGAACCAGCGCTGGATTCCGGGAGTTCTGCAGCGGAAGATTGCCAATTGCGGCAGCCTCTCGCCCGATCAATGCGAAAGAACTCAAAACCTGCGCCGCTGCTGGCATTCGCTTCCTTGAATTGCCAATCGCCTTCGATGCCATCACCATCGTGGTAAACCCGCGCAATTCCTGGGCCAAACAGATCAGCACGCAAGAGCTGAGCAAGCTATGGCAGAAGGCGGCCCAGCAGAGAGTCACAACCTGGAAACAGGTGAATAGCCAATGGCCAGACCAACCCATCAAGCTATGCGGCCCAGGCCGCGACTCAGGAACCTACGACTATTTCAATAAGGCTATCAACGGCTCTGAAGACAATTCCCGTCGCGACTATGAAGCCAGTGAAGACGATGCTGTGATTGTGAACTGCGTGGCCAAGAGCCAGAATGCCCTTGGCTACTTCGGCTATGACTATTACAGCTCCAACCGCAACAAACTGAGGGCCTTAGCTGTGGGAGGGTCCAAGGGAAGCGTTCTTCCCTCCGTCGAGACTGTCCAGAACTCGCGCTACCTGCCTCTCTCTCGCCCCCTGTTTTTCTACGTGAATGAAAAGGTGATGAAGGCAGAACCATTGATGCGTAAGTTCGTGGCCACCACTATCGAGGCGGGCCAGCGTATTGCCAAAGAGGCGGGAGCCATTCCCCTGCCGGATTCAACTTACCGGCTGGTCACCACCAAGCTGTATCGAAATGTGCTCGGCAGCGCCTATGCAGGCAACCTTCCGGCTGGTCTTACCGTTGGCCAAACCCTGGACCGCAGCTTTGACGACATCAAAAAGCCGCAGTTCAGGTGATGCACGACACAATGGTGCAGTAGATCGTAGTCATCGCCACACGAGCCGGTGCAATCAGTTGTAGGGTTGATGCATCTGCAGTACAGCGATGTTGATTAAGACAGCCAAGGGAAGCATCAGCATGGTGGCAGGTTGCTCCTGGGTCAACTCCGTCAGCGCGCCTCCTCCCCTGAAGCGCGGTCCATCAGGTCTGTTCTCTGCATTGCAGCGCTTTGTTATGCCTGCGGCGGTCAACAACATTCGTCAAAACCCAGCGCCTCAGCCCGACTGAGAACACCAGAGAAACGTGTTTATCCATACATCCATAGTCATTGCCAAAAGTAAGATTGCAGGAAAGGCTTTACTTGCATGACGGCATCAGCTCAGAACGACGACATAGCCATAGCGCCCAAAACCATGGATCCGACGGTGACACCGCACACCGACGCCAGCGCTGAGCTTTTATTAGAGCTCAATCGTGATGTGCTGGCCTCCAGCCAACGGCGCCGCTATCTCGATTCCCTGGATGACAGTGATCTAGCAACCTAACGTCAGGGATCAATCCCGTGGCGGGTCGAGCCGATAGCCAATGCCACGTACCGTGACAAACAGTCTGGGCTTAGGGTGATCAGGCTCAAGCTTCCGCCGAAGCCAGAGAACATGCACATCGATACTTTTCATATCACCATTGAAATCAGGTCCCCACACTTGCTCCAGCAGCTCTTCGCGGCTTAAAGCTCTGCCTGGCTGCAACATAAAGCATTCCAGGAGGCGAAATTCTTTTGGCGAGAGCACCACATCGCTACCGTTCAGTGTGGCTCGGCATTCCTGGCGATAGAGCGTGATGGGCCCCACCTGCAACACCTCCAGGCGTCGGGCCATGCCACTGCTGAGTTGGCGGCGCTTGGATCGACGCAACAGCGCACGGCAGCGGGCCGTGAATTCTCGAACACCAAACGGGGTTACCAGAATGTCATCCGCTCCAGCTTCGAGCAGGGCCACACGCTGGGCTTCATCGGCATGATTCGGCAACAACAGCAGTGGCGTGGCGGGATCCTTACGCCGATAGGACTGAATCAACCCAAGCGAACACTCGAGATTCGCACTTTTGCAAGGAGTATTCAGGATGATCAGCTCAAAGGGCATCTGGCCGGTGGCAGGGGCGAGCAGATCCCTGACACGGTTGGCGTAGGCCAAATCAAAAACCGCGAAGCCATCCTGTTGCAGAACATCGAGCAACTCAAGGCGCCATTGAGAATCATCAACAACCAGCAGGAGCTGAGGGGGTGAAGATGACACCCCCATCAGCGCATCTGTGGCAAATGGGTCACCACCAACTGACGGTTGGGCAGAATCTGCAGCCAACCCTCATCGCGCAGCAAGCCCAGAACCCGGGTGACGGTAACGCGGGTGGTGCTGAGGGCACTGGCCAGATCTTGGTGGGTGAGACGCAGATTGAGCTGCAGCCCCTGGTCACAGGCCTGGCCATAATCTTCCGCCAGGAGTTCCAGAAAACCACGAACCCGATCTTCGACCCGCCGCAATCCCAACAGGGAGATCAGGCTTTCCGATTGACGCATCCGGCTGGCCATGGCCCGTACCAAGGCCATCGCCAAGTGTGGTGAAGCCTGAATCTCCTCCATTGAGAGGCACAACAGATCACTGTCGCAGAGAGTGACAGCCTCTGTGAGCTCCAGATGAGACAGTGGCGCCCCAAATGGCTCATTCGGACCGGCAAGCCCCAGCAGCAGTTCATCTCCCTGCAGCGTGATGGAGCTCAACTTCACCATGCCCCGCACCACTAACCAGATGTGGTTGCGCAGCAGAGGGACGGAGCTTCCAGCCGCGAGATGAACCAGATCACGCTTCTGGAAGGTGTCTTCTAGAGCAGTGCGAAAGTGCTTGTGCTTGCCGGAGTCACGGGATGGCGTGAACACCATGGCGCCCATTGCATCGGGATGCAAGAACTGTATGGAGCGGCAGGCCTCCATGAGCAAAGACTTGGTAGCCCCGGGGTTAAGTGCTGGTTAGGAACAGTGTGCTCTTTGAGACCATTAAAAAGGGGGCCATAAGGCCCCCATAACAGATGCTCAGCAACCCGAGCATTACAGAAGAAGATCAGCCACCAATCTTGCGAACGGCAGCTTTAGCCTTGCTCAGGATGTCGCCGCGCAAGGGAACATAGCCAAGGTTATCGGCCAGACCCTGGGCCTTACTGCTCAGCACATAGTTGAAGGCGGAACGGAGTTCACCAGCCTTAAGGCCATTGCCCTTCTCATAGGCAAGAATCCAAGTAAGCGTGGTGATGGGGTAGCTCTCAGCACCAGCGGGATTGGGATCTTCACCGGCCAGGTTGGCATCCAACTTGATGTTGTTGAGCGCTGCCGATCCACTCTTGAAGCCAGGCTTCACGAACTTGCCCGCCTTATTCTGAAGTGCAGCAGCCTTGATGGCGCCCTTCACAAACGCCTGGTTCACATAACCGATGGAACCAGGAGTGTTGGTGAGTACACCAGCCACGCCTTCATTGCCCTTGCCACCCACACCCACGGGCCACTTCACACTCTTGCCTTCGCCCACCTTGCTCTTCCATTCCGGGGAGAAGCTGGAGAGGGAATTGGTGAAGGCAAACGTGGTGCCGGAACCATCGGAGCGGTGGGCCACCGTGATCTTGCCCTTACCGCAGTTGAGTTGGCTCCAGTCGTTGATCTTGCCGAGGAAGATTTCAGCCGCCTGCTTCTGGGTGAGTTTCAGATCACAGCCAGCCTTGTTGTAGGCAATGGCGATGGTGCCGCCCACGGCGGGGAACTGAATCACACCACGCTTCACCTTGGCGGCTTCAGAAGCCTTGATGGGCTCGTCAGTGGCCCCGAAATCCACGGTACCGGCGATGTACTGGCGCACGCCGGCACCTGAGCCCACCGACTGGTAGTTCACCTTTGCGCCACCGCTAGCAGCCAGATCCTGGAACCAGCGCTGGTAGATGGGAGCAGGGAACGTGGCACCGGCGCCGTTGAGGGCAGGGCCGGCCGAGGCGGCCGCACCGCCGGCAAGGGCGGCAAGGGTGCCAAATGTCAGGGCCTTCTTGGCGAAGGTCATGGGAGCAAGCTGTCGTGAGCAACCCACCTCTAGGCAACGGACACCCGCCCGCGCGTTAGGGATTGGTTAAGGCCGAGTAAACGTCTCGTTGTGGACTACCGGCGCAGGTGCTGGGGATGACACGATCCGGCTTGGAGGCCTGCAGGCTAGGCGTGAACCTTGAATGTGCGTTTGAGCCAAAGTGAAACGTAAACTAGCGAAACAAGAACCGGCACTTCAATCAACGGTCCAATCACACCAGCCAAGGCTTGCTGAGATTCAAGGCCCCACAGGCTGATGCTCACAGCAATCGCAAGCTCAAAGTTGTTACCGGCCGCCGTGAAGGCCAGGGCCGTGGTGCGGCTGTAGTTGAAACCACTGCGCTGGCCCACAACGAAGGCCAAACCCCACATCACCACAAAATAGATCAGCAGTGGAAGAGCAACCCGCAGCACTTGCAAGGGCTCCTGCGTGATGGCCTGGCCCTGCAAGGCAAACATCACCACGATGGTGAAGAGCAATCCATAGAGGGCCAGCGGGCTGATGCGTGGCAGGAAGGTTTGTTCATACCAGCGAGTTCCCCGCATGCCCACACCGATCCGCCGCGTGAGGAACCCCGCCAGCAACGGCAGGCCAAGAAAGATCGCCACCGCTTTGGCAATCTCCCAAACTGAAATCGTGACGACCTGGCGATCGAGGCCAAGCCATCCTGGAAGAACCTGAAGATAGAAACCAGCCAGCAGGGCATACATCAGCACCTGCACGATGGAATTGATCGCTACCAACAGGGCAGCGGCTTGGCGATCTCCCTGGGCCAGATCGATCCAGATCAGCACCATGGCAATGCAGGGCGCGATGCCAATCATGATCAATCCGGTACGGAACTCCACCTGGTCCGGGAGAAACAGCCAGGCCAGAGCAAACATCAGCAGCGGCCCCAACCCCCACACCAGCAGCAAGGCCAAACCCAGGAGACGCCGATCCCGGGCCACGGCTCCCAGCTCCCCGTAGCGCACCTTCGCCAGCACGGGGTACATCATCAACAACAGTCCCAAGGCAATCGGCAGGGAGGTGTGGCCTAACTGAACAGCACCCAATACAGCCCGTAGGCCGGGCAGGCAACGCCCCAGCAGCAACCCTGCCGCCATCGCCAGCAGGATCCATAGAGGCAACAGGCGATCCAGCAGCGAGAGCCGCTCCAGCACCGACCCTGCAGGCTCTGTGGGGGTTGCCATGGTGTTTCAACAACAAGGAGTGGCGGGGGCAGCAGAACCCGCTGCCAACTTGGATAACCAGTCGCGCAGCAGGGCAATGGCGGCCACTTCCAACCGGTAGTACACCCAGCGCCCCTCCTCCCGGGCCGCGATCAGCCCTGCCTCCTTCATCACCCTGAGATGGAACGAGAGCTTCGATTGGGCCAATCCCAGTTCCGCCGTGAGCTCGCAAACACAGCGTTCACCACTGCCCAGGGCTTCGATCACCTGCAGGCGCAGGGGATCGGCCAGGGCTTTGAGCAGCAGGCGGGCTTGATCCGCCTGCAGGGGAGCGGGGTGTTCCAGAACACGCATGGATCAACCTTACTTGATTGATCAAGTCTTGTTGATCTACGGTCCGGCCATCAGGAACGCTCCCATGAAAATCGGCATCAACGGGTTCGGGCGCATTGGCCGGCTGGTGTTTCGCGCCCTCTGGGGCCATCCCGGCATTGAGCTGGTGCACGTGAACGATCCCGGTGGCGATGCCGCCACCGCCGCCCATCTGCTCGTCTTCGACTCCGTGCATGGCCGTTGGCCCCATGCGGTGGAGGCCAGCGGCCAGGGCTTCCTGGTGGGCACGGAGCCCGTGGGGTACACCCAGGAGAGCCATCCCACCGCGGTTCCATGGCAGGAGGCTGGGGTGGAGATGGTGCTGGAGTACAGCGGCAAGTTCAAGACCCCCGAAACCCTGGAGCCTTACTTCGACCGTGCCGGTGTGCAGCGGGTGGTGGTGGCCTGTCCGGTGAAAGGGCAGATCGCCGGAGCCGAGGCCCTCAACGTTGTCTTTGGCATCAACCACCAGCTCTTCGATCCAGCTGTGCACCGCCTGGTGACGGCCGCCTCCTGCACCACCAACTGCCTGGCGCCCGTGGTGAAGGTGGTGCACGAACACTTCGGCATTGAGCACGGCTCGATCACCACCCTGCATGACGTGACCAACACTCAGGTGGTGGTGGATGGATTCAAGGGGGATCTGCGTCGCGCCCGCTCCTGCATGCAGAGCCTGATCCCCACCACCACGGGATCTGCCAAGGCCATTGGCCTGATCTTTCCTGAGCTCGAAGGCAAGCTCAACGGCCACGCCGTTCGGGTACCGCTGCTGAACGCCTCGCTCACCGATGCGGTGTTCGAGCTGAAGCGCAGCGTCACGGCGGATGAGGTGAACGCCGCCTTTGCAGCCGCGGCCCAGGGCCCGCTGCATGGAATCCTCGGCTACGAAACCCGGCCGCTGGTGTCGGTGGACTATGTGAACGACAACCGCAGCGCCATCGTGGATGGCCTCTCCACGCTGGTGGTGAACGGCACCCAGCTCAAGGTGTACGCCTGGTACGACAACGAGTGGGGGTACAGCTCCCGCATGGCGGATCTGGTTCGCCACATCGCCGTGATCGAGCAACGCTGAGCCTGAGCCATGGGAACTCCAACCACTGGCCACCAGCCTCAGAAGCAGGGGCATGGACAGCTCACAGCCCTGCAGCAGTACGGCGTGATCACCGGGGCCTACTGGGCCTTCACCCTCACCGATGGGGCCCTACGCATGCTCGTGGTGTTCCATTTCCACCAGCTCGGCTACTCCAGCCTGGAGATCGCCTTCCTGTTTCTCTTCTATGAATTCTTTGGCATCCTCACCAACCTGGCCGGTGGCTGGATCGGGGCACGCTTCGGACTGCGACTCACCCTCTGGAGCGGCATGGTGTTACAGATCCTGGCGCTGTTGATGCTGGTTCCAGTGGCCGCCAGCTGGCCCAAACTGCTCTCGGTGGCCTACGTGATGGTGGCGCAGGCCATCAGTGGCATCGCCAAAGACCTCAACAAGATGAGCGCCAAAAGCGCCATCAAAACCGTCGTTCCCGAGAGCGCAGGGGATCAGCAACTGTTCCGGTGGGTGGCCATCCTCACCGGCTCGAAGAACGCCCTCAAGGGTGTGGGCTTCTTTCTTGGTGGCCTGCTGCTCACCAGCCTGGGATTTGCGGGTTCAGTGGTGGTGATGGCCGCAGGGCTGGGCATGGCCTTGCTGGGAACCCTGGTGCTCCCCGGTGAGATCGGCAAGATGAAACAGAAGCCGGGGTTCGGCTCGCTGCTGTCCAAGAGTGAAGGAATCAACTGGCTGTCCCTGGCACGCTTCTGTCTCTTCGGCGCCCGTGATGTGTGGTTTGTGGTGGCCCTGCCGGTGTTTCTGGAGGCAGCCCTGGGCTGGCAGTTCTGGGAGGTGGGAGGCTTCATGGGCCTATGGGTGATCGGCTATGGGCTCGTGCAGGGCAGCGCCCCGGCCCTGCGCCGCAGCTGGGGCCGCAGCGACACACCGGGACCCGCCGCTCTGCAGTTCTGGACGGCTCTGCTCACAGCCATCCCGGCCCTGATCGCCATTGCCCTCTGGCGCGACGCCCATCCCGCCATCGCCGTGGTGGGCGGCCTGGCCGGCTTCGGCGCAGTGTTCGCGATGACCTCCTCGATCCACAGTTATCTGGTGCTGGCTTACACCGATGCCGAGTCGGTGAGCCTCAACGTGGGCTTCTATTACATGGCCAACGCCGCTGGACGCCTGTTGGGCACCCTGCTCTCCGGCTGGATCTATCTCCTGGGGGGCCTGGGGGCCTGCCTGTGGTGTGCCTGTCTGCTGGTCGCTCTCTCTTGGCTGAGCTGCCTCAAGCTTCCGCCGCTGCCAACCAGGGTTCAACCCGCCTGACCCAGCGAGGAGCGGGGCTGAAACAACTCCCGGATCTCACGACTCTTCTGGGAGCACAGCATTGGGGTGTACTCACGCACAGCTGCGGTTTCAATCTCCTCGGCCGTGAGCTCAACAAAGTCGATGCCGGCCTGCTCAAAGGCGCTCTGCAAGCGGGGCTCCAGCCGCTGAATGGTGGTTGCTGAGCCCACTGTGTCGCAGAGCAACTGGGCATAGAGATGGGCAGCGCAGCCGCTGTTGCCATAGCGGCTCACGCAGGCTGAGGGCACCGCGGGCAGCAGGGGTTGGGATTGCGATGGCATGGCCAGCTGCAGCTGGAGCAAGGCCAGGGGAGGCCCTCCGAGCCGCCACCACCTCATTGAAATGTCTCCGGTCTGCAGGCAAGCCACTGCTTCAGGCTGGCTTCCCTCAGGGCCGGCCACCCAGAAGCCTCCAGCAAGTCAGGATCGATCGCCCGTAGGCGATCCGCACTGGCGCGCAAAGCCGATTCGGCACCATTCAGCTGGGCTTGATGGCGGCGCTTCCAAGCCGTGGCACGCCCCTGCTCCTTAGAGCGCCAGGCCTCCAGCTGTTGGTCATAGAGCTCCTGCTCGATCTCCTGGTCGTAGATGGCCAGACGGCGCTGCTCCTGGGGGTCCAGGGGTTTCGGACCCTGGCTGGCCACATAAACCTCTGCCTCAAGGGCCAGCAGCTGATCGCGCCTCTGGCGGAAGCTGGCCACCAGGCCTGGCAGGGCTGACTTGTGTCTTCGGCAGAGGCCCAGGCGACGCTCCTGCAGCCCACGCCGCTGGCGCAGACTCCGCTCCTGCTCCCGGGCCAGCCGCTTGTCGACGCCCAACAGGCACTGGCCGTAGACCAAGGCGCTGGTGAGGGCGTTGCTTCCGGGCCCACTGCGGGACTCCCGTGCACAGCGCTCCCGGCCCTGCTCACTCACGGGTTGCCAGCTGCCACACCCCGTAAGCAGAGACACCAGCAGAACCGTGGCCGCGAGCCGGC
Organism: Cyanobium sp. NIES-981; assembly: GCA_943371215.1. Taxonomy (GTDB): domain Bacteria; phylum Cyanobacteriota; class Cyanobacteriia; order PCC-6307; family Cyanobiaceae; genus Vulcanococcus. The sequence goes on along the minus strand of CALRUA020000019.1, from coordinate 28,062 downwards.
GATGGCGAGGCAAAGGGGGGCTCCAAATGCTGTTTGCATGTTGGCAGCTGAGCCGCTGATCCCGGCCGGATCGCTGCCACCACCGGCCCATCGAACGGTTTTCCAGATCACCGGGGTCGGTGGTCCAGCCAGCGCCGATCCCAGCCAATCGCCCCAGACTGGTTCAGGACGAGTGGGATATCCATGCGCGAAGCCATCTTTGATGTGGTGGAGGAACGGCCTGGCGCCATCCGTGCCACCTCCAGTGACAAGACCCAGACCCTCACCGCACCCTCAATCGAAGAACTCCGCCACGACGTGCGGGAGTTGTTGATGGCCACCTACGGCGATGCCCACGTGAGTGTGCGCGTGCGCCTGCGCCGGCCCCATCGCTGATCCCCATTCCGCCGCAGCTCCCTGGCGGAAACGGGGCTAGAACAACCGAGCGAATGCAGTTCCCCATGGCCTCATACACCATCAGCCTGGAAAGTGGCGAGAGCTTCAGCTGTAGCGATGACCAGTACATCCTGGATGCCGCAGAAGCCGCTGGCGTGGACCTGCCCTACTCCTGCCGGGCCGGAGCCTGCAGCACCTGCTGCGGGAAAATGCTCTCCGGCAGCGTGGACCAGGCGGACCAGAGCTTTCTGGACGATTCCCAGATGGAAGCCGGTTTCGCCCTGCTGTGCGTCAGCTACCCCCTCAGCGACTGCACGATTCGCAAGGACGCCAGCGGTGAACTGGGCTGAACGGGCCTGCATTCACCGGCAAAGAGGTAGGGATAAAGCCACGGCTTTGATTGGCGCGCCAGAACAGAACCGGATCAACCCGGGGGCGCCACGCCCTCGCCAAGCACTGATATCCCGATCTATGCACCGTTGTATGGTCAACGGATCTGATCCCAGCCCATGCCTGAGCTGCTTGTTGCGGCCAGTAATCCCGCCAGCCTGATCACTCTGGCCATCCTGGCTGGATCAATCGTGTTGTTCATCAGCGGCTGGCTGGCACCGGAGGTCACCGGGTTGCTCGCCGTTGCCCTGTTGATCGCCACCGGTGTGCTCAAGCCCGGTGAGGCCATGGAGGGGTTCGGCAGCCCCGCACTCATCACACTGATGGGCTTGTTCGCCATCTCCGCCGGGCTGTTTCGCTCGGGCGGCTTGGATCGGCTGCGGGCCCTGATCGGTTCCGATGCTGTGCGCAGCCCCAAGCGCATGATCGCCCTGATGGTGGCTGCGGTTGGCCCCGTTTCAGCCTTTGTGCCCAACACTCCGATCGTGGCGGCACTGCTCCCGGTGATTGAAGGCTGGTGCCATCGCCGCGGCATCTCACCTTCGCGGGTTCTTCTGCCCCTCTCCTTCGCCACGGTGTTGGGCGGCACCATGACCCTGCTGGGCAGTTCGGTGAACCTGCTGGCCAGCGAGGTGAGCGACAAACTCGGCTACGGCTCCTTTGGCCTGTTCAGCTTCACACCCATCGGCATCGGTGTGTGGCTGGTGGGTGGCGTGATGATGGTGCTGCTGGCCGATCGCTTCCTGCCCGATCGCGGCCGCGACGACGACGACCTGATCGCCAACCTCTCCAGCAGCGGTTACCTCACGGAGGTGGAGATCCCCGAGGGCTCGGAACTGATCGGCCAATCCCTGCACGGCAGCCGCCTGCAACGGCGCTTTGATGCGGACGTGCTGGAGCTCCACCGCGGCAGCGAACGGTTCCTGCCCCCGCTGGCGGATCGCACCTTGATGTTGGGGGATCGCTTGCTGCTGCGCTGCACCCGCACGGATCTGCTGCGCCTCCAGCAAGACCACACGATTGTGCTGGCCCCGACGCCGGAAACCAGCAGCAGGAGCGACCAGCAAAACAACCAGCGGCTGGTGGAAGTGCTGCTGCCCTCCGGATCAACCCTGGCGGGGGATTGCCTGAGGGATCTGCGCTTTCGCCAGCGTTACAACGTAACGGTGCTGGCCCTGCGCCGCGGCAACGAAGTGCTGCGGGAACGCCTGGGCCGGGCCACCCTCAGGGATGGCGATGTGCTGCTGCTGCAGGGCCCCAAGGACGCCATTCGTGGCCTGCAGGCCAACAACGATCTCGTGGTACTTGAGCAGCTCGAAAAGGATCTGCCCACCGTGAGCCGTAAGCGCTTAGCCCTGAGCATCGCGGCCCTGGTGATCGTTCTGCCGGCCTTTGAAGTGATCCCACTGGTATCCGCGGTGCTACTGGGCACGGTGGCCATGGTGGCCAGTGGTTGCCTGCGGCCCGGGGAACTGCAGCGCGCCATCCGCCTCGATGTAATTCTGCTGCTGGGCTCCCTGGCCAGCTTCAGTGTGGCCCTGGAGAAAACCGGGCTGGCCGCCGCCATGGCCAAAACCCTGCTGACAGGCCTGCACCACTGGCCCGTCTACTGGGCACTGATGGTGGTGTTTCTGTTCACCACTCTGCTCACCGAGGTGATGAGCAACGCCGCCACCGTGGCCATGCTGATCCCCATTGCCGGGCAACTGGCCGTGGGGCTGGGACAGCCGCCGATGGCCTTCATCTACACCGTGCTGTTTGGCGCCAGCCAGAGCTTTCTCAGCCCCGTGGGCTATCAGACCAACCTGATGGTGTTTGGCCCTGGCCGCTACCGCTTTCTGGATGTGCCCCGCTACGGCCTGCCGCTCACCATCGCCATGACCCTGGTGGTTCCCCTACTGATCTGCAGGTTCTTCGGGCTTTAGGTGAGGTCAGCCAGGCTCAGATGAAATACATCGCCTGGGCCTCGAGATGCTCATCACGCTGCTCCAACAGATCCTGCAGCGTGATCGCCGACAGCCGCTCCTCCCTCTGGCGATCCAGAGCTGCTGATAGCCCATCGAGGGCCTGAAATTCCGGGGAGTTCCGGCTCGATCCATCCCGGGTGCTCATGTCACCCTCCAGACACGCCACCACCTCAGCCACCGTGAGCTGTGAGGGAGAACGGGCGAGCTGATAGCCGCCCCGTGGGCCTCGGATACTGCGCAGGATGCCCGCCCGGCGCAGGCTGGTCATCATCTGCTCGAGATAGCGCTCGGGGATGGCCTGGCGGCCTGCGATCTCAGCCACCTGGAGAACCCCTCCGGAGAGATACTCACCCGCAAGCTCCATCAGAGCCACAAGGCCGTAATCGGTCTTGGCGCTGAATCCCAAGGTTGCTCCAGAGGTGATGGCTGGCTGAATTGTCGCAAAACCAGGGCATGGGCGGCCGGATGGCCCACAACGCCAAAGCCGCGGCGAGCCGTAACCGCCAGATCTGCGCATACTGAGCCCACGCACAATCACCGGGGTCCTGCATGGTCCGCTCGTTCCTCGCCCTGCTGGCCCTGGCCCCGCTGGGGATCACGCTGGTGGCGGCCGAACCGGGGAAGGCGATCGGCAACAACAGCAGCTGCCAGGCGCCCATGCAGGGTCGCTATGCCGTGATGGGCATGGGCAGCAGCCTTCCAGTGAAGGGCAGCACCACCCCTGAAGCACGCCTGTTGCAGGAGCGTTGGCTACCGGGTGGTGCCGTACAGGGGGAGATCATCGAGCGGGTGGGTCAGAGCCGCCGCAATGGCAGCTACTCCGGCCGGGTCACGGTGGTGGGCACTTGCCTGGTGCGGGTGGAGCGGCAACTGCCCTGGGGAGCCCAGGTGTCTGAAGCCGTGCTGGACAGCAAGGGCCGGCCCCTCTACAGCCTGGATCGCTCCAGCGGCACGGTGATCACCGGCCGCTGGCTGCCCATGGCCCCCGGGGCCTGCAAAGCGAGCGACCTCAACGGCGTTGTGCTCAGCAGCCAGGTGGGCAGCAACTGGCAACAGAACAGCTGGACACCCAACGCGGTGGTGCAACGGGAGGAGTGGGCCGGCGGCAGTGTGAAGGGCATCGCCCTGTCCAGCTACAACGGCGTCGGTGAAACCGTGGACTACACCGGCAAACTCCAACTGGACAGTGGCAGCTGCTGGGGCACCCTGGTTGAACGCGATGCCAAGGGCGTGCCCTTCAACTACCGGGCCCTGGTGGTGAATGGCCGCAACGGCGCCCGCGGCTACCTCTACCTGCAAACCGACCCCACCAACCTCACCGTGGGCTGGCTGGTGCGGGAGTGATACAGCGGCCTGGGCTGGACTTCCTCAACGGCCGGGCTTAACGCCCCAGGACGGTGCGGGCGAAGCTGAGCTCCACGCCGATGCCAGCCTCCTCCACGTGGCGAGCCACCACAAGGCGATGGCACCCCTGTTCCAGCACGAAGCCATCACAGCCTTCATCAAAGAAGGCCAGGCGCCGCAGCGGAACCGCCAGGGCAACGGGCCGCCTCTGGCCAGGCTCCAGGCTCACCCGGCAGAACCCCACCAGCTGCCGGGCCGGACGCTCCACTTCCACCCCCGGTGGCTCGACATACAGCTGCACCACCTCCTCGGCGGCCATGGGGCCGAGGTTCGCCAGCTCCAGCGCCACTTGGAGAACCGCGCCATCCGGGCTGCGCTGCACGCTCAGGTCCGAGGCCTCAAACCGGGTGTAGGAGAGGCCGTAGCCAAAGGGGAAGGCCGCCGGATGCTGCTCCCGCGCGAACCGGCGGTAGCCATGCCAGAGGTCGTAGGTGATCTGGCGAGCCCGCGGATCGAACGGTGGCAGATGCCCATGGGCGGTGGGCAGCGCAAAGGGCATCCGCCCGGAGGGCGACACCCGGCCGAACAGCACATCCGCCAGGGCTTCACCCCCCTGCATTCCCGGGTACCAGCACAACAACAGGCCCGGCACCAGCTGCCGCCAGGCCTCACACAGGATCGCCCCACCCCCCATCAACACCACCACCGTGCGGGGATTGGCGGCCGCAACCGCACGGATCAGGGCCTCCTGCCGCGGCTCGAGGTTGAGGTGCGTACGGTCGCCGGAGGAGAAATGCTCGCCAGGCCGCAGCGACCCCAGGCTCGCCATGGCGGCCATCAGGCCCGCCAACGGCGTCCACCAGGGCTGCAGCCGCTCGCGGCCGAACCGACGCAACAGCTGATCGGGGGGCGGCATCTGGCGCAGGCTCGGTGCGATGTCGCCGGTGTGGATGTGTTCCCCCTCATGGCGCCAATCCAGGCCCACCACCAAAACGGCGGCATCCGCTGCTGCCGCCAGCGCCGCCGCCGCCGCCACGTTGCGACCATCGCTGTAGTGGATCGCCAGCTCCGGCGCCGCCGCCCGCAACCCCTGCAGGGGTGTGACCACCGAGCCAGCTGCGGGGCGCGTATCCGAGGAGCCCCGATCCCCCAGGTTGGGCACCGCCGCCAACGCCCCGATCACCGCCAAGGAACCCAGGCCCCGCAACGGCAACACCGCCCCCTCGTTGCGGAGCAACACCATCGCCTTGGTGGCCGCTTCCCGCGCCAAGGCCCGGTGCCGCGAACAGGCTCTCAGGGCGGCGGGGTAGGTGCCGAGCGGCAGCGATAGCTGGGCCCGCAACAGCCGCAGCACCGCGTCGTCCACCCGAGCCAGGGGCACCTCGCCACGGGCCAGAGCCTGGGGCAGGCAGGCCTCAAAGATCATGCGAAAGGGCATCTCCAGGTCCTGCCCGGCCAGCAGGGCCTTGGTGCCATCGCGCAGACCGAAGATGAAATCGGTGAGCACGAAGCCGCGGAAGCCCCAGCGGCCCTTGAGGATCTGGCCCAGCAGCTGGGGATGCTGGCCGCACCACTCGCCATTCACGCTGTTGTAGGCGCTCATCACCGCCAGAGCGCCAGCCTCCACGCAGTCGCGGAATTGGGGCAGGTAGAGCTCGTGCAGCACCCGTGGTGTGACCTGCACATCCACCTGGAAGCGGGCGCTGTCGATCGAGTTGAGGGCGAAGTGTTTGACGCAGGCAATGGCATGGCGCTGCACCCCCCGCGTCATGGCCGCCCCCATGGCGCCAACGTGCACGGGATCTTCCCCATAGGTTTCCTGGGCCCGTCCCCAGCCGGGGTGGCGGAGCAGGTTCACGCACACCCCGCCAAACAGGTTGGCCCCGAAGGAGCGGGCTTCTTGCGCCATCGCCTCGCCAATGCGCTCCTCCAGGGCGGGATCCCAGCTGGCACCCCGGGCCATCGGTGGCGGGAAGGTGGTGGCTCCCCCTTCAAGAATCACGCCACGGGGGCCATCCACGAAGTGGAGCCCCTCCAGCCCGAGGCGCGGCAACTGGGCAGCGGGCCAGGGATGTTGGTGCAGGCCATCCCGCAGCATCGTGTCCGCCAGGCCAGGCCAAAAAGCTGTGTCGCCATCGAGCATGGCCAACTTCTCGCCCAGGCTCAAATGGGCCAGGAGCGCGTGGGCCCTCAGCTCCAGCGATTGCGGCTCAGGAGCAGTGGCGAGATCGGAGCTGGGCACAAGGGCAACGTAAAAACCCGCCAGGGCCGCGCCGACCGGCGCGGCCGATCCGCCGCAAGCCGAGGGCAGCCCCGCTGCAGGGGCGGTTTTCCCCTGCCTGGGGGTGGCCCCAGGCGCCCTTCAATGCAGAGAGAGCGCGCAGCGGAGGCCCACGGAGCATCCACCAACCAGTCAGGGTCATGGCACCACTCCACTGGTGCTGGTGCATGGCCTATGGGACACACCCCAGCTGTTTGAACGGCTGGAGCAGCATCTGGCCGGCCGGCGGGAGAAGCTGCTGATCCCCCATCTGCCCCAACGGCTGGGCCTGGCACCGGTGCGGGAGCTCGCCGCCCAACTCGGCCAGCAGATCGAAGCCACCTACGGCCACCAGCAACCGGTGGACCTGCTGGGCTTCTCCATGGGTGGAGTGATCAGCCGCAGCTGGATCCAGCTGCTGGGGGGCCACCAGCGCACCCGGCGCTTCATCAGTGTGGGCAGTCCCCAGCGGGGAACCCTCACCGCCGGCCCCTGGCCCAGCTGGCCCCTGGCGGGCATTGCCGATGTGAAGCCGAACAGCCCCTTGCTGGAGCAACTCAACCGCGACCTGCACACCCTGGAGCCGGTGGACTGCAGCAGCTATTACTGCGCGCCGGATCTGATGGTGATTCCCGCGCGCTCCGCCCTGCTGCCGATCGGACGCAGCCAACAGCTGCCCGTGCTTAGCCACCACCAGCTGCTGCGCCATCCGGCCGCTCTCTCACCCCTGGTGCAGGAGCTGCTGCGGCCATGAGTCTCATTAACGTTTTGAGGGGTATCCGCTGATGGCCGCCATGGGCCTGGTGGGCGTATCACTGCTGGTGCGCTGGGTGCTCGGCTGGCTGCTCTGCCTGCACATCCGGCGCCTGCCCCAGGAGCCCCTGACAGGGGCGCCCCGGGTGTCGGTGCTGATCCCCGCCCGCAACGAGGAATCCACCCTGCCGCACCTGCTGAGCGCCCTGCGCCGCCAGACCCTGCAGCCACTAGAGGTGATCGTGGTGGACGACCACTCCAGCGATGCCACCGCCACCATCGCCCGGCAAGCCGGGGTCACCGTGGTGCAACCGCCGCCGCTGCCGGAAGGGTGGTGCGGCAAAACCTGGGCGCTGCACAACGGCGTGGCGGCCAGCCAAGGCGACGTGCTGGTATTTCTCGACGCCGATACCGAACCGAGGCCCAGTTTCCTCGAAACCTTCGTGGCCGTGCACCAGCAACGGGGCGGGCTGCTGTCGGTGCAGCCGTTCCACCGCACGGAAAAGCCCTATGAGCAGCTCTCCGTGCTGTTCAACCTGGTGGGACTGATGGCCGTTCCCCTCGGAGAGGGGGTGGGGGTGGCCTTCGGTCCCGCTATGGCTACCAGCCGCCGGGATTACGACCGCAGCGGCGGCCACGCGGCCGTGGCAGGCAAGGTGGTGGAGGACTGGTTCCTAGCCCACTGCTACGAGCAGGCCGGCCTGCCTGTGAGCGCCTACATCGGCAAGGGCCAACTCGACTACCGCATGTACCCGGGTGGTCTGGGGGACATGGTGGTGGGCTTCGACAAGAACTTCGCCACCGCCGCCGGTGAGGTGCACTGGCCCTGGATGCTGGCGGTGGTGCTTTGGCTCTCCGGCCTGTTCTGGGCGGCCTGGTGCCTACCGGCCTCGCTGCTGGGGTGGCCGATGGTGGGCGATGCCAGCCCCCTCACCAACCTGGTGCTCTATGGGGCCTTTGCGCTGCAACTGTTGCTGATCACCCGGCGGGTGGGTGGCTTTGGCTGGATCAACCTGGTGTTTCCCGTTCCAGTGCTGTTCTTTCTGGGGGTATTCGTGCTGGCGATCCTGAACCTGGAGCGAGGCACGATCCGATGGAAGAACCGCCAATTCCGCACCCGGTGAGCGGCCCCCTGGCGAGCCTGCTCTGCGCAGCCGGCTGGCTTCTGTGGAGCCTGCTGGTGGGCTACATCGGCCATCGCCTGCCCGCCAGGAGCCTCGAGCGCGACAGCTGGCTCACCCGCCCGCGGCCCTGGGGAGAAAGCGCCGCGAGCTATGAGCAGCGGCTGGGAATCCGCCGCTGGAAACGCTGGCTGCCGGATGCCGGTGCAACCTTTACCGGTGGGGTGCGCAAAGCCAGCCTGGTGGGCCGTGATCCGGGCACCCGCGGGCGGCTGGTGCAGGAAACCCGGCGGGCCGAACTGGTGCACCTTGGGCTCTGGCCCTTCTGGCTGGTCACAGCCCTGTGGCTCCCGCCCGCCGGGGTGCTGCTGAATCTGCTGTTCGCCACGGCCTTCAACCTGCCCTGCCTGTGGGTGCAGCGCTTCAACCGGCTGCGGCTTCAGGGGCTGGCCAACACCACCAGGGATTCGGCCTCCGGATGCTGATCCCTGAAGTGGCGGTCGTCGTGAGCGCGGCGACTCGTGTGGCGGAAGTTGGCGAGATTGATGCCGAAGAAGTCTTCGAACAACACATCTGTTTGTACCGGCCCCGGCAATCCGCAGGCGAGCACCTGGGCCAACAGGTTGGCGGCCGGGGCTTCGGTGATCGCGCGGTAGAGCTGGCTGAGGCGATAGGTCTGCAGGGCTTCCAGCGGTGTTTTGCCCCGGCAGTGCCGGAAGCAAAATCCTAGGCAGGCCTCACTGACCCCCAGGGCCCGGGCTACATCCACAATCACCAAAGGTTCGGAATAGTGCCTGGAGAAATAGGCATTGGCCTGGGACACGATCGCAAGGCGGTGCTGGGAATCCAGGGATTGGCACGCCTGCTGAAGAGGAGGACTCTGAAGGATCAAGGGCAAAACTCCCTGCCCCGAAACAGGGCAAGCGATGGAAAATCTCTCGTTTCTCGCTGGCGGCCTGCTGTACGGAGTTCCAGCAATCTTTGGCCGAAACGGGTTGCAGTGGCTGTGGCCTGCTTATCGGCGGTGATCTGGGGCGATCAGCCAGCCATCTCCTTGCTTCTTTTCTAGCAAGCAACTTTCACGCTCAACAGCGGAAAGTCGCGACCCGGCGAAACGTTGCAACCCTACTCAGAACTTCATCAAGTTCCGAAATCAAGACCTCAGATCCAAGCCATAAAAAAGCGGGGATTTCACCCGCCATCGCCTCCCCCTCAGGAGCCTGCACCCACTCTGGCCCAGGAAGCAGACCACGGCAAGAACAACAGAATCTGAGCGGATTCAGCGAGAGATTCGTCCGCGGAGCCTGATACAGATCGCATCATCCACAACCTGCCAAGCCAAAGCCGTCTATGACAGAAGCAAGGAGGCGAGGGCCTTTCAGCCCCTGGACCCAACCATGGCTCTACGCCAACTCAACCCACGGGTTGTTCACCGCACAGACAGCGCTGATGTGATCACCCTGGCGATGGAGTATTTCGCCCGGTTCTTTGCCCAGCCAATTGCTATTCCCGCCATGGCACGGGCCATGGGTGTGGGCCTCACCACATTGGAATACCACTTCGATCGCTACCGCGGACGAACCACCTTCCAGGCCCTCATCCACTACCGACTCAACCGCCTTTGTGATGCCATCAGCCACAACCCCAGCGCAAGGCTCACCGATCAGGCAGCCAGCTGTGGCTTCAACTCCGTGTGCGAAGCCAACCGGGAGTTCATTGCCAACTTCTGCCTGAACCTGGTGCAGTACAGGGATCAATGCCTGAAGGTGGAACAGTGGCGGCAAACACAACCCACCGATCCCGAAGAGATGCTGGAGATGGTTCCCGCTGACCCTCAAATCTGTAACAGTGAAAGTCGGTTCCACCGTGACCCATGACCCTGCGCATCCTCAGTCAGGACGGTGATGGCCACTGGCGGGAGGAAAACAGCAAGCATGATCTACTCCGCACCCGCCTCACCCTGCAGGCCAAAGCTCTGATCACAGGGCGTTGTTACCGGCTGCTCAATGCCGAGGGCCTTGTGATCGATGAAATTGGTGGAGAATCTCCCACCCACTGTTGAGTCCTATCAGGCAAGTTGGGCCCAGTCAGCCCATCACCTGGCCGATCACCGCCGCCCCTGAGAAACCCTGCCGCCGCAGGGCCGCCACAGCCTCTGCGGCGCGATCGGCAGGTAGAGCGGCCAGCAGCGGTCCGCAGGTTTGGGGGTCAATCAACAGGGCCAGCTGCGCGGCATGGGCGGGGCCCCTCAGCTCCACCAGCCCATCGAGCAGCCGCAGGGCGTGGGCGTTGGATGGAGCCAAGGTGCTGGCCAAACCGCGCTCCAGCAGGGATAACGTGCCGACCAGCGCTGGAATGGCCCCCACATCCAGTTGCACGCGGCTGGTGGGTGCCAACATCTCGCCGAGATGGCCCAGCAGGCCGAAACCGGTGATGTCGGTGCAGGCCCTGCAGCCGTGATCGCGCAGCAGCTCCACCAGGGGGGCCTGGCTTTGCTGCATCAGCGCCAGGGCCTGATCGAGCCAGCCGGGCTCGGCCGTCCCGGCCATCGCCGCGGCAAACAGCACCCCGGTGCCGATGGGCCGGGTGAGCACCAGCACCTCTCCCGTCTGCAAGGGGCCCTTGGGCCAGTGGCCCTGGGGTGGCGCACTACCATTCACCGTGAGGGCCAGGCTCAGGCCAGCCCCATCGCGCCCCTCCAGGGTGTGGCCACCGATCAGGCGCGCTCCCATGGGGCCCAGCACCGACTCCACGCCCGCCAGGGTGTGCAGCAGCAGGTTTTCCTGGAGGGCCGCTGCCTGCTGGGGCAGGGTCACCAGGGCCTGCACCGACTGCACGGCGGCACCACTGGCCCAGAGATCACTGCAGGCGTGCAGGGTGGTGAGGCGGGCATTGAGCCAGGGGTCGTCCACGAGGGCCGGAAAGCCGTCCACGCTCTGGAGCAGCCACTCCCCGCCAGCGCCATGGCCCACTAGAGCCGCATCCTCCGCCGCACGCAGAACGCCATCGGGCCGCAGCCGCGCCAGGGCGGCCTCCAGGGGTGCAGCGGGCAACTTGGCTGCACAGCCGCGGCAGGCCATGGGCTCGCCGCCCGCAGGGGCCATGGCGGCTAGCCCGCTGAAGCCCGCCATGAACAGGCGATCAATCCGATCCTTCCACTGCCAGAGGCGCCGGCTGGGCCCCACAGCCCAAGGGCCGTAGAAGGCCAGGGCTCTGGCACCGCCGGGATGCCCTCCACCATCACCGAGCAGTTGCAGGGCCCTGACCTGGGGCCGCCAGGATTGCAATGCCGTGCCTGGCCGCTCCAGCACCTGCTGGAGATTGGCCGCCAGCACGGGGGCGGCACGCACGGCCCACACGCCGGAGGCCGGCCGGGGATCGGCCGGGATCAGGCCGCAATCACCTACCGCAAACAGGCGCTCCTGGCCGAGCACCTGCAGGCTGGCGTGGGTGAGCACCCGGCCAGTGGCCTGCTCCACCGGCAAGCCGCTGGCAGCCAACCAGGCCGGAGCGTGGCTGCCGGTGCAGGCAAGATCGGCCGCTGCATCCGCCGCCACGCGGCGCTCCACGGCAATACCGGCCTGGGCCAACAGCCGCTCGCCAGCCCGGTTGGCCGCTGCAGAGCCCAATTGCAGGGCCTCCCCCCGCAGCAACAGGCGGGGCGCCAGGCCCCTGGCCCGGAAGGCCAGGGCCAGCTCCACCGCAGCGGCGCCGCCGCCCCGGATGCGCAGCACGCTCCCGGGTGCTTGAGCGTGGCTCCAGGCCAGGAAAGGCTCGAGTGGCTTCACCGCCATGGAGGCAGCGGGCTGCGCGGTCACAGAGCCCAGATCCAGGCTGAGGGCATCCCAGCGCAAGGGGGGCCGCCCCTGCAGCTGCAACTCCCGCAGCTCCAGCTCCAGATCAGTGATCTCGCCCTGAAGGAAAGTGACGCCCACCTGGCCGCACAGGCGCCGCAGATCGATGGAGCAGTCTTCGGGTTCGTACAGACCAGCTACCAGCCCCGGCACCATGCCCGAATAGAGGGCGGTGCTGTGGCGGCTCACCAGAACCACCTGGGTGGCAGCTGGTTTCAGCCCAGGCCGCATGGCCCAGCGACGCAGCAGGAGCGCGTGGGTGTGGCCACCCCCGGCCAGAACGAGGAGCTGTTGCGGAACCTGCGGATGCACCGCGGCCTAATCGACGGCCAGCTGGCCGTCGTCATCCCAGCTCAGCAACGAGGCCAAAGAGGCGGTGCACACGGAACGGTTCACACCGGCGATGCGCGCATCACCGTTGACAAGCGGAATCAAACGGCCGAGCTGACCGGTGATGCGCTCGGAGGCCGCTGCGTCGTCCTCGGCATGAGCGGAGGGAGAACCGGCGGATGGATGAATGGCGCGATCAACCATGGCTCCGGCTCCGCGGCTTACCAATGACAAGAGTGTAGGGATCTGCTGACAAGTGCCCCGCTCAGGCGATCTGACTGAGGAACTGCCGGCTGCGCTCGTGGCTGGGATTGGTGAAGAACTGCTCTGGCGGAGCCACCTCCACCACCTGGCCATCGGCCATCAGCACCACGCGGCTAGCCACCTGGCGGGCGAAGCGCACCTCGTGGGTCACCACCACCATGGTCATGCCGTCGCGGGCCAGCTCCTGCATCACCTCGAGCACCTCCTGCACCATCTCGGGGTCGAGGGCACTGGTGGGTTCATCGAACAGCATGATCCGCGGTTCCATGCAGAGCGAGCGGGCGATCGCCACGCGCTGCTGCTGGCCTCCCGATAGCTGACCGGGATGTTTGTGGGCCTGCTCGGCGATGCCCACCCGCTCCAGCAACTCCAGGGCCTGGCGCTCCACAACGGCCTTGGGGCGCTTGCGCACTAACACCGGGGCCAGGGTGAGGTTCTCCAACACCGTGAGGTGGGGGAACAGGTTGAACTGCTGGAACACCATGCCCACCTCCTGGCGGATGGCATCGATGTTGCGGACGTCGTCGGTGAGTTCCATGCCATCCACCCAGATGGATCCCTTCTGGAAATCCTCCAGGGCATTGAAGGTGCGAATGAAGGTGCTCTTGCCCGAACCTGAGGGCCCCATGATCACCACCACTTCACCCTGGTGAACGGTGAGATCCACGCCCCGAAGGGCATGGAAGCCATTGGGGTACCACTTCTCGACCCCACGGGCCTCAATCATCACGGACCCGGTAGCGAAGCCGGCGCTGGCAGGGGTGCTGGTCATCGGGCGGGGTTGGCGGTGGGGTTAAGGCGGGTTTCAAGAGCACGGCTTCCCAGGCCGAGGGCGGCGCAACAGCACCAGAACAGCAGGGCCAGCACCAGGTACACCTCGGCGTTCCTCCCCAGGAAAGCCGGATTGGCCATCACGGTGCGGGCCGTGCCGAGCAGATCCAGCAGGCCAATCAGCGACAACAGCGTGGTGTCCTGCAGCAGGGAGATGAACTGGCCAACGGTGGCGGGCAGGGCCACCCGCAGCGCCTGGGGCAGCACCACATGGATCAGGGCTTGGGGCAAAGGCAAGCCCAGGGAGCGGGCGGCCTCCAGCTGGCCCTTAGGCAGAGAGGCCAGGCCGGCACGAACGGCTTCCGCCACGTAGGCGGCGGCGAAAAAGGTGAGCACCCAGGCCGCCCGCCACACCCGATCGGGTGCCAAGCCACCGGGCAGCAGAAATCCCAGGATGTTCTGGCCCAGAAACAACAGGGTGATCAGCGGCGCCCCACGGATGAACTCGATGTAGACCACCGAGCTCCAGCGCAGCAGCGGCAGCGCGCTGCGGCGGCCCAGGGCCAGCAGGATCCCAAGGGGGAAGCACAGCAGGATGGCAAAGCTGGACTCCACGAGAGTGAGCAGCAGGCCACCCCATTGCGAAGGGGACACCTGGATCAAGCCCAAGCCACCACTGATCAGCACCATGCCCGCGAAGTAAAGGAGGGGCCAGATCAGTGGAAGCAACCGCCTGGCAGGCGGTGGGATGCGCAGGGCCCAGCGACCGGCGGCCCAGCGGGTCGTCACCAACAGGGCTGCCTGGAGCCACCAGCGCAGCTGAATGGCCCAGCTGAGCTTGAGGAACAGGGGGGCCAGCAAGGCCAGGGCCAGCACCAGCGCCAGGGCGATGCGGTCGTTGCGCGGCCAGAGCGGATGCTTCCGATCCAGGCGCGGCAGCCCCCGCAGCAACCCCCAGCTCAAGCCGGTGGCCCCCACCAGCAGGGTGGTGAGCAACCAGAGGCGCCACTGCTGGTCGAGGGGGTAACGCCCCACGGTAAACAGGGTGCTGTTGGCCTGCAGCACGGCCCATTGGGCCTGAAACAGGGCCCACTTCACCAGAGCGATGGCCACGGCCAGCAGAAACCCGATCAGACCAACGGAGATCAGGCCATCCAGGGGGCTAGAGAACAGCTCACGGCGCAGCCGCTGCAGGGGAGAGGAGGGGAGAGCCGTTCGCATCAGCGTTCCTTCACTTGCACCATGCGGTTCAGGCCATTCATCAGGGCCGAGATCACCAGATCGATCACCAGATAGGACCCCAGCAGCACCAGCACCACCTCCACGGCCCGGCCGGTTTGGTTGAGGGTGGTTTCCGCCACGGAGTAGAGATCGGCATAGCCGCAAGCCACGGCCAGGGAGGAGTTCTTGGCCAGGGAGATGTACTGGCTGTTGAGACCCGGAACAATCACCCGCAGGGCTTGAGGCAGCACGATGCGCTGCAGGGTCTGCAGCGGGTTGAAGCCCAGGGAGTTGGCGGCCTCCCACTGGCCCTTCGGCACCGAGGCCACACCGCCCCGCACCACCTCAGCGATGAAGGCGGCGGTGTACACCACCAGGCCCGTGAGAAGGGCACCGAACTCCACTGTGAGCCGCAGCGGCGCATGCCACACCCCGGCATCGAGATGGGGACCCTGCCAGTGCAGATGCCAGAGATCGCTGAACCAGGCCAGATAGAGGCCCGATTTGGCCAACACCAGCCCCGGCAGCTGAATGGCACTGGTGCCATTGGGCAGGGCCAGAAAAACCACGAAATACCAAAACACCAACTGCAGCAGCAGGGGGATGTTGCGGATTAGCTCCACATAGATCCGCGCCAGCCGCTTGAGCAAACCGTTGGAGCTAAACGAGGCGATGCCCACGGCCGTGCCCAACAGCGTGGCCCCGACCAACCCCAGCAGCACCACCCGCAGGGTGTTCACCAGGCCCGCCAGCAGGGCCCGCCAGTAGGGAAGGCTGGCGTCAAAGGGCAGCAGGGTTTCCGACACATCGAAACCGGCTGGATTGCCCAGCCAGCTCCAGCTGAGCAGCAGCCCGGCGGCGGTGAGGTTGCGCACCAGGTTGCCCACCAGGAAGGCCACAACCACCAGCACCACCAGGCCCACGGCCGCCTGCACGATCCAGGGGATCAGGCGGCGGTTGCGCCACCAGGGCGTCACGGCTGACACCGAAGACGGGGGCATCAGCGGAACGGCGGCGAATAGATCAGACCGCCCTCCTTCCACTGGCGGTTGGAACCGCGCTCCAGCTTGAGCTTGGAGCCCATGCCCACGTTGCGCTCAAAGATTTCGCCGTAGTTGCCAGTGGCCTTCACCGCCTTCACCACAAAGTCTGCGGGGAGGCCCAGCTGTTTGCCGAACTCTCCCTCAACCCCCAGGAAACGGCGCAGGTCGGCCTGGTTGGGGTTTGCCTTGGCTTCAACCAGCTTGGCGTCGATGTTGGCCTGGGTGATGCCCAGTTCCTCCGCCTGCATCAGGGCATAGATGGTCCAGCGCACCGCATCGGCCCAGGCGGGATCGGCATTGGTGGTGGCTGGGGTGAGGGGCTCCTTGCTGAGCACCTCCGGCAGCAGGGTGTGACCAGCCGGATCCGGGAAACTGGTGCGCTTGGCCGCCAACTGAGAGCGGTCGCTGGTCACGGCAACGCAACGCCCTTGCAGATAGGCGGCGTAGGTCTGGTCGCCGGTCTGGAACTTGAGGGGGGTGTAGGCGGCCTTGAGCTCGCGCATGCGATCGGCAAGGTTGAGCTCGGTGGTGGTGCCGCTCTCCACGCAGATGGGCTTGCCGGCCAGATCCTTCAGGGTCTTCACGCCGCTGGCGTTGGGCGTCATGACGCCCTGGCCGTCATAGAAGGTGGTGGGGGCAAAGCTGAGGCCGTTACCACCAGCTGCATCGCGGCTGAGGGTTTCGGTGGTGTTCCTGGAGAGCAGATCCACCTCGCCACTGGCCAGGGCGGCAAAACGCTCGCTGGAATTGAGGTCGCGGTAGTCCACCTTGCTGGGATCACCGAACAGGGCAGCGGCCGTGGCCTTGCAGACATCCGCATCGAGGCCGGTGTACTGGCCGTCCGACCCAACGAAACTGAATCCCGGCAACTTGCCATCCACGCCGCAGATCAACTTGCCTCGGGCTTTGATGGTGGCGAGCTTCTGGCTCTGAATCCCGCCACCGCCATCGCTGGCACAACCCACCAGGGCCAACGAGACCATCAGGGGAAGCGATGCGGCAAGTCTGCGCAGCAGAGGCATTGGGCCCTAGGACGTTCGGCGCAGTTTGCCAGTACATCCCTAGGGCTGGTGCGTCATCGGATGCAGAGCCTCCGGTGGCCCCGGTGAAGCAGCGCCTGCACGTGGTGGCGGCAGTGTCCGGAAATGGTGCACCGTGGTGCACCATTTCCGGAGGCCCCTGCACAGCCAGCACCAGTCCTGGAAACCAGGACCCTCAGCTGGCTACCACCGTGAGCTGATGCAGGCCTTCGATCCCCTGCCAGCCGAGGTAAAGCCCCAGCACCAGGGCGAACACTCCGACCAGCCATTCAGCGCGGTGCACCAACCAGTCGTTGAGACGCGTCAGCGGTTCCCGCAGACGGCCACCACTGAACAGCCACAACAGGGGAGGCAACAGCAACAGCGACGTGGCCACGGCCACGAACACCAGGCCCACCTCGAGATCCCCCCGAAGGCCGGTGTGATTCGAGAGCAACATGCCGCCCTCCTTCACATAGAACACGAGGTTCTCGGGGCTCACCAGGGCACAGCCGGCACCCAAGCCCATCAGGGGAAGCCAGTCCAGCTCGGGCAACTGGCCCATCAGTTGCATGGCCCAGCCCTCCTCTCCCAGGGTCACCGCCGGGGTGAGCTGGAACAGCCCCAGGCCGATCAAGGCCCCGGCGCCAATCAGATCCATCAGCACCTGGCCGCGGCTGCCCAGGTGCATGGCCCAGCTAAAACGCCCCCCCACCAGCACCACCGCGCACAGGGCGCCGCCATTGGCGAGCATCCAGCCCCCGAGGTAACTGGCGCAGCGCAGCAGGGGCTGGCGGCCCAGCAGGAGCAGCGCCACCAGGGCGATGTTGATGGGGCTGAAGGCAATCCCCAAACCGAGGGCAATGGTCTGGGTGAGCCAGTGAAAAGGGAGCATCGCGGGATTCTGGCAATCAGGCCAGCAGGGGCGCGCGCACCGCTTCAGCAGTGCATCCCTCCACCCGAATCCCCGCGGGCGGTGGCTTCAGTGTGATGGCGATGGCTCCATCGGACTGACTGGTATTCGCTCTGAGCCCCCGGAACCTTCAGCCCGGACAGCACTGCGGCCTAGGGTCAAACCAGGCATTCGGCACGGCATGGGTCGCTTTTCATCCGCCCTGGAACGCCGGTTCGAGCGCTTGCTTTGGAAGTTCCGGCTGATCTCGATCGTGCCGGTGGTAATGAGTCTGGTGAGCACAGCGGCCTCCTTCATCTGCGGCACCCGGGAGATTGTTCACGCCTTGCTGTTGCTGGCAGATTCCGCTCCGGACGACAGCAAAAGTATCGCCAAGCTTCTCGGGGTGCTGGTGGGAGGCGTGGATCTCTATCTGATCGGCATTGCCCTGCTGATCTTCGGCTACGGCGTTTACGAACTGCTGATCTCGGATATCGAAGCGGCACGCAAGCCTGGAGACACGGGCGGCAATGGCTTGCTCGACATCCGCAGCCTGGATGCCCTCAAGGAGAAGCTGGTGAAGGTGATTGTGGTGGCTCTGATCGTGTCAGCTTTCAAAGCCATGCTTGTGTTACCCATTGACAGCGCCACCAACCTGCTGATCTTCAGTGCCAGCGTGCTGCTGCTGGCACTGAGCGCCTTCCTCGTGACCGGCGGCAAGAAGCTGACCCACTGATCGCCATGGATACCACTCCCCAGAGCCTCACAATCCGCCGCCCTGACGACTGGCATGTACACCTGAGGGATGGTGCCCTCCTACAGGCTGTGGTGCACCACACCGCGCGGCAATTTGCCCGGGCGATCGTGATGCCCAACCTGCAACCGCCGGTTACTACCGCGGCCGCTGCCGAGGCTTACCGGAGCCGGATCGTTGCGGCCCTGCGGGCCAGCGCCGGTGCCGCTGCAGCAGAGGGCTTCACCCCACTGATGACGGCCTACCTCACCGAGACCATCGATCCAGCCGACCTGGAGCAGGGTTTCAGGGCGGGGGTATTCACCGCCGCCAAGCTCTATCCCGCGGGGGCCACCACCAACTCCGACGCAGGGGTGAGGGATCTCAACAACATCGGCACTGTGTTGGAGACGATGGAACGCATCGGCATGCCGCTGTTGATTCATGGTGAAGTGACCAGCGCAGACGTGGACATCTTTGACCGTGAAGTGGTGTTCATCGAGCGGCACTTGGAGCCCCTGCTCCAGCGATACCAGGGACTGAAGGTGGTGTTTGAACACATCACCACCGCCGATGCCGTGGAGTTTGTGGTCCATGCACCGACCAACCTGGCGGCCACCATCACTCCTCACCACTTGCACATCAACCGCAATGCCCTATTTCAAGGGGGGCTGCGGCCTGATTTCTATTGCCTGCCGGTGGCGAAGCGGGAACGGCACCGGCTCGCCCTAAGGGCGGCGGCCACCAGCGGCAATGCCAAGTTCTTCCTCGGCACCGATTCCGCCCCCCATCCGCGCCACGCCAAGGAGGCCGCCTGCGGCTGCGCCGGGATCTACAACGCTGCTTACGCCATCGAGAGCTACGCCACGGTGTTCCACGAGGAGAACGCACTCCACCGGCTGGAGGACTTCGCCAGCACCCATGGCCCCCGCTTCTATGGCCTGCCCCTCAACGAGGGCCAGATCACTCTGGAACAGCAATCCTCCGATAGCGATGCCCCTGGCATCCCCCTGCGCCTCAGCCTTGCCAACGGCACCGACACAGCCACAGAGCTGGTGCCGTTCCATGCCGGTGAGCTGCTGCCCTGGCGCCTCAAGAGCGATCAGGGGTGAGCGGTGCTTGACAGCTCGGGGCCGGCAGGCTCCAGCTGGATGGTGCTGTGGGCAATCCCCAGGTGCTCAAGGCGTTCCTTGGCCAGATGCAGGAGCTCCATGTCGTCCATACCGGCGCTGCGGCGACGCAGGTGCACGGTGAGGGCGGTCTGCGAGGTGCTGATCGCCCAGACATGGAGGTGATGCACATCCACCACCCCGGGCAGAGCAGCCAGAACCACCTTCACCGCCTCGAGGTCAATGCCGCGGGGCACACCATCGAGGCTGATGCGCAGCGATTCACGCAACAGCTCCCAGCCGGTGGTGATCACCACAACCCCCACCAAGATGGCCGTGGCCGCATCCAGCCAGTCCCAGCCCGTGGCCATCACCAACAGCGCACTCACCAGCACCGCCGCCGACACGGCGGCATCGGTGAGCAGGTGCAACACCGCAGCGCGGCGATTGAGATCGTGGTGATGATCGGTGCCGAAGGCCCTGGCGGAGAGAAGATTCACCACCACACCGGCCGCCGCCGCCCAGGCCACGGGGCCGCCCATCACCTCCACGGGATGGGACAACCGCTGAATCCCCTCCCACACCACCACAGTTCCAGCCCCGACAATCAGCAGGCCATTGATCAATGAGGCCAGCTCAGTGCTGCGGCCATAGCCATAGGTGAAGGTGTCGTTGGTGGGGCGGGTACTGAGCCGCTCAGCCCCCCAGCCAAACAACAGGCCCGCCACATCGCCCAAGTTGTGAATGGCATCCCCTACGAGGGCCAAGGAGCCAAAGGCAAACCCGATCACCAGCTGCAGGCCAGACAGGAGGCTGTTGAGAATCACACTCCAGCGAAAGGCCGCCGGCGAGCCAGGCCTGTGCTGGTGAAGCATCGCGTGGGGTGTTCGTGCTGAGCCAGAGCGAGGCGCCACCGCAACCATCCGGGAAGGGATCTTCCCTACATAGCTCAAAGCCGGAACGACAGCGGATGAAGACCTTGCAAAACTTGCGGACACCTTGAAAAAGCGTCCCTACGGTCCGAACAGCCCCGTCTCTGCACGGTGCGCCTCCCCCTCCCTGCCTGTCCGTGCACCATGTCTCTCGTGAAAGCGCCCGCCCTGGGCATCGAGCGGTTTGCCAGCGGCCTGAATAAAGAAAACTGGAACCACGCCTCCGACAGCGACAAGCGCACCATCATTCGCGCCGTGTACCAGCAGGTGCTGGGCGGGCAATACCTGATGGAGAGCGAACGGCTGGAGGGGGCCGAATCCCTGTTCCGCAACGGCTACCTGAACGTGCGTGAGTTCGTGCGCACAGTGGCCAAGAGCGCCCAATACCGCGCCCGCTTCTTCGAGAACTGCAATCCCTACCGGTTCATTGAGCTGAACCACAAACACCTGCTGGGCCGCGCCCCGCAGAACAAGGCGGAAATGCTGCGCCACTTCACGATCCTGCAGGAGCAGGGCTACGACGCTGAAATCGATTCTTACATCGACAGCGATGAGTACAACGCCAGCTTCGGCAACGACGTGGTGCCCCACATCCACGGCTGGAACTATTCCAAGGGACAGGAGGGGCGGCAATTCTCCTGGCTGATGCAGCTGGCCCGCGGTGCGGCGGCCTCCGTGAAGGGCGACGGCAGCGGCACCCAATTCAAGCTTGGGCGCGCTCTGCACCAGGATCGAGCCATCCCCGTGAGGGCCGGCGCTCCCATCAGCACCGACGGCCCCTTCCGCTCCTCCATGGCCGAGGGCAGCGCCCTGCCCAGCGGTGAGCTGGCCAGCAACCGCAGCATTGATGGCACCCCGGCCTACGGCTTCCGCAGCCAGGAACTGCTAGTAGCGGCCCCGAGCGCCGGAGCCGCTGGCGAAGGCAGCCGGGTGGTGACGATCACCGCCACGGGCATCGTCAACAACGCCTTCGTCCGCCATGGCGCCTACACAACCCGTGTTCCCTACAGCCGCATGAACGAGGCCCTCCAGCGCATCCTGCGCCAAGGCGGCACGGTGGTGAGCGTGGTGGTAAGTGGCGACGCTGTGGCCTAGTCCACCCAGGTCACGCCGTTGGGTTGATACTCCTGCCAGATCTGCGGACTGTGCCGAAGCGGGCCGATCCATGCGCTCGTTCCTGCGGCGATCCCTACAGAGATGGCTCGGCGCTGCCTGCTGGCTGGGCCTAACGCCGGCCCCAGCGGCCCTGGCCCAAGAACGGCTACCCCTGCCCCCCTGGATGGACCTGGAGTTGCAAGTGGTGGCCGAGCCGATGGCCAATCCCACCGGTGGCCTCAGCTCCATGGGGAGCTGGATGCAGCAATCCACCGCCAGTCTCAAGGCTGGCGGTGGTGTCAACAAGCACAGCTACCAATGGAGCGAAGCCGACCACTGGCAGCTCAACTTGGAGCTGAACCACTACGCCGGCAATCCCCTCTACGGCCAGGAGATCGGGGCGATCTTCCCCCTGCAGGAGGTGGCGCACGGCGATGGCTTCTGGATGAGTGAGGTGAGCCTTCAGCGCAAGGCTGGTACTGGTTGGCTGGGGTTGAAGGCCGGCGTGCTGTCCCTGAATCCCGATTTCATTGCAGCGCCGGTGTTGGACTACTACGTGCACTCGGCCCTGAACAACACGCTCAACATCACCATCAACGATCTGCCCATCAATCCCTACGCGGCAGCAGGAGGAGTGGTGGCCATCGAGGCCCAAGAAGATCTTTCGCTGCGCTACGGACTGTTCAACCTCTCCAGCAGCCTGCCAGTGGCAAGCTGGCTGGGCAGCAAACAGGAGATGCCATCCGTGGGGGAAGGCTGGGCCCAGTTGCTGCAAGTCACCTACACCCCGAAGTGGCTCACAGCTGCCACGCAACAATCACCGTCCTCAGCCGTCCGCCTGCCGGAGGGACTCCTGCAGGCCGGGTCGTACATCACGAGCGGAGATGGTTATGGGCTCTACGGCACGGCCTCCTGGTCCTCACCCCTGCCGCTTGGACGCGACCATCGCCTGTGGGTGGGAGCCAATGTGAGCATTGACGATCCGACAGACCTCAGCCCCGTGTTCTGGGGAGGGGGTGTGATCAGCCAAGGAGTCCTACCTGGCCGCCCCGAGGACTTACTGATGCTTGGATTTGGCAGGAGTTCACTCCAACAAAACCCAAGTGCAGGACAAACCAGCAGCTACGAGGGGCTTGTGGAATTGGGCTACCAACTACAGCTGAATGGTTGGCTCACGCTGAAACCCAGCCTGCAATGGATCGTGCACCCGGGGCCCCGGGGGGATGTACCGGGGATCGTGGCTACCGGCCTACAAATCGGCCTGAAGTTCTGAAGATCTCAGGCGACCTGATCCATCAGGCCACAATCGCGGCGAAGCATCGTGTAGTGGGTCACCGGATTGCGGTATTGAGTAGGCAGGCACTTATGCAGCATCTGAAGCCGGTCCCAGCAGACGGTGCGCTGCACCTGCTCCAAGCTGGAGCCTTCCTGCACCAAACGCCGCAGCGCCTTGCAATAGAGCGGATAGCTGGCCTCGAGCTGACCCAGGGTGAGAGCGGCGGTGCCAGCCGTCATGCTCAGCTCACGGAAACGTATCGATGAACCCTACCCGTGGTGCCTCGGCGGTTCGCAGACACCAAAACCACCGCAAAACACCGCAGCAGCAGGGCCCCGATCGCTCCAACTATAAAAAAAGAGCAGTGGGCGCCTTCAGGATTCCTTCAGCTTTGCAATCAGCGTGGTGGACGTCGACAACCACGGCCCCGCTGCTCAGAGTGAGGCTGCTACTGGGTCCGCTGAGCGGTCGCCAAACCTGCCGATGACGACAAGGACACAACGCTGGCTGGCCATGGCCGCGGCGCTGGTAATCAGCCTCCAGCTTCTGGCTCCGTCATGGGCTGCCGTGGCTTGGATCCGCCTCGACGGCCGCCCCGTGCTCGAGCTTCGCGCCGTGACCGGTGCCCAGACCCCGGCGGAGGTGGCCCAGCGGGGGAGCAAGCGGCTGCTGGAGCTGGCCCAGGACGGCAGCGTGCAACCCCAGGCCTTCACGGTGGAGGACGTGCCGCCCTACGCGATGGTGGGGCTGCGGCAGACCGATGGGAGCTTCACAGCGCTCCTGGGGGTCGACGATCGTGCCGGCGCAGCCTTCGGGGTGAGCCGGGAAGAACTGGCCCGCCGCTACAGCCAGCAACTCGGGGCCGCCGTGGCGCGCTACCGGAGCAGCCACAGCCTCAGCTCCTGGCTGCGGGGAACGGCCCTGGCCCTACTGGTGCTGGGGATCTACATCCTCTGGATTCGCTGGCAACTCAGCCTTCACACCCGGCTGCGACGCACGATTTCCCACGAGCCCCTGGAAGCCCTGGAGCACCTGCGGCTCGGCGCCAACCAACCGTTCACCACCCGCCTGGTACAGCGCAGCCTGCTGGTGCTGTTACAAGGGCTGCACTGGTTTCTGCTGGCCCTGGCCAGCTATCTGTTGATCCCGCTGCTGCTGGGCTTCTTCCCACCCACCCAGGTGATCGCCGCGGGGCTGCGCAGCCAGATCCTCAACCTGGTGGGAGGTTTGCTCACCGCCGTGGTGGCGGCCATCCCCAACCTGCTAGCCATTGCTGTAATTCTGGCGCTCACGCTGGTAGCGATCGGACTAAGCAACGCCTGGTTTGCGGCGCTGCAACGGGGCAGTGTTCGCTTCCACTGGTTCTACAGCGAGTGGGCCCAACCCACCAGCCGGATCGCCGCCACCTTGATCCTGCTGGGGGGCCTGGTGATTGCCTTCCCCTACGTGCCTGGCTCGGGCAGCAAGGTGTTCCAGGGGGCAGGGCTGTTCCTGGGAGTGCTGGCGGCCCTGGGTTCGAGCGCCGTGACCACCAATGTGATTTCAGGCCTGATGCTGATCTACACGCGAGCCTTCCAGGAGGGCGACCGGGTGGATATCAATGGTGTGGTGGGTGTTGTGCAAGAGCGGGCCCTACTGGTAACCCGCATCCGCACACCGCGCCATGAACTAGTGAGCGTGCCGAATGCCTCCGTGATCGGCAGCTCAGTGGTGAACTTCAGCTTCGCCAGGCGTGAAATCAACCAATCCGTGGCCTTGGCCACCACGATCACCATCGGCTACGACGTGCCCTGGCGCACGGTGCACCAGCTGCTGCTCAGTGCCGCGGAGACCACCGCCGGCATCGCCTCCGAGCCGGAGCCGTTTGTGCTGCAAACAGCTCTGAACGACTACCACATCAGTTATGAACTCACGGCCTGCGTGGAGGATGTGAACCGCTACCGCGAAACCCTCTCAGGTCTCTTGGGCTCAATTCAGGACGCCTTCGCCCAGGCCAAAGTGGAGATCCTTTCCCCGATGTACAACGCCGTACGCGATGGCAACCGCAGCACGGTGCCGCCATGGGGCTGAACGGCGGGCTTGAGCTCACGGCCCGTCAGCGGCGCTTGGCGGCCGTGGCAGCCCTACTGGGCAATGCCCTCGAGTGGTACGACTTTGCGGTGTACGGCTTTGTGGCCAGTGCCCTGGGCCGGGCCTTTTTTCCCGCCGAGCTGCCGGCCCTGCAGACCATGGCCAGCTTCGGGGTGTTCGCCGTGGGCTACCTGATGCGGCCCCTCGGCAGCCTGGTGCTGGGCCCGTTGGGCGATCTGCTGGGCCGCCGCCTGATGCTCAGCTTGAGCATCGTGATCATGGGGCTGTCCAGCCTGCTGATCGGCCTGCTGCCCACCCATCAACAGATCGGCGTGGCGGCCGGATTGCTGCTGGTGTTGCTGCGCATGGTGCAGGGATTTTCGGTGGGTGGTGAATTCACCGGCAGCATCACCTACGCCACCGAAGCCGCCGCCACAGGTCATGCAGGTCTGGTATCCAGCTTGGCCACCGCCGGCGGGCTGCTGGGGTTCAGCCTGGGCTCCCTCACCGCGGCAGTGATCGGCTGGGCCATTGGCGACGCCGCCATGGCGAGCTGGGGTTGGCGTTTACCGTTTTTGCTGGGGGCGGCGGTGGCGGGCCTGGGCCTGTGGATGCGCCGATCGATGCCCGAAACCCTGCCCGTGGATGAGGGCGCGCCGCCGATCCGCAGCCTTGCCGATCTCGGCGGGGCCATGGGGTGGCGCCTGCAGCAGGTGGCCCAGCAATGGCGCCTGGTGCTGCAGGTGATGGGCGTGGTGAGCTTCGCCAATGTGCTGTTTTACGTGTGCTTCGTGTTCCTGGTGGATCACGCCGGTCAGCAAGCGGGCAGCACCACAGGGGCCAACAGCGTGTCCACCGTGGTGCAGACCCTGGGACTGCCTTTGGTGGTGCTGGGCGGGCAACTAGCGGATCGCTTCGGCTTGATCCGGGTGAACCGCTGGGGCAATGGGCTACTCCTGCTGGTGATGCCCCTGGCGCTGCTGATCGGCCAGGGGGGCAGCCTGGCCAACCTGGCTGTGGCGCAGGGACTGATGCTGCTGCCGCTGATGGTCACCATGGGGGCCCAGGGGGTCCTCGGCGTGGCCTTGGTGCCAATGCATCAGCGCTGTGCGGTGTTCTCGATTGCCTACAGCCTGGCCATGGCCCTGTTTGCCGGCACCGCACCGCTGATGGCCAGCTGGCTGTTGGTGGAACAGCACTGGACCTGGGGCACCCCGCTCTATTGCCTCCTCTACGGAGCCGTGGCCCTCTGGGCCGTGCAGGCCAGCCGCAGCAGCCTCACCCCGATGCCCTGAAGACAGGCTGGTGCACGTGGGTTCAGGTGAACCAAACTGGGGCCACCGGAACACCCCCATGCCCCTCTCCTTCCGCGAGCTCCAGGCCCAGCTGCAGCCGGGCTGGGGTTGTGAGCAGAGCGGAGGCAACGCATCCTTCGACGTACTGGTGGTGCCGTCGCTCTCGATGGACCAGGCCCAGATGAACCTGGTGACCGGAGCCCACCACTACGAGGAGCGCCAGCTGTTCTCCCTGGTGCGACTGCGGGACCCCGACGTACGCGCTACTTACGTGACCAGCAAGCTGCTGCCGGAGCTGGTGGTGGATGCGGTGCTGGAACTGCTGCCGGGGGTGCCCACCTCCCACGCGCGCCGGCGACTGCAGCTGTTCGACACCGACGACGCCTCCAGCCGGCCGCTCACCGCCAAGCTGCTGGAGCGGCCAGCGCTGCTCAAGCGCATCCACGATCAACTGCGCCCGGGACGCAGCTTCATCAGTTGTTTTGTGGTGAGCGAGCTCGAGAAGGAGTTATCCGAACGGCTGCAGATCCCCCTGCTCGGCACCGATCCAGCCCTGGGACACTGGGGCAGCAAGGCCGGCAGCCGGGAGCTGTTCGCCCGCTGCGGTGTGCCCCACCCCCCCGGCAGCACCCTGGCCTACCAACTCGACGACCTGGCCGAGGCAACGGCAGATCTATGGGAGGCCCATCCCACGCTGCGCCGCTGCGTGGTGAAGCTGAACCAGGGGTTCAGCGGCGAGGGCAATGCGCCGTTTGAACTGGAACCACTCCAGCTGCAGGAGCTGAGCAGCGACGAACGGCGCCAGCACATTCGCCAATCGCTCGAAACCCTGCCGATGCCCGCGCGCCAATGGCGCGAGCTGCTCGCCCAGCAAGGGGCCCTGGTGGAGGCCTGGCTGGAAGGTGGCGAGCAACTCAGCTCCCCGAGTGTGCAGGGCACCATCAACCCCGGTGGTGCCGTTGAGGTGCTGTCCACCCACGAGCAGATCCTTGGCGGACCCAGCGGCCAGACCTACCTGGGCTGCTCCTTCCCAGCCGAAGCGGCTTATCGCCTCGAACTGATGCGGTACGGCCAGGCGGTGGGGGAGGCCCTAGCCAGCGAGGGGGCGCTGGAGCGCTACGCGGTGGACTTCATCGCCCGCCTGATCAATGGCCAATGGGACGTGCAAGCCATTGAGGTGAACCTGCGCCAGGGGGGCACCACCCATCCCTACATGGCCCTACGGGCAATCACCACCGGTCAGCTGGATCCAGCCACGGGGCTGTTCCTGGCACCCACCGGTCAGCCCCTGCATTACATGGCCACCGACAACCTCACCGATGGGCGGCTACGGGGGCTGCTGCCGGCAGACCTGGTGGACATCGTGGCCGAGGCCGATCTCCACTACGACCCAGCCCGCCTGCGGGGCAGCGTGTTTCACCTGCTGGGTTGCCTCTCGGAATTCGGCAAACTGGGGATGACCTGCGTGGGACGCAACGCCGCAGAGGCCGCAAGCTTGTACAACGCCACCGCCGCACGCTTAATCGGGCGGGCGGCTGAACTCATGCAACGGTGATCAGGGGGACATGCCCTTGATCCGCTCATCCTGTAGTCAACCTGGCCTCTACCGAACTGGAGCTAAAAGCTCGGGGCTCTGGCCACCGATCAACTGGGGAGGCGACAACGAGGGAAAGCATTCATATCGGCGTGCTCCGAAAAGCTATTCTTGATCAGATAATCGGCACACATTAAGTGGCTTTTGCGTGAGAACTGCCAGGCAGGATGCATGAATATTGCAGTTACAACACCCAACCAAGAAACTAGGGAGACTCTGGAAAACCCCGTCCATCCGCGAGAAAATGATGTCGTAATTGCAGGCCAGGACTGGGGTGATGGGCGGCAAGCAGCTCGGCTTCTCGGATTACGAGCTCACCACTGCCAAGAAGCAGACCAAGCGGGAGAAGTTTCT
>CALRUA020000018.1:0-41470 GCA_943371215.1 Cyanobium sp. NIES-981 | reverse complement strand
CGGGTGGGGTCGAACTTCTCCACACCCCGCACCAGGCCGATGGTGCCCTCCTGGATCAGATCCAGCAGTTCCATGTTCCGCTTGGTGTACTTCTTCGCCACACTCACCACTAGGCGCAGGTTCGCCGCCACCATCCGCTCCTTGGCGCGCTGGCCAGCCCGCAGCCGCTTCTTGAGCACCTGGGGGGCCAGGCCCGCTGCATCCGCCAGCTGCTCAGAGGTGGGCTTAACACCGCCGGAGCGCATCAGCAACTCCTGCTCGATGTCCTCGATGGCCATGAGCTCCTGCACCTGGCGGCCCAGGGTGATCTCCTGCTCATGGGAGAGCAATGGCACACGGCCGATATCCCGCAGGTAGGAGCGCACCAAATCGGTGCCGGCAAAAGAAGCCTCTGAAGCAACGACGGCGACGGCCACGGCCGAGTCCTGAACTTATGTAAAGCCTACCCTGAAGAAGTGTGAAGGAGCTCTCAGGAAGCAGAAAACCGCCCCAGCAACCAGGAGGCGGTCTGCAGATAGATGAACACCCCGGCCACGTCAGTGGCGGTGGCGATGAATGGGGCAGACATCAAGGCCGGATCGAGGCCGAGGCGGTCAAACAGCAGTGGCAGAGCGGCTCCAGCCGTGGCCGCCAGGGTGGTGATCGCCACCAGGCTGAAGCCGGCGGCACCGGCCACCAGCCAGTTACCACCACTCACATAGGCCGCCCAGGGAATCACCACCAGCATCATCAGCAAGCCCAGCAGGGCCCCGGCCACGGCTTCACGCCAGATCGCCCGCCCCGTTCCTAGGGCCTGAATCCGCTGGGTGCTGAGGCCCCGGATCACCACCGTGGAGCTCTGGGCGCCCACATTGCCGCCGGTGCCGATCAGTAGCGGGATGAAGGCCGCCAGCACCACCACCTGCTTGAGCACGCCATCCATCGAGGCGATCACGGCCGCCGTGCCGCTGTTGGCCAGCAACAGCACCAGCAGCCACACCACCCGCCGGCGGGCCACGGTGAACAGGTTGCTCTGGAAGTAGTCGTCCTCATCGCCGGCCTGCACAGCACCGGCGGCGTAGAGGTCGCGGGTGGCCTCCTGCTGGATCACGTCGATCACGTCATCCACGGTCACGATCCCCACCAGCCGCAGTTCCCGGTCCACCACCGGCACGGCCAGGAAGTCGTAGCGCTGGATCACCCGTGCCACTTCCTCCTGGTCGGTGTCGGTGCCCACGCTCACCACCTCGCGGGTCATCACATCGCCCACCCGGTCGTCGGGGTCGGCCACCACCAGATCGCGCAGCGACAGGATGCCGGTGAGGTGGCGAGAAGCGTCGGTGACGTAGAGGGCGTAGATGGTTTCGGTGTCGCGGGCGCGGCGGCGAACAATGGCCAGGGCCTGGGCCACGCTGTGGAACTCCTTGAGATCGATGAACTCGGTCGTCATCAGGCGACCAGCCGTTTCGGGTTCGTAGCCCAGCAACTGGGCGGTGACCCGGCGCTCGGCCGGGCTCAGCTCCGCCAGCAGGCGGCGCACCACCTTGGCCGGCAGCTCATCGAACAGGTGCACCCGATCGTCGGGTGACATCTCCTCCACCAGCTCCAGCACTTCACTAGAGCGCAGGCGCTCGAGCAGGGTTTGCTGCACTGAGGGCTCAAGGTATTCGTACACCTCAATGGCCTCATCTTTCGACAGCAACCGGAAGGCCAGGGCCTGGAGGGTGCGCGGCAGGCCGCCGATGGCCTCGGCGATGTCCACTTCCTGCACGGGCTGCAGCAGCAGCTTCACGGCGTCGTAATTGCCGGCCTCCAGCATCACTTTGAGCTGCTGGATCAGCACCTCGGTGAGGGCAGCGCCATTGGCGGCATTGGTGGCGGCTGCAGCCATCGCCTCGCTCATGGGGCCCCGATGCTGCGGCATCCCGAGTGTATGGGCTGAAGCCGCTAGGGTCCGACCGTCTTCCATACCGGCGAGCCCGGACCCCCTGAACCATGGCCGTGAATGTGAGCGAAGTGGTGGTGAGAACTGCCAACGGCGCTGAGCAGAAACTGGGCGATCTGGCCGGCCAGGTGCTGCTGATCGTGAACGTGGCCAGCCGCTGCGGCTTCACCCGCCAGTACGCCGGCCTGCAGGCCCTGCAGGAGAGCTACGGCCCCCAGGGATTTTCGGTGCTGGGTTTCCCCTGCAACGACTTCGGCGCCCAAGAGCCCGGAACCCTGAGCGAGATCCAACAGTTCTGCTCCACCACCTACGGCGCCAGCTTCCCGCTCTACGAGAAAGTGCACGCCACCGGCGCCAAAACCGCTCCCTACGACGTGCTCACCCAGACCGAGCCCGCGGGCGATGTGGCCTGGAACTTCGAGAAGTTCCTGATCGGCAAGGAGGGCACCGTGCTGGCCCGCTTCAAGAGCGGCGTAGAGCCCGATTCCGCTGAACTGAAAGGCGCGATTGAGGCCGCTCTGGCCGCCTGATCAACGTCCGCGGCAGTCTCCAAGAACCTGTACAGGCTGTACAGGTTCTTGGAGACCCAGCAGAGGAGAGGCCAACTGCTTCCGAAGCAAGGCCCGGCGGAACCAGCAATCCCTACCCCAGCAGCCAACCGCGGCGAGGCTGTCCCACGGGGGCAGCTGTTTGGACCTGCAGCCAGCGCCGACCCGCGGGAGACTCCCAACTGCGCAGCACCTGCAAGGGCTCACCGGCGGGCAGGCAGGCCAGAGCTGGAGCCCGCTGCTCCGGGGCACAGTGCAGTGCCATGGGCCTGGTGGAGAGCCATGGCTCCTTGGCCTGGCGGCGGCGCACCTCCGGCTGGCGCCGATCACCGGCACCGGCCGGCAAGGAGGCAGGGGCAAACAGAGCAAACCCCAGCAGAGCAGCCGTTTGCCAGGGATTGAGGCGAAACAGCCCAGACATCAAATGTCGAGTTGCGCGAAATCGAGTTCGGCGCTGTGGGTTTCGATGAACTCGCGGCGGGGAGCCACTTTGTCGCCCATCAAGATCGTGAAGATGCGATCGGCCTCCAGGGCATCTTCGATTTCCACCCGCTTCATGGTGCGGGTGGTGGGATCCATAGTAGTTTCCCACAACTGCTTGGGCATCATTTCACCGAGACCCTTAAAGCGCTGAATGGTGTAATTGGCCTTTTCGCCGAAACTTTCCACCGTCTTCTTGAGGTCACCCTCGTTATAACAATAGGTGTGATTCTTGCCCCGCTCCACCTTGTAGAGCGGAGGACAGGCAATATAGATGTAGCCGCCCTCCACCAAGGCCTTCTGATAGCGGAAGAAGAAGGTGAGGATCAGGGTGCGGATGTGGGCACCATCCACGTCGGCATCGGTCATGATCACGATGCGGTGGTAGCGGAGGTTTTTTTCCTCGAACTCCTCACCCTTGATGCCCAGGCCGAGGGCAGTGATCAGGGCCTGGATCTCCGTGTTCTTGTAGATCTTGGCATCGTCTGTTTTCTCGATGTTGAGGATCTTGCCCCGCAGCGGCAGGATCGCCTGGAAACGGCGATCACGGCCTTGTTTGGCAGAGCCACCAGCCGAATCGCCCTCCACGATGTAGATCTCGGATTCGGAGGGATCGCGGGACGAACAATCTGCCAGCTTGCCGGGCAGGGTGGAGCTTTCCAGCACGCTCTTGCGACGCACCAGCTCGCGGGCACGGCGTGCGGCCTCAGCTGCATTGAAGGCCTGGATCGCCTTTTCGAGGATCAGGTCGATCACCGAAGGGTTGAATTCCAGGTATTCGCTCAGGGATTCGCCCACCAGCGAATCCACAATGCCGCGCACCTCGGTGTTGCCGAGCTTGGTTTTGGTTTGGCCCTCGAATTCCGGCTCGGGCACCTTCACCGACAGCACGGCGGTGAGGCCCTCACGAATGTTCTCACCCGCCAGGTTGGTATCGGCCTCTTTGCGCTTGCCGCGCTTCTTGGCGAAGGTATTGAGGGTGCGTGTCAGCACCGTTTTCAGACCCTCGATGTGGGTGCCGCCATCCACGGTGCGGATGTTGTTGGCAAAGCCCAGGATGCTGTCGGAGTAGGCGTCCACGCACCATTGCAGCGCGGCTTCCACCTGCACCCCATCTTTTTCAGAGTTCACATAGATGATCTCGGGATGCAGCGGATCCTTCTCCGCATTCATGTAGGCAACGTATTCCTTGATGCCGCCTTCGTAGTGATAGATCTCCTCGTGGGCGGCACCATCGGTGCCGCAGGCTGCCGGGCGGTGATCGCTGAACACGATCTTCACGCCGCCGTTGAGATAGGCGAGCTCCCGCAGACGGCCCGACAAGGTGCCGTAGTCGAACTCGATGCCGGTGGAGAAGATCTCGATATCCGGCTTGAAGCGCACGGAGGTGCCGGTGCGGCCCGCTTCGCTGGCGGGCTCGGACACCAGAGAACCGATCGGATTGCCACGCTCAAAGCGCTGGCGGTGCACCTGCTCCTGCCGGTACACAGTGACTTCCACCCACTCAGAAAGGGCGTTCACCACCGACACGCCCACGCCGTGCAGGCCGCCGGACACCTTGTAGCCACCAGAGCCGAACTTGCCACCAGCGTGCAGCACGGTGAGCACGGTTTCCAGGGCGCTCTTGCCGGTGCGAGGGTGCACGTCGGTGGGGATGCCGCGCCCGTTGTCGGTCACGGTGCAGCTGCCGTCCTCGTTGAGGGACACCGTGATATCGGTGCAGTGGCCGGCGAGGGCCTCGTCCACCGAGTTGTCCACCACCTCGTAGACGAGGTGGTGCAAACCGCGCGGCCCGGTGGAGCCGATGTACATGCCAGGGCGCTTGCGCACCGGCTCCAGGCCTTCCAGCACCTGGATCTGCTCGGCGCCGTAGGCGGCCTGGACTTTGGTGGCGTCGCTCATGGAATCCAGAGAAGGCCCCAGCCCAGCGCTGCAGGGCGCGCGGCAAGGGTTCGAGAGGCGCGCTAAGGCCAGCCTTTGGGGGCCAATCTAACACCGATGCAATAGAGAAGCTCCTGGAGGCCTCTCCGGTGTGATTTGGCTCGGGGGTGCACCCCGCCTCGCGGCAGAGTGCCTCCAATGACAGCCCACGCCTCCAGCTCCAGCCCAGCCCACCAGCCCCTGGTGATCGTGCTGCTGGGCCCCACCGCCAGCGGCAAAACCGCCCTGGGCATCGAAATCGCCAAGGCCCTGGATCTGGCGGTGCTCTCGGTGGACTCGCGCCAGCTCTACCGGGAGATGGACATCGGCACCGCCAAGCCAACCGCCGCCCAACGGGCAGCGGTGCGCCACGAGCTGCTCGACCTGCGCCGCCCGGATCAACCGATCAACCTGCAGGAGTTCCGCGCCGAGGCGGAGGCTGCCATTGCCGCAGAACACCAGCGCCGAGGCATGGCCCTGCTGGTGGGAGGCAGCGGGCTCTATCTCAAGGCCATCACCCAGGGGATGACGCCCCCAGCCGTGCCCCCCCAGCCGCAACTGCGGGCCCAGCTGGAAGCCCTGGGGCAACCGCTGTGCCACCAGATGCTCACGCTGGCGGATCCCGTCGCCGGGGCTCGGATCATGGCAAACGATGCCGTACGCACCCAGCGGGCCCTGGAGGTGCTCTACGCCACTGGCCAAACTCTGAGCAGCCAGCAGGGTTCCAGCCCACCGCCTTGGCGGGTGCTGGAGCTGGGGCTGAACCCGGCGGATCTGAAACAGCGCATCCAGCAACGCACGGCGGCGCTCTACGCCGAGGGGCTGGTGGAGGAAACCCGCGGGCTGCTGGAGCGCTACGGGCCGGCCTGCGAGCTGCTGAACACGATCGGCTACGGGGAGGCCAAAAGCGTGCTGCAGCAAGAGCTCAGCCCCACTGAGGCGATGGCCCTCACCACGCGGCGCACCCAGCAATTCGCCAAGCGACAACGCACCTGGTTCCGCCGCCAGCACCAACCAATCTGGCTGGATGAACCCGGCAGCGAAGCCGATCCGCTGCAGAGGGCCTTGCTGGAGATCGGGCGCGTCCTAGGGTGAAGGGTGAACAGCAACTGTTTTCACTCCGTCCTCTCGCCCGCCTGAATGCCACCCCGTCCTCGTTTTGACCGCCGCGCCCCCGTCCGGGAGCTCCCCAACATCAACGACCGCATCAGTTACCCCCAACTGCGGGTGGTGGATGCCGATGGCAGTCAGCTGGGGGTGATCACGCGAGAAGCGGCCCTCGAGGTGGCCAAGGATCGGGAGCTCGATCTCGTGCTGGTGAGTGAGAAGGCCGATCCACCGGTCTGCCGGATCATGGATTACGGCAAATACAAGTTCGAGCAAGAAAAGAAGGCGAAGGAAGCCAAGAAGAAGTCGCATCAGACCGAAGTTAAAGAGGTCAAGATGCGCTACAAAATCGACCAGCACGACTACGACGTGCGTATCGGTCAGGCCGTGCGCTTCCTCAAGTCCGGCGACAAGGTGAAGTGCACTGTGATCTTCCGCGGCCGGGAGATCCAGCACACTGCCCTGGCGGAACAACTGCTGATGCGCATGGCGCGAGACCTGCAGGAAAGCGCCGAAATCCAACAGGAACCCAAGCGCGAGGGCCGCAACATGATCATGTTCCTGAGTCCGCGCAAAACGCCCCTCACCAAGGAAAAGGAAGCGGCTGCCGCTGCCAGCAAGGCCGTGCGCACAATCGAAACGCGCGCCACCGCTCCGGCCGAGGGTTAGCCGAGGGTTTCGGCAAACAGCTCCAACATCGCGCTCCAGCCAGCCCGGGCCGCTTCTGGATGGAAGTCGGCCCGGGCTTCGCACATATAGCCGTGGCCGGCACCAGCGGCGATGAGCAGCCGGTGGCGCCCACCGGCCTGGCTGAGGGCCTCGCCGATGGCAGCGATCTCCTCAGGGGGCATCAAGGGGTCCTGATCCCCGCAGAAGCACCAGAGGCGCCCTGGAACCTGGGGCACTACCGCCAGGGTGGGGGGCTGAGTGGAGTCGCCCGGTGCAGCCCCCGGGCGATCACTGGACACCCGGGCGCCATAGAAATCGCAGGTGGCGGCGATCACCGGCAGGGTGGCCGCGAGCATCGCCAGATGGCCACCGAAGCAGAAGCCCACGCAGCCCAGAAGGGCGGCGGCATGGCGCTGCTGTAGCCAGGCGGCGGCAGCAGTCACATCCGCCAGCAACTGATCGGCTGTCACCTGGTCGCGGTGCTGGCGGCCGGCCGCTAATCCCTCCTCGTTGTAGTGCACATCGAGATCGGGGGCGGTGCGGGCAAAGGTGCTAATAGCCAGGGCGGCATAGCCCTCGGCGGCCAGCCGCTCAGCCACGCCACGCACCCAGCCATTCACGCCGAACACCTCCGGCAGCACCAGCACGGCCCCGCGGAGCCGCAGCCCAGGGGCGGGGCGAGCCCACCAGGCGGCCATTGCGGTGGCCGCCACGCCCGCGGCCGCCGGCACCACAATCGACACCCACTCAGCCTGAATCGCTGGGGCGGGGGAGAGGTCCGTCATCCAGGTGAGGCCGGGGAAGGTGATGCGATTCTCGGCCCCTCACGGATTCTGTACAGGCTGTACAGAACTCCGCACAGGGCCAGACATGACCCCGCCCTCCGGCAAGCGGCCGGCCGGCACAGCACCGGCACAGAGCTCTATGCCAACACGGCAATTGTCACCAGGCCCAAAGCTCCGTAAGGTGGCACCCACAGCTTGTGCCAATTCGGCGTGCGGTTCCACATCCAGCAGGACAGCGACATCCCGGCATCGAGCCAGCTGTACAACCAGATCTGTTTCGCCATCGCGGCACGCCACTTCCCACCGGGGCACCGGCTGCCCAGTACTCGGCAGCTGGCCATGCAGACCGGCTTGCACCGCAACACCATCAGCAAGGTGTACCGGCAGCTCGAAAACGACGGCGTTGTGGAGGCCATGGCGGGCTCGGGCATCTATGTGCGCGACCAGCAGAAACCGCGGGAGATCAAGCCGCCGCCAGGCCTGCGCGGCAAGTCGATGCCGGACATCGACCGCGAGGTGCGCGAGAGCGTGGATGGACTGCTCAACTCCGGCTGCACCCTGCAGCAGGCCCGCGAACTGCTCACGCGCGAGATCGACTGGCGCCTCCGCTGCGGGGCCCGGGTTCTGGTGAGCACTCCCCGGGAAGACATTGGCGCCTCGATGTTGATCGCCGAAGAACTCATCCCCAACCTCGAGGTGCCGGTGGAGGTAGTGCCCATGGAGGAGCTGGAGAGCGTGCTGGAGAGCTCCAACAACGGCACGGTGGTGACCAGCCGCTACTTCCTACAGCCCGTGGAGGACATCGCCAAGCAGCACGGCGTGCGGGCCGTGGCGGTGGACCTCAACGACTTCCGCCACGAACTGGATCTGCTCAAGGACCTGCGGGCAAGCAGCTGTGTGGGCCTGGTGAGCATCAGCCCGGGCATCTTGCGGGCCGCCGAGGTGATCCTGCACAGCATGCGCGGCAACGAACTGCTGTTGATGACCGCCACCCCGGATGTGAGCAGCCGTCTGCTGGCCCTGCTCCGGGCCGCCAGCCACGTGCTCTGTGATCGCCCCAGCCTGCCGCTGGTGGAGCAGTGCCTGCGCCAGAACCGCTCCCAGCTCATGCGCCTGCCCCAGGTGCATTGCGCCCAGAGCTATTTGGGGAGTGCCACGATCAACCTGCTACGCAAGGAGATCGGCCTGCAAGCGAATTGAGCGGCAGAGCTCCAACCCCTGCTACAGATCTACCGCTCAGCAGTTGGGTATCTGAATCAATCAAGCGGATGAAGAGATTCGAACTCTCGACCCTCTCCTTGGCAAGGAGATGCTCTACCACTGAGCTACATCCGCATGTGCCGGGGCTTTGCCGCCGACTGGGGAATCATGCACGACGGAGGGTCCCTTGGTCAAACCGCAACCAGGCGGAGCTGGGTTCGGCAGGATGGTCGGATGCTGAACGCACTGCTAGCCGACCTGGCGATCATCAAGGAGCGGGATCCCGCGGCCCGAGGCACCCTTGAAATCCTGCTCTGCTATCCAGGCCTGCACGCCCTGGTCTTGCACCGTTGCAGCCACCGCCTATGGCTCTTGCGCCTGCCGCTGATACCACGGCTGTTCTCGCAGCTAGGGCGGCTGCTCACCGGGGTGGAGATCCACCCCGGGGCTCGCATTGGCCATGGGGTGTTCATCGACCACGGCATGGGCGTAGTGATTGGTGAAACAGCCGTGATCGGCAACCGCTGCCTCCTCTATCAGGGGGTAACCCTGGGGGGTACCGGCAAAGCCCACGGCAAGCGGCACCCAACCCTGGAGGAAAACGTGGTGGTGGGCGCCGGCGCCAAGGTGCTGGGGGCCATCACCGTGGGAGCCAACACCAGGATCGGCGCCGGATCAGTGGTGCTGCGCAACGTACCTGCCGACAGCACCGTGGTGGGCATCCCCGGGCGGGTGATCCACCAGAGCGGCGTACGCGTGGATCCACTAGCCCATAGCGCCCTACCGGACGCGGAAGCCCGAGTCATCCGCAATCTCATGGAGCGGATCGATGCCCTGGAAACCGAACTGGCCCGCACCCAAGGATGTCTACGGGAACTGGCCGCTGGCCGTCCGCTGCTGGAGCCCTGTGCTGGCACAGCCCAGAACCTCAAGGATCGCGAAATCCTTGAGTTCCTTGGGGAGAACCCCGGCATCACCAGCTGAGAGTTCTGCCTTCTGCCGGAGGCAAAGGCAGCTGGTTCAGGCTGCGGCTCCCTGGGGCGCCGGCGCGGGCTGGAACATGAACATCGAGTAGATCACGTTGCGGCGCATGCCAGTCATCATCTCGAGGAACATGTCGTAGCCCTCGTTCTTGTATTCGATCAGTGGATCTTTCTGGCCGTAGCCGCGCAGGCCCACCGATTCGCGCAGGGCATCCATCGCCTGCAGGTGCTCCCGCCAGAGGGTATCGATCTGCTGCAGGATGAAGAAGCGCTCCGCCTCGCGCATCAGGCCCGGGCGCTGCTGCTCGATCTGGCCTTCCTTGATGTCGTAGGCATTACGCAGCTGCTCCTGCAGGAAGGCCTTGAGTTCCTCCATGGATAAGCCCCGCAACTGATCGGGGGTGAGATCCTCCAGCAGGTACACGAACTCCTTCACCTTGGCCACGAGGCGATCGAGATCCCACTCCTCGGGAGGCAGCTCAGGGTTCACGTAGGCCTCCACGATGTCGTCCATGGTGCGTTCGCCATAGCCAATCACCTGCTGCTTGAGCTCACGGCCCTCCAGCACCCGCCGCCGCTCGGTATAAACGGCACGGCGCTGGTTGTTCATCACCTCGTCGTACTCGAACACCTGCTTGCGGATGTCGTAGTAATAGGTTTCCACCTTTTTCTGGGCCCCCTCCAAAGAGCGGGTGAGCATGCCGGATTCGATCGGCATGTCTTCCTCCACGCGGAAGGCATTCATCAGGCCGGCCACGCGGTCGCCACCGAAGATGCGCAGCAGGTTGTCCTCCAGCGATAGGAAGAAGCGGGTGGAGCCCGGGTCGCCCTGGCGGCCTGCGCGGCCGCGCAGCTGGTTGTCCACCCGACGGGATTCGTGGCGCTCGGTGCCGATCACGTGCAAACCACCGGCCTCGCGCACCCGCTTGTCCTCCTCCTTCACCACGGCGTCATATTCGCCCTTCACCCGGGCGATCAGGTTGCGCAGCTGCTGGATCTGGGGGTCGGTGGTGGGGGCTTTCTCGGCCGCCTGGGCGATGCGGTCTTCCAGCTCCAGCACCGTGAGGGAGCGGTCACCCCAGGCCTGCACCAGATCCTGGGCCAGTTCGGCCAGGGAGCGCTCGGTGGCCTCCGTGAGGGCGCAGGGGTAAAGGGCTCCGATGGCGCGGGCCTCGCTGGGGGCCTTGAAGGGGGCCGGTTCGGCGCCCGCAGCAAAGCCCGCCGCCTCGGCGGAGCGCTGCAGCGGCACCGGCGGCTTGTGGCCCTCTTCCGGGCGCACCAGGCGCGGCAGCAACACCTCCCGCAGCTTGAGGCGGGCCATGTAATCGCTGTTGCCGCCCAGGATGATGTCCGTACCGCGGCCAGCCATGTTGGTAGCGATGGTCACGGCGCCGGCACGACCTGCCTGGGCGATGATCTCGGCCTCCCGCTCCACGTTCTCGGGCTTGGCGTTCAGC
This sequence comes from Cyanobium sp. NIES-981, assembly GCA_943371215.1. GTDB lineage: Bacteria > Cyanobacteriota > Cyanobacteriia > PCC-6307 > Cyanobiaceae > Vulcanococcus. The sequence continues at coordinate 30,397 of CALRUA020000018.1, read as the reverse complement.
AGGTTATGGGGGATCTGCTGCTCCGCCAGCAGGGCCGAGAGCAGCTCGGATTTCTCCACGCTGGTGGTACCCACCAGCACCGGCCGGCTGCTCTTGTGCACCTCGGCGGTTTCCAGGGCGACGGCCCGCCACTTGGCAGCTTCGTTTTTGTACACCTGGTCGGTCCAGTCCGCGCGGGACCGCACCCGGTTGGTGGGCACGATGGCCACTTCCAGTTTGTAGGTTTTCTCGAATTCCACCTCTTCCGTTTTGGCGGTGCCGGTCATGCCGGCCAGGCGCGGATAGAGCAGGAAGAAGTTCTGATAGGTGATCGAGGCCAGCGTTTGGGTTTCGGGCTGAATCGGCAGGCCCTCCTTGGCCTCGATGGCCTGGTGTTGGCCATCACTCCAGCGGCGCCCAGGCATCACCCGACCGGTGAACTCATCCACGATCACCGCATCGCCGCCACGCACGATGTAATTCACATCGCGGGTGAACAGCTCCTTGGCCTTGAGGGCGTTGTTGATGTAGTGGGCCCAGGGGTCGGCCGGATCGAACAGATCACTCACCCCCAGCAGCTGCTCGGCCTTGGCGTAGCCCTCATCGGTGAGGGTGCAGTTGCGCTGCTTCTCATCCACCTCGTAATCCCCCTCGGGATCAATGCCATCCTTCCCCATCTCGGCGGCGCGCTCCAGCTGCTGCACCACCTCGGCAGCCCGTTGGTATTTCTCCTGAGGCCGCTCCACCTGGCCGGAGATGATCAGGGGGGTGCGGGCCTCGTCGATCAGGATCGAGTCCACTTCGTCGATCACGCAGTAGTAGGGATCGCGCTGCACCACCTCGGCGATATCGCTCGCCATGTTGTCGCGCAGGTAGTCGAACCCCAGCTCCGAGTTGGTGGCGTAGGTGATGTCGCAGCCGTAATTGGCCCGGCGGGTGGCGGGGTCCATGTCCTGCTGGATCAAGCCCACCGAGAGGCCCAGGAAGCGGTGCACCTGGCCCATCCACTCGGCGTCGCGGCGGGCGAGGTAGTCGTTCACCGTCACCACGTGCACACCCCGGCCGGTGAGGGCGTTGAGGTAGGCGGGCAGGGTGGCCACGAGGGTTTTACCCTCGCCGGTTTTCATCTCGGCGATCTGGCCGTCGTGCAGCACCATGCCACCGATCAGCTGCACATCGAAGTGGCGCATGCCCAGCACGCGCTTACCGGCCTCGCGCACCACGGCAAAGGCCTGGGGCAAGAGCTCATCGAGCAGCTTGCGCTCGCGCTCGAGGCTGGCCTCGAGGCTCAGGCCCTTGTTCTGGGATTCCAGTTGCAGCGCAGCGAGCTTGCCGCGGAATTCGGCGGTAAGGCCCCGCAGCTCCTCGTCAGAGAGAGGCTCTACCTCATCCTCAAGCAGGTTGATATCCGAAACGATCGGCTGGTAGCGCTTCAGCTTGCGGGCATTGGGATCACCCAGCAGGAGCTTGAGCATGGGGGTGGGCTTTCCAAACCAGTGGAACCAGCCTACCGAGCCCTGCTGGACAGGGGATTTGCGTGGAGGCCGATGGGTTGAGGAGTCCTGGAACGATCCATCAATTCAGAACGTGATGTTGGGGGAACCAGCACTGATGCCAATGCGCTCACCGCAATAGCCCGCCCGGTCTTTCACCGCAGTGCACCACTCCAGATTGGCCAGATACCAATCCACCGTGGCCGCCAGCCCCTGCTGGAAGCTGTGGCGGGGTTGCCAGCCCAGTTCCGTACTGATGCGGCTGGGGTCAATGGCGTAGCGCCGGTCATGACCAGGGCGGTCGGCCACGGGGGTGATCAAGCGGGCATGGGGCGCACCACTGGGACGACGCTCATCCAGGAGTGCACAAATCGCCTGCACCACCTGCTGATTGCTGCGCTCTCCATGGCCACCCACGCAATAACTGCGGCCCAGCTGACCCTGGGTGGCCGCCAGCAACAGGGCCTCCACGTGGTCCTCCACGTAGAGCCAGTCGCGCACATTGGCGCCATCGCCATAGAGGGGGATCGGTTCGCCAGCTACCGCCTTGAGGATCACCACCGGGACCAGCTTCTCGGGAAACTGCCAGGGCCCGTAGTTGTTGGAGCAGTTGGTGAGCACCACCGGCAGGCCATAGGTGTGATGCCAGGCGCTCACTAGGTGGTCGCTGGCGGCCTTGCTGGCTGAATAGGGGGAGCGGGGGTCGTAGGGAGTGGTTTCTGAAAAGCGCCCCGAGGACCCCAGGGAGCCGAACACCTCATCGGTGCTGATGTGATGCAGGCGGAAACGCTGCTGGCGCTCTTGCGATAAGCCCTCCCAGTGAGCCCGCACCGCCTGCAGGAGGTGAAAGGTGCCAGTCACATTGCTCTCGATGAAGGCACCGGGCCCATCGATGGAGCGATCCACGTGGCTCTCGGCCGCCAGGTGCAGCACCAAATCGGGATCGGCCAAGCGCACGGCCTCAGCCGTGACCGCCCCGTCCACCAGATCCGCCTGCAGCAGGTGGTGACGCTGGGCTGCCTCAGGGCCCAGGCGTTCGATGCCGGTGAGGTCGCTGGCGTAGCCGCACTTGTCCAGGTTGAACACGATGACCGTGGTCTCGGTCAACAGACGCCGCACCAGCGCACCGCCAATGAAGCCTGCCCCACCGGTTACTAGTACGCGCTTGATCCCAGGAGATAGCAAGGGGCCCATCAGTGCGATAAAGCTTGAAGGAGGCTAGTGGTGGCCTCAGCGCACCACCCTGTCGAGAACAAGGGCCAACGCCACCCGCCAATGCACAGGCTCGAGGCCGAGGGCTGTGCGGCTACCGGAACAGTCGAGCAGGGAGTAACTGGGCCGCTGAGCCGGCGTGGGGTAATCGGCGGTGATGAGGGGTGCCACGGCCGCCGCCTGCTCCAGCAGGCCTGCGGCCACACCCAGCTCACCGATGGCCAGCGCAAAGTCGTACCAGCTGGCAGCCCCCGCATCACTCCAGTGCAGGATCCGTGGGCCATCGGCCGTGGCCCCCACCCCGATCGCCCGCCAACAGGCCGCGGCCAGGGTGTGGGTGGAGGTGGGACAGCCCACCTGATCAGCCACCACCCCCAGGGGTTCGCCAACCGCGGCCTTGCGGGCATGGAGCCGCAGCATCGTGAGGCAGAAGTTCTGACCCACCGGCCCGTACACCCAACTGGTGCGTAACACCCGCGCCGCCGGCAGCTGCAGGGCCGCCACCTCCCCCGCCGCCTTGGTGGCTCCGTACACGCCGAGGGGAGCCACCGGCTGCTCAGACCGGTAGGGCGACCCCTGAGCGCCGTTGAACACGAAATCCGTGCTCAGCTGCAACAGGCACCCGCCCGTTGTGGCCAGGGCCTCAGCGAAGGCCGCCGGAGCACCGGCGTTCACCGCCTGGGCCAGCTCGGGCTCGCTCTCGGCCTTGTCCACCGCCGTGTAGGCGCCGGCATTGAGCACCCAATCCGGCCGGTGCAGGTGCACCGCAGCACAGCAAGCCTCCGGCTTGGCCAGATCCAGTTCAGCCCGACTGCAGGCGATCAGCTCAATTCCCGCGGGCCGAGAGGCCATCAGGGCCTGGCCCAGCTGGCCAGTGGCCCCAGTGAGCAACACCTTCATGGGAATAGGTCTCCTTGGGCCTGCCCAGCCAGCAGCGGCGCCGCGCCATCCTTCTCCGACAGCTGGGGGCCTGCTCCAGCCAGGGCCTCAAGCGGCCAGGCGATCGCCAGCTGGGGGTCGTCCCAGCGGATGGCGCGCTCACATGCGCGGTTCCAGAACTCAGTTGTTTTGTAGAGCACCTCGGCCTGCGCGCTGAGGGTGAGAAAGCCGTGGGCGAAGCCCGCCGGCAGCCACAGCTGCTGGTGGTTCTCAGCGCTCAGCATCGTCCCCACCCACTGGCCAAAACTGGGGGAGCTACGCCGCAGATCCACGGCCACATCAAAGATCTCCCCCGCCACGCAGCGCACCAGTTTCCCCTGGGGATGGGGCGGCAGCTGGTAGTGCAGGCCCCGCAACACGCCGCGGCTGGAGCGCGAGTGGTTGTCCTGCACGAAGGCGGTGTCGCCTGCGACAGCGTTGAAAGTCTGCTGGTTCCAGCTCTCAAAAAAGAAGCCCCGTGGGTCGCCGAACACCCGCGGCGTCAGCAGCAAAGGGCCTTGAACGGACAGGCCCGCCGCGGTGGTGAGCGACTCAGCCTGCATCAGAACTCTCCAGCAGTTGGATCAGGTAATCGCCGTAGCCGCTCTTGCACAGCGGGGCGGCCAGAGCAGCCAGCTGGTCGGCGCTGATCCAGCCCAGCCGCCAGGCCACCTCTTCTGGGCACCCCACCTTGAGACCTTGGCGGTGCTCCAGGGTGCGGATGTAACTGCCGGCCTCGTGCAGCGAATCGCAGGTGCCCGTATCCAGCCAGGCCATGCCCCGGCCCATCAGCTCCACCTGCAGCAGCCCCTCCTCGAGGTACATCCGGTTGAGATCGGTGATCTCCAGCTCCCCCCGAAGCGAGGGCTGCACCTGCCGAGCCCGCTCCACCACCGAGTCGTCATAGAAGTAGAGGCCGGTCACCGCATAGCGGGACTTGGGCTTGCTCGGTTTTTCCTCCAGGCTCAGCACCCGGCCATCGGCGGCAAACTCCACCACCCCGTAGCGCTCGGGATCTCGCACCGGATAGGCAAACACCATGGCCCCTTCCGCCTGGGAATTGCTGGCCTGCAGTTGCGGGGTCAGGTCGTGGCCATGGAAGAGGTTGTCGCCCAGCACCAGGGCCGCTGGCGCACCGGCCAGGAAATCGACGCCGATCAGGAAGGCCTGGGCCAACCCATCGGGGCTGGGCTGAACGGCGTACTGAATCGTCATGCCCCAGCTGGCACCATCGCCCAGCAAGCGCACAAAGGCTGGCTGATCCTGGGGGGTGGTGATGATCAGCACCTCCCGGATCCCCGCCAGCATCAGGGTGCTGAGGGGGTAGTAGATCATCGGCTTGTCGTACACCGGCAGCAGCTGCTTGCTCACCGCCTGGGTGATCGGATGCAACCGGGTGCCACTGCCACCGGCCAGGATGATGCCCTTGCGCTGCTGCACCTAGCGTCCGCCCCGCTGGAAGAATGGTGCCATGGACGCCATCCGCCTCCTGATTCATGCCCCCGGGGCACCCGGTTTGCGCTGGCTGGGGCTGGGGCCGGGATGGATACCCACCCGCGGGCTGTGGAAGTTGCAGCGTCTGCTAGATCAGCATGCCTTCTGGGCCAAGGGGCGCTCCCTCAGCGCCCTACGGCGCATGCTGGCCGGCAGTGCCGCCGTGGTGAGCCTGTGGCGCGGCAAGCGGCTGGTGGGCTTTGCCCGTGCCAGCAGCGACAGCGTGTTCCGGGCCGTGCTTTGGGATGTAGTGATTCCGGACGACCTGCAAGGTCAGGGGCTGGGCCGCCAACTGGTGGAGGCCCTCCTCACGTCGCCGGCCTTAGCTGGCGTCGAGCGGGTGTATCTGATGACAACCAACAGCGCCGGCTTCTACCAACAGCTGGGCTTTGAGCTGGTGGAGGGCCAACAGCTGCTCAGGCGTGATTAGCCCGGCAGCGCCGCCATCAGGCTGCCCATCTCAATCGCCTGCAGGCCATAGCTCCAGCCCAGGTTGCTCTTGATGCCGGAGCGCTCCAGGGCCTGCTGCATCGTGTCGGTCGTGAGCACCCCGAAGATCACGGGCACGCCGGCGGCGCGGCTTACGGCTGCCACGCCCTTGCTCACCTCGGACACCACCACATCGAAGTGGGGAGTGTCGCCACGAATCACGGCCCCCAGGGTGATCACCACCTGGTAGCGGCCGCTGGCGGCCAGGCGCTGGGCCACCAGGGGAATCTCAAAACTGCCGGGCACCCAGGCCACATCCAACTGGCTGCTGCTGGCGCTGGTGTCGATGCCATGGCGGCCGAGGCAATCGAGGCAACCGCTCAGCAACTTGCCGGTCACCAGGTCATTGAAGCGGGCCACCACAACAGCCACCCGTAGCGAGGTGGCGCCGGAAAACTGCCCTTCGAAAACGGTCACGGCGCCTGGTCTGCTGCTCTGGTGAGCCTACGCAGCAGGCCAACTCAGACCACGAAGAAGCTCATGCCCCAGTTCACCAGCACCAGGGCCACCCAGGCCAGACCACCCAGCAGGATCAGGCGGTTGGAGCGGCCGCTGTCCTCATTGCTGGCGTAGAGCACAGGAACGGCCACGATCAGCGCGAACGACAGCACCACCAGGGCCAGAACGGTGAGGGTGTTGAGGATCGTCATGGATCGGTGGCGATGGGATCGGCGGCGAGGAGAGCGGGTCTACGCCGGCCGGTCGGTTTCGGGATTCTCACACGCGGGTTCCAGCTGGGCGGAACCGGCCTGGGGGTTCCTTCACAAGTTGTGGTCGGCGGCGGCGGGCGGGGCACGCGCTGGCGCGCCCTCCTGCGTTCTGTACAGCCTGTACAGAACCCTTGAAAGGCCGAAAAAAGCACCCCCCTTACGATCAGATACCCCGCCGGAACCCAGCCTGTGGCCGCGCCCCACGAGCAGCAGCCAGAGCTGGCCCTGCAGGGCAGCCTGTTCGGCCTGGAGCCGGAGCCGGAGCTGCAATCCGGGCCGCCACCGCCGCAAGAGCTGGAGGCGACAGACCTCGCGGCCGATGCCGCCGCCCGCCCCCGGCAACGCCAACCCCGCGCTGAACCCACGACGGAGCCCGCCGCTCCAGACACCAACGAGCAGGCAGCAACGGCGGACGACAACGACCTGCCCCCCTGGCATCACCACGCCCTGGTGGAGCCGGAGCAGCTCACGCCGATGCTGCGCCATTACGTGGAGCTGAAGCGGGCCCACCCCGAGCGGGTGCTGCTCTACCGCCTGGGCGATTTCTTCGAGTGCTTCTTCGAAGACGCCATCCAGCTCTCGCGCCTGCTGGAACTCACCCTCACCGGCAAGGAGGCCGGCAAAGCCCTGGGCCGGGTGCCCATGGCCGGCATCCCGCACCACGCCGCTGAGCGCTACTGCAGCGAGCTGGTGCGGCGCGGCCTCAGCGTGGCCCTCTGCGACCAGCTGGAGGAGGCCGCAGCCCGCAGCCCCGCCAGCAAGGGCGCCCTGCTCAAGCGCGACATCACCCGCGTGCTCACCCCCGGCACGGTGCTGGAGGAGGGCATGCTCGCCGCCCGCCGGAACAACTGGCTCTGCGCCGTGGTGCTGGAGGGCGAGGGCCCCGGCGCCGGCCGCTGGGGCCTGGCGGTGGCCGATGTGAGCACCGGCGAATTCCGCGTCACGGAACGGGAAGGCAGCGATCAGCTCCACCAGGAACTGCTGCAGGTGGAGGCGGCCGAGGTGCTGTGGCCCATGCCCGAGAGCAGCGCCGGCAGCCCTGCCTGGTGTCCGGAAGGGCTGCGGCTCACGCCCCTGCCGCGCACCCCCTTTGCCACCCCGGAGGCCCGAGCCACCCTCCTGAAGCGCTTCCGCCTGGCCAGCCTGGATGGCCTGGGCCTGGCCGAGGCCCCCCTGGCCCTGCGGGCCGCCGGGGGCCTGCTGCGCTACCTCGACGACACCCAACCCGGCAGCGCCATCCCCCTGGAGCTGCCCACCACCTGGCACGCCGGCGACCAGCTGGTGCTCGATGCCGCCAGCCGCCGCAACCTGGAACTCACCAAAACCCAGCTGGGCGGCGGCCTGCACGGCTCCCTGCTCTGGGCGCTGGACCGCACCATGACCGCCATGGGCGGCCGCTGCCTGCGGCGCTGGATTGAGGCCCCCCTGGTGGACATCACCGCCATCAGCGCCCGGCAGGACGGCGTGGGCGAACTGGTGGGCCAACGCTCCTTGCGGCTGGCTCTGCGCCGGCTGCTGCGCCCCATGGGCGATCTCGAGCGGCTGGCAGGGCGGGCGGGGGCAGGCACCGCCTCCGCCCGGGACCTGGTGGCCCTGGCCGATGGTCTCGAGCGTCTGCCGCAACTGGCGGCACTGCTAGCGAAGGCCGCGAGTGCGCCGCTGGCCTGCCTGGCCCGCCCCTGGCCGGAGCTGGCCGAGCTGGCGAACCTGCTGCGCCACACCCTGCTGGAAACGCCACCCCTGAGCCTCAGCGAGGGGGGCCTGATTCACGACGGCGTGGATGGCCAGCTCGATGGCCTGCGCAACCAACTCGACGACCAGGACGCCTGGCTGGCCCAACAGGAGGCCGCCGAGCGCCGCGCCAGCGGCATCAGCACCCTCAAACTCCAGTACCACCGCACCTTCGGCTACTTCCTGGCGGTGAGCAAGGCCAAGGCCGCCGCGGTTCCGGAGCACTGGATCCGGCGCCAGACCCTCGCCAACGAGGAGCGCTTCATCACCCCCGAGCTCAAGGGCCGCGAAGGGCGCATCCTGCAGCTCAAGGCCCGCACCGCCCAGCGCGAATACGAGCTCTTCTGCAGCCTGCGCAGCCAGATCGGTGAGCAGGCCAGCCCGATCCGCGCCGCCGCCCGGCTGGTGGCGGAACTCGATGCCATCACCTCCCTGGCAGACGTGGCGGCCACCAGCGGCTACTGCCGCCCGGAGATCAGTGCCGGGCGCGAACTCGTGATTGAGACCGGCAGGCACCCGGTGGTGGAACAGTTGCTGGTGGAACAGCCCTTCACCCCCAACTCGATCGCCCTTGGATCAACCGGGGCCGCCGCCGAGCATCCCGATCTGATCGTGCTCACGGGCCCCAATGCCAGCGGCAAGAGCTGTTATTTGCGCCAAACGGGCCTGCTGCAGCTGATGGCCCAGATCGGCAGCTGGATTCCCGCCAGCTCCGCACGCCTCGGCATCGCCGATCGCATCTTCACCCGGGTGGGGGCAGGCGATGACCTGGCCGCCGGCCAATCCACCTTCATGGTGGAGATGGCGGAAACCGCCAACATCCTGCACCACGCCACGGAGCGCTCCCTGGTACTGCTCGATGAGATCGGCCGGGGCACCGCCACCTTCGATGGCCTCTCGATCGCCTGGGCCGTGGCCGAACACCTGGCCGGAGCTGATGGGCTGGGCATCCGGGCCCGCTCGGTGTTCGCCACCCACTATCACGAGCTCAACGAGCTGGCGGAGCTGCTGCCCAACGTGGCCAACCGCCAGGTGCTGGTGGAGGAAACCGGCAACGATCTGGTGTTCCTGCACAAGGTGGTGGCTGGCGGCGCCAGCCGCAGCTATGGCATCGAGGCCGCCCGCCTGGCGGGGGTACCCCCGGCGGTGGTGCTGCGGGCCCGCCAGGTGCTCAGCCGCATTGAGGCCAACAGCCACGTGGTGGTGGGACTGGACAGCTCCCTGAAGCCAGCCCAGCCAGCCCCGATCAAGTCGGCGGCTGCCTGAGCCAGGCCCAGCGCAGCAGGGCATTGGCCGCAGCCCCCACCAAGCCAGCCCCTCCGCGGCTGCCCTCCAGGCAGATCTGGGGCAGGCTGCTCTCGGCCAGATGGCGTTTGCTCTCCGCCACCCCCACAAAGCCCACGGGCATGCCGATCACCAGGGCCGGCGCCGCGGTGGCCCCTGTGCGCACCAACTCGAGCAGCACCTCCAGGGCCGTGGGGGCACTGCCGATCAGCACCAGCGCACGGGGATGCTCCGCCAGGGCCAGGGCCATTCCCGCCGCCGTGCGGGTGCTGCCCTGAGGTGCCCGCTCGGGGGCCCAGTCGAGCACGGAGCGCACCGCATTGCCAAAGCAGCGCCGCGCCATGGGCTGCACGGCGGCTGCAGCCATGGCGGTGTCCGTGAGGATCACCGCCCCGGAGGCCAGGGCCTGGGCACCCTGCTCACAGGCCCCTGGCGAAAAGCGCACCGCCGGCACCAGGCTCAGATCGCCGCTGCTGTGGACCAGCCGCAGCACCACGTCCTGCTGAATTGGGCTCAGCCCCTGCAGCTCCTCCGGCTCCAGAGCAGCCCGAATCAACCGGATGCTCTCGCTGAAGATCGGGTGATCGAGGCTGTTGGGGCGATCAGCGGCGGCGAGCGGATTGGTGGCGGGTTCAGACAAAACGGGAGCCGTCACGGGGGATGGAGCGGGCGGGGGGTGTGGCCTCAGCGGCGCCTCCTGAATTCTGTACAGGCTGTACAGAATTCAGGAGAGTCCCGCACACCTTGCACCCATGGAACCCGTTGGGGTGGAGGCGGCCCGGCGCCGCCTGCCGGAACTGCTCGATCGAGCGGCCGCCGGCGAGCGCACCGTGATCAGCCGCCACGGCCATCCTGTGGCCGCGTTGGTGCCACTCACCGCGTCAAGCGAAACAACCCCAACACCCGGCGAGCACCCCCAACGCAGCAGGCAACGCAAGCTCCAGAATCTGCTGAACCTGCAGGGCAGTGGCCGCAGCTGCTGGAGCCTGCACCCCCAGCCAGCCGCCAGGCCCGCCTCACCGCAGCACACCCTCGTGCAGCCGCTACCGCGGCAGCAGACCTTTGCGCCCCATCATCTGCACCAAGGGGCTCGGGTAGCCCTCGATGGGGCCGCCCTGGTGGCCTTCCTCTGCGATGCCAAAGGCACGGGCAAATACCTGGGACCCCTGCTGCAGGGCATCGCCCAGGGCCACTGGCATGGCCTGATCAGCAGCCTCAGCCTGGCCCAGGTGCTGGACGGGCCCCTGAGCCAGGGCCAGGAGGAGCTGGCCCAGCGCTACGCCCGCATGTTCAGCGATGCCGAGCTGTGGACCGTGGTGCCCCCGGACGCCGCCATCGTGGAGGCCGCCGTGCGGTTGCGCTGCCGAGCCGCAGGCGCCTTCTGCATCACCGCTGCCATTGAGCTGGCCACCGCCATCCAGGGCCAGGCGGCAGTGCTGGTGACCGACAACCCCCACCTGGCGCAGACTGACGATCTCCCCGTGCTGAGCGCCCTGCGCCCGTGATCCCAGCCCGCCGGCAGCCCCTGCCCTGATGCCGATTCACCTCTACTGGGGCGACGACGAGGCAGCCCGCCAGCGCGCCGTGGACACGCTGATCGACCAGGCCTGCGATCCCGCCTGGCAGAGCATCAACCTCACCCGCCTCGACGGCAATGAGACCAGCCAGGCGGCCCAGGCCCTGGCCGAGGCACGCACACCGCCTTTCGGGTCAGGGGATCGCGTGGTGCTGCTGCAGCGGAGTCCGTTCTGCAACCAGTGCCCGGCCGAGCTGGCCGACGCCTTCGAAGCCTGCCTGGAGCTGATCCCGGATCAGTGCCACCTACTGCTGGTGAATCCAGGCAAGCCCGATGGCCGCCTGCGCACCACCAAGGCCCTGCAGAAGCTGGTGAAGGCCGGCCAAGCCACAGAGCGGAGTTTTGCCCTGCCAGCGGTGTGGGATGGTGCCGGCCAGGTGGAGCTGGTGGCCCGCACGGCCCGGGAGCTGGGCCTGCGGCTGGAGCCCGCCTCCGCCGAGGCCCTGGCGGAGGCCATCGGCAGCGACAGTGCCCGCCTGGCCAGCGAACTGGAGAAACTGGCCCTGTTCGTAGGGGAGGGTGCTGCGATCACTCCCGCGGCGGTGGCGGCCCTGATCGGCAGTCAGGCCACCACCAGCCTGCAGGTGGGGGATGCCCTGCTGGCGGGCCAACCGGCGGAGGCCATTGCCCTGGTGGATGCCCTGATCCTGGCCAACGAGCCGGCCCTGCGAATCGTGGCGGCGTTGTCGAGTCAGATCCGCGGCTGGCTGTGGGTGAGCCTGCTGGATCAACAGGGCGAGCAGGACGTGACCGCGATCGCCAAGGCCGCCGGCATCGGCAACCCCAAGCGCATCTATGTGATGCGCAAGCAGATCCGGGGCCGCCGGCCGGGCACCTTCCTGGCCCTGCTGGCCCAACTGTTGGAGGTGGAGGCCGCCCTCAAGCGGGGCACCGATCCCGGCGATGCCTTCCGCGATGGCTTCCTGCTGCCCAGCAGCTAACCGGCGGCATAGGAAAATCGGCGATCAACGCCGTCTGCGCGCCACCCCGGGCGCCCCTCCGCCATGGCCCTGCTGGTTCAGAAGTTCGGGGGCACCTCCGTGGCGGATGTGGAGCGCATCAAGGCGGTGGCCCAGCGCATCGCCCAGTGCCGCAACGCCGGCAACGACCTGGTGATCGTGGTGTCGGCCATGGGCCACACCACCGATGAGCTCACCGGTTTGGCCCGCGCCATCAGCAGCGATCCCCCCCAGCGGGAGATGGACATGCTGCTCAGCACCGGCGAGCAGGTGTCGATCGCGCTGCTGGCCATGGCCCTGCACGCCCAAGGCGTTCCGGCCGTGTCGATGACCGGCCCCCAAGTGGGCATCGTGACCGAATCGGCCCATGGCCGGGCCCGCATCCTGGAGGTGCGCACCGATCGCCTGCGGCGTCTGCTGGACGACGGCCACGTGGTGGTGGTGGCCGGCTTCCAGGGCACCAGCAGCGGCCTCTCCGGCACCCCCGAGATCACCACCCTCGGCCGCGGCGGCTCCGACACCTCGGCCGTGGCCCTAGCGGCTGCCCTGGGCGCCGACGCCTGTGAGATCTACACCGATGTGCCGGGGGTGCTCACCACCGACCCGCGCAAGGTGGCCGATGCCCAGCTGATGGCCACAATCACCTGCAACGAGATGCTCGAGCTGGCCAGCCTTGGGGCGGCCGTGCTGCACCCGCGGGCTGTGGAGATCGCCCGCAACTACGGCGTGCCCCTGGTGGTGCGCTCCAGCTGGAGTGAGGCCCCAGGCACCCTGCTCACCAGCGAGGCCACCAGCCGCCGCGGCAGCGGCGAGGGGCTGGAATTGGGCAAACCCGTGGATGGCGCCGAGCTGGAAACCCACCAGGCGGTGCTGGCGCTAGCCCATGTGCCCGATCAGCCAGGGGTGGCAGCCCAGTTGTTTGAGGCCCTCTCCGCCACGGGCCTGAACGTGGACCTGATCGTGCAGGCCACGCATGAAGGCAGCAACAGCACTGGCCAAAACGCCTTAACCAACGACATCGCCTTCACCGTGGCCGAGGCCCAACTGGACCGGGCCCAGCTGGTGTGCCGGGAACTGCTGGCCAGCATGGGGCCAGCTGCCGCTGGAGCCACCCTCAGAGCCGAAGCCGGCATGGCCAAGCTGAGCATCTCCGGCGCCGGCATCATGGGCCGCCCCGGGGTGGCCGCCCGCCTGTTCGACACCCTCGCCAAGGGGGGCATCAACCTGCGCCTGATCGCCACCAGCGAGGTGAAGGTGAGCTGCCTGGTGGCCGGCCATCAGGGAACCAAGGCCCTGCAGGCCGCCGCCCACTGCTTCGAACTGCACGATCAGCAGCTGCGCCACAATCCCGCCCCGGCCGGCGCCGGTGAGCCAGAGGTGCGCGGCGTGGCCCTCGATCGCGATCAGGCCCAGGTGGCCGTGCGTCGCATCCCAGACAAACCCGGCACCGCCGCGGCCGTGTGCCGCACCCTGGCCGATGCCGGCATCAGCCTCGATGCCATCGTGCAATCGGAGCGCACCCACGGCAGCGGCGACCAGCTCAGCCGGGATATGGGCTTCACCCTCAAGCGCGACGACCTGCAACGGGCCCAGGCCGCCCTGCAACCCCTGCTGGCCCAGTGGCCTGGCGCCAGCTTCGAGGAGGGCATGGCCATCGCCCGCGTCAGCGCCGTGGGTGCCGGCATGCCCTGCACCGCCGGCACCGCCGCTCGCATGTTCCGCGCCCTGGCGGAGGCCGGCATCAACATCGAGATGATCGCCACCAGCGAGATCCGCACCAGCTGCGTGGTGCCGGAGGCCGACGGCATTCGGGCGCTGCAAGCAGTGCATGCCGCCTTTGACCTGGGCGGTGCGGTGATGCATCAAGCCCAAGGCACAGAAGCCCCGGTGTGAGACGGTTCTAGAGCTTGGCGGCGATCCCCTTGGGCTCCAACATCAGCTTGCTGCCGCTGACGCTCTCATCCATCTCGATCGGGTAGGCGCCATCGAAGCAAGCGGTGCAGAAATTGGCGGAGTTGGCCTGGGCCGCATCCACCATGCCCTGCTTGCTGAGATAGGCCAGGGAATCCACGCCCAGGTGTGCGGCGATCTCCTCGAGGGTGAGGCGGGCGGCGATCAACTGGTCCTGGGTGTCGGTGTCGATGCCGTAGAAGCAGGGGTGAGTAACCGGCGGCGAGCTGATGCGCATGTGCACCTCGGTGGCGCCGGCATCGCGCAGGGCGGCCACCAGCTTGCGGCTGGTGGTGCCGCGCACGATCGAGTCGTCGATCACCACCACCCGCTTGCCCGCCAGCACATCCGGCAGTGGGTTGAGCTTCACGCGGATGCCCGCCTCGCGCATGGCCTGGGTGGGCTGGATGAAGGTGCGGCCCACATAGCGGTTCTTGATCAGGCCATCACCGAAGGGGATGCCACTGAGCTGGGAGTAGCCGATGGCGGCCGGGATGCCGGAATCGGGCACACCGATCACGATGTCGGCGTCCACGGGGGTTTCGCGGGCCAGGGCCTCGCCGATGCGCACCCGGTAGCTGTAGAGCGATTCGCCGAAGAAGCGGCTATCGGGCCGGGCGAAATAGATCATCTCGAACACGCACAGCTTGGCCGGCTCTTCGCACCAGCGGCTGCGGCTGGGGGTGGGATCCCCCAGGCGGAAGTGGATGATCTCGCCGGGCTCCACGTCGCCGTCGTAGCTGGCGCCGATGATGTCCAACCCGCAGGATTCACTGCTGGCCACCCACTGGGCCTCGCTCTGCTCGCCCATGTGGCCGAACACCAGCGGGCGGATGCCATGGCCATCCCGCAGGGCAAACAGCCCTTCGGGGGTGCCGATCACCAGGCTGAAGGCGCCGCGGCAGCGGCTGGCCGCCTCGCGAATCGCCGCATCCCAAGCCAGGCCGCTGTTCACAGCGTGCTGGAGCGCAAAGGCGATCAGCTCGGAATCGGTAGTGGAGGTGAACTGAACTTCCGGCGTGTCGGCGGCAATGGCCTGGCGCAACTCACCGGCGTTCACCAAGTTACCGTTGTGGGCCAGGGCAAAGGGCCCCTGGTGCGTGTTGAGCACCACCGGCTGGGCATTGCAGGCCTTACTGCTACCGGTAGTGGAGTAGCGGTTGTGGCCGATGGCCAGGTGGCCGGTGAGGCGCTCGAGCACGTCCTGGTCGAACACCTGGCTCACCAGGCCCATGTCCTTGTGGAGGCGCACCTTGTGGGCCGCATCGAACACGGCAATCCCCGCAGACTCCTGGCCGCGATGCTGCAGGGCGTAGAGGCCGAAGTAGGTGAGGTTGGCCACCGGTTGGCCCTGGGCCAGCACCGCAAACACGCCGCAGGCCTCCTCCGGCTTGTCGGGGCGCTCCGGCATGGATTCGGTGTCGATCAGGCGGGAGTCGGGCTGCACGTCGGTCACGGCCAATCCCACCTTCAGGTTCCTTTCAGCATTGTGCATCGGCGCCGGCCCCTCAGGCGCTGGGGGGCAGATCCACGCCCATGCGCCGCGGAATGGCCTGCTCAAAGCGCTCGCGCAGTTGGGCGATCGGCAACTCCAGCACCGTGTTGCCGGCCTGGCTGATCGAGAGCTCACGATCGACCTCCACCACGCCCAGGCACTGGGCCGGCACCGAGCCGGGAGCCGCCGCATTGGCCTGATCCAGGGCCTGCTGCCAGGCCGCCGTGTGGCCAGGCGCCACGCTCACCAGAATGCGGGCGCCGCCCTCGGCGAACAGCAGCCGATCCAACCGGGCGCTGCTAGCCGGGATCTCCAGGTGGGCACCGAGGGGCGTACCAGACGCCGCAGCGGCCATGCAGCACTCCGCTGCAGCCACGGCCAGGCCGCCGTCGCTGAGGTCGTGGGCGGAGCGCACCAGGCCCTGGGCGATCGCCTGGCGCAGGAAGCCCTGCACCGAGCGCTCCAGCGCCAAATCGATCTCCGGCGGGCGCCCCGTAACGGCTCCATGCAGTCGCTCCAGATAGCTGCTGCCGGCCAAGCCCAGGCGTGGATCGGCTGGAGCCTCGCCTGTTTCTAGGGGCACCCCCAGCAGCCAGATCACATCGCCCGCCTCGCGCCAGGCCTGGCCGCGCACGTGCTCCAGGTTGTGCACCAGGCCCACCATGCCCACCACCGGGGTGGGGTGGATCGGCTGCATGCGGCCATCGGGGAGGCGGGTCTCGTTGTAGAGAGACACGTTGCCGCCAGTGACCGGCGTGTCCAGGGCGCTGCAGGCGGCGGAGAGGCCGCGGCAGGCCATCGCCAGCTGCCAGTAGCCGGTGGGGGTTTCCGGCGAGGGGAAATTGAGGTTGTCGGTCACGGCCAGGGGCTCAGACCCCACGCAGCTGAGGTTGCGGGCGGCCTCAGCCACGGCGGCCATGCCCCCCCGCTCAGGGTCAAGGGCCACCCAGCGGTTGGGGCAATCCACCACCGCGGCCACGCCGCGGGTGGCGGCCGCCATGGCGCCCTCACCCTGCTGGGGCCGCAGCCGCACCACGGCCGCATCGGCACCACCGGGGAGCACCACTGTGTTGGCCTGCACCTGGTGGTCGTACTGGCGGTACACCCAGCGCTTGGAGGCGATGGTGGGATCGTCCAGCAACGCGAGCAGGGCATGATTCCAGCTGAAGGGCAGATCAGCGGGAAGCTGGGTCTCGCTCCAGCGCCAGTGGGCCTGGATCTCGGCCGGGGGTTCGCTGATCAGTTCGTGGTGGTTGATGGGGGTGTCATCCGCCAGGGCGCTGGCGGGCACCTCGGCGGCCACCTCGCCGTTCTGGAGCACGCGCACGATGTTGTCTTGCAGCACGCGGCCCACCACAGCGGCCTGCAGACCCCAGCGGCTGAAGCGATCCATCAGCGCCTGTTCCGTGCCGGGCTTCACCACAAACAGCATCCGCTCCTGGGATTCGCTGAGCAGGAACTCGTAGGGGGTCATGCCGGCCTCGCGGGCGGGCACCTTGTCGAGATCCAACTCGATTCCCAGCCCCCCCTTGGCGGCCATCTCCGAGCAGCTGCAGGTGAGGCCGGCGGCACCCATGTCCTGCGCGGCCACCACATCACCGCTCTGGAAAGCCTCCAGGCAGGCCTCGATCAGACCCTTCTCCAGGAAGGGGTCGCCCACCTGAACGGCGGGACGATCATCCAAGGAGGCCTCGGTGAGCTCGGCGCTGGCAAAGCTGGCGCCGCCCATGCCGTCGCGGCCGGTGGTACTACCCACGTACACCACTGGATAGCCCACCCCCTCGGCACCGGAGCACACGATCTCCTCGGTTTCCATCAGCCCCAGGGCCATGGCGTTCACCAGGGGATTGCCGGAGTAGCTGGGGTCGAAAGCCACCTCCCCACCCACGGTGGGCACACCCACGCAATTGCCGTAGTGGGCAATGCCGGCCACCACGCCCTCCATCAGGCCCACGTTGCGCTCGTCTTCCAGGGGGCCAAAGCGCAGGGCGTTGAGCAGGGCGATGGGCCGGGCGCCCATGGTGAAGATGTCGCGCAGGATGCCGCCCACGCCCGTGGCCGCGCCCTGGAACGGCTCGACCGCCGAGGGGTGGTTGTGGCTCTCGATCTTGAAGGCCAGGCGCTGGCCCTCACCCAAATCCACCACGCCGGCATTCTCGCCAGGGCCCACCAGGATGCGCGGCCCGGTGGTGGGGAAGCCCTGCAGCAGCGGCCGCGAGTTGCGGTAGCAGCAGTGCTCCGACCACATCACCCCAAACATGCCCAGCTCCGCCCGATTGGGAGCGCGACCGAGGCGGCGGCAGATCTCGTCGTAGTCGGCCTGGCTGAGGTTTTCCTTCTTGAGGGCTTCGGGAACCGAATAGGCCGGTGCGTCGAAAGAGGCGGCAACCACGTGCAGCTGGGCAAGATCCCTCCAGTCTCGCCGAGCGACTCACCGGGCTTCCAGGAGGCCGGAGGTGACGATCTCAGCAAGTGGGGCCTAGCTGCTTCCGTTCACAACCAGGGATCTTCGTCCTCTGGCGGCGGTTGAGCCGACGACGTGGTCCTCTGGCGGCGGCGGTCTAAATCGACCGTCTCGGGCCTGATGTCCCAGTCCTCCTCATCGGGGTCCCAGCGGTCGCGCGGCGGTTCAGGTTCCTCCAGCCAGCCCTCGAGCCGCTCCTCAAAGCGATCGCCCGCCTGCTGAAACTGATCGCGGAGACGTGAGGTTTCCTCCTGCATCTGGTCGCGCCAGCGGCGTGAACGGCGCAGGAACTCCTGGCGCACGCTGGCCTTGGCCAGGGGAAGGTCGTCGAGGCCGGTGAGGCCAGTGAGCACCTGGCCGGGTTGTTGATCGAGGATCCTGTCCGGGCTTAGGCGCCAGCGGCTGCTGCCGGGCAGGCGGGGATCACTGCGGGACACCAGGTAGTGCAGGATCCGGCCACTGCTGAGCTCCACGGCGGCATCGGCCACGCTGCCGATCACCTCACCATGACGCGCCACCAGGGCCGCATCGATCAAGGTGGGCAGACGCTCCACGGTGGCGAGATCCGTGGCCGCTCCCTCCCCCTGCACATAGAGCTCCAATTCCGCCAGACCGCGCAGTTGGTTGAGCCGCCAGGCTTCGCGACGATCGCCAAAGGCCGAGGGCTTGCTGATCCAGCCCAGTAACCGGTGCACCGGGGGGTGCATCCAGGCCACGGCACCGGCGCCATGGTCGAGGCCCTGCTCGCAGCGCACCCGGCGGCGCAGGAGATCACTCAGCAGCAACTGCTCTGGCAAAGCCAAGGATCCTGGGCGCCTCAGCTACGAATTTGCACGGGCATCACCAGATAGGTGAAGTCCCCATGGTCGATGGGGCCCAGCACCACCGGTGTGGTGGGGGCATTGCAACGCAGCTCCACCCGCTCGGTGGCCATGGCCTTGAGGCCCTCCAGCACGTAGCGCACGTTGAAGGCGATCTGGATCGCATCGCCGCTCACCTCGGCGGCCAGGGATTCCGAGCCACTGCCTACATCCTGGGCGTCTGCGCTGATGGCCAGCTGGCCAGCGCCAGGATTACTGGTGATCTTCACCACGTTGTTGTGCTGATCAGCCAGCACCGCCACCCGCTCGAGGGCGTTGATAAAGGCCTTGCGATCCAGCTTCAAGCTGCGGGCAAAGCTCTCGGGAATGAGCTGGCGATAGTTGGGGTAGGCGCCATCGAGGCTGCGGCTGGTGAGCACCTGATCAGCCCAGTGGAACACCACCTGGCCGCGGTCACAGAACAGACTCACCGGATCACTGCCGGAGCGGGCCGAGAGCAGGCGCTCCAGTTCCCGCAGGGAGCGGGCCGGCACGGTGACATCCACGCTGCCTTCACCGGCGCCCGTGTTCTGCAACCGCAGCACCGCCAGGCGGTGACCATCGGTGGCGGCACACTCCAGGCCCTGGTCGTCCAAACCCAGGTGCACACCGGTGAGCAATTGCTTGGCCTCATCGCCGCTGCTGGCGAACAGGGTGGCCCGCAGGCCCTTCACGAGCACCTCGGGATCCAGCTTGATCGGCGTGCTGCTCTGAGCTAGAGGCAGCTCGGGGAAGTCGTCGGCAGGCATGCCACGCATCTGGTAGCTACCCGATTGGCTGGTGAGCTCCACCTGCTCGCTGCCCTCTTGCCAGCTGAGGGTGATCGGGCTGTCGCCAGGCATGCGCGACACGATTTCGCCAAACAGACGAGCCGGCAGGGTGATGGCACCGCTGCTCTGCACCGAGGCAGACAGGCTGGTTTGGATACCGAGGCTGAGATCAAACCCTGTGAGGCTGAGGCGGCCCGTGCCGGCATCCGCCGTGAGCAGCACGTTGGCGAGCACCGGGTGGGTGGGACGACCTGCCACAGCCCGGCTCACCAGCTGAAGGCTGGCATTGAGTTCGGCCTGGGAGCAGACCAGCTTCATGGCGTACCGGAACGGCCCCCCACGCTTCCACAAGCCGCCCCGAAGCGCAACGGGGCTGAACGAACGGATTCCCCGCGTTTCCCCAGCCTGCTGTTAAACGGATTTGGATTCTTTTTAATCAAAACCCAAATCCGTAGTCGTAGGCCCTGAGGAAAACGGGTAAAACCCATCAAACCCACTGCAAATAAAGGGTTTCTGTTTCCTCAGGCTGCGGAAAATGTCGGTGGACTTTCGGCCGATTCTCGCTTTTCCACGGTTTCCCGGGGCTGGGGAAAACAGGGCTTGATCAGCCGCTGGTTTTGGGCCGTCGTTTTCCCGGGTTACTGAGCCCTGTTTCCCCAGGTTGTGGACAGACGGTTTGTGGGGTGGTTGTGCCGTTTTCGCGGTGTCACGCCAGTGGTTCGAGCCAGCAAAAAGCCCCGCAGTGCCAAGCACTGCGGGGCTAATCGGGTTCGGTGGCGGCTGGAGCCTTAGAAGCCCATCACCTGGGCCACCGTGGCCGTGTCGGGGTCGAGGCCCGTGTGGAACTTGGAATCGTTGTGCTCAATGGCGGTGGTGGGGTCCTTGAGGCCATTGCCCGTGAGCACGCACACCACGGTGGCGCCGGCGGGCACCTCATCGCGCCGCTTGATCAAGCCGGCCACGGAGGCGGCGCTGGCGGGTTCGCAGAACACTCCCTCGCCGCTACCCAGCAGCTTGTAGGCGTCGATGATCTCGGCGTCCGTCACGGCCATGAAATCGCCGTTGCTCTCGCTGCGGGCCACCAGCGCCTTCTCCCGGTTCACGGGGTTGCCGATGCGGATCGCGGTGGCAATGGTGTCGGGATGCTCCACTGTGTGGCCCAGCACCAGGGGGGCGGATCCAGCGGCCTGGAAGCCCATCATTCGCGGCAGCCGCCGGCTGTGGCCGGCCGCCTTGTATTCGTTGAAGCCCATCCAGTAGGCGCTGATGTTGCCGGCGTTGCCCACGGGGATGCAGAGCCAGTCCGGGGCTTCGCCCAGAGCATCCACCACCTCGAAGGCGGCTGTTTTCTGCCCCTGCAGCCGGTAGGGGTTGAGCGAATTCACCAGGGTCACTGGATACTGCTCAGCGACCTCGCGCACGATCGCCAGGGCCCGGTCGAAGTTGCCCTTCACCGCCAGCACTTCGGCGCCATAGAGCAGGGCCTGGGCCAGCTTGCCCTGGGCCACGTAGCCATCGGGGATCAGCACGAAGGCCCGCATGCCGCCGCGGCGGGCATAGGCGGCGGCGGCGGCGGAAGTGTTACCCGTGCTGGCGCAGATCACCGCCTCCGAACCCGCTTCCTTGGCCTTGCTGATGGCCATGGTCATGCCCCGGTCCTTGAAGGAGCCCGTGGGGTTGAGGCCGTCGTATTTGAGGAACACCTTCACGCCCTTGCCGATGCGCTCGGCGATCACCGGTGCTGGGATCAGCGGTGTGGCTCCCTCCCGCAGGGTGATCACCGGGGTCTTTTCCGACACCGGCAGCCAGCGGCGGTAGCCCTCGATCAGGCCCGGCCAGTCCTGCATGGCCGGTTTGGTGCCACCCAGGCGCCGGCGGATGGAGGACAGCAGGGGCACGGGCGCAGGGGAAGTCTGAAACCGAATCTACGGCGCAGGTTTCTACCCGGATCAGGAGCCCTGTTTCTGGGCTGGCGTGTCGCCGGCCTGGCCCTGGGAACCCCGTAGGCCGTCGAGGGGGGATTCGGAGAAGAATTTCACCAACTCGCTCACGGAGCTGGCCTTCTTCAGGACAGCCAGCAACGCCGGAATGCTCACTTCCATCTCGTCGGTGGGGTAAGCCTTGAGGAAGCCAATGGCGGACAGGCGGCCATCGCCCTGGGCCAGACCGTTGATCACGGCGGCTCGGAGGGCCGGAACCCCCACGGAACTCGCTTTGAGGGGGTACACGATCCGGCCCACGCGCGCCAGGATCGCCTCACCGATGCGGGTGCTCAGCAAGCGGCTGGTGAGCACGATCGGCAGGCTCAGCTCCATCTTCAGCAGCTTCGCCATCTCCTGGGGCTGCTGCTTGGCGATGGCCAGTACATCGGATAGCAGGCCTCGGGCCTGGCCGGTTTGAGCCAGATACTCCATGTCGGCCACGGAGATGGAGCGCCGGAAGGCGCCGCTCACGAACACCAGGTTCTCGGCGGCCAGGGCTGCCGGGCTGCCACCGCCAACCGCCAGGCTGAGGCCCAGCAGGGCTGCAGCCAGACGCTGGCGTTTGGGCATGGCCATGGGTGATCGGGTGCGTTGCATTCCCTGAACAGTAGGCCGATTCAACGAACGGCCGGACCCACCAGCACATCGCGCACCAGCCGCACCATGCTCCGCTCGGCCAGGCCTCGGGCTAGCTCCAGGCCCATCTGGCGCAGCTCGCTTTCCTGGAGCAGCCGCGGCAGCCGCTTGAGCAGCAGCTGCGGTTCGAAGCCCGGCAGCTGTTGCAGGATCCCCACCAGCCGTTGGATCGGCTCCAGGGAGAGCAGTTCCAGATCGCTGCTGCTGATGGGGCCGCGGTCCCGCAGGCCAGGTGGTTGCAGCGGCCGCGGTAGCCGCTGGCTCAGGCGCAGGGCCGTTTGCCATCCCAGGGCATCCATCTGGTTCACCGCGGCCTCCACCAGCTGGCTGCGCAGCAGGCCGGCCTTGGGCGAGAAGAGGAAATCCAGCACCTGATCCAGTAGGCCATCGAGATCCAGCTGGGCGCCACTGGCGGCGCTGCTGATCAGGTTGTCGAGCCGCTGCCAGCGGAAGATCTCGCCATCGAACAGCATTTCTTTGAGGCTGTTGCGCAGCTGGGGATCGGGGTCTTCCATCAGCCGGCGGGCGAAGTAGGGGTAGGCGGCGCCGAGGATCTTGAAGTCTGGGTCCACGCTCAGGGCGATGCCCTCCAGCGTGACCAGGGAGCGAATGATCAGAGCGTAGTAGGGCGGCACCCGGAAGGGGAAGCGATACATCACCCCTGAGAGGTCGTCGGTGACGGCCTTGAAATCCATGCGGCTGACGCCCATCTCCATGGCCTGGCCGAACACCCCCTCAAAGGCCGGCACGATCGGCTCGAGGTTCACGTCTTCGGCCAGGAAGCCGAGGCTCACAAAGTCCTTGCTGAGCTTGCCGAAATTGCGGTTCACCAAATGCACCACCGCCTGGATCAGGCCGGTGCGGCTCTCGCGACTCACCTCGCTCATCATGCCGAAATCCAGGTAGGCCAGGCGGCCATCTGGCAAGGCCAGCAGGTTGCCGGGGTGTGGATCGGCGTGGAAGAAGCCGTGCTCCAGCAGCTGTTGCAATGAGCAGTTCACCCCCACCGTCACCATGTCGTCGGGGTCGATGCCCAGCTGGCGCACCGCCTCGAGGTTGGTGAGCTTCACCCCATCAATCCACTCCATGGTGAGCACCCGCCGGGCCGTGGCATGGCGGTAGATGCGGGGAACCGCGATGCGGGGGTTGTGGGCGTGCAGGGCTGCAAAGGCCTCGGCATTGGAGGCCTCGTTGCAGTAGTCCATCTCCTCGAACACCCGCTTGCCCAGCTCATCGATCAGGGCCACCAGGTCGGAGCGGATCAACCCCACGTTCTGGTTGAGCCAGGCGGCGATGTTGCGCACGATGTAGAGATCGAGCGTGATCTGCTCCCGCAGGCCGGGGCGCTGCACCTTCACGGCCACCTTGTCGCCGTTGAGCAGCACACCCCGGTGCACCTGGCCGAGGGAGGCGGCGGAGATGGGCTCCCGTTCCAGCTCCGCATAGATGGTGTGGATCGGGGCGCCGAGGTCTTCCTCGATGCAGGCCATGGCCAGGGTGGAATCGAAGCCGGGCAGTTGGTCTTGCAGGCCCGCCAGTTCATCCAGCAGCAGTGGCGGCACGATGTCCGGCCTGGTGGAGAGGGCCTGGCCGGCCTTGATGAAGGCGGGGCCCAGGGAGGCCACCAGATCTGCGGCTTCCTTGGCGCGGGCCTTGGCGTGGTTGCTGTTCTTGAGTTCGCCGGTGAGCCAGTCGAACCCCACTCCCAGCAGATAGAGGCCGATGGGCACCAGGGTTTGCCAGAGGCGCCGGATCAGCCGTTGGGGATGGCCCGCGTAGATGCGGGTGATGGCGGCCGGGTCGTAGCTGAGCAGGCCGGAGGCCTCGATGAAGTCACTGAGGTCGGCGCTGGACGCGGGGGGAGCGGTGGCTGTCTCGCCAGAGTCCGGGAGATCTGTACAGCCTGTACAGATCTCTGCAGGGCCTTCCTCTCCATGGCCCTCCAACTCGGCCACCACGGTTGCTGATTCAGGATGCGCGCTGGCCATGGCGCAGGGGCCGCAGCCCATTCACAGATTGGTCCCCTTCTAAACGAAAGAGACTGCCGCTACGGTCGGCCCGGTCACCCATCCGGTTACCGGATGCGCCTGTGCTCACCGGTCTGCGCCTTCACAACATTGCCCTGATCGAGCAGCTGCAGCTCGATTTCAGCGGTGGCTTCACGGTGCTCACCGGGGAAACCGGCGCCGGCAAGTCGATCCTGCTGGATGCCCTGGATGCTCTGCTTGGCGGCACGGCTGGGGGTTCTGCCAGCCGCTTGCTGCGCCAGGGCCATGATCGCGGCCTGATCGAAGCCAATTTCTCACTCACTCCGCCGCTGCAGGCCTGGCTGGAGCAGCAGCAGCTCGAGGCCGACGAGGCCGAGATCCTGCTCAGCCGTGAATGGCGCCTCAGCGACGGCCGACTCAACAGTCGCCACCGGCTCAATGGGGTGGCGGTGAACCGCGGCCAGATTCAGGAGCTACGGCTCATGCTGCTGGATCTCACCGTGCAGGGGCAAACCCAGCAGCTTGCCCGGCCCGGGCAGCAGCGCCACTGGTTGGATCGCTTTGGTGGTGCCGCCCTCCAGCCGGCGCTGGAGCCCGTGGCCGAGGCCTACCGGGCCTGGAAGCGGGCGGCAGCGGCCCTGGAGCTGGCCCGCAGCTCCTGGCTGCAACTGCAGCAGGAGCGCGAGCGCCAGGAGCAGCTTCTGGAGGATCTTGAGGCTGCCCGCCTCGACGACCCTGCCGAGCGCCAGCGGCTCGAGCAGGAGGAGAACCGCCTGGCCCATGGCGTGCGGCTGCAGGAGGGCGTGATGACCCTGCTCGGCCGGCTGGTGGAGGGGGCGGAACAGGCCCCTTCAGCCCTGGATCACCTGGCGGCCTGTGAGCAGGAACTCAGCCAGATGGAGGCCCTTGACGCTGGCGTTGCGGCCTTGCGCGGCCGTTGCAGTGATGGCCTGGCGGCTCTGCAGGATCTGGCCCGGGATCTCGATCGCTACGGCGCCGGCCTCGAGAGTGATCCCGAGAGCCTGGGGGCCCTGCAGGAGCGCATCGCCCAGCTCAAGGCCCTCGAGCGCCGCCATGGCGGCGACCTCGCCGAGCTGATCGAGCTGCGCGATCAGCTGCGGCTGCAGTTGGCCCCCGGCGGGGCCGAGGCCAGCCTGGAGGTCCTGCAGGCCGCCGAGGTTTCCGCCCGCCAGCGCCGCGACCACGCCAATGACGCCCTCAGCAGTGCTCGCCAGCAGGCTGCGGCGGTGCTGGAGCAGCAGCTGATGGAGGCCTTGCGGCCCATGGGTCTGGCCAATGTGCGCTTTGCCGTGGCCCTCGAGCCTGCACCCCCCGGCGAGGAGGGGGCCGATGCGGTGCAGTTCCTGTTCTCCGCCAACCCCGGCCAGCCCCTGGCCCCCCTGGCGGAGGTGGCCTCCGGTGGCGAGATGAGCCGTTTCCTGCTGGCGCTGAAAACCTGCCTGGCCGCCGCGGATCCCCACGTGACCCTGCTGTTCGATGAGATCGATACGGGCGTGAGCGGGCGGGTGAGCGGTGCCATGGCCGCCTTGCTGCAACGGCTCGCCCAGCAGCGCCAGGTGTTCTGCGTAACCCACCAGCCCCTGGTGGCCGCGGCGGCCGACCACCACTTCCGCGTGTCTAAGCAGGTGCTGGAGGGCATCACCCACACCCAGGTGTCCCAACTGCGGGACACCCAGGCCCGCGAAGCGGAACTGGCGGAACTGGCCGGCGGGGATTCCGGTGAAACCCGCAGCTACGCCGCCAGCCTGCTGGGCAAACGGGTGGCCTGAGGGTCAGGCGGTCAGGAATCCTGTTGATTCGGGTTGATCGATGGAACCGATTGACGTCGCCGATCTGCAGGTGATCGAAGCCTGCTTGCAGGAGTGGTCCAGTGAGGAGGATGACGCGGCCTTCGCCGAGCTGTGACGCTGTAGGCCGCCATGGTGACGTCGGCACTCCCCTGAACGGCTGGAAGAGTCCCCGTAGACTCAGCCGTTCACGATCCGGCTGCATGCCCCGCGCCAAGAGCACCGCTGCAGCCAGGGATCTCCCCCAGACCGTGAACGAAAAAGCCGCCCAGCAGCAGGGCAGCCGCCTGCTCAGCGGGGGCTCTCTGGAAGATGTGATCCGGGTGCGGGGAGCCCGGCAGCACAACCTCAAGAACGTCGACCTCACCATCCCCCGCAACCGCCTGGTGGTGTTCACCGGGGTCAGCGGCAGCGGCAAGAGCTCCCTGGCCTTCGACACGATCTTTGCCGAGGGCCAGCGCCGCTACGTGGAGAGCTTGTCGGCCTATGCCCGCCAGTTCCTGGGGCAGGTGGACAAGCCCGATGTGGATGCGATCGAGGGGCTGTCGCCGGCGATCTCAATTGATCAGAAGTCCACCAGCCACAACCCCCGCTCCACCGTGGGCACGGTGACGGAAATTCAGGACTATCTACGCCTGCTCTACGGCCGTGCCGGGGAGCCCCATTGCCCCCAGTGCGACCGCTCGATCCGGCCCCAGACCATCGATGAGATGGTGGATCAGATCCTGGCCCTGCCGGAGAACACCCGCTACCAGCTGCTGGCGCCGGTGGTCCGAGGCAAGAAGGGCACCCACGTGAAGCTGTTGGGGGGCCTGGTGGCCGAGGGTTTTGCCCGGGTGCGCATCAACGGTGAGGTGCGCGAGCTGGCCGACAACATCGAGCTCGACAAGAACCACGCCCACAACATCGAGGTGGTGGTGGATCGCCTGGTGGCTCGGGAGGGCATCCAGGAGCGGCTCACCGATTCGCTGCGCACGGCCCTGAAGCGCGGCGATGGCCTGGCCTTGGTGGAGGTGGTGCCCAAGGCCGATGAGGAGCTCCCCGAAGGGGTGGAGAAGGAGCGCCTCTACTCCGAGAACTTCGCCTGCCCGGTGCATGGCGCCGTGATGGAGGAGCTCTCGCCGCGGTTGTTCTCGTTCAACAGCCCCTATGGCGCCTGCGCCGATTGCCACGGCATCGGCCACCTGCGCAAGTTCACCGAGGAGCGGGTGATCCCCGATCCTGCCCTGCCGGTGTATGCCGCCGTGGCCCCCTGGGCGGAGAAGGACAACTCCTATTACTTCTCCCTCCTTTATTCGGTGGGCGAGGCCTTCGGCTTCGAGATCAAGACGCCCTGGAATCAGCTCACGAGCGAGCAGCAGCAGGTGTTGCTGCATGGTTCCAAGGAGCCGATCGCCATCCAGGCTGATAGCCGTTACCGCAAAGCGCAGAGTTACGAGCGGCCGTTTGAGGGGATCCTGCCGATCCTGGAGCGCCAGCTGCGGGATGCCAGCGGCGA
Organism: Cyanobium sp. NIES-981; assembly: GCA_943371215.1. GTDB lineage: Bacteria > Cyanobacteriota > Cyanobacteriia > PCC-6307 > Cyanobiaceae > Vulcanococcus. Next base: position 3,101 of record CALRUA020000018.1, on the reverse strand, counting down.
ATCGGTGCGCCAGAAGCTGGAGAAATTTCTGGAGCTGGTGCCCTGCGGCACCTGTAAAGGCCTCCGGCTCAAGCCAGAGGCCCTGGCCGTGCGCGTGGGCCCCTATGCCATCCATGAGCTCACCAGCACCAGCGTGGGGGAGAGCCTGCGGCGGATTGAGTCGTTGATGGGGGTGGGGGCCAGCGAGGGGGCGGAGCCGCTGCTGAACTCACGCCAGATCCAGATCGGTGATCTGGTGCTGCGGGAAATCCGCATGCGGCTCAAGTTTCTGCTGGATGTGGGGCTCGATTACCTCAGCCTCGATCGCCCCGCCATGACCCTCTCCGGTGGCGAGGCCCAGCGCATCCGCCTGGCCACCCAGATCGGTGCCGGCCTTACCGGCGTGCTCTACGTGCTGGATGAACCGAGCATCGGCCTGCACCAGCGCGATAACGATCGCCTGCTCAGCACCCTGGTGAAGCTGCGGGATCTGGGCAACACCTTGATCGTGGTGGAGCACGACGAGGACACGATTCGCGCCGCCGATTACATCGTGGACATCGGACCGGGTGCCGGCGTGCACGGCGGCCACATCGTGGCTGAGGGCAACCTGCAGACCTTGCTGGAAGCGGAGGAGTCGCTTACCGGCGCCTATCTGAGTGGGCGCCGTGCCATCCCCACCCCCGCCGAGCGCCGCACCAATGGCAGCCGCAAGATTGCGTTGGTGGGCTGCGAGCGCAACAACCTCTCCGGCTTCAACGTGGAGATTCCCCTGGGGCGGCTGGTGTGCGTCACCGGGGTGAGCGGCAGCGGCAAGAGCACCATGGTGAATGAGCTGCTCCACCCGGCCCTGGAGCACAAGCTCGGCATGAAGGTGCCCTTCCCCACGGGGCTCGGGGATCTCAAGGGCATCAAGGCGATCGACAAGGTGATCGTGATCGACCAATCGCCGATTGGTCGGACGCCCCGCTCCAACCCTGCCACCTACACGGGGGCCTTTGATCCCATCCGCCAGGTGTTCGCCGCCACGGTGGAGGCCAAGGCCCGCGGCTATCAGGTGGGCCAGTTCAGCTTCAACGTGAAGGGCGGGCGCTGCGAAGCCTGCAGCGGCCAGGGGGTGAACGTGATTGAGATGAACTTCCTGCCCGATGTGTATGTGCAGTGCGATGTGTGCAAGGGCGCCCGCTACAACCGCGAAACCCTGCAGGTGACCTACAAGGGCCACACCATCGCCGATGTGCTGGAGATGACGGTGGAGCAGGCCGCCGATGTGTTCTCTGCCATTCCCCAGGCGGCGGATCGCCTGCGCACCCTGGTGGATGTGGGCCTCGGCTACGTGAAGTTGGGCCAGCCCGCACCCACCCTCTCCGGCGGTGAGGCCCAGCGGGTGAAATTGGCCACCGAGCTTTCCAAGCGCGCCACCGGCAAAACCCTCTATCTGATCGATGAGCCCACCACGGGCCTCAGCTTCTACGACGTGCACAAGCTGATGGATGTGATGCAGCGGCTGGTGGATAAGGGCAATTCGATCCTGGTGATCGAGCACAACTTGGATGTGATCCGCTGTGCCGATTGGATCGTGGATCTGGGTCCTGATGGGGGCGATAAGGGAGGTGAGATCGTGGTGACGGGAACCCCAGAGGAGGTGGCAGCCCATCCCACCAGCCACACGGGCAGGTATCTCAAGCAGGTGCTGGAGCAGCATCCTCCTGAGGTCTTGGCAGGTTGAGGGTGCTCTTGGAGGGGTAGGGGAAGGACTGGGAGTGGCTTGGGATGTGGCTACGGGAGGTCAGTGGGGTCTTGGAGTGTTACGCAGAAGACATCCAGTCCCTATGCAGATTCTGCAAAAACAAGTGAGACTCGCTGAGACCCATTGCGGCAGAGCTGTTCAAGGGTCGCAACGGGATCCGGAAGAGATTGTAGAGATCGCGTAGAGTAGTGGGATGACGGGTGTAAGGACCTTCCCCAGTCCTGGTGCCTTTGAACCTTATGGGGTTCTGGAGGGTCTTATGGGAACTGTTTTCGACCTCATAACAGTCTCGAACAATATTGGGACCGCAGGCAATGACTCAATCTCGATTTCATCGCCGTATGTAGCGACCTGGGGAAAACAAGGAAATGATGCTTTCACTATTAAATCAAAGCAGTCCCCTGTATTTCTGGTTGGCGGTAGCGGGAGCGACACTTATATTCTAGATGGATTATCTAGCGCTGTAGTTGCTGAATATGGGACACAAGATTCATCTGCCGACACAATAGTTCTGCGAAATATTCCAAATACAATGGACCCGTGGTATGCCACTATTATTGATGATAGGCATTTATTTGTCTATATCGGTGGAGTAGCCGATGACAATATGGACTGTTTAATACTAGATTTTTTCGGCAACTCTAATGGTATTGAATTCATTGATTTTCAGTCGGGAGGAGGTGGTCTGACTGGAAAATACTCTGCAGACAACTTAAGAAACTATATTGTCTCTGTAGGCGCTCCGCGGCAAAGCTGGACCGAGGCAGATAAATACGATCTTACCGGCTTTGTTGCAAAACATTCAATTTCTGCTTCTACAATTAACGATACAATCTCTCTTCTTAAAGCAAGTCCAGATACGCCCATCATTACCAGCAACATACCGCTACCAACTTACTCCCTAACCCCCTCTGCCTCCTCCATCAATGAAGGCAGCACTCTCACCACCACCATCGCGACCACGAATGTCGCCTCTGGTACCACCCTCTACTACGGACTTTCCGGAACAGGAATCACCACAGCTGACTTTTCCTCAGGTGCTCTGACAGGGCAAGTCACTGTCGGCTCGAACGGTACTGCTTCCCTCTCACACACCTTGTCTAATGACCTGACCACCGAGGGATCTGAAACTCTCCAGATCAAGCTTTTCTCTGATGCTGCCCGAACCATTGAGGTCGGCTCTACTGCTTCCGTCACGATTGCGGATAATTCCACAAATTCCTCTGGTGATACACAAGCGCCCAACATACTCTCTCTATCTTTATCAACAAACAGTGTAGATACAAGTAGTGCTGATCAACTAATCACAATACAAGCTCGAATTACTGACGATCAAGCCGGTAATGCGGGGAACGGGTATTCGAGTAGCCCG
>CALRUA020000017.1:0-44772 GCA_943371215.1 Cyanobium sp. NIES-981 | reverse complement strand
CGCCTCCTCCGTTGCAAGTCGCCGCAAAACCCTCTCAGGTCTTTTGGCTCTGCGCTCTCGCCTCGCGGCTCCTGCGCAGTCCAAAACCATAACACCCGATACCGCGCTTAGGTCAACCCCGTGCTTTACACACGGCCCACAAGCGCTTCGGCCCAGGGCAGGAAGGTGGAGAGGGTGTCCTGATCCCGGGCCGCCAGCACTGGGAAATCGGCCTGGGCCAGATCTTCACCGGGCTGCAGCGCACCCGGATCACGGACCAGCCAACGGATCGGGCAATCCAATTCCTGCAGCACCAGCCAGGCGGCCGCCAGATCCCAGATCTTCGGTGTGGCCTCCAGCGCAGACACGGTTTGCCCCATCGCCACGCTCACCAGATTCAGGCTGGCCACACCCAGCAAGCGGATCTTGCCGGGGAAGCGCCTGTTCGGCAGCTTCTGCAGCACGCCGATGGAACGGCTGCACAGGGAAGCGCAGCCGGCCACCTGCTGACGAGCCGATGGGGGATCGAGGGGCTTGCCCTTGCGCCAGGCCCCCGCTCCACGCACGGCCACGATGCGCTGCCGCAGCGGCGGCACATCCAGCACCGCCAACACAGGAACGCCCTGCTCAAATCGGGCGATCGAGATGGCCCAATAGGGAATGCCCGCAGCGAAATTGGTGGTGCCATCCAGGGGATCCACCACCCAATAGGCCTCGCTACCCGGAACCGACTGGCTGCCCTCCTCGCTGAGCACGCCCTCCCCGGGGTAGAGCTCGGCCAAACCCTGCACGAGGGTGGCATCACTCCACCGGTCACAGGCGGTGATCAAGCTGCCATCGGCTTTGGCTTCCGAATCCAGCTGACCAAAATCCTGGCGCTGGCGCTCCGCAACCCGATCGATCAAGCCCTCCAGAGGCCCCAGGTCCGCAGGCAAGTCAGAGAGGCGGGTCATCATCCGAGCTCAGCGGCAAGAACACGATCAAGACTGCGACCCGTGTCCTCTCGGAACTGACGCAGATTGAGGCGACTCAACAGGGTGAGCGCCAAGAAGGCAATGGCAGCCTCCACCAGCAGCACGGCGGCGTAAGACCCGTAGATCGGTCCGTCCGGCTGTAGCCAGCGGGCCAGATCCAGCAATCCTCCACCCAACAGCTTGCCAATGGCGCGAGACAGGGCCTGGGCCAAACCCCAGACCCCCACAAAGGTTCCCGCTGCTTGGGGCAAGGTGAGATCCAGCATCAGACACAGGGTGCTGTTGGTGCCTATCCCCGAAGCCAGCCCGAACAGAACCATCACGATGCGCAGCAGGTTGGCCTGAGCGGAGAGCCCAACAAGCACGAGGAGGAGCAAGCAGCCCAGAATCATTTGGCAGCCCAGCCGAGCAGCGGCGAATTTGCCGAGGCGCGGCACCAGCCAGAACCCCGCCAGAAGCAGGCCCAGCAGGGTGCCCACACCCCAGAGCGCGCTCAGCGCTGCCGTGGCGGCAATGGGCATCCCAAACACCTCAGCGCCATAACTCTCCAGGATCGGGTCCTGCAGGAACAGGGCCAGGGTGAAGGCCAAGAGGAAAGTGAAGAACACCAGCACCTGGGGGCTGGAGGTGATCAACTGCCAGGCTTGCCGCAAGCTGATGGCATCGTCGCGGTTGGCTCCGGAACTGAGCCGCCATCCAGAGCCAGCCGGTTCCATGCCCCAGGTGGCCACCACGGTGAGGGCCAGCACGGCCAGCGACACCCGCAGCATGAAGGCCAACAGCACTGGTTGCAGCACGCTGGGATCGGACACGCCATCCAGCCCCTTGAGACTGACCGCCGTGGCGATGGCCCCCACCACGATGCCAACGGTGAGCAAACACCAGATCAGGCCCACGGCCCGAGGCCGCTCCTGCTCCTCGGTGAGATCGATGACTAGAGCGAGATAGGGCGTGGTGGCCAGGGAGATCGCCAGGCCGTAGAGGGCGAACAGGCCGCACAGGGCTGCCACACCCAAGCCGATTGCCCAGGGCTGGCCTGTGCTGAAGGCGGCTTGCAGGCGAAAGATCAGCGGGATCGAGAGCACAGCCAGCACGCTGAACACGGCCGTGCCTAGCCAGATGTAAGGGGTGCGGTGCCGCCCCGCCCAGGGATGAGCATCGGACAGCTGGCCGAACAGGATCCGGGACGGAGCCATGAACTGCTCAAAGGCCAGAGCACCGCCCACCAGCAGGCCAGGAAACTCGAGCTCTGTGAGCATCACCCGGTTCAAAAGCCCGGCAAAGATCACCGCCAGGCAGCCGAGACAACCCTGGAACAAACCAAGGCGCAACAGGCGAGGGAGAGGGAGAGCCAGCGGATGATCCAGCGCTGAGCAAAGAGGTTAGGTCCCCCGCCGGTGGCTGAAACGGCTCAGCTCTTGCTACTGGCCTGACAAGCCGGCTGCAGGGGTTCGGGTGGCACTGGGACCGTTACATCCCCAACAGGCTTCGTAGCCGACAAGGCGGGAGGCTGGCAGATCGCCACTTGATCCAAACCTGTGCGGCGGCGCAGCTGAGCCAGGTTGGAGTTGTAGTCCGCCAAGGCATTGGAATAACGCACCTCGGCCTGGGTGAGGTCACGTTGGTTGTCCACCACTTCGCGCTGGGTACTCACCCCAGCCTGGAACCTCAGGCGAGCCAGCCGCAGGGATTCCCGCGCCGAGGCCACCTCGCGCGAGGTGGTTTGGATATTGCGGTTGGCGCGGCCGAGTTGGTAGAAACTCTGCTCCACGTCGAAGCGGATCTGGTCGCGCGTTCGGGCGAAGTTGAAGGTGTTCTCCTGGGCCCTTTGCTTGGACTGCCTGTACTGGGCGCGAGCCGCACCACCGTCAAAGATGTTCCATGTCAGATTCATGCCCACTGAGTTATCGACTGCCCATCCCGAGCTACCGGGCAAATCAACCAACACGCCTTGGTTACCGGTGTAGCGGTTGGTGACAAGCGAATTAAAGACATTGAGGAAGGGCTGCACGGAGCCCAGTGCACTGTTGGCCTGGCTATTCGATACAGAAATCGAGAGGATGGCGTTATCGAGTTCCTCGCGGAAGGCGTACGCCGCAACAATGCTTTCCTGTATCGAGGGGACCCAAATCCCCAGCGGGCGCAGGGGCTCCTTGGCCGTTGGTGTGATGTTCTGAGGCAGGTCGAGGATCCGGGCCAGATCGCGGCGGGCAATGCTCTGCTCAGAGAGGGAATCGGTGAGCAGCTGCTGGTCACGAGCCAACTGGGTTTCGGCCTCAAGCACCTCCAGCTTGGTGGCGACGCCAGCCTGGAAGCGAGCCTTGGCATCCCGCAAACTCACCAGAGAGGCCCGCACAGACTCCTGGCCAATGCGCACGCGATCATCGCTCAGTTGCAGCTGGAAGTAGGCCTGGGCTGCCTGCAGGCGCAACTCGCGCAGCGCAATCAAATATTGGTTCTTGGCCTGCTCAAACTGGTCGCGGGCAGCGGAAACCTGGGGCACCCGCTGCGGATTGATTAAGGCCCACTGTGCAGTGAGCGTGGCCGCCATAGACCAGCGACTGGTATTCGTTGAAGTGGTGGAAATCGGATCGTTAATCAGATTGCCAATGATTCCCTGGCTGGCATCCGGATCAAAAGTGCTGCGCTGAGAACCGCCGGTGTAGGCAGGAAGGCTGCCAGCATTCAGACTCAGCGTGGGATACCAGGAAGCAATCTGAGCTCTCAAGTTAGATTGAGCTTGATCAACCTGACTGGCAATCGCCTTGAGATTCGGGTTGTTGACCTCAGCCAAGTTTTCAACATTCTTGAGACTGAGGGGCCTGAGCTCCTGAATACGCACCTGCTCCACCTTTGTGGGCAAGGCAAGGCTGGCTGGCGAGGCAAGCCGCTCCAGGCCCGAATCCAACGTCTTGGCAGCAGGAGGAAGCAAGGAGGGGTTGGACTTGGGCCGCGATCCCTTCACCGCAGGCGCTAGGGGAAGGGCTTGGGGGACAGGATCAAGGGTGGGTGGGGGAGATTGCTGGGGACTGACGGCGGGTTGGGCCGATCCCCCCGCAGGAGCCACAGCCAGCTGTTGGGCCTGCAGAGCCGGCATGGCCAGAGGGGACACAACAGCTCCGGCGAGCGCAATCCATGCCTTGAAAGACCGTGCCACCGATGCTGCGCTCGCTTATTCGATCGCCAGAGTTTAGGGACCGCTTTCCAGCTCGGACAGGCAGGCAGCCACGATGTCATCCGCCCCATACACCAGCCGTACCGGCACAGGTAGCTGCGCTGCAACGGCTTCCAGCCGCTGGTCATCGAGGAACACCGGTGCTCCCTGCCGCAGCATTACGGCAGGGAGCAGCAATTCCGCACCGAGATCGCGATCGGCGAGGCCAGTGAGCAGGTCGGAGCCGGTGAGCAGACCGGTGACCACCTGCTCCTGCCCCCAATAGGGGCTGGGCAGGCCGTGGAGGATCACCTCCAGCCCTTCCACCGCATTCAGGCGCTCCACAGCGGGCCGTAGCGCTTCGGCCACCAGCTGGCCCACCACCCAGCTAACGCGGCGAGGCTGCTCCAGCGCTGAGGGCAACGCAGCCGTGGCCGCATCCATAGCCTCCAGAAAGGAGCGAATGCTGCCCACGCCATTGCCCTCCTGGGGTAGGTCTTCGTAGTCGTCGCGTGGGGGCAAGGGCAACCCTGCCATCAGATACCACTCATCGGACAGCCAGGCAAAGCGACTACCCAACTGCTCCTGAAAGCGCTGCTGTAGGGGCTCCACCTGAGCAATCACCCGCCGAGCGCACTCCCGATCCACGGGCACCAGGCCATCCCCATCAGGGCGGTAGCGGGTCAAACCGACGGGCACCACCGCAGCCGAGCGCACGGCGGGCCACTCACCTGCCGCAAAGCTGGCGAGGTCGTGGAGGGTCTGCTCCAGGGCTGGGCCATCGTTCTGGCCCGGACACACGACCACCTGGGCATGGATCTGCAACTGGCGCTGACCAAACCAGGCCAGTTGATCCATGAGCAAGGCCGCCCGCGGGTTCACCAACAGCCGCGAGCGCAAGGCCGGATCCGTGGCATGCACCGACACGAACAGGGGAGAGAGCCGCTGCTCCTCAATCCGCTGCCAATCGGCGGCGGTGAGATTGGTCAGGGTCAGATAGGAGCCATACAGAAAGCTGAGGCGGTAGTCGTCGTCCTTGAGGTAGAGGCTGCGGCGATGGCCGGGAGGCTGCTGATCGATGAAGCAGAACGGGCAGTGGTTGTTGCACTGCTTGAGGCCGTCGAACAGGGCTTCGGTGAAACCCAGGCCCAGCCCCTCATCGGCATCCTTCTCCAGCTCCACCACATGGATCGATCCATCCGGATCCTGCACCTCGAGGGTGAGCTCCTCCTCGCCCACCAGAAATTGGAAATCGATCAGATCCCTGGGGCGAACTCCATTGATGCTGAGTAGTTTGTCTCCGGGCTGGATGCCCAGCTCATCCCCAATGGAGTCCGGCTCCACGGTGTCCACCACAGCAGGCTGGGGCACGCGGGCTTCGCCGCTCAACTCAGCCAGGGCAACGCCCGCGGAGGGTTCTTTCCACACGGAAGCAGAACGGAGGCAAGGGGTGCACTCAGTTTGAGCCCACGCCGAGGCGACCCGCGGACAAGATCAAAAACAACCCAAAGAACAGGCGGTAGCCCACAAACCACCAGGTGCTGTGGTTCTGCAGAAACTTGAGCAGCCAGGCAATCGCCAGCCAAGACACCACAGCCGCCGCGACGATGCCCACCAGGAGGGGCACCACGCCGCCCGACACCGGCTCACTGAAGGCGTCCTTGAGTTCCACCAAGCCAGCCAAGGTGATGGCAGGAATACCCAGCAGAAAGGAGAAGCGGGCAGCATCAGCACGCCGCCAGCCATCAAAGAGAGAGGCTGTGAGGGTGCTGCCCGAGCGGGATACGCCAGGAATCAGCGCAAGGGCCTGGGCCAGACCCACCAGCAGTCCATCCCTGAAGCGCACGTCGGCCAACATCCGACGACGACGGCCCAACTGTTCAGCCAGAGCCAGCAACAGAGCCATAAGCACGGACACCACGCCAATCGAGAAGAGGCTGCGCAGCGGGGAATGGTCGAAGTCCTGAACGAAGAGCTTGATCGCCAGACCCGCCAGCACGATCGGCACCGTTCCCAGCAGGATCGCCAGCCCTAGGCGAGCCGAGGGGTCATCCCAACGGCGGCTGCGCAGTGCCTCGCCCACGGCAACGGCCACGTTCTGCAGATCCAGGCGGAAAAAGGCAATCACCGCCGCGATGCTGCCCAGCTGAATCACGGCGGTGACCGAGACCCCCGGATCTCCCCAGCCCAAAAGCACCGGAACCACCTTGAGGTGGGCTGTGCTGCTGATAGGCAGAAACTCGGTGAGTCCTTGAACCACCCCGAGCACCAAGTAGTGCCAACAGGCCTCCAGGGCCCCGAGCTGCTCAGGTGGGGCCAATGGAGCCATGAAACGGAATGGGGAGTGGATGGGGCAGACCCTATGGCGGCTTGGGGCCCTTGACCAGCACCGGACAAGGCCGCAGGCTCCCTTAAGGTTGAACACCTTTCTTCACAACCAGGTGCTCGGGGCCCCTCCCAGCTTTGCCGCCAGACCGCTGGCCCCTGCCCTGCGCCCCGGCACCGCCTCGAGTGCAGCGGCCGATCGCTGGACACCCACCCTGGCTGGCGATTGGCCGCTGGCACTGACGGGAGCCCTCCTGGTGGCCCTGCCTGTGTTCCTACAGGCCCCCTGGGTTCGGCTTGCCCCCTTCAGCGCCACCCTCTTCACCGCCCCGCTGCTACTGGCCGGCCTGCTGCTCGAACGCCAGCAGCGCCCCCGTTGGTGCAGCGCCGGCGCCCTGCTGGTGGGCTTCAGCGGCAGCTGGCTAGCCGGATGCCTCTTCTGGGGATGGTGCCGGCTCCACCCCGCCTGGCACCTGCCGATCGAGGCCTTTGCCCTGCCCCTCGCCATCGGCGGACTGCAGGGCCGCTGGCGGCTGGCGGCCAGCTTCTACCTGGCCTCCTTGCTGGGCACCGCTTGCACCGATGGCGTGATGGCCCTCACCGGCGTGATGGGCTGGTGGGTTCAGGTGCTGGAGGCCCCGATCGAGCAGGCGCCCCAGCTGCTGCAGCAAGCCGCCCTGGGCGTGCTGCAGCCAATTCCCCTGACCATCACTGCCGGTGCAGGCGTATTACTCACGGCCCTCTGCTGGCGCACCTGGGACCATGCCGACCCCGCCTGGCGACTGGCGGCCTCTGCCCTCGCCACAACCCTGGCGGTGGACGGGCTTTTCCTGGGGGCAGCGCTCTGGGCCCCCCAGCTCAGTGGCCTGATCTGAAGAACTGCAAAAGCCTGCCATCACAACTGCTGGCCACTGACGGCTCACCTGTAGGTTTGCAGGGCTGGCTGCCTGGCAGCCCTGTGGTTCCCGTTCAGACGGAGTGTTCGATGAAACGGCTGGTTTCGTGGCTCATGAGTGGAGTGCTGCTGGCCGGCCTGCTGCTCACCCTGATGATTGCCCCCTCGGCGCAGGCCGCCGAGCCCCGCAATGTGGCGGACGAGAAGATTGCCGAGCGGGAGGGCAAGGTTGACCTCAACAATTGCTCGGTGCGTCGCTTCCAGGCCTACCCGGGCATGTATCCGACCCTTGCCGGCAAGATCGTGCTGGGCGGCCCCTACAACAGCGTTGACGACCTGTTCAATCTCGATCTGAGCGCCCGCCAGAAGGAGCTGATTGAGAAGTACAAGGAGAACTTCACCGTGACGCCTCCGTCCATTGCCCTGAATGAGGGCTTTGACAGGATCAACGATGGTCAGTACCGCTGATTACTCCAGGTTTTAGATTGCTGAAATGGTGAAAGCCGTCGGGCCCTTCCGGCGGCTTTTTTTGTTGGCCTGCCCTTGGTTCGCTCGATGCTTGAGCTGCAGCGCGACTGGGACGTGGTGGTGGTGGGCGGCGGTGCCGCGGGCCTGATGGCCTGCCTGGAACTGCCTGCCCATCTGGGCGTGCTACTTCTCAGCAAGGAACAGGCGCCTCGCTCCGCCAGTCGCTGGGCCCAGGGGGGAATTGCGGCGGTTACCAGGCCGGAGGACAGCTTCGACAGCCATGTGGCGGACACCATCCGCGCTGGAGGCGGCCTCTGCGATCCAGCGGCCGTGGAACTGCTGGTGCAGACAGCTCCCTCCTGCGTGGCCCGGCTGTTGCAGCTGGGCATGGATTTCGACCGTGCCAACGACGGCCTCAGCACCACCTTGGAAGCAGCCCACAGCCATCGGCGGGTGCTCCATGCCCAGGACCGCACCGGCGGCGCCCTCGTGGATGCCCTCGAGCGGGAAGTGCTGCGGCGGCCAGACTTAGAGCGCCGCCAGGGCTGCGTTGCCCTGCAGCTCTGGGTGACGGATGGCCGCTGCCATGGCCTGCAGGTGGTGGACCACGGGCAGGTGCAGTGGTTGCGGGCCAGGGCCGTGGTGCTCGCCACTGGAGGTGGAGGGCACCTGTTCGCCAACACCACGAACCCCGCTCAGGCAAGTGGCGATGGCGTGGCGATGGCCTGGCGTGCGGGTGCGGCGATCCGTGATCTGGAGTTCGTTCAGTTTCATCCCACCGCCCTAATGCTGCCGGGGGCCCCCCATTTTCTGATCTCGGAAGCAGTGCGCGGCGAGGGAGCCCGCCTAGTGGACGCCTCAGGCGCCAGCCCGGTGGCCGATCTACCTGGCCGCGACCTCGCTCCTCGCGATGCCGTGAGCCGGGCCCTGGTCCGCCGCATGCGGGAACTGCAGGTGGAACACCTGTGGCTGGATCTGCGGCCCGTGGGGCGGGAACGGCTGGAGCAGCAGTTCCCCACCATCCTCGGCCGTTGCCGCGAGCTAGGTCTCGAGCCCACGGCCGAGCCGATCCCCGTGGCACCCGCTGCCCATTACTGGATGGGAGGGATCCGCACGGATCTGCATGCCGCCACCAGCCTTCCCGGCCTCTATGCCGTGGGTGAAGCGGCCAGCACCGGGGTGCATGGGGCCAATCGTCTAGCTAGCAACTCCCTGATGGAATGCCTGGTGTTTGCCCGGCAGTTGCGCCACATCCAGCTGGGGGAGCTGCGGGCTGAAGAGCCGCCGGCGAGCTTGGAGGGGGCCGTGACCACGGCCCATGGGCCCGACACAACCCTTGCCATCGAAGCGCTTCGCCAACGCTGTTGGACCGTGGCCGGTGTGGAACGGCAGCCCACAGCCCTGCGGCAGAGCTTGGGGCAGGTGCAAAGGCAGCGGGCAACCCTGGAGCGGCAGCCAGGCCTGATGGCGGTTGCGTCCGGCACCCGAATCCCCGGCGAGCAGCTGCAAGCGCTGCTCAGGGGCCATGAACTGCTCCAACGGCTGAGCCTCGCCGAACTGCTCCTGGAAGCCGCCCTGTTCCGCCAGGAGAGCCGGGGAGGCCACTATCGGCTGGATTGCCAGGCAACCCAACCGTTCTGGCAGCGGCACACCCTGCAGCAGAAGAACCGGGCCATTCACACCGAGCCGATCGGCGGCTCGGATCAGAAGTTGCGTGGGCCGTTGTAACCGCTCAATTGGGCCAGCTTTTGGAGCGGTTTCACACCCGAATCCACCTCACCGTTGATTTCCCAGGCGGGATAACCATCGATTTTCTTGGCCTCGCAGAGCGCTGTCTGGCTGTTGCGGCCATCCGGGGCACACTCGATCACCGTGAGCTTTTCACTGGCCTGGCGGCCAAACAGCTCCTTCTGCTCATGGCAATGGGGGCACCAGTAGGCGGTGTAGAGCTTGGCTCCACTGGCAGTGAGGTAGCTGGCCAACTCCACCTTGGCCGCAGAGCTCTCCGCCTGGACAGCCGGGGCCACACCCTTGCCAGTCTCCACAGCGGGCTTGCCCACGGAGGCGGCCCAACCCAGGCTCAACACGCCCACCACCAGCGCCGTGATCACCCCGCGGAACACCAGCTGGCCGCGATCGTCCCAGTCGCCGCCCACAAGGCTGAGCACAAACAGAACCAGGCTCAGCGCCGCCGACAGGATGCAGAAGGGACAGCAATCCCGGATGCCGAAGGCCATCACCCCCAGCAGCACAGAGCTGAAGACCGCCATCCCCGTGCTGAGCAGGAACAGTCCCCACCAGCTGCGCTGGCCCAGGCTGGCCCTGGCCTCACCCTGGAGCACCAGGGGCACCACCGCCATCAACAGAATGGCTCCGTAGGAGAGAAAACCAAACAGAGCCAGGGGTTGGCCGAGCACACTGCCCCAGGCGCTGGAGAGCACCTTTTCGCAGCCATTGCAACCGAAGAAGCCCTGGCTGCTGCAGCTCAGGGCCCCCAGCAACCCCCACGACTTGAGCGTGATCGAACCGGTGTCGATCACGCCGATGGTGGATAGCACCGCCATCACCACCCGCACCCACTTACGGCCAGCGTCGCTGCGGCGCCGGCTGCTGCCCAGGCGTTCGCTCAAGCGGGAGGAGGTCACGGGGCCATCGCTATCTGGGGGGATTGTGGCAGCAGTTGCCCGATCGCACCCAGTGAGGGGCGCCAAGGCAAAGCACATCAATGCCTCTCAGTAGGGTGACTGATTGGCCGGCGCGCGGCCCCATCCGTCCAGTCAGCAGCAAGACACCCTTAGCCCGATCCCATGACCCAGACGCCACCCAACACCGAAACGCCCCGCAAGACGGTTGCCTTCGCCCACCTCGGCTGCGAGAAGAACCGGGTGGACACCGAGCACATGCTCGGCCTGCTGGCCCAGGCCGGCTACGGGGTGAGTGCCGATGAGAGCGAGGCCAGCGTGGTGGTGGTGAACACCTGCAGCTTCATTCAGGACGCGCGGGAGGAATCGGTACGCACCCTGGTGGAGCTAGCAGAACAGGGCAAGGAACTGATCATCGCCGGCTGCCTGGCCCAGCACTTCCAGGAGGAGCTGCTCGAATCCCTACCGGAAGCCAAGGCCATCGTGGGCACCGGCGACTACCAGCACATCGTGAGCGTGCTGGAGCGGGTGGAAGCCGGCGAACGGGTGAACCAGGTGAGTGCCAATCCCACCTTCGTGGGCGATGAGCACCTGCCCCGCTACCGCACCACCTCCGAGGCCGTGGCCTATCTGAAGGTGGCCGAGGGCTGCGACTACCGCTGCGCCTTCTGCATCATTCCCAAACTGCGGGGCGACCAGCGCTCCCGCACCATTGAGAGCATCGTGGCCGAGGCGCAGCAGCTGGCCGCCCAGGGGGTGCAGGAACTGGTACTGATCAGCCAGATCACCACCAACTACGGCTTGGATCTCTATGGCAAACCCCAGCTGGCGCAGCTGCTGCGGGCCCTGGGGGAGGTGGAGATCCCCTGGATTCGGGTGCACTACGCCTACCCCACCGGGCTGACGCCCGAGGTGCTGGCGGCCTACCGGGAGGTGCCGAACGTGCTGCCCTATCTGGATCTGCCTCTGCAGCACAGCCACCCCGACGTGCTGCGGGCCATGAACCGCCCCTGGCAGGCAGATGTGACCTCAGGCCTGCTGCAGCGCATCCGCGAGCAGCTCCCCGAGGCCGTGCTGCGCACCACCTTCATCGTGGGCTTCCCGGGCGAAACCGAGGAGCACTTCCAACACCTGCTGGATTTCGTGGCGGAGCAACGCTTCGACCACGTGGGCGTATTCACCTTCTCTGCTGAGGAGGGAACCGCTGCGGCCGACCTGCCGGATCAGGTGCCGGCGGAGGTAGCCGCCGAACGCAAGGACAGGCTGATGGCCCTGCAGCAACCGATCGCCGCTGAGCGCAACGGCACCTGGGTGGGGCGCATCGTGGATGTGCTGATCGAACAGGAGAACCCGAACACAGGCGAGATGCTGGGCCGCTGCGCCCGCTACGCCCCGGAGGTGGATGGCGAGGTGCGGGTGCAGCCTGGCGTTGGCGGCCTCTGCGCCGCCCCAGGCACCCTCGTTCCCGTGCGTATCACCGCTGCCGACACCTACGACCTGATCGGTGAGGTGGTGGGGGCCAAGGCCATGGTGGGCGACGCCCTCGCAGCCCGGCGGACGGGCGATTGATTCAGGCCCTGCAGCGGCTACGGCGCAAACTCACCCGCCACCAGCGCTCCACGTTTCTGCTGGCTTCAGGCCTGAGCACGGCCGGGTCGTTCGCCGGACTCACGGCCAAGGGGTGGCTGCTGATGGAGGGGGCCGGCGATCCCCTGCTGCTGGCGCTGCACTTCGCCCTGCTCACCCTGCCCACCTTGGCGGTGAGTGGGCCTGCGGGGGTACTGACCGACCGGGTGGGCAGTGAGCGGGTGCTGATCCGGGCCCAGTGGGCCCTGTTCGCCGCCGCCGTGCTGGGGGCGATCGCCATCCCCCTCAGCGAAGGCAGGGTGCAGGACGGCCTGCTCCTACTCAGCACCCTGGGCATTGGCACAGCCAGCGCCTACGAACTCACGGCCCGCAACAAGTACGTGGCCCTGCTGGTGGAAGAACCCGAGCAGCTCGGGCCTTATCTCACCAGCTTCTCGGTGATCTTCAACGTGGGCAAGCTGGTGGGGCCGCCCCTGGGGGGCTTCCTGCTGGCCGCCACCGGCCCAGCCCTGGCCCTCGCCCTAGATGCGGCCACCTATCTGGTGCCCATCGCCAGCTTGCTGTGGCTGATGGCCCCCTACCGGGAACGGGAGCAACGCAGCGAGAAGGGCCAGGCCGCCAGCCTGGCTACGGCCTGGCGAAATTGCGGTGCCGATCTGCGCCATGTGCTGGTGTTCACAGCCCTGGCCTGCCTGGTGGGCTTCTTCCATCCCGGCCTGGCGCCGCTGATGGCCGCCGAACTACTCGGGCCAAGCCCGCTGGCCCTAGGCCTGTTCACCAGCGTGGTTGCAGCAGGCAGCATCACCGGCGGAGTGGTGCTGCAGCGGCGGGCGGCTGTGCTCAGCCGGCAGCCCGGGGTGTTGCTGGGGGTCAGCACTGTGCTGACAGCCCTCGCCCAACTGGGACTGGCCCTGCAGTGGTCACAGGCCTGGGGGCTGGCCATGGCGTTCCTGATCGGTGCCGGCACGGCCTGCCTGCTCTCAGGCACCAATCTGATCATTCAGGTGCATGCACCCCAGGTGCTGCGGGGGCGCATGGCCGGCCTGGGGCAAATCGCGTTCCTGGGTGGCGGTGGGATCAGCGGCCTGGCCGCTGCTGGGCTCACCATCCAGATGGGGGTATGGGGCTGCTTCGGGTTGCTCGGAAGCCTGGGCCTCGCGCTGGGAGCCTGGGAGCTCGCGAAGAAACGCAAAATGCGGCTGGGCTAACGCCCAGCCGCTGGTGGTGCACAGCTGAACCAGATCTGCCTCAGATCAGCTTGACGCCGCGCAGCACGAAGGAGATGGCAGCTGCGGCAACGAGACCAGCACCCACCAGTGCCAGATAGATCACGGGGCCCATGGCTGGAACACAAGATGAAGTGGGTATTAGAGCAGAAAGCCGGCAAGCTCAGGCACAACAGGCCTAGGCTTCCGTAACGACTACGGTTCCCCCACCCAGGGCCGTGCCGCTTCCACGCAACCCGTCAGGACGAACCCACCGCGATCGGCATGCGCACCCTCTTCATCTATCCCGAGTTCCCGAAGACCTTCTGGAGCTACGAGAAGATCCTCGAGCTGGTGAACCGCAAGGTGCTGCTCCCTCCCCTGGGGCTCGTAACCGTGGCCGCCCTGCTCCCCCAGCAGTGGGACATGAAGCTGGTGGATCGCAACGTGCGCGAGGTGACCGAAGCCGAGTGGGCTTGGGCCGAACTGGTGGTGATCTCCGGGATGATCGTGCAGAAGGCCGACATGGCCGTGCAGATCGCCAAGGCCAAGCAGCGCCATCTACCCGTTGCGGTGGGCGGCCCCTTCGCCAGCTCCACCCCCGATGCCCCTGAGCTCGATCTGGCGGATTTCAAGATCCTCGATGAGGGTGAAATCACCCTGCCGATGTTCATCGAGGCCATCGAACGCGGCGAGGCCAGCGGCCGCTTCAGCTCCAACGGCGAAAAGCCGGATGTGACATCCACCCCCGTACCGCGCTTCGACCTGCTGCAGCTCGAGGCCTACGACTCGATGAGCGTGCAGTTCTCGCGGGGCTGCCCGTTCCAGTGCGAGTTCTGCGACATCATCGTGCTCTACGGCCGCAAGCCGCGCACCAAGACCCCCGAACAACTGGTGGCCGAACTCCAGGCCCTCTACGACTTGGGCTGGAGGCGCTCCATCTTCCTGGTGGATGACAACTTCATCGGCAACAAGCGCAACGCCAAACTGCTGCTGCCGGCCATCAAGCAGTGGCAGATCGAGCGGGGCTATCCCTTCAGCTTCGCCACGGAGGCCTCCGTAGATCTCGCCTCCGACGACGAGATGATGCAGATGATGGGCGAAGCCCGTTTCGACGCCGTGTTCCTGGGCATCGAAACTCCCGATGAAGCAAGCCTGTCGGTGGCCGGCAAACACCAGAACACCCGCAGCTCCCTCGAAGACTCCGTGGACCGCATCACCTCCTACGGCATTCGGGTGATGGCTGGTTTCATTATCGGTTTTGACGGCGAGAAAACAGGCGCCGGCGATCGCATCGTGCGTTTCGTCAGTCGCACGGGCATCCCCGCCGCGATGATGGGAATGCTGCAGGCCCTGCCGAACACCGGCCTGTGGCATCGCCTTGAGAAGGAAGGGCGCCTAGTGCAGGAAAAGGCTGACGCCAAGGGGGTTAACCAGACCAACCTGCTCAATTTCGTACCGACCCGGCCGATCCGCGACATCGCCAACGAGTACGTCGACGCCTTCTGCCGCCTGTACGAACCGAACGCCTATATCGATCGGGTTACCCACTACTACCTGAAGATGGGCAAGCCCCGCTGGCGGGCCTTCTTCAAGCCCGAGGCCTCGGACAAGCCGAGCCTGCCAAGCCTCACCGACGTGCGGGCCCTCAGCACCGTGGTGTGGCGCCAGGGGCTCAAGCGGGACACCCGGCTGCGCTTCTGGAAAGCATTGGCCAAGATCGCCCGGCGCAACCCCGAGAACCTCGAGCAATTCCTGGTGACCCTCGCCCACAACGAGCACTTCCAGGAGTACCGCAGTGTGGTGACCCGCGAAATCAAGGATCAGCTGGCGGCCCTGCCCCCCGAACCACCGCCGACCACGGCCGCCTCAACGCGGGAATTGCAACCCGTCTGAGCGCCAGCCGGCGATTCAATCCTGCACGTAATCGCTGCCATCGTCGAGGCAGCGCTCGGCTTTCTGCAGTTCACGGCCCAAGTAGAGGGCGTGATCGAGGCAACTCAGGGGGAAGGGCCCAGCTCCTTCTGTGAGCGCCATGCCCAGTTCCTTCGCCGACCGGCCTCGGTAGATGGCGAGGGGTTCGCGCGGACCACCCCCCTTGCAGCTGATCACCTCGCCGGTGTCAGGGTCGGTGGCCAAGCCCCGCTCATCGATGCCGTTGCCGTAATGCTCGGCAATCAGCTCGCCGGCCTGGCGATCCAGCTTGATCAGGAAATAGCCGGAGGGATCAAGGCCAATGAAGCGCTGCGAGAGCTGCTCATCCAGGAGCCGGCGCTGCTCTGAGCTGAAGGTGGAGGGGGATGGAACCATCTGACGATGGTAAGAAGCCAGGGGCCAGCCTTTGCACAGGCCCAGCCAGGTCAGGTGAGGTTGTGCAGGCTCAGGGGCGCTGCCGTGAAGGGCAGCTCCGCGTTGATCGCCTCGATCTCCTCCAGCTGTTGAGCATTGGCCTCAGGCAGCCAGCGACGCACAATCGCATCGAAGCGGGGATGCTGCCAGCGGTGCAGGCTGGCGTGGGGGCGAGCGATGAAGCCGCGCCGGCGCTTGTGGCTCCCGCCGGCCCCGGGATCGAAGTGCTGAATGCCGCGGGCAATAGCCCAGGCGATCGGTGCGTAATAGCAAACCTCGAAATGGAGGTTCTCGATCTCCTCATCACTGCCCCAGTAACGCCCCCATAGGCCCTGTTGGGTGTGCACACACAGGGACATCGCCACCGGATCCAACGGATCGCCGCGGTGGGCGCTGAACAGCACCAGATGCTGGCGCAGCTCCCTGGCGGCGTAGTGAAAGAAGTCTTCGGTGAGGTATTTGCTGCCCCAGGGGCCCCAGCGGCTGCAGTGCTGCTCGTAGAAGCCGTGCATGCGCAGCAGGAGCCCCTCAGGGATCTCCTCCCCCACCACGGGCGTCACCGTGAGCCCCGCCGCCGCCACAGCTTTGCGCTCCCGTTTGATGTTGCGGCGCTGATTGGCGTTAAAGCTGGCGAGGTAGTCGTCGAAATGGCGGTAGCCGTTGTTGGTCCAGAGGCTCTGCTGATTCAGCCAGGTGGCACAGCCCGCCGCCTCAGCCAGGGGCCTCCAGGCCGGATCCACGTAGAGGAAGTTGCAGCTGAGGATGCTGTGCTCACGGCAAAACTGATCGATTAGCTCGAGCATCACGGCCGTTAGGGCCGCCTCGTTCTGCCCGGGAGCCACATGGAAGCGGTAGCCCACGATCGGACTCACCGGGCTCATGCCCAGCAGCTTGGGGTAGTAGCGGAGCCCCAGATGGCCCGCCAATTGCGCAAACGATTGATCAAAGACGAACTCGCCGTAGCTGTGGCCCTTGAGATACAGGGGAGCCACCGCCAGAAGCTGGTCGCCCCGCCAGAGGCCAAGGTGCATGGGCTGCCAACCCTCGCGGGGGGCAATGCTGCCGGAGGCCTCAAGCCCATGGAGCCAGCGCCACGAGTAAAACGGAAGTGACGATGCGGCGGTGAGGGCCTGCCATTGAGCCTCCGGAATCTCCGCGATCGCACGGTGCCAACGGGCCTCCAGTTGCCCCTCGGGCTCGGCCATAGGGGTGCAGCGTGCCGGTGGACGGCAACGCTAACGGGCGTTTCCGGCCTAGTGCTGGGCCTGCAGGCCGGCGCGGTTCACGCTGGGCTGCTGGGGCCGCTGCTGGGACTGATGCAGCCCCAACTGGAAAACCGCCTGGCCCGGGAATGCCAAGCCTGGGCGGGCGGAGGAAGTGAGGAGCTGCGACGCAGCCTTGAACAACCTTGCCGCCAGCTGGCTGGGCCCACCAGCCGCTGCCTGATCGAAGAAACCGAACGCAGTGGCCGCAGTTTTGCAGTGATGCAGGACTTGCTGCGGGGGCGACTTGGCAACGACAGCACCATGGTGATCAAGCGCTGCGCCGCCCGGCTGCTCGGCCTGGCGCCGGACAGCCTCAGGGACGTGCCCTTGGAGGAGCTCAGTAAGCGGTTTCGCAAGGATCCGGCGTTAACCGGGGGGCTGTAGGGCTCCGGTAACGCAGCAGCAGCTCGCCATCCCCGATCGCCCGGTGCTCCAGCATCTGCCAACCGGTTGGCACGGCCGGCATCGCCCACTCCTGCACCCAGCTGTGGGGTCCCGCCAGCACTTGCGGGCACAGGGTGAGCTGCAACTCCTGCACCACACCCGCCGCCAACAGCTGGCCAGCCAGGTTGGCGCCGCCCAACAGCACCAGCCGTTGCAAACCAGCCGCCTGCAGCTGCCCCAGGGTTTGCGGCCAAGCCTCCAGAGGCCAGTGGAGATCAAAGCCTGGAGGGGTGCCCGCAGCGGCAGCGGCCCCGGAGAGCAGCAGGCCGCGCCGCAAGGGCTGGGAGAAGAAGGGCAGGCCCTGATCAAAGTGGCCATGCCGGCTCACCACCACCGCCAGCGGCTGGGGCGGCAAACCAGCCCGCTGCCGTTGCTCGAGCAGATCGGCATCACGGATCAGGCAGGTGGTGCGATGCAGGCGCAGGGTGTGCCCACCGATCAGACAGCCATCAGCCCAGCACAGCGCCTCTTCCAGGGCCCGGCGATCGCCGCGACCGCCCAGCTGGGCGGCGCCCCCATGGGCCGGGGCGAGGCGACCATCCAGGCTCACGGCCAGGACCAGCCTGACCTCAGGCGCCAGCAAGGGCTTCGAGGGCGTGGGGCCTCATGCCCAGCTGGGGCACTTCGGCAAACACCTCGGCGGCGTTGTTGGGGCTCTCCTGCAGGCGCACCTTGTGCAGCGCGGCCCCGGCCGCCGCGATCGGCGCACTCAGCAGATCTGCAATGTGGAGCGCGATGTTCTCGGCGGTGGGCACGGTGGTGGCGAAGTGCTCCACGTCTTTATTGAGGAAGGTGTGGTCAAAGGGCTCCACCACCAGGTCGTCCACCAGGTGTTGCAGGGCCGCCAGATCACACACCATGCCGCTGCGGGGATCGATGGAGCCGCGCACCGTGACATCCAGCAGGTAGTTGTGGCCGTGGCCGTGGGGTCGGGCACACTTGCCGTAGATGCTGTCGTTCTCCTCCTGGCTCAACTCGGGCCGGGCGAGGCGATGGGCGGCGGCGAAATGGGTGCGGATGGTGAGGAAGGCTTCCATGGAATCGCCGACGACGTCGGCCCAGAGCTTGTCGGTTTCGTAGAGACGCAGGCCCATCAAGGGCAGATGCGGGGCGAGGCGAGTCCAGATGGCATGCACCAGGGCCTCGGTGGTGGGCAGCGTGCCTTCAGGGCGGCTGAGGTCGAACTCGGGCCAGGCCTCATTGAGGCAGCGGAAGTCGAGCTGGCCAGTCACCTGGTCGCGGATGGCGTGCTTCACATCCGAGAGGTTGAGCACCATGCCATCGGCATCGAGGCCACCACCCATGGCCACGATCAGCTCATAGTTGTGGCCATGGCCTGGGGCCATGGTGCAGGCACCAAAACGCGCCTGGTTCTCCTCCGAACTGAGCTCAGGAAGCCAGTAGCGGTGGCTGGCGCTGAAGGTGGCCCGGCGGGTGATCACACAGGGTCGGCCCTGCCCATGAGGGCGAAGACCTGTGGCGGGCGCCGGGTTCGCCGGGGGCGCCGCCATCACGGGCGGGGTCATGGCAGCGCAAATCGTGAGGCAACATCCTACGAACGTTGCTCTCTGTCATGGTGGAGTTCACCCCCGGCAGCCTGCGCCAGCGCCTCGAGGGGCTGAATCTCTACCTAGTGGGAATGATGGGCAGCGGCAAGAGCACCGCAGGCCGTCACCTGGCCGAGGCCCTGGGCTACCGCTTCATCGACGCCGACAGCACCCTGGAGCAGGCGGCAGGCCGCAGCATTCCGGAGATTTTCGCCAGCGATGGTGAGCCTGGCTTCCGCGATCTGGAGGCCGCCGTGCTCAACCAGATCGCCTCCTGGCATTCCCTGGTGGTGGCCACCGGCGGGGGCGTGGTGACACGCCCGCAGAACTGGGGCCAGCTGCGGCAGGGGGTCGTGATCTGGCTGGATGCCCCGAACGAGCTGCTGTTGCAGCGGCTGACCGCTGACCCCACACCGCGGCCACTGATGGCCAGCCCGAAGCCCGCCGAGCGCCTGGAGGCGCTGTTGGCGGAACGTCGCCCCCTCTATGCCCAGGCGGATCTGCACCTGGTGCAGGACGGCCGGGCTCCGGAGCTGGTGGCCCAGCAACTGCTCGAAGCACTGCCCAGCATCCTCAAGGAGCGCACCCAGGCCCCCGAGGGGGCCTTCCAGGTGTGCAATGAGGCCGGCGAGATCGGCTCCTCGATCAACTGAAGCCAGGGCTCAGCAGCCGCCGTCAGGATTCAGGCGGCTCCAAGCGAATGGCGAACCACTGGATCGCCACACCCGGCTCCAGCTCCAGCTCACACGCGGTTTCCAGCAAGCGCTCGGCGCGCTCGGCGGGGCCGGGCAGATGGGCCAGATCGGCGGGCACCTCCGGCAGACACTGCAGCTGGGCCATCAGCCAGTGGCGGGTTTCCAGCGCCGTGAGCATTTGCTCGGCCACGCCGGGTTCCAGCACCACGTAGTGATCGAGCTCGCGGATCAGAGGATCGGACACGTGCGCGAGCCGCCAAGCCAGGATTGCCGCAGCCTGCCATGGAACCCCGCGCGTATGCCGCTACTCCAGCGCCGATCAGCCGGGCTGCTGTTCACCCTGGCGCTGGTGCTGACGCTGCTGGGATGGGCCCCAGCGCCGCTCCAGGCCGCCAGCCCGGACCTCCTGGAGCAGCGGCTGGCCCAGTGGCCCGCCTGGAGCCTGCCGGCACCGCTACCGAGGCCTGGCAACCACGATCTCAACTACCCCGCCTGGTTTGAAGGCACCTGGCAGGTGAGCAGTCACGACCTCAGCGGCCAACAGGCGGACATCAGCTATGTGGTGCGCTTCCAGCGCAATGGCCAGGGGGCTGTGGTGGGTGATCGCGCCTTCAATGCCAGCGCCATCGGCCGGGCCCTGCTGGGGGATCGGCTGCTGAGCGTGCAGAACGACCCGCTCAATCCCAATCGGCAGCTGGCCCTGCTGGCCGGGGATCAGCAGCTGGAATCCACGGTGGTGGGCCGGCGCACCAGCGCCACCAGCGGCGACACCTTTCTGGCCGATGAACTGGCCCTGCAGGTGCTGCATGGCCCCGGGGACCCCAGGGTGAGTCGGGTGGAAACCCTGAGCCGCTATCACCAGCTGAACCCAGGGCAGATCGCCGCCGAGCAGTGGCAGGGCAGCTATGCCTCCCCGGCCGAGGGTCTGAAAGCCAGGAGCCGCAGCAGCTGGAAGGGCACCCTGAACCTGGAGCGCCTGCCCAACTAGCCGCGCCCAGCCTCCGCGGCGATGCGATCACGCCAGGCAAAGAGCGGCGTCAACTGGGGATCGTCGGCGATGCCGGCCACGCCACGTCCCGCCAGGGGCGCCCCTGCCGAGGCCGGGAACTGGAGCAACGCCAACTGCGCTACCACCGCCAGGTCCGCCAGGCTGAGGCGCTCACCCACCAGGTAGCTACGGCTCCCCACCAGGGCGGTGAGCTGCTCGAGGTTGCGGCGCAGCTGCTGCAGGCCGCCATGGTCGATCACCTGGCTCACTCCCGAGAGCAGCCCGCTGGGCAGGGCGTCCACGAGGGAACGCAGGGCCGTGGGGGTGGCCTGCGGCAACAGGCCGCCCCGCAACACCGCATCGACGGCCGCGGCCTGCACCAGGGCCAGGCGCGCTCCGGCGGCCAGGGCCGTATCGGCCCAGTCCTCCAGCAGCAGCACCTGGGCCCGCTGGCCTGGATCTGCCGGCAGCAGAGCGGGCTCCGGCACCTTGGCCTCCAGGTAGGCCGCAATGGCCGTGGAGTCGGCGATCACCTCCGCGCCATCCACCAGCACGGGCACCTGGCGCTGGCCGGAGAGCCGGAACAGCTCCAGTTGCCCCAGCCCCGGGGTCACCTCCACCACCTCATAGGCGAGCTGTTTAACCGCCAACACCAGGCGGACCTTCTCGCAGAAGGCGGAGTGGCGGAACTGATGGAGCGCCAGCATCGGCAGGGCAGAGCCTTTGGCGGCAGAGTAGCCAGCACCTTCCGACCAACGCCGCTCGCCCCATGCGGGACTTCTTCGTGAACGTGACGCGCTACCCGCGTTACCTGATTGCCTTCGGACTGGGCGTGCTCAACTCGGTGGTGGAGCCCCTGGCCCAGCGCCGCAGCAACCCGGTCACCGCCGTGGCCCTGATCGGAGCCCTGGTGAGCGGCATGCTGAGCATGGGGCTGATCCTGCGTGCCATGGTGAGCCCAGCACCGATCGCATAGAGATGGCACAGGGCAGGCGCGTCGAGCGGGTGGCAGCCCTGATTCGCCGCGAAGTGAGCGAGCTGCTGGTGAACGGCATCAAGGATGAACGCGTCAGCCTCGGCATGGTGAGTGTCACCAACGTGGAGGTGGCCGGTGATCTGCAGCACTGCAAGATCTACGTGAGCATCTATGGCAGCCCCGACGACCAGCAGCAGGCCCTGGCGGGGCTGCGCTCGGCTTCTAACTACGTGAAGGGCGAGCTGAGTCGGCGCCTGAACATGCGCCGCACCCCCGAGGTGATCTTCCATCTCGACCGTGGCATCGAGAAGGGCACCACGGTGCTGGGGCTGCTGAACCGGCTGGAGGAACAGCGGCAGGAACGGGGCGAGATCCCGGAGGGCAGCGATGTCCTCGAAGGAGCCGATGCCGACTGAGCTCTCCAGGGCCGACCTGCGGCGCCAGGTGGCCAGCCTGCTGGTGGTGCGCGGCAGTGGCCACTGGAGTGACGGCCAGCGCCGTTATCCCCGGTGGGAACTCACCAATGCCCAGCTGCAGCGGCTGCTGGCCGACGGCGTGGGCGGAGTGATCCTGTTGGGTGGCAGTGCCGCCGAGCTGCGGCTGCGCACCGATGCCCTGCAGAGCTGGGCGCAGCAGCCCCTCCTGATCTGTGCCGACGTGGAAGAAGGGGTGGGCCAGCGCTTTGAGGGCGCCAGCTGGCTGGTACCGCCCCTGGCCCTGGGGCGCCTGCATGGGCGCGATCCCGATCGGGCCGTGCAGCTGGCACGCCAGTACGGCCGGTGCACCGGCCGTCAGGCCAGGCGGCTAGGGCTGAACTGGGTGCTGGGGCCCGTGTGCGACGTGAACAACAACCCCGCCAACCCGGTGATCAATGTGCGGGCCTGGGGCGAAGATCCCGCCTGCGCCGGGGCCCTGGCCGCCGCCTTTGTGCAGGGCTGCCAGGCCGAGGGGGTGTTGGCCTGTGCCAAGCACTTCCCCGGCCATGGCGACACCAGCAGCGATTCCCACTTGGAATTGCCCTTGCTGCCCCACAGCCCTGAACGGCTGGAGGCCGTGGAGCTGCCCCCCTTCCGCCAGGCCATCGCCGCGGGTGTGGCCTCGGTGATGACCGCCCACCTGCAGCTGCCGGCCCTGGATGCCGAACAGCCGGCCACGCTCTCGGCGCCGGTGCTGGATCAGCTGCTGCGCCGCCAGCTGGGCTTCAACGGCCTGGTGGTCACCGACGCGCTGGTGATGGAGGCGATCAGCCGCCACCACGGACCGGCGGACGCGGCTGTGCTGGCCTTCACCGCGGGGGCCGACCTGATCCTGATGCCCGCCGATGCCGATGCCGCGATCGATGGCCTGATGGCGGCCGTAGAAGCGGGACGCATCTCCCGCCAACGGCTGAAGCAGAGCCTGGAGAGGCGCCAGCAGGCCCTGGCCAGCACCCAAAGCGCCCCAGCCAGCGCCCAAGAGGCCCTGGAAGGGCTGGTGAGCACCGAGGAGCAGCAGCTGGCTCGGGAGTTAGTGGTGCTCAGCCTGGAACACCAGCGGCAGCCGGAACCCCGCGGAGCGCTGCCAACCAACACCAGCGGCGTGAATCTGATCCGCCTGGACACCCAGCTGAACTGCCCGCAGCTGCCCGCCATGGCCCCGGCCCTGCTGCGACCAGCGGCAGCGGGCTATGAGGCCTGCCTGATCGATGGCCGCAGCCCCAGCCCCTGGAGCGGCGATGCTCTGGCACCCCTGGCCCTGGATCGCCTGCCCCAGGGCCCCGTGCTGCTGCAGCTGTTCGTGCGGGGCAACCCCTTCCGGGGCAGCGCCGGCGGCGACGAGCCCTGGCCGGCGGTGGTGCAGCAACTACTGGCTGCGGGCCGCCTGGCGGGGCTGGCGGTATACGGCAGCCCCTATGTGTGGCAGCAGCTCCAGCCCCTGCTGCCCGCGGAGATCCCCGCCGGCTACAGCCCCGGCCAAATGCCCTTAGCCCAGGCACTACTGCTGGAGCAGCTGGGCCTGGAGGCCGCGGCCCTAGAGGGGGGCTTCACCGACTGACAGAGCCCGGCAACGCTCCCCCTAGCCTCAGCCCTGATCGAGGGTTCACCGCCATGCTCAGCCTGTCGATGATCGTGCGGGACGAAGCCCAGCGGCTTGAGGCCTGCCTGGCTTCGGTGCGTGGCTTCGTGGACGAGATGGTGGTGGTGGACACCGGATCGGTGGACAACACGGTGGCGATCGCCGAAGCCCAGGGTGCCGAGGTGCACCGGATCGCCTGGCCCGGCGACTTCGCCCCGGCCCGCAACCAGGCACTCACGTGGATCAAGGGCGACTGGGTGCTGGTGCTGGATGCCGATGAACAGCTGCTGCCACAGGCCTGGCAACCGCTGCGGGCCCTGATGGCACAACCGGATGTGCTGGTGATCAACCTGCTGCGCCATGAGCAGGGGGCCGTGCAATCGCCCTATTCCAATGTGAGCCGTTTGTTCCGCCGCCATCCGGCCATCCGCTGGAGCCGGGCGTACCACGCGATGGTGGACGACAGCGTGGCGGAGCTGCTGCAGCACGAACCCCACTGGCGCATTGCCGACTGTCCGGAACCGGCCCTGATCCACGACGGATACCGCCCGGAACTTCTGGCCCAGGGCCACAAGGCGCAGCGCCTGCGGGAGGCCATGGAGGCCGAGCTGCTGGAGCGCCCGAACGATGCCTACGCCTGCGCCAAGCTCGGCAGCCTGGAGGTGGCTGAGGGCAACAGCACGCGGGGGCTGGAGCTACTGCAGCGGGGCCTGCAGCACTGCCCTGCCGCGGCCCATCCCGAGCGCTACGAGCTGCTGCTGCATCTGGCCATGGCCGAGGCCAGTGGCGATCCCGCTGCCGCCATAAGCCGCTACCGCGAGGCCCTGGCCGTGCCGATGGCCCCACGGCTGAACCTGGCGGCCCGCCTGAACCTGGCGGCCCTGCTGCTCCAGCAGGGGGGCCTGACGGAGGCCGAAGAGCTCTGCCGCAGGGCTACGGCCATCGCCCCCGAGGTGGGCCTGGGCTGGTACAACCTGGGGCTGATCCGCCGCCGGCAGGGAGACATCGGCGGAGCCCTCGAGGCCTACCGCGAGGCCCGCAGGCTGAGCCCCGGCCATGCCGAAACCCACCAGAACCTGGCCGTGGCACTGCTGCTGGGCGGCGACATCGAGGGTGCCCGCAGCAGCTTCCGCCAGGCCATCGGCCTGCTGCAGGAGCAGGGACGCGACAGCGAGGCCAGCCACCTACGGCAGCAGGCCGGCGCACTGGTGAAGCTGGAGGCCGCCTGAATGCCCAGCCCGGCGATGCTCCCCCTCCAGGGCCGCACCATTGCGGTGACCCGCGCCGAACAGCAGCTCGGGGAAGCCAGGCGCCTGTTCGAGCAGGCCGGCGCCACGGTGCTGGACCTGCCCGCTCTGGTGATTGGTCCGCCGGATGAATGGGGCCCCCTCGACGACGCCCTGGCGGAACTGGAGGAGTTCCACTGGCTGGTGGTGTCCAGCAGCAACGGGGTGGATGCGGTGGAAGAGCGGCTGCAGCGGCAGGGCCGCTGCCTGGCCCGCCGGCCCGCCTCGCTGAAGATCGCCGCCGTGGGCCGCAAGACCGCCAGCCGGCTAGAGGCCCTGGGGGCACCGGCGGATTTCGTGCCACCGGATTTCGTGGCCGACAGCCTGATCGAACACTTCCCGGTGTCGGGCTGGGGCCTGAGGCTGCTGCTGCCCCGGGTGCAGAGCGGTGGGCGCACCCTGCTGGCGGAGGCCTTTGGCGAGGCTGGGGCGCGGGTGGTGGAGGTGGCGGCCTACGAATCCCGCTGCCCGGCGGCGCTACCGGAGGCGGCGGCCGCCACCCTGGCGGCCGGTGGGGTGGATGCGATCACCTTCAGCAGCGGCAAGACCGCGCGCCACACGGCCCTCCTGCTGGAGCGGCAGTTCGGATCGGAGTGGCGGGAGCGGCTGCGAGGGGTTGCGGTGGTGTCCATCGGCCCGCAGACCAGCCAGGCCTGCCGCGAAGTGCTGGGACGCCTCGATGCCGAGGCCAACCCCTACGACCTCGACGGGCTGGTGGCCGCCTGCAGTGCCCTGCTCACAGGCTCAAAATCCGCCGCTGACTCCCCTGCCTGAGGGCCAGGCGGCCGTTCTGCACATCGATGCCGGTGACACTCCAGCCCGGCGGCAGCAGGGCGGGCAGGCCGGCACCCGGGCAATAGCCCCGCGGCCCCACGCACACGGGGCCGCTTTGGTCCTTGAGCTGAATCAACGCCTGGGCATGGCCGCCCGAGCGGATCACACCGGTGAACCGCAGCCCCTCCGGCAGATCCGCCGCAGCCAAGGCCTGCGGCGCTGGCGCCAGCGGAGCGAAGGGATCGGGCCGCCCGGTGGCCAGGGGGGCCACCACCTGCTGGGGCGTGGGTAGGGGCGTGAAGCCAGCGGTGGGCACCGGCTGGGTTGCCGCCGGTGCCTGTGCAGATCGGGCCGGCAGAGCCGAGGGTGGCAGCACCATGGCCCCATCCTCCGACGGACCGGCACAACTGCTGGCCAGGGTGCTGGCGGCCAGCGCCAGCAGGGCTGATCTAGCCCTGGCCATAGCCGCTTTGCACCAGATCCCGGAAACGGTCAAGGTTGGCCTGGAGCTCCTTGGTCACGATGCCCCCCAGGATGGTGGGCTCCATCAACGGCGCCAACACCCCTGGCAGCTCATAACTCACGGTGAGCTTCACGGCCGTGAGCCCCTCGCCCTGGGGATAGAAGCGCACGGCCCCCTTCGTGGGCAGCCCCCCCACCGACTCCCAGTGCAGCTGCTGGGCCTCCACCCGCTGGGTGATGCGCGCCTTCCAATGAAAGCGAAAACCCTGGGCCGCGAGGGTCCAATCGGTGAGGTCTGGATCGTTGGGGGCCACCTTCACCGACTCGATCCACTGCATCCAGCGGGGCATGGCCTCCAGATCACTCCACACCGTCCACACCCGCTCAGCCGGGGCTTCGATCTCGGTGATCACGCTGTGCTCGAGCCAACGGCCCATGAATCGCTCCTTCAGTGACCAGTGGCGGCATTGCTGGCGAGCTCGGCCTGGCGGCCAAGGATCGCCGCAACGGCCAACCTTCCACTCATGGTGGCGCCTTCCATGGAATCGATGTAGTCCTGCTTGGTGTAACTACCGGCCAAAAAGAAATTGGGCACCGGTGTGCGCTGGTCGGGCCGGTACGGCTCCATGCCCGGGGCTTCGCGATAGAGCGACTGAGCCAGCTTCACCACGTTGCTCCACACCAGGGTGAGGCCGGCGGCGGAGGGGAACAGCCGCCGCACCTGGGCATCGGTGGCGGCCACGATGTCTTCGGTTTTCTGGGGGATCCAGGGATCGCCCGGGGTAAGCACACACTGCAGCAGTGAGCCGAGGCCCTCCTTGCGGTAGTCCTCGGGGCTGGCCAAGGCCAGATCGGCAAAACAGCTGAAATCGGCGTCCGCGGTGTAGAGCAGGTTGTCGAGCCCGGCGGGGCGGCTCAGATCGCCGCGGGCAGCCTGGGCCTGGGAGGAATCGCCCAATTCCGTTACCCAGCCGTCGTAGCGGAGCTGCACGGTGGCCACGGGCACCGCCTCGAGTTGGTAGAGGTTCTCGAACAGGCTGTAGCGCCGCCAGGCCTGGGGGATCATGCGCTGGATGCCGGGCACATCGCAGGCGGCCAGGTAGGCATCGGCCTCCACCCGCCGGTCGCCCTCGGGGGTACCGAGGGTGAGGCCGGTGACGCGGGGTTCGGGATTGCCGGCGCCGGTGCCCGCCTCCTCGTAGTGAATCTCGGTGACCCGGTGGCGCAGATGCAGCTGGCCACCCCGGGCGGTGACGTAGTCGAGGATCGGCCCGGTGAGCCAGCGGTGCGGTGAGCCCTTGAGCAGGTTGAGCTTGGAGGCCTCGGTTTTGGACGCAAACATCATGAAGATGGTGAGCATGCAGCGGGCCGAGATCGCCTCGCAATCAATGAAGCCCAGGGCGTAGGCGATCGGATTCCACATCCGCTGGATGCTCTGCAGGCTGCCGCCATGGCCCAGGAACCAGTCCTGGAAGCTGATGCGATCGAGCTCGCGGATCACCTTCATGGCGCCCTCGTAGTCGATCAGGCCCCGCACGATCGGGCTGGTGCCGAGGGCCAGGGCATTGCGCAGTTTGTCGACCCAATCGAGCTGGGGCGTGGTGAAGAAGGCCTTCAAGCCGTTGAAGGGGGCACCGAGGGCGAAGCGGAAATCCAGCTCCCGCAGATCACCGCCGCTGTTCACAAACAGGTGGGTGTGGTCCTTGGGCAGCAGGTTATCGATGGCCCCCACCTTGCGCAGCAGGGCGAAGAGGTTGGCGTAGTTGAAGAAGAACACGTGCAGCCCCATCTCAATGTGGTTGCCGCCCTCATCCACCCAGCTGCCCACCTTGCCGCCCATGAAGGGCCGGGCCTCATAGAGGTCCACCTGGTGGCCGGCATCCACGAGATCCACCGCCGCCGCCAACCCGGCCAGCCCCGAACCAACGATGGCGACGCGCACCCTGTAACTCCCTAGGTGGCGACGACTCTATGGAGACGCACGGCCAGGCAGGGGCCGGACAGCGTCCATAGAGTGGGCCCAACAGGCGTGAAGGCCGAGATGACCAGCGACATCGCCAGCCCCGAAGCCCCCCAGGCCCAGGCCACCCATACCGGCGTGGACGGCAAGGGCATCTTGATCACGGAGCCCGCCATGAAGCAGCTGGCGGCACTGATGAACCAGCAGGGCGACACCAAGGTGCTGCGGGTGGGTGTGCGCTCGGGCGGCTGCAGCGGCATGAGCTACACGATGGATTTCATCGAGGCGGCCGAGATCCGCAGCGATGACGAGCAGTACGTGTATGAACCCACCGGCGCGCCCAGCTTCACGGTGGTGAGCGACCCCAAGAGCCTGCTCTACATCTATGGAATGCAGCTGGACTTCTCCAGTGCCCTGATCGGGGGCGGCTTCAACTTCACCAACCCCAACGCCTCGCAAACCTGCGGCTGCGGCAGCTCCTTTGCCGTGTGAGGCCAGCCGGAACCGCCCGGGTGGCAATCTGAGGGCACGACCAGGCCTGCAGCCACGCCATGACCGCCTCAGACGCCGCCACCAACGCCGCCAGCACCGGCGCCTCCCTGTTTGAGCAGGCCATTGGCCGCTACCAGCAAGGCGCGCCGGTGGAGGAGGTGATCGACGATTTCATCGCGATCACCCAGCAGGAACCGCGCCTCTCCGCCGGCTGGACCTGCCTGGCCTGGCTGCAGCTGCTGGACAACCAGCCCCAGGCCGGCCTGCGCTCAGCCCGCATGGCTGTGAAGCTCAACCCCCAGGATCCCCAGGCCCGCATCAACCTCAGCCTGGCGATGCTGGAAACCAACGCCAAAGGCGTGCGGGAGCACATCGAATTGGTGCAACGCCTGCGGGTGATGGCCCCAGAACTGGCTGCGGAACTCGACGACTCCCTGGAGGACGGCCTGGTGCGGCGCCCCGACTGGCAGGCCCTGCTGAAGGTGAAAGCTTGGCTGCAGGGGTGAGCCAAACCGGCAGCGGCCAGCG
Organism: Cyanobium sp. NIES-981; assembly: GCA_943371215.1. Taxonomy (GTDB): domain Bacteria; phylum Cyanobacteriota; class Cyanobacteriia; order PCC-6307; family Cyanobiaceae; genus Vulcanococcus. Next base: position 15,722 of record CALRUA020000017.1, on the reverse strand, counting down.
CATCTTGCTGCTCAGCAATGGGCATGGCGAGGATCTCAGCGGAGCCCTGATCGGCCAGCAATTGCAGCATCTAGGACACCAGGTGGAGGCACTCCCCCTGGTAGGCCACGGCCGTGCCTACGAACAGGCGGGCCTCAGCCGGCTGGGCCGCACCCGCGAATACAGCACCGGCGGCCTGGGCTACACCAGCCTGGTGGGCCGGCTCACGGAAGTGCTGCAGGGCCAGGTGGCCTACCTGGTGCGGCGCCTGCTGCTGCTGCTGCGCCTGGCCCACCGCTACGACCTGATCCTGGTGGTGGGGGATGTGATCCCCGTTCTGGCGGCCTGGATCACCCGGCGGCCAACCGTGACCTACCTGGTGGCCTACTCCAGCCATTACGAGGGGAGGCTGCGGCTGCCCTGGCCCTGCGGCGAATGCCTGCAAAGCCAGCGCTTTCTGCGGGTGTACAGCCGCGACGCCCTCACCGCCGCCGACCTCAGCGTGCAACTGCGCAGGCCGGTGAGCTTCCTCGGCAACCCCTTCTTTGATGGTGCCCTAGCTGCCGCTGAACCCCTGGGGGGAGCCCCTCTCCAGCGGCTGGGCCTGCTGCCGGGCAGCCGACTGCCAGAAGCCCTCCACAACCTGGAACTGATGCTGCAGGTGCTGGAACGGCTGCCGGCAGAACTACGGGAGCCCTCCCGGCTCGGCCTGCATGCGGCCTTGGTGGGCAAGCTCACCCCCCAGGAGGTGGCACCACTGGCGAGCCGCCTGGGCTGGGGGCTGAACCTGGAGAGCCAGGAGCGCTGCAGCTTGAGGCGTGGCCCCCTGCAGCTACAGCTGGAATGGGGCCGGTTCCCGGCGGTGGTGCAGCAGTGCGATCTGCTGCTCTCGATGACCGGCACCGCCGCCGAACAGAGCGTGGGGCTGGCCAAACCCGTGGTGCAGCTGGCGGGGGGCGGCCCCCAGTTCACACCCAACTTTGCTGAGGCCCAACGGCGCCTGCTGGGCCCCGCACTGTTCTGCGCCGACGGGACCAGTGGCAGTGAAACCCAGTTGCGCGACACGGCAGCCCTCTGCGCCGAACTGCTCGAACGCCTGAGCGCTGAACCGCGCTGGCAACAAGAGCTGGCACGGAACGGCCTCGAGCGCATCGGCAGCGGGGGCGGTGCCGCCAGGATGGCCACCGATATCGCGGCCTGCCTGCACCACCACCGCCATGACTGAGCCCTCCAAGCCAGCGGAGCCCTCGATCGGCCAGCGCCTCAAGGGCTGGATCGACACCCTGCTGGTGATCGATGTGTTCGTGGTAATCGCGGGAGCGATCTGGTTCGGCATTGCCGTGCTCTGCCACAGCCGCCACATCGAGGCACCGCTGAATGCGTTTCAGAGCCTGTGGGAGCCCCTGTTCACACCCGCCATCGGCCTGCTGATGGGGGCCGCCATCCTCAGCGGCGTGTTGGGCTGGATTCTGGGCTGGTGGCAACGGCGAGCGCCCCAGTGAGCTCCGGATCGCGGAAGCCGAAACCCTGCTGCTGCAGCCTCACCGGCAGCACCTGCTGGCCCTCCAGCACCACCTTGGCGCCATCCCCAAGGAGCAACTGCAGGATCGCTGCCGGTACCGGCAGCAGGCTGGGCCGCCCCAGGCAGCGGCCGAGGGCAGCGGCGAACTGGGCCATGGAGCAGGGGTTGGGAGCCACGGCGTTGTACACCCCGCTGTAGGCGGAGTTCTCCAGGGCAGCGGCTATCAAGCCACAGAGATCGCGGCGGGAGATCCAGCTCATCCACTGCTGCCCGGTGCCGATCGGGCCACCAAAACCGAGGCGGAACACGGGCAGCATCTTGCCCAGAGCGCCCCCATCGGCCGCCAGCACGATGCCGATCCGGAGCGTCACCACCCGGCACAGGCCACTGGCCTGCTGCCCTGCAGCCTCCCAGGCACTGCACAGCTGGCCCAGCACATCCTTCCCCGCTGGGCTGGACTCCTCAAAGCGTGCCTCCGCACTCGTGCCGTAGTAGCCGATGGCCGAGCCCGTGATCAGCACCTGGGGGCGCTGCCCCTCGGGCAAGGCCGCCATGGCCTGCACCAGTGCACGGGTGGTGTGAATGCGGCTATCGAACAGCAGCTGGCGATGCTCGGCCGTCCAGCGCTTTTCGGCGATGGGCTCCCCGGCGAGATTCACTACTGCATCGGAGGCTGCCAGGGCAGCTTGAAGATCGGGCCGCTGCCAGCTGGCGAGCTGGGCTGGATCCGCTGCGATGCGCTGGAGTTGGGGGTGCTGGAGGCCCGCCAGGGGCTGGCCCGAACGACTGATCAAGGTGAGACTGTGGCCCTCCTGGAGAAGCAGGGGCACCAGCTCCCGGCCGACAAAACCACTGCAACCCAGCAGCAGAATCTGCATGTCGCCCCCACAGTCCATCGCTTCGTTGATCAGGCTAAGAACAGAGTTCCGGCTCAGGGGCCCCCACCAGACCCAGCCGCCGGGCCAGCGGCACCAGGGCAAAACCCTGAAGCACAAGACCCAGTAACACCACCGCCAAAGCGAAGGCCGGCATATCGCGCCCCCAGGGCACGGGGCTCGATGCCGCCTGGATCGCGATGGCAATCGGCACGGCTCCCCGTAGACCCGCCATGGCCGTGAAGGTGCGCTCACGGCGCCGGAAGCCACTGCGCACCAGCAACAGCTGCACCACCAACCAGCGCACCAGCAGCACCGCAACGAACAGCACCAGGGCGTACTTGAAGGAGAGCGCCACATCGGAGGGCATCACCACCAGGCCAAGGCAGAGGAACAGGGCCAATTCAGCCAACTTGGCAAACCCCGAATGGCTCTCTTCCAGGGCCGTGCGGTTCACCTCGGGGCTATTGCCCAGCACCACACCCATCACGTAGGCAGCCAGCAGGCCACTGGCTCCCACCAGCGCTGAGCCACCAACGATCAGCATGAGCAGGGCCATGCTCAACACAATCACCAGGCTTCCATAGCTGGAGGCTTTGCGGCGACTGAGCAGCACTGCAGCGGCCTTGCCACCCAGCCACCCCAGAAGCGCACCCAACAGAAACTCCCGCACCACAGCCACCATCACCAGCTCCACCTGGGCTTCACCGCCGCTGGCACTGGCCAACGCCAACCCCGCCAACACCACGGCGATCGGGTCGTTGAGGCCCGACTCACACTCGAGTAGATCCAGCAAGGGCTTGGGCAGCCGCCCCTGCAGGGGGCGCAACAGGCTGAGCACGGCCGAGGCATCGGTGCTGCAGAACATCGCCCCCACAAACAGGGCCACCGGAGCATTCACCGTGAGGCCGGTGGCGGGCAGACTTTGGAAGCCCATCACCACCAGGCTGAGGCAGCCTGCTGTGAGCAGAGAACCCAGCAGCGCCAGCCGCAGGGAAGGGCGCAGCACCGGTTTCATCTGCGTCCAGTTCGCCGTGAGGCCGCCGAAAAACAGCACCAACGCCAGGGATAACTGGGCCAGTTGATCGGCCGCCGCAAAACTGAGCAGGGGAGCTGAACCCGTAGCGCCGGGGCTCAGGTCGTTGTCGATCAACAGGCCGAGCACCAATACCAGCAGGATGCCCGGCACCTTGATCTCGGCCGCCAGATCATCGAGGAACATCGCCAGCAGCAACAGCCCTCCAAACATCACCAACAGCAGGGCCAGGCTTGGGGACACGCGCCAAAACTGAACTGAAGACGTTTTAGCCTGGTCCTGCTGCTCACTCTCCCCATGGCTGACACACCGACGACCGCCGCGCCGGTGGCCCCGATCAAAAAGGGCAGCCTGGTGAAGGTGAACCGCAGCGCCTACACCGCCAGCCTCGAAGCTCAAGCCAGCGATCCAGCCGCCCCGGGGTATCTGTTCGAGGGGCCCGCCGAGGTGCTGGCCGTGAAGGGCGCCTATGCCCAGCTGCGCTACCGCCGCCCGGTGCCGGATGTGTGGTTGCGCCTGGATCAACTGGAGGTCTTCTGAGCTTCAGGGCGCCGCGTCAGATCTCCAGGCGGCGCCGCTCTTCATGCAGCCGTGAGCGGCGCTGCTTGGCCTCCCGCAGCATCTCGCGCCCATCCCGCAGGTAGCTGTCCACGTAGCCCATGGTGTAGCGCTCCAGTTCCGTGAGGGCGTCCTGCACCTGGCTGAGGCAGTGATACAGGCTGAGGCTGAAGCCGTGGGCCGATCGCGGCGCCGCCATGGAGCGGTAGAGCGTGTCCACCTTGAGGAGCTTGGCCTGGCTCTGTTCCAGGAACTGGCAGAAGGTGTCCATCAGCTGATCGTCGTAGGGATCGGCAGAGAGATCCCTGAGCTGCCCGGCGAAGGGATTGATCACCTGGCCCAGCAGCCGATCGATGGGCCCATACACCTGCTGGAGCCAGGTTTGCAGCTGGGCATCCACGACAGAAGCCTGGGCCGTGGCCCGCCGCGCTGCCCGGCCCACATCCACGGCATGCCCAGACCCGGCGGCAACGCTCGCGGGGTGGCGGCGATCGTGATCCGCACGCCGCTGCGCATCCCCCAGCACTTCCCAAGCAGCATTGAGCTCCAGGATCCGATGCTCATCACCACCGGCATCCGGGTGGTGTTGCTTCACCAGCGCTCGGTAGGCCGCCTTGATCTCAGCCGCCTTGGCCGTGATGGGCACCCCCAGCACCTGATAGGGATCAGCGGGGGGCAAGGACATCGCGAGGCGCTGACAACAACGAAAGCTGCTCCATCATCCAAGACGCACCCGCCCGCACCACCATGAAAAAGCCCCCCGTTTCCGGGAGGCCAGGGGCTTTTTGTGTGTGAGTGAGCGCGAGGAGCGCGTGAGGAGTGGTGCTGTTCCGAAGAATCAGAACTTGAAGGTGGTCTGCACCAGGGCACCGAAGGTGCCGAGGGTGTCGCCGCCGCTGATGCCGGGGTTGCTCAGGGCGGTGGAGCTGCTGGTGGTGCCGGTCATCTGACCGCGAGCGCGCGACAGCCAGAAGATCGCCGGGGTGATGGCGATGTTGTCGGTGGCCTGGAACTTGTAGAAGAGCTCCATGGCGTAGTTGCCATCGATCACACCAGTCTGGGCGTTGCCCGCCGTGCCACGACGCACGGAGGTGACCCAAGTGGGCTGACCCACGGCAAAGCCGAGGGCGTTGCTCTTCATGAAGGCATCCTTCCAGTTCAGACCCACCATCCACGACTGGGAGGTGAGCCCGGTGAGGCCGGATGTACCCAGGTTGCCACCGTTGTTGTCGTTGTAGCTGGTGTTGTTGATACCCCAACCCGCACTGATGCTGGGGAACCAGCCGGCCTTGAGGGGCTGCCAGTAACCCGACAGACCCACGGAATTCACCGTGCCGCCGCCCTGGGTGGTGTTGTAGATGCTGGGCAGGGTGCTGGTGAAGAACTGGGTGCCAGCAATGCTCACACCAGCACTGTTGTAGGTGTAGGTGCCGCTGAGGTTCCAGTTCTTAGCGGTGTAGGCCAATTGGGCCGTGGCGCTCTGCTGGGAGGAACGGTTGCCGATGCCGCCGCAGGAGGTGGTAGCAGGGTTGGAACCCGTTACATAGCCGGTGCAAGAAGCAGAGCCGGCAACATTATTGGTGGGGTTGCCATCTTCGGCATTGCCAGACACGTAGTTCACACCGAACGACCACTTGCCGCTGGTGTCTTTCTTGTCTTTCTTAGACTGCTTCCACCACAGACCAGCACCACCACCCAGCACTTGGCTGTTGGCACCGGGAGCACCGGCGAACTGGAAGATCTTCAGGATCTTGTCAGAGGTGTACACGCTGGGCCATACGGCCAGCATGTCGTCCTGACGGACACGGGGGCCAGCAACAGCGGTGAATTCCTTGCCGATGGGGAACTTGTAGTAGAGGCGATTGATGGCAACCACATCAGTACCATCGGTGCCATTCAGGTTCTCCTGGAAGGCAGCATCCAACTGGGCCAGGCGGGCCACGTTGTTGCCACTGGAGAAGCCGGAATCGTCGAAGTTGCCAGCACGCAGCTGGGTGCGCAGCAGGTCTTTACCGGTGAAGCTGGTGTCGAAGTTCAGGCGAACGTCGTAGTTGAAGCTGATGGCATTTTCCAGGGCAACCGAGTTGGCTGCCGTGGTACCTGGAGGCTGAAAACGCCCGTTCTGGACGGTGTTACCGCTGTAGCTCAAGCCGCCCAGCACCCAGCGGGTATCGGCGCGCAGCTTGGTGGTGGTGGAGAACTGAGTGGCTTCGAGTTCGCCCACTTTGGCTTCGAGGCCATCCACACGACCCTTCAGAACAGCCAATTCGTTGGCGAATTCCTTCTGCAGGCGCTGCAGCTCGTCGGTGATCTCCGTCACGCGATCGAGGCAGGCATTGAGGAGGGCCGCCGCTTCATAGCGGGTCATGGCCTGCTTGCCCTTGAAGGTGCCGTTGGGATAGCCGGCCACGCAGCCGTACTTCTCCACCAGGTTGCTCAGAGCCTGATAAGCCCAGTCGGTGGGCTGCACATCGGCGAACTGGCTAACGCTGGTGACCTGGTTCTGATCCGCCCAAACGCGGAAGTTGTGCAGATCACCCTGTTGGATGTAATCGTTCATGCCGCTGGGGGCGGCAGAAATCTCATAGGCCGAAGCAGCCACAGGAGCCAGAAGGCCCAAGGCAGCAGGGGCCAGCAGCAGTTGCTGGAACAGTTTCATGGTCCTCACACCAATCGAGGAGCTCCCAGTGATGGGAGTTATGGGCAAGTTACGGCAGCAAGCAACCTGGCCGCCAAGCCAGCAGCACAGCCAGCCGTGCCCTGGAATACATCCAACGGCAGGCCATAAAAAAGCCCCGGAATACTCCGGGGCTTTGGTGAGAGGTTGTTGTGTGAGAAGTGGTTGAGAGCCCGAGTGTGTGAGGAAGGCTCCCGTTCTGCTGAGGATCAGAACTTGAAGGTGGTCTTGATCAGGCCGCCGAAGTTGGTGAGGGCAGCGTTGCTGTTGTTCAGACCATTGTTGGCCTGGTAGCTGGAACCTGCCTGACCCAGGGGGTTGGAGAGGTAGAAGATCGCGGGGGTCACGCTGATATTGTCGGTGACCTGGAACTTGTACCACCACTCCCAGGCGTAGTTGCCGTCCATGGGGGTGTTACCCAGGGCGTTCTTCACATCGGTGTTGTTACCGAAGCTAGTGATGAAGGTGGGTTGACCCACAGCCATGCCAAGAGCGTTGCCCTTGATGAAGGCATCGGCCCACTGCATGCCCACGTACCAGGACTGGCTCTGAACGCCATCGAAATCGAAGGCGGTATTAGCAGAGCTGTAGCCGTTGATGCCCCAACCTGCACTGAAGGAGGGAACCCAGCCGGAGGTGGAGGGCTGCCAGTAAGCGCTCAGACCAACGGAGTTGATGCTGCCAGCGGTGGTGTTGAAGATACCGTTTCTACCGAACTGAATCGGCAGCAGCTGAGAAGCGGGGGTGCCAGAGGCAGGACCAACGCCGTTGCTGTAGTTGTAGGTCGCAGCGGCACCCCAATTGCTAGCGGCATAACCGAACTGAACGGTGCCGGTTTGCTGAGAAGCGCTCGTACCGATACCACCACCCTCGACTACGACCTGTTGGCCAGTAGACAGGGTCTGGGTGAAGGTGCCAGGAGTGCCGTTGTCGCCGTTGGCGGACACATAGTTGGCACTGATGCTCCAGCCATTCTTCTGGTACCAGATACCAGCACCTGCACCGAGGTTCAGGTTGTAGGCACCAGGAGCACCGGCGTAGGTGAAGACGTCCAGAACACTGTCAGCGGGGTACACGCTGGGCCACATGGCCAGCATGTCGTCCTGACGAACGCGGCCACCCACGGTGACGGTGAAACCGTCGCTCACAGGGAACTGATAGAAGAGGCGGTTGATGGCCACCACGTCACCGCAATCAGTGCCGGTGCCGCAACCTTCCTGGAAGGCCACTTCCAGTTGGTTCAGGCCGTTGCCACCGGTGATAGCGCTGTTACCGAAAGCGGAATCAGCGAAGTTGCCGGCACGCAGGGTGGTGCGCAGCAGGTCCTTACCGGTGAAGCTGGTGTCGAAGTTCAGGCGAACGTCGTAGTTGAAGCTGGTGCCGCCCTCGATGGCGCGGGTACCATTCACACCGCCGTTGGGGAATGCAGTTGTAGCTGCATTGTTACCACCGAAGCTGTTAGCGCCCAGCACGAAGGTGGCAATACCTTTCAGCTTGGTGGTGGTGGAGAACTGAGTAGCTTCCAGTTCGCCCACTTTGGCTTCGAGGCCATCCACGCGGCCCTTCAGCACGGCGAGTTCCTTTTCGAACTCCTTCATCAGGCGCTTGAGCTCGTCGGTCACTTCAGTGATCCGGTCGAGACAGGCGTTCAGCAGGGCGGCCGCTTCATAGCGGGTCATGGCCTGCTTGCCCTTGTAGGTGCCGTTGGGGTAGCCCGCAACGCAGCCGTAGCGCTCGATCAGGTTGGACAGAGCCTGGTAGGCCCAGTCGGTGGGCTGCACGTCGGAGAACTGGGTGATCGACGTCACCTGCTCCTCGGAGCCGTACTGGCTGACGCCAGCGATGTTCAGGTCGGCGGCGGATGCAGCCACAGGAGCCATCAGGCCCAGGGCAGCAGGCGCCAGAAGAAGCTTCTGGAACAGTTTCATGGTCCTCACACCAAAAGAGGATTTCGACGCAGAGCGTCTGAGGAGAAGATGACGCAGGATCCACCTGCCCCCCAGCCCCGGTGTGCCACAAACCGCAATGACACGTAGCCCCGGACACGTGGCCGAGGGGATTCGCCGGTGGTGGCGCCTACTAGCAGCCCTGCCCTTCCTGCCCCTGCTGCTCACGGCAGCCCCCCGCAGCTTTCTCGCCCACGACGAGGGCTACTACGCCCTGCAGGGCCGCTGGATTCAGGAGAGCGGCCACTGGCTGGCCCCCCTCTGGTGGGGGGAACCCCTGTACGACCGCACGGTTGGCGTGCAGTGGTTGATCGCCGCGACCCGCCAACTCCTGGGGCCCGAGCCCTGGGTGGCCCATCTGCCCAGCCTGCTGGCCGCCGCCGCCTGCCTCGTGCTCACCGCAACCCTGGCCCGGGAGCTGCTGGGCCGGGGAACCGGCTGGATCAGTGCCCTGGTGCTGGCCCTCACACCGCTGTGGATCAACCACGCCCACCAGGCCGGCCAGGACATGCCGCTGCTGGCCCTGGAACTGCTTGGCTTCTGGGCCCTGGTGCGGGCCCGGCCCGACGGGCCTTGGTGGCCCATCGCCCTGGCCACCGGCTGGGTGGGCCCAGCCTTCCTGATCAAGGGCTTCATGGTGGCGGTGCCCCTGGCCGCGATGGCGCCCTTCACCGTGCTGCGGCGCCGCTGGCTGCTGGCGCGGCCCAGCTTCTGGGGCTGGCTGCTGCTGGGCTGGCTACCGGTGCTGCTGTGGCTGGGCCTGAGCCTGCAGCAATACGGCCCGGCCGTGGTGGGGGGCCTGCTGCAGAAGCTGCTCTACCTATCCAAAAGCGACGTCTACAGCGCCGGCCCCCTCTATTACCTCTGGAACATCCCCGCCAACACGGCCCCCTGGTGCCTGGCGGCAGCCGCCGGCTGGTGGCTGGGCCTGCGCCACTGGAGCCGGGAGCAGCGGCTTGCCTTACTGGGCACTCCCCTGCTGCTGGTGCTGCTGTTGAGCTGCTTCCGCACCAAAACGCCCTACTACGGCCTGCAGATCACCCCCTTTCTGGCCATTGCCGCGGCGGCGGCCCTGCAGCGGTTCAGCCAAACGGATCAGGCACGGCCACGCTGGCTGGCCTGGCTGATCGCCACCCTTGGAGCTCTCCTGGCCGTGGCGGGCGTGATTGGGCTATGGCAAGCCCCCTGGCCCTATGGCCTGGCGGCCCTGGGGCTGGGACTGAGCTGGCTGGTGCTGCCCTGGCAGCGGCAAGGCCGCTCCGTGCTGATCGCCTGCCTGGCCGGGCCGTGGTTAGCCCTGCTGCTGCTGGTGCAGTCGGGCCTGTTCACCGATCGCAGCCCCCAGATGCGCCAAGCCCTGGCGGCACCAGCCCTCAGCCAGGCCCTGCAGCAGGGCCCCGTGGCGGTTGTGGTGCCGGATCCCCTGAGTGGGGATGGGCACGCCCAGTTGATTCTGCTGGCCCTGGGCACGCCCCAGCTGGGCCCTCGCCTGAATGGACTGAACGCGCTGGCACCGGGCCAGCGGGCCTGGGTGCCCAAACGCCTTGGGGAGAGTGCCGAAGGCGCGGCATTGCAGCCATTGGCATCGGGCGATGATCTGGGCGAATGGATGCTGGTGCAAGCGCGGCCTTGATGCACGTTTCACGCCACGACCGCCGCGACTGGATCCTGCTGCTGCTGCTCTGGCTGGGCTGCCTACTGGCTGATGGGCTGTGGCTGCAGCGCCACCACCTACCCCCCGCCTGGGATCAGGGGGATCACCTCAGCCGGGCCCTGGGCTTCTGGCGGGTGCTGCGCCAGGCCGCCCCCTGGAGTGGCAGCTGGTGGCAGGAGCTCTGGAACCAATCGCCCACATACCGGGGCCCGCTCACCTACATCGTTTCGGCCCCCGTGCTGGAGCTGCTGGGCCCTGGCTACCGCAGCGCCATGGCCGCCAATGGCCTGTTCAACGCTGGGCTGTTGGCCAGCGTGTACGGCCTGGGCCGGCTCATGCACAGCCGCAGCGCCGGCCTCTGGGCCGCCTGGTTCTGCGCCGTGGCACCAGCCCTGCTCAACCAACGCACCGACTATCTGATCGACTTCAGCCTCACGGCCGTGCTCACCAGCTGCTGGTGGCTGCTCAGCGCCCGGCGCTGGCTCCCACTGCAGCGCCCCTGGCTGTGGAGCGGGCTGAGCGGGCTCGGACTGGGCGCCCTGTTCCTCACCAGGCCCACGGGCCTGGTGGTGCTGTGGCTGCCCCTGGTGCTGCTGCTGGTGCGCGGGCTTGGCGACCTGCGCGCTGGACGCTTCGGTGCGGCCTTGCACCTGGGCCTGGCCGCGGTGGTGGCATGGGCCGTGAGCTGGCCCTGGTTCAGCCAGAACTGGCTCACGATTCTCTCCACCATCAACAAGGCCCGTCAGTGGGGCGTGGCCTACCAGGACGGCCTGGAAGCCAACTCCCTGGAGGGCTGGCTCTATTACCCGAAACTGTTGCCCACCATGGCCGGCAGTGGCCTGGTGGCCCTGGTGCTGGCCGGTGCCGCCCTGGCCCTCGGACAGCAGCTGCAGCAAGGCCGCTGGCCTCGTCGTTTCCCACGGGTAGGGCAGGAGCAGGGAGCCCGGCTGTTGTGGTGGCTCAGCCTGCCCCTAGGAGGCCTGCTGGTGGCCGTGCTGATGACCAGCAAGGACTTTCGCTTCGTGCTGCCACTGCTGCCGCAGCTGGCCCTGGGGCTGGGGGTGCTGGTGGCGAGCGTGCACAGCCGCTGGCGCCGCCCCTGGCAGGCCAGTGTGCTGGCCCTGGGGCTAGCCGGGGTGCTGTGGAACCAATTTGGCTGGGGGCGCGATCTCACCGGCTTCCCTCAGCACCTGCCCAATGGGGATTCCCGCTGGCCCGTGGCCCAGATCGTGGCCACCATCCGCCAGCAGAGCCCCCATCAGCTCTCCACCCTGGCGGTACTGCCAGACAGCGAAGCACTGAACGCCTTCAACTTGGAGGCCGAGGGGCGGCGGCAGCAGTTCCGCGTGGCCGCCCGCCAAACAGTGGCGCCCGTGGAGCGGCTCCATCAAGACCTCAACGGCTTCGACTGGTTCCTGCTCAAGGGCGGCGATCAAGGCGTGATGAGCGATGAGCGCCAGGCCCAGCTCAGCCGGATGGTGAGCCAATCGCCGGCCTTTGTGGAGGCTGGCCGCTGGCCCCTGCCCGATGGCAGCGAGGCGGTGCTGATGCGACGCCAGACCCTCAGCCTCGCGGCGCAACCGGTGCCCTGTGCCGGGCCCGGGGCCATGGAGCTGGCCATCAATCCAGGCCCTCCAGTGCAAGCTGGCGCCACGGCACCCCTGGCGCTGAGCCTCTCGGGGCCGAGCCAGAGCCTGCGCGGAGCCAGGCTGCTGCTGGAGTGGAAATCGGGGGAGTCCAACTGGCGGGCCGATCACGCCCTCGGCCAGGGGATGCTCCTGCTGAACAACCTCAGCGAAACAACCTGCGTGCGCGTGCAGGAGCGTTTGGCGATGCCGATTCCCTCCTCCCTGCCCGCCGGCACCTACCAGCCGCAGGCCGTGTTCCTCTCCCCCCAGGGCAAAGCCATGCCACTACGGCTGTCCACCAAGCCGATGGAGATCCAGGCAGTTCCTGGCCCCCTGGCCACCGCCACGGGGCTGGCCACAAACCGCGTGGCGGTGCTTGTGGAGCTGGGCCAACAACTACGCCGCGGCGAACTGGATCCTCTGTTCGGGCGGGTGGGGCAGCTCAACCAAACCGATCCCGATCAGGTGTACCTGCGTGATGGCGAAGCCATCCTGCGCTCACGGCTCACCCGTGATCCGGGCAACCTCAACGATCTCTACGCCCTGGCCCTGGCCCAAGCCCTGCAGCGCCACGCAGGCGATGCCGCCATCACGCTCCAGCAGATCACCCAGCGAGATCCCGGCAATCCTCATGCCCTGGTGGGCCTTGGCGTTGTGGAGCTCTATCGCTTTCAACCCTGGGCGGCCCAGGCGGCCCTCGACCAGGCTGCCAGGCTCGGTGGGACCACACCCACCCTGCGCACCCTGCGCATCGTGGCCAGCGCTCTGCGGCTGGATCTGCCCCAAGCCATGTCCCTGCTCAAGTCATGACGCCATCCAACCAGCAGCTCCGCTTCCGCCAGCGCAATCGCGCCTACTACGACGACCTGGAGCGCCTGCATCGGCTGCTGGTGCCCACGGGCCAGCGGGTGCTGGAAATCGGCTGTGGCATGGGCGACCTACTGGCGAGCCTGAATCCAGGCCATGGCGTGGGGATTGAACTGGAGCCTGAGCTGGCCAAGGCCGCCCAGCGGCGCCATCCCCAGCTGCGGATCCTGGCGGCCGATGCTGAAACCATCTCGCCCACCTCCATCGGCGAGAGCGAGCCCTTCGATGTGATCCTGCTGCCCAACACCCTCAACACCTTGGGGGATGTTCAAGGGGTGCTGGAGCGGCTGGAGGCCTTCTGCCACCCGCGCACACGACTGGTGGTGAGTTTCCACAACTGGCTGTGGCAACCGCTGCTGAAAACCGCCGAACAGCTGGGGCAGCGCCAACCCCAGCCGCCCGAGAGCTGGCTCACCCCCCGCGATGTCACCAACCTGCTGGACCTCGCTGGCTGGGAAGTGCTCAAACAGGGGCACCGCTGCCTGCTCCCCCGGCGCTTGCCGCTGCTCACACCGCTAGCCAACCGCTGGCTGAGCCAGCTGCCGCTGTTGGAAAACCTCGGACTCACCCACTGGATGGTGGCCAGGCCCGGCCGGCAAGAGCGCCAGGATCCGAGCGTGAGTGTGGTGATCCCGGCCCGCAACGAAGCGGGGAACATCGCCCCGGCCATCGAACGGCTCCCGGAACTGGGCCGGTTCACAGAAGTGCTGTTCGTGGAAGGCCATTCCTCAGACGACACCTGGGAGGAAATCGAACGGGTCTGCGCCAGCTATCAAGGCCCGCTGCGGCTACGCAAATTTCGCCAGAGCGGCAAGGGCAAGGCCGATGCGGTGTGGCTGGGCTTCGAGCAGGCCGAAGGCGATGTGTTGATGATCCTCGATGCCGACCTCACCGTGCGCCCCGAGGATCTGCCGCGCTTTGCCCAGGCCATGGCCGATGGCCGCGGAGAATTCGTGAATGGCTGCCGGCTGGTCTACCCCCGCAGCTGGGATGCCATGCCGCCACTGAACACGGCCGCCAATCGCTTGTTTGCCGCGGTGTTCTCCTGGCTCCTGCGCCAGCGCCTCAAGGACACCCTCTGCGGCACCAAGGTGATCTGGAAACACGACTACGAACGCCTCAAGGCGGGGCGCAGCTACTTCGGCGACTTTGATCCCTTCGGCGACTTTGATCTGCTGTTCGGCGCCAGCAAGCTCAACCTCAAAATCGTGGAAGTGCCCGTGCGCTATCAAGAGCGCAGTTATGGCAGCTCCAACATCGCCCACGTGAAGGAGGGGCTGATCCTGGCGCGGATGTGCCTCTACGCCGCCCGCAAACTGCGCTTCATTCCATGAGGGCACCCCGATGAAGGTGCGGCCATGAAGCGCCGCTGGCTGCTGGCACTGGTGGCTGCCCTGTTGATCTACCTGGGCCTCAGCCTGGCCTTTGGCCTTCGGGAGCTGGGATCAACGCTGCAGCGATTGCCCTGGGGGTGGTGGCTGATGGCCCCCGCCGTTGTGGTGTTCAGCCACGCCGTGCTGTTCCAGCGTTGGCAGTTCTATCTGCGGCGCCTGGGCTTCGGCCTGGCCTGGCGGGCAAGCGGCCGCATCTACCTGGCAGGGCTCTCCCTGATCGCAGCGCCTGGCAGAGGCGGTGAGGCCCTGCGGGGCCTCTGGCTGAAGCGACGCCACGGCTTTCCACTGCAGGTGGGGGTGGGCATCACCCTGGCGGAGCGGCTGGGGGATCTCGCCAGCGCCCTGCTGGTGCTGAGCTGGGGCCTGGGTGGGCAGGTGCTGCTAGCGGTGCTGCTGGCGATGGCCGTGCTGGGGGCCGGCGGCTGGCTATTCACGCACCCACACATGCTGCAACGGCTGGAGCGGGGGATGGAGCGCCTGCCAAACCATGGGCGCTGGCTGGGGCTCACCCGCCTCCTGCGCGAAGGCCTGCTGTCGATGGGCCGGGTACGACAACTGATGCAACCCTGGCCCCTCCTGGTGGGCACCCTGCTGGCGGTGAGCACCTGGCTGGCGGAAGCAGGCCTGCTGGTGGGGCTCTATGCCGCCCTCGGAACGGCCCTGAGCTGGCAACACGCCGCTGTAATCCGCACCGCCACCGGGCTGGGCGGGGTGGTGTCCCTGCTGCCGGCGGGCCTCGGCACCAGCGAAGCCACCTCCATCGGCCTGGCGATGCTCTACGGCAGCGGTCGTTCCGAAGCCCTGGCCGTCACCCTGGTGCTGCGCATGGCCACGGTGGCCTTCCCGTCGCTGGTGGGCGTCGGTGCCCTGATGCGTCAACCGGATCTGGTGGCAAGCGCCAGCCAGGCCAAGCCTGAACAGACGATCTGAGACAACAGCACGCAAAACGATGCCCCCGGTGAGCACAGGCTGGGCCTGGCTCACCGGGGGCTCTCGCCGGGTCCGCTCTGGCGCGGAACCGAATGATCAGGAATCAGGCGCCAAAATCAGCCGGCGTTCTCCGCGATCAGCAGACCCTGCATGGAACAACTGGAACTCACGGGCACCTCCTCCTTGGGGGATTGTTGCCAGCCGGCGATGCATTCGAAGCCGGCTCAACCCAAGGGATTCAGCGGCTCCACATCACTGCTGACGGGACTGGCAAATGGTAGCGGCGCCAAGCGGCCTAGTGCCAGAAATCAAACGCTAAAAAAGGCGCCCCGCAGGGCGCCCGTGCAATGAGAGATTCGCCTGTGTCGGGCTACCAATCAGAGAGCGTTGCCGCGGGGCAGAACCTCTTCAGGGAAGACGAAGTTTTCGTGCGGCTGGTCAGCCGGTGCCATCCAGGCACGCAGACCTTCGTTGAGAAGAATGTTCTTCGTGTAGAAGGTCTCGAACTCGGGGTCCTCAGCGGCGCGGATTTCCTGCGACACGAAGTCGTAGGCACGCAGGTTGAGGGCCAGGCCGATGATGCCGATGCTGCTGGTCCACAGACCCATCACCGGCACGAACAGCATGAAGAAGTGCAGCCAGCGCTTGTTGGAGAA
>CALRUA020000016.1:0-53811 GCA_943371215.1 Cyanobium sp. NIES-981 | reverse complement strand
TGCACCGGAGAGAAAGCCGGGATAAGGCCCCCGGCAGGGCCGAAGCCCTAGACCAGGGCGTGCCGCTGGACCTCGAGCGTGCAGCGCTGCAGCAGCTCCTGCTGGGCCAGCAGCCGCTCATCGAGCTCATCAATGCGGGCCAGACACTGTTGGATCGCAGGGATCACCTCTTCTTCCAGCAGGGTGATTTCCTCTTCTCCATAGGGCTGCTCGCTCCAGGTGCGGCGCAGC
This sequence comes from Cyanobium sp. NIES-981, assembly GCA_943371215.1. Classification (GTDB taxonomy): domain Bacteria; phylum Cyanobacteriota; class Cyanobacteriia; order PCC-6307; family Cyanobiaceae; genus Vulcanococcus. Next base: position 53,580 of record CALRUA020000016.1, on the reverse strand, counting down.
GGCAGCCCCCGCCGGCGCAACAGGATCTCCTCCACCGAGCGCAGTGTGGATTCCAGCAGCAGGAATGGATCTTCCTCAGGGCGGCAGAAAGGCGATTCCGCGGAAGCCGAGATGCCAGCAGCAGAGCGTGTGGCCATGACGATCGGCGCCGAGAGCGGCGCAGCGACGGGACCGATCCCAGCGGAGGCCTGACGATAGGAAGGCCTCAGACTGGAGAGGCCCTGAGCAAGCCCCCCAAAAAACGGAGGGACAGGCACTGGGGCCTTGACTACAGCCCTCAGAAGGGCAACAGCGCCTCCAGCTCGGGATCAACAGGTGGCTCAGGCTGCTGCGCCTGACGCTCGGTGAGCAGATCATCCAGCAGAGCTGCCAGCCTGATCAGCCCGCGGCACCAGCACTCCTCTGAAAGCCAGAGCAGCAAGCCATCGCTGCTGGCCGAGAAGTGCAGCCGGCGGGCGGCATGCAGGTGAGCAGGGGTGTGAACAGGAAGGCAAAGCGTGGCCATGGCGGAACCAGCGCAGGACCCCACCTCCAAGCGGGGCGGGGTCAAGGACCCGCGCCATTCGCCTGATGTGCCGCGTCATGCGGCACCAACGACAACCAGCCGCGGGCACGGCTCCGATCCTTGACGCCGCCCCGCACCATGACAAGGCCTGCGCGGTAGTCCTCATGACTGAATCAGGCGTGCATAAATCGTCTTTGTGTCATGCGCCGAATATCTATTCACGTGGTCTGTGGTTGGCCCGATTCAGTGATTGGGATTGAACAGGTGTTTGCCGCAGTGACCGATCACGACCTGGCCGAGTTGCTCGTCCCAGCAGAAGTGGATCCTCAGTGTCCTGCTTTCTGAATCCTTAGCGCCGATCTTGAGGTGTTGCCACATCTCAACGGTCTTTCCCTGGTAAGTGAATGTGCGTGCGCGGCGTGCCTGGGTGTTGCTTTCGATCGTTTGCGACTCCCGTGGGGCAAAGCTGCTGCCGCCAAAGATTTGCCCGGCGATTCGGTCGGGAGCGCCAGTGAGCTTTTGGGCGCGGTAGGAGGTAGCGAGTAACCAGAGCAGCTCGAAGAGCTGGTCGCCATGCTCAAAACCCTTGGCTTGATCGGCTGAGCTCCAGGCACTCTCCAGTACGAGAAGGTGGCCAGGGCAGAGCTCCTCGCTCACTAGCTCGAGGCATTGCCGCGGTTTGAGGCGTGCGGTTCCGGCGATGGAGCGCAGGCCACTCAAGAGACGACTGCGCAGCTCCTGTTCGGCAACAACCCCACCCGTGCTTCCCCAAGTGGACTGGCTCAGTTCAGCAGATGCTCCTGAGGGAGTTCGTTGTTCGAAATAGTCAAGCTCAAGTCGGAGCGTCTCCAGCTCATTGGTGCTCTGTTCGAGTTGATCCTCCAGCGCCTTGTTTTCAGCGAGAGCCAGTTGTAGCTCCTGCTCTTTGAGATCGAGCTTCTGACTCAGCTCACCCTCAACAGATTGCGCCAGTTCGATGGCTTGATCGCCTTGTGCCCGGGCTTTCTCGGCGCGCTGTTCCCAGGCTGTCTTGTTGAAGTCAAACTCCCGCCTGAGTCGGCGCTCCTCGGCACGACTGGTTTCCAGCCGCTTGTTGATCTCCTCTTGCTTTTCCTCGAGCTCTTTGAGGCGTTCTTGTCGTTCGCGATTGCGGGTGGATTCACTGGGTACGCCAAAGAGCGAGCGGATCAGCTTCTCGACCTGCTCCGGGTCTTCTGGGGCCTTGCCGTTGCTGTCGGTGAGGCTCAGATACCAGGGATAGTGGCGGCCGTCCTGGGCGGGGTAATAGCTGTAGCCGCACTTGCTGACGTCGAAGCTGGCGGCCAGCAGCTCCTGCAGTTCGCGAAAGGCGGTTTCGGTGCAACTGATCACCAGCCGAAGTTTGTCGGTTCCGGTGGTGCGATCAAAATCCCAGGCAAAGGTGCTCGTGACGCCGAGCTCCCGCAGACGCCGGCTGGCCTTGGGAATGGGGATTGAAATCTGCAGCCGGAAGGCATCGCGGCGCGAGGTGGTGGTGAGTCCTGTCACCACTGCTTCTAGCCCCGTCGCGGCTTCTGGCACTTCGGCGGCGATCAACGCCGCCATGTCCTTGGGGATGTAGCCGATCCACTGCTCCTTCCAGAACACCTTGACGGCATTGGCATCCCACTGGTTGGTGGGCTCGTGCAGCAGTGTGAGTGGGTCGCCGATGGCTAGACCCAGTCCCATCTTTTCTGTGGCATGGTCGAGCTTGTAGGCCAGAAAGGTCTGCAGGATCTCGCCACTGCTCTGCTGCTGGCGTTTGCGCCGTGCCGCCTGGCGCTCAGCACTGGTGGATTGGTCCAAGTGCTGTAGCCGGCTGAACAGGTTGTCTTTGGGCGCCATGGCCCCAGCGCGACGGTTCCGTCCACGCTAAGGAGGCAGGGCCTCTGGGGCTGGAAGCTGTCAGCCGCTGCCCAACTCCACCACCTGATCAGCGAAGGAGCCGTAAGCGGCTGGATCGCAGGTGAGCAGGATCACTTGCAGGCCGCGATCCACGGCGCTGCCGAGCATGCGTTTCACCAGGTCAACCCGCTCGGGGTCGGAGTTGGTGAAGGCGTCGTCGAACACCAGCGGTAGGCAGCCGTCGTGGGCCTCCTTGAGCACATCCGCCATCGACAGCCGCAGGGCTGCCGCCAACTGCTCGCGCATGCCGCCGCTCAGGGCCTCGAAGCCGTAGTACTCCTGGCCGCGCCGGAGCTGCAGGCCCTGGAAGCCCTTGCTCTGGTCGTAGCTGAGCCGGGCCACCTGGCCATCGGGCACAAGGGGGCGGAGGTAGTCGCCGATGGCGCGAGCCAGCGGCTCGCTGTAGCGGCTGGAGAGATCAGCCTGAGCCTCCTGAAAGAGTTGCTGCAAGAGCTGGTGGGCCTGCGTGAGCCGCACCAACTGGCCATGGTCAGCCTCGGCTGTTTCCAACTGCAGCCGGGCCTGCTCAACCGCTGCAAAGGGGGCCTGGCTGCTGATGCTGTCGCAGCGCTGCTTGGCTGCACCCCGTTGATCGAGCAGCTCCTCCTGCCGCCTGGTGAGGTTCTCCAGCTGCTCCTGCAGTCGCTGTTGCTCCCGCTCGGGGTCCTGGCTGGAGATGGCTGCTCGCTCAGCCTTCAGCCGGTTCAGTTCAGCCTCGGCCTTTTGGCGCCGCTCGCCGAGGCCCGTGAGCTGTGCGGCCAACGTGTTGCGATCACCGTGCTGGCTGATCAACGGCTCCAGCCGCTGCTTCCGGTCGGCCAGTTCAGATCGCACCACCTCGATCTGGCTCGCCTCGCTGATCCGCTGCGTGTGGAACGCCTGCAGGGCTGAACGGGCGGCCTCCAGCTCCTTCTCCGCGGTACCCACCGCCGCGAAGGTGTGTTTGCTGGTGGCATTGATCTGTTGCTGCAGGGCTTGCAACGCGCTGAGGGCTTCGGGCAGCGGCTGCTCCTGCTCCATCGCCTGGCGCACCTCTGCCAGATCCTGCAGTTCGCCATCCAGCTCCGCGACGCGCTGCTGCAGGGCGGAGTTCTGTTGCTCCAACTGGCCTGGATCAGCTGGCGTGTCGCCTAAAGCTGCCAGCTGCTGGTCCAGCGTGTTGCGCTGCTCCAGCAGGGCCTCGGCCGCCGCCACGCTTTCGACCTTGAGCTCCGCCAGCTGGGTTGCCAACTGATCACGGGTGCTCTGCACCGCCTGCTCCAGATCGCCCAGCGCCTGGCCACCACCGGGGGCGATCTCCAGGACCACCCCATCGCCCACCTGCAACTGGAACACCGCGCTGAGGCGCTGCTCGTCGCCTACTTGCAGGGGTTGGCCATCGAGGCGAACCGGCTGGTCGGCCTTCAGCAGCTTCACGCCGGCGGCCATGGCCTCCTGGCGGGTGAGGGCATCACGCAGCTGTTGCTCCAGCCGCCGCAGCTCCAGCAGCGATGCCTTGTTGATGCCGGGCAGGTCGCTGAGCTGCTGCTCCAACGATTGGCGCTTGCTGGCCTCCTGCCGCAACTTCTCGAGCTCAGCGCTCTGCCGCGTCAGCGACTCGGCCGTGCTGGTGCGCTCCACCAGGCACCGCAACAGCTGCTGGCGCTGCTCCAGGTTTTGGCGCTGCTGGGTGAAGGTGGTCAGGCTTTGCGTGCGTTGCAGCTCAGCGGCCTTGAGCTCCGCTTCACGGCTCTGGGCACCAGCGGCATTGGTCTCCAGAGCGGTCAGCGTGTTCTGGCGCTGGGCGATTTCCGCCTCAAGAGCATCCAGCTGCTGCAGGGTTTGGTGTGCTGCCTCATGGCGCAACCGGATGGGCTCCAGGCCCTTGGCGGCCAGCTCGATGGCGCTATCCAGGCGTCCCACAGCCTGGGCGCCGTCCTGCAGGCGCTTCTGGCTTTCGAGCAGCGCCGGCAGCTCCTGGCCCTGCAGCTGCTCCAACTCCTCGCAGAGATCCGCCAGTTGGTCGCTGGCGTCTTCGTAGTCGGTGAGACGAGCCAGCGCCAGCTCCATCCTGGATTGGGCCGTTTTCAGGGCTTCTTCGCGGGCATAGAGGGGCGAATTTCTCTTGGTGCCCCGGGTGGTGAAGTTTTCATCGAGCGCCTCTTTGATCCGCTTTTCCACCTGCTGATCCAGCGCCGATTGCTGCACCGCAGCGCCGCCACTGCGCTCCAGCTGCAGTCGCAGCTGATCAAAGTCGTAGTGGCTGGTGCTGGTGGCGAGCAGGTCGTCGCCGGAGAAGCCCTGGCGCACCCACAGGTGAGCCCAGCGGCTGGGCAGCACCGTGCCGGCCTGCTTGCTGCCCACGATCTCTCCGACACCTAGCAGTTCCGCCAACACCTCTTCGGCGGTGGGGCCTGTAAGCGACTTGCCGCTGCTCTCGGCCTGCAGGGTTACCTGTCCGGTGGTGCCGCTGAAGCGCTTGCGCAGGGTCCAGTTGTCGCCCTTGGCTTCAAAGCCGATCTGCACCACCGGCTGGCCCAGGTGCAGCCGCGACTGCAGGGCCTCAACGGGGGCACCCGTTGCCGAGGCCTTCAGGAACAGGGCCCGGTGCAGCGCTTCCACCAGGGTGCTCTTGCCGGATTCATTGGGTCCGCCGATCAGGGTGAGCCGGGGCGAGAAGTTGACCTCCAGCTCGCCATGAAGGCGCACGTTCTGGAGTTGGCAGTTGAGGAGACGCATGGCGGATCAGCGGGTGGTGGTGTAGCGGAAGAGTTCGCAGAGGGCGGTGCGGATCCGGCTCGCCTCGTCTGAATCGGGATCGCTTTCGCGGCGGAGGCGCTGCTGCAGCTGTTGGGCCACCTGGGCGATCAAGGGGTCTTCGCTGCGGGCGGTGAGCTGCTCCAGCTCGGTGGCCTCGGGCGCCTGCTGACACTCCCCCTTGATCCGCAGCCGCAGCAATCGGTTCTGCAGATCGTCGAGCAGCTGTTGATAGCGGCGGTGGCCCGCGAGGCTGAGGCTGCCGCTGACCTCAAGACGCAGCAGGTCGCGGGCAACCCGACCGGCGGTGAGCTCCTCCAGCTGGCGCTCAAAGCGATCGAGATCGCCATCGCCGCTGAAGCGCAGCTTGAGGTTGTGCCAGCGGATCCGCCCGGTGGTCTGGGGTTGCACCGCTGGGGTGCTGCCGCGTTGCAGCTCCACCAGCAGCACCTGGCCGCGCTGGTTGCCCTCGCCCTGGTCGAAGCGATCGGGCTCCGGCGTGCCGGGGTACCAGGCCTGCGCCGATACCTGCTTGAGGTTGTGCCAATCCCCCAGGGCGATGTAGTCGATCTGTCCGGCCGGCAATGCCGACAGATCGATCAGATTGTTGGCTCCGGCCTGGGCCTCCTCGTCGCCCTCGTAGTCGCGCCCCCCGAAGCCGTGCACGCCGCCGTGGGCCAGCACGATGCGCGGCCGATCGGTGGGCACCGCACTCCAGTCGAGACCGCGCAGCCATTGGGTGGGGTCGCTGCTGTCCTGGTTGCGCAGCAGCGGGCAGGGCAGCACCACGGCCGAATCGAGCACCAGGGGCTGGCGATCCAGCAGCAGCTGCAGGTTGGGGGCCTGCTGGCGCTGGTGGCGCTGAAAGTCGTCGCGATGCCACACGGTGCCCGGGGCGCCGTGGTCATGGTTGCCGGGGATCACCAGCACCGGCACCTCCATCTCGCCGATCAGCTCGAGCACCTCCAGCACCGCTGTGGCATCGGGCGTGGGTGAATCGAACAGATCACCAGCCACCAGCACCAGCTGGGCGTCCTGCGCGCGCACTACCTCGCGGATGCGGCCGATGGCGGCGATGCGCTCCTGCTGCAGCCGGAAGCGCTTCTGCTCGTCGGCAACCGTGCCGTAGGGCTTGCCGATCTGCCAGTCGGCGGTGTGGATGAGGCGCATTCGGTTCGAGCTGCCTGACTGGGATCACTGTCCCACCCATGGCCAAATGTCTGCAGGGGTGTCGCGCGAACGACGAGCGGGTTGGTCGCGCAGCCAGCTCGCCAGAATTGAGCCAGTCGCAGACCGGCCATGCGCGAACCGATGCCCGACCTGGTGGCGCTCAATGCTGAGCTGCTGCGTGATCCCGATGCCATTCCAGGTCATCCACTGGTGCAGTCGCTGGCACAACGCGATCCAGATCTTGGCTTTCTCTGTCCTTTGGTGCGGGCACTGGTTGAGATCGAGAACGGGAGCTGTGCAGCCGCTACGGCACAGGCTGCGCTGGCGACCTGCTGGCTGGTGGATGATTCAGCGATCAACAGGCCCGAAGACTGGGAAGCGGGCGACAACCTGGAGGTGGTGGAGATTGTCGAGCACCAGATTTCCGCTGAGTTCCAGGGCACATCCATTCCTTTGCGCTTTCTCTCTGAAGCTGATCTCCTCTACTGCTCCGAGGAATACAAAGACCACGTCACTGCTGCAACGCTGGCGGACTTACTGATTCAAAAGGATGGTCTGGCTTTGCTCAAGACGCCCAATGCCCTTGTTGACTGGCTGATCAAGCAGGCTGGTGATCCCGTGGGGGAGCCGGAGGGGGAAGACGAACCTCTGTGTTCGATTCGCTATGAGCTTGTTGGGATTGGGGGTGTTGACGTCGCAGGGCCGGCTCTCGTGAATGGTTACCACGAGATCAGCTTGGAAGATCTCAACGAGGATTATCAGCAGCGCCCCGATGATGAGGCGTTCTGCTGGTTGCATGCTCTCACCAATTCACAGGCGGAACAGTTGGGTCTTTCCACTGCTTCTGCAGCACCAGGCTCTCCCGAAAGCGATACCCCTCCCCCCTATCCCTCTTGGGTCGCGCAGGATGACGATGCAGAAGCTTGTTGGCTGACAGCTGACCAGCTGCAGGAGAGCTATGCCTTGGGTCGACGGCTACGCAACGGGGAGCGTCCGATTCGCCTGGAGTTGGGTTGCGGTCTGGACTGGGACCCAAGGCATGACAGCGAGCAATTCACTGAGGGAGAGTTGGAGGCGGGAGGGGTGACATTCCCGGATGGCCACCGGCCGCTGATCAACATTGCGCTTGATCCAGAGGCTGGGACTGCGCCCGACGAACTCAGACGACTTCGTTCTTACCTGGAGAAGCTTGCGCAGGCTGCATCAACCGGCAGAGGCGGTTGAGCTGCTCGACGTTAGCGATGCTGCTGCTGATCCCCGTCGTCAGCTGGGGTGAACCGACCACGATGGAAAGGCACTGTGCACGGCTGATCGCCACGTTCAGTCGGTTGGGGTCGAGCAGAAAGTCCAGTCCCCTGGGGGCTGCCTCACCATCACTGGCGGTCAAGGAGTGAATGGCGACCGGCGCCTCTTGGCCCTGGAACTTGTCGACAGTGCCGATGCGGGCCTGTTCTCCAAGTCGTCGCTTGAGGCGGTTCACCTGAATGTTGTAAGGGGCGGTGATCAGGATGTCGCGTGGCCCGAGCACCCCGTCTTCTGTTGTCATCTGCCCGTTGCGCAGATGGGCGCGCTGATAGGACTTGCCAAGTAGCTGTTCCACCAACGCGGCGATGTAGTCGACCTCTTCGTCACTGCCCGTGCTGTTACCGCTGTGTTCCACGGGCGTGAACATCAGTCCATGGGACTGGCGGCTCCATAGGATTCGATTGACCGCGTTGGCGGAGCTGGCTTGCAGTTTCTCTTCGTAGAACAGCTCTGACACCATGGCGGTGAGCGCCGGGGGCATGCGCCAGCTGGTGGCGAGGAAAACACCGCGGTCTGATGGCACGACTGGGTGATCGGCCATCACATAGTCAAGGCAGCTCAGGCCGCTGTCCTCGGGATGAGCGGCGCGAGTGGGCTGACTGAGCTGCTGTTGGTCGCCCACCACCAGGATGTTGCGGGCACAGTGCGCCATCGCCAGGAGATTGGCCAAAGACACCTGACCCGCTTCGTCGATCACCAGCAGATCGAAGGGATCATCCTCGTGCTTCGCAAACACGAATGCAGTTCCCCCAACCACGGCCATCTCCGGGCGCAGTCGCTGCTGAGCTGCGCAGCTCACGGCAGTGCCGCGAAAGGCATCCTCGTCGTCTGGCCGGGCCGAGCTTCCCGTGCACTTCACCACCATGGCTTTGCCGCCACTGCGATCCACCGCCTTTTGGCACTGCTTCAGCAGGTGATTGATCGCTGGATGGCTGTTGGAGCTCACCGCAATGCGCTGACCTTGGCTCGTGAGCTGCGCGATCAGCTCTGCAGTGACGGTTGTCTTTCCAGTGCCCGGGGGCCCCTGAAGCGACAGGGCAAAGCCATCGGCACTCGCCAGGAAGGCGGCCAGATCAGAAGCCGTGCTAGCTGGGTTGCGGCGGGTGCGCTCGTTGATCGGCACCAGCTCTGGCATCCGTCGCCGCTCCAGGAGATGCACCATGGCTGCAGGCAGTGCTGCGCCCTCCAGCCATCTCTTTGCCTGAGTAGCCAGATGGCGTCTGAGATGTTGACTGATGTCTGGAGGGGTCAACACCAAATCGCTCTGGTCGGGAATGGTGATCGGAAGGCCGGCCTTAAGACGCTTTTGCTCCAACGATTCACCCAGCGTCAGGGAAACTTTTCCGGCCTCTTGATCAAGGTTCGCGTTGAGTGAGAATCCCGCTTCGGTGAGATAGAGCGACAAGCCAGCACCATCACTCAGCTTCAGCGGCTGATCCCGATCGAAGCTGTAGGTGAGCAGCCGCTGACTGCTATTAGACAGATCTCTGGGTTCATCGCCTTCGAGCTTGGCTGCGACGATGACTTCGGGGTCATCGAGCCTCTCCTCCGGAGGCAGCTCCAAGCGCGCGAAGAATTCCCACCACTCCACCTTGCGCTCGCGCACATGAAAGGGCAGCAGCTGGCTCAGTAGACGCTGGATGCGCAGGCTCACACCTCGAGGGCCAGCTGATTCCTCTGCCTCACTGAGGGCACGCAAACGGCTGTCCACCTCTCCCTGGCGGATAGGGGCGGGGGTGACGCGATGCTGTTCTGGTAGCTCATCCAGCAGGATCTGTGAAGAGCGCATCAATGACTCGATCGCCTCTCGATTGGCCTTCGCGCGAGGTGATTCTTCGACCGCATCTTCGAGTGGAGCATCATTCGTGTTCCCATCGACCGTCATGGATGGTGATGGAAACTCCAGCTGAAGCTTTCGATGTTGCTTGATCAGAAAGTCATGCAGACGAGCTGTAGAAATGCAGTCATCGCGGTTGTAGCGTTCGATCGCTTGTAGGCGAGGACTGCCATGAGGAGGATCACCTGCAATAGAGGGCTCGCCTGAGCGCAACCATTCCGCATATTGCACCACTGAATCCGCAGCTGTCTCGACATCCCCGTCGCGGGGAGGCTGATACAGGCGCTCTACTTTTTTGATTGAATAGCTATCGGCTCCCAGTAGCAGGCCTCGACGCACGATGGGATAGAGATCGACCAACACCCCCCTGGCGCGCCACTGGTCCATCAATGGTTCGTGGATTTGATGCAAAGCCGCCAAATTCCCGAGGGCCGTTTTCTCGTAACTGGCGTAGTGGTAGACGTGCAGATTGGGGTGCTGAAGGCGGCGTTGCTCGACCCACTGAATAAAGCCATCGAAGGACTGCTTCTCCTGCTCCATGTTGTGTGCCCACCAGGGCTTGAACTGCAGGTTGCCTTCCTGATCGCGATAGCAGGCGCCAAAGAGATATTCCAGCTTCTCGCCGCTAACCGGATCGGGATATCCCTCCATGTCAAACCAGACATCGCCGTCATTTGGGATGGGAAGCAGAGCCAGGCCGCGCCCTTGCTCTTCGATGGGGCGCATTCGGAAGGCTGGCCGTTCATCGTCTGCACCGGTCTCCAGCTGAATGGCGGCCTGCTCGCGTAAGCGTTGAAGGACGTCGTGGTTCACGCCTGGTACACGGCTCTGCTCTGACAGAGCAGCTAGCTGTTCAATGGTGTGAATGCCAGCTTTCTTGAGCTTGCGGCGCTGACTTCCGCGTAGGCCTGCAACGAGGATCAGATCTCTGTTCTGTTCGAGCCGTTGCTCAATGAATGGATCCCACAATCCATGGTCGCCCCGGTCGTCTTCTGGCTCGTGGCTGGGGTCAAAGGCGGCGCGAAAGTCGCGGTAACGCTGGCGCAGCTGTTCGTACCAGCTCCAGAAGCGAACCGTGGGATAGCCCTGCTCACCCTGTTCGAAGCGACGCCCCCCGAGGTAGAGCTTGAAGTGCTGAGGCCGTTCACCCAGGATGGGCTCCAGCAGTTCGCAGTAGGCGCAGGCCTGTACGAGGTAGATCGGCTTGGGGTGGCTGGAGAGTTTGCATTCGATCGGGATGTAGCTCCACTCTCCGAGAGCTGATGGTTTCTCGATGCGTTCGAGTAGGTCAGCCCAGCCGCGAATCTCAGCGTTTTTCAGGGCCGCCTGGTGGATGTATTGCCGACCCTCCCGCATCGCGGCCAGCGTGTTGGCGTAGTCCTCCTCTTGCGGGGGGCCTTCCGGGTCGACAGGCTTCTGGCGGTAGACGTCGTTGCCCTCAGCCTCCAGCCACTCCAGCAGCACCTCTTCATGCTGATGGCCCTGCTGGAACAGCAGTTCATCCAAGGCAGTGGTGGCGGGTCGTTGCTGCTTGAACAACCCCTGGGCCTTCAGCTCCTCCCACCAGGCACCGATCACGGGGCTGCGGCTGAAGAGAGCGAGCTGGGAGGGGGTGATCCGGCGGTCGGCCATGAGCTGAGGGGTTGGAGTTCTCTGGGATCTGATGACGTCCAGCCTGCCGGGCACTGGTGGCACGACGGGTATAGCTCGTGCGAAGGACGATTCTCAGCTGTCCGCGCGGCCCGTTTCGCTGAGGTCGCAAGTGGCCAGGAAGGCCAAGCCTCGGCTGAGCAACTCGTGCAGGATCACTGCTGCTCCCGGCGTTGTGAGCGCTTGATCACAGGCGGCCTCCTCCTGCTCGCTCAACTCCAGATCGAGCTCCTCCGACCAGGGCACTTGATCGAGTTCAAACTCTGCAATCACCAGGGCATCCATCAGCTGCGCCAGGGGCAGCGTCAGCTGGCGCACCGGCAAATGCAGAGGCAGGGCCTCCAGCCCCAGTGGACTGAACTTGGAGTTTGTGTAATCCAGCAGGGTGATGTGCAGCCCCACCAACAGCTGCCACCGCTGGCGCTGGCTCAGGGCCGTGAAGAACTGCGGATCCTGCTGATACAGCTCCTGCAGGAGTGGCTGCTCCACAGCGCTGGCTGGACAACGGTCCAGTTCAAGCAGCCACTGGTCGAGATTGGGATGGGTCATCAATTGGCTCAGTCGAGGTCGACGCTTTCCAGCAACATCCGGCAGCGCATCAGCCGGTCGGCATCGATCGCCCAGCTCACGATCTGGGTGTGTTTGGCCTCACTGTCCTCCTGCATCTCCTCAACCACGTTGTCGTGGAACTGCTCAAGGTGGCGCACCAGGGCCAGGGCGATCTGCTGGTCCTCGTAGGCGTTGGTGTCGAGCTTGTCGATGAGATCCATCACATCCTTCACCTTGGGGCTGGTGGGTTGGGCGCGCTTCTCGTGGCGTTCGGGCTTGTTCTCCTGCATGGCAATCAACTGCTCAGGGCTATCGGGGATGGCAACAGCCGGCGTGGCAGCGGTGTCGTTGAAGGCGCTACTCCGCAGCTCGGGATGCAGGCCGTCGTCTGGATCCACCGGCTTGCCGGCCTGGAAGCGGTAGCGGCCGTTGGCGCCCTTGGCATCGTCGGCGGAGGGGTTCAGAGGCTGCTCGTTGCTCGGGCTCATCAGGCTCTGGGTTGAACTGCAACCAGCGTTGCCGACGCAGCCGTGTGGTGCCTGAGCTCTGGTGCGAACGACGGGCCAAGGGGCCATCAGCACAGGGCTTCAAAGGCCTTCAGCTCGGCCTGCATGGCGCTGCGGCGATCACGGATCGTGGTTTGCAGGGCCTCGATCGCAGCCGTGAAGGTCGCCATGGCACGGGCGAGAGCCTGCAGCTGCTGTTCGCCGTTCTGCAGGGCCAGTAGCTCGGGCAGCAGCACGAGATCCTCGCGCCCCGGGCCGATGCCGGCTGCGTTGGCGCGGGCCTCCAGCCCTTGCACCACCTGATCGAGGCGGTGGCGAAGGCGTTGCTGCAGCCCTGCTCCGATGCCGGGCAGGGCTTGTAGCCGGTCGATGTTGGCGCGCAGTTGCTCGCCATTGCACAGGCCATGGCTCTCGAGCAGCCGCAGCCGCGCATCTCCAAAGCCCTCGATCTGCCAGCTGCGCAGCGGTTCGCGGCTGAGCTGCTCGCGCAGCCAAAGCTCACGGCCCTGGCTGGCGGCCTCACGCAGCCGGGCTTCCCCCACTCCAGCGGCATCGTCGCCGGCGGTGAGCACCAGCAACCCTGAGAGATCAAGAGCGGACAGTTGGCGTTGCAGCTCCTGGTGCTGACTTTTCAACAGCCGCACCTGCTCGTGCACGAGATCGCTATTGGTGTGGGCCAGTTGCAGCAGTTGCTCGGCGGCGTTCCGCCGGTTGTCGCCACCATCGGACTCAACAAACCAACGTTTGAGGCGGCTGCGCAACGACTGCTGGCGGCGCTGCACCAGTGCCTGATCCAGCCAGTGGCCTGAGCCGCCATGGTGATCCACCAGTGCCTGCAGCTTTCGGCTGCTCCCTCGCAGTTGTGCGGTGATGACCTCGCGGCGCTTCAACAGCTGAGCGGCGCGCTGGTGATGGCAGCGGAAGGCATCCCGCAGCGCCGGCTCCAGCTTCATCCAGTGGTGGCTGGTACTGGCCGCTCCAGCTGCCGGCGCCGGGCTGGCGGTGTTGGGGAAGCGGCAGATCGGCTGGCCGATGCGCTGCTCCACCGCGCACCACTGGCACGGTTGCCCTTGGATGTGGTGGTGCTGGGGGGTGCGACTGCAGGGCACCACCTGGCGATGGAGTTGCCGCAGCAGCAGCACCCATTCGGCGGCGCTGGGCCGCAGCTGCGGCTCCGCCCCGAAGCTGCGCTGAAACGCATCGGCGAGCTCTGCCGACACCTCCTGGGGGGCGGGCCGCGCCGGGCTGGGCTTCAGGCCGGTGGGAACAACGGCGGCATGGGGGTAGAGGCCGCGCCGGATCTTGTCGCCGATCGGCAGATCGGGCTCGGCGCTGTTGAGGGCGTTGTCGTACGGGTGATCGTGCAGCAGCAGCTGATAGATCAGCACCGCCAGCGCGAAGTGATCGCAGCTCACCTCCCGCCAGGTGCGGCTGAGATCGCAGCCCACCAACTCCGGCGCTGTGTAGAGCGGCCGCGCCACACCGCAGTGGAAACGCTGCCCATGGGCGCCGCGGATCTGAAAGCTGTCACTGTCGAGCAGCACCGCCCGCCAGCCGGCCGGGCTAGCGGCCTGGCTGAAGATCACGTTTTCGGGATTGAGATCACCGATCACCACCCCCTCGGCGTGCAGCGCCGCCACCGCTTCCGCCAGCAGCAACGCCGCCAGCACCGCATCGCGCCAGGTGAAGCGCCGCAGGCGCCTCAGTTCATCGAAATTGAACAGCCGTGCCGCCGACAGGCTGCTCTCCGGTGGGATGCAGGGCATCACGTAGCCGGCCGCCTCAGCTCGGGCGCCACCGCGCCAGTGGTGCAACACGGCCAGCGGCAGGGTGGCGTAGCTGGCACAGGCCGGCGGCAGCTGGCGCAGGGCCTCAAGCCGCGCCACCTCCACGCTGCGCAGCAACTTCACCGCTACGGGTGAGCCGCCCAGGCTGGCGCGAAACACCTGGCCCTGGCCGCCGGCACCGAGGCGTGCCGCGCTCTGCGGGCGCAGGTTGATGCGTTCGCCGCTATCGGTGATGAACGGCTGCTCCATGGTCAGCGGCTGGCGATCACCAACGTGCGGTCGTCGTCAGACAGCTGCGCCAGTGCTGGATCGGCCAGTGAGCGGGCCAGCCAGGCGGGGTAGCTGCGGGCGCCATGGCGGCGGCGATGCGCGTTGATCACGAGATCCGCGAGAGCTGCATTGGCCTGGGGCTGATCAGATCCAGCGCCGGCTGGGCCGAGGAAGGCGCTTTCGAGGCCATCGGAGAAGGCCAGCACTGCCTCCACCTCGGCCGACGGCACCTGCCAAAACTGGATGTTCTGCAACGGGGTGTGGCGCCGCAGAAAGGTGGTCTGGTTGGCGTAATCCCCTTTGGCCGGTGGCAATGGGCAGAGCCACTGCCCGCCCTGGCGCACCAGCAGGGTGGAATCGCCCACCTGCAGCACGATCAGCTGCCGCCGATCCCAAAAGCAGGCCAGCAGGGTGTGATCGAGTAGGGGGACCGGCCCACGGCGCTGCAGCAGGCGGGCGTGGAACTGCCTCAACTGGCGTGGTTCGGGGGCGTGCCGCAGCTCGCGGCGCAGGCGCAGCAGCGCCTGCCAGCCGGCGCGGGCGCTGGCGTGGGCGGAACGGGCCACGGCGGCGCTGCCGCCGGCGCCATCGCAGAGCACAAAGCCACTGAGCCCGTGGCTCTGGCGCGGCAGCAGCAGGGCGTCGCAGCAGGGCTGATCCAGCGCGGCATGGCGCTCACCGCGGTGCTGGGCGCCGCTGAAGCGCGGAACGCCGATCACAGCACCCATCCGTCGTACACGTCATCACCGACGCGCGGATCCACCAGCTGCACGCGATCACCGGGCGCCGATTGAGAGACACGGCTGAGGCTGGCCGACAACCAGAGGAACATCTCCTCGAACTTGAGGTTGTCGAGATCGAGGCATCGGCCCTTGAACGGGCGGCTGAGGTCATCGAGCACCGATCGGCCGTAGGGCGACACATTGACGCCAACGGTGAAGAGGGTGAACTTCTGCTCCTGCGCCGCCAGTTCGAGCGGTGGGATCAGGGCCTTGTAGCCATCGCAGCCCTGGCCGTTGTCGTCGGTGGGTTCCCCGTCGGTGAGCAGGAAGATCCAGGGGCGGTAGTAACTGATGCCGTGCTGCTGATAGCTGCGCTTGCGCTCGGTGATCTTGAGCATGGCCAGCTCCAGGGCCTTGCGCATCGGTGTGGCACCGGAGGCCTGGAGCTGCAGCGATTCGGTCTCGCTCAGGGGTGCGAAGTCACGCTCAAGTTTCACAGGGCCAAAGCTGATCACCGCGAGATCAACGCTCTGGGCTGCCACCGGATTGCGCAGGATGTCCTGGCGAAACACATCAAAGCCGGCGTTGAGGCGGCGGATCTTTTCGCCTTCCATCGAATAGGACCGGTCCAACAGCAACACGCAGGGGGTGCGGCGCTGGCGGTTGGCCAGCAGGCTGCGGGCCTCGGGGTTGTCGAACAGCATCACGCCTCATGGGTGGGTGCAAACAGCCTCGCCGCGCAAGCTGGCGTGGAGAGATGCCTCCGTGCGAACGACGAACAACAGAGGCGTCGTTCGCAGAAGCGTGGTGGAAGGGGGGGGATTCAAGCCAGTGGACTGATCTGTGTGATCACATCACAGGCACTGTTTGAGCTGTAACTAGAGCGATGGAGATGACTGCTTACCTGAGCCCTCAAGTGCAAGAGGTGTTCACAATGGTTTCCCGCAAGGTGCGCGTTCTTGACAACGGGCCTATGTGCACAAAGTATGACATCTTCGGATTCTTTGATGCGCCACGCAAGGAGCTGACGATCTGCAGTCGACGCATCATGGCGTCTGCATCTCGCTACGACGACTTGAATGCCACTGTCCTGCATGAATCGGTGCATGTGGCTCAGAGTTGCGGAACAAGTTTTCGCTACCTCAGACCTTTTGGCGTGAAAAGCAGTGCAATGCCCTTGAGCGCAGCGAAGCTTGCCGGTCTTAAGAAGGTCATTGCATTTGATGCGAGGCTGGCGCATATCGATCGCGAAGCCTTCTACATGGAAGACAAGCCAGGATTGGTGGCATACGTGCTGCGCAAGTATTGCTTTTGACGGCCTTGCGTCATTCAATAGCGCTCTGCCTGGGATCCAATCAAATGCCAATGTGAGCGTTGCCCTGGTGTGCCGCTGTTCACAGAGCCGGGAATCGCTCGCGAATCTCCCCGCCGCGCTGAAACATCAGATGGGCCGCAACACCAGCCAGCCGTTCCACCTCAACACGGAACTCATAGCCGTGGTGCATGTTCATGGCATGGGCTGCTTCGTGGATCAGGATCATGAGGCTCTCGGCTCCGAGCGGCTCACGCCAGAAACAGGCCTGATCGATCGCCAGGGTGAGCACATTGGTCGCGCTCCAGTGGGCATAGAGGCTGCGCCGTCCATTGTGGTTGCGAGTCAGCTGACCGCTCACGCGTTGTTGTCGTACAGGTCCGCTATCCACCAACAGCTGGCAGAACCAGACAGCAAAGTCGAGGCAAAGCTGCACCCGCTCGATGCCGCCCTGCTGTTCAATCAGCGCCAGCCGATCATCCGCAGTTCGGATCGCCTCTTGCACCGAAAAGCCATCATCACCAGCCTGCTCAGCCTTGCGCACCTCGTCGCGGCGAACCACCTCCTGGGCTGACGGCACATGCAGCTTGAGCATCTCCCGAAAGCCGCCACTGGCCTGGGCCGTGTTGATGACCTGCACACCAAGATCCCGGGCATCTTCATCGAAGTGCCGGGCACCCATGCGTGGCACCGAGCGTGCAATGTTGTTACCAAAGGCCCGCGCCAGAATCTGTTGCTGCACGGCTGGATCGCAACGCCTTCCCGCAGTGCCCACCCAGTCGTCTTTGACGGTGGAGGCATCCATCTCGCCAAGCAAGCTCGGCAAGCAGGCGATCTGCAGCTTCAGGGGATAGCCGGATGCCACCGCATCGCGGTTCGGGTTCATCGGCACCCGCTGCTGAATGTCGCAGTGGTAGGGCACACTCCAGTCGAGCGCTGCAACGGGAATGCCCATCTCATAGATGGTTGGCTTTTCGTGCTCTGCAGTTGGCACCAAGTGAATCGTGGTGCGCCGGCTCGGTTTCTTCCAGCTCTGGCTGCCTGGGTCATAGACCTCAGTGCTCAAGCTGGACTGGATGACATGGGTGGTCGCACGCGGCAGGATGTGGCTCCCATTCACCTCCAGTTCCACACCTGTTGGCACCAGAAAATGTGAGAAGTAGTCGTCTAGCTGCGCCGCGATTTCAGGCGCCCATGGCATCTGCATGTGCACCTGCGTACCGGAGACAGGAACAGCGAGAGGTGCCTGCCGGCTGATGCGTTCACCATTGACGCGCAAAAACTCCAACTGCTGGTGACCGCTGGCCACCCGTGCCTGTTCGGCAATGCAGAGCGCTTCTTTGAAGCCGCGCCCAAAACGGCCACGCTTGAGGTGGCTGTCGGTCTTGTGGGTGAGGTAGACGACGCGCAGATCGGCGAGTTCTTCGATGCCGGAGCCATTGTCTGAGCAGCTGAGATGGAAATGCTCGCCTAGGTGGCTATAGCGCAGCTGGATGCGGCCCGGTTGTCCATCGGCAAAGGAATCCAGAGCGTTCTGCACCAGTTCCTTCACCAGATGCTCTGGCGGCCTTGCCGCGTTCATGGCGGCGAAGCCTTCGGTACTGATCGAGAGCCAGTCTTGGGATTGGGTGTGCATGGTGGGACGCGCGTCGATGACGTGGTGATGACGTGAGGCGATCGGGGCGGAGGTCGTCGTCAGAGTGCCGCTGTGTCGCTATCCCAGGCCGCGTCATCGGTGCCATTCCAAACGGCTTCTGCATCGCTGATTGCCTGCCGAAGCGCCAAAGGCTGCCAGCCCATGCAACGGGCTTCCAGATCAATGCGGCGCCCGCAATGGGTCCAGATCGGCAGCGGCTCAAGTGTGGGCCCGCATGGCAGCCACTCCCCATCGAAGACGTCATCAAAGGGGCTGGCGGTGGCCAGGATCTGATCGAGGAGGAGGCTGCTCATGGCGAAGGGGTCATTGCGATGGACCCAGCTTCCATGCAGCGATGCTTGCCTATGAGGCCACTCATGCGAACGACGGAACCTGGGGGTCCAGGCCTTTGAGGTGATCACTGCCTGGATCGCCAGTTGTTGGCTCTGGCCGTGATTCGCAGGAGGAGAGCGTCAGTGGGACTGCCGAGGAGTTGTGATGAGCAAGTCATTCACCCCAACTAACAGACGCCATGAAATGCCGCGTCACCTGCTGGGTGGCAGGGAAGGTCTTCACGGTTGATTGCTATGCGGCCAACTATGCCGAAGCTCGTGAAGTCGCCAAAGCCCAGCATCCCAATGCACGCATTCTCAGCGTGAACGCTGTTTTCCGATGATCAGCTCAAAGATCATGGTTGCCCTGTTTGCTGCTGGCCTGGGCTTTGGCTATTCGATCGAGCGTGCCGAACAGGGCGCTCCATTGGTGTCGTTCGCCCCGCGGCGCGATCCAGCCTGGTTGCAGGATCTCGATCCCGGTTACCAAGAGCTGGTGAACACGATGAAGCGCAAGGGTTTCACGATTGAGGAAAATCCGGCGGTCTGCAAGCAGCGGGATGTGGTGGGTTACTACACCTGGGGCCAGCCTACGGTGAAAATCTGCACCACCCGTATTGCCAAGCTCAATCCTGACCCATCGGCCTTTCGATTGCTGCTTCAGCAAACCGTCGCTCACGAAGCTGTCCACATCGCGCAAAGCTGTCGCCAAAGGCTCAGTGGCAAACGAACGCTTGAGCTGGCAGCTTCCAGGCTTTATGCCTTGCCGTCATCTGTGAGGGCTGACATACAGAAGTCGCTTGCCTCCGATCGCACCAACCAGCCACGATCCGTTCAATGGCGTACTGAGGCTGAAGCGTGGGCCATGGAGGACACACCGGATCAGGTGATTGCGGTCTTGGAACGGTTTTGCAGATGAGCGCAATGGCTTGGCCTTGCAGGATCTCTTAGGACTTGAGCGCTGCCTCCACATCCACCAGGCGCAGCAGCAGGGTGTTGGGATCCGTGGGCGAAGGATCAAAACCCATGTGGAGATAGAAGCTGCGGGCTGCTGCAGAAGCGGCATGCACAAGGATTCCCCTCACGCCGATCTGCTCACTGGCCTGCAGAATCCGCTCGAATGCGTCGGCCAGCACCGCGCGGGCGAGGCCCTGGCCCTGAGCGCTGCAGCACACGGCGAGGCGCGCCAGCACCACCACCGGGATGGGATCGGGCATGTTGCGCCGGAACCGACCGGGGCTGGCAGCGACCGCCACAGCACCTGAGGCCAGGGCCACGTAAGCCTTCACCACGCCATCGCCATCGCACACCACAAACGTGCGAGTGGCGCCGCTGCGTTGGTTGGCCAGGGCTCGTTGCTCGAGCCACTGGTTGAGGCTGCTGTCACCGCAGTCAAAACCGGTCGTGCAGTGCTGGTCTGTCAGCGGCTGCGGCGCCTCCAGCGGCATCAGGCCTGCCACGGCCTAGGGGCCGCCATCGTTTGGCGCAGGCGCTCATTGGGCATGGCGGGAGCATCCAGCGCCCGTTGAAACGCCTCGAAGCGCTCCGGCTCCACGGTGCACCAGGCCTGCTCCACCAACACCTGTTGGGCAGCGGCGCGGGCGGCCTGCAACACGAAGTCGGTGCGGGTGAGGCCGGAGGCGCTCACAGCACGGTCAATGAGCTGTTGATCGTCCGGCGTCACCCGCAGGTTCCAGCTCAGGCGTGGGGTGACGGCCATCACGACGAGGATCGACTGCAACCAGGCTAACCGGTCTGGTAGACACGGTCTATCAAGCCTGCGTCACCCCTGGAGCTGGAGCAGCGCCACCACCTCGCGGGCCTGCTGCAGCTGCAGATCGCGCAGCTCCTGCGGCTGCTCGATGCGGATGCCGGCTCCCCAGCGGAACAGCCAGTTGCGCAGATCCCAGTCGCGCTCGAGCGTCCAGGTGGGGAGGCGGATCTCCACGGGATGGGGATGGGTGTCGCCGGGAGGATTGGGCGGCAGGTTGGCGTGAGCGGTGTGCTCGGGCGGGAACCGGCGCGGTTCCTCCCGGATCAGCTGAAACACCTGGGGCGTGCAGGAGAAGCGCAGCACGCCCCAGGGCGGTTTGACGCTGCGGCCGGATGACGGGGTCATCACGGCCAATTGGTCGTCGATCGACTCACCGAAGTACAAACCACCGCAGACGAGCTGCAGCCGCTGCAGGCGCTCCAGGGCATGGTCGTGCTCTTGGTCTGTGCTGCGCCGTGCGTTGCCGTCTTCATTGAGCAGAACCAAGCGATCCACCCGCAGGATGCGGATCAGGCCGAGACCGTCGCTGCGTCCGATCGAAACGGTTTCGAAGGCCAGGTACCAACTTATGTTGTGAAACAGCAGCTGCAGCGGCCAGGCACGGAAACGGCCGTCATCGCCGCGCTGGCGTTGCTGTTCGCTCACCGGATCTGGCAGGTGCCGCAGCCAGACGCGGCGGCGATCGCGGATGGCCCGCTCCACCCGGGCACTCATCTCGGCTTCCGCGAGGGTGCCGGGTTTCTCCTCGGTGAAGGAGCGGTGGGCCAGGGCTCGCTTGGGTTGGCGCAGCCGATCGGGCATGCCATCGGCGCGCAGGATGCCAGCGCGCTGCAGCCGATCTTCCAGGCTGAGCAGCAGCGGCTTCTGGGATTGATCGCTGAGGCGATCCAGCGATGCCTTGAGCTGGGCGTGCACCTCCAGCAGCTGATCGGCCGAGAGCAGGGCGGTGCCGATCGCATAGCCCTGGCGGCGGCTCTGGGGCCTGCCCTTCACCGGGGCCAGGAAGCCGTAGGGAATGAGGATGTGCTCGATGTCGTAGCGCAATGCCGCCTCCTGATCGCTGCGATAGCTGCCCTCGAGATCGTCGAGCCGTTCGATTAGATGGCGATAGAGCGGGCTGAACTCCTCACTGCTGCGGCGTGCACGCTTCTCCCGCGGCTTGACCTGAGCTGTTGGTTCCGCTGTGGGAGCTGCCTCCGGGGCATCGAAGGGTTCCTGGAGGATGTGCCGCAGCAGGGTGAACACCCGCTGAAACACCTCACGGCTGGCCAGGGCCGGGTAACCACCGTTCACGGAGCTGCCCTGTATGGGGCCTGCGCTGCCGAGATCGATCGACTGGCGCGCCTGGTAGTCGAGCCGGAAGAAGCCATTGGCCTCCAACCAGGCCAGATCAGCGCGGATGGCCTCCACATCGCCGTAGCCATCGCTGTTGCCGCCATGCACGTCGTTCCAGCTGGCCAGATAGGCGGCGGCGCGCTCCGCCAGATCGCCCTGGGGCGCGGGATTGCAGAGTTTGAGCAGCTCGGCCGCCGTACCGGGATCGCTGGCATCGAGGCCGTTGAAGCTGGTGAGCAGACGAATCAGGAAGAGCAGGCGTTCGAGATCGAGCAGGCGTGAGTAGCGATGCAGGTGCGGCTCGATGGCCCGCTGGCGGTTGAGCGCATTGCGGATGCGGCCATCAAGACCGGCCAGGCGGTGCCGCAGGTCGTCGTCGGTGCTGCCCTCGCCAGCGGATGGGTTGAGGGCCACGATCGCGGCAAAGCCTTCAGCGCGATCCGGCTTGAAGAAGCGGTTGTTGAGGCTGGCGTGAAACTCCTCAATCACCGCCGCTGGTACGGGCCGATCGCGGCGCAGCGCCCAGGCCTTGCATTGTTCCAGCGGTGTGGTGAGCCACCAGCCGATCCACTCCACGGGTCGGGGCAACTGCAACAGCTGCGTGTACAGCAACCGCCAGGGCCGGCGGGCATGGGTGGCGTCGATGACCACGGGCGTGCCCGCCGCCACGGCTGCATGGAGCCGCTGAAGCAATAGCGCACGGATCTCATCCCAGGGGCCCTGCACCCCTGCATCGCCAAACAGTTCCTCACGAATGGCATCGGTGGAGAGCACCAGGCCGGGCTCACCGTTTTCACCCTGCAGCAGCGGTGCCAGCTGGTGGGCCAGGGTGGTTTTGCCGCTGCCGGGTGGGCCGATCAGCAGCTGGCAGCGCAGGGGGGCTGTGGTCATCTCCCCATCCTGAGAGCAAAGCCCGCCGATGCTGCAGCTGTTGTGCGAATCACCAGTGGTCCTTCGCACAATCCCATGCTGATGCATGACGCAGCCAGCGAAGACTGACGGCATCCAGTCACCGAGATCCGTTGTTCAACTCGCCTCGCGAGCCGTATCGCATCCCTGCCGTGCTGCGGGATCTGCAGCTGGTGGATCTGCTGGAGCTCACCGGCAGCACCACCGCCAGCGCAGCGCAGAGCGGGTTGTCGCAGTCGAGCGTGAGTCGCCGCTACCGAGCACTGGCTGCTGATCTGGGCCTGCACCGGTTGACCCACGACCCGATGGGCATGCGCTTCGGCCATACGCCCTGGCTGCAGTTGCTGCGGCAGGGGATCAACAGCCACCGGCTGGCCTGGGGCGTGCTGCGCATCGGCGGCGCCGAGGCAGCGGCCATGGGGCTGCAGGGCCAGGTTGGGGTGGAGTGGATCACGCTCGGCCGCAGGCAGCTGCAGCACTGGCAGCCGCTGCTGCAGCTGGAGCTGCTCGATGCGGTGGCCCTGCAGCAACCACCGCTGCAGGACACGGTTGTGGCCATGCCCTATCGCCTCCTGCCCTACGCCAACGGCTGGCTGGCCTGGCGGCCCGAGCCCCAGGTTCTGCGGCTGGTGGCTTGCCTCTGTGAGAGCTGAACGCGCGCACCTTGCCGTCGTTCGCACGGCGTGGCTATGCGCCGGCTTCAGAGGAATCTTGACTGGATGGGTCAGCACAAGGCAGTGGATTGATGAGCGGATTTGATGGCGAGGCCCTCACGGCACAAGCCCTGGAGCAGCTCCAGGCTTCGGTGGACCGCGATCCGAGGGACTGTTCCTGGGGTTTGTTCGCCTGGGGCGATGCACCGCCGGCCTGTGGTGGTGGCGTTGGTGCTTTTCAGTGGTTCGCGAGCCAGGAGGAGCTGATGGCCTTCATCAGCCAATGGAGTACGCCCTGCTTCATGACGTTCGAGGATGAAGCGGAATGGCGTGACCAGTGCGAGCGTCTGCGCTCCATCCTCGGCGGATGGAATCAGGATTCAGCCGCAACCCTCACAGCGCTGAATACCGAGCTGAAGGGCTTGCTGCAGATCGACTGGATCGGAGGCTTTGCTGATCTGAGGAACAGCCAAGACAGGTTCTGTCTGCGGGTTCAAGCAGCGTTTGCGGAGGCCGATCCGGCTGGCGCCGATGACGAAGAGGCCTGGGTCGAGTTCTTGGAAACCTATGGCCTGTGAGCCGGTGAATGCCAGCAGACCCCTCAGCGAGGCTGAGGGGTGATGGTGAGCAGATTGTCGGCGCGGCTGTAGCTGGTGCTGATGCGGGTGCTGGGTTCGGCGGCCGGCGGCTGCTTCTCCATGGCGTCGTAGTGGGCGCGCAGGGCAGCGAGGCGCTCCTCGTAGCCCGGGTGGGTTGATTCGGGTTCGGTGATGGAGCCATTACCAACCGAGCGGGCCATGAACTCCAGCTCTTGCTGGCAGATGCGGGCTGGATAACCCGCGCGGGCGAGCATGACGGCGGCATCGCGATCGGCCTCCAGCTCCAGCTCCCGCGAGCGCTTCATCTCACGGAGCTTCTTGGCCTTCTCGTTCTGGCCGTGCAGGTTGTGGTGGAGGTGGTAGCTCTGCTGGAAGATGTGATAGGAGCGGATGTGCGCGATCTCATGTGCCACGGTGCAGGCCAAGTAGCCAACCCGTGGCCCGTAGGCGCGAAACGCGGCGCGGGGAATCACCACGGTGCCGCTGGAGGCTGACCAGCCCTGGATGTCGCCCAGGGCATAGCCCTGCCGGATCAACTCATCCCAGCCATTGCCGTAGCGCTGGTAGGGGTTGAGCTGGGCAAACATGTCGCACTGCTCGGGCTTGCAAAGCCCGCGCTGGGTCGCCAATTGGGCGGTGTAGACGCCAGAGCCCACCATGAAGGCGAGGGGCTGTTGGCCGAGATCGTTGCCCTGGGCCAGGCGCCGCAACACGCTTTCCAGCGTGCGCACCTCGGCGGGTGGGCCAGGCGCCCACCAGCGCGCGGTGGCCAGGCCAGCCGCAGCCAGGCCAACCAGCGCCGCAACGGCCGTCACTGCAGGGCGGAAGCATTTCGAAGACAACGGCATGGGTCAGGGCTCCAGCAGATCCAGCAGACGGCCGGCTTCATCGACAAGCCGGTGGCGCTTGCCGGTGCTGCGGGCCCGCGCCTGGGCGGTGCGGAAGGCATCGGCCTGGTTGTGCTTCTCCTGGAAGCGCTGCCAGCGGCCGAACTGGTCTTGCCACTGGATCACGATGCGGGTCATGGCGGGGCGATGGGCAACGGGGCCAGCATCAGCTCGGCACAGCCAGGCCGAGCAGGTCTTCCTGCGAACCACGGGCCGCCCTCAGTGGCGAATCTTCTTCGCATCCTTGAGCAGCAGAAGCAGTTGCTGCGGGCGCAGTGGCGACGGGATGAAGCCGAAGCGGATGTAAAACCCAGCCGCGTTTTCGTTCAGCGGATGGGTGAGGATCGCTCGTATGCCGGCCTGCTCTGCGATCAACAGCGTCCGCCTGATCGCGTCCTGCAGCATGCCAACACCGATGCCAAGCCCCTGGTGATCTGTGGAGACGGCAAGCCGGGCCAGGATGACCACAGGCAGCGGGAAGCGACCCATGCCTTGACGCAGGCGCTCTGGTGCTTCCGCTGTGTCGATCTGGCCCACGGTGAGGCTGAAATAGCCTGCGACTCGATCGTCCTGGTCGGCGACGACAAACGTTCTGGCCGAGCCGCTGGCCTGAGCCTGCCGGGCATGGTGCACCAACCAGTGGTTCAGGGCGGGCTGACCGCAATCAAAGCCCTCAAGCCGGTGCTGAATGGCCAGCGGCTCGGGAGCCCGCCAGGTCACGGCGCTTCCCAGGGAGCTTGGCGAGCCAACAGATCCTGCAGCCCTTCGTTTGTCTGTTCTGGACTGTCCAGCAGATCCAGCAGGGCCTCGGCCTGGGAGCCCGAAACCATGAACAGGCGCTGATCCAGGAGCGTCTGTTCTGCAGCGAGGCAGGCACTGTCGAGGATGAAGTCGGTGAGTGATTTGTGGCTCACTTCAGCGGCACGGCGCAGCACGGCCTCCTGAGCCGGCGTGGCCCGCAGGCCGAGCCGGGCTGAGCGCGCCAGAGCCGACGTGCCGATGGCAGCCATGCCGAACCGTCCAGTGAGCCCTTACGTTAGTACAATCGACGCACGCTCGCCAGCCGCTCCAGCGTCTGCGCGCAACGCCGCCCGATCCGATCCAGCAGGGCTCCGGCGCTCTCCAGCCCGGCGGCCTCAAAGAGGGTGAGGCTGCTCACCGTTTTGGCGGCATCCAGGCCGCTGCCCATCAGCTGCTCCAGGCCTTGGCCGGGCTGGCTGAGCTGTGCGTCGATCACGGCGATCACCGCCTCCAGCCGCTGCCGCAGCAGCGGATCGGCCAGGTATGCACGGGCTTCCGTCAGGCCACACACTCCGTAGCGCTGCGCCATCGCCGAGCGGCCCAGCCCTGCCAGCTGGGGCAACACGAACCAGATCCAGTGGCTGCGTTTGCGGCCGCTGCGCAGTTCGGCCAGGGCGCGGTTGTAGGCGCTGGGGCTGCCGGCGTTCTGGGCGGCGTGGAAACGATCCAGATCTGCTCCGGGGATTTGCACGACTCAGACCTCCGTCGTTCGCAGGAGAAGGATTGAACTCCAGCAGGTCCCCGGCGAAGGTAACGCCATCACTCACGCCAACGCCATGCAGATCATCGAGCTGGAACGCGACGACTGGAACTTCCACTGCCCTGCCACCGGGCGCCTGGTGTTCAGCGAGAACGGTGAGCCCAACACGCCAGCGCTGCGCGGCAGCTGGTGCCACGAGGTGCCCGAAGAGCCCATGCACCTGGCCGACGAGCTGCAGCCCCTGTGGCAGGCCCACCTCGAAGCCCAGGCAGCCGCTGATGAGGGTGCCGACGTGGTGACTTTCCTGCGCTCAGTGGAGCTGCCGAACTGGGTGGCCTTTGAGATCACCACCTGCGGCATGGCCTGTGGGCCGGTGTGGAGCACCACCTGGACGGTGCTGGATCTTGGCGGCGCGAACAACTGAGCACTCTGCTGCTCGCCTCGACTTTGGGCTGTAGCGACAATGGTGGTGATTTGATGCAATACGCCGCGTGGCTGACCCGCCCGCCTACGGCAGTCTTCAGGCAGCGGTGTCCCTGGATAAAGAGCGGGGCCTGGCCCTGCTAGCCGGGCGGCTGCTGCTGGTGCTACTTGAGCTGTCGGTGCCTGTGAAAGTTCAGGTGTTGCAGGACCTGCGCAGTGAAGGTCGCAACATCAGGGCCTATCAACGGGAGGAACCCGATGATCTGCACCAGGCCCGTCAGGAGCTAGAGGCGCTGCTGACGCAGATCCAGCCAGAGCCATACAAGTTCTATGAACGCTGGGAGGTCCTGCTGAGCAGCGACCGCGGCACGCGACGGACAGGGAACCTGATCCACGATCTCTGGCGCCATCTTCCTGAGCAGGTGCGGCTGAAACCAGAAGGTGCGGGCGAGCTCAGGCGCCTCACCGGATTGCTGCAGGAAACCCGTGGCCTGTGCATCAAGCTTCAGCAGGACCGTCATCACGCCTCCCACTCCAAGGCCGATACGGCCTTTCATTCGCTGTCATGGCACGCAGCGGTGTTGCGTCTGTCTGAAATGCCGATGGAAATGCAGGCCAGCGTGCAGATGATCCTGGCCACCGCTGCCACTATTCCAGCGCCTGTCCAGGCAGGCATGGAGCAGGCGTTGCAGGTGATTGCTGGCATCGAGACGCAACCGCTGCTGAGCCATGTGGAGCGGGCTTTTGTGCAACTGGCCGGGGAACGTACGGGTCTGGGAGAGCGCTGGCTCGCCATCCATCCCCCGGCCCCCGAAGCCGGGCCTGCCCATCAGGCCGAGGAACTCTCCCAGCTGCGGGAAGAGATGGCGATCCTGCAGGACCGTTTTGCGACCCTGAGCGGCTCGATTGGACCGGTGCTCAACCGGCTGACCGACGACATCGAGGGCATCGGCGCTCAGCTGCGGGAGCTGATGGTGCTGCAGGCCCAGGCCAACAGGACCACGCGTCAATCCGGTGGGGACGCTCCCGTTGATGAGGCCACAGCGATGGCGAGCGTGCAGGCCGCCTATCGGGAGTTGCAGGATCTGCGCTTTGCGATTGCCCAGGAGATGACCCAACTGGAGCCGGAGTTTCGCTTCTACCACTGCATCATCTACCGCGAGCTGATCGTGCAGGCCCTGCGGCAGCGGGTGGTGCGGGTGGAGCAGCTGGTGGAGTTGTCGCGGCAGACGATCCTGCAGAAAACCCTGCGCAGCGGCGGCGATACCGATCTGGCAGCGCGGCTGGTGGACGAGCAGGCCCAGCGTTTCGGGGAGCGCATTCAGTTGATTCTGGATCGGATTCACTACCCGAGTGGTGCTGTGGCTGCGGGTGATCTGGTGGGGCGCGAGGAGCCGGCGGCTCACTGACCGTTTCCAGCGAGGGGTTCCTCAATCGGCACCAGCGCCGGGGGCTGCCTCTGGATGAGGCGCTCGAAGTGATGCCACACGGCGTCGGCGCGACTGCCTGATGGGAAGTGGATGCCGAGCTCGCAGTTGTCGAGCTGGGCGCTGTCGCTGAGGTTGGCGCTGGTGACCAGCAGCTCCTCATCGGCCACGCAGCACTTCACGTGAAACACGCTGGGGCGCTCGCGGGAAAGATCGAGGGAGCGAGGATCGAAAAAGCCGCGCGGGCGGGGCCGGCCAGGATCCCAGAGGTGCCGCCAGGTGTCGTGCACAAAGGCCTGGCGGAGCTGATCAGCCGCCACGGTGCTGCGCTTTGGTCGGGGGATGTTGACCACCATGCGGGCCTCAAGCTCCGGGTTGGCCACCAGACGCTGCTGGACACGATCCAGGAGCTCGGCGATGAAGCCGCCCCGCCAGAGGTTGAAGGTGGTGATCAGCAGCCGCTGCCGGCTGCGCTCCACCATCTCTCGAATCAAGACGGCCTGATCCCGGGTGATATCGCCGACTCCCCCCTGGGGCCCCGACCAGACCAGCTCCGCCTGGCCGTTGTCCTGATCCCGGCGTTGCTCCAGCAGCAGGTTGATCGCCAGCTCGAGGCTGGCGTTGCTTCCCCCGCACTGGCACCACTCCTCCAGCCAGGTGAGCAGGGTCTGCCGAATATCGGGCCGATCACTGGCGATCTGGTGCTGGCTGAGGGCTGCCTCGCCAGGAGCTGCAGCCTGGGCACGCAAGCAGCCCGCCAGGCGTTGGAGTTCGCCGCTTGAGAGAGCCAGCAGGGGCTGGCTCATGGCAGCTCGGCGGGGAAGAAGGCGGCATCCGCCACATCAAGCGTGGGTACCACGAAGGCGCGATCGAGGAACTGGTTGCGCTGCTCGCAGCTGGTTTCGGCGATCAGCAGGCAGCCGTGGCAGGCGGCACCGTGGCTGTAGCGCTTCTCAAGATCGCTCTCGGGCTGGTGCATGGAGCAGAAGGGATCGTTGGAGCACAGCCGGCCCCGCTCCAGGGCAGCGGCCACCAGCTGCTCGATGCGATCGGCCAGCGACACCAGTCCGCCGAGGGTGCCTTCTGACCCGCTGCCGCTGGTATAGAGCAGGATCCCGTACCCCTGCCCCGGGAAGCTGTAGATCCGCTCCTTGATCGCCGAGGCGCCGTAGCCGCACTCCAATGCTGCCGTGGTGATCAGTAGGTGAGAAAGGCTGTGAAGCATGAGGTACGCCTCGCCCGGCCACGTGAAGTCGTCTGGTTTTAGTCCATGGTCGCGGTTCCAGTATTTGCAAGCTGTTCGGTGTTTATCACTATGCTTCTCGACTCCCTCGCTGTCACTCCAGGCCTGCAGGGCCGCCTCGCTCACACCGAGAAACATGCCCTCGCCGAAGTTTTCGATGGCTGGCACCCAGTCGAGTTCCTTGTTGTTGATGTCAGCCCGTTTGGCACCGATGTCGTGCTGGTCGATCGGATCGCCATCAACGCCCTTGACGATCGGCTCCAGCCTCGTGAAGCCGATCAGCGCCATCACCTCGCGGAGGCGATGCACCTTAAGCACGCGGTCGAAGCGATCGGTGAACCAGCTTGGTTTGCCGGTGAGCGATAGGATTTCAGCGTGGAAGATGCTGCTGGGATGAGACGAGCCAAGTAGTTGCGCTGGCTCATAGAGCGCCTTAATTTCCTGCTGCTTGAGAGGAGGTTTCTTTTCAGTGGTGACGTCACCGCTGGTGCCACGAACGGCATCAATGACTGCCATCACCTCCTCGGGATCACGCTCTCGAAATGTCGGTGAGATCTTGTCGTGCAGGGCATCGACATCGAGAAGCTGCTTCAGGCGATCCACGCTCGTGATCTTTGTGCAGTGACTTAGGTTCTGGATGATCAACTGCCGTAGCGGATTCTCCGCCTCCGGGATCGAAATGGCGCCCACCATTTCCGGGAAGTAGGCATTGCTGGCCGATCGCACCAGCAGACGGTTGTAGCGGGGTTTGCCCTTCTCATCGGTGCAGTCCAGGGCATCGGTGCTGAAGTTGCCGAGCCAGGGGCGATGGCCACGGCACTGGCCCAACATCGAGGCACCGTTGTCTCCCTTGGTGCTGGCCAGGGGCTGGCGTTTCTTGCACTTGGGGCAGCGCACGTAGATCTCGTTGAAGTCGTTGCCAGCGCCGGCCTCATCGAGCCAGAGATCTTCCTGACAGTTGCTCCTTGCGCCGCCATGGGCAAAGCGATCCCAGTCGATGTCGCTGAGATGACCATTGGCGCAGCACTGTACGAAGCGCACCGGCACCACGTCGAGGTCTTGTTTGGTGCCGCCGGGTTCTTTCCAGGGCAGCTTGTCGTTGACCAGGCGGTTCTTGGAAATCAGTGGGCGGGTGCGGTAACGCTTGCCGCTTTCATCAATGAAGGGCGGGAAGGGATCCTTCTTGGGCTGGGCAACGAACCAGAGCGGGAATTGCGGTGAGCGGATGCCGCTGCTGCTCCTGAACCGTTCGGCGTAGGTGTCGTCATCGCTGGGGGGGCGTTTGAGCAGCAGGGTGCCGACCCCCAACAAGCCGCGCAGCTTGGCGATCAGCCGGGGCTCATCGATGAAGCAGCTGTCGTCATCGCGGCTGTAGTGCCAGAGATTGAGGCCACCGATCACGACCGAGCGATCGGGCAGGTCCACCATCGCGCCGGGGCCATAGGTGGTGATCAGCTGGCCGTGGCGCACTTCGCCGACGGGGTGATTGCTGCTGCCTTGGGGTGCGGGCATGACGATCAGGCTTGGTTTGTGGTCTGTAGGCGGTCTTTGAGCAGCAGTGCGGAGGGCTCCACATCGCGCAGGCTGCGGTTGGCCTTGAACTGCTTCTCGCGTTCATCGTCGAGATCCAGCAACTTGGGATCGAGGGGGTCGCGCAACAAAGGCGGCAGCACGCCGTCTTCCCGGCCGTATTCCATGCGGCCATGGCGATGGGCAATGGCACACCAGTCGTCGACGATATGGCGCACCTGCTCCGCAACAGAGGCGGCCTGGGCATCGGCATCCGCGGGGGCATGGACGAGGGCAATGGCCACCCGCCGCCTGAGCGCTTCCGCCACGGCTTCTCGCACCTCCGCCAGGGCCGCCACATCACCAGCCTGGTTGGACGGGGTGAGCTGATCGCTGAGGTGCCGCCCCAGGGCCACGGTGATGGCGGGCAGGCCTCGCTCTAGGGCCCGCTCCGAGAAGGGCGTGACGCTTGTGGCCTCAACGTCGCGGTAGAAGACGTCGTGGCTGTGGGCGAAGTGCTCGTAGTGGGAGCGATCGCGGGGGCGGTTAGGGTTGAGCAGCACCACCACCAAGCCTGGCTTTTCGGAATCGCGGCCGACGCGGCTGCTGGCCTGGATGTATTCGGCGGTGGTCTTGGGCTGGCCGAGCATCAGCATCAGGCCCAGGCGGGTGATGTCGAGACCCACCGAAATCATGTTGGTGGCCAGGGCCACATCCACGCGGTCGTCCTTGTCATCGAAGCTGCGGGCCAGGCGGTCCTTGGTCTTGCTCACTTCAGTGGTGGACACCCGGGAGGTGAGTTCCAGGGGGATGTTGGCGATCTTGCGGTTCGCTGAGCGCTCCACCGTGTCGCCCCGGCGGACCCGTTCGCCATGGGTGGCGAGCTGGGAGGTGAGTTCTTCTTCGATCAGGCGGCGGCTGATGCCCAGCTCCTTGATCGTGTTGAAGTAGCCCAGCAGGGTCATGTAGGGATCGGCTGGGTTGGGGCCGGGCGTTTC
The DNA here is from genome assembly GCA_943371215.1 of Cyanobium sp. NIES-981. Classification (GTDB taxonomy): domain Bacteria; phylum Cyanobacteriota; class Cyanobacteriia; order PCC-6307; family Cyanobiaceae; genus Vulcanococcus. The sequence goes on along the minus strand of CALRUA020000016.1, from coordinate 22,082 downwards.
GCCGCGACGCCGCTGGGCGGTGCGCCCTTTCTCGGCCGCTGACCAGGCCAGCTGGGCGCCGCTCATCAGGGCGAGGGAGGCCCTAAGCAAGAGGGCTTTCACATTGCGGCCCGGAGCACTGAGGCCCACATACAGCCGGCCGGGCACCTGTTCCGCCGGCACCGTGACAGCGAAGAAGGAATCACGGCGATCGGGGCCGGGCGCGGGAAAGATCGAGGAGTCGTTACGGCCGAACAACGACCGCATCTGCTCGCTGGCGCGGCGCACCGTGGCAGTCGAGGCAACGATCTTGGGCCGCAGGCCATCACGGCTGCAGAGCTCATCGATCACCGCCTCGTACAACCCGGCCATGGAGCCGAGCGGGCCGGAGATCAGGTGCAGCTCGTCCTGAATCACCAGATCGGGTGGATCGAGCCGATCGGCCAGCCGCACGCCCTTGCTGGCGTCGTCGCCATCGGCGGGGCCGTAGAACCCCTGGCCATCGAGCACATGGGTGGCCCTGCCGAACAACTTGCCGCTGCGGCCCTCCCACGGGAGAGAGGCGAACTTGTCCACGGTGGCGATCAGGAACGCCGGCAGGCGCCGGTAGATCATGTCGTCAACGGCGACCAGCGGCAGATGATCACGGCCGGTGATGCCCTTGAAGGCGCACTCCCGGTTCAGGCAGGCGACTCTCAGTTCTTCCGGGTCATTGGCATCAATCACGCCCTGGCGCAGCAGCTTGAAGACCCCATTGGTGCCGCAGGGCTTGGGGTCGTTGAGGGAACGTTTGCCGAACTCCACGCCACACCAGGGGCAGGTGTCGATCGGAATCGGTTTGATCGGGGTATTACCCTTGTTGTAGGCCTGCACCCGTAGGCGGGCGGTGGATTCATTGTTGTTGCCCCTGCCGCCCATGCGGTTGGGGGTGGCGGCCTGGCCCACCCACAGGCCGATCTCAAACGGCCAACTGCCGAGCTTCTGCGGCTGGCGCTGCCGCTCCAGTTCGAGGGCGCAGATCAGGGTGGAGGCGCGACCGAGCTGGTCGAGGGTGAGCAGGCGCAGGGTGTAGCGCATCAGCACACTGATCCCGCCGGCCTGCAGGGAGCCGCCATGGCGCAGGCGCCGCATCACCAGGGTGAAGGCGGCCAGGCCCAGGTAGGCCTCGGTTTTGCCGCCGCCGGTGGGGAAGAAGATCAGGTCGACGTTGTCCCGCTCGCGTTTGGGGTCGAATTGCGGATCGTTGGGCCTGGCGATGCCGACCAGGTTCATCAGCAGGAAGGCCAGCTGGAACGGCCGCCAGGCTGGGGGCCGCACTGAGGGGTCGTCGGCCTTTAGGCCCTGCATCACGCCATAACGCTGGCGGGCGGCTACGGCCATGGTGCGATTGGCGATCGCGAAGGCGTCGCGGATGTCGGGCTCAGCGAGGGCCTCGATGCCGCCGGCGATGCGCTCAGCCTGACCGCGGGCATTGACGAGTAGCTGCTGGGCGGTGGCCTGCTGCTGGGCGTTGAGCCCAGCCACGGCGGCCTGCTCATCGATCCAGGCTTCGTAGCGCTCCACCAGGGGCATCAGGGCGGTGCGAATCGCCGCGAATCCCTGGCTCGCCAGGCGATCGAGCTCCTCCATGGCCAGCTCGCAACCCACATCAGAGCGGGGAACCACCTTCTCCACGGTGGCCTGGGGGATCCAGGTGGTGCGCAGGCGTGTGCAGCCACCATCAGCACCAAGATCCACCTCCACGCCCACGTTGTGGCCTACGCCATATTCGCGGGCATCGCGAAACTGCAGGGCGTTCACCGCCTCATCCCAGTCGCCGCTGGCCCGGCTGGCGTGGGGATCGAGGCGTGCCACAAAGCCCTGGGAGCAGCGCAACTCCAGCTCCGCCTGGAAGGCCGAGTGTTGATCCCGTTCCACCAGCGTGGCGGCCTTCTTGCGCTCATTGGTGAGAAAGAGCGTGACGGCCATGGTGCCAGCGGCATAGCCCTGGCTGGTGGGTGCCGGGCGGCAATGCCAGCGCAGGTGCAAGCCATTGCTGTTGGGCCAGGGCTGGCCGGTGAGACCCTTGGTGGCGGTGATCTCGCTGTGACTGAGGGCCAGCGCTTCCTGGCGGGGGGTGCGCTGCCAGATCTGCTGCTCGCGGGATGACTCGCGCGATCCGCCCTCCTCACGGGCGATGCTGGCGGCGGCATCAGGGTTGGCTCCTTCGGCGAGGCGCACGTAGTCGCCCCAGCAGGCGATCAGCTGCAGCTCCCCACCGGGAGGCAGCAGCACACTCACGCCGATCGAGGAGGCGAACAGCTGGGGCCTGGCCGGCCCGGATTCACTGCTGCCGCCGTCGTCGCCCGATCCCGGTTTGTACTCGGTGTTGGGCTTCTTGGGTTTGCGCTGATCGACTCCATCCACCCCGGCGAAGTCGTCGTCGGCCGTGTCGTCGCACTTGAGCGACAGATCGGTTTCGGTGGGCACCAGGAAGCCGGTGGGGTACCAGCTGCTGGGCAGCCGGTCGAGGGCTTCTGTCTCCAGGCCCTCAGCCTCGGCGCCGAGGGCCTGCAGCACTCGCTGGGTGGGGCCGACCAGCTCCAGTTCAAGGGCGGTGACCAGTTGGCTGCGGACCTGCGCCGAATCAGGGCCTGCTGCTGGGAGGGAGGTGGTGCTCATGGGGGCGAGTCTGGCAAGGGCGGCAGGCCTGGGATCCGTATCTCCCGCGAAGAACGACTCAGCCTGGCGAGACCGTCGTGACATTGTCTGGCAGCCAGATCTAGGGTGGCTGGAAAAGGTGCGGCGATGACGTCACCCCCCTTACGCAGCGAGAAGCTGGACCTGCGGCTGACGCCAGGGGCCAAGCAGACCCTGCAGCGGGCCGCTGCGGCTGCCCAGCGCAGTGTGAGCGAGTTTGTGCTGGAGAGCGCATTGGCCAGCGCGGCCGAAACCCTGGCTGATCGGCAGAGCTTCCAGCTCGATGGGGAGCGGTGGGAGGCGTTGGTCGCGGCCCTGGATGCACCACCGCAGGTGCATCCGCGGCTGGCGCGGTTGCTCCAGGAGCCCAGCGTGCTGGAGCAGCCCCCTTCCGGTGACGCCGGGTGAGCCGCTACCGGATCGAACCGCTCCAGGCCAGCCATGCCGTGGAGGGCTTTGATTGCGGCGACGAGGCCTTGAACAGCTTCCTGATCCGCTTCGCCCTGGCGAACCAACGGGCCCGTGCCAGCCGCACCTACGTGGCTCTGGTGGGAGATTCCGTGGTGGGCTTCCACACCCTGGTGGTGGGGGAGGTGAGTCCAGAGCAGGCACCCGAACGCATCGGCAAGGGGTTGGCGCGCCATCAGATTCCGCTGATGGTGCTGGCGCGACTGGCTGTGGCAGCGCAGCACCAGGGCCGAGGCCTTGGTGCTGCGCTGCTGAAGGATGCGATCTGCCGCACGCTGGCGGCGGCCGAGATCGCTGGTATCCGCGCCCTGGCTGTACATGCCAAGGATGAACGAGCGCATGGCTTCTACACTCATTTCGGTTTCCAGTCCTCGCCGACCGATCCGTTGCACCTATTTGTGCTGCTCAAGGATCTCCAGACTTTGCTTACCATCACAGGAGTGTAATTGCAGCGCCCAGCGAATTTGTGCTGAGATCAAGCCGTTGTCGGTATCATCCGGACTCGGCATCTTCAATCTCTTGGAGCCTTGAATACCAATCCCATAGCTCCGCAAAGCCAGCCTCCTTGGGCAGTGGGTTGTTTTCAATAAACATCGCCTCAATGAACTGATTCAGATAGGCCTCTCCGGTCCGACGGGGGTGATTGGCGATCCATGATCCATAGAAGTTGGGATGTACTCGGTAGTGATGCGTGTGAATAAAGGGCGACCACGTTTCCCTGAGGTCCGGCTCGTCTCGAATGTCGATGATCTCAAACTGCTCCATGCAGCGATCATCCGTGGAGCCCCACGCATCCTTCAAGAGTTCGATCGCCCTGGCGTCTGAAGTGGGCGCGCCATAACCAAAGATAGTCACCATGAAAGCATGTTTCAGAGCGTCTGCGGCCATGGCCCACTGACGCGAAATAAATTGGTCTAGCTGGTAATTTTTCTGGGTGATCGGATAGAGCAGCTGTGTAGGTTCCAGCTGTGAACCACAATGGCTGCATGAACCACCATTGTTTCCCATCATATGGCCGTCGGCGCAGTATCCCACCTCTACATTGCCGTGGAGGAACAAAACCCTTGGCAGCTTGAACCTGTGTGAATTCCTCCTGATCGCCTGAACCAGAAAGGGATCCCAGTTGAACGTCGCGATCAAGTCTTTGTCTCTTAATGACAAGACCAAGTGGTCATAGATCGTGGGCTGCTCTGGCAGCTCCAACTCACGAAAGTATCGGTAGACTTGGCGCCCCAGCTCTTTTCGAATCTCGATCAAGCCTGGGTCTTGATGAATGCACGCGTAGATGTCTTCGAAGTTCTCCGATTCGAAGCGAAGCCCAGTTTTGGCAACGATGTCTTTGATGCCAAGTGTCTCGATGAGATTATTCATCAACGGGAGCATCCTCCCGTGCTTGTCTCCTTGCGGAAAAGCCGCATAGCTGGCACCTGCGCCAAGAATGACAACGTGGGGCTTCCCCACGGAAATTTGTCTAATCTCTTCGTCGACTGTCACATCCATGATGCTAAGTCGTAAAATAGAGATTCAACGTCAGAATGCTCCAGGGCCTGAGTCGGTGGCCAATGCAAAGCAGGCTGCTCGTAACGGCTTGAGGTAACTCTTTATCACGCCCCAAACAAGGGTGTTGTCGACCTTGACGTACTCGTGGGTCAGCTTGTTGCGAAAGCTGATGATGCGGGGTGCGTTTTCGAACTTGGAGAACAACTCGCCATTCAGGTGAGACAGATTGGCGAGGGCTTCGCCAATGATGATGAACTCCCGTTCAACGGAGGAGCGAATGAGACGACTGTTGCAGCAATCATCCAAGTCGATGCCGTTGACAGCGTCAAGGATGGCGTCGGCTGCCTCAACCACATCCATCAAAAAGGCTCGGGAGTCACCCCGCATAGATCAGTTGCTTGGAGGCGTCGATGTCAGCGCGAACGATTGGGTTGCGCACGGCCGTGGCCATGACCAGATCAACGGCGGCGCCCATGCTCTCGGTGAGCTGCTGCTCGAGACCGAAGTAGGCCTCAACAAGGTCTGTGGGCTGAAGGTCTTCGAACTCCACCAGTAAGTCGATGTCACTGATGCCGGGGCGGTAATCGGACCTCAGCACCGATCCGAAGACATGCAGACGTGACACATGGTGCTGCCGGCAGGCAGCGGCGATGGCGTCAAGCTGGGGCTGGGCGAGGGCGATGGTCATAACCCCAGTCCGATCTGGGCAGTCTGGCCGGAATCAGGGGGTGGAGTCTTCGGCGGCCGCCCACGCCGCCGACCGGTGCCTGAGCCTCCAGGGCCGCCTCCTCGGCCAGCCGTTTTGTCTGCAATATTTTTTCGCGACTGGCTCGACTGCCTGGTATTGAGTTCCAAGAGTCGCGAAATCATGTCGATTCTTATTTCTTCGTACATCCCGAATCTCCATGGGAGACCGATCCCCACTGAGCTATCAAAATCACTTACAAATGAAGACTCCGACAGAGACATATCGATGAATAGAGTGTGGAGATCGATGTCTTCTTCCGAGGCTTGATCGTTTTCGCCAAGGTCATCTAATGATTTTGCGTCGAGATAGAAGCCGTGCCGGATAGCAATATCATCCCATCCGTAAAGGCTGGCAATCAGTTTGTCAAGACGTACCTGGAGCTCTCTATACTCAATGATCTCATTGTCCATGGAATACGGACTGCTAATCTTGCCAAGGAATGACGTAAGTCCGATTTCTTGAAGCCTCATCGCTTCGGTTCTGATTGCAAGCATCTCTGACGCAGTTGATATCGCGCTTTTTACTTTTTCATCCAGGGAGAACGATGGCATGGGGAATGTCTGATAGCATGTTCTCGGGCTGTATGTAACTCCTGTCCCTTGCGTGGTCCCGAATTGGATCACCCATGACTGGTGGATAGTGGAGGACAATACAGAAAATCTTGGATCCATTTCGTCAAACGCAAACACCACAACCTTTTTGTTAAAGACTTGACCAGATGAAAGGATAGAAGGAGTAAAGTAGAATGACGTGTAAGAGGCAGCTGTGACATGGTCAAGTTGCCCAATTGCATTGTATAGCGCAGGAGTGTAAGTTCCGTAAAGCCACCAATTTTGCTTTCGACTTTCTGCTACAGAATAATCACCGCTAATTTTCTCCCTTTCCGGCTTGACTCGTTCCTCGACGATCCGAAATGCTTCCTGGTACTGCATTGCTTGATTCTTGTTCATATCTCTAAAATTGATCGCCATTCGATAGCCACTCTGGGTTGGGCTGTTCGAGATTTCTTGCCCTCCGATGTAGGGCTTGATGACTTCATTCAGCTTGGGTTCTCTCGCTATCAGCTCAAGGGCTTCGGCCATGCTTCCGGATTCTCCAGCCGGAATCTGATCAGAAAATAGGAAGCCCTCTCCGTAAAGATTGCACCCAACAAAACATGTGTTACTCATTGAGGCGAGTAGAGATGGATTCATCTCGGTACTCAGTGGCATGAGATGGCTATTAATGTTGGGAACTCTCTTCTTGTTCCACGCGGAATTCTGCACTGGCGCTCTTGATAGTGCCGTTAGACAAACGACTATGTTCGCGGCCCCCGGCCATTTGAGGCGACTTGTCGCCGAAAAGATGGTCCAACCATTCTGGATTAAATGACAAAGGCCTGCTTTCCTGGAATCTCCTTCACAAAGAGATGACTGCGCAATTAGGCTAAATGCACCTTCTGTGTTAAGAAGTGTCTCTGCAGCCCTAAAGAAATGTACAACAATGTCAACGCCTTTGCCTTCCGTCTCTTTGTGCTTATTTCTCAGCCAATCTGGATACCCCTTGCCTAGGTAGCCATATATCTTGGAACCACCAATAAAGGGAGGATTTCCTATTATCGCATCAAAGCCCTCACGCCCATCGCTAAACACCTCCGGAAACTCCAGATCCCAGTGGAAGGGAGTGATCCCCTTTTCACCTGCTGCCAGATGGTCGCGAATCTGCTGAATCGAATCATGTAGTCCATCATCATTGAAAGCACCGCTGAGCATCGCCAGATACACCTGCTGATTATCGGCCCGCTCCTTCGGTTTAGTCTTGGCAAAGAACGCCGCCACCATCAGATCACCTGCTCGCCGCAGGCCCTCCGTTGCCTTGATCTGCTCGTCTAGCCGCAGCTTCTTGCTGTCGTAGTCAGCATCACTGAGGCCGTCGAAGGCAAAGCTTTCCCTTCGATCAATTCCCATCTGCTCATAGATGCGGTTCTGGGCGTCAAGGAATCCAAGCTGCACCTCACTCATCGCCGCTCGAATTTCCTTCACCGAGTAGCCAACCAGGGAGTCGCCGCACTTGAGCGCGTGATCCACAAAGGTGAATGGCAACTCTTTGCTCAAGGTCACCAGCCAGAGCGACAGCTTGGCCAGGTTCACCGCAAACGGATTCTTGTCCACCCCATACAGGCAGCTTTGCGCGATCCGCCGGCGGGCAACGATGTCCTTGTCCCATTCTTCGCGGAAGTCATCGGGATAGCCGTCCCGTTCCCATGCTTCCACCAACCACCCGGCCAGGAAACGGCACACGGCCACCAGGAACGCTCCGGAGCCCATGGCCGGATCACACACCTTCAGCGCCAGGATCTGCTCTGCGGTGGGTTTGTGGTTGCAACGCTCCAGCCAGGGGCGGAACGCCTCAGCCACGATCGGTTCGGTGAGCGCACGGGGTGTGTAGTGGCTGCCGCTGCGGCGTCGCTCGGCCGTGGGCTGCAGGATCAAGGATCTCGTCGCCAGGGCGTTGGGGGTGTGGGATGAGAGCTTCTTGTCGAGCGCCACACACAGCTCGGTGAGGGTGGTGGCGTCTTTCAGATCCTTTTTCACCTTGGCCGGCAGCTTCAGCGTCACCCCGGTCTGATCGTCGAGCCACTTCTCGCGTTTGCCGGCGCTTTGGGCCAGCAGCTGCTCGGCATTCACCACCACGGTGATCGTGATCTTCTGGCGCGGCGGCCGATAGGTGATGCCCACGCTGGGGCCCTGGGCCTGCTCCACGGTGAAGCCCATGATCCCCTCGTACACCGAGCCGATCTGCTCCACATCCAGGGCCCGGTAGCTGAGCCGCTCGCCATCGAGCCAGATCAGCTTGCTGAGCACCTTCTCCACCACGTCGTCGCTGACGGATGGCAGGTTGTCGAGGATGCCGTCTGTGTAGCCGCTGTCTGCGCCTCGACCCTCCAGGAAGGGGTAGGCGTCGGGATCGAACAGCTCACCGTGGCGCGCCGGCAGATAGTTCGGATCCGATCCGCCGCCGTCGTAAACCAGCCGGAACAGGCTCAGCAGCGACGCCCAGCCGCCGCGGCGCTCGGCCATGCCGCTCTGGTGCTCCACGCGCTCCTGGCGCAGGCGATCAGCGAGGGCGCTGACGCTGTAGTGCTGCCCGTAGAGCGAATCTTTCGGCATCAGCGCTTCGTCTTCCGCATAAAGCAGGAACACCAGCCGCAGCAGCACCGTGATCAGGCCGCCATAGAGGTGCTTCTGGCCCTCTTCTGTGGCGGGCAACGCTCCCAACACCGTGTGGCCGGCTTGCTGGGCCAACCGCTCGGCCGCATCGAAACCCAACAACAACTCCCACAGGGCTTCGAGCACCTGCTCGGCCAGGCGGGTGCTCACCTCGTTCTGGTTCTTGCGACTGGCCGCCAGCAAGGCCGGCAGACGTTGCTCCGGGTTGCCGCCGAACAGCCGGTCCACCCCCAGCAGCAGCTCCAATGCACCGAGCATCGGCCGGCCTGCCACCTCCGCCATTGGTTCGAGCGGCAGGGTGATGTGGCCGCTCGATTCACCCCGCGGTGCATGCACCAGCCGCAGCTGCGATCCGTTGAACAACAGGCCGATCGGATGCTCGGTTTCCTTCAGCAATCGCTCGAAGCGTTGCTGCGGCGTGGCATCCCAGCCGTTGCCGGTGGGGTTCCAGGCGGCATCCAGATCACGGCCCCACTGGGGTGCGAGGGTGCCGTTGGCTTCGCGCCACTGGGTGAGATCGAGCACCAGGGCCTGCAGGCCCTCCCCTTCCAGCTTCGGTACGCCGTGGGTGGGACGCAGGGTTTCGCCGTATTCGCTGAGCACCACCTCGGGGACGCCCTCAGGCCCACGGGCCGCCAACAGGGCTTCCACGCCCTGGAGATCCGCCTCGCCCCAATCGAGCAGCTCGGTGGCCAGTTGCTGGAAGCTGGAGACCACCATCACCGGGTCGCCATTCAGTCCGTCGACCTTCTCCAGGAGCCCCTTGAGCTGCAGTTGGAGAGCTGATATGTAGGCAGTGCTTTGGTTGGGCACCAACTCCAGCTTGGTGAGCACAGCCGGAGCCACCACCAGGCCCACGGGTTGCACCAGGCCAAGCCATTGCTCGTGGATCGCTTTGGTGGGCATGCCGTAGTAGGCCATCAGCGCACCTCCTGGGGCACTGCCCCCTGGGGCCAGAGGTAAATCGCACCAGCAGGCTCCACCCGGTGGGTCTGCAGCGCGAAGGTGCGGCGGATGCGCTCGGGCTCCCGCTCCAGATCAGTGTCGATGGTCTGCAAGCGCTCCTCCCAGTACTTGCGGTTGTCTTCCAGCTGGCGGCGTTCCTCCTTGATGCCGCCCAGATCCAGCAGCAGCTGATCGAGGTTTTCGTTGGTGCGGCTGCGGGTGCTGAGGATGCGTTTGCGTTGCTCCTCCAGCACCCGCACAAAACGGGCCACCTCGTCGTCGGCCCGTTTCGCCAGCTTCTGGGCGGCGTCCTGGCGTCGTTCTTCCACCACCCGATCGAGCGCGTCGCGCAGCTGGCCCACATCCGCCGCCAGGTGTTGCTGCAAGCCGGCCGCTGCGGCTTCTGGTGCCACGAGCTGCTGCTGGAGGGAGCCTTCCAGCTCCTGCATGACGCGATCGCTCTTCTCCACGCTGAGCTTGCGCAGCCTGTCGCTTGGATCGGCCGGATCCCACTCCGCCACCACCGTCAGCACCTCGTCGTGGAGCCGCGCGGCACCATGGCCATAGAGGCTCAGGCGGGCCAGCACGATCAGCTTGGCGGTGTCATCGGTCGTGCCCAGCACCGCGGCGCGGCTGAGGGCATCACTCTGGAAGCCGCGCATCAGGAAGCGGTTGAGCAGCCGCATCACCAGCGGGTGCTCCAGGTGCAGATGCACCCGATCGGCATTCACCTCCTGCGGGTCCTGGAACACCACCGGCTGCAGCTGGGTCTCCTTGCGCCACTGCCACAGCTTCTGCCCCGGCTGTCGCGGCGGCCGCAGGGCATCGAGCACATCGCCCCAGACGGCTTCGCCACCGGGCAACTGCTCAGCGCTGGGGAACTCCCAGATGGCCCGATCGGGATCCTGAGCGGCCTGGCTGGCATCCCGCGGGATCAGGGCCAGGCGGGTGTCGCCGTTGCGTTCGCCGCTGAGCTGCAGGCTGGTGTTGAGGGCATTCCGGAACTGGGCGCGGCTGAAGTTCAACCACTTGGTGGAGCGATCCAGCGCACGTTCCAACTTGCCCACCTGATTTTCGAGCTCTTCTTTGCGCTCACGGCTTCCTTCCAGTTCCTCATCCAGCAGCGCTCTCGTTCGCCGGAACGCCTCCTCCTGATCCAGCCCTTCCACCTCAGCCAGCGTGGCGGCCAGGGCCGTGGGGTTGATGCCCTTGGCCAGCAGGTCGTTGAGTTTGCGGATCACCACCGGCGGCAGGCAGCCCAGCTCGCTGCGGATCTGATCGGTCTTGCGCACCACCGTGTCAAGCACCGTGTCTTCCGGGCGTTGGGGCAGCACGAAGTAGTGGCAGTACACCTGGGGCGCACGCTGCAGGGTGCGGTCGATGCGGCCATTGCGCTGCTCCATGCGGCCCGGATTCCAGGGCACATCGAAGTGCACCAACCGCCTGCAGTGGTTCTGCAGGTTCACGCCCTCTCGGGCGGCGTCGGTGGCGATCAGGATCCGCAAAGGATCAACATCCGGTGGGCTGTTAAAGCTGCGCTTGATCGCTTCGCGCCGCTCATCGCCGATGCCGCCATGAAAGGTAGCGATCCGCGCCTCGGCCTGATCACTCCCGGCGATCAGCTCGCGCACGCGCCGCTCCAGCCAGTCCTTGGTGTCGGCGTATTCGGTGAAGATCAGCAGGCGCTCGCCGGCCCATTCCGCCCCTGGCTGACCGAGGCGGGGGCAGAGGTGCTGGCGGATCAGCTGCTCGAGGCGCTGCACCCGGCTGTCGGCCTCGTAGCGGGCGGCTTCGGCGATCGTCTGCATCTGACGCAGCAGCTTCCATTCCTCCTCGCTGGCCTCCAGGGCCGAGCGCACCGCCGCCTCGTGCTGGGCATCCGCCTCCAGCAGCAGTTCCTGCTCCTCGATCTCGGCGCGATCGTCGTCGCCATCGATCGAATCGTGCAGCAGGTCGAGGGCCTCCAGCCGCACCTGGCGCTGTTTGCCCGCCTTGGCGGCCCGTTTCTCCAGGGTGTTCATGTGCACGCGCAGGGTGCGATCAAAAGCCGCGATCGAGCTCAACAGCCGCTTCTGCAGGTTGGAGATCACCAGGTTTTCGGCCGCCCGTTCGCGTTTGCCGGCGCTCGCCAGCCGCTGATTGCGCAGCTCCCGGTAGCGGCTGAGCAGCTCAGCCAGCTTGATCTCCGGGGTTTCGGCCGGCAGACCATCGATCACCTCCGGCACCACCAGTCGTTCCGGCAGCTGAACCTTGATCTGGCGCAGGTCTTCCTTGAGCCGCCGCACCATCACATCTTCGAGATCCTGCTTGCGCACGGGAACGCCGCGGCAGAAACGGGTGGGATCGAGGATCTCCAGCAGGGCCGAGAAGCTGTTGCTGTGGCCGTTGTGGGGGGTGGCTGAAAGGAAAAGCTTGTGCTCGAACCGCCCCGCCTGATCGCGAATAGCCCGGGTGAGCTTGGAGTCGATCGCGAACTTCGAGCCGCTGGCGGGCGCCGCATTGTGGGCTTCATCGAGGATCAGCAGCGCCTGCTTGCCCTCATCGCCAAGCCAGTCGCGCAGCGGGCCGGCATAGGCCTCATCGCGCACCAACGCCTGGCTGATGATGAAACGGGTGTGGGTGGCCCACGGGTTGATGCCCCAGCCCCGCTGCCGGCGCATCTCGGTGATGTACTGCCGGTCCATCACGGCAAAACTCAGCCCGAAGCGGCTCTCCATCTCCCCCTTCCACTGCAGCACCACCGACGGCGGCGCCACCACCACCACCCGGTGCACCTTCTGGCGCAGCAGCAGCTCGCGCATGATCAGCCCGGCCTCAATCGTCTTGCCCAGGCCCACGTCGTCGGCGATGAACAGGCTCACCCGCGGCATGCGCAAGGCCTTGCGCAGGGGCTCGAGCTGGTAGGGCTTCACATCGATACCAGCTCGCAGCGGCGCCTGAAACAGACCTGGATCGGTGCTGGTGACGCAGTTCCAGCGCAGGGTGTTCAGGTAGCTGCCGAACACCTTGGGGTCGTCGAAGCCCCTCTGGCCCACGGTGTCCCAGGTGGTTTCGCCCAGCACCAGAGCATCCACCTCCCGCTCCCAGAACACCTCTAGACGTTGGCCGTTGGCGTCGTCGTCGAGACACGCCATCCGCACGACCGTGTCACCCTCGGGGTGCTCGGCGGGCTCCACCTCCTCCACCAGCCAGCGGTGGCTGCGGCACTGGACGACGCAGCCGGCTGTGGGGGCGGGGCTTGTGGTGGGCATGGCGGGGGTCATCGCTGAACTCCCAGTCGCTGCACAACTGGCGTCGCAGCGAGGAGCGCGTGTGGCCAGTCTGCACCTGGCGGCAGCGATGCGGCAGCACACCAGAAGCACTTTGAGCTGCGAGTTTTGGATCTATGCACAGGGTGCATACTTTCAGCTCTCCAGTTATTGCACGCCGCCCATCGGGCCCAGCTGAGCCCATGCAGTTCATCAGGTGTTGTCATCGGCGCCGAGCGCCTGCAGAGCTGCGCTCAGACTGACGCCGCTGCAGCAGAGGCGGTCTTCATGCCGGCGATTGCCTTCCCTGACCATTCGTACACCCCGCAGCTGGGCTGGTCCTCAACCCGCTCGGAGACATTCAGGAGTTGCCGGCGGCGTTATTTCTTCCAGTACTACGCCCGCTACGACAGCGAATTGCCCTTGGATCACATCCAGCAGCTCAAGAGTCTGAGCAGCATCCCGATGCTGGTGGGTGAGGCGGTGCACGATGTGGTAGCCATCCTGCTCCGTCGGCTGCTGCGTAGCTCCGCTCCGGTAGATCGGGAGCGGTTCATGCGTCATGTGCACCAGACGCTGGAAGCGGCACTTGCCAGCACTGAACTGATGGAGGTGCACTATGGCCAGCGCTCAGGCCCCGAAGCCACTGACCTACAGCAGTTGGCGATGGACTGCCTGGATCAGCTGCTCGCCAGTGAGCGCTATCTCTGGCTTGTGGATGTGCTCCGGGGCGATCCGCGCTACCTGATTGAACCACCGGGATACGGTGAGGCGAGGCTACAGGGGATGAAGATCTACGCCAAGGTCGACTGCCTGATTGAGGTCGACTCCAAGGTGGTGATCTTGGACTGGAAAACAGGCCGTCAAGACCCGGCGAAGCACCTGCGCCAGCTGCTCGGCTACGCAGCCTGGGCACAGGACCACCTCAAGGTGGAGGCCCAGCAAATCCGATGCCTGGCGGTCTATCTGCAGAACGGCTACGAGGAGATTGAAAAGCAGCCGACGCGTGCGGATCTGCAGGGACTGGCGGCGGAGGTCGCCGCCGAGATCCAGCAAATGCAGGGGCTGCTGCGTGATCCAGAACGCAACATCCCCCTTGAGAAGGTGGCATTCCCGCTCACGGAGAACCTGGGCTACTGCTCTTACTGCCAGTTCCGCGAGTTGTGCGATCGGATCTGAGGTCCTCGTCTTGTTTGGTCTATGGGCAAAAAGACGGCGGACCAGCCGAAGCGGTTTGGTCTGTCTTAGCGGCGCACCCCCTTGCCCTCGCAGGGCAATGGATGGCTGTTGAAGGCTCACGCCCACCCCAGCGCCCCAGCCAGCCCCTCCACCACTCCGCAGAAGAACGGCAGATCCAGCGTCTCCACCGTGTCGCTCATCTGGTGGTAATGCGGATTTCGCATAAACGAGGTGTCCGTCACCATCAGCGCGTCGTAGCCCTGATCCCAGAACGGGCTGTGGTCGCTGAGGCGCACATCCGGAATATCCCGGCCGCCGTTGGGCACCGGCAATACCTTGGTGGGCACATGCCGCCCCATCGCTCGCGCCAGCTCCGGCAGCAACAGCCCGGCGCCGGCGTTCGCCACCAGGGCGATGAAGTCGCCCCGATCGCCGTACACCGCCCGCATCGCCGGATGGGGATAGTCCTGGCTGGGGCTGGTGAAAGCCAGCATCTCCAGGCTCACCATCAGCTTCAGGGGTTGGCCCGCCTGCTTCAGCTGGGCTGCGAGCGCGGCGCTGCCCACCATGCCCCACTCCTCTTGATCAAAGGCCACCAGCCACACCGGCCGCCGTGGTGGACTGGCCGCCCAGTGGCGAGCCAGCTCCAGCAGGGCCACCAGGCCACTGGCGTTGTCGTCGGCACCGGGCGACTGCAGCGGCCCGTCGTAGTGGGCGCCCACCAGCAGCGGCCGCCGCTGCGGCTCGCGGCCGGGTAGCCGCAGGATCAGGTTGGTGCCCGCCTCGCTGCCGCTGCCGAAGTGGTGCTCCTCCATCGGGCCCAGGGCGCCCAGCCGTTCGCGCAGGGCACTGCGCACCCCCAGCAGCCCCAGCGGATCCCAGCGGGCATGGCGGGGTACCGCGAACTGGTGGAGATCAGCGAGGAGACGGTGCTGCAGATCGTCAGCCAAGGATCAGGTCCACCAGCGACTGCCACTCGTCGTCGCTGATCTCGCCTGTGATGCCCAGCTGGCCCATGGCGCGATCGACCTCGCTATCGAGATGGTTCAGCAGGTTGTTGCGCACGGTGTCGGCAATCTGATCCAGCTGTTCGGGGGTCATGGCGGCAGTGATGAGAACTCGTCCATGCTCTAGGGCGATCAACTCCCTCGGCCTGCTTCTCGTGCGAATCACCAGACGTTGGCCTGCTCCGACGAGGCCGCGATTAGACAGGGCGAGACAGGAGCTTGAAGCGCAGTGAACTCACCGAGGCAATGGCCTCAAAGTCGGCATCGAAGCTCACCAACTCGGCGTTGTGGTGCAGGGCCACGGCGGCCACCAGGAGGTCCAGGCTCAGCACGGTGCGGCCGATCCGGCGGCAGGCCTGGCCAAGCTCGATCGCCTGTTGCCACAAATCTGCTGGTGTTGCCAGCAACGGCAGGGTGTTGAACTGGGCTTCAAGCAGCCGCGCTTCCTCGGGCCTGGCGGCACGCAGCACCTCGAAGCGCACCGGTTCCGCCAGATGGGCAGCAGGATCCAGCACATAGGGGGCGATGCACTGTTTGAGTGCTTTCGGGCTACGGGCCCGGGTGAAGTCAATCCAGAGGCTCGTATCGAGCAGCAGGGTCATGAGGCGATCTCCTGGGCCCTCAGGCGCTCGTGTTCCTGGTCTGCCTCATAGGTTTCCAGCTCCACGCCCCATTCGCCGCTGAGGAAGCGCTGAGCGACCTCGGCGCGCCGCCGCTGCTGCAGGGCCTCCTCCATCAGGCGGCGGATCGCCGGCCCCTTCTTACGCTCCCCCGTCAGTTTCAGGACCTCGGCCATCTCCTGATCGGAAAGCTCAACGGTCACTTTCATCGTTTTGCCTCCTCAAAGTCAGACTTTGAGCCCAGCATGGCAGCCATCGACCCTTTCCGGGGCGGCTCAGGCGTCTTCTCGCCCCTCCTGATCACGCAGCTTGCGCCCGCGGGCGCGCATGAAGGCCTGGGTGCCCATCACCTTGCGGGCCAGTGCCAGCTGATCGCTGCTGATCAGCTCGAGCAGCTCGCCCAGGAGCTGCTCCTCCTGTTGCACAGCGCTGCTGCCCTTGAGCGTTTGCAAGCTATCGAGCGCCAGTTGCACAGAGATGCGGCTCAAGCCTGCATCGCCCCGGTCGATGCCTTGCATGGCCTCCTGGCGGCGCCGCGCCGCCTGCTGCAGCAGCACTTCTTGGCTGACCTGTTCATCCACAGGCAGAGCCTCCCAGGCCGCCTGCTCCAGCACCGGTAGCCGCAGCAGGGCCTCGACCATCAGGGCCTGTTCATCAGCCGTGCGCCAGCGGGCCTGCACCTGCAGCAGCTCAGCCACGGCCGGGCCCTCCGTTTCAGACGGCGCCACCTGCAGCGCCACGGCCAGCGATGGTGTGCCGCCCGCCTGCAGCTCACCCAGATCGATCCAGCCTTCAGCGTTCGCGCGCAGTGGGTTGTGAATCTGCGTCAGTTCAACTCCAGGACTGGGCTGGAGGCGCAGCTGCAGGTGCCGGCCGATCGTGAGCTGCAGACCCTCGAGCTCGGCTGTGAACACCGCCTCCAGCTGTTGCGGTGCTGTGAGGTGCACGAGGTTGCCCTGGCCTGCCTCGGCGATGGCGCTGAGCAGGCGCTCGTCGTAGTCCTCACCAAGGCCGATGCAACTGGTGCTGATCCCTTCCTCACAGGCCTGGCCCACCAGCGGTGCGACATCGCCACCGCGCCGCGGCCCAATGTTGGCCTGGCCGTCGGTGAGGAGCAGCACCCGGCGTTGATGCCGCTCAAGCGCACTGGCTTCCAGCAGTGCGGTCATGCCGGCACGCCAACCATCCACCAACGCCGTGGAACCTCCGGAGCGGATCGCGCCGATGCGGGCCACAGCCTCGTCGCTGGGTGGACCCAGTGGCACCACCGTGTCAACCGCGTTGTCGAAGCTGATCACCGCCACGCGATCGCTGGGGGTGAGCTGCCGCAGCAGCTGTTGGGCTGCCGCGCAGGCGGCCTGCAACTTGGGCCCGGCCATGGAACCCGAGCGGTCGATCACGATCGCGATCGCCACCGGCTGGCGCTGCGCTGCGGCGATCGGGGCAGGTGTATTGAGCTGCACCAGCACATCCAGCTGGCAACCCTGGCGGCAAGCCGCTGGTCGTGTGGCAAGGACGCTGATGTTGGGGTGATCGTTGCGGGCTGGCATGACGGACTCATTCGACGGGGCGTGAAAATGAGTCTTCGGCCAGGCCCGGGGATCGAGGACCCAGCTCGTGCGAACCACGCTGGTGCCAGAGTCGCCAGGGCGCCCCCTGGCTTCGCGTCAACGCCGTGCTGCTCAACTTCTTCGACATCGAGACCGCCCACGGTCAGAGCACCGTTGAGCTGCAGGCCGGTGATTTTCCCGGCCTTGGCTTGACCACTGACCTGCTGGTGGTCTCGGCCTTTGAGCGGTGCTACGCCCCGGTGCCGGGCACGCTGATTGGTCGTCTTCACGAGGCCTACGGCCTTCAGCTCAAGGATCTTCCGATCGCGCTTGATCTGCGCAGTAGCCCGCTGAAGTGTTGGGTGAGCGCGGAATTGGATTGGCCTGATGAGACGGGTGAGTTCAGCCGCTTTCGGCGCGTTGCTGTGATCGAAGGCCTGATGGAGTGGTCTGACGGCGATGACTTGCTGCCCTGGCCGCCGTTCAACCGCCTGTTTTCACTGCTGGCGTTGTTGCCCATGCGCCAGATTCCCTGTGCCACGGTGGCCAGCCCACTGCTCGGTAGCGGGAATCAGGGCCTCGACGTTGTGGCTCACTATCCAGATCTGCTCCATGCCTATCACCAGGCTTTCCGCCATGTTCCCGAGCTAGAGCGGCTGATCCTGTTTGACAGAACCGAAACGCATCTCCAGGTCCTGGGAGAGGCCATCGATGCAGCTCTGGAGCGCCCTGATCCGCAGACCCTGCACCTGCGACTGCCTGCTGACTCACCGGCAATCGGCGGGCTCCAGGACCTGCTGAGCAGCCGCACCAGTCCATTCACACGGCGTTCGTCGCACGCGGCGCAGGACATCCGCGAACTGCTGAACCTTCTACAAGGTGATGAGGTGTCGTTGGTGTCTCTTGGCAACCACGGCAGGCGGGTTGTGGAACAGCTGGTGTTGCAAAGCCTGAGTGATGAATCGTCCTCAGAGAAGCTCACGCTCTACAAGGGAATCCGCAGACTGCAACAGCGTGGTGTCCATCCCTGGGTGATTCAATGCCTGCACCAAGTGCGTTGTTTCGGCAATTGGATGGGCCATCCACCCCGCGGTGGTCGCGCGATGCCGGTGGAGCTGCATGACGTGCTGGCCATGCTCTCGTCATTGCAACGAGTCCTGCAGGACTATCCATGGCTCAAACCATGAACGGTTGTCAGCCGCACCCCTCAGCCCGTGTGGCTAGCTGTTACTCGACCTCTAGCTCCAGCTGCTGATCCGGCCTTCTGGTCACCGTGATCTGCTCCACCCGGACCAGTCTGGGCTGCTCATCAGCTGCGGCTTCGTAGCTGCCCTTCACACGCACAGCGGCATTGAGCAGGCCGATGACGTCGCTGTCGTAGAGGGGCTCATAGATGCAGCGCATGCCGCTGCTGGCTCCCCGGCCCCGGATCTCAAAGCGGCGGGCATCGAGGTCCACCTCGCGCACGACGCCTTCGAACTCTCCGTTGCTTTTGAGCCGCCGGTTGTTGAGGGTGTTGAGGCTGCGGCCAAGGATCTGGCGGCTCTGCTTGGTGAGGGCCTGAACCGGGCCCAGATCATCATCGGGCTGCGGGCCGCTGAGGAACAACTCGCTGATCGCCTTGTTCTGGGCCGAGGGTGCCAGGCGCCTGGCCGCCACCATCACCGTGTCGCGCACGGCGGGATCGGGGAATTGCTCATAGATGGCCTCACTGATCTGGCCGTCTTGAATCAGGCGTGGAATCGCCGGCAGGCTTTGCACTGCGGTCTGCACCGCCCGGTAGAGGTCATCGCTCACCCCAGGCAGCACCGCCTGGCCGTCGGCACCCACATCTCCAGGTTGTGGCACGCGCATCCCCACCACCAGGCTGCCGTAGGTCACCCCCGCCAGCTGGGGGTCCAGATCGGCCGGCCAACGAACCTTCTTCTCTTCCATTCCCGCAATCGCCTTGGCCACCTTCTGGATCTCGTCCCGGAGCTTTCCGAACACCGTCGTGACCAGCGACACCGGCGGCTCTCGATGGGCGACACCGGGGCCCCGGTAGCGGGCGATCAGATCCGCGTTGTCGGCCAGCAGGGCATAGGAGAAGTCCTCGCGGTAGAGCTTGGCCAGCATCTCCAGGTAGGCACTGGTGATTTCCTCGGGCTCCTGCCCCATGCGCCTGGCTAGTTCCCGAGCGGCCTGAAGCTCCTGGTGAATGATCCGGGCCTTGGCCTCTATCGCGTTGATCCAGCTGGCCATCAGATCAACCTCAGCACGCCCTTGCGGTGGCCGTGGTGCAACCCCTTCTCGAACGCTGTCTGGGGGCGCACGGTCTGCAGCAGATCCACGAAGTCCTGCTTGAGCCCCTTCAGGCCAGGGAGCATGTCGATCTGGTAGCTGCGGAACAGCTCAGCTTTCCCCTGAAAGAGCATCTGGCCTTCCCACTGGTCGGCATCAGGGAGGTTGCTCAGCTCCAGCACGAGGTTGATGTTGCTCGGGCTGGCCTTCTTGCTCACATAACTGCCATCCAGCACAACCGGAGGGACCACGGCAAAGCGAGGTATCAACTCAACGGCGATGAATTCCTGCAGCTGGGCTGTGAGCCGCCGGCGGTCCTCATTCCAAGCCAGGTCCACCTCAACCTCCTTGATGGTGCACTCGTGAATGCCACCAGGCAGCAGGCCAAACCGATCGAAGGCAGGGATTGGCATGCCCTACACCGCAGTGCGTGAAACCTGCATCGGCTGGCAGTCCCAGTAACCGGGCATCGGCGGCCTCCGGTTCTTGCTGTCTACCGCCTCTGCACTGCTGATGGAAGCACCCGCAGGGTTTCTACAGCTCCACTTCATCGCGCGGATCAGTGGCCGATGGGTCGTTCGCAGGAACTCGCGGGTCAACGCCCGGTTCCATCAATAGGTTTTGGAGATCTGATTTCCCCAGCCTTGACCCCGAGCGATCCTCGCCAGAACGGCCCGCTTCGTTGGATCCCCAGCCGCCGGCAGCTCGAGAGCTGGGCGACAACCGGCTGGGCTGTTCTCAAGCGCACCCCGCCGCTGGTGTTCGCCATGGCGGTGCTCGGCCTTGGCCTCTCCACAGCCAGTGGCGTTCTCGTGAAAGGAATCCGCAATGCCAACGACACCATCACGGTGACCGGAGCCAGCACTGAACGGATCACCTCCGACTACGTCGACTGGTCGGTCGAGGTGACGCAGAGCGGCCCCACCCAGCAGGCTTCCTATCAGGGCCTGCAGCCAGCGGTAGAAACGACCGTTGCCTTCCTCAAGGCCCAAGGCATTGAGCCCGATGAGATGGAGCTCGATTCGGTGAAATCGGAGAAGGAGGAGGTTCGCGATCCTCGGACCGGTGAACTGCGCTCCACCACCTGGACCACCAAGCAAGCGATCCTGATCGGCAGCTGGAACGTGGAGAAGATCGACAAGATCTCAGGCCAGATCGGGCAGCTGATTGGCAAAGGCGTACCGCTCACGATCGATGCGCCGGCCTACACCTTCACCAAGCTCGCCGAAAAGCGGGTCGACATGCTGGCCAAGGCCACCAAAGATGCCCGCGCCAGGGCTCGCGCCATCGCCTGGGAGGCCGGTGCTGGCATCGGCGCCATCACCAACGCCGATACCGGCACGTTCCAGATCACCGCTCCCAACTCCACGGAGGCCAGCGACACCGGCTCCTATGACACCCGCACCATCGACAAGGACATCACAGCTGTGATGGCCGTGACCTTCAGGGTGGAGTGAGTCATGCGTGCTTCATCTCTTCTGGCAACGCTTCTGATGCTTGTGCCGACAACAGCCGTTGCCCAACAACCCGTACGCCCCCTCCCGAAACTGGGAGGGTGCCCCTTGGGCTACACCGGCTCCGGCAGTTACTGCGTGCCCAGCAGCAGCGGCAACACCCGCGGGGCGATCGAGAAGAGCGGCAACAGCTGCCCACTCGGCTTCTATTCCTCGGGCAACTACTGCCTCAGCAGCCCCAGCAACGAGCGTGAGGCGATCCAAAAGACCGGCAACTCTTGCCCACTGGGCTGGTTCAGCTCGGGGAGCTATTGCGTCAAGAGCCGCTGATCGCCATGGGCTTCCGTTTCCGCCGCTCCGCCCGACTGGGCCCGCTGCGCTTCAACTTCAGCAAGGGGGGACTGAGCTCGATCTCCGTGGGAGGGCGCGGTGCCTCCTTCAACATCCCGGTGAGCCGCAGCGGCGGCGCCCGCACCACCGTGGGATTGCCGGGCACCGGCCTGAGCTGGAGCGTGGAGCACACGCCCGATCGCCCCGCCGCACCCCCAGCTGGCTCTGCAGCGGGCCTGCCCAACAGCCGGCGGCTGCGGCCTGGTCAGCTCGATGCCTTCAAGCAGTCGCTGCTTGAGGTGCTGCACCGGGAGCTGTTCGCCCCCGGATCCCCGGGGGAGCGGCTGTGGGAGCACGGCCTGGTGAGTCGTCTGCTCGCCGATGGCTCCCTCTCGCCGCGAACGGCTGGCCTGTTGGCACTGATCGAGACGCCAGAGGCGATGGAGGGCTACCTCCTACGGGCCCAGGGGCAGGACGATGCCAAACGCCGCGCCCAGCGCTGCATCGAAGCCGTTCAGGAAGCCACCCGACTGGCTTCAAAGAGGCCGGCTCTGGGCTGATTCCGCAAACAAACCCCCGAGGAAGGTCCCGGGGGGCTTGAGGTCGTCACGCCGGAGCGAGGCATGGGCTGGTGAAGCTGCTGGAGTTGGCGGGCTGATCATCGGCCTGTCGCTGCTGCGCTGGCTGCTGCAGCGCTGATGCTCAGGCCGCCAGCGCCTGGCGTTGGCCCGCAGGGTGCACCGATCGGTGCGACACCAGAAACGCTTCGATCCAGTCGTGGTGGCGTCGCTGGCAGATCCGATCGGCAATCGAAGCCGCATCGTCCGGCACCTGAAAGCGTTTGCGGAACGCCTTGGTGAACCCTTCCAGAGCAGGACGGGGCAGG
>CALRUA020000015.1:0-56283 GCA_943371215.1 Cyanobium sp. NIES-981 | reverse complement strand
CGGTCAGCCAGCCACCCAGCGCCAGATAGGCGGTGGGGAACAGGAGCAGACCCGACCACCCAACAAAAACGAAGCGGTCGCGCTTGAGCCAGTCATCGAGGACGTCGAACCATCCCCGCTGCGGCGCGCGCCCTACAGCGATCGTCATGGGTGGGAAATGAGCGGTGCGGGAAACCCGCGAGCTGTGGGTTACCGGGTGATGGTAACAACGTTCACCCGCACTGCGAGGCGGGTTTCGGCGGGCTGACACGGCCCGTCACCATTGCGTTTTGGGTATTTGTGCTCAGGCCTCTCGCCAGGGCGCTGGCGGCCGCGCGAAGATGGCAGGCCCAACGGTTTACCGCCTTCCATGGCATCGGCATCTCCCGCCAAGGCGGCCAAGAGTTCCCCCGGGTCCGGCGCCAGCGCCCTGGTGCTGGAGCAGCCGGTGCTGGGCTCCCGCCGGCTCTCCAACGTGCTGGTGGCTGCGGTGGTGAGCACCGGTGGCCTGGGCTTCCTGCTCACCAGCGCCTCCAGCTATCTGGGCCGTGATCTGCTGCCGATCGGTCACCCTGCGGCCCTGTTGTGGGTGCCCCAGGGGCTGGTGATGGGCCTCTACGGCCTGGCCGCCATGGCTTTGTCTGCCTATTTGTGGACCGTGATTGCCCTGGACGTGGGTGCCGGTGCCAACCGCTTCGATAAGCAGGCCGGTCAGCTCACGGTGACCCGCCGTGGCTTTCGCCAACTGATCAGCGTGGAAACCTCCCTCAAGGACATCCAGGCCGTGAAGGTGGATGTGCGCGATGGCCTCAATCCCCGTCGGCGCCTTGCCCTGCGGGTGCAGGGTCGTCGCGACCTGCCCCTCACCCGGGTGGGTGAGCCGATGCCCCTGGCCGAGCTCGAGCAGGGCGGCGCCGAGCTGGCTCGCTTCCTGGGCGTGCCCCTGGAGGGCGTGTGATGGCGTTGGTCCGTCGTTTCCGGCCCCTACTGCTGGCCTTGGCTCTGTTGCTCAGTCCGATTGGTCCGGTGGCCTGTGCCGCCCAGGGCCCCAGCGCCGACCTGGGCTGCGGCACCAGTGGCGTGCCCTGCTTGAAGGGCAAGGCTGTGGTGGAGCTCACCACCAGCAAGGGCGTGGTGCAGCTCAGCCTCGATGGGGATGCCGCCCCCCTCACGGCCGGCAATTTCGTGGATCTGGTGCGCCGCGGCGCCTACAACGGCACCGTGTTCCACCGGGTGGTGCGCGATCCCATTCCCTTTGTGGTGCAGGGCGGCGACCCCCAGGGCGCCGATCCCAAGGTGCCCGTGGACCAGCTCGGCACCGGTAGCTTCATCGACCCAGCCACCGGCCAGCCCCGCTTGATTCCGCTCGAGCTGTTTCTTCAGGGTGAGGCCCAGCCGCGCTACGGCGAAATCACCGCCGGCCCCGGCCAGCAGAGCAAGTTGAAGTTGCAGCATCAGCGCGGCGCCCTGGCCATGGCTCGCTCGGCAGACCCCAATTCCGCCAGTGCCCAGTTCTACATCGCCCTTAAGGCCCTGCCAGAACTGGATGGCCGCTACGCGGTGTTCGGCCGCGTGACCCAGGGCATGGAGGTGGTGGACAAGATCAGCCAGGGAGACCGGCTGGTGAAGGCCAACCTCGTGGAGGGCGGCACCCTGGTGAAGGACTGACCTCAGGCCGGGACGCGCTTGTCGAGGCTGGTGACCTTCAGATAGGCGGTGTTCACCCCCGAGGCCCTCTCCAGGGAGATGCGCCCGGTGCGGGCGATTTCGAGGATGCCGTAGCTCTCGAGCACCTGCTCGATGGCTACCAGCTTGCCTGGGTCGCCCACCACTTCGATGGTCAGGGCCTGGTCGGCCACGTCCACCACCTTGGCGCGGAACACCTGCACCAAATCCAGGATCGCCGCTCGGTTTTCCGGCGGTGCCGACACCTTCAGCAGCATCAGTTCCCGCTCCACGGCGGGAATCTTGGTGAGGTCGATCACCCCCAGCACGTTCACCAGCTTGTTGAGCTGTTTGCTCATCTGCTGGAGGGTGCGATCGTCGCCCTCCACCACCATCGTGAGGCGCGATACCCCGCGCTTCTCCGCTGGCCCCACCGCCAGGCTCTCAATGTTGAAACCGCGGCGGGCGAATAGGCCGGAGATGCGGCTCAGGGCTCCCGATTCGTCTTCCACCAGCACCGAGAGGGTGTGTTTCATTCCCAGGGCTGCTGTGGCCGAACTGTCCACCCAAATTACGTGCCGGCTTGCCCGGATTGGGCCGGCCGGCGCTGGTGCAGCCAGGCCAGCAGGCGGCTGTTGAACTGCTCGGGTTGCTCGTCGTGCAGGCAGTGCCCAAGGCCGGCCAGCACCTCCAGCTCCAGATCCGGTTTGTGGGCAGGCAGGCGATGACGCACCTGGGGCGGCACCAAGCGATCCTCACTACCCCACAGCACCAGCAGCGGTTGCTGCATGCGTTCCAATAACGGCGCCGCGGTGGCGGCCCTGGGGCGCAGGGCCATGGCGATACTCATGGCCCGCAGGGAGTGGGCAGCCCTGGGGCGCAGCGCGGGGCGGGCCACCAGCCGCCGCAATTCACGGTCCACCGCATCTGGCGTGGTGTAGGCGCTGCGCAGCCCCAGGTCCAGAAGGGGGGTGCGGGCAATCAGGGGCACCAGCAGTTCCAGCGGCAGCAGCCGGCAGAGCACCACCACCCCATGGCGCTTGATGGTGCGGCGCCAGCGGCCCCGGCGCCGGGCCACGGGCATCAGCAGGCTGGGATCCGGTAGGGGTGCCGCCACCACCCCCTCCACCCAGCGGGGGAAGAACACCGCGCAGGTGAGGGCCACCAGGCTGCCGAGGGAGTTGCCCACGAGCACAGCCGGGGCTTGCACCACCTCCTCCAGAAATCCCTGCAACTGGCGGGCCCAGAGCCGGTTATCCAGATGCCGGTGGCGGTGGTGACTCGGCTGGCTGGAATCGCCGAAGCCCAGCAGGTCGATGGCATACACGCACCAGCCAGCGGCGGCCAGTTCGGCGGCGTTGTGGCGCCAGTGGCCGCTGGCGGCCCCGAAGCCATGGATCAGCACCAGGGCGGGGTGGGCGCGGTTGCCCAGTACGCGCCAATGGCACACATGGCCCCGCCAGGCCCAGGCCCCGTGTTCACCCCAGTGGCTGCCGCGCAGGGCAGGCTGGGTGGGGTTGATGGCCATCGCGGAGGACAAGACGGCACAGGCTGGGTTCCTTCACTATTGCGAAGCCTCCGCAGAGCTGGAGCTTGGGGAGGGCTTCTTTCGGCCGGAATCCCGCCCTTCGCGGGATCTGGGGGTGGCCCTGGCACGGGTGCTGGCGGCTCAGGCTCCCCTGCGGGTGCTGGATCTGATGGCGGGTTGCGGCATCCGCAGCCAGCGCTATGCCCGGGAGGCCGGCGCCACGGCGGTGTGGGCCAACGACGCGGACCCGGATCGCCTGCCCCTGCTGCAGCGCAACCTGGCGGGGGTAGCAGGCCTGCGCACCACGGCGCTCACGGCCCAGAAACTCCTGGCCCAGTGCCTGATCCGCGAGGAACGCTTTGACCTGCTGGATCTCGATGCCTTCGGCTGTCCCACCACCCTGGTGCCCCTGGCCTTGGAGGCCCTGCGCTTCGGTGGTGTGATCTATCTGGCCAGCACGGATGGCCGCTCCCCCACCGGCCACGACCGCAGCGGTGCCATCCGCTCCCTCGGCGCGGCCGCCAGGGCCCATCCCGCCAGCTGGGAGCTGGCCCTGCGGTTGCAGATCGCCGTGGTGGCCCGTGCCGCCTGGGCACTGGGGCGCGGCATCCGCCCCCTGTTCAGCTTCAGCGAGGGCCGTACCTTCCGCACGGCCATCGAACTTCTGCGCAAGCCCGCAGCCCAGGAGGAGCGCCAGCTGGGCCTGCTGGCCTACTGCCATGGCTGCGGCGACCAGCAAACCCAGAGCCTCCTGCAACTGCGCCAGTGGCCGCCCTGTTGCTGCACCCCCGGACAGAGGCCGGCGCTCACCATCTCCGGCCCCCTCTGGCTGGGGCCGTTGCAGCATCCCCCAACTCTGGAGGCGATGGCAGCAGCCGCTGATCCCACCCTGGCCAAGGCTTCCAGGCGTCTGCTGGACATGCTGCTGCGCGATCCGGGCTTGACGGCCCGTTGCTGGCCCACGGCTGAGCTGGCGCGTCGGTTGGGCGGGGGGCCACCGGCCTGTGGGCGGCTGGTGGAGCAGTTGCGGGCGGAGGGATTTGCGGCGTCGGTCTCGGGCGTGATGGCGGGCCAGTTCCGCAGCGATGCCCCCTGGCCGCGGATCCTGGAGGTGGCAGCCCGTGTCAGCTCAGGGCCTGAGGCCTCGGCGGCCGCCAGCGACGCGCTAAATAGGTAAGCCGTTACGGCACATGGGCATGGCCTCGGAAATCTTCGGCATCGCAGCCATCTTCTGGATCCTGATTCCCGTGGGCCTGGTGGGCGGCATGGTGCTGCTGAAGCTCGAGGGCGATAGCTGAGCGCTGCCGCTGCACGGCCCTGCCTCCCCCGCGTTGGCGGCGGGCTCACCTCTAGGCTCTGACCTCGCTGAAGGGGTCAGATGCAGGTGCTGGTGATCGGTGCGACAGGAACCCTTGGCCGGCAGATCGCCAAGCGGGCCCTGGATGCCGGTCATCAAGTGCGCTGCATGGTGCGCTCGCCCCGCAAGGCCGCCTTCCTGCAGGAGTGGGGCTGCGAACTGACCCGTGGGGATCTGCTCGAACCCGACAGCCTGGACTACGCCCTCGAAGGTCAGGACGCCGTGATTGATGCAGCCACCACCCGGGCCACCGAGGGGGGCAGCGTTTACGAGACCGATTGGACCGGCAAGCTCAACCTGCTGAATGCCTGCGAGCGGGCCGGCGTTAAGCGGTTCGTGTTCGTGTCGTTACTCGATGCCGAAAAGCATCGGGATGTTCCCTTGATGGATATCAAGTACTGCACCGAGCAGCTCTTGATTCAATCGGACTTGGACTACACGATCCTGCGCTGTGTGGCCTTCATGCAGGGGGTGATTAGCCAGTTCGCGATTCCCGTGCTGGAAAGCCAGACGGTGTGGGTGAGCGGCACCCCCACGCCGATCGCTTACATGAACACCCAGGACGTGGCCCGTTTTGCGGTGGCGGCCCTGGATCACCCCGACACGATCCGCAAGGCCCTGCCGGTGGTGGGCCCGAAGGCCTGGAACACCGGGGAAATCACCCAGCTCTGTGAGAAGTACAGCGGCAAGACGGCCCGGGTTTTCCGCGTGCGGCCCTTCCTGATCCGGCTGATGCGGGGCGTGGCCTCCTTCTTTGAGCCCGGCGTGAACGTGGCGGAACGCCTTGCCTTCGACAAGGTGACCGGTGGCGGCGCCACCCTCTCGGCCCCCATGGAGGAGAGCTACGCGGCCTTCGGCCTCGATCCCGTTGAAACCACCCGGCTGGAGGACTATCTGCAGGAGTACTACGACACGATCCTGCGCCGTCTGCGGGAGATGGAATCGGATCTCGACAAGGAAGCCAAGAAGAAGCTCCCCTTTTGAGGCGCTAGTGCGTCTGTACTGTTAGATCAATCCCGTCGCTGAGCCCCTGTCGTGTCCGTTGCCCAGGTGAAGAATCTCCAGCGCCGTCTGGGCAACCTGGAGCAGGAGGCCATGGAGGAGATCAACCGGGCCTGCGGCCATGAGCTCTGGCAGAGCCTTGGCTTTGATGCCCTGGACAGCCTCGAGGACCCCGACCGCCGTGCCCGCGCCAACTACTACTACGGCCAGCTGCAGGCCGTGCGGGAGCTCAAGGACGTTCTGGGCTGAGGGTTCAGGCTGCGCGGCGCCCCATGCCAAGCCGCCCTACCCACCGGCGCCGGCGCGTCCGGATTTCCCGCCGCCGGCTCGGCCGCCCCGGCCTGGGGAGCGGGGCCCCGGTGCCTGAGGGCGTAGAAGGTTGCTCAGTCGTTGTGCTTCCGCTGCACTCACGCTGCGCCATTGGCCTGGGTTCAGGCCTTCGAGGCTGAGTGGTGGGTCGCCGTCCATCAGGTCCATGGCCACCCGCAACAGCCGCAGGGTGGGAAAGCCCACGGCTGCCGTCATCCGCCGCACCTGGCGGTTGCGGCCTTCGCGCAGCTCCAGTTCCAGCCAGCTGGTGGGCACGTTGAGGCGGTGGCGAATGGGGGGATCCCGTTCCGCCAGTTGGGCGCCCTGCACCTCATCTGGGCTGAGCTGGCGCACCCTCGCGGGCAGCGTGGCTTTGCCCTGGATCGGCACGCCGTTCTGCAGTTGCTCGAGGGCTGCGGCCGTGGGCAGCCCCTCCACCTGTACCCAATAGCGACGCCAGTGGCCCCAGGCGGGATCGGTGAGGCGTTGCTGCAGTCGGCCCTGATCGGTGAGCAGCAACAACCCCTCGCTGTCGGCATCCAGCCGGCCGGCGGCATAGACCCCAGGCGTGGTGATGAACGCGGCCAGGCAGCCCCAGCGGCTGCCCTGTTCGGGTGTGAACTGGCTCAGCACCCCGTAGGGCTTGTGGAAGAGCAGCGTGGTCAGGAGGCTTGCCGGGCTTTCCAAAGGTTCACCACCCCAATGGAGATCAGCAAAAGGCCCAGATCCATCGACAGGGGGGGGAGGGACATCGGTGGCGGGGCGCAGGCCAGGCGGGGCAGTGCGGCTGACCCTAGCGGCGGTGCCTCTGGATGGCGGCCACTAAGCTGTTGACAGCAGTTCGGTTTTTGGCTGGCAGCAGCGCATGATTGAGACCTCCGGCGTCATCGAGAAGGAGCAGGGCAACGGGTTTTACCTGGTCACCCTCGAGCAGCCCGCAGGACACCAATGCCTCTGCCGGGCTGCCGGCAAGCTCACCAAATTCCGCATCAAGCTCCTGGCCGGCGACAAGGTGCTGGTGGAAATCAGCCCCTACGACCTGACCCGCGGCAGGATCACCTACCGGGAGCGCAATGCCGGAGCCACCGGTCCCCGTCCGGGCGGCAACCGCCCCGGCGGCCCGCGTCGTCGCTGAGCCCACAGGGTTGCGTAGCTGGTTTGCAGCTGCTGGCTCTGTCAGCGGACTGCAACGCTGCCGATCTCCGCTCGATCCGGCTGCCTCGCTGGTGAGGTGCATGTTCGCGGTGCACCATTCCTGGACAGGCCCCAAACGGAGCGGGCTCCCGCTCAGGCCAGCAATCGGTGTCTGAAACGGGAACCAGCCAGGAACCAGCAGGGCTCCTTGGTGTTTGGGGTTACCCCACTGGAGTGGCGATCAGCTGCTCGATCGCGGCCTTGAATTCGCTGCGCTGTTTCACGCCGCGGAAGGCCTGCTTCAGCTCCTTCTGGAAGAACAGCTGCACGGTAGGTGTGCCGGTCACGCCGGCCTGTTCGGCGATGTCGCGATCGGCTTCGATGTTGATCTCCACCCCCTGAGCAGCCCCGCCCAGTTCGTCGAGCACCCGCTTCAGCTGGGGCTTCAGCACGTGGCACGGGCCGCAGGTGGGGGAGGTGTACACCACCAGCAGGGGCTTGTCGCTGTCGTGATAGAGCTTGCGCAGGGCATAGCCGCCCTTTTGCCAGAGGGCGTTGGGGTCGAAGTTGTCCGCGTCGCTCTCGGCGGTGCGCTGGGTTTCGCCCACCTCGGCGGGCTCCACCGGATCGTGGCTCACGGTGATGGCCAGGTTGTGGTGGGTGAGCCAGCGCTCGGCGGCCAGGGCCGCCTGGCAGCCACTGCCGGCGGCGGTGATGCCCTGGCGCCATTCGGCATCCGCCACATCACCGGCGGCGTACACGCCATCCACGCTGGTTTCCGGGCGACCGGGTTGGGTGACTAGATAGCCGTGGCTGTCCACGTCCAGTTGGCCTTTCACCAGGCGGGTGTTGGGGGTGTGGCCGATGGCATAGAAGAGGCCGCGCACGGCTAGTTCCTCCGTGGCACCGCTGCGGGAGTCCCGCAGGGTGATGGCCTCCATCCAGTCGTTGCCGGAGCAATCGGCCACCTGGCGGTTCCAGTGCACGGTGATGGCCGGGTTGGCCAGCACCCGATCCGCCATGGCCTTGCTGGCCCGCAGCTGCTCGCCCCGCACGATCAGGTGGACGCGGCTGCCGTATTTGGTGAGATACACGGCCTCTTCACAGGCGGAGTCGCCGCCGCCCACCACCCCCAGCTCCACATCGCGGAACTGGGGGGTGGCGCCATCGCAGATGGCACAGGCACTGATGCCGGCGTTCCAGAAGCGCCCCTCGCTGGGCAGCCCGAGCCGGTTGGCGCTGGCGCCGGTGGCCAGGATCACGGCGTTGGCCAGGATGGTTTGGCCGCCGGCCGTGATGCGGAAGGGGCGCTGGGAGAGATCCAGGCTGTCGGCGTCGGCCTCCACTAGGCGCGTGCCCCAGCGCACGGCCTGGGCCTTGAGGCGATCCATCAGATCGGGCCCCAGGATGCCGTCGGGGAAGCCGGGGAAGTTCTCCACGTGGGTGGTGGTCATCAGCTGACCCCCGGGAATGCCCCCGTCCTGAAAGCCCGTGATCACGATCGGGCTGAGGTTGGCGCGGGCGGCGTAGATGGCGGCGGTGTAACCGGCAGGGCCGGAGCCAACGATCACCAGGTTTTCAACGACGGGACGCTCACCGGCCATGGCTAAAGCGGACTCACTTCGTCTTGAGTGTAGTTAGCGGCCGGAGCGGTTGCGGGGCAGCCGGGTCGCCGATGCTCAGTCGGTCAAAGTCTATTGGCGAGTCCTGCGAATCTCGTTTGTTGTTTGCTTCTGTGGTCCTGGAAGAGATTGGCCCGGTGGCCCGGCTGGATGGCGCCGCCTACCCGGGCGTGATCAAGCTGAAAACAATAGGGAAGCTTCTAAAGAATTGCTTTAGATTTCCAGGAGCCCGTCGGTTTCGTTGCTGTTGCCTTCGCGGGGCAGGGTTTTGATGTTGGGAACCATGAGCACATGCTCCGCCATCAGGTCGGGATGCTCCTCCACGCAGAGGATCCATTCCCGGAACTCCTCGGTGAGCGCGTAGCTGTCCTCGTAGCGCTCGCGTGCATCAAGGCTGGCGATGCGGGCTGCTGACCAGTTGATCGCGACGGTGAGCCGGCGCTGGATCGAACCTTTCATGGGTCCTGCTCGTTGGCCCCACGCTGATCGCGACTAGCGCGGTTTGCGGGGTTGATTCGTTAAACGTCGCATTTTCTGCAGCACTGTGATGTAATCACCGCTGCAGCAGGAAGTTCGGCAGCTGGGGTCCCTTCACGCGGATCACCTCGCCGGCACCATCCTGCAAGGCCTGCAGGGGCAGGGAGGCCCCCCGGCCGGAACCGGAAGGTTCGCTTTCGGCCTCGGTGTTGCGGGGGCGGATCAGGTAGGGCTCGCTCAGCGACCAAGTGCGGGCGTATTGCATCAACAGGGGATCGGCTGGGGCGAACACGTAGGAGGGGTGTCGCGGCACCGTTTCCTGCTGGGCGCGGCTGCCATCCATGCGCACCGCCCGGGTGATGGCCTGCACGAAGCGGGTGCGGGTCACCACGGTGGTGAGGTAGGCCACGACCCGCAGCCGGGGCGCGTCGAAGCCCTCGGCGCACATGTCGATACTCACCAGCCAGTCGGCCTCGCCGCGCTTGAAGGCCTCCATGCGGTCGGCCGCCTCGGGGTCCTGGGAGTGCACCAGCTGCACCCGATCGCCCTCCTCCTCCAGCAGGCCGGTGATGCGGCGGGCGTGGGCAATGTCGCGGGCGATCACCAGGCCGCCCGCCTCCGGGTGCTCGCGCCGCACCGCCTCCAGGCGGCGGCGGGCATTCAGCAAGAGCCGCAGGGCGATGCTGCTGGAATCCCCGAGCCGGATGGCGCGGCGCAGGTTGCGGGCCCGCCAGCTCTCGCGCTGTTCCAGCGACAGCGGTGAGCGCTCCTGCTCCACCCGCTCACCCTCGCGGCCATGGTCCACCCAGCCGTCCTGAAAGCGGAATTCCAGCGGGCGCACATCACCGGCTGCAATCAGCTGGCGTGGCTCCACGCTCAGGTCGGGGGCGATCTGCTCCACCCACTCCTGGCCATCGCGCACCTGCACGCGCCGGGCGGCGCAGAAGGCCAGGTTGTCCGCGCGGAAGGGCGTTCCGGTGAGGCCCAGCCGCAGGCTGGCGCCTTGGCTGAGGCTGCTGAAGGCATGGCCCCAGGCGGTGGCCTCGGGTTCTTCCGGGTCCACGCCTAGGTGGTGCACTTCGTCGGCGATGGCGAGCCAGGGGCCCCAGGGGGCGGTGCTCAGCTGCTGCTGCAGCGCCTCCAGGTTGCGGCCGGCCGCTTGATAGGTGATCAGCAGGCCCTGGCCGGCGTGGGCCCCCAGATCCAGGCCCGCCTCCCACTCCCGCAGCTCCAGCCCCAGCCGCTTGGCCGCCAGCAGCCACTGGCCGGCAATGGAGCTGCGGTGGCAGAACACCAGAAAGCGCTGCAGCTGGCCCTGCTGGTGCAGGCGCTGGAAGCCCAGCAGGGCGCCGAGGGTTTTGCCGGCACCGGGGCCGGCATTGATCAGCACATCGCCGCTGCCCTGCTCCAGGCGGCGCCGCAGCAGCTGGATCAGTTGAACCTGCCACTGGCGGGGCTGCAGGGCCAGCCCGGTTTGGCTGCCCGCCTGGGTGTCGGCCTGGGGCCTGGGGGTTCCCAGGTTGAAGGAGGGTGCTGGCATGGCGCCATTTTGTTCACCCGCGGCGAAAAAAGATGCGCACTTCTACCTATTCGCATTGGCTGCAGCGTCCCTAACTTCCGGCCATCACCCCGCTCCCGGGTTCTGCCCCGTCAGCCCATGGACGAGCGTTCTGCCTTCGCCCTCACGCCCGACGAGCTGCGCCAGCGCTTTGAGCGCTCCCTGGCGCACGAGTGCGATCTCGACCCGATGATCCTGCGGGCGCGCCATCTGCGCCATCAGGGTTCAACGCCCCAGGCCCACTGCCTAGAACAGGAGCTTCTTCCCCTGTTCTAGGCATGCATCTGGCCGTTAGCGGCGCCTCCGGCAAGACCGGCTGGCGCGTGGTGCAGGAGGCCTTGGGCCGCGGTCATCGCGTGACCGCCATCGTGCGGCTTGACTCACTGGTGCCCGAGGGCCTGGAGGGGGCGGAGGTGGTGCGGCTCAACCTGGCGGATGCCTTGGCCCTGCAGCAGGCGCTGCGGGGCTGTGATGCCCTGGTGATCGCCACCGGCGCGCGGCCCAGCATTGATCTGGCGGCCCCGCTGAAGGTGGATGCCTTCGGGGTGCGCCAGCAGATCCGCGCCTGCCAGGCGGTAGGCGTGCACCGGCTGGTGCTGGTGAGTTCCCTCTGTGCCGGCCTGTGGCTGCACCCGCTCAACCTGTTCGGCCTGATTCTGGTGTGGAAGCGCCTGGGCGAGCAGTGGCTGGAGCAGAGCGGGCTGGACTGGACGGTGATCCGCCCCGGCGGCCTCAAGGAGGCCGAGGACAACCTGGAGTCCCAGCAGGTGACGTACAGCGCCGCCGATCAGCAGCAGGAGGGCAGCATTCCCCGCCGCCTGGTGGCGCGGGTTTGCCTGGAGGCCCTGGAAACTCCGGCCAGCAACGGCCGGATTGTGGAAATCACCAGCGCGGAGCGCCCCCCGGAGCTTCCGGCTTCAAGCCTGGCGGCCTGGCTCTGAGGGCTGCCCTGGGGGCGGCTCTGTTCCGGAGTGCGCACATAGCCAGCGCTTCCGTTGCCGTTGGTGTGTTCCCGACCAATCAATGGGAATGGAATGCCTGGTAGGCCTGGCCCTTGATCCGTGTGTTGGTGCCTCGGGAACGGCGCTCGGGAGAAACCCGGGTGGCGGCCACCCCCGAAACCGTGAAGCGCCTGAGCAGCCGAGGCTGCAGCGTTTGGGTGGAGCGAACTGCTGGCCAGGCGGCTGGCTACAGCGATGCGGCCTTCGCCGAGGCGGGGGCTGAGCTGTTCGATGGCGACAGCACCGAGGCGGAGGGGCTGTGGGCCGCCGCTGATGTGTTGCTCACCGTGCAGGCCCCGGAGCTGGCGGGGGTGACCCTGAAGCCAGGCGCCCTGCTGCTGGGACTGCTGGATCCCTTCCGCAATGGCGGCCTGATGGATCAGCTCGAGAGCCGGCAGGTGTCTGCGCTGGCGCTGGAGCTGCTGCCGCGCATCAGCCGCGCCCAGACCATGGATGCCCTCTCCTCCCAGGCCAACATCGCCGGCTACAAGGCGGTGCTGCTGGCGGCGGCGGCCCTGGATCGCTTCTTCCCGATGCTGATGACGGCAGCGGGCACCGTGCAGCCCGCCAAGGTGGTGGTGCTCGGTGCCGGTGTGGCGGGCCTGCAGGCGGTGGCCACGGCGCGCCGCCTCGGCGCCATGGTGAAGGTGAGCGATGTGCGTCCGGCGGCGCGGGAACAGGTGGAGTCGCTCGGGGGACGCTTCATCGAGCCGCCCCAGCTGGAGGAGGCCCCCGGCGAAGTGGGCGGCTATGCCCGCGAGGCCGGCGCCGTGTTCCTGGAGGCCCAGCGCCAGTTGCTGGCGCCGCATCTGCAGGAGGCCGATGTGGTGATCACCACCGCCCAGGTGCCCGGCAAGCCGGCGCCGGTGCTGGTGACGCGCGAAATGCTGGCCCTGCTGCGCCCGGGTGCGGTGGTGGTGGATCTGGCGGTGGCCCAGGGGGGCAATTGCGCCGGATCGGAGCCCGATGCGGAGGTGCTGCTCGATGGCGTGCGCCTGATCGGGGCCTCCAACCTGCCGGCCTCGGTGCCCCAGCACGCCAGCGCCCTCTATGCCCGCAACCTGGCGGCCCTGCTGGAGGTGCTGCTGAAGGACGGGGAACTGCAGCTCGATCCGGAGGATCCGCTGCTGGATCCCTGCCTGATCACCCATCAGGGCGTGTGCCGCCGCAACGACCTGCGGCCCGCCCGCCAGGAGGTGGTGGCATGAGTGAAGCGCTCTGGGTGCTGTTGCTCGGCAGCCTGCTGGGCTTCGAGCTGATCGGCAAGGTGCCCCCCACCTTGCACACCCCCTTGATGAGTGGCGCCAATGCCATCAGCGGCATCACGCTGCTGGCGGCCCTGGCGCTGATCGCCCAGGCCCCCACCCCGGCCTTGCAGCTGGTGGGTGCGGTGGCCCTGGGTTTTGCACTGTTCAACGTTGTTGGAGGGTTCCTGGTGACGGACCGGATGCTGGCGATGTTCCGCCAACGGGGGAACGGCTGATGCTGCACCTCACATTGGATCTGGGGGCCGTGCTGTTGCTGGCCCTGGGGCTCAAGGGCCTCTCGAAGGTGCGCACCGCCCGCACGGCCAACGGCCTGGCGGCGGTGGCCCTGGTGCTGGCGGTGCTGGGCCTGCTGCTGGAGCAGGGGCTCACGGGCTGGAGCTGGATGCTGCTGGGCCTGGCGGCCGGTGGCGGTGCCGGAGCCCTGGTGGCCTATCGGGTGCCGATGACCTCCATGCCCGAAGTGGTGGCCCTGTTCAACGGCTGCGGTGGCATGTCGTCGTTGCTGGTGGCCCTGGGGGCCGCGGCGCTGCCGGCGGCCGGTGGCCGGGCGGCCCTGAACCGGCTCGAGCTGGTGTCGGTGCTGGTGTCTGTGCTCGTGGGGGCCATCACCTTCAGCGGTTCCCTGGTGGCCATGGCCAAGTTGCAGGAGTGGCTGGCCACCCCCGGCTGGACCCAGCGCCCGGCCCGCCACGCCGTGAACATCGCCCTGGCGGCCGCGGCTCTGGCCTTCGGCCTGGCCTGGCCGATGGGTTGGCTGGCCGCACCGGTGGCCCTGGCGGGTGTCACCACGGCCTCGCTGCTGCTGGGCATCGGCCTCACCCTGCCCATCGGCGGTGCCGACATGCCGGTGGTGATCTCGCTGCTCAACTCCTATTCCGGCGTGGCGGCCGCGTCGGCAGGGTTTGTGGTGGGCAGTCAGCTGTTGATCGTGGCGGGCGCGATGGTGGGCGCCGCTGGCCTGATCCTCACCCAGGTGATGTGCACCGGCATGAACCGCTCGCTCACCTCGGTGCTGTTCGGCGGGGCCCTGGGGGCCAGCACCACCGCTGGCGGGGGTGCGGCTGAAGCGGCTGGCGACGACCAGAGCTACAGCCGCGTGACCTCCTGTTCCCCGGAGGAATGTGCCCTCACCCTGGAGGCGGCGGAGCGGGTGGTGTTTGTGCCGGGCTATGGCCTGGCCGTGGCCCAGGCGCAGCACAGCCTCAAGGAGCTGTCCCGGTTGCTCGAGAGCGCCGGCATCGAGGTGGCCTATGCCATTCACCCAGTGGCTGGGCGGATGCCGGGCCACATGAATGTGCTGCTGGCTGAGGCCGATGTGCCCTATGAGCAGCTGATCGAGATGGAGGCCATCAACCCCGATTTCCCCCGCACCGATGTGGTGATCGTGCTGGGGGCCAACGATGTGGTGAACCCCCACGCCAAGACCGATCCCAGCAGTCCCCTCTATGGCATGCCCGTGCTGGAGGTGGACCAGGCCCGCTCGGTGTTCGTGGTGAAGCGCAGCCTGGGGGCGGGCTACTCCGGCATCCGCAATGCCCTGTTCGAGCTGCCCCACACCTCGATGGTGTTCGGCGATGCCAAGGCTGTTCTGCAGCAGCTCACCGCTGAATTGCGCACGCTCGGCGTGGGTAAGGTGCCGGTGACTGCCGGGCGCTGATGCTTCCTCACCAGTTGGGCTTGGCGCCGTTCCGGCCCCGGGCCCCTTGGTGGAACGGCGACCTCCAGACCCTGCGCGACACCTTGCGGCCGGCGGCCTTGCCACCGGATAGGGGCCTGCCGCTCGAGATCCCTGTGGGTGGCCGCGATCGTCTGCTGGCCCTGCAAGACAGTCCAACGGGGGATCAGCAGCCCCTGGGGCTGGTGGTGTTGCTCCATGGGCTCGGCGGCTCGAGTGAGCGCGAGGGCCTGCGGCGCATGGGCTGGGCCCTGCAGCAGGCCGGCTTTGGCGTGTTGCGGTTGAACCTGCGCGGGGCCGACCCTGGTCGCCACCTGGCCCCGGGCACCTATGCGGCCAACTGCAACCCCGATCTCCTGCCGGTGTTGCGCCATGCCCGCAGGTTGGCGGCGGGGCGGCCGCTGCTGGGCATGGGCATTTCCCTGGGGGGCACGATGTTGCTCAATGCCGTGTTGGAGCAGCCGGGCGGCCTCGATGGGCTGGTGTGCATCAGCAGTCCGCTGGATCTGGCCGCCTGTTCCCAGCAGATCGAGCGGCCCCGCAACGGCATCTACCAGCGCTGGCTGCTCAAACGCCTGGTAGCGCAAACCCTGGCTGATCCCTTCGGGATCGATCCTGGCGAGGAGCTGGCCCTGCGGGCCGGCGGCGGGCCCCACACCATCCGCGCCTTCGATGCCGCCATCACCGCCCCCCGCTGGGGTTACAGCTCGGTGGAGCACTACTACGCGGCTGCCAGCCCCCTGCAGCGGTTGTTGTGCCAGACGGCACTCTTGCCGCCGCTTTTGCTGGTGCACGCCAAGGACGATCCCTGGGTGCCCGTGGCCGCCGCCCAGCAGGTGGCGGAGCAGGGAGTCCATGGGCCGCGATCCCTGCAGGTGTTGCTCACGGAACGAGGGGGGCACAACGGTTTCCACGCCGTCTGCGATGGCCCCGAGGGCAACTGGGGCGACCGGCTCACCGCCCGCTGGTTCCGCCAGCTTCTGGGGGTTCCGCTGGCTGCATGTCCAGCGCCAGGGCCTTGAAGGGCTGGCGCTGCAGAATCCAGGCGCCGATGGGCTGCCCGCCGATCACGTGCTCCCGCACGATTCGCTCGACGCGCTCCGGGGTCACACCGCCGTAGACGATGCCCTCGGGCCACACCAGCAGCACCGGGCCCTCGGCGCAGATGCGCAGGCAGTCGGCCTTGGTGCGCAGCACGATGCCCTCGGGCCGATCCGGTTGCTCGAGCCCCAGCTCCCGTACCAGGTGCTTGAGGGTGTCCCAGCTGGCGGCCCCCACGGCTGGATCGGGGCAGCAGAGCGCCTTGGCCGGGGTGGCGCAGAGCAGCAGGTGGTGGGCAATCCCGGGTTGGCTTACCGGCGGGGTGTTCACGCGGGCAGCGCCGCCGGGGCCTTGGCGCTCAGCCGGGCTGCAGCCTCACGCACCGCCTGACGGGACCAGGCGTCCACGGCCAGCACGTCGTCCAGAGAGGGGGCGGCGGTGAGATCGGGCTGGTGGCGATCACACACCACGTCGATCAAGCGGGGAATATCGAGGAAGTGGATCTGCTCCTCGAGGAACAGGGCCACGGCCTGCTCGTTGGCGGCGTTCATCACCGCCGGCATGGTGCCGCCGGCGCGGCCGGCCGCGTAGGCCAGCTGCATGCAGGGGTATTTGGCCGGGTCGGGGGCTCGGAAGCTGAGCTGCCCCACTTCGGTGAGATCGAGGCGGCGCCAGGGGGTGTCCAGCCGCTCGGGCCAGCTGAGGCAGTAGAGGATCGGCAGCTTCATGTCGGGCCAGCCCAACTGGGCCAGCACTGACGAATCGGCCAGCTCCACCATCGAGTGGATGATCGATTGCGGGTGGATCACGATCTCGATGTGGTCGTAGTCGAGGCCGAACAGGTAGTGGGCCTCGATCACTTCCAGGCCCTTGTTCATCAGGCTCGCGGAATCCACCGTGATCTTGCGGCCCATGCTCCAGTTCGGGTGGCTGGTGGCATCGGCCACGGTGGCCTTGTGGAGATCGGCTGCGGGCCAGTCGCGGAAGGCGCCGCCGGAGGCGGTGAGCTGAATGCGGCGCAGGCCGGGGGTGGGCACGCCGGTGGACAGACGGGCCGTGTCGGCCCAGGGGGTGCCCTGCAGGCACTGGAAGATGGCGGAGTGCTCGGAATCGGCTGGTAGCAGCCGCGAGCCCGATTTCGCCAGCTCGGGCAACACCACCGGCCCGGCGGCGATCAGGGTTTCCTTGTTGGCCAGGGCCAGATCCTTGCCGGCTTTGATGGCGGCCAAGGTGGGCAGCAGGCCGGCGCAGCCCACGATGCCCGTGACCACCAGATCAGCCGTGGGCCAGGCGGCAGCGGCGCAGAGGCCATCGCTGCCCCCCAGCAGTTCTGGCAGGCGGGCGGGCCGGGCTGCGGGCTCAAGGGCGTTGAGCCTGGCTTGCAACTCGGCCACGCGCTCGCCGTTGGCCAGGGCCACCACCTCGGGCGCGTGGCGGCAGATTTGCTCCACCAGCAGCTCGAGGTTGTTGCCCGCCGTGAGGGCCACCACCTTGAAGCGATCGGGGAACTCCTCCACGATCTCGAGGGTTTGCGTGCCGATCGAGCCGGTGGATCCCAACACGGAGAGGGCTTTCACGGCGCCGCAGCAAGTGGGGTCAGTTTCCCACTTACCGGCGGTGGGACAGCCGTGGTGGCCAATCCTCCGGTGCATGCACGATCAGGCCGCAGTGGCTGGCGGCCTGGCAGAGCGCGGCATCCCCGCTGATCAACCGGTGACAGCCGCTGCGCAGGGCTGCGGCCAGATGCTGGGCCTGGCTGGGGTGCTGCAGCTGCAGCCGGGGATCGGCCAGCAGGGCGGCGGCCTCCCGCACCCCTTCGGGCAGTAGGGGCACAAGCTCCACGCCACCGCCCCCCAGCAGTTGTTCCAGCCAGGCATGGCTGGCCCCCCGCTCGAGCACCTCGGGCGGCTTGATCTGCAGGGCTGCGGTGGCCTCGATCCAGAGCAGGTTGGCACTCACGAGCTGGCGCTGTTCGATGCCGAACCAGCGCAGCTGGGCGCTGCTGCCTGGTTCATGGCAGATCAGCCGCAGCACTACTCCGGTGTCGAGATAGGTGGGGCCAGGATCTGGGGTGCCGGGCGCTGCCCCAGGGGGCGCCGCGATGCGCGTTAAGCCGGGCACGCTGCTGGGGGGTGCAGGGGGGCGGAACAGCGGCCAGGTGGGGGCGCTGCGGGGCTGGCGCTCGAACCGCTGCGCTTGCTCCTGGCTGAATCGCATCCGGTTGAAGCCGGGCACGGGGCTGAGCAGGAGGCTGCCGTCGTCGCGGAGTTGCAGCTGCAGCTCCATGCCCTCGCGGTAGTGGGTGGCTTTGAGCAGCCGCGCCGGTAGGCGCACCGCCAGGGAATGGTTCCAACGGCGCAGCAGCACCTGTTGCTGGCGGCGACGCAGTGGCAATGGCATGGCGGGCTTGTTGATGGGGGCCTCGGCCTGGAGGGTTCCCCGCCTCGGCTGGGTTGGGAGGTGTGTTCGTGGGTGTGTGCAGAAATGGTGCACGGTGGTGCACCATTTCTGGAGAGCGTCGGCCAACGCATCCCCGCCGGTGCGCCGGTCACACTGGGCCCAGTGCAGATCGAGGGTGCATGGCGGGCTGGTTGCAGCGCTGGAATTTCATCGAGCGCGCCAAGCTCGAGCGGGAGCTATGGGAGGCGTTTGAGCGCGGCGAGGCGCTCGAGCCCTTGGTGGAGGAGTGCGAGCCCGGCTTCCGGCGCGAGGTGTGGACCACCACCCTGCAGCGCATCCGCAAGATCGAGCAGATGATGCAGGGGCAGCAAGCCCCCGCCCCAAGCCCCGACGGCGACGATTGACGCGAGAGCCCACCGGGCTCAATTACGCAGCCATTCGGTGAGGCCACCGGGCTTGTCGATCAGCTCGATGCCCTGGGCCTGGAGGGCGGCGCGGATGGCGTCGGCTTCGGCGAAGTTGCGGGCGGCCTTGGCGGCCTGGCGGGCTGCGATCTGGGTCTTGATCTCGGCATCGCTGGGGCCCGCCTCGGCGCCCTGCGTGGCATCGAGCGTTTCAGGTTGGAGGCCGAGTACGCCGGCGAGCTCCAGCAGCAGCTGCCCATGGGCGGCGAGGGCGGGGCTGGTGGCCTCGGCAGCGGCGGCGGCATCACCGCGCTCCAGGCGGTTGGCGAGGGAGCGCAGGGGTTTGGCCAGCTCGAACAGCACCGCCAGGGCGGCGGAGGTGTTGAGGTCGTCGTCCATGGCCGCGGCAAAGCGCGCGCGGGCCGCGGCGAGTTCCGGGGGAAGCGGCTCGGCTGGTGTGGCGGTTGTACTTGCGGGGGCAACCAGGCCCAGGGCGGCATTGAGGCCCTTCCAGCCGGTGGCAGCGGCCTCGAGGGCTTCGGCCGTGAAGTCGAGCGGTTTGCGGTAGTGGGCCTGCAGGGTGAACAGGCGCAGGGTCATCGGCGACACACCGGAATCCAGCAGGGCGCGGATGGTGGTGAAGTTGCCGAGCGATTTGCTCATCTTCTGGCCGCCCACGTTCACCATGCCGTTGTGCAGCCAGTAGCGGGCCAGCTCCTGGCCGGTGGCCGCTTCCGACTGGGCGATCTCGTTCTCGTGGTGCGGGAACACCAGATCGGCCCCGCCCAGGTGGATGTCAATCGTGTCGCCCAGTTCCTCGCGCACCATCGCTGAGCACTCGATGTGCCAGCCGGGACGGCCGGGGCCCCAGGGGGATGGGAAGCTGGGCTCGCCGGGTTTGGCGCCTTTCCAGAGGGCAAAGTCGAACGGGTTTTGCTTGCGGGCCTCTTCGGCATCGGCCACGCGGCCATCGGCGTTCTGCTGTTGCTCCGCCAGATCACGGCCGGAGAGTTTGCCGTAGCCGGCGTGTTTCATCACGGCGAAGTACACATCGCCATCGGCGGAATAGGCGGCCCCCTTGGCCTCCAGTTCACCGATCAGCTGGCGGATGGCATCCAGGCTGCGGGTGGCGCGGGGCATGCGATCCGCCGGCAAGATATTCAGGCGTGCCATGTCGGCCACGAAGGCCTCGATGTTGCGCTCGCTCACCGCGTCCATGGAGCTGCCCTCGGCGGCGGCGCGGCCCAGGATCTTGTCGTCGATGTCGGTGTAGTTCTGCACGAATTTCACCCGGTAGCCGCTCCACTGCAGGTAGCGGCGCAACACATCCCAGGCGATGTAGCTCCGGGCGTGGCCCAGATGGCAGAGGTCGTACACCGTGACCCCGCAGCAGTAGATGCTCACCTGGCCCGGTTCCAGCGGCTGGAACTCCTCAACGCGGCGGGTGAGGGTGTTGGTGAGGCGCAGGGTCATTTCGCTTCCATCCAGTTCGGGCCGATGCCGGTCTCCACCACGAGGGGTACAGCCAGCTCGACGGCGCGTTCCATGGTTTCACGCGTGAGCGCCAGCACCTCCTCCAGGGCTTCCGGGGCCGCTTCCAGCACCAGTTCGTCGTGCACCTGCAGCAGCAAGCGGGCCGGTAGGCCGGTGGCCGCCAACTGGTGGTGCAGCTGCACCATGGCCAGCTTGATGATGTCGGCGCTGGAAC
Source organism: Cyanobium sp. NIES-981 (assembly GCA_943371215.1). Classification (GTDB taxonomy): domain Bacteria; phylum Cyanobacteriota; class Cyanobacteriia; order PCC-6307; family Cyanobiaceae; genus Vulcanococcus. Next base: position 36,155 of record CALRUA020000015.1, on the reverse strand, counting down.
CCTGGATCGGGGCGTTGGCGGCGGCCCGCAGCTGCTGGGCCTCCATGCCGCCGCGACGCGCCACCTCCAGATCGATCTCCAGGGGATCCTTGCCCAGGTAGCGGCCCAGGCCCCCGGGATCGAACGCAAACGGGCGGCGCCGTCCCAGGATCGTTTCCACGTAGCCGCGGCTCAGGGCCAGCCGCTCCTGCAGCTCTAGGAAGGCAAACACCTTGGGGTAGCGCTGCTTGTATTTGCCCAGGAACTCCTTGGCCTGGGCCTGGCTCACACCGGTTTCGCGCGCGAAGCGCTGGGCGCCCATGCCGTAGATCACTCCGAAGTTGATCGTTTTGCCCAGGCGGCGTTCATCGGCGCTCACCGGGGCGCCGGGCTCGCGGTCCAGCAGCAGGCGAGCCGTGAGGGCGTGCACGTCGTCGCCCGTGCGATAGGCCTCCACCAGCACCTCTTCGCCGGAAAGGTGGGCCAGGATGCGCAGCTCGATCTGGGAGTAGTCGGCGCTGATCAGTTGCCACCCTGCTTCCGGCAGGAAGGCCTTGCGGATCCGCCGCGAGAACTCAGTGCGGATGGGAATGTTCTGCAGGTTCGGATTGCTGCTGCTCAGTCGTCCGGTGGCCGTCACAGCCTGGTTGAAATCGGTATGCACCCGGCCCGTTTCCGGTTCCATCAGCGCCGGCAGGGCATCCACGTAGGTGCTCTTGAGCTTGCTGAGGGTGCGGTGCTCCAGCACCAGGGGCACCACCGGGTGGGCCTCCTCCAGCTTCTCCAGCACCGTTGCATCGGTGCTCCAGCCCGTTTTGGTCTTGCGGGATTTCTTGCGGTCGAGCCCGAGGGTGTCGAACAGCAGTTCCCCCAGTTGTTTGGGGGAGGCCAGGTTGAACTCCACCCCGGCGGCGGCTTTGGCCTCGCTTTCCAGGCGCTCGAGGGTGTGGGCCAGCTCCTGGCTGAGTTCGCCCAGGTAGGCGGTGTCGATGCGGATGCCGGTGGCTTCCATCAGCGCGAGCACCGGCTCCAGTGGCAGCTCCACTTGTTCCAGCAGCTTGGGCAGGGCCGGGCCCAGCTCCGCCAACTGGCCCCGCAACAGCCCCGTGAGGCGCCAGGTCACATGCACGTCCATGCCGCAATAGAGGGCGGCCTGCTGGATCGGCACGGCGGCAAAGGTGGCCCCCTTGGGCACCAGCTCGCCATAGCTGGTGGGCAGGTAGCCGAAGTTGCGCTGGGCCATCACCTCCAGCCCGTGCTTGGCGTTGGCATCGCGCAGATAGTCGGCCAGCAGCGTGTCCATCACCACCCCCTCCAGGGGCAGGCCATGGCGCAGCAGGATCAGCCGGTCGTATTTGGCGTTCTGCAGGGTTTTGGGGTGTTGCGGGCTGCTGAGCCAGGGCGCCAGGGCCGTGAGCACCTGATCCAGGGGCAGTTGCGGCGGATCGGTGAGTTCCGCCTGGTGGCCGATGGGGATGTAGGCCAGATCGGCCAGGCCTTCCCCCCAGCACAGCCCAATGCCCACCAGTTCCGCCTGGAACGGGTTCAGCGCGGTGGTTTCCGTGTCCAGGGCCACCGGGGCGGCCGGATCACTGGCGGCCCAGAGCCGTTCCACCAGCCCGGCCAGTTGCTCGGCCGTGCTGATCAGCTCCGGCTGCAGGGCGGGCGGGGCGTTGTCGATCCCGCTGCTCGGGGGGGCGGTGCCTGTGCTGGGAGCACTGTCCGGAAATGGTGCACCGGGGTGCACCATTTCTGCAGACTCCGCCGCAACCACCTCGGGCGGGTGGGCGGAGAACACCTGGGCAAAGCTGGCCACCTGGCGGCGCAGGCTGAACAGTTCCAGCTCCTCAAGGCTGCCGGCCAGGGCCTCGCTCTTCACCTCACCCAGCTCAAGCCGTGGCTCGCGGGGCAGGGGGATGTCCACCAGGATTTCCGCCAGCATCCTGGAGCGGTAGGCGTTCTCCCGGTCGCTAATGAGCTTGCCCAGCAGGGCCCCCTTGATCACCCCCTTGGGATCCTTCGCCTTGGGGCCGGCCCCCTCCAGCTGCTCCACCGCCGCATACACCTGGTCGAGATCGCCGTAGGCCTGCAGCAGGTTGATCGCGGTTTTCGGACCCACGCCCTTCACCCCGGGGATGTTGTCGCTGGTGTCCCCGGTAAGGGCCTTGAGGTCCACCACCTCCTCTGGGGTGACCCCCAACTTCGCCAGCACCCCCTCGCGGCGGATCTCCACCGGGCCGCTGCTCTTGGCATAGGGGCCGCCACCCATGTACAGCACGGCGATGTCGCGCTCGTCGTCCACCAGTTGGAACAGGTCGCGGTCGCCCGAGAGGATCCGCACCCCCCAGCCCTGGTTGGCGGCGCGGTTGGCCAGGGTGCCGAGCACGTCGTCGGCCTCGTAGCCCGGCGCCATACACAGGTGCAGATCCAGGCTCTCCTCGAGGATCTGCTGCAGATTGCCCAGGTCTTGAAAGAAGTGCTCCGGCGCCACATCCCGGTGAGCCTTGTAGGCCTCATCGGCCTCATGGCGGAAGGTGGGTTCAGCCGTGTCGAAGGCGATCACCACCCCCTGGGGGGTGAGGCCCTTGCAGTTGTCGAGCAGGGCCTTGAGGAAGCCGTAGGTCACCGAGGTGGGCACCCCTTCCTTGGTGCTTAGCCCCCCTTCGCCGCCCTTGGAGAAGGCATAAAAGCTGCGAAACGCCAGCGAGTGGCCATCCACCAGCAGCAGCATGGGCTTGGTGCTGCTGGTTTTCGCCGCCGCCACGTGGGAATTGCCTGAGTGGGCCTAGCCTGCCAGAACCCTTGCGGCCACCTGCACCACGGCGTTGGCCGTGCTCAAAGCGGAGTCACTATCGTTGGCGTCATACAGGTCCACAGGGGCCTCATCACCCTGGGGATAGCGGGTTTCGCTGATCATCCGGGTGAGTGGCTTCAGGTGCAGATCGTTCAGTGCTTCGAGGGCGAGTCCCTCCTGTTGCAGCACCTTCGCCAGGCGCTCCAGGGAGTGGCTGTAGGGGGGCGTGATGCCTGAGGCCACCAGCACAGCTTTGAGGGCCTTTTGGGCTGCCTGCCCGGCCAGACAGCAGGCCTGGGCATGGAATCCCTGCGCCGCCATGCAGCGAGCTGCTTCGAGATCATTGTGGGCCTGGCGCATCCAGGCCTCCGCCCGGGGCGTCACGGCTGATCCAGGCGCAGGGCGTCCGCGCCGATTTCCCGCCAGTAGGGGTTGTCGGAGCTGCGCAGCTGCTGCCAGCGCTCGTGGGTGAGAGGCAGCACGTCGTCGCCCAGGTGGGCGGAGAGCAGGGCATCGGCCAGGGCTTCGGCCGCAGGCTCGCTGGGGCCAATGGCCAGCAGGTCCACGTCCGAGTAGGCATCCCAGTCGCCGCGGGCGAACGAGCCGAACAGCCACACCTCGGTGTTCGGGTGCCCCTCTACTTCCGCCACAACCCCGCGCCTGAGATCAGCCAGGCGTGCGCTGCGGCGCTGCTCTCGGATCTCGGCCAGGCTCGGCATGGGGTCAGGCTAGGCGGCTCTCTGTGGCCGTGAGCAGGAGCTCCAGTTCAGCCAGGTCATGCCAGCGCGGTGGATCGCGATCGGCCAGCACGATCTGGGCTTTCAGCAGTTTCTCCAGGGCCTGTTGGGCAGTGAAGCCCCAGTCCTCAGCGGGGAACACCGGATCAAGCCCCAGCTTCAGCGCCACCAGATGACGGCGCACGATGCTCAGCAGCAGGCCTGCATCCTCAGCTGGCGACATAGAGCACCTTCCCTTCGCGGGCCGCATCGGCCACCACGTGCCAGCGCGACCCTGCCAGCTTTGCGGCGTCGGCGGCACCCACCACCAGCAGGTCCACCCCAGGGCTCTGGTGGCCGAGGCTGGCGCGCAGATCCCGCCTACTGTTCAGTTTTTGCTGGGGCGTGAGGCTGTCCTGGCGGCTGATGGCCAGCAGATCCAGATCAGAATCCGCATCAGCGTCGCCCCGGGCCCGGGAGCCAAAGGCCACCAGGGCTTTCACATCCGGATGGGCGCACAGGCTCCTGAGGCCTTCCAACAGTTGCCCCGCATTCAGGCCTGGCCCCAGGTCCAGCTCGGCCGGACCTGGCGGGGGATGCGTTGCCGCAGCGCTGCCGCCATCCTTAATCCGCACGCCCTGCCCGCCCATGGCCCGCACCCCCAGCCGCTATGCCATCCACCTGCTGCTGGCCGGTGGCCACAGCCAGGTGGTGCACTTCCCCAGCCTCGATGCCTTTCAGCAGTGGTACGGCACGGTGCTCAATGCCGGCCCCGCCGATGCCTTCATCAACGTGCCGATCACCGACCTTGAGGCGGAGTATCTGGTGCTGCGACCCAGTGCGGTGCTGGGGATCAGAGTGGAGCCCATCTACGGCGCCCTGGACGATTGAACCTGGAACTGCTCTGGGGTGAGGCCTTCTTCGCGGGGTCGATGGCCCAGTTGCTGGCCCGCCTCAGCGGCCTGCCGGCGGTGGTGCTGCTGCTGGCAACCGGGTTGCTGATCGGCCATGCGGGCTTCGATCTGGTGCAGCCGGAATCCCTCGGACGGGGCCTCGAGCCCCTGGTGGGCCTACTGGTGAGCCTGGTGCTGTTCGATGGCGGGCTCAACCTGCGCCTGGCCGGCCGCGACCTGCAGCGCACCGTGGTGCAGCTGGTGCTGGTGCGCGGGGTGCTGGGGCTGGTGGGTGGTGCCTGGCTGGCCCATCAGTTGGCCGGCTTGTTCTGGCCCCTGGCCTGGGTGTTCGGCGCCATTGCCCTGGCCACTGGCCCCACGGTGGTGACGCCGATGGTGCAGCAGATGCGCTTGCTGCCGGGCCTGGGCCAGGTGCTGGAGGCCGAGGGTCTGATCCTGGAGCCGGCCGGTGCGGTGTTGGCCCTGCTGTTGCTGCAATTGGCCCTGGGGGATCTGGCCGGCTGGAACGACGTGGCCCTGCTGTTGGCGATGCGGCTGGGCGGTGGCGTGGTGATCGGGGCGCTCGGGGGCTGGGTGTTGGTGGAGGTGCTGCGGCGCCTGCCGGCCGATGCCGATGCCCTCAAGCTGCAGTTCAGCCTGGGGGTGTTGTTTCTGTTGGTGAGCAGCGCCCAGGCGCTGTTGCCGGAGGCCGGCTTCCCCGCCGCCGTGAGTGCTGGTGTGGTGGTGGGCCTGCGGCTCGACGCGGAGGCCAGCCAGCTCGATGAGCTGATCAGCCAGTTGGCCCAGCTGGCCATCACGGTGCTGTTCCCGCTGCTAGCGGCAGATCTGTCGTGGAGCGAACTCAGCCCCCTGGGCTGGGGCGGGGTGGCCTGCGTGCTGGCCCTGATGCTCTACCGCTGGCTGGTGATCCAGGCCGGTGGCCTTGGCCTGGCCTCCCTGGGGTGGCGCGACAAGCTGATGCTCAGCTGGATCGCCCCCCGCGGCATCGTGACAGCTGCCGTGGCGAGTTTGTTCGCCATCGAACTCCAGGCCGCCGGCATCGCCGGGGCCGGGGCTCTCAAGGGGCTGGTGTTCCTCACGATCCTGCTCACCGTGGGCATCCAGGGCTTCACGGCGCCGCTCCTGGCCCAAACGCTGGGGCTGGTGCAGCTCCAGGAGCCCCTGGCGGAGCCGGTGCCACCGGCTGAGGCCTAGAGGCTGCGCTGGATGCGGGCCGCAGCTTCCCCACTGGGTTGAAGCAACAGCCAGGTGCTGAGCAGGTCGGGGCCCTGGAGGCTGCCCAGCAGGGCGGCCCGCAGGCTCTTCATCAGCACGCCCTTCTTGACACCGGCGGCGGCCACCGCGTCCCCCAGCAGGGCCTGGGCCGCTTCCGCCGTGAGCGCGCCCGCCGGCAGGCGCTCCAGTAGGGCCTGCAGGGCCGGCCGGGCCCCATCGCTCTGCAGCTGCTGCAGGGCCGCCTCATTCAGCTCCGGCCGCTCAAAGAAGGGGCGGGCCTGCTCCACGCCATCGGCCAGCAGCGTGAGCGAGGGGCCGATCAGTTCACAGAGTTGCTGCTGCCAGGTGGCATCGGCGGCGGGCCAGCCCTGGGCTGCCCACAGCGGTTGCAGCTCCGCCAGCAGGTGCTCGGGGCCGCGCTCGTGCAGCACCTGGCTGTTGAGCCAGTTGAGCTTGTCCCAGTCAAAACGGGCGCCGGCCTTGTTCACCCGGCTGAACTCAAACACCGTTGCGGCTTGCTCCAGCGTGAAGCGCTCGCCCATGCCCTCCGGCGGCGACCAGCCCAGCAGCGTCATGTAGTTGGCCAGGGCCTCGGCGGTGTAGCCCTGGGCGCGGAAATCGCTCACAGAGGTGACGCCATCGCGCTTTGAGAGCTTCTTGCCCTCCTGGTTGAGGATTAACGGGGTGTGGGCAAAGAGCGGAGCGGGGGCACCGAGGGCCTCGTAGAGCAACAGCTGCTTGGCGGTGTTGGCGATGTGGTCTTCGCCGCGGATCACGTGGCTGATGGCCATGGCGGCATCGTCCACCACCACCACCAGGTTGTAGAGCGGATCACCGATCTGATCCGCAGGGGCCCGGCGGGCGATCACCATGTCGCCTCCTAGGTCGGCGCCCGCCCAGCGCATCTCGCCGCGCACGAGGTCGGTCCAGGTGATGCTGGCGCTGTCGTCGATGCGGAAGCGCACGGTGGCCTCACGCCCTTCGGCGATGAAAGCCTGCTGCTGCTCGGGGCTGAGGTCGCGGTGGCGGTTGTCGTAGCGGGGGGCCCTGTTCTCGGCTGCCTGGCGCTCCCGCATCTCCGTGAGCTCGGCCTCGGTGGCATAGCAGCGGTAGGCCTTGCCGGAATCCAGGAGTTGCTGGATGGCGGCGCGATGCTCAGCGATGCGCTCGCTCTGGATCACCGGGGTGCCATCCCAGGACAGCCCCAGCCACTGCAACCCCTCCAGGATGTTGTCGGTGAAGGCCTGCTGGCTGCGCTCCTTATCGGTGTCCTCGATGCGCAGCAGGAACTGGCCACCGTGGCGCTTGGCGAACAGCCAGTTGAACACCGCCGTACGGGCCGTGCCGATGTGCAACGTGCCGGTGGGGCTGGGGGCGAGACGCACACGCACCTGACCAGCCTGAATCACCGGGCTTGCTCCTTGAGGTTTGAAAACGGGACTGACGGGGCTCGAACCCGCAACTTCCGCCGTGACAGGGCGGTGCTCTAACCGATTGAACTACAGTCCCTTGAAGCGCTCAGAGCACTTCCAGACTAGGCTTTGGGGCCGCGTCTGTGTCGCGTCGGCGACCTCAAAAGTATCCGCTGTCGCCCTGCCCTCCGTCAACTCGTTGCTTCTGCAGGTGGCGGCTGGTGGTGCACCATTTCTGCAGAGTCTCCCGGGTGCGTACCCAGCAGGGCTAGCGCTCGCGACCTTCTCCGCTTGGCTCCAGTCCTCAGCTCCGCATATCAACCCCAGCGCTGCGCATTGCCCGAGCCGCTGCCAATAAAAAAGCCCGCCGAGAGGCGGGCGTGGAGGATTGGGCTGGCTAGAGCCGAACTTTTGAAAGGCTTCAGGGACGGAAGCCGGCGGGCTCGATCAAACGCACTTGGTTGCCACGGGCCGTGAACTCACGACCTTGGTCGCTCTGTACCACCACGCGACCACCAGATTTGACGCGGATCACCCGGGCACGAACCCAGCCAAGGGCTGCGGATTCGAGAACCTTGACCACATCACCGGGCTGTAGATCCAACTCCATGTCCGGAACCAAGAGACTGCAGGGAAGGGACATCGAACGCGCCGTGGAGGACTTGAACCCCCGACATCAGGTTTTGGAGACCTGCGTTCTACCAACTGAACTAACGGCGCAGGGCCGATGTCCCCTCTGCCGAGGTCATCAGGCGGAAACCTGAATCGTTCGGACAGGCCGCTGCGATGAACGTAACGGCCTGATTTGGAATGAGGCCAAAGGCCTCAGCGATCGAAGCGCTGCTTGACGCGAGTGGCTTTGCCCACCCGGTCGCGCAGATAGAAGAGCTTCGCTCGACGCACCTTACCGCGGCGCTCCACTTTCACGGAAGCCACTTGAGGACTATGCAGCATGAAGACACGCTCCACGCCGATGCCCTGGAAGATACGACGCACGGTGATGGTCTCGTTGAGACCGCCGTGGCGCTTGGCGATCACCACGCCCTCGTAGGGCTGAATGCGTTCCTTGTTGCCCTCGCTGATGCGCACGCCCACCCGGACGGTGTCGCCCACGTAGATCTCCGGCAGGTCGCTCTTGAGCTGCTCGGCCTCAAAGGCGCGCATCAGTTCATGGGCGCTCAGCTTGCCGGTGGTGGCCTTGGTGGCTGCCTGCTTGGGGGCATCCTCCACGGCAACGGCGGTGGCCGTGTCCGCCTGTGCCTCGGCTGCGGTTTCGTTGATGTCTTCGTTCATGTCCTTGGATTCCGCTGCCATCCCAGCTCCGAAAAACGCCTGGCCAAACAGTGAGTGTACCGGCTCAGGGTGCCGGCGCCTTCTGGCCCTCCTTTCGCCCCCAGCGCTGGCTCAGCATCAGGGCGCCGCTGCCCAGCATCCACAACAGTCCCAGGCCGTTGAGCAGCACATAGAGAGGTTCGGCCACCGGGCCCAGCCACTCCCCCTCGTGCAGCACCATCAGCCAGTGCACCTGGTCGCGCCCGAGCCCGCCCCAATCCTTCAGCAGCCGGTAGCCCATCCCCGACAGCACCGTGAGCAGCAAAGGGGTGAGCACCAGCGGTGCCAAAGCGGCGTGGGCCTTACGGATCTGGGCCAGGTTCAGCGCCATGCCGGCGGAGGCAGAGCCAGGGCCCAAGGTTCTAACTTGAATTCAAGGCCTTGCGTGCACTCCGATGAACCTCTTCGCCGATCTGCTGGCGGCCTCCACCAAAGCCGCTGCCCAGGCATCGGCGCCGGTGGCTACCCAAACAGGCCCGCGGATCCAGAAGAGTCGGCGGGGCGTGGAGATCAAATCCGCCCGGGAAATCGACACCATGCGCCGGGCCAGCCGCATCGTGGCCACGGTGCTGCGCGAAATCCTGGAGATGGCAGCCCCCGGCATGACCACCGGCGACCTTGACCGCCACGCCGAGAAGCGCATCCGTGAGATGGGCGCCACTCCCAGTTTCAAGGGCTATCACGGTTTTCCCGCCAGCATCTGTGCCTCAATCAACAACGAGGTGGTGCACGGCATCCCCAGCAACAAGCGGGTGATCAAGGCCGGCGACCTGGTGAAGATCGATACCGGGGCCTACTTCGATGGCTACCACGGCGATAGCTGCGTGAGCCTGTGCGTGGGCGAGGGTGCCAACCAAGAGGCCCAGACCCTCTGCCGGGTGGCCCAGGAATCGTTGATGCAGGGCCTGGCCAAGATCAAGGCGGGCAACACCCTGCTGGATATCGCCGGTGCCGTGCAGGATCACGTGGAAGCCCATGGCTTCTCGGTGGTGGAGGACTACACGGGCCACGGCGTGGGCCGCAACCTGCACGAGGAGCCCTCGGTGTTCAACTACCGCACCCGGGAACTGCCCAACATGAAGCTCCGGCCTGGCATGACCCTGGCGGTGGAGCCGATCCTCAACGCCGGCAGCAAGGCTTGCCGCACCCTGAAAGACCGCTGGACCGTGGTGACCGTGGATGGCAGCTGGTCGGCCCAGTGGGAACACACCATTGCCGTCACCAGTGACGGCTGCGAGATCCTCACCGACCGCGACTTTTAAAAGGGCGCGCTTCAGGCCTTGGTGAGGGCCCGGAAGTAGAGCCAGCGCGAGAGGGTGGCCAAGGGCATCAACACGTAGGTGAGCGGGTTCGGGGTCACGATCACCAACCCGCAGTTCCACCGCACCTGCCGCAGGATTTCTTGGGCCACGAAGTCCGCGCTCATCAGCCCGATGGGATTGAGGGCTGAGCGGAACGGTCCGAGCACCAGCCGCCTGATGCGCAGCTGCGGGCTTGCCAGATCGAGGCTGCGCAGGCTCAGCAGCTGCCCCTGCAACCGTTTGCTGATCTCGTAGAGGGGGCTCACGGCGGCCTGGATCTCCGCCTCGGAGGTGTTCACCCAGATTTCGCGGCAACGGCCTGGGGCACTGGGCAGCGCGGCGAACAGCTCCAGCAGGCGCCAGCTGCTGAGGGCGTTCACCTCCAGCGATTGCAGCACCGCCTCGGGGCTGCGGTTGCCGTGCACGTTGAGGCCATGGTTGATCACCAGCACATCCACCGCCTCCAGCGCCGTGGCCAGGGCCTGCTCCTCGCCGCAGCGCCAGCTCAGCTGCTCCAGGGGGATCGGCTGGCCATCCCCCTGGGTGGCCACCAGAGGCTGCGGGCTGCTGCTGAGCGCCACCAGCTCGGCCCCCTGGTGGTGCAATTGCCGCAGCAGCGCCTGGCCCAGGCTGCCGCTCGCCCCGGTCACGGCCACGGTGCGTCCCTGCAGGGCTCCGGCGTTCTGGGGCATGGTGGGATGGCGATGGCGCCGGCTTGCGCCATTCTCGGGGGAGCACGGCAGAGCTGAATGTCCGCCGCCCTGGTGGCCCTGTTCGCGCCCTATTGCGATGGGGCCAATCGGGCTGAGCTACTCGAGCAGGCGCTGCAGCTCCTGGCTGGCGGCGCGTTGGAGGGGTTGCGCCGCCTGCGGCCTGAGGGCGGCCATCACTTCCAGCTCACCTGGACCGCCGCCCCTTCGCCGCTGGAGTTGAGCGCCTGCACGCTGCGCTTCCCGGCCATGCCGGAGGTGCACTACAGCTTCGATCTGCCCACCCATCACTTGGTGCAGTGGCTGATGGATTGGCTGGCCCAAGGTGGCGCCCAGGCCGGTCCAGACGGCCACTCCGCCGATCTTCCGGCCAGCTTTTGGCAGTGGTTGCTGTTGGGGGCAACTCCCCCAACAGCTCCGGCCTAGATTCGTCCCCACCAGCACCCTGCGCATGGGCCCTGCCAGCTCAGCCCCCTCCGCTAAGGCCCTGTTGGTGGGCTCCTGTGAGGCCTTCAGCGGCAAGTCCGCCGTGGTGCTTGGCCTGGCTCGGCAGCTACTGCAGCGGGGCGTGGTGGTGCGCTTTGGCAAGCCCCTGGCCACCACAGCGGAGCCTGCCGATGGCCCCCTGATCGACGACGACGTGCGCTTCGTGGGCCAGATCCTGGGCTTGGCCCCTGAGCAACTCATTCCTTCGGTGCATCTGCTGCAGCCCGAGGAGTCGCGCCAGCGGCTGCTACAGGGCCAGTTGCAGGCCGGAGCCGGTTTTCAGGCCCTGCAGCAGCTGCTGCAGGCGGCCGGGCCGGGCGTGACCCTGCTGGAGGCGGCCGGCAGCATCAGCGAGGGTTTGCTCTATGGCCTCAGCCTGCCCCAGCTGGCCCGGGAACTGCAGGCTCCGGTGGTGTTGGTGCATCCCTGGACTGATTGCAGCAGTGCCGATGCCCTGCTCCAGGCCCGCGATCAGCTCGGTGCCTTGTTGGCCGGTGTGGTGCTCAATGGCGTGCCCCCCGAGGCGTTGCCCCAGCTGCGCCAGGACGTGGTGCCTGCCCTGGAGCGCCTGGATCTGCCGGTGTTGGGGGTGATGCCCCGCAGCCCGCTGCTGCGCAGCGTGACCGTGGAGGAGCTGGCCCGCCGCCTCGATGCCCGTGTGCTCTGTTGCCGCGAACGGTTGGATCTGCTGGTGGAAACCCTCTCCATCGGTGCCATGAACGTGAACTCCGCCATGGAGTTCTTCCGCCGCCGCCGCAACATGGCAGTGGTCACCGGCGCCGATCGCACCGACATCCAGCTCGCGGCCCTGGAGGCCTCCACCCAGTGCCTGATCCTCACGGGCGCGGGTGAGCCGCTGCCCCAGCTGATTTCCCGCGCCGAGGAACTGGATGTGCCCCTGCTCAAGGTGGAGCACGACACCCTCACCACCGTGGAAGTGATCGAACGCACCTTCGGCCATGTGCGGCTGCATGAATCGGTGAAGGCCACCTACGCCTTCCGGCTCGTGGAGGAGCACTGTGATTTTGAGCGCCTTTACAGCCAGCTGCAGCTGCCGGTTCCCGCGTGAACACTGCTAATTTCAGGAAATCGGCTGCGGGATTGCGTTGACCCGGTCCCTAGATCTCCCGGCCCTCGACCGGATTGACACGCTGGCCCAGGAGCTGGCGATGCTCCAGGACCGAAGCAAGCGGCGGATTGCGATTCTGGGCAGCCGCCACGTGCCCGTGGTGTCCGTGCACCTGGTGGAGCTGGTGGCCCGCTCCCTGGCCCAGGAGGGCCACAACCTGATCACCTCCGGCGCCCAGGGGGTGAATGCTGCCGTGATCCGCAGCGTGCTTGATGTGGATCCCTCGCGCCTCACCGTGTTGCTGCCCCAGAGCCTGGATCGCCAGCCCACCGAATCCCGCGATCAGCTGGAGCGGGTGCTGCACCTGGTGGAGAAGCCCGAGCACGATGAGCTGCCCCTGCCGATGGCCAGCAGCCTCTGCAACCAGGAGATCATCAACCGCTGCGACCAGCTGATCTGCTATGCCTTCCATGACAGTGAAACCCTGCTGGCCAGCTGCCGCGCCGCGGAGGACATGGGCAAGGTTGTGAGCCTGATGTTTTTTGACTGAACCAGCCTTCGACTGAGCCCGTCTTCGCCTTAACCCCCCTTCGGATCAGGCCTGGCTGAGGATCGCCTTCAGGCCCTCCACGTAGAGCAGGCCGCTGCAGAGCAGGCCAGCAGCCCAGCAAAGGGCTCGCAGGGGCGGCACATTGGCCACATAGGCGGGAACGTAGACCAATCGCAGCAGCGGGTGCAGCCAGGCCGCGGCGATGGCCACGGGGGCGTCCACCCCAGCCACCAGGCACAGCAGGGCGGCTGGGGCATGCAGGCTGAAGGCCTCGAAGCTGTTCTGGTGGGCCCAGCTGGCCCGTTTGCCCCAGGCCGGCAGGCGATCGAACATCGCCCGCGGGGCGGAGAGGTCGGCCATGCTGAAGTCCGCCTGGGAGCGGGCGGCCCCCAGGGGCACCACGCTGGCGATCACCACAGCCCCGGCTAGCAGTAGCGACCAGGCGAAGGCAGGAGACATCACAAACAATGCAATGGGCAGCAGTCTGAAGGCTGCGATAGGCCCTTTTCTAGGCTGGCCCCAGCTGCCTGTTTCCCGCCGCCCATGGCCGACACCTATTCCTTCGACGTGGTTTCCGATTTCGATCGGCAGGAACTGGTGAATGCCGTGGATCAGGTGCGACGCGATGTAGGCACCCGCTACGACCTCAAGGACTCCGCCACCGAGATCAGCCTCGACGAGACCAGCCTCACCATCACCACCGCCAGCGACATGACGCTGCAGGCCGTGGAGGACGTGTTGCGCCAGAAGGCCACCAAGCGCAACCTCTCGCTCAAGATCTTCGATTTCCAGACCCCCGAACCGGTGGGTGGCAACCGCGTGCAGCAGCTGGTGAAGCTGCGCAAGGGCCTGAGCAAGGAGCTCGCCAAAGACCTCAGTAAGACCGTGCGCGACAACCTCAAGAAGGTGACCGTGGCGATCCAGGGCGAGAGCCTGCGCATCACCGGCAAGAACAAGGACGACCTGCAGCAGGCCATCCAGTTGCTCAAGGCCCAGGACGTGGAGGTCCCCCTGCAGTTCGAGAACTACCGCTGATGGCCGGCGCCGGCTGGCGGTTCTGGATCGATCGCGGCGGCACCTTCACGGATCTGGTGGCCCGCTCCCCCCGGGGCGAGCTGGTGGTGCGCAAGCTGCTGTCCGTGCAGCCCGATCGGACGGGCGATCCTGCGGTGCGGGCCATCCGCGCCCTGCTGGGGCCTGGGGAGCGGATCGAGGAGATGCGGCTCGGCACCACCGTGGCCACCAATGCCCTACTGGAGCGCCGTGGTGCCCCCACCCTGCTGCTGCTGAACCGCGGCTTTGCCGATCTGCTGCGCATCGGCGACCAGCACCGCCCGGATCTGTTTGCCCTGCGCATCGACAGACCCGATCCCTTGGAGCGACGGGTGCTGGAGGTGGGCGGACGCCTGGCGGTGGATGGGCGCGAGCTAGAACCCCTGCAGCTCGATGGGACCCTGGCCGAGCAGCTGCACCAGGCCCGCGCCGATGGCCTCACCAGCGTTGCCGTGGCCCTGCTGCACAGCTACCGCTACCCGAGCCATGAGCTGCAACTCGGCGCCTGGTTGGCCACGTTCGGCTTTGAGCAGATTTCCCTCTCCCATCGGGTGAGTCCGCTACCGCGCCTGGTGCCCAGGGGCCAGACCACTGTGCTGGAGGCCTATGTGGGCCCGGCCCTGCGGCGCTACCTGGACCAGGTGCAGACCGCCCTTGGCGCCGAGGTGCCCCTGCGGATCATGCAGTCCAGTGGTGGGCTCACCGGCCCGGATCGCCTGCAGGCCAAGGACACGATGCTCTCCGGCCCGGCCGGGGGGCTGGTGGGGGCCGCGCGCACCAGTGCCGCCGCCGGCTATCCCGTGATCGTGGGGTTCGACATGGGCGGCACCTCCACCGACGTTTGCTACTGCGATGGCGACTGGGAGCGCCGCGAGCAGGGGCCGCTGGCCGGCTTCACCCTGCAGGCCCCGATGCTGCAGATCCATACCGTGGCCGCCGGCGGGGGCTCGGTGCTGCAGTTCGATGGCCAGCGCCTGCAGGTGGGGCCCGCCTCCGCCGGTGCCGATCCGGGCCCGGCCTGTTACCGGCGTGGTGGGCCCCTCACCCTCACCGACGCCAACCTGCTGCTGGGCCGGTTGCAAGCGCAGCACTTCCCGGCGGTGTTTGGGCCGCAGGCGGATCAGCCCCTGGATCCGCAGGCTGCGCGTCAGTCCTTTGTTCAGCTGGCGGCAGCCATGGGCACCACCCCGGAGCTGGTGGCGGAAGGGGCCATCGCCATTGCGATCGAGCGCATGGCCGAGGCGATCCGGCGCATCTCGATCCAGCAGGGGCACGATGTACGCCAGGCCGCCCTGTGCAGCTTCGGCGGGGCGGGCGGCCAGCACGCCTGCGCCCTGGCGGAAGCGCTCGACATGCACCAGGTGCTGCTGCATCCCCTGGCGGGGGTCCTTTCCGCCTATGGCATCGGGCTGGCCGACGAGCGCCAGATCCACGAGCGGGTGATCCGCCAGCCGCTCACGCCCGCCCTGCTCGAGGCCCTGGAGGCCCAGTTCGCCGAGCTGGAGGCCGCGGCAGGTGGTGTGGTGGCTGGCGCGGTGGCCAAGAGGCGGCTACAGCTGCGCACCCCCGGCAGCGACACGGTGCTGCCCCTGGCCTGGGGTAGCCATGGAGAGCTGCTCGACGGTTTCCAGCAGAGTTATCGCCGCCGCTACGGCTACCTGCCCACCGGAGCCGACGGCCAGCCGCTGCAGCCGGTGGTGGAGCGGCTCACCCTGGAGCTGATCCGGCCCGGGGCCTCCTTGCCGGATCAGGATCCACCCCCAATCCCAACCCCAGGCCCCGATACGCGCCCTGGGCTGGCGGTTCCCCCTGAGCGGCTGCAGCTGTTTGCGAACGGGGCCTGGCGCCCGGTGCCCTTGCTGCAGCGCTCCCAACTGCGCTCGGGCCAGCGGCTGGAGGGGCCGGCCCTGATCGTGGAGGCCACGGGCACCAACCTGCTGCTGCCGGATTGGGAGGCTGAGGTGCTGCCGGGGGGTTCTCTGCTGCTCTCCCGCAACCCTGGGCTGGCGCCGGCCGCCCGGGCCACCGAGGCTGCTGCTGCCGCCGCCGATCCGGTGCTGCTGGAGCTGTTCAACCATCGCTTTGCGGCCATTGCCGAGCAGATGGGCACGCGGCTGCAGCTCACCAGCGCCTCGGTGAACATCAAGGAGCGGCTCGATTTCTCCTGCGCCCTGTTCGATCGTCGCGGTGCCCTGGTGGCCAATGCCCCCCACATCCCCGTGCACCTGGGCTCCATGGGCGCGAGTGTGGTGGCCTTGTTGGCGGCGGTGGAGTGCGGCGAGCATCCCCCTCTGGCGCCCGGGGATGCGGTGGTGTCCAACAACCCCTTCAACGGCGGCACCCACCTGCCCGACCTCACGGTGATCACGCCGGTGTTCGCCGGCCCGGAGCTGATCGCTTGTGTGGCCAGTCGCGGCCACCACGCCGATGTGGGGGGCACCACGCCGGGCTCGATGCCGCCCCACAGCCGCAGCATTGCCGAGGAGGGGCTCCTGCTCGACAACGTGCCCCTGATTCGCGATGGCTCCTTTGAGGAGGCGTTGTGGCGGCAACGGCTCGCGGCGGGGCCCTGGCCGGTGCGCAACCCCGATCAACTGCTCGCTGATCTGCAGGCCCAGGTGGCCGCCAACCGGTTGGGGGTGGAGCGCCTGCAGGCCCTGATCGAGCGGGAGGGCCTCCAGCCGGTGCAGGCCTACATGGCCCACGGCCAGGCCCATGCCGCCGAGGCGGTGCGTCGGGTGATTGATCGCCTGCAGGATGGTTCTGCCCGCGTGCACTGCGATGGCGGCCTCGAGGTGGCGGTGGCCATCCGCGTGAACCACCCCCAGCGCTCGGTCTGCATCGACTTCACCGGCACCTCGCCCCAGCAGCCCAGCAACCTCAATGCCCCCCTGGCCATCACCAGGGCGGCGGTGCTCTACGTGTTCCGCTGCCTGGTGCAGGAGTCGATCCCGCTCAATGCCGGCTGTTTCGAGCCCCTGGAGTTGGTGGTGCCGGCCGGCTGTCTGCTCAATCCCCGCGCCCCTGCCGCCGTGGTGGCGGGCAATGTGGAAACCTCCCAGGTGGTGGTGAACGCCCTGTTTGCCGCCCTGGGCGTGATGGCCGCGGCCCAGGGCACCATGAACAACCTGATCTTTGGCAACCACCGCTGCCAGTACTACGAAACCATCTGCGGCGGCAGCGGCGCCGGCCGGTTGGCCGATGGCCGTGGCTTCCCGGGGGCCAGCGCGGTGCAGACCCACATGACCAATTCCCGCCTCACCGATCCTGAAATCCTGGAGGAGCGCTTGCCTGTGCGCCTGGAGCTGTTTGCCGTGCGCCACGGCAGTGGTGGCGGCGGTCGCTGGCCCGGCGGGGATGGCGTGGTGCGCCAGTTGCGCTTTCTGGAGCCGGTCACCCTGTCCCTACTCACGGGTGCGCGCCAGGTGGCGCCGTTTGGCCTGGCCGGCGGCGGGGCAGCCGCCTGCGGCCAGAACCAGTTGCTGCATGGCGATGGCCGCGTGGACACCCTGGCCGGTGTAACCGAATGCCACCTGCAGCCCGGGGATGCGGTGCGGGTATGCACCCCCGGGGGTGGGGGCTATGGCGTAGCTGAGGAGGTGATCTGATGCCGATGGCTCCTGGGCTGCGCCCTGGTCTCTCGCTGGCTGCTCTGGTGCTCATCGCCCCGGCGATGGCCCAGCCCAACCTGCTGCAGGAGGCCAGCCAGCGCTTCCATCCGGTGGTGTCCAGCGGTGGAATGGTGGCGGCCCAGGAGGCCCGGGCCGCGGCGGTGGGGGCCCAGATCCTGCTCCAGGGGGGCAATGCGGTGGATGCGGCGGTGGCCACCTCCTTTGCCCTGGCGGTGACCCTGCCCCAGGCCGGCAACCTGGGTGGCGGAGGCTTTTTGGTGCTGTGGCTGCCTCAGGGTTCCGCGGCTGTCAATGCCAGCGCCACTGCAGCAGCAGATCCGTTGCCCCAGGCCCGTGCCATCGGCCGGGGCGTGGCGGTGGCCGTGAATTTCCGCGAAACGGCCCCCCTGGCGGCCCGCCCGGATCTGTTCCTGCGGCCCGATGGCTCGGTGGACCGGGAACGCGCCACCCGCAGCCTGCTCAGCACGGCCGTGCCGGGCACGGTGGCGGGGCTCACCCTGGTGCAGCGCCGCTATGGCCGCCTGCCCCTGCGCGTGGTGGTGCAGCCCGCCGTGACCCTGGCCGCCGAGGGGTTTCCCGTGGGGGTGGAGCTGAGCGAGTCGTTGCAGGCGGCGGCGCCCCTGCTCAAGGCCGACCCCAGTTCGGCCCGCCAGTTTTTCAAGGCCGATGGCACGGCCTATCGCCCCGGGGAGATCCTGCGCCAGCCCCTGCTGGCGGGCTCCCTGCGGCGGATTGCCAGCGCCGGGGAAGCCGGGTTCTATCGCGGTCCGGTGGCCGCTGCCCTCACGGCCCTGATGCGCCAACGGGGCGGGCTGATCACCCAGGCGGATCTCGATCGCTACCGGGCCCAGTGGCTCTCCCCCCTGCAGGGCCAGTTCCGCGGTTACCGGGTGGTCACCATGCCGCCCCCCAGCGGCGGTGGCGCCACCCTGTTGCAGCTGCTCAACGTGCTGGCCCCGCTGGATCTGGGTTCCACGGGCCTGAACAGCGCCGCCAGCTTGCACCCGATGGTGGAGGCCATGAACCTGGCCTACCGCGACCGCAACCGCCTGCTGGGTGATCCCGATCAGGTGGCGATGCCCCTGGATCGTCTACTCAGTGCTCGCTATGCCGATCAACAACGGCAACGGTTGCGCGCCGATCGCCACCGGCCCGCCGCCGAGCTGGAGGCTGAAGCCTCGCCGTTGGGGGGTGGCACCAACACCACCCACATCTCGGTGGTGGACCGCGACGGCGGCCTGGTGGCCACCACCACCACGCTCAACACGGCCTATGGCAACGGCATCAGCGTGCCGGGGGCCGGCTTCCTGCTCAACAACGAGATGGACGACTTCACCGCCAAGCCCGGGGCCGCCAATGCCTATGGCCTGCGCCAGGGGGAGCAGAACGCCATCGCGCCCGGCAAGCGGCCCCTCAGTTCCATGACCCCCACCCTGGTGTTCACCCCTGCCGGGGAGCCCCTGCTGGCCACCGGTTCGCCCGGCGGCAGCCGCATCATCACCACCGTGCTGCAGGTGTTGCTGAACCGCTTGGTGCATGGCCTCAACCTGGCCGCCGCCGTGGCCGCCCCCCGGATCCACAGCCAGCTCTGGCCCGATCAGATCGCCATGGAGCAGGGCATCAGCCCTGACACCCAGCGGCTCCTGGAGGCCATGGGCCACAAGCTCGCCCTCACCTTCGCCATGGGCTCCGCCAATTCCGTGGAGGTGCGCTACGACGCCAGTTCGGGCCGAGGCCCCCGCGGCAGCCTGGGCGTGGCGGATCCCCGCCGCCGTGATGCCGCGGCCGTGGCGGAGCGGCCCTGATCCCTCGCTTCTACCCCCCCAGGTAGGCGGCCCGCAGGCTGGGGTTGGCCAGCAGCTCATGGGCGGGGCCCTGCAGGGTGAGCTGGCCGGCTTCCATCACGTAGCCGCGATCGGCAATCTCCAGGGCGGCCTGGGCGTTCTGCTCCACCAGCAGCAGGGTGAGGCCGTCGCGGTGCAGTTGGGCCAGGGCCGCCATCACCTCGCCCACCAGCTTGGGGGCCAGGCCCAGGCTGGGCTCATCCAGCAACAGCAACTCCGGCCGCCCCATCAGGGCCCGGGCGATGGCCAGCATCTGCTGCTCACCGCCCGAGAGAGCTCCGGCCAGTTGGCTGCGCCGCTCCGCCAGGCGGGGGAACAGCCCATAGCAGCGCGCCAGGTCGGCGTGGATGACGGCGGTGTCGCGGCGCAGGTAGGCACCCAGCATCAGGTTGCCCTCCACGCTCTGGCGGCTGAGCACCCGCCGGCCCTCGGGGCATTGGCCGATGCCCAGTTTCAGCAGGCGATGGGCCGGCACCCCCGCCAGGCTGCCGCCGCGCCAGAGGATCTGTCCGCGGGCCGGCACCAGAGCCGAGATGGCCCGCAGGGTGGTGCTCTTGCCGGCACCGTTGGAGCCGAGCAGTGTGACCAGTTCGCCGGGGTGCACCACCAGATCGATGCCGCCCAGCGCCCGCACGCTGCCGTAGTGCACGCTCAGCCCCTGGAGCTCCAGCAGGGGGGTGTTCATCAGGCGCTGCCTCCGCTGTCGGTGCCACTCGCACTGCCGGTGCCGAGGTAGGCCTCGATCACCTGGGGGTCGCGGCGCACCTCCTCGGGCGTGCCTAGGGCGATACGCACGCCGAAATCCAGCACGGCCATGCGGTCGCACAGGCGCATCAGCAGCGGCACATGGTGCTCGATGATCATCACCGTGAGCTGGTGGCGTTGGCGCAACGCGCTGATCAGCTGGCAGAGCTGGTCTTTTTCGGCCGGGTTGAGGCCGGCGGCGGGCTCATCCAGCAGCAGCAGCGATGGACCGGTGGCCAGGGCCCGGGCCATCTCCAGCCGGCGCCGATCGCCGTAGGCCAGGGTGCCCGCCTGCCTTTCGGCCAGGGCGGTGAGCCCCAGTTCCTCGAGCAGCTGCCAGGCCGCCTCCAGCCGCTGGCGCTCGGCGCGCTGGTGCCCGGCGCTGTTGAGCAGGCCGCCGGCGGTGCTGCTGCGGGGGCGGCTGTGCAGGGCCACCAGCAGGTTCTCCAGCACCGAGAGGCCATCGAACAGGCGCAGGTTCTGGAAGGTGCGGGCCAGGCCCAGGCGGTTGAGCCGGTGCGGTGCTTGGCCGGTGATCGGCGCGCCGCGCCAGAACACCGAGCCGCCTGTGGGTGGGGTAACCCCCGAGATCAGGTTGAACAGGGTGGTTTTGCCGGCGCCGTTGGGGCCGATCAGGCCGAAAATCTCGCCCGGCTGCACGGCGAAGTTCACCCGATCCACGGCCAGCAGCCCGCCGAAGCGACGGCTCAGATCCCGCACCTCCAGCAGGGGCTGGCTCATGGCTGGGCCTCCTCAGTTGTGCGGCTGCTGCCACTGCGCAGGCTCCAGCCCCCCAGGCGCTCCAGCAGGGCCGGGGTGATCAGTCCTTGGGGCGCTAGCACCGGTCCCAGCAGGATTACCAGGCCGAACAGCACCAGTCGCACATCGCCCACCGGCCGCAGCAGCTCCGGCAGGGCTGTGAGCAGAAGTCCGCCCACCACCGGCCCCAGCCAGGTGCGCGAGCCCCCCAGGATCACAAAGGCGAGGGTGGTGATGCTGGCGTCGAAGGAGCCCTGGCGGGCATTCCAGGTGTTCAGGAAGTGGGCGGCCAGGCCGCCGGTGCTGCCGGCCAGCACGGCACTCAGCACAAAGGCGGTGAGCTTCACCTGGGTGGTGTCGATGCCCATGCAGCGGGCGGCCAGTTCGTCGTCGCGGATGGCGGCCATGGCGCGGCCCATGGGCATCAGCTCCAGCCGCTGGCACACCCAGCCCGCCAGGGCCAACAGCGCCAGGGCCGGCAGCAGGTAGCCGGCGGCGGTGGCGAAGGGCTGCGGGATCGCGAAGATCCCCACCGCTCCACCGGTGAAAGGCAGGTTGAGGATCGCCACCCGCACGATCTCCACCAGGGCGATGGTGGCAATGGCCAGGTAGATCCCCTGCAGCCGCAGCACCAGCCGCCCCACCAGCAGGGCCAGCAGCCCGGTCAGCAGACCCCCCAGCACCAGCTCCAGCAGCAACGAGCCCAGCGGCAGGGTGCCGGCGGTGGTGGCCCCGAGGGCACTCCAGCGGGTGGAGAGCAGGGCGGCCAGGGTGCCGCCCACCGCGTAGAAGGCCGGCGTGGCCAGCGACAGCTGCCCCGCCGCCAGCGGTAGATACACCGACAGGCCCAGCAGGGCGCCCAGCAGCATCTGCACCAGCAGGCCGTTGTCGATCACTACACCTTCTCCACCGTGCGCCGGCCCAGCAGGCCACTGGGGCGCAGCAACAGCACGGCAAACAAGATCGCGAAGGCCAGGGCATCCCGCCAACCGGAGGCCGCGCTGGGCACCAGGGCTTCCGCCAGGCCCATCAGCAGCCCGCCGGCAATCGCGCCCGGCACGCTGCCCAGGCCGCCCAGCACCAGCACCGCCAGCCCCTTGAGGCCGTAGCCGATGCCGAAGTAGGGGCCCGGCAGGCTCACGCTCACGCCGATCAGTCCGCCGCCCAGTCCCGCCAGGGCGCCGCTTAAAAAGAAGGCCAGCCGCACCATGGCTTCACTGTTGATCCCCAGCAGCTGGGCGGTGGTGGGGTCTTCCGCCACGGCCCGTAGGGCCCGGCCGCCCTTGCTGCGCTCCAGCCAGAGGCTGAGCGCGAGCACGGCGGCGGCGGAGATCAGCAGCAGCACCAGTTGGATCGTGCGGATGCGGGCGCCAGCGATCACCAGGGCATCGGGCAGGCCTCCCAGGGCATCGGCGCCATGGGGGAAGGCGTAGCCCTCGGCGCCCATCAGGAGTTGCAGCAGGTTCACCAGCACCACACCGGCGCCGAGGCTGGTGATCAGGGCCAGCAGCGGCTCGGCGTTGCGGCGCCGCAGCGGCGCGAAGGCCACCCGCTCCACAAGCAACCCCACCAGGCCGGAGCCGGCCGCTGCCAGCAGCAGCGCCAGCCAGAAGGGCAGCCCGCCCGGCAAACCCAGGCCCGGTAGGGCGCCGTTGACGCCGATCTTGCCGCCCATCAACAGAAAGGTGAGGTAGCCCCCCACGGAAAAGAGCGCGCCCTGGGCGAAATTGATCACGCCGAGCACCGAGAACACCAGGGTGTAGCCCAGGGCCACCAGGGCATACACGCCGCCGCTGGCGGCGCCGTTGAGCAGGACTTGCAGCACGGCTTCGATCACGGCTTGCTCTCCTGCAGTTGCAGTTCGCGCACCAGGGCAAACCGCCCATCACGGCCGCCGGGGGCCATGCGCACCTCGGCCACATAAAAACGATCCTGCAGCACCTCGCCCTCCGGGCTGAACTCGATCGGTCCCAGCGGCGTGGCGTAGGTGCCGCTGAGCAGTTCGGTCATCAGGTTGGCGCGGGCCTGGCCGAGGGTCACGCCCGTGAGGCCCCCCTTGCGCTGCAGCCGCTGGATGGCTTCAAACAGCACCTGGTAAGCGGTGAAGGCCTGGGCTGTGATCTGCGGCGGCGGACGATCGCCGTGGGCCTGGCGGAACAGCTGCTGGAAGCGGCGGTTGACCGGCGTGTTGAGCTCGGGGCTGTAGGCCTGGGCGATCAAGATGCCATCGCACCAGCGCTGGCAGATCGGGTAGATGTTCGGCGTGTTGAGGCCATTGCCCACCACGATCTGGCCGCGGTAGCCCAGCTCGCGCAGCTGGCGGATCAGGTTGCCGCCACCCACCGCCTGCACGGAGAGCACCACCAGCTGGGGCTGCAGCTGTAAGGCGGCGGTGATCGGCGTCTGAAAGTCGTTGTCGGCCAGCTGAGTGCGCTGCACCGTGATCGGGGTGAGCCTGCGGGCGGCGAGGGCCTTTTGGAAGATGGCCACCTCGGCGGTGCTGTAGGCGTCGTCCTGGGCATAGAACACGGCCACACGGCGGATCGAGGGATCGCGGCGCAGGGCCTCGTCCAGCGAGAGCGGCGCAATCACCGAGCTCTGGGCTGACACGCGGCTGATGAAGTGCCCGATCTCGGGGATCCCCTGGGCGGTGTTGGAGGGGGCCACCACCGGCACCCCCTGGCGCTGGGCAATCGGATCGGCGGCGAAGGCCTGCTGGGAGAGGGTGGGGCCCATCAGGGCGATCACCCCCTGGCGGATCAGCAGGTTGAAGGCGGCGATGGCGCTGGCCTCATCGGAGGCGCCGTCTTCCAGCTGCAGGCGCACCGGCCGGGCTGGGGTTCCAGCCTGCTGTGCCCAGCGCTCCGCCAGGCTCAGGCCCATGCGCTGGTCCTGGCCGTAGAGGTTGGCGTTGCCGGTGAAGGCGATGGCGGCCCCCAGGGTGAGCGGGCCTGCCGGGAGTGGCTTGGCGGCCGGATCAGCACTGCGGCCCAGCCAGGCCAGGGCGCCGATGCCGGCTGCCAACAGGGCCGCCAGCCTCAGAATCCCGCGCTGGCGGCGCTGCATTTCAAGCCACCAGGGCGAAGCACTCCCGGAAGGCGGCGATGGTGGCGTCGATGTCCTCGTCGGAGTGGGCCAGGGAGGTGAAGCCGGCCTCGAAGGCGCTGGGGGCGAGGTACACGCCGCGCTCGAGCATGGCGCGGTGCAGCTTGCCGAAGCGCGCGGTATCCGCCGCCTTGGCCTCTTCGAAGTTGCGCACCGGCCCCTCGCACAGGAAGAAGCCGAACATGGCGCTGATCGATCCGCCGGTGATCGGCAGGCCGGCGCTGCGGGCGCCCTCCAGGATTCCGTCGATCAGCCGCTTGGTAACGGCCTCCAGACGCTCGTAGGTGCCGGGCTGCTTGAGCAGCTCGAGCGTCTTGATGCCGGCGGTCATGGCCAGGGGATTGCCGCTCAGGGTGCCCGCCTGATACATGGGGCCGGCGGGGGCCACCATGGCCATGATGTCGGCCCGGCCGCCGTAGGCGCCCACGGGCAGACCGCCACCGATCACCTTGCCCATGGTGGTGAGGTCGGGGGTGATGCCGAACTTGGCCTGGGCACCGCCGTAGCTGATGCGGAAGCCGGTCATCACCTCGTCGAACACCAGCAGGGCGTCGTTCTCCTTGGTGAGTTCGCGGATGCCCTCCAGGAAGCCCGGCTCCGGAATGATGAAGCCGGCGTTGCCCACCACGGGCTCGAGGATCACGCCGGCGATCTCACCGGGGTTCTCGGCGAACAGCTTTTTCACGGCCTCCAGGTCGTTGTAGGGGGCGGTGAGGGTGCTGGCGGCGGTGGTGCGCGGCACGCCGGGGGAATCCGGCAGGCCGAGGGTGGCCACGCCGGAGCCGGCCTTCACCAGGAACATGTCGGCGTGGCCGTGGTAGCAGCCCTCGAACTTGATGATCTTTTCGCGGCCGGTGAAGGCACGCATCAGCCGCAGCACCGACATGCAGGCCTCGGTGCCGCTGTTCACGAAGCGCACCATCTCCACCGAGGGCACCGCCTCGATCACCATCGCGGCGAGGGTGTTCTCCAGGGCGCAGGGGGCGCCGAAGCTGGTGCCCTTATCGAGGGCTTCGTGCAGGGCGGCGATCACCTCGGGGTGGGCGTGGCCGCAGATGGCCGGGCCCCAGCTGCCGATGTAATCGATGTAGCGGTTGCCGTCCACGTCCCAGGCGTAGGCACCCTTCACCCGGTCAAACACGATCGGCTGCCCGCCGACCGATCGGAAGGCCCGCACCGGCGAGCTGACGCCACCGGGCATCAGGGTCTGGGCGGCACTGAAGAGTTCCTGGGACCGGGTGGTGTTGTGCACAGGAGCCGAAACAGGGGCCGAGGTCAAGGCGGGATCCGCAGACGGTGAAGGGTGCCTGAAGCCCCTCAGGGGCGCAAGCGTGGCCCATCCTTACGCAATTGAGGCCCTTGCGGTCCAGTGGTCTCGAGCTCGTTAAGGTCTTGGCACCGCCTGAAGAGTGGCCGTGACCCCCGATTGGGGCTTGATTGAGCGCCAGCTGCGCAGCCTGCTCCCCCCCCGCGGTGTGGTGGCGGCCCGTCAGGAGTTGCTGGCTTATGACTGTGATGGCCTCACCCTGACCCGCCATCAGCCCCGTCTGGTGGTGCTACCGGAAACCACCGAGCAGGTGGCGGCGGTGGTGCGCTGCTGCGCCCAGCTGAACGTTCCCTTCATTGCCCGGGGCAGTGGTACCGGGCTTTCCGGTGGTGCCCTGGCTGAGCAGGACGCCGTGGTGATCGCCACCAGCCGCATGCGCCGGGTGCTGAACCTGGATCTGGAGAACCAGCGGGTCACCGTGCAGCCCGGTGTGATCAATAGCTGGGTGACCCGCGCCGTGGCCGGCGATGGCTTCTATTACGCCCCCGATCCCTCCAGCCAGGTGGCCTGCAGCATCGGCGGCAACGTGGCCGAGAACTCCGGTGGCGTGCACTGCCTCAAATACGGGGTCACCAGCAACCACGTGCTGGAGCTGGAGGTGGTGCTGCCCGATGGCACCATCACCACCCTCGGGGGCGGCCTGCCGGAGATGTCAGGCCTCGATCTACGCGGGGTGTTCATCGGCAGTGAGGGCACCCTGGGCATTGCCACGGCCATCACCCTGCGGTTGCTGCGCGCCCCTGAAACCGTGGCCGTGCTGCTCGCCGACTTCCCCTCGATGGAGGCGGCCGGCGAGGCGGTGCGGCGGGTTACCGGCGCTGGGGTGCTGCCCGCCGGCATGGAAATGATGGACAGCCTCTGCATCCAGGCGGTGGACGACTACTTCGGGGTGGACGAGTACCCCCGCGAGGCCGCCGCGGTGCTGTTGATCGAGCTGGATGGCCACGCCCTGGAGGTGAAGGATTCGGTGGAGCTGGCCAGTCGTCTCTGCCTGGAGGCGGGCGCCGGTGGGGTGCGCCAGGCCTGGACCGAGGAGGCCCGCACCCGCCTCTGGAAAGGCCGTAAATCCGCCATCACGGCCCTCGGCCGCCAGTACCCCAGCTACTACCTGCAGGATGGCGTTGTGCCCCGCACCGCCCTGCCGGGGGTGCTGGCGGCCATCGA
Source organism: Cyanobium sp. NIES-981 (assembly GCA_943371215.1). Lineage (GTDB taxonomy): Bacteria > Cyanobacteriota > Cyanobacteriia > PCC-6307 > Cyanobiaceae > Vulcanococcus. The sequence continues at coordinate 10,049 of CALRUA020000015.1, read as the reverse complement.
GCAGCTCAGTGGTGAGCACGGCCTGCCCGTGGCCAACGTGTTCCACGCCGGGGATGGCAACCTGCACCCGCTGATCCTCTACCGCGCCGGAGATCCCGGGGTGAATGAGCGGGTGAAGGCCCTCGGCGGTGAAATCCTGCGCCTCTGCCTGGAGGCCGGCGGCAGTATCAGCGGCGAGCACGGGGTGGGCAGCGATAAGCGCTGCTACATGGATTGGATGTTCAGCCCCGACGACCTGGGCAGCATGCAGTTGGTGCGCCGCGCCTTCGATCCCGATGGGCTGGCCAATCCCGGCAAAATCTTCCCGACACCCAAAAGCTGCGGGGAATCCCTGGGGCGCCTGGTGGAGTTGAAGGTGCAAGGTGTGGAGCTGCCTGAGGATGCCCTGGTCTTCTGAGGGCCAGGCCTGTCGTCAGCCCCAGTCGTCGTTGTCCGCGTCGCCGTCCGGCTGGGGCCAGGCCAGGTTCACCACCACGGGGGCATGGTCGCTCGGCTGCTCGTTGCCGCGGGTGCGCTTGTGGATCACGCAGCCCGTGGCGCAGTCCATCAACTCGTCAGACAGATAAATGTGGTCGATGCGCCAGCCCTTGTCGCGGTCCCAGGCGCCGCTGCGGTAGTCCCACCAGCTCCAGTGGCCGCTGTTGGCTTCGAACACGCGGAACACATCGGTGAGGCGCCCGTTGAGGGCCGCCTGAAGTGCGGTGCGTTCAGCTTCACTCGCCATGATCCCGCCGGTCTGGCGGTCGGGATCGGGCAGGTCGCGGGCTTCGGGGCCGATGTTGAAGTCGCCCAGCATGCAGAGCGGATCCCCCTGCTGCTCCTGGGCCGCTAGGTAACGCCGCAGACAAGCCAGCCATTCCAGCTTGTAGGGGTATTTCTCACTCTTGAGCGCGCTGCCATTGGGCACGTAGAGGTTGAGCACCCGCACCCCGTCGATCAGGGCACTGATCACCCGCTTCTGTTCGCTTAGCCCAGGGGCTTCAGGGTCGTCCGGCAACAGGGCGTCAAAGCCGATCTGCACGTCTTCCAGGGGGAGCCTGCTGAGGATGGCAACGCCGTTGTAGGCCTTCTGGCCGCTGATGGCTGTCGCATAGCCCAGCTGCTCAAAGGCGGCCTGCGGAAACAGCTCATCGGTCACCTTGGTTTCCTGCAGGCACAGCACGTCCGGCTGCTCCTCCTGCAGCCACGCCAGCACCTGATCCAGGCGGGTGCGCACCGAGTTCACGTTCCAGCTGGCAATACGCATTGCAGGGATCAAGGGGGGTGGATCAAGGCCGGCTGGGCGCAGCGCAGCAGTGTCCGCAAATGGTGCCCCATGGTGCACCATTCCCAGAGGCGCCAGATGGGGCACCTAGCATGTCCCTACGTCCAACACTTGCGCAGGCCATGGATCGCCGCCTCGCCCAGTTCGCCACCGCTGTTCTCGTGGCTGTTGGAGCCGCCGGGCTGCTGGCTCAGGGTCCGGCCCGGGCCGATTACGCCGCAGGCATGTCCACCCAGGAGCAGAAGTTCTACGACTACGGACCCAGTGGCACCAACGGCACCCCCAAGGGCACCACGATCCTCGATTCCGCCAATCCCCTGGATCTGATGAACAAGATCCGTAAGGGCACCGCCATGGACGATGCCACCAATCCCACCGACGCGATCGATGCAGCTCTTAAGGAGCTGAACGTGCAGTCGTCGACTCCGGCGGCCGCGGTGAAGGCCCCCTGAGGCTGCTGAGGCCCCAGCTGGTAGCCACTTGATCGAGCCGCGGATCGTTCTTATCGGGCTGGCGGCTGCGGGCCAGGGCCAGGGATTGCTGGGCGGCTTTGGTGTCGCCCCGTTCCTGTTGCAGCAGGGCCAGGGCCAGCAGGGGCCGTGGATCCCGCGGTAGAGCGCTCGCCAATTTGGCGTAGAGGGCCTCGGCTTCCCCCTGCTGACCCTGACGTTGCAGCAGATCCCCCAGCAGCAGGCCGATGGGGATGGCGCTCGGTTGAACAACGGGTTTGCTGGCTTTCTCCAGCAGGGCCTTGAGCTGGGCGTTGGCCTGTTGACCGCGGCCCTGTTCCAGCTGCAGCAGGGCCATCAGCTGCAGGGCTTCAAGGCGATCGGGCTTGAGGTTGAGCAGCTGGCGCACTTCCCGCTCAGCGCCCGTCCGGTCGTTGCCGTTGCGCCGCAGTTCCGCCAGCAGGAGCCTCAGTTGCCACTGCTCCGGCTGCTGATCGGCCATCTGCTCCAGCAGCACCGTGGCCTGCTTCTGGTCGCCGAGGGCCAGCAGCACCTGCAACAGCTGCTGGCGGTCGGCATCGCTGGCGGAGCCTGCGGCGAGGCGGTCCTGCAGCAGATTGGCTTGGCGTTCCAGGGCGCTTTGGGAGCGGTTGTTGCTGCTGGCACCACTCCTCTGGCCCAGCCACCAGCCCCCCGCCAGGGACACCGCCACCAGGGCTGTGGCTCCCAGGGCCATCAGCAGGGCTGGGCGGGGGGTGGCGCTCACGCGAGGCGGCATGGTGGAGCCAATGGGAGGCGCCAAGTCTGGAGCCTCCGCAGGGGCTGGTTACATTGGCGGCCGGGCCCAGGTCATCACGAGCGCCCAGAGGGTTCCAGCCACGATGCGTCACCATCCCATTTCCCCGGTCACCGAACCGATGCAGTACCGGGCCATCGGTGTGGTGCGGGGGACGTACATCCCCGCCGATCCCGAGCAGCTCACCCGGGGTGTGATCCGTACCGACGACGGCACGGAGATCGAAGCCGTGGTGCTGGGTCGCGTGCTGACGCTGATGCGGCGTCATCTCGATTTGGCCAAGTCCCACCTGTGGGTTGCCTATCCCCGCTACCGCGAGGCCGAACAGCTGCACCTGCAGCTGGTAGGCGTGTGGGAGCCCAGCACCCTCGCGGCTACCGAGATCGCCACCCAGGAAGCGGGCTCCGGCGATGCCCCTGCAGCTCCCAGCGATGAGCTGCCCGAGGGTGACGACTACTTTTCCGTGCGCGGTGAGCTGATCTACACCCGCCCGGAGGACGGCGACATCGTGGTGAAGATCCGCCAGCAGCCCCGCCCGGATGGCAGCCGCCCCACCCCCTTCAAGCTGCAGCTCAAGGGGGAGTTGCCGATGGACAACCTGCGCCATTTCGTGGCCCTCGACCTGCGCCGCCAGGGCCAGCTGCTGCACCTGGAACAGCATGAGGTGATCGGCCCGGTGCCCCAGCGCGGTGGCAAGGGCCGCGGCGGCAAGCGGGGCCGCTGAGCATGCGCCGGCCGGAGGGGTCCGCCGGCTCCACCGAGGCCCTCTCGGCAGGGGTGGCCGTGGCGGGTGTCACGGCGGCTGTGGTGGTGGGTCCGCTGGTGGGAGTCTCCCCCTGGCTGATTGCCGTGGTGTTTGGCGGCGGCTTTGCCGCCCTCACCCTGGACGCAGCCCGCTTCGGAGGCCTGGGCGGCCACCTGGTGGCAGAAACCTTGCCCGCGGGCCTGGGAACGGCCCGGTTGCGGCGGATTGCCATCCATGAGGCCGGCCACCTGCTGGTGGCAGCCGACAACAACCTGCCGGTGAAGCAGGTGCTCGTGGGCAGCCTGGCCTGTCTGCGTCAGGGGCTGGCCGCCAACGGCAGCACGGAGTTCGAACCCCCGGCCCACGCCAAGCTCCCCGCTGAAGACCTGCGGCGTTGGAGCCGCGTGCTGCAGGCCGGCATGGTGGCGGAAGTGTTGATCTACGGCTCCTCCCGCGGTGGGGTGGATGACCGGGCCGTGCTGGGGAGGCTCTGGGGCCTCTCGGGGTTTGATGTGGACACCTCCCAGCGGGAGCAGCGCCGCGCCCGCCGGGAGGTGGAGCAGTGGCTGCGGGATCGGCGCCTCCAGCTGGAGCAGCAGGCGGAGCTGTTGGTGCAGCAGGCCCCACGGCTGCTCCCATGACCGGGCCCACGTCCCTGGCGGTGGTGGACTGCCCCACGGGGCTGGCCGGCAACATGCTGCTGGCGGCCCTGTTCGATCTGGGTTTGCCCGAGGCGGTGGTGGCCGAGCCCCTGGCGGCCCTGGGCATGGCGGGTTGCTACCGCCTGCAGCTGGAGCAGCGCCGCAGCGGCGGTCTGCGCGGTTTGCACCTGGCGGTGGAGTCGCTCGAGGGCGACCCTCCCCATCGCCATTGGCTGGAGCTGCGCGAGCAGATCGTGGCCGCGCCGCTGCCAGCGCCGTTGCAGGAGCGGGTGTTGCAGGTGTTCACGCTGCTGGCTGAGGCCGAGGGGGCGGTGCACGGCCATGCTCCCGAGCAGGTGCACTTCCATGAGGTGGGGGCGCTCGATGCCCTGGTGGATGTGGTGGGGGTGTGCGCTGGCTTGCTGCACTTCGGTGTGAACCAGGTGGTGTGCACGCCGCCGCCGGCGGGCCATGGCGCGGTGGCCACGGCCCATGGGCTCCTGCCCTTGCCCGCTCCGGCGGTGCTGGAGCTGGCTCGCCGCCGCGGTGTCCCCCTGGCCTCCAGTGAGGGCTTTCCCGCCGCTGAACTCACCACCCCCACGGGCCTGGTGCTGATGGCGGCCTGGGCCGATCGTTTTGCCCATCCGCCCGCCCTGGTGCCCCGGGCCGTGGGCATCGGCCTGGGCAGTCGCCAGCTGGATCGCCCCAACCTGCTGCGGCTGCTGCTGGCCGAGCCCCTGCAGGCCTCGGAGCCTGGGCCAGCCAGTGATCCCGCCCGGCTCGAGACCCTGCTGCAGCAGCAGGCCCAGATCGATGACGCCACCGCTGAAGACCTGGCCTTTCTGGCGGAGCAGTTGCGGGAGGCCGGGGCGGTGGAGGTGTTCAGCCAGCCGGTGCAGATGAAGAAGGGCCGCTGCGGCGTTCTGCTCACGGCCCTGGCGGCCCCAGAGCTGGGGCCTGCCTTGCGCCAGGTGTGGTGGCGCCATGGCAGCAGCCTGGGGGTGCGGGAGCAGCTGCAGCAGCGCTGGGCCCTGCCCCGCAGCGGCCACAGCCTCGAGACCCCCTGGGGGCCGGTGCGGATCAAGCGGGCCCAGCGGCCTGATGGTGGGCTGGCCGCCAAGCCCGAATATGAGGATCTGGCGGCGATTGCCCGTTGCCATGGCCTGCCGCTGGCCCAGGTGCGCCGGTGGGTGCTGGCCCTGCTGGAGACCCCGAACACTTCGCCCTGATGTTGAAGCGCCTGCCTGCCCTTGCCCCCTTGCTGCAGCGTCTGCCGCCCTTGCCGGGGGGTGCCCGCCTGTGGGTCACGCTGGCCAGCTTCGGTTTCGTGCTGGCGGCGCTCCTGGCCCATGGCCGCCAGCTGCTGGAGCTCAGCCTCGATGGCCAGGGCTGGTGCTGGTTGCTGCTGGGGGTGGGCATCAGCCTGTTGAGCCTGGCGGTGAATGGCTTGGCCTGGGGGGTGGGCCTGCAGTGGCTGGGGCTGCAGCCCCGCTGGGCCCCCCTGGTGCTGTTGTTTCTCAGTTCGAACCTGCGCAAATACCTGCCGGGCGGGGTGTGGCATCTGGTGGCGCGGGTCCGGGCGCTGCACAGGGCCGATGGGACGGCGCAATCCTCTGTGGCTGCTCCGCTGGCGATCCCCCAGGCCCTGATGGCGGTGCTGCTGGATCCGCTGTTGATGGCGGTGGCGGCCCTGGCGCTGGTGCCCGTTGGTGGCTGGCAGGCCGGGTTGGGCCTCCTGGGCCTGCTGCCGCTGCTGGTGCTGCTGCCCCGCTGGCTGAATCCGTTGCTGGAGCACCTCAAGCGCCAACGGACCCGCCAGTTGGCAGGCAGCGGACTGTTGGAGGAGGCGCTTGGGGCCCCGCTGGAGCTGGCTGCCGGCCGTCTGCAGCTGCCTGGTTATCCCTGGCCGCCACTGCTGGCCGAACTGGCGTTTGTGCTCCTGCGCTTCGGCGGTTTCGCCTGTTGCGTGCAGGCTTTTGATCTCTCTGTCGCCCTGGGCTGGGGCGGGTGGCTGGCGGGCTTTGCCCTGGCCTGGACCGCCGGCCTGGTGGTGCCCGGCGCCCCCGGGGGACTGGGGGTGTTTGAAGCCGTGCTGCTGCTGCGGTTGGCGGTGGCGGTGCCGGAAGCACCGTTGCTGGCGGTGGCCATCAGCTACCGGCTGATCACCACCCTGGCGGATCTCCTCGGGGCTGGTGTGGCCCGGTTGGACCAACCGCGGGCCTGAACGGGTTGGCGGCGGTTCGCAACAGGCGTTACTGTTGAGAACAACCCCTTGAGCCGGCCATGCCCTCCGCTCCGGCGCCCGAGTTGCAGCCCGAGGCTCTGCGCAGTTCGCTGCATGGCCGGGGACAGCGACTCACGCCCCAGCGCCAGCGGGTGTTGGCCCTGTTTGAGCGCATCGGCGAGGGCACCCATCTCAGCGCCGAAGAGGTGCATCAGCGGCTGCTACGGGCTGAGGAGCGGGTGTCGCTGGCCACGGTGTATCGCACCCTGCGCCTGCTGAGCTCCATGGATCTGCTGCGGGAGCTGGAGCTGCCCGAGGGTGGTCGCCGTTTTGAGCTCGCCGCAGGGGATCACCATCGCGACCATCACCACCTGGTATGCGTGCGCTGCGGGCTCACCGAGGAATTTGAGAGTCAGGCGGTGCTGCAGGCCGGACAGCAGGCCGCCGAGCACCACGGCTTTCGCCTGTTGGAGTGTGTGTTGAATGTGCGGGCTCTGTGCCGTAGCTGCGCTGCGGCGGAAGCCACCTGAGGCCCCCTACTACAAAGCCCCCGGGGTCGGGGGCTTTCTCTGTCTAACGATCAACGAGTCTGGCGTTGACTGCGCACCGGAACGAGCACCGGTTGCATCAAGCCACCGCCGCCGTTGTCATCGTCCGATCCGGCGGTGAGCCAGTAGGCCAGGCCGAAGAGTGCAAGCACGGCGGCGAAAAGCACAACATCGGCCATCAGATTTGGCGCGGGATCGGCTCAGCGTAGCCGGGTTAACCAGGAGTGGTGTGGCCACCGCTGCGGTTTGGCTCAGAGCGGCGCGAGTGCCAGGGCACCGCCGGCCAGGGCCAGGCCACCGGCGGCGATCAGGCTCCAACGGGGGTTCAGCTGGCGGCCCGCCTGCAGGCTCACGCCCACCACAGCCACGGAGGCCACGAGGGCTCCCAGCCACCACAGGGTGGTGCCATTGGATTCCTGGCCATGGAGCATGGCGTGGATGGCCACACTGCCAGCCACCACCGCAGCGGGCAGCCGCAGGCTCAGCCGCTGGCACAGCAGCAGGGCCAGCCCCAGGGCGGTAACGGCCAAGGCTGCTAGCAGCTCGGCTCCGGGCAGGTGGCCGCCGGCACTGCCAAACAGGCCACCCACCAGGGCGCCGCCCAGGGCCCAGGCCAGCACACCGCTGCCGAAACGCGCGGCCGTTAGGCCCACCCCCACCAGAAGCAGCAGGTGGTCGAGCCCCAGCAGTGGGTGCAGGGCTCCAGCCATGGCCCCCGCATCGGCACTGCCGTGGGCGCCGGCGGGCAATGCGGAGAGCAGGCTGAGGCCGAGGCCGGCTGCGCCGGTGAGGGCCAGGGAACGGGTGGGAAAGGAGGGCATGGCTGGTCCGGTCCGCGCCGGTGCAGGGGTGGGTGGGGAACCGTGCTGATCCTCAGTATCGCTTCAGGCGAAGCCCTTGCCGGCGTCCTTGGCCACACAGGCCTGGAGTTGCTTGCGCAGCTTGGCGTGGTCGAGGTTTTTGCCGATCACCACCAGCTGGTTCTTGCGGGCTTCGGGGCTGCTCCATTCGCTGTCGTCGATGGAAAAGCGCTTGCCCGCCAGATGGAACACATGGCGCTTGGCACTCTCGTTGAACCAGAGGATGCCCTTGGCCCGGAACACCCCAGCGGGTAGCTGGTTGTCGAGGAAGTTCTGAAACTTGCGCAGGGCGAAGGGCCCCTCGCTGCTGAAGGAGAGCGAGGTAAAGCCCTCGATGGCGAGGTGATCGGCGGCTGGGTGATCGGCAGCGTTGTGATCGTGTTGGTGGCCGTGGCCGTGGTCGTGGTCGTGCTCGCAGTGGCCGTGATCGTGATCACAGGCGCTGTGGTCGTGCTGATGGTCGTGCTGGGGCTTGTGATCGTGATCGTGCACGCAGTGCCCGTGGTCATGGTCGCAGTCCTCGTGGTCTTGTTGGGCGGCCACCTTGTCGCTTTCGAACAGCCCAACGCTCAACAGCAAGGGCAGGCTCACCTCCCCCTTCACGGAGTGCAGGATCCGGGCGTCGGTCTTGATCTCCCGCAGGCGCCCCTCCACCTCCGCCAGGCGCTCTGGGCTCACCAGGTCGCACTTGTTGAGCAGCAGGATGTCGCCATACACCACCTGGGCGCGGGCTACCTCGCCATCAAGAATCTCGTCGCTGAAGTTCTCGGCGTCGATCAGGGTGATGATCGAGTCCAGCCGGGTCTGGTCGCGTAGATCGCTGCCCAGGAAGGTCATGGCCACCGGCAGGGGGTCCGCCAGTCCGGTGGTTTCCACAACCAGATAGTCCACCGGCTCGGGGCGCTCAAGGATGCGGTACACCGCCTCCAGCAGCTCGCCGTTGATGGAGCAACAGATGCAGCCGTTGCTCAGTTCCACCATGTCCTCGCCGGTGGCAATGATCAGGTCGTTGTCGATGCCGATCTCGCCGAATTCGTTCACCAGAACGGCCGTTTTCACCCCCTGCTGGTTGCTGAGGATGTGGTTCAGCAGGGTGGTTTTGCCAGCTCCCAGGAAGCCGGTGAGGATCGTCACCGGCAGGCCGGTGGCGGTGGGATCCGGCTGGATCACGGCGTTGGGCTCTGAGGTGGTGACGTTGGCAATCACGCGTTGGAGGGCTAGGGAGCGTTGGATCCGAGTCTGATCCCTCGTGGCCCGTGGTTGGCTGGCACCAAGGCTGATCACGCCCTTGGCTCAGAAGTTGAAGCTGGTCTTGATCAGGGCGCCGAGCTGGTTGAAGCTCTGGCTTGCTGGCGTGTCAGCGCCCAGGGGCCGGCTCAGATAAAAGAGCGCCGGGACCAAGGCGATGTGGTCGGTGAGCCGGATCCTGTACCACCATTCCCAGACGTAATTGCTGTCGTTGGGGGTTGTGCCGCTGTTGAGGCTGGTGGCGAAGGTGGCCTGGCCAACGGCCATCCCGAACACGTTGCCCTTGCGGAGGGCGTCGTCCCACATCAATCCCACACTCCAGGATTGGGTTTCACTCACTAAGTTGGCGTTATCCGGGTTAGTGGTGTAGCGGGTGGCAGTGATTCCCCAACCGGCGCTGATCGAGGGGATCCAGCCGGGCTCCGTGGGTTGCCAGTAGCCGCCAAGGCCAAAGGCGGAGGTGTCGCCTGGAACGTTGAAGCTTTTCAGCGCGAAGTTGGTGCCGTATGGGATCGGATTCTCACCATTCTGGATGGCTGCGTAGGTCGTGGCGATGGCCCATTGCTTGGCGGCATAGCCAATTTGGAGCGTTCCCGTACCACCGGCTTTCTGGGTGGCAATACCACCGTCGCCTGGATCGCCCAGCTCGCCATTGGCTGCCACGTAATTGGTGCTGATGGCAAAACCGTTTTTCTGCCACCACACGCCAGCACCAACGCCGATATCCAGGTCATTAGCGCCGATGGATCCGCCGAATGTCATCAAATCAAGGATCGTGTCACTTGGATAGAGGCTCGGCCAGATTGCCACCATGTTGTCTTGCTCCACGCGACCCCCAAGGGTGAAGGTGAGGTCTCCAAGTGGCAACTGGTAATAGATGCGATTAATTCCGATATTGTCGGCTCCAGATTGTTCCTGGAAGGCTACTTCCAGCTGCGACAGGGCGCTGGGTCCAGCGCCGCCAAAGCTGTTTGATGTGGAGTCAAAGTTGCCAGCTCGTAGTCTGATGCGTAGCAGATCCTTGCCGCTGAAGCTGGTATCCAGGATCAGCTTCATGTCGTAGTTGAATGTCGTGGCGCTAAAGCTGCTTTGGCTTCGGTCCACCAGGTCTGTGGCAGTGCCGCTGAAGCTGTTGGCTCCCAGCACGAAGGTGGCGATGCCGCTGAGCTTGGTGGTGGTGGAGAACTGCGTGGCGTCCAGTTGGCCCACTTTGGCCTCGAGGCCATCCACGCGGCCCTTCAGCACGGCGAGTTCCTTGTCGAACTCCTTCATGA
>CALRUA020000014.1:0-61757 GCA_943371215.1 Cyanobium sp. NIES-981 | reverse complement strand
ACCCCCCTCTGCCAGCAAAGTTGACGCCTCTCCATTTCGATCACCAAGGGGGCTTGATGGAGCAGAGCAATGCGTCGCTACAGCGAGGCCATCAAGGCTGACGTCAGGAGGCGGATGAGTCCGCCCATGCGGCAGAGCGTGGCCCAGATTGAGGTGGGTGCCTTTTATTGGACAGTTCTGGCCCCTGACATCGTTAACTCCGGGCGGGAGGAACAGGGTTTGGTATCAGTGTAGACCTCATAGGGAGTTCTGCCTCCCAGAGAGCTGTGTGGCCTTACATGGCAGTACCTCCATATGAACCGGGCCAGGCTGATTTCTGCATCCCAGCCATCCCTGTAGGCATGCAGGTAGACCTCCTCGTATTTGACTGTGCGCCACAACCGTTCCACCAGGATGTTGTCGTAGCAGCGCTTCCTGCCTGACCAGCTGATCTTGATCTCCTCTGCTTGCAGTCTGGCCACGAAGTGACCAGAAGTGAATTGGCAACCCTGGTCGGAGTGGAAGATCTCTGGTCTACGGCCACCCTCCAGCGCCATCTCCAGAGCCTCGAGACAGAACTCCGTGTCAAGGCTGTTCGAAAGCTTCCAGCTGAGCACGTTCCTGGAGAACAGATCCACGATCGCCACCAGGTAGAGGAATCCCTTCTGCAGCGGGATGTAGGTGATGTCAGTCGCCCAGACCTGGTCCACTGCCGTGATCGTGCTGACATCCACCAGGCACGGAAAGCGCTCGGATGGATTCCCTTGAACCGTGGTGCGTGGCTTCTGGTAGATCGCCCGTAAACCCATGCGGCGCATGAGGTTTCGCGCCCGGTCGCGGCTGATTGGGATTCCTTCTCTGGCCAGGTAGTCCACCATCCTGCGGCTACCGCTACAGGGATCCTCCAGGTAGAGAGCATCGATCCTGGCCATGATCCGCAGGGTCGATTCACGCACCGGCATCGGCCGGTAGTAGAGCGTGGACCTGGGCAGGCCCAGCAGCGCACATTGGCGGCTGACGCTGAGCTCAGGGTGGTCGTGATCGACCAGCTTGCGCAGTTCACGGGCATCAGAGCAGCTGAGACTTTTTTTTGAGCCACTCCAGCTCCATCTGCAGCCGCCCGATCTGCTGGAACAGTTCGGCCTCCTTTGCCTGGCCCTCCTCCTTGTCGTTGCTCTTCTTGCCCCTGGTGAACAGCTCGCTGGCGCCATCCAGCAGCTGCCGCTTCCACTGGCTTACCTGTATCGGGTGGATGGCGTGGTCGGCAGCGATCTCCTGGATCGTCTTGCGGCCACTGATCGCCTCCATGGCGACTCTGGCCTTGAACTCGGGGCTGTGGGTTCGGCGCTTGCTCATTGGTGGGAGCCCCTTTTAGGGGCGGTACCCCGCCTCAGAGGTTAACGATGGGGGCTGTCCAGTAAAACCAGTCCACCTCAAGGCAACCACCACGTGGCTGCCATCGATGTCTTGATTCTCGACTGGGACCTCCCCGACTTCTCCGGTCTGGAGATTGTCAAACGACTGCGCCACAGCGGACACGACATCCCGACCCTCATGCTCACGGGGCGCGACCGCCTTGACGATCGCGTCAGCGCCCTCAACCTTGGATTGGATGACTATCTAATCAAGCCCTTCAGTTTTGATGAGCTGGTGGCGCGGATTCGCTCGATTGCCCGGCGGCGGCGCAATGACATCCCACGAGGCAGCAAGCCTGAGAACCCCCTGAGCCACCGCGAGCAGGAGGTGCTGAACCTCATTGCTGCTGGTCAAAGCAATGCAGAAATCGCCGAGGCCCTATTTCTCTCACCGGAAACGATCAAGTCTCACGTGAAAACCATGCTGGTGAAGCTCCAAGCCAAGGACCGAACCCACGCCCTGGTGATCGCGCTGCAGCAGGGATTCGTGAGGGTTCCCAGCCCAAGATCTCAGGATCACCAGACTGATTGAGCAGAGGCTGGAGTTCAAGCGAGGCGCTCCATGAACTCCAGCCGTTACAGCCACGTCAGCGACTCAATCCCTGCTCCAACATGTAGGCCGCCAGATTGCTCATGCTGCGCCCCTCCAGATCAGAGCGCTCCTGGAGCATCTGGTAGAGGCGATGGGGCACAGTGACGCTCAGGCGCATGGGAGAGCGCTGCATGAGCTCGAATCGAGGCTTGTTGGACGACACGGGATAGGTCATGCAGAACCTCGAGGCATGGGTTGAAGGCCTTGTGATGCTGTTCTGAGTCGTCGCAGAAGCATTCACCCCTGAGGGTGAACTGGGTTACCCCTCAGGAGTGATGCCGTGGCCTGCACGGGTCACTAGGAGCCCTTCGCACTGGGAGCGCCGAGAACCCAGCATGGTGATCCCTTGCCGGCTTCCCTTGGCACCCCCACCCCTGGCCGTGCCGGTGCTCAGCTCTGAGCAGCGCCGCAAACTGGATGAATCCAGCGACGCCCTCTTCTACGCCCAGCCCCGCTTTGTGCAGCACCTGGATGGGGCCTTCCGCCAGCGGCTCACGGCCCTCTACCGGGAACGCCTGGCACCAGGCACAACGGTGCTGGATCTGATGAGCAGCTGGGTGAGCCATCTGCCCCCCGACCTCAGCCTTCAGGCGGTGATTGGCCATGGCATGAACGCCGCAGAACTGGAGGCCAATCCCTGCCTCAGCCGCCACTGGGTTCAGAACCTCAATGAGGATCAAACCCTGCCCCTCGAGCCCAGCAGCGTGGATGCCGCCCTGATCGTGGCGGGCTGGCAGTACCTGCAGCAGCCCGAAGCCGTGGCGGTGGAGTTGCTGCAGGTACTGCGACCGGGCGGTCAACTGATCGTGGCCTTCTCCAACCGCATGTTTGCCACCAAGGCACCTCAGGCCTGGCTGGAGGGCAGCGACCGGGATCGCCTCAGCGGCGTGGCCAAGGTGCTGCTCTGCCAGGGCTGGGAGCTGGATCAACTGCTCAGCGAGGACACCCCGGCCGCAGGCCCCCTGGGCTGGATCGGCGGCAAGGGCGATCCCTTCTTTGCCGTGATCGCCCGCAAACCAGCCGGCCGGGGCCATGGCTGAGCTGGCGGTGATCGGTGCCGGCGTGGGCGGCTGCGCCCTGGCGGCCCAACTGCGACGGCTGGGTTGGAGCGGTTCCCTGCATCTGCTCGAGATGGGCCGGGGCCCCGGCGGCCGCGCCGCCACCCGCCGCTCCCGCCGCGATGACGGCCTGCGCATCAACCACGGCGCTCCCCTGTTCAACTGCACGGGGTCCACAGCACCGACCCTGCTGCAGCCCCTCCTGGAGGGGGGCTGGATCGAGCCCTGGCGCGGATCCATCCGCTGCCTCGATGGCGAGGGTCGCATCGGCGCTGCCATCCGCGATTCCTTCAGTGATGGCAACCTCTTTCGCGGCCACGGCGGCATGGAGCAACTCTGCCGCGGCCTGCTGCAGATCGCCGCCGATGTCACCCTGCACAGCGGCACCCTGGTGCGGCGGCTGCAGCCCCTGCCTGGTGGCGGCTGGCGGTTGCTCGACAATAAGAACGAGCTTTTACTGGAGTGCCACTGGCTGGTGCTGAGTGGCACGCTGCTGGCCCACCCCCGGGGCCCGGCCCTGTTCGGCTGGCCGGAGGTGCCCCTGCAGGCTGCCGCGGCCCAGGCCCACGACCTGGAGCTACAGCAGGCCTGCACTGCCCTGGCGGCCATCGATGCCCAGGCCAGCAGCAATCTGCTGTTGACCCTGCCGGCGGAGAGCGCCGGTCCCTGGCGAGCCCAACCCTTCCAACTGCTGCAATGCAACCCCGCCGCCCAGGCCCGCTGGGGCCTGCGGCGCGTGTCGATCCAGCCGCTGGAGGCCGGACGCTGCGCCGTGGTGGCGGAATCCAGCACCAGCTTCGCCGCCGAGGCCCAGGGGATCTACGGGTCCCGATCCTCAGCGGCCCAGGTGCTGGGGGCACCTGCCGATCCCCAGGCCGAAGACGCGGTGATGAACACCCTGGAGCAGGCCCTGCAGGCGGCCCTGGGGCTGCCAACGGCCGGGGCCGATCGCCAGCTGATGCGCTGGGGCGCCGCCTTGCCCCAGCCGCCGGGATTGCCCCCGGAGCTGAGCCTCTGCACCGCCAGCCACATCGGCTTCTGCGGCGACGTCATCGCCGGGCCGGGTTTCGGGCGGATCGAAGGGGCCCTACGCAGCGCCGAGGCTCTCGCGGGCGAACTGCTGCTGCAGATGGGCAGCGGGCTCAACTGAGCACCCGCAAATCCAACTCGTCCAGCAGCGCCTTCTGGCGGGCCACCGGCACGAAGCTGTGGGCAGCCATGGCCCCACTCACGGCCACCGGCGGCACGCCGATCCCCGGGAAGCTGCCGGCCCCACAGAGCAGCAGGCCCTCAATCGGCGTGGTTCCTGCCGGAAAGGGCGATTGATCAGCCCCCAGGGCGGGGCCATAGCTGCCCTGATGCACCCGCAGATAACGGCGGTGGGTCTTGGGGGTGCCCTGCAGTTCAATCACAAGACGCTCCGCCAGATCAGGCACCACCTGGGCAAACACCTGCTGGAACAGGCCGCAACGCTCCGCCTTGAGGGCCTCGTAGGCGTGGGTTCCGGGCTCGAGATCCCGCCACAGCTCCCAGGGTTCATTGGCGGGGGTGTAGGCGTGCAACACCTGATGGCCCGGCGGCGCCAGGGCTGGATCCAACAGCGAGGGCAGCGAGAACACCGCCATGTTGCGCTCAGCGCCGATCCCGCGCTGCCAATCACCCACCCACACGTGGTGGATCGGCAGCGCCTCCAAGCCCTCCCCGCGCAGGCCCACATGCCAGTGCAGAAAGCTGGCGCAGGCGGGGGTATCGGCCTTCTGCTGGTGCCAGCGCCGGGGCAGGGCCTCCGGCGGCAGCAAATCGAGGGTGTCCCACGGGCTGGCATTGCTCACCACCCCCTGGCGAGCCCGCAGCTGCTCGCCGCTCTCCAGGCGCACGCCCACGGCCCGCCCCCCTTCCACCAGGATCTCGGCCACCGCGGCACGGCAGCGCAGTTCACCGCCATGGCGCTGCAGGCCGCGCACCAGGGCCTCCGCCACCGCCGCACTGCCCCCCACCGGGTAGTCGAGGGCGGCATCGGGCTCGAACCACTCGCCAAACAGGGTGGCCATGGCGGCGGCGCTGGTCTGATCCATCGGCAGGCCGGAGATCAGAAACGACAGCATCTCCACCCAGTGGAGCAGGAAGGGATCCCTCAAGTGCTTGCGGGCCATGGGCCCGAAGGCACCGCCCAACGCGGCCAGCCGTGGGGCATGGCGCAGCAGGGCCGCCGAGCCCCGGGCCCCCAGCGCACCGGCCACGCCAAGACCGGGACGCAGGGCCAGCAGGGGCAAGGCGGCCGTGGCCCGGCAGTAGGGCTCGAGCCAGCGCATGAAGGCCGCCCACTCCTCTGCGGCCGCTACCCCCCGCAGCCCCCGCAGCAAGGCCAGGAACGGTTCAGCCCCCACACCCAGGCGCAACTGGCCCTCCGGCAGCAGCAGCCCCCACTCCCTGTAGGTCACCACGGGCACCGTTTCCCCCACGGCCCGCAGCACCTGGGCCAGGGGGTTGGTGGATGGCCAGCGCCCCAGGCCACTCCAGAGGGAGGGCCCCGATTCGAACTGAAAGCCCCGGCGCTCAAAACCATGGGCCGCACCACCCGGCCGGTCGTGGGCTTCCAGCACCAGCACTTCCAGACCATGGCGAGCGGCGAGGGCCCCACAGCAGAGCCCCCCCAGGCCACTTCCCACCACGATCAGATCCGGGCTGCTCAAGCCTCTGCGTGCCAAACGGTCTCCCGATGATGGGGCGTTACCCCAGCGGCAGCCATGGATTGTCACGGCGCTGTTGGCGGTGGCGTGGCTAGGGAGGGAGCACAACACCCGAGCGCAGCCCGATGCCGGCCTGGCTTTCGATCCTGCTGGTGATGGTGATCGTGGGCATCGCCCTCAACCCGAGCACCAAGGAGTTCAGCTGGTTCCTGCGCTTGAGGCGTCCGGCCTGGCTCACCTTTGAGCGTTGGATCCCGCTGATCTGGCTGGCGATCTACGCCTGTTTCTATGGCTCAGCCCTGCTGGCCTGGCGGGAGGGCGGGGGCAGCGGCCTGATGGTGGGCTACCTGCTGCTGCTCGTGCTGGTGCAGAGCTACACCCTGGTGATCTGCAAGACCCGCAGACTCTCCAGCGGCACGGCCATTGGCCTACTGGGCTGGCTGTGGGGGCTGGTGCTGGCGGGAGCGGTGCATGGTGTGAACAACCAGGCCGCCCAACTGCTGATCCCCTACTTGCTGTGGAGCCCCATCGGCACGCTGGTGACCTGGCAGATGCAGCGGATCAATCGCTGAACCGCCACTTGTGATGAGCCATGAGCATCGATCTCTCCCCTGAGCAACGCAAGCGACGACCGGCCGGCTGCCACGGGGAGGCCAGTGGGGCCGAGGCCGATGGGGAGGGAACCACAGTGGCCCTGCTGGGCATGCCCAACACCGGCAAATCCACCCTGTACAACCGCCTCACCGGTGGCCATGCCCACATCGCCAATTGGCCCGGGCTCACGGTGGAGCTGCTGCGCGGGGCCATGGCTAGCGATCGCCAGGGCCAGCGCTACACCCTGGTAGACCTTCCCGGCATCCACGACCTCACGGGCAGCAGCGAAGACGAGGCCGTGGTGCAGCGCTTCCTGCAGCACACGCCTCCCAGCCTGATCCTGCTGGTGCTCAATGCCAGTCAGATCAGCAGCCAACTGCGACTAGCCCTGCAACTGCGGCAGCTGGACCTGCCCATGGTGGTGGCCCTGAACATGAGCGATGAGTCGCAGCGCCTGGGAGTTGCGATCAACCATGGGCGCCTCAGCGCCGAGTTGGGCATCCCTGTGCTGCCGATCAGCGCCAAGCGCAATCAAGGCCTGCGGGAGCTGGTGGCAGCGGTGCATCAGCACACCCATCCCAACCCCTGGCCGGTCCCCCCATCCATCGATGCCGAACAGGAGAGGCTGTTGGCCGTCTGCGTGCAGCAACCGCCACAACCCCTGAACCAGCACAACCAGCGGACCCGCAACGCCGATCGGCTGCTGCTGCACCCAGCGGGGGGATTGCTGCTGTTTCTGGTGATCGTGCTGGGGATGTTCCAGCTGCTCTATGTGCTGGGGGCGCCGCTCCAGGATCTGCTGGCCAGCCTGCTCGATTGGATCGAGACCACACTGCTGGCACCCGGTCTCACCCTGCTCAAGGTTCCAGACGTTGTGCGCGGCTTTCTGCTGGATGGCGTGTGGATGGGTGTGGCCACGGTGGCCACGTTTTTACCGATCATTTTTCTGTTCTATCTCACCCTGGCCATTGTGGAGGATTCGGGTTATCTCCCCAGGGCCGCCTTCCTAATGGATGGCTTCATGCGCTGGCTGGGACTGGATGGCCGTGCCTTTGTGCTGCAGGTGATGGGCTTTGGCTGCAATGTGCCCTCCATCCTGGGTACCCGCGTAATCCGGGATCGCAACATGCGCTTGCTGGCCATGCTGTGCATTCCATTTGCCCTCTGCCAGGCACGGCTCACGGTGTTCATCTTCATGGCCGGGGTGTTCTTCCCGCAACCCTGGTGGGCACCGGGGTTGGTGGTGTTCGGCTTTTACATGTTGAGCTTTCTGGCGGCCATCGTCACCGGCCTTGTGTTCAAGCAAGCTCTCCCCAGCCAGGAAGCCTTGATTTTGGAACTGCCTCCCTACCGGGCACCCAGCGTGGCCACGATTGTGCGCAGGGCCTGGATCGCCATGCTGAATTTCCTGGTGACTACCTGGGCATTCATTGTGCTTGGGGCTGCCATGATCTGGCTGCTCACCAACCTGCCGCCAGGAGCCCTGGAAGGCTCCGGACTCACCCTGGCCGATCGGATCGGCAGTCTGTTTCAACCACTGCTGGGGCCCATTGGCATGAATCCCAGCCTCACGGTGTCACTGTTTTTTGGGTTCATCGCCAAGGAAATTCTGCTCGGCGCCATGGCGGTGATCTACAAGACGAGCACAAGCCAGCTCGGTGGTGTGCTCCACAGCGTGATCACCCCCCTACAGGCCCTGAGTTTCATGACCTTCGTGCTGCTTTACACCCCCTGCCTGGGAACAGTGGCCGCGCAACTTCAAGAATCCAAGAGCCGCAACTTTGCACTGCTGTCCCTGGGATGGTCACTCAGCCTGGCCTGGGTGATGGCCTTGATCGTGTATCAGGGAGGCCAACGTCTCACCATCAGCTGAGCGGCATGCTCCTGGCGGATCATGAACTCCAACATCCCGCAGGCCACGTGGAGGATCCCACCCGGTTGGCCACGCCGCAGCACCTGCAGCTGTGCGCCAGGCTTCACACCCATGGCCCGCAATCGGCTCCTGAGCAGCGGATCGGAAGGAAGGGATTCAACCTGGCAACAGGCACCCACGGCTGCCGCACTGAGGGGCAGGGAGCTGATCACCTGCCGCCTTGGCGCCAGAGGCCCAGCCATTCATCGCTTCGCTGGGGAACTGACCCCTGGGCCGGCTCCCACACCTCGGCCACCAGCCCGGCCTCGCGCCATTCACGGGCCAGCACATCGGGGTTACTGCCATAGGGCGGGCCGCCCTCACGGCTGTGGCAAAAGAACAGGCCCAGCAGCCAGCCGCCGGACTTGAGCAGCCGCGTCATTGCGGCCCGGTAGGCCTCACGCTGGCCTGGCTCAATGGCACAGAAGCAGGTGTGCTCCACCACGCCATCGAGGCACCCATCCACCAGGCCAGCGGCCGTCAGGGCTGCTGCATCCAACAGGTCGGCCTGCAGCCAGCGCAGCTGGGGACGATCGGGCCCGTAGCGCTGGCGTGCCGCCCTGATGGCCTCGCCGCTGAAGTCCAACCCCACCACAGAGAACCCAAGCTCTGCCAGCAGGGCGGCCTCATGGCCGCGACCGCAACCGGGCACCAGCACCGTTGCTTCCCCCCGGGGAGCCAAGGGATGGTGGCGCAGAAAGGCCTCAAGCGGCGGCGCGGGACCACCGAGCTCCCAGGCATCGCTGCCATCGCGGTAGCGCTGATCCCAATGGACGGCCTGGCTCATGCCTTCACTATGTCGAGTTGAACACCTCGTCGTTCGCGGTCCATCACGGACTATGACCCCCGCCAGACGCCCCTGACCGTGCTGCCTACGGTCCGATCAGTGACATCGGCCAGGCGAGCGCATGACGGAACTTGGCAAGTGCCCCTTCAGTGGCCACGGCGGAGCTGCCGTGGCGGGGCGCGGCCCCTCGCCGCGGGACTGGTGGCCCCAGCAGCTGAATCTGGGGATCCTGCATCAGCACAGCCCAGCCTCCAATCCACTCGGGAGAGAGTTCCACTACGCCGAGGCGTTCAACCAGCTCGACTACGCCGGCCTCAAGCGCGACCTGATCGCGCTGATGACTGACTCCCAGGACTGGTGGCCCGCCGATTGGGGCCATTACGGCGGGCTGTTCATCCGCATGGCCTGGCACAGCGCCGGTACCTACCGAACCGCCGATGGCCGGGGCGGCGGCGGCACTGGCAACCAGCGCTTCGCACCGATCAACAGCTGGCCCGATAACGGCAACCTCGACAAGGCCCGCCGCTTGCTCTGGCCGATCAAGCAGACCTACGGCAACCGCATCTCCTGGGCCGATCTGATGATCCTGGCCGGCAACGCCGCCCTGGAATCGATGGGACTGCGCACCTTCGGCTTCGGCGGCGGCCGCGCCGACATCTGGCAGCCGGAGGAAGACATCTACTGGGGCCACGAAACCACCTGGCTCGGCGATGGGCGCTACAGCGGTGATCGCCAGCTGGAACAGCCGCTGGCGGCGGTGCAGATGGGGCTGATCTACGTGAACCCTGAGGGGCCCAACGGCGTGCCCGACCCGGTGGCTTCGGGGCGCGACGTGCGCGAGACCTTCGCGCGCATGGCCATGAACGACGAGGAAACCGTGGCCCTCACCGCTGGCGGTCACACCTTCGGCAAGGCCCATGGCGCCGGCAGCGAAGAGCTGATGGGCCCGGCCCCGGAAGGGGCTCCCCTGGAGCAGATGGGCCTGGGTTGGGCCAATCGCCATGGCAGCGGGAAGGGGGCCGATACCACCACCAGCGGCATCGAGGGCGCCTGGAAACCCAATCCCAACCGCTGGGACATGGGCTACTTCGACATGCTCTTCGGCTACGAGTGGGAGCTAATCAAGAGCCCAGCCGGCGCCTGGCAGTGGCAGGCGAAAGATTGCCGCGAGGAGCATCTGATTCCCGATGCCCACATCCCCGGGCTCAAGCACCCGCCGATGATGACCACGGCGGATCTATCTCTGCGCTTCGATCCGATCTACGAGCCGATCTCGCGCCACTTCCACCAGCACCCCGAGGCCTTCGCCGATGCCTTTGCCCGGGCCTGGTTCAAGCTCACCCACCGCGACATGGGGCCCAAGTGCCTCTACCTCGGCCCCGAAGTGCCCGCCGAAGAGCTGATCTGGCAAGACCCGATCCCAGCGGTGACCCATCCCTTAGTGGATGAAGCCGCCATCGCCGATCTCAAGGCGCGCGTGCGAACCTCCGGGCTGAGCACTGCGGAGCTGGTGAGCACCGCCTGGGCCTCGGCCTCCAGCTTCCGCGGCTCCGACAAACGCGGCGGTGCCAACGGCGCCCGGGTGCGCCTGGCCCCGCAAAAAGACTGGGCCGTGAACCAACCCGAGCAGCTGCAGCGGGTGCTGGCCGTACTCGAGGGCCTCCAGCAGGCCTTCAACGCCTCCCGCAGCGATGGCGTGCGCGTGTCGCTGGCGGATCTGATCGTGCTGGCCGGCGGCGTTGGCGTGGAGCAGGCGGCCGCCGCCGCGGGCCAGCCCCTCGAGGTGCCCTTCACGCCAGGCCGGATGGATGCCAGCCAGGAGCACACCGATGCGGCCTCGTTTGCGGTGATGGAACCCCAAGCCGATGGCTTCCGCAACTGGCAGCAGGGCCCCATGAGCGTGGCCGCCGAGCACCTGCTGGTGGATCGCGCCCAGCTGCTGGGGCTGAGCGCCCCTGAGATGACCGCGCTGGTGGGCGGCCTGCGGGTACTCGGTGCCAACACCGGCGGCAGCCGCCATGGGGTATTCACCGAGCGGCCCGGGGTGCTGAGCAACGACTTCTTCGTGAACCTGCTCGACATGGCCACCACCTGGACCCCCATCGACGACAGCGGTGAACTGTTCGAGGGGCGCGATCGCCGCAGCGGTGAGCTGCGCTGGAGCGGCAGCCGGGTGGATCTGGTGTTCGGCTCCAACTCCCAGCTGCGGGCCATCGCCGAGGTGTATGCCCAACGTGATGGTGCCGGCCGCCTGGTGGGCGACTTTGTGGCCGCCTGGGTGAAGGTGATGAACGCCGATCGCTTTGATCTGCAAGGTTGAAGGCCGCCAGAGGCGAGCTGGCACCGCAGCAGCCGCACGGTGCTGCTCAAGGCCTTCAATCAATGGCCACCCATCCGGGGGTGAACCTGCTGTTTCCCTGGTAGGGCCTGGCCAGACAGATGGCGACCCGAGGGCTGGCGGAGCGCATCAGCAGCGGCGAATCCCTGGCCTCTTTCGCCTCACGGCCGTTTGGCAGCCAGATCGGGGCCTGGATGGCGCCGCAGGAGATGGAGGTCTGGCAGGGCCGCGACAACCGATTGCGCATCGCTTCCGCTACCACCACCGCGCGGCCGGCGAGCCCGGCAATTGGCTGATCGAACGACTGCCCCCTGAGGCGCCACGGCACCGCAATGCCCCGAACCGACCATCACTTATGCGCATATACTCATAAAGGCTTCCGCGTCGCACTGCGATGACCTTCGCCACAATCTCCCTGCTGGTCGGCGGCGGCGCCCTCATCGGCTTTTTGCTCTCGGTGCTGGGGGCCGGGGGCTCGATCCTGCTCCTGCCCCTGCTGGTGAGCGGGGCCGCCCTCCCCACCCGCGAGGCCGTTCCCCTCTCTCTGCTGGTGGTCACCCTGCTGGCGTTGGCCAACCTGATGCCCTATCTGAGGCGGCGGCAGTTTGCACCGCGGGCTGCCGCAATCCTTGGCGTTCCAGCCCTGGCAGGCAGCTGGGTCGGTGGCAGCTGGGTGAAGGCCGGTTACATCCCCGAAGCGGTGCAGCTGGGGGTGTTTGCCGTGGCCGCGCTAGTGGCATCCTGGCTCCTCACCCGCCAGAGAACACCACAGCAGACACCCGGAGGCCGGGGCTTGGCGTGGCTGCTGGCGATGCAGGGGGTGTTGGTTGGACTCCTCACCGGCATCGCGGGGGTGGGGGGCGGCTTTGCGATCGTGCCGGCCCTGGTGCTACTAGCCGGGTTGCCGATGCAGCTCGCGAGCGGCACCAGCTTGCTGTTAATTGCCGTGAATGCTCTGGTGGCCCTGGCGGCCCAGGGGAGCTGGCCGAGCAACAGCCTGCCGTTGATCACGCCCCTGCTGGTCGGTGGCGCCGCCGGTGCCGTGGTGGGTCAGCGGCTCGCGCCGCACCTGAGCGACCGGCGCCTGCGCCAGGGCTTTGCCGCGCTGCTGATCGGCTCGGCCCTGCTCACCGGCGCTGAAGCCGTGAAACGACACCAGGCCTCAAGCGCCACGGCTGTCCAGTCCCAACTCCGCGCCAATCAGTGTTGAACGCTGCTGGATGGAGGCGCCTCAGATCCTGGGCGAAGCGATCCACTCCAGCCGCAGCACCGATCTTCAGCAGGCCCTTTTCACTATGACCCGGTAGCCGACTCCCTCACGCCAACTCCGTCACGCCAACCCCCTCGCGATGAGCAGGCAACCTCCCCCACTGCAACTGAGCGGTGCCCATGCCCTCAGTGCGTTGGCGCTGCAGGAGCAGCTCGGGGTGAACCTGGAGCGGGGCCTGAGCGCTGGCGAGGCCCTCGAGCGCCTGCACCGCTGCGGGGCCAATCGCCTCACGGCCCGCCAGGAGCGGCCCCTCTGGCTGCAGTTTCTCGCCCAGTTCCATGCCCCCCTCCTCTACGCCCTGCTGATCACAGGCGCGGTGAAGGCGCTCACCGGCTCGCTGCAGGAAGCCGGTGTGATCTGGAGTGTCACGGTGATCAATGCGGTGATCGGCTTTGTGCAGGAAAGCCGGGCCGAGCGCTCAATCGGAGCCCTGGCCCAGGTGATCCGCTCCGACATTGAGGTGTTGCGCGATGGGCAACTGCAGCGCCTGGAGGCCCAGATCCTGGTGCCTGGCGATGTGGTGATCCTCTCCAGCGGGGATCGGGTGCCGGCAGACCTTCGCCTGCTGCAGGTGCGCAACCTCCAGTTGGATGAATCGAGTCTCACCGGCGAATCGCTGCCGGTGGCCAAGGCCATCCAGGCGGATCCTGCCGAGGCCCCGTTGGCGGATCGCCACAGCATGGCCCATGCCGGCAGCTTCGTGGCCGCCGGCCAGGGGCGTGGGGTGGTGGTGGCCACTGGGGATGCCACGGAACTGGGCAACCTGGCCTGCTCACTGCAGCAGGGCTCACGGCTCAGCACCCCCCTGACCCGCAAGTTCAGCCGCTTCAGCCTCACGATCCTGAGGCTGGTGTTGGCCCTGTCGATCATCACGGCCCTGGTGGGCCTGGCCCGAGGCCGCAGTGGCGCGGAGATGTTCGATGCCGCCGTGGCCCTGGCAGTGAGTGCGATTCCGGAGGAATTGCCAGCCATCGTGACCATCACCCTGGCCATCGGCGTGCGCCGCATGGCCCAGCGCAACGCGATCATCCGCAAGCTGCCCGCCGTGGAAGCCCTGGGCAGCGCCACGGTGATCTGCTCCGACAAGACCGGCACCCTCACCCAGAACCGGATGGCGGTGCAGGAGCTCTATGCCGCCGGCCAGCAACTGCGGCTCGAGGAGTTGTGGCCCGATGGCCAGGCAGCCCATGGCTCCGTTCCCGACCCCCTCCAGAGCAACAGGGCCCTGCGCGAGCTGTTGCTGGCGGGCCTGTTGTGCAGTGATGCCCGGCCCAGCAGCCACGAGGGCCTGGTGGGGGATCCCACCGAAACCGCCCTGCTGGCGGCGGCACAGCGGGCCGGCTTCAACCATGCCGAAGCCCACCGGCAGCACCCCCGCCGCGACGCCCTGCCCTTTGAGGCGGAACTGCAGGTGATGGCCACCCTGCATGGCAGTGAACGGATTGTGGTGAAAGGCTCGCTGGAGGCGGTGCTGCCCCGCTGCCGCTGGCAGTGCGGCAGCGATGGTGACCGTGACCCCCTCGATCCCGGAGCGATCCAAGCAGCGGTGGACACCATGGCCGGCCAAGGGGAGCGCGTGCTGGCCTTTGCCATGGGCCAGGTCGAACCCAACCAGTCGGCCCTGGTTCACGACCACATCGAGAGCAATCTCACCTTCCTTGGCCTGCAGGGCATGGCCGATCCGCCCCGGCCAGAGGCCACCCGGGCCGTGGCGGCTTGTCGAGCCGCCGGCATCGCCGTGAAGATGATCACCGGCGATCACATCCGCACGGCCACAGCGATCGCTCGGCAGATGGGCATCGGGCACAAGCCAGAGCCCGTCTGCATCGACGGCCGAGGCCTGGAGGCCCTGCCGGCCGATGCGTTGAGCGACGTCGTGCTGAACACCGACGTGTTTGCCCGGATGGCTCCAGCGCAGAAGCTGCAGCTGGTACGCACCCTCCAGAGCAGCGGCCACATCGTTGCCATGACCGGCGATGGCGTCAACGACGCTCCCGCCCTGCGTCAAGCCGACATCGGCATTGCCATGGGGGAGGGCGGCACGGCCGTGGCCCGCGAAGCGGCCGCGATGGTGCTCACGGATGACAACTTCGCCGCCATCGCCGCGGCCGTGGAAGAGGGGAGGGGCGTCGCCCTCAACCTCCACCGTGCCATGGCCTTCTGTCTGCCGGTGAACGGGGGCGAATCGTTCACCATCCTGATCAGTGCCCTGATGGGGCTGGATCTACCGATCACGGCGTTGCAGGTGCTCTGGCTGAACATGGTGAACTCCCTCACCATGTCGCTGCCGCTGGCCTTTGAACCGAAGGCCCCCGGGCTGATGGCCATGCCGCCGCAGCGGCCGGATCGGCCCCTGCTCAATCGCCCACTCGTGCAGCGGCTGCTGCTGGTGTCGGCCTTCAGCTGGGTGGTGATCTTCACCACGTTTTTCTGGGCGGACGCCCACTACGGCGAGCGCTCCATCGCCCGCACGATGGCCGTTCAGGCCCTAGTGCTCTCGCGGGTCACCTACCTCCTCAGCCTCAGCGAGGTGAGCCAACACCTCCCCTGGGCCTGGGGGCGGCTGGCAACCGCCCTCTGGCAATCCCCCTCCCTGATGCTCGGCCTGGGGGCCGCCCTGCTCCTGCAGGCACTGTTCAGCCAGTGGGAGCCGATGAACAGCTTCTTCGGCACGGCGCCGCTGAGCCTGGAGCAATGGTGGCAATGCTCCCTGGCGATCCCGCTCATGATCCCGGTGGCCCAGGGGGCGAACCAGCTCGATGCCCTGGTGCCGCACCGCGCCGCGCAAACCCGAGCAACCTCACTTACAGCCTTTATGCGTGTATAGTCATATCAACGCATGGACGCTTGCCCATGACTGCCGCCTCTCCTGCCCCCGCCGCGTTCCTGGCCGCTGCCGCTGGCGGCGGTTCCCTGCTGGTGCGCCAGCTGTTCGATGCCGACACCGGCACCTTCACCTACCTGCTGGTGGATGTACCCAGTGGAAAGGGCGTGCTGATCGATTCGGTGTTTGAGCAACACGCCCGCGATCTCTCCCTGATCCGCGAGCTGGGGGTGGAGCTGGTGGCCTCGATCGACACCCACGCCCATGCCGACCATGTGACCGGCAGCTGGCTGATGCATGAAGCCACCGGTTGCGCCATCGGCCTGGCCGCCGCTGCCAGGGCCACCAACGTGACCCTGCCGCTCCAGCACGGCGACCACGTGATCTTTGGCGGGCGGCATCTGGAGGTGCGCAGCACCCCCGGGCACACCGATGGCTGCATCAGCTTCGTGCTCGACAACCAGACCATGGCCTTCACCGGCGATGCCCTGCTGGTGCGCGGCTGCGGGCGCTGCGACTTCCAACAGGGCGACGCCCACACCCTCTGGCGCTCGATCACCGAGCAGATCTTCTCCCTGCCGGATTCCTGCCTGCTCTACCCCGGCCACGACTACACCGGTCGCACGCTGACCTCGGTGGCGGAGGAAAAAGCCTTCAACGCCCGGCTCGGCGGCGCCGCCACGGAGCGGGATTTCGTGGGCCACATGAACAACATGAAGCTGCCCCACCCCCACAAGATCGCCGAGGCCCTGCCGGGCAACATGCGCTCCGGCAAGCCCCGCCAGGCCATCGCCGCACCGGCCTGGGCCCCCTTGAGCCGCAGCTACGCGGGCCTGCCCGAACTGGCCCCGGCCTGGGTGGCAGCCCATCGCAGCGCACTCACCCTGCTGGATGTGCGCTCAGCCGAGGAATACACCGGGCCGGATGGCCGCATCGGCGGCAGCCTGTTGATCCCCCTGCCAGAGCTGGAGACTCGCGCGGCCGAGATCCCCGGGGATCGGCCCCTGGTGGTGCTGTGTCACTCCGGCAGCCGTTCAGCCCTGGCCACCCAACAACTGATCAAGGCCGGACACCCCCAGGTGGCCAACCTGCACGGCGGCCTGAGCCGTTGGAGTGCCGAGGGCTACCCGCTGGAAGGCGTCAACTAGCGCCAGCTCACACCTCTACCCACCCATGCCTTTCCCTTCTGCCATGACCACCACCAGCCGCATCTGTGCCCACGATCTGGCCGACCAGCTGGGCAGCCGCGATGTCACCGTGATCGATGTGCGTGAACCGATGGAATACGCCCACGGCCACATCGCCGGCAGTGTGAACGTGCCCCTCTCCCGCATCACCCAGGCGGATCTACCGCGGGGGCCTCTGGTGCTGGTGTGCCAGAGCGGCAACCGCAGCTCCAAAGGCGTGAGTCAGTTGCTCCAACAGGGGTACCCCCACGCCCTGGCCGACCTGGAGGGTGGGATCCCCGCCTGGCAGAACGCCGGCTTCCCTGTCCGCAAGCTCAGCCATGCACCGCTGCCTCTAATGCGCCAGGTGCAGATCGTGGCCGGCAGCCTGGTGTTGCTGGGCGTGATCCTCAGCCAGACAGTGGCTCCCGGCTGGATCTGGCTCAGCGGCTTTGTGGGCGCTGGCCTCACCTTCGCAGGCATCTCCGGCTTCTGCGGCATGGCACGACTCCTGGCTGCCATGCCCTGGAACAGGGTGACCGTCTGATTTGCCCTAACGGCTGGCAATCACCGCCCGATCGATCTCACGGCCGTTCTTGTCCCAGGCCACCACACTCAGCTGACGCGGACCTGCCTCAATCTCAGCAAAGCTGAACACACTGGCCGCCTTGGCGGTCTGGGCGGTGGCAATCACCGGCCGCAAGCTGGCGCCGCCGCCACCCACCACCAGATAGGTGATGCCATCGATGGGTTTGCTGCGCTCGTAGTTGTGCTCGTGGCCATTGATGTAGAGCTGCACACCGTGCTGCAGCATCAACGCACTCAACTTGGCCTTCAGGCCGGGGTCGTTGCCGTACAGGCCAGAGGAGTAGATGGGGTGGTGACCCACCACCACCTTCCAGGGGGCGGTGCTGGTGGCCAGGGAGGTGCGCAGCCAGCTGAGCTGCCGCTGCCAATCGGCATTGCCGTTGGTGTCGAGCATGAAGAAGGCCACATCACCGCGGCGCAGGGTGTAATAGCGCCCCTTCATGCCAAAGGGCTTGTAGGCCACCTGGGGGTTGCCATTGGCCGTGCGGATGTCGTGGTTGCCGAGCACCGCATGAAAGGGAACACCCGCAGCCAGTAGCTCGGCATAGGGCTTGCGGAAGGTGGCCTCAATCAGGGCCATGTCGCCCGAGGGGTAGATGTTGTCGCCCCCCAGCACCACCAGGTCCACCGGACGGCGGCGATGCACCGCAGCCATCTGCCCCCCCAGGGCCCGTTGGTTGCCATCACCGCTGCCGGTATCGGCCACCGCCAAAAAGCGGGTGACACCGCGGCCCGAGCCAGGGAGCTGCGGCGGAGGCAAGGGCTGGGGCTGCGCCCGAACCGAGGCCGCCGCAGCGGCAAGGGCCGCTGGCAACAGACGGAGCAAGAGGCGGCGCCGCAACACTCAAGATCTCCAACAGCGCCTCCAGCTTGGCGCAGCTGCCCCAGACGATGGGCTCAGCTGGAGCCAGCCTCTTTCACCTCCTGGCCAGGAATCACCAGCAGGCGGCGATGAGGTTGATGGCCGAAGTGCTCCCGGGCCAAGGCCAGCAGTGCCGCCTCCCCCAGGGCCGTGTCGCCACCGCCCACCACCCCCACCAGCCGCTCCAGCAACTCCGGGTGGTGGTGCTGGAGATGGCGCAGGAGCACCTGGCGCATGTCGCTCTCGCCGGTGCCGTGACCCACCAGCAGCACCGCATCGGCACGCGCCATGGCCTCGGTGATCCGCGTCAGGTAGTCGTGATCCAGCGGGGCCCGCTGACCCGCCATGTCGCGGTCGTGGCGATGGGTGAGGTTCTGCTCAGTGCCCCACATCCCATGGGGCCGCAGTTGGGCATGCTCCACCGCGTCGCCCTCCAGCAGGTAAGCCTCGGTGCAGCGGTGGCTCAGGTGCAGCAGCAGGCAGCGGCCGATATCGCCGTGGGGCCCGGGCGTCTCCGGCTCGGGGTGATCCGGACTGATGCCCACCTGTTGCAGCAGATGGCGACAGCGCAGCATCGCCTCGCCATCGAGATCGGCATGGCGCGTGCCACTCGCGGCATGCAACCAGGTTTCTTCGCCACTGGGCCAGCGGATCCGCAACCGATGGCGATCGAGGGGCGTCACCTCGGCGCCAAGGCTGTGCATCAGGGCTTCCACCTGGGAGGTGCGCACCCCGTGCTGCAACGGGTGGGCAAACAGGGCCTGCAACGTGCGCAGGTGCTGGCGCTTCATGGCAGCGTTGAGGGGCAGGGTGCTCGGACGCTATGGCGACCATCCAGCGGCGACGGGCCAGGGCGGGTGGATGCCGTGGGGCTGCTGCAGGGGCGCTTCAGGCTGCCCTCAGTTGCGCCACCACTGGGCCACCACCTCTGGCGTTCCATACCAGCGCTCGCCAAAGGCGCCGCCATGGGCCACACCGGGCAGCAGCAGACACTCCGATCCCTGCAGACAAGCTGAGGCCACCGGCACCAGGCCATCGCCGGGCCCGACCTCGTCACCAGTGATGTTGCGGTAGCTGCTGGGGGCGAGGCGACGGGCGGTGGCGGAGCCATCGGCCAGCGGCAGGTCGCCGGCCACCGAGAGGTAGTGCACCTGCTCAGCGAAGCAGGCTCCGGGATAGTGGCGATCCACCCACTGCCGCAGGGGGGTGGCCTTCAACGCCGTATGGGGACTGCCCAGCATCACCAGGCGATCAGCCAGGGCCTTGCCGTCGTAGCAGCGGCCTTGAAACGGTTGATCCGCCAACAGCAGGCGCAGCATCACCCCGCCCGAGCTATGGCCGATCAGGGTCACCTTGCCGGTGGGCGAGAGGGCCGCCTGCTGCTGCAGCAGGGCGGCGGTGCGATCCAGCAACCGCGCCCAACCCCAGCCACTCACCGTGAGCAGCCAATCCAGCCGACTGGCCGGCACCACCACCACGGCCTGCTGCACCTGCGCTGCAAGCCAGCGGCGCATGGGCTCATAGGCCTCAGGCGTGATCAGAAAACCACCCAGGATCACGATCGGTTGGGCGGCCATGGTTCGCTCCGAGCGGGCATTCAGGTCTATGGTGATGGTTACCGGTAGAAGCAGCGGCAATCAAGAGCCTCTGCCGGAGTCAGCACCAGGGACTGCAGCCGATACGGTCCCGATTCGGAATCCCCAGGCACGGCCCTCCTCGGGCTCAGGCCAGCGTGATCCCACCAGGGAAGGCCATAGAACCAGTCCCGATTTGATCGACAGCAACGGCGTTGCTGCGGTGCCCGATCCATATCCCATCCGAGCAGAAACCATGCAACGACACATCGCCTCCAAGCGCCCCAAGCCCAACAGCGCCCAAATCAGCCCCACCAACCTGCGCAGCCACCAGGCCGCACCTCCAGCCACGCCTCAGCCCACCTGGGAGGAACTGCTGGGTCAGCGCTGAGCGCCCCGTGGGCTCGCCCACACGGGGGGCAGACGCCCACGAAAATCCCGATAGCTTTGGGCCAGTGTGTGGTGTGTGATGGCTGCCGAGCGGTTCTTTCTCGAGCTCACACCCCCTTCTGAGCTGTTGCGGGAAGCCCCCCATGTGGTGATCGTGGGTGGGGGGTTCGCCGGACTGCAGGCGGCCCATGCCTTGGCTGGAAAAGCCGTACGCGTCACCCTGATCGACCGACGCAATTTCAACCTGTTCCAGCCCCTGCTCTATCAGGTGGCCACGGGACTTGTGGCCCAGACCGATGTGGCCACCCCCCTGCGCCAGATGGTGGGGCAAGCCTCGAACCTGCAGATCCTTCTGGGGGAGGTGGATGACATCGACACCACCAACCAGGAGGTGGTGTTCAACAACCGCCGCTACCGCTACGACCACCTGATCCTGGCGGCAGGGTCGGGCAGCAGCTATTTCGGCCACGACGACTGGCAGAAGCTGGCGCCGCCGATGAAAACCCTGGAGGACGCCCAGGTGATCCGCCACAAGATCATCAGCGCCCTCGAGGAAGCGGAACAAACCCCTGATCCGGAGCGCCGACGGCTGCTGCAATCGGTGGTGGTGATCGGGGGTGGCCCCACCGGTTGTGAACTGGCGGCTTCGCTGAACGATCTGATGCACCACATCGTGGCGCGCGAGTTCAAACAGGTGGATCCGAGCCAATGCCGCGTCACCCTGGTAGACCCCGGAGACCGGGTGCTGCGGGCCATGGATCCCCAACTCTCCAAGGCGGCTGGTGATCACCTCCAGCGCAACGGCGTGGAACTCCTACTGGGCGGGCGGGTGAAAACCATCGAAGCCAACACCGTGGTGGTGACCACCAGCGAAGGGGAGAGAACCCTGGAGGCCAGCACCATCTGCTGGACCGCCGGCGTGGCTCCCTCACCCCTGGGCAAACTGCTGGCGGAGCGTACCGGCTGCAGCATCGATCGCGGCGGCCGCGTGGTGGTGGAGCCCGACTTCTCCATCCCAGGCCATCGCGAGATCCGCGTGGTGGGAGATCTCTGCAGCTACAGCCACACCAAAGACGGCAAACCGCTGCCGGGCATGGCCGGCCCTGCCGTGCAGATGGGCGGCTGGGTAGCGGAAGACATCCTGGCCCGCCTTCAGGAGCGGGCCCACAGCCCGTTCAGCTTCACCAATTTCGGCAGCATGGCCGTGGTGGGGCCCCTGTTTGCTGTGGCCGATCTGCGGGGTTTGAAGGTGTGGGGCCCCCTCGGCTGGCTGCTGTGGGGGTTGGCCCACCTGGCCTTCATCCCCGCCAGCGAAAACCGCATCACCCTGCTCACCAAGTGGCTGTGGATGATTGCCACCCGCGATCGCCCGGCCCTGTTGATCACGGGGCGGTAGGGGCGGCAAACAGCTCCCGCAGCGAGTGGTAGATGGGCTTGGCCAACAGCAGCCGGCTCACATAGGCCGCCAGAGCCGCCGACACCAGGACCCCAGGCAGCAACTGCTGATCCCCCGCTAGGCGCAGGGCGAAGACCACCGTCATCACCGGCAGTTGGGTGGCACCGGCCAGACCCGCCGCCATCCCCAGGGCCATGCCTAGGGGGCCCAGGCCCGCCAGATCCCCAAGCCCGCGGCCGAACACAGCCCCGAAGGCGAGGGAGGGATCAATCAACCCCCCGGGGATCCCCGCACCGAGGGCCAGCACCGGGCCAATCACCCGCACAACGAGGGTGACCAGGCCCAAGCCCACCCCATTGAGGCCATCGCCGGCCAGGAGGTGCGTCATCAGCACCTCGCCATCGCCGGTGCTGGTGCCACGGCTCAGCACCGCAAACAAACTGAGCAATCCACCCAAGGCCAGGCCGATGCGGAGGGGATAACGGCGCACCTGGGGCTTGAGGCGTGCGGTCATCGCCAGTAGCAGCCGGCCGAACAGAGCCCCCAACAAGCCACCGGCCACACCGATCGGCACCGCCCAGAGCACCTGGATCAGCTCGATCGGCTCCACGCCCAGGATGCCGAGGGCAAATTCCGGCTGACCGGCCAGGTTGCTGAAGGCTGCAGCCACTCCACACACCACCAACGCGGGCCACACCAACGAGGCCTGAAAGGACCTGGTGAGCTCCTCGGCAACAAACACCGCCCCCATCAAAGGGGTGTTGAACCCACCCGCCAGGCCGGCGCCGGCAGCCACCGCCAACAACTGCCCCTGGTTGAGCTCGGGCAGAAGAGCGGGGAAGCGACGGCGCAACCCCTCGGCCACCGAAGCACCTACCTGCACCACCGGGCCCTCCCGGCCCATCGGCATCAGGGCCAGGGTGGCGATGCCCCACAGACCGAGCCGCTGCAGCGTGGGCAGAGGGCCCAGCAAGCTGCGGGCCTGGTCAGGCTCTTCGATGCTGACCATGGTCTGGGGGATGCCGGAGCCGGCACCGCGCTGCCATGGGCCCGTCTGCAGCCACAACACCAGCGGAGTCGCCAGCAGCGGCGCACAGGCCAAGAGCACAGCCTGGGCCGACCAACGCTGGCCCGTGAAGGCGGGAAGCCGGCGAAGCAGCGCGTCCTGCCACTGGTCGAACAGGTTGAAGGGCCAGCAGGCCAGACCCACAACCAGGCCCAAAAAGGCCAACTGGAGCAACTGCTTCAGGAGTGTTCGTGGACGCAGCACTGCCGTTCACAGCCGTTTCGGCTCTCATGATGCCGACCAATCACGCCAAAACACCTGAATTAGAGGGAACGGCGGTGAAAGCGACCGAGAATCAACGCAATCAAGATCGCCACATACAGCTGGCCGGCGATGGTGATCACCGAGGCCGCCACCTGGCCAGAGACATCTGGAGGAGCTAGCACTCCGGTGCCCACCGTGGTGAGCAAGCCAAACGAAGCTGCCATCAGAGCCGGGGCCATCGGCACGGGGTTGGCGAGGGTCACGGCCAACGGAGGCAATGCCGAAGGTTCAAACGCCGTGGGATACATCACCCACAGGGCCGTGAGCAGCACCCCTCCAGCGATCCCCACCAGCAGATAACCAGCAGCTGCTCCGAGCACCACCGACACGGTCACGTAGGGCTCGCGAATCAGCGCTTTCACAGTGCGCACCACTGCCAACAGCAGAAACAACGTCCACACCACCAAATGGGGCACGGTCAGCAGCTGACCCAGGGCAGGATCGAAGCGGAGGGCGCCATGCCATAGCAACTCCAGCAGCACCGCCAGACAGCCGAGGCCGATGATCAGGGGCCGCCCCGTCTTCAGCACGGAAAAGCGGCTCACGAACACCACCAATTCCACCACCAGGGCGATCAACAGCCCCGAGAGCAACCAGGGCATCTGGTGGACTAGGGGCAGAAACAACAACAACACCACCTCGGAGCAGAGGGTGATGCGATAGCCGCGATGACGGTGACGCAGCTGCTGGAGCTGGGCGCGGCTGAATTTCACGACCGTCGAGACATCAGAGGCCCGGGCTGCTCTGCATGATGCCGCCGTCGGCAAAGATGGTGGTGGCCGTGATGTAGCTGGCGGAGTCACTGGCCAGGAAGGCCACCAGCTTGGCGATTTCCTCGGGCTGAGCCATCCGTCCCATGGGGATCGCGGCGTTGAGCTTGGCCAGCAGCTCAGGGTTGTTCATGGTGGAGTCGTTGATCGGGGTGGCCACCGCGCCAGGACCCACATTCACGATCGACACGCCATGGGGAGCGAGCTCCACACCGGCAGTGCGAGTGAGCATGCGCACGCCCCCCTTGGCCACGCAGTAAGGGGTGTTGTTGGGCATGGGCCAGTCCTCATGCACCGACGAGATGTTGATCACCCGGCCACCGCCTCCCTGGGCGATCATCTGTTTGGCGGCGTACTGGGTAGCGAAGAACACCCCCCGCAGGTTCACGTTCAACACCTTGTCGAAATCATCTGGCGTGGTGTCGAGGATGGAAGTGCGCGTTTCGATGCCGGCGTTGTTCACCATCACATCGAGGCGGCCATAACGGCTCACGGCCTCGTTGATCAGCCGCTGCAGATCCTCGAGCTTGCTCACATCCGCCTGCACACCGATACAGGTTCCCCCCAGTTCACCGATCTCCTCCTCGATCGCCTCGGTGGCTTCGGGGTGGGAGCGATAGTCGATCACCACCTTGGCGCCAAGCCGGCCAATGGTTTCCACAATCGCCTTCCCGATCCCGCTGTTGCCACCGGTCACGATGATCACCTTGCCCTTAAGAAAGTTGGAAAGGGTTTCAAGCGCGTAGGGATTGATTGTGGTCATGGCGCAGCCAGGCGAGGGGGGATGTTGCGCGCACGCTAGTGGGCACCTGCAAGCCATGCCGCCATCTGCAACACCTGTGAATGGGAGACGCTCACGCCAGCCGCAAGTGATCCAGCCTGCGACCCATGACAGGGCGCTGACATCCGCCAGGAGATCCCTACGTTGAACAGAGATCTCTGCAACGCCGATACCCCGATGAGCCCAGCTGTGATCCGTCGCGCCATCCACAGCGACCGTTTCCCAAAACCAGTGGCCTCCTATAGCCAGGGGTTTCAGCACAACAACACACTGTTCATCACCGGGCAGCTACCGGTCGACCCTGTCACCAACCTCAAGGTGGGCGACGGCGACATCACCGTGGAATCGCGTCAGGTGATGGAGAACATGCGGGCGGTGCTCGAGGAGGCGGGCTTCGGTTTCGAACACGTGGTGAGCGCCACGGTGTATCTCACCGACATCGACAAGCTCGACACCTTTGATCTGGTGTGGCAGGAGTACTTCCCCGACAGCCAGGCCTATCCATCCCGAGCCGTGGTGCAGGTGGCGGCCCTGGTGCTGGGCATCCAGCTGGAAATATCCGCCATCGCCATCCAAGACTGACCCCCCTCCCCCAACCATGCCTGATCCCTTCAGCCTGGCTCCGGCACCGGAGCCCTATTGGCATCTCTGGACCGACGAGCAGGGCATCAGTCGGCAGGAGCCATGCACGATCAGCTCCTTTGAGCTCGGCCAACTGGGCCCCGGCGATTCCCCGCAGTTCTCCCGCCCCCTGTTCGATCAGGGCAATGCCTTCGTGACCTACCTGCCCGTGGGCTGGACGGCCGACTGGCATGAGAACCACATCCCCAAATGGATCTACGTGCTGCGGGGGGCCTGGTCGGTGGAAAGCATGGATGGGCGCAAGGTGGTCATGCACGCCGGCGAGTACTCCTTCGGGGGCGACCAGGACTGCATCGCCACACCCGAGGGACAACGGGGCCATCTCTCCGCCCAGGTGGGGGATGAACCCTGCGTGCAGCTGATCATTCAGCGCAACGACCAGGCCTGGCGGCGGGCGCGGCCGGGGTTCTTCTCCTGAGCACCACCAACCCCACAGTGATGGCGAGCACCCACCCCTGCACCGAGAGCTACGACCCGCGCTTTGAGCAGCTGGTGCTGTTCAACGCCGAGCTGGAGCTGCTCGCCGAGGGGTTCCGCTGGCTGGAGGGGCCTGTGTGGTTCGGCGATCACCAGTGCCTGCTGTTCAACGACATCCCCAACAACCGCACCCTGCGCTGGAGCGAACAGCATGGGGTGAGCGTGTTCCGCGAGCCCTCGCAGTACGCCAACGGCCAAACCCGCGACCAACAGGGGCGGCTGATTCAATGCCACCACCAGAGCCGCTGCCTCACCCGCCTGGAACATGACGGCAGCAGCACCACCCTGGTGAGCCAGGCCGGGGGCCATCGGCTCAACGCCCCCAACGACGTGGTGGTGAAACGGGATGGCTCGATCTGGTTCAGCGATCCCCTCTACGGCCTGCTCAACGACTACGAAGGCGGCCGCCAGCACTCCGAGCAGCCCCCTGCGCTTTACCGCCTCGAGCCCCACACCGGACAGGTGCAGGCGATGGCCACCGACTTCGACGGCTCCAACGGCCTGGCCTTCTCCCCCGACGAGAGCCTGCTCTATGTGGCGGAATCCGGGAGCGCCGGCGTGGCCAACCCGCGCCAGTACATCCGCCGCTTCCAGGTGAGCGCCGATGGCCGCAGCCTCAGCGGTGGCGAGCTGTTCCACAAGATCAGCTGCGGCTGGGCCGATGGCTTCAGGGTGGATGAACAGGGCAACCTCTGGTGCGGCGCTGGCGATGGCGTCCACGTGGTTGCCCCCGACGGCACCCTGCTGGGCAAGGTGCTGGTGCCCAGGCGAGTGTCGAACCTCTGCTTCGGCGACCGCCACCACAGCCGCCTCTTTCTGTGCGCCTCCACGGCGCTCTACAGCCTGTTCACCAACACCCGCGGCGCCCAAACGCCCTGAATCCCCATGGCCAACCCCCAACTCGAAGCCTTCCTCCAGCGCGTGAAGGCCGATGCCGATCTGTTGTCTCGGTTCAGCGCCTGCCCCCATCTCAATGCCATCGCCCAGCTCGGGGCGGAACTGGGCTACACGTTCACGGGAGTCGATCTGGTGACACACCAGGCGGAGGCCACCCTGCGGCTCAGCCAGGCTGACCTGGAGGCCGCCGCCGCCGGCGTGGAGCTGGAGGGTCACCTCTGGCTGATGAAGATCGTCTGGGGTTGAGGAGACATTTCTGATGCATCCTCAACAAACCCTCGATCTGAACGACGCCGCACTGGCTCTGCAGGCCAGCCGCGCCCATGCCGACAGCCACCAGGGGCTGGTGAGCGTTGCGGTGGTGGATGGTGGCGGCCATCTGCTGGCCTTCCAACGCCTGGACGGTGCCAGCATTTCCAGTGCTGAAACCGCGATCGCCAAGGCCCGCATGGCCGCCCTGTGCGGCAAGCCAACGGCGGAGATGGAAGCGAGCATCAATGGCCCCCGGCCAGGCCTGTTGCAGCTGGCAGGTCTGCTGCAGCAACCGTCCGCCGCCATGGCAGGCGGGCTCCCCCTGCTGATCGGCTCCAGCTGCATCGGAGCCATCGGCGTCTCCGGGATGACTCCGGACCTGGATGCCGCCATCGCCGCTGCAGGCCTGCAGGCCCTGCACAGCCAACCATGACCCTCCCCCACATCCGCAGCCTTGGCTTCACCACGGCCCATGCCGAGCAACTCGCGCACTTCTACGGCGCGAACCTGGGGTGTCAGCCAGGCCGCAGCCTAGTCATCGAAGGCGGCCGCTACGCGGAACTGATCGGGCTGCCCGGTTCACGGCTGCAGCTGCTGCAGCTGCAGCTCGGCCAGGAACAGCTGGAGCTCACCGAGGTGCTGACCCTGGGCCCCGGCCTGCGTCCCGGCCGGCCCGTGCCAGGCGATTCCCGCAGCTGCGACCTGTGGTTCCAGCACATCTGCATTGTGGTGGCCAACATGGCGGAGGCTGCAGCGCCGCTCCGGGCCAGCGTT
Source organism: Cyanobium sp. NIES-981 (assembly GCA_943371215.1). Classification (GTDB taxonomy): domain Bacteria; phylum Cyanobacteriota; class Cyanobacteriia; order PCC-6307; family Cyanobiaceae; genus Vulcanococcus. The sequence continues at coordinate 34,399 of CALRUA020000014.1, read as the reverse complement.
GCGGCAGGAGCGCTGGCGGCGATCTCCACGGCCCCTCAGACCCTACCGAGCTGGAACAGCGCCGCTGCCGGCATTCAGGCCTACAAACTGCATGACCCGGAAGGCCATTGCCTGGAGCTACTGCAGTTCCCACCGGACAAGGGCGACGCCCGCTGGCATCAGGCGGCCGCCTCGGCAACCACACCCTTCCTCGGCATCGACCACAGCGCCATCGCCAATGCCGACACCCCACGGAGCTGCCGGTTCTACGAAGGGCTGCTGGGGCTGCGGCTGGGGGGCAACGGCATCAACAGCGGCCCGGAACAAGACCACCTCGATGGCCTGGACAACACCAAGGTGCAGATCACATCGCATCGCTGCGGCGAAGGAGCTGGGATCGAATGCCTGAACTACCAACAGCCCCAGGGGGGCCGGCCACTGCCAGCCGATCAGAACGCGGCGGACCATGCCCACTGGCAGATTCGCCTCGAGGTGGGTGATCTCGACGCGATCGATGCCCAGCTGGAGAGCCATGGCGGCAGCAAGGTGAGCCCCGGCATCGTGGAACTCGAACCAGCCCAGGCTGAGCTGCTGGGCTTCAGCCGTGGCCTGCAAGTGCGCGATCCGGATGGTCACCAACTGCAACTGGTGAGCCCCTGATCACAGGGGTGTGCAGGCCCAACCAAACGTCTCTAACTTGCGCCCAGCAAGAGGCCTCGCAATGGAGATCACCGTGGTGGAACTGCTGGTGCCAGAGGCGCCATCAACCCTGGCCCAGGCCTCGCTCTTGGTGCTGCGCCTGTTCCTGGGCATCGCCTTCATTCGCCACGGCTGGCCCAAACTGCGCAACCTGAAAACCTGGGCGACGGCGATGAACACGCCGCAATGGCTCTGCTTTCTCTCCGCGGCCTCCATGTGGGGGGCAGGGATTGCCCTGATTCCCGGACTGCTCACGCCCCTGGCCGCCCTGGCGATCCTCGTTTCCATGGCCTACGCCATGGTGATCGAGATCAAGGCGGGCTTCCCCTGGTTCGCACCGGATCCCTATCAGATTCCAGAGGGCGACTACGTGGGCCCCATGGGAATCGGTGAACCGCCAAGCTGGGAGAAGGCCGCCATGTACGTGGTGATGTGCCTGGTCACCATGTTCTGCGGCGGCGGCCTGTTCTCCCTCGACAACCTGCTGATTGCGGACCTGCTCAGGCTGGCCCTGAATTGATGGGGCGGCGGCCGCCTCAGCGGCCCAAGCGCTCCACCAGGTGCTCCCCAACGCGAATGGCATTGGCAATGGCAGTGAGTGAGGGATTCACCGCGCCAATGCTGGGGAAGAAACTGGTATCCACTACGTAGAGGTTGTCAAGGTCGTGGGCCTTGCAGTGGAGGTCCAGCACCGAGCTGGCAGGATCCGTGCCAAATCGGCAGGTGCCGGCCTGGTGCCCCACAGCCGCGATTCCCATGGTGCTCTTGAAATAGATCTGGCGCTCCACCAGATGGTTCTTGAGGTAGAGGTGATCCAACACGGACACCAGCTTGTTGTTGAGCTTCGTGGCAGCCATCTGGTTGTTCGGGGTGTAGCTCAGATGAATCTGACCCTCCGCATTGATGGTGACGCGGTTGTTGGGGTCCGGCAGATCCTCACTTGAAACCCAGAAATCCAGGGCATGCTCGGCGATCTTGTCCATGCTCCAGGTGGGCATGAAGAAGGTTTCCTGGGGCACATAGCCCTTCATGATCGAGCCATCCGTTTTGCCCGTCATCTGGATATTCCCCATCGGATAGTCGAAGTCTTCCGATCCGAAGTACCAGTCGTTGATGCACACCGTTTTCTGAAACACGGTGGTGTTGGGCTCATGGGCCAGGGCCACCATGGCCTTGCTGTTATGGAACATGTAATTCCGCCCCACCTGATCCGAACTGTTGGCGAGGCCACGGGGATGCTTGTCGTTGGCCGACATCAACAGCAGCCGGGCACTGTTGGCAGCGCCACAACTCACCACCACGATGTCAGCCGAGTACCGCAGCGGTTCACCATCGCGCTCCAGTTCCACGGCGGTAACCGTGCGGCCGGAGGCATCGGTGATCAACCGCTTCACCTGGGCGCGGGTGAGCAGGGACACGTTGGACGCCTGCAAGGCGGGGCGCATCGAGCACACCTCCGCATCGCCTTTGGCATGCACCAGACAGGGAAAACCATCGCAGCGGTTGCAGCGAATACAGCGGCTGAAGGCTGGATTGATTTCATCAAGCATCACGCCGCAAGGCGCATGGCTGGGATGCAGACCAATGGCGCGCAGATCGTCCACCAGTTTCTGCATCCTCGGTTCATGGGACACCGGCGGATAGGGGAAGGGAGCCGAGCTGGGGGGATCGGTGGGATCTTCCCCCCGCAGACCATGCACATGGAAGAGTTGCTCGGCCCGCTGGTAGTAGGGCTCGAAATCGCTGTAGCGCAGGGGCCAGGCTGGGGAGATGCCGTCGTGATGGTGCAGCTCTTCAAAATCCCGCTGACGTAGGCGGAAATGGGCCGCGCCGTACATCTTGGTGGCACCACCCACGAAGTAATGGCTACCGGGCTGGAACGGCTTGCCATGCCGGTCGAACCAGGTGTCCTTCGACACATAGCGACCCTGCTGCATCACCGCATCCGCATCCCAGTTCTCCCGCTCACGGGGCAACCAATCGCCCCGCTCTAACACGAGGATCTTCAGACCGGAAGGGGCCAACTGATGGGCCAGGCTGCCACCCCCAGCCCCGCTGCCGATGATCAACACATCAAAATGAGTCTGCGCAGGAACCTGCAGCTGCTCAAGGGACGGAAGAGAGGCAACCATGGACTCAGCCGGAGGCCGACACGTTGACCACAAGCTAGACAGCGTTGAAGGTTTTGGCTGCCTCAGGTGGTGGGATAGCGATTCAACTGATTGATCATTTTGCAAACCATGGCGCTCCAGCCGGTCTGATGGCTAGCGCCCACACCGCGGCCATTATCACCATGAAAATATTCATTGAACTGAATCAGATCACGCCAATGGGGGTCCGATTGGAACAACTCCACATCACCATTGAAGGGGCGATGTCCGGCTCCGTTGCGCCGGAAGAGATTCACAAGCCGTTGCTCCAGCTGCAAGGAGGCATCCCAGAGGGTCATCCATTGCCCTGAGCGGGCGGGAAACTCCACCATGAAGCTATCGCCATAGTAGTGGCCAAACTTCTGCAGGGATTCAATCAACAGGAAGTTGATCGGCATCCATACAGGGCCACGCCAGTTGGAGTTGCCACCAAACATGGCCACCGGGCTATCGGCTGGGCTGTAGGCAAGAGTTTGACTCTGGGAACCTTCCGTGAAGGTGTAGGGATTGTCCTCATACACCTTGGAGAGGGAGCGGATGCCATAGGGAGAGAGGAACTCATCTTCATCAAACAGCCGCTCACAGATGCGCTTGAGCCGTGGTTCCGGCACCAGAGAAAACAGCAGGCGGTCGTTCCGCCATTCACCAAGATGCTCCAACAACCAACTAGGACTGGTGCGCTCATGCAGAAACCAGGCCAGGCTCTGGCGCACGTCCAAGCAGGGCAAGCGCTTCACCGTATCCACATCAAAGCTGGCCACGGCCAACAAGGGAATCAAACCGGAAACTGAACGACTCCGAAGATATTCCGTGCTGCCATCGGGGCGCTTGATCACATCATAGTAGAAACCATCCTGCTCATCCCAGTTCACATACGCACGACTACCTGGGGCATTGAGAGTCAGGGCGAGTTGCACAAAGTCGTAGACAAAGCGCTCAGAGATATCTGCATATTCCGGCTCTTCCCGGCTGAGCTCCACACTGATATTGAGGAGATTGAGGCTGAGGGAGGCCATCCAGGAGGTGCCATCGCACTGCTCGATATGGCTGCCATCAGCGAGGGGATAGCGCCGATCAAACACGGCAATGTTGTCGAGGCCGAGGAATCCACCCTCAAACACGTTGTCGCCAGAGCGATCGTTGCGGTTGGCCCACCAGCCGTATTCCAGGATCAGCTTGCGCAGGGCCGCGCGCAGGAAGCTCAGATCAGGCTCTTCGCAGGTCTTGCGATCGATCTGGAAGATGCGCATGGCGGCCCAGGCCCCGATGGGGGGGTTGGGGTCGGACAGGGCCCACTCGTAGGCGGGGGTCTGGGCGTTGGGGGCCGTGTAGTGAGGGGAGCGCAGCAACATGCACTGCTCCTTCGCTGTGGCCGGATCGAACACCGCAAAGGCCACGGAGTGGAACATCAGGTCCCACTGGCAGAAGTAGGGATATTCCCAGGCATCGGGCATCGAGATCACATCATGGGCATGGAGTCGCTGCCACTGGGCGTTCTCCGTGAGCCAGCGCTGATGGGGTGGAGGCGGTGTGGTGGGATCCCCCGTCAGCCAGCGCTGCACACTCCAGCCGTAATACTTCTTGCACCACAACAGCCCTGCGGCCCCAGAGCTGTGCAGCAGCCGATCATCTTCGGAGAGGTTGGGCACCCGCGACTCAAAGAAGTCGTGCCACTGCTGCTCACGCGTGGTGAAGAGCTGATCAAACTCATCGCCAAAGGCCGGAACAGGAGGCTCTGAGGCTGAGCCGGTGAGCCGTAACTCCACGGTCCACTCCTCACCTGGGGCCAGGGTGCGCCTCAGCAGGCGCGCGGCCTTGGTGCCGCAGTGCTGGGGGTTGATGGCCCCCTGCTCTCCGTCGATCAGAAACCGGTGAAACCCATCCTTCTGAAAGGGCTTGGCATTGGGCTCGTCAAACAAGCGCTCGGTGTTGGTCTCGTTATCAGTGAAGAGCCAATCGCCCTGCTCCCGCGATGCCAACCGATAGGCACCGAGCCCACCGCCGGGATCGGCCAGCACCGCATCGCCTTCAAGCTGTAGTGGTCGTTCCTGCTCATCGGGGTAGCCCCAGCCCCAGGTGTTGCGCAGCCAGAGGGTGGGTAACAGGGTGAGCGGGCCCGCTTCAGGCCCGCGGTTCAGCACCCGGATCCGAATGGCGATGTCGTCAGGGGAGGCCTTGGCGTACTCGATGAACACATCGAAGTAGCGGCTGTCGTCAAAGATGCCCGTATCCACCAGCTCATACTCGGGCTGATCGCGACAACGGCGTGCATTTTCAGCAATCAGCTGCTCGTAGGGAAAGCGCTGCTGGGGGTACTTGTACAGCCCCCGCATGAAGCTATGGGTGGGGGTATTGGCGATATGGAAGTAGTAGTCCTTGATGTCCTCGCCGTGGTTGCCCTCGGGGTTACCGAGACCGTACGGTCGCTCCTTCAGAATCGGATCTACCCCATTCCAGAGCGCCACCGAAAAACACAGGCGGCACTGGTTGTCGCAGATGCCGAGCAACCCGTCTTCACCCCAGCGGTACACCCGGGAACGGGCATGGTCGTGGGGGAAGGACACCCAGGCATTGCCGTCGGCGGAATAGTCTTCCCGCACCGTGCCCCACTGGCGATCGGGCAGATAGCTGCCCCACAGATCCCAGGGCACCTGTTCGTGGTCACGCTCCGCCATACGGCGGAGTTCAGAACCCATCGCGTCAGTCACAGGGCCTCCAGGATGCGCTCGCCGATGCGCAGGGCGTTGGCGATCACCGTGAGGCCAATGCCAACACCTGGACAACTCGGGAACAGGCTGGCATCAGCGATGTAGAGGTTGGCCAGCTCATGGCTCTTGCCCTGGAGATCCACCACTGAGGTGGCGGGATTGGAGCCCATGCGGCAGGTGCCGCACACACTGCCCAGCACCGTGAGGGGCGCCTCGCCGCGGGGATGGGTGGGGGCCGCTTTCACCACATGGGTGAGGGGGTCCGCCTCCACCTGCTTGAGGGTGTCAATCCAGCGATACACCAGGCGGTCGTGGGCCTCACGGTTGTTGGACACAAAGTGAATCTCCAGGTGGTTGCCCCGCAGGGCCACCCGGTTGTGGGGATCAGGCCGCATGCCACTCATCGCCCACCAGGCCACGGAACGAGAGGCCAGCTGCTCTAACCCGAAATTGGGCATCAGCTTCGTCACCAGCGACAACACCGGCGGGGATTCCGCAAACAGGGCGTCCTGGAGGACGCCGCCACCGCTGTGGACCGAGCCCAGCGGAAAGCTCACGTTCTGGTCCCCCCAGTAGTAGTCGGTGATGCCGAAGCTGCGGCCGTAGCGGCCGGAATTGGGCACGGAGGCCAGCTGGATGATCGAGGTGAGCTGGGGCTTCATCAGGTTGCGGCCCACCTGATCGGAGCCATTCGACAGCCCACGGGCGTGGTGGTCCGTGGCGGAGCGCAGCAGGATCTCCGCACTGTTCACGGCACCGGCGGCCAGCACCACCACATGGCTACTGAACAGCCAGGCATGGCCATCGATCTCCACCTCCACGGCCCGAACTTCGGTGCCGCTGGGATTCACGTGCATCCGCCGCACCTTGGCCCGCTCCCGCACGGTCACCGTGGTGGCCTTGCGGGCCAGATCAACACCGAACAGTTCGGCATCACCGGTGGGATCCAGGTGGGATTCCGACCAGCTCAGGGGCAAGTCGTAGGGATGGCTGCCGTGGCGCTCGAGGGCAACGCGTAACTCCTGCATGAACGGCTCCACCGGCCGCGGTCGGGCGGGGTAGTCGCCGCTGCGGGGAGGCTCTGTGGGATCCACGCCGGCCACACCATGAACGCGGTAGAGCTGTTCAGCCCGTTCGTAATAGGGAGCCAGGTCGGCGTAGCTGATCTCCCAGCTGGGGGTTGCTCCGTCCTGCAGCTGCACACCGGCAAACTCCTGCTCACGCATGCGCTCCAGCACGCCCCCCCAGATCTTGGTGTTGCCGCCGAGGGCATAGATCGTCTGCGGAGAGAAGGGATCGCCATCCGTGCCGAACCACTGCTCACCGGGGTGATAACGGTCTTTGCGGAAGAGATCCACATCGGCCACGTTCTGATCGGCCAAGGGCATGGCACCGCCACGCTCCAACAGCAGCACGGTCTTGCCGGAGGCCGCCAACTGCCCGGCAAGGGTGCCACCGGCAGCACCGCTGCCGATCACAATCACGTCGTAATGGTTGTCGTCGATGATCATGGTTGAGCTCCTGACATCAGGCCTGCCACACGTAGAGGAGGAGAAAAAGCACCACCCAGATCACATCCACGAAGTGCCAGAACAGGGAGGTGGCCTGAACACCCTGTTCGCCGCCGTCGTAGTTGCCAGGGATGAACGATTTGATCAGCATGATCCCCATCAGCAGGATGCCCGTGGCCACATGCAGGCCATGGAAGCCCGTGAGCAGATAGAAAGTGCCTCCGAAGGTGCCTGAGGTGAACCCGAACTTCAGGCCGCTCCACTCCACCGCCTGGCCATAGAGGAAATAGGCCCCCATGGCCATGGTGAGCAGCCAGAAGCCCCGGAACAGCCAGAGCTTGTCCTTGGCCTTGAAATGCTCGGCCGCCACGATGGCGCCGGAACTGGAGAGCAGCACCACGGTGTTGAGCAGGGGGGTGCGCCACTCGAGGCCATCCACACCTGCCGGCAACCAGTTGAGAGCTGAGGTTTTGAGGATGGCGTAGCCACTGAAGAACGCCAGAAAGATGACGCTCTCAGAGCACAAAAAGATAATGAAGCCGGTGAGATTGTGCTTGGGGTGCTCAGCATGCCCGTGGGCTGAAGCAGGCGTAGGGATCGCGCTGGTCATGCCGTGGCCTCCTGCAGCTCCAGACGGCGTTCAATCTCCGCCTGGTGTTCCACGAGCGGTTCACCGGTGCCATAGCCATAGGGTCGGCTGATCACGGTGGGGACCTCATCCTCAAAATTTTCCACCGGTGGGGGAGAGGGCAGCAACCACTCCAGGCCAATGGCATTCCAAGGGTTGTGGCCGGCCTTGGGTCCGCGGATCCAGGAGCTCAGCATGTTGAGCAGAAAGGGAATGATGGACACCCCCAGCAGGAACGCCCCGAGACTGGCGATCACGTTCCAGAAGGTGAACTCAGGGTCATAACTGGACACCCGCCGAGGCATCCCCATCAGGCCGAGGGGATGCATGGGCAGGAAGTTGAGGTTCGCCCCCACGAAGGTGAGCAGACAATGCAGTTTGCCGAGCCCCTCGTAGGGCATGCGACCGGTGAACTTGGGGAACCAGTGGTAGATGGCCGCAAAGATGCCCATCACCGCAGCGCCATAGATCACATAGTGGAAATGGCCCACCACGAAATAGGTATTGGACACGTGAATATCCACCGGCACCGTGGCCAGCATGATGCCGGTGATGCCGGCAAACACGAAATTGAACAAGCCCCCCAGGCAGAACAGCATCGGGGTGGTGAGCCGAAGCTTGCCTCCCCAGATCGTGCCCAGCCAGGCGAACACCTTCACACCCGTGGGAACGGCGATCAGCATGGTGGTTCCCATGAACAGATCACGCATCCATTGGGATACGCCGCTGGGGAACATGTGGTGCACCCACACCACCAAGCCCAAGCCCACGATGATGAAGGAAGCCACGGCCACATACACGTAGCCAAACAGTGGCTTGCGGCTGTACACAGGGAAAATCTCGGAGAAGATTCCGAACACCGGCAGGATGATCACATACACGGCCGGATGGGAATAGAACCAGAAGAAGTGCTGATACAGCACCGGATCGCCACCACCTTCGGCCCGGTAGAAACTGGTGCCAAAACTGAGATCCATCAGCAGCATGATGGCGCCACCGGTGAGGGCAGGCAGACCGATCAACTGCAGACTTTGTGCCGCCAAGGCCGTCCAGCAGAACACCGGCATGCGGAACAGGGTCATGCCCGGTGCACGCATCCGCAGGATGGTGGTGACAAAATTCACCGCCCCCATGATTGAGGAGATGCCGGAGAGGGCCACCGCGAGGATCCAGAGGAACTGGCCGTTGATGAAGTGGCCGAGGGGGTTCTGAATGCTCACTGGGGGATAGGACCACCATCCGGCTGCCGCCGGGCCGCCGGGCACAAAGAAACTGGACACCAGCAGCAGGGAGAACACGGGCACCAGCCAGAACGCCGCCGTATTGAGCCTGGGGAAGGCCATATCGGGGGCGCCGATCATGGTGGGGATCAACAGGTTGTTCAGCCCATTCAGCACCGGAAAGATGAACAGGAACAACATGATGGTTCCGTGCATCGTGTAGATGCCGTTGTAAACCGTGCGATCCACCAGATCCGAGGCTGGCGTGATTAATTCACCCCGGATGATCATGGCCAGAAAGCCACCCACCAGGAAGAAGAAGAAGGCCAGCACGATGTACTGGATGCCAATCACCTTGGCATCGGTGCTGAAGCCGAAATAACGGGTCCAACCAGCGGGCGGCTTGGGATCGGCAGGGAAGGTGGCGCTGGTCATGGCTTCAGCCGTCGTGGGGGAGTGAAGAGGATCCGGGAACGTTCACCTGGGGGGGCGGCGCCGGTGGCACCGTGGCCCAGCCAGGGTTTTTCTGCTGCTGACGCTCGCTGAATTCCTGGGAAGCCAGGCTCAAGCCCGCTTGCAGAGGTTGGCCGGCGGCCTGCTGCAACCAATGGGCATAGTCGTCCTGGCTCTGCACCACCACATCGGCCTGGTTGGCGGCAAACCAGGTGCCACTGAACTGCGAATCCCGCAGGCGGTAGCGACCTTCACGGGTGGGCGTGAGGCTGAAATCAATGGCCCTACCGGGAATCACATCCTGCTTCAACCGGAAGGCGGGGATGTAAAAGCCGTGCAGCACGTCGTCTGAGGTGAGCCGGAAGGTCACCGGTTGGTCCACCGCCAGATGCAGCTCCGTAGAGGACACGTTGCTCCCTGGATAGCGAAACTCCCAGGACCATTGCCTGGCAATCACTTCCACCTGCTCCGCAGGCAGGCGATCACCCGGGTAGCCACCCTGCATCTCGGTGGAGTTGTGGGCGTGGATGTGCTCCATCGGGCCCAGTACCCCCAGCGTGTGGTTCACCCGCATCGCATACACGGCAATACCCATCACCAGCACGAAGGGAATGGCGGTCCAGATCACTTCAAGCTTGGTGTTGCCCTCGATCGGAACGGCATCGCTTTCGTCGTATTTATCGGCGCGGTTGAACACCATCACCCAGAGCATCACCGACACCACAGCGGCGAACACAAAGGTGCCGAGGGCGGTTTCGAAGCTGAACAGGCCATCCACCAGTGGGGCGGCATTGGAGGCCTGCACCGGAAGCCAGTGGTAGGCCTGCTGGCCCATCCAGTGGCTGAGCAGCACCAACACGCCCACCCAGGCGGACACGCCCAGCACCGCCGGGCGGTTAATGGGTCGAGGCGAGGAGCTTGTCATGGTTCAGGATCTCCTCAGGGCAGGGCGGTGTGCAGATCAGCCCCGGCCTGGAGCAGCTGATCAGCGGCGATATGCACGCCGAACTCAGCGGCCAACTGGGCACCGAGGGTGCCGTGCAGACCGAGCAACGCAAACATCACCACCCCCACACCCAGGTAGATCCACTGCACCTGGCGGCCCATGTCGCGGCGCCAAACGAAGCGTTGGAAGCCGCGCCACACCGTCATCCCGGTGATGATCAGCAGCAGCAGCACACCGCCAACGCCATGCCAGAGCATGGTGGTCATGCTGCCGACGCCGAAGGTGCTGGTGACCCCCGGCAGAGGCACCGCAGTGAGCATTTCGTAGAAGCCGGCCGCCACGGTGAAGAAGGTCACCAGGCAGCACACCAGCAGGTTGTACCAACCCACATCGTGGAAGCCACCCCGAGTGATGGGCAGAGCCAGGAAGCGGAACACCCGCTTCTCCAGGGGGTAGAGCGCGCCCACCACGTCGAAGGCGATGGCGATCACGAACAACCCAATGGTGAGGTGCACCAGGTTTGGGTGGATCGGCAACGCGTAAGGGAGGCCATTGGCTCCCAACGTGGAGGCAATCTGATCGATCGACGCCTCTGCTGGGCTGTAAGCCAGCGCCATGAGCAGCGGAAGGGCAGCCATCAGATCAAGCCCTCCCGCATGGCCGCCACAACCTTCACGGTGTGGAGGCCATAGGTCCAGATCAACTTGTCGCCGAGAACAACCTGCACCAGCACAAGGGCACTCACCAGGCCACCGGCGCCCAGAAAGGGAAGGGGGAGGCTTTCGGGGTCGCGGTTACGCAGCACATAGCGCCAGCCGGTGAGCAGCGACAGGATCCCCGCCAACGACCAGCCGATGGTGGTGTGAATGTCGAGGATGTTGCGGGCGGCCCCATAGGGAGAGGCAAGCCCCGCCTCCACCTGGCCAAAGATGATCGCCACGAAGATGGCTCCGGTGGCGAACAGCAGGTTCCAGAAGCTCACCTCGTAGAGAGCCGGCTTGCGCAGCACAACCCCCGCCAGATCGAACACGAAGGCGATCAAGGCCATCGCGATCACGAAGTGAACGACGATCGGATGGATCGTGTCCATCCAGGGCAAGTTGTGGTCGTTGAGCGGCGGCAGCAGCTCGAGCATGGGAAATCCCGTGCTGAATCAATCCACGGTGGGCACGCCAACAGGGTTCGTCAGGCAGCTGTCATGAATTGCCAATCAGCGCAAGTTGCCCCGTGGCCAAGGCTGGCCGTTGCCATGGAGGACCTCGATGGGAGCAGGGGGACTTGAACCCCCACAACGTTGCCGTCTGCGGATTTTAAGTCCGCTGCGTCTACCAATTCCGCCATGCTCCCAGGCGCTGGAGGCCGGGTTTCCCAGCCTTCCAGGCGCCCATCCTAGATTTGGGGCACGATCCGATCCGGCACCGTGCCCCTGCCAGGTTTTCTCAGCTCCATCTCCGTGGACACGCTGTTGGTGCTGGGGGCCTACGCGGCCCTGGGCTTTGCCTACTTGGTGGTGGTGCCCCTGGCCCTGATGGCCTGGATGACCAAGCGCTGGACCACCATGGGCAAGATCGAACGCACGGGTGTGTATGGCCTGGTGTTCCTGTTCTTCCCCGGCCTGATCCTGTTCGCTCCCTTCATCAACCTGCGCATGGCCGGGCAGGGCCAGGGTTGATGGCGGCAGACGCAGGCACTGGTGGCTCCGGCATCACCCGGGCCAAGGCCCTGATCGTGGGCGTGGGCGTTTTTGCGGTGGGAGGTCTGGGCTACTGGGCCTTTGCGGCCGCTGGACTCGAGGGCTTTTCGGCCGGCATCGCCGCCCAGGCGGTGCTGGTGCTGATTGTTCTGGGCTGGACCGGCTCCTACCTGTTCCGCGTGGTGACCGGCAACATGACCTACATGCAACAGCGCCGCCGCTACCGCGATGCCTACGACTCCGCCACGGAGGAGGAACTGCAGCGGCGATTCGAGGCCCTGCCCCCTGCCGAGCAGGAAAAGCTGCTGCGGGAGCTAGGCCAACTGGATGACAGCCCCCAGGGCTGAGGCCTCTACCCACGCCCAATGACCCCATAGGCTCGTGGCGATGCAAGCCCCCTCGGCCCGATGACCGCTGCCGTGACCACGCCGATCCAGCAGCGCTTCGAGCACCTCAAGGCCCAGGGGCGTTGCGCCCTGATGCCCTTCCTCATGGCGGGGGATCCCGAACTGCAGCACACCCGTTCCACCCTGCTGGCCCTGGAAGCTGCCGGGGCGGACATGATCGAGCTGGGCATCCCCTACAGCGACCCCCTGGCTGATGGTCCCGTGATTCAGGCGGCCGCCAGCAGGGCCCTGGGGGCCGCCACCACCCCCGGCAAGGTGTTGGAGATGCTCAGCAGCCTGAAAGGAGAGCTGGGCATTCCGGTGATCCTGTTCACCTACAGCAACCCGCTGCTCAACCGGGGCATGGAGGCCTTCTGCCGCGAGGCCGCTGCCGCGGGAGCCGCAGGCCTGGTGGTGCCGGATCTACCCCTGGAAGAAGCGGAGAAGCTCTCCGCCATCGCCGCCGCCTACGGCATCGACCTGGTGCTGCTGGTGGCCCCCACCACTCCTGCTGAGCGCATGGGGCGTATCGCTGCGGCCAGTCGCGGCTTCACCTATCTGGTGAGTGTCACCGGGGTGACGGGCGTGCGCACCACCATCGAGAACCGTGTGGGCGGCCTGGTGCAGCAGCTCAAGGGCATGGGGCCCACGCCCGTGGCCGTGGGCTTCGGCATCTCCGGCCCCGATCAGGCCCGCCAGGTGCGGGACTGGGGAGCCGACGGGGCCATTGTGGGCAGTGCCCTGGTAAAGGTGATGGCGGAAGCCCATGGCCAGGGAGCGGATGTGGCTGCTGCTGCTGGCCAGTTCTGCAGCCAGCTGCGCCATGCCCTCGACGCCTGAGCAACTGTTTGGGGCCGTGGCCCGGAACTACGCCAACCATCGGCTCACCTACCCCCCTGCCTTCTTCGCCGCCTTTGCCGAGCGCTGTGGTGGCCGTGAGCTGGTGTGGGATTGCGGCTGCGGCAACGGCCAGGCCTCCGTGGCCCTGGCCGATCACTTCGCCCAGGTGTTCGCCACCGATGTCAGTGCTGCCCAGCTGGAGGCAGCCTTCCACCACCCACGGGTGAGCTACCGCTGCGCACCGGCTGAAACCAGCGGCCTGGAGGACGCCAGCGTGGATGGGGTGCTGGTGGCAACGGCCGTGCACTGGTTCGCCGGGGAGGGCTTCAATGCCGAGGTACGGCGGGTGGGCAGGCCCGGGGCCGCCATGGCCTGGATCGGCTACCTGCCCCTGCAGCTGGCGGAGCCCCACCTCCAAGCCGTTGTGGATCGCTTTTACAGCGTTGATCTCGCGGCCTGGTGGCCTCCCCCGCGCCGCTGGGTGGATCAGTCCTACGCCGGACTGCCCTTCCCCGGCGAGGAATGGCCGTTCCCTGCCGACCTGGTGATCGAACGCCACTGGACCTTGCCTGCCTTGCTGGGTTACCTGAGCACCTGGTCGGCCGTGCAGGCGGCGCGGGAAACCGGCATGGATCCGCTGGCGAACCTGGCCGCAGAGCTGGAGCTCCTCTGGCCCGGCGGCGGCGCCGCCACGGTGCCGGTGCGCTGGCCCTTCATGGGGCGCTGGGGGCTGGTGGGCCCCTAACGGCTCAGCGCTGGCGACACCAGCCCCAACTCTCGCGGTTGATCAACAACCCAATCAGCACCATCACCGCCATCAACACCACCTGATCGGCCCGGGAATCGGGAATCAAGATGTCCACCACCATGTGGGCCCCATTGGTGAGGGAATACACGATGCCCAGGCCCAAGTGAAACCGACGCCAGCCCCGCCATCCGGTCGCACTGGTATCGGCATAGGTGTTCAACACCATGGCTGCCAGGGGGATCAAGAAATAGAGCAACATCGCCCAAAACACGATCGGCAGCCGTTCTGCCGCCACATGGCTCTCAATTTCAGGAGAGAGCCCGTGGAACAGCGGCATCAAGCCCAGATCCGTGTGAAAGAGCAGCGCCAGGAACCAGGCCAGCCAGAGAACCTGCAAACGCAGGAGGTGATGGTGAGCGATTGCCATGGACATGCCGATCTGGAATCCACATCACGATCTTGATCAGGGCCCACACCATTGGCAGGCAGCCCACAGCAAGACCGGGCTACCCACACCCATCCCAACCAGCGTCCACCCCTGTTCACCTGCAGCATTACCTTGCCGCTGTTCTCGCTTTGAACCGGTAGGTTGAGGCCCTATCTGCGCTGACACCGCCATGCGTTTCGTGCTCTGGGGCACCTATTGCGACAACGCCCTCGAGAAGCGCGCTCCCTACCGAGAGGAGCACCTGGCGGGTCTGCAGCAGCAAAAGGATGCGGGCCTTCTGGTGACCCTCGGGCCCACGGAGGGCAGCACCCACGTGTTTGGCATCTACGAGGCAGAGAACCAACAGCAGGTGGAAGAGCTGCTCAAGGCCGATGTGTACTGGCGCCACGGCATCTGGACGGAGATCCAGGTGTACCCCTGGATCCAAGCCTTCTGATGCGCACCTGCAACCGAAAAAAAGAGCGGGGTAACCCCGCTCTTCCCTCGGTCAGCTGACCACGGTGTTCACCAGAGGCCACGGATGGGCTCGGGAGTCGGAGCCGGAGCAGGCACAGGCTCGGGGGCCGGTGCAGGAGCGGGAGCAGGTTCAACAACTGCCACGGGAGTCGGTTCGCCACCAAAACGCCAACGGGCACCCAACTTGGCACCCCAGCTGTTGAAAGAACCGAAATCGGCCGAAACACTCTCACCAGCAGCGTTGGTACCGCTGATGGTGCGACCGCTGTTGGCACCTTGATAGACACCTTCCAGGAAGACGTCCACGTTGCGGGTGGCTACATAGGAAACGCCAACTTTGGCCTGATAACCGAAGTTACCACTATTACCACTACTGGTGTTGTAGCCAGCAGCAGAGATATTGGGGGTGCTGAGATTGGTGTAGCCAATGCCGCCGCCGACGTAAGGCACCCAGCGACTGCCGGTGGCGATATCCCAATAGGCACTCACCAACACATCATTCTTGCTGATGTTGCCACTAATACCAGGACTGATCACACCACCTAGGGCATTCACGGTGAGATTGTTGGCACTGGCCTGGGAGTAGCCGTACGTCAGTTCGGTGCGGATCGCACCGAAATCGTAACCCACGCCTATTTCTCCCGAGAAACCACCGCCATAGCCGGTTTCAGCGCTGAAGCCATTCCAGGCACCGCCGCCGTTGACGTTCTGCCCCTGGGGCCACTGGGCGCCCAGACCAATGGTGGCGTAGAAACCAGTTCCTTGCTCGTAAGCCACCGGCTCAACAGCGTAGGTCTGAGCGATCTGAGGGTCAGCGGCAAGAGCTGGCGCGGCGCCCATGGCCGCACCGGCACCGAGCAGAAGCGCCGAGAAAAATGAACGGGTCATTTCGCCAAGGTGAATCGATGGATACCAAAACACGAAGCCAGTTAGCAGCTACGAGTCTTCGTCAAGATCAAAACCTATCCTCGGAAGAAGTTGACATTTTCAGCACAAACGATGCAACCCTGCGGCAATAACCATCAGCGCGCACGTGACCAACAATGGGACAGCCCACCACACCTTTCCCGATGGGCCAGCTGATTCTGTTCGCCGGCAGCATCGGCATGCCCCCTTAGCGAGAGAAGCACCTGATCAACCTTCACCAGCACCGATACAACATTCTGACGATGTTCAGCCCGACGCGGGGCAGCACCCACGTGCTCGGGATCTATGAGGCCGACAGCCAGGTGCAAGTAAATGAGCGACTCCACAACGGTGAGCCTTGGCGGCAAGGCATCCGGACTGAGCTACAGGCCCACCCCTGCATCCAGGCTTTTGATCAATTCGGCAACACTTCATAGCTAACGCCTCAGACCGTTGACGATGGTCCGTGGATAGCAACCAACGGCTTGACAGTTCGCTCACCGAATCTAGGGTGACGCGATTCCAGGCCCGCCGATGCGCCTTCAACGCCGCCTATTTGCCGCAATCCTGCTGGTTGGCGGCATCACTTCCGGGTCAGCCACCCCGGCTCAGGCACAGGTCTGCACAAACTCAGCTCCGAACCCTGTTGCAGGAACTCTCAGCGTGCCCGACGGAGCGATCTGCACGGCGAACCCAAGCCAACGTGCCTTCCGTGCGGTTTTAGGCCTTAACAGCCGCCTGCTGCTCGACAGCAGCACCAACCCATCACTGATCCTCAACAACATCGGCGGACTGTCCGACCTGACCCTCTACAGCGGCAGCAACATCAGCCCATCAACTGGAACAGACATTTTCATCCAGGTCGATGGCAGCAGTTCTTCTGTGACCAACGGCGGCTCCATCAGTCTTGGCACGGGCACAATCAGCATCAACAGCCCTGGCAGCTTCCGCAATGCCGGCAACATCACCGCCAGCACCATCACAACCTCAGCTGGAGCCGACAGCTTCAGCATCGGCTCAGGCAACGTGAATGCCGACCTAAATCAGGGCAATGGCATTGATGAATTCATCATGACCGGGGGCATCCTGAAGTCGCTCGCCCAAGGGGACGGACGGGATACATTCACCATGAGCGGTGGTCACATCATCGGCGCCTTTGAGGATGGCGATGTTGCTACATTCAGCGCCGGCCGCATCGGCCGCGTGGACATGAAGCTTGACAACAATATCTTCACCATGACAGGTGGCCAGATTGATGGCAATCTCGTTACAGGATTCGGCAACGACACCATCAGCATTTCAGCTGGCAGCATCGGTGGCAACATCAGCGTCAGCGGCGGCACCGACAGTGTGACGATTACCGGTGGCCAGGTGAATGGGGAGGTGCGCATGAGCACCGGCAATGACACCTTTCTCTGGGCCAACGACGGGATCGTGCGTGGCCTGATTGATCTGGGGCCAGACAACGACACGGCCACTCTGCGCAACCTGGCGAGCCAGATCAGCAACACCGCCGGCTTCAGCGGCGGGCTTGGCACCGACAGCCTTGTGCTCGACAACACCCAGGCCACCGCGATCAACCGCTTCAGCGAATGGGAGAGCATCCAGCTCACCAATGGCTCCCGCTTCAATCTCGATCAAAACCTAGTGCTGGGTGATGCGGGCACAGGCACCGGCAGCCTCAGTTTGGATGCCAGCAGCAGCCTGGTTGCCGTGAATGGCGTGAGCAGCGTGAGCTTCAGCCCCTTCAGCAGTGGCGGCCTGGCCACGCTGAGCAATGCCGGCACGATTGATCTCACCGCAGGGGATGCCCGCCACCGCTTCACGATCAACGGCAACTACAGCGGCAACAACGGCACCGTGGCCCTGCAAACCGTGCTTGGCAACGAGGCCTCGGCCACAGATCGGCTGATTGTGAATGGAGGCAGCATCTCGGGAACCAGTCTCCTGGCCATCACCAATGCTGGGGGTGCAGGCGCAATTACCTTGCTCGACGGCATCCAGGTGGTGCAAGCCTCCGGTGGGGCCACCAGCACAAACAACGCCTTTGGGCTGCGCAACCGCGTGCGGGCCGGTGCTTACGAGTATTACCTTTACAAAGGCGGCGTGACTGCAGGAACGACGAACAGCTGGTATCTGCGCTCCTCCCTACCAACACCCATCACTCCGGAGGTGACGCCCCAACTTGTAGCGCCCCCCGAGGGAGCTCCGGAACTGCCCAACCAGGGCCTGGCGAGCGGATCACAGAGCAACACGCCCATCTATCGCGATGAGACGCCGATCTATGCGATGTTGCCGGCCCTTGGCCGCCAGTTAACGCTGTTCAGCCTCAGCACCTTTCACGATCGCCGCGGCGATCAACAGCAGCTGGGGATTGGCAAGCAGTCGCAGGTGTGGTGGAGAACGGCCGGCAGCGGCTGGCAACAACAGTGGGGCGGCACGGTGGCGCCGGAATTCGATGGGAGTCTGCTGGCCTTCAACCTCGGCGTGGATCTGGGCACCAGCACATCCGCCTCCGGTGCCAGCAACCGCTGGGGTGCCATGTTGAGCCTGGCCAATGCCAGCGGTGGAGCCCGAGGCTTCACCTATGCAGTCAGCGGGAACGGTGCTGGCAACCTGCAAATGCAGACCTACGGTCTAAGCCTCTATGGCACACATCTTGATCGGAATGGCTGGTACGTGGAGGCCATCGCCGGTGGCAACACGGTGAATGGCCATGTCCAGTCGTTCGGGGGGGTCAATGAAGATCCACAGGGCTGGGGATGGAGCCTTTCGCTGGAGAGCGGCTATCCCATTCGCCTGGGCAAACAGTGGAGCCTGGAGCCCGAGTTGCAGCTCATCGGCCTCGGCAGTGCCATCAACAGCTTCAGTGATGGCATCGCCACCATGGATCTGCAAAGCCCCTGGCAAGCCGTGCTCCGATCCGGCTTGAGGCTGGCCTACACCGGCAGCCGATGGCAACCGTTTGTACGGGCGAATTTCTGGACGAGCTTTGCCGGGCAGGACGGCGTGACCTACGACGGCGGCGAGACCATCACCACCACGAGCGGCGACACCACGGTGCAGCTGGGCGGTGGCGTGGTGTGGAAGGTGACGGAAGCCTTTGGCCTGGAAGCCTCGATCGACTACATCACCCAAGCCAATGACACCTCCCTCAGTGCCATAGCGGGGAGTCTGCAAATGCGCATCAAGCTCTGAACGATGGGGGATGGGCGGCTCAGCCGCGATCCCACCCAGCCAGCGCCTGCTGCCACACCCAGGCCGCCACATCGCCAACGCCATCGTCTCCCAGAACGGAGCCATAGCCGCTCATCTGGCCGCGGCCAGCAGCCGCAATGCCGGCGATCGCCTCCTGGGAGGCCAGCCCCTGGCGCTCCAATGCCTTGAGCTGCAGTGTTTTGCCGCGGCGAATGATGTTGCCGCCGTTCACGTGGCACCCCGCGCAGTGATTCTCGAACAGCTGAGCACCACGCCCCAGGTCGGCAGCATCGGCCACGGCCCAGGCCGGACGCGGCCAGAACAGCAGCAGCAACGCGGCCAACAGCAGCAGCCCACGCAGCAGGCCCAGGGCCAGGGGGCGTGCCTCACACCAGGGCTTGATGCTGATGGCCATGGGTACAGCAGTGCAGGTTGGTGGTGGAAGTCTGATGGTCGCCAGGCCTGCGCCGACGCGCTGAAATGGACGCGTCCTCACCCACTTGCATGCTGTCGTTTCTGCACAGTGCCGACTGGCAGATCGGCAAGCCCTATGCCCGGGTGAAGGACCCCGATAAGCGGGCCCGGTTGCGCCAGGTGCGGCTGGAGGCCATCGCGGGCATCGGCCGCCACGTCCAGGCCCGCCAGGCGGCTTTTCTCCTAATAGCCGGTGATCTGTTCGACTCGCCTACCCCCAGCAGCAGCGACGTGAGCGCCGTGTGCCAGGCCATCGGCAACCTGACAGTGCCGGTGCTGGTGATCCCCGGCAACCACGACCACGGCGCCCCCGGCAGCGTGTGGCACAGCAGCTTCTTCCGGAGTGAACAGCAACGGCGGGCCCCGAACCTGCAGGTGCTGCTGAACCGCCAGGTTCTGGAGTTGGAGCACGCCATCGTTCTGCCCTGCCCGCTGCTGCGCCGCAGCGACAGCGACGACCCCTGTGCCTGGCTGCGGCAGATCGCCTGGGCTGATCTACCCACAAGCAAGCCACGGCTCGTGCTGGCCCATGGCTCCGTGCACGGCTTCGGCGGCGCGGATCTCGATGCCGACGAGGAGAATCCGGCAGCCACCAGCAATCGGTTGCAGCTCGATGACGCGCTGCTGCAGGAATTGGACTACGTGGCCCTCGGCGACTGGCACGGCATGAAGGCCGTGAACCCCAAAACCTGGTACAGCGGCACACCGGAACCGGATCGTTTCCCCCGCACCCCCGACTACCGCGGCAGCCAGGTGCTGGGAGTGCAGCTGGTGCGTGGCGGCCAAGCCGAGGTGGAGCCCCTCGCCACAGGCCAGCTGGCCTGGCACCCCCTGCGCTTCCACTTCAATGGCGATGCCGACCTGCCGCGCCTGGAAGAACAACTGGATCGGTTGCTGGGTCAGGAGCCAGGCCAGCACCTGCTGCTGCTGGAGGAGAGCGGCAGCCTGAGCCTCGAGGGCCATCGCCACTACGAGGCACTGATCGAGCGCCTGGAGGCCCAGCTGCTGCGGCTCAAACGCCGGGGCCGCTGCCAGCAGGAGCCAGGGGCCGAAGAGCTGGCCGAGCTCACCGGTCGCCCCGGCGACCCCCTGATTGCGCGGGTAGCGGCAGACCTGCACAGCGCCCTGGAGGAGGCCAACAGCACCGACAGCGCGGACACCGCCCAGGTGCTGCGGCTGGCCCTCAGCGAGCTGCACCGCTGCGTGAACCTGGTGAACTAAGCGATGCGGTTACTCTCCTGCCGGCTGCGCCAGGTGCGCCTGCACCGCGACCTGGAGCTGCAGTTCGGGCGGCGCTTCACCCTGATCGGCGGACCCAACGAGGCCGGCAAAAGCACGCTGGTGGAAGCGCTGCACAAGGGGCTGTTCCTGCGCTCCACCGCCACCGGCCGCGGGGTGGAGGAGCTGCGCTCTCGGATCCACGCCGGCCTACCGGAGGTGGAGATCAGCTTTGAGGCCGCGGGCCAAACCTGGCAGCTGCGCAAGCGCTTTGCCGGCTCCAGCGGCACCTGCCAACTGAGCAACGGCACGGGCGTGGCCCTCAATGGAGCCGCAGCAGAGGAGCACCTCGCCCAACTGCTCGGGGTTGATGGCCCCGTGGAGGGCCGGCGCATCGCCCAGCTACCGGAGCGCTGGGCCCATCTCTGGGTGCGGCAGGGGGAGGCCAGCAGCAACCCGATCGCCGGCCAGCAGAACCGCTACGACTTCGCCCGCCTGGTGGATCACCTGCAGCAACGGGGCGGCAGTGGCGCCATCGAGTCGGCGCTCGATCGCGCCGTGCTCGAGCTGCTGCAGGAGCGGGTAGCGCTGCTGTTCACCGCCACCGGCAGGGTGAAGGCCGGCTCCCCCCTGGCGGAGGCCCAGCTGCGCGAACAAACCTGCCTTGAGCAGCTGGGCCAAGCCCAGCTGCGCCTCGGCGAGCTCGACACGGCGATGGAGCAACTGCGCCAGATCGGCGAACGGCTGCAGCGCATCGAGAGCGACGAACGGCCGGCCCTGCTGCAGCGGCAGACCGCCCTGGCCCAGGGGGAACAACGCCGTCTGCAACTGCAGAACCAGCGGCAGCTCGCCCTGGCGGAGCGCCAACCCCTGCTTCAGCGGGCCGCAGCCCTGCGCCTGGCCCAGCGGCAGCGGCAGGACTGGCAGCAGCAACAGACCCTGCAGCTGACCGAGCAACAGCACCAGAGCCAGCAACTGGAACAACTGCTGGAAGAGCTGGCGACACTCCAGGCCAGTTTGGAGGAGCAACGCCAACAGCGGCAGCGTCTGGACACCCAGCGCCAACAGCAGCAGCAACACCAGGAGCTGGCCCAGCTACGGCTGGATCAACACCAACTCCAGGCGGAGGAGCTCCAACTCCACGAACACCAGCACCAGCTCCAGGCACTCCAGGGCGAAGCCGAGGGCCTCAAGCGCCAACTGGCGGCCCTGCCGGCCATGGCCACGGAGCAGGTGCGTCAGCTGCGCCAGGCCGAACAGGCCCTGGCCCAGGCCGAAGCCCGCTGCCAGGCCATGGCGGCCAGCCTGGAGGTGCTCCAAGCCGACGAGCCCATCCGCCTGAATGGCGGCAGCCCGCTGAAGCCCGGCGAGCGCTACCAGCTCACGGCCGAGGTGAACCTGCAGGTGGGTCTGGGGGTGGTGGTGCGGCTCAGCCCAGGGGGGGGGCAGGCTCTGCCCCAGGCCCAGACTGAACAGCTGCGCAGCCGCGAGCGCCTCAGGAGCCTCAAGGCCGAGCTGGGCGTGGCCACCAGCGATGCCGCCGAAACAATCGAACGCCAACGGCGCGATCTGGATGCGGAGCTCAACACCCTGCGCAAGGCAGCGGCCGCCATTCCCTGGGCGGGCCTGCAGGAGCGGATTGCGGCGCTGGTGCCGCGGCGCCAGCGTCTCGACGACGCCCTGGCCTCCGCGGCCAACCTGGCCTCTGATCCTGAGGCTTCCGATCTGCTGCAGCTGGATCGTGCCGGCCTGGAGTTGGCGCTGCAGAACCTGCGCAGCTCGAGCACCAGCCTGAACCGCCAGCTGGAGCAGCTGGCGGCCAGCCAGCAACGGAGTGAAGCGCGCGAGCGCGCACTGCAGCAGCAGGTCACCGCCAGCCGCGGGCAGCTGGATCAACTGGCCGGCTCACTCCAGGGGTTGGCGGCGCGGCTGGCCGAAGCCGAGCAGCAGAGCGGTTCAACCGAGGCGCTGGCCAGCCAACTGCAGGAGCTGGAGACAGACCTGCGGCACCGCCAAACCCAGCTGGACAGGCTGGAGGCCGAACACATCAGCCTGGGTGGCGCAGCGGATCCGAACGGCGCGGAGGCGATCGCCGCGACCCTGCAACAGCTCGAGGCGGAGAAGGACAGCCTGCTCACCAGCCGCGGCCAGGCCGAACAGCGCTGCGCCAGCCTGGGCTCCAACAACCCCACCGCCGAGCTGGAGCAACGGCAGGCCGCCTGGGAGGCGGCGGCCGAGGAACGGGCGAGCCTGGAGCGTCAGGCCCAGGCCCTCACCCTGCTGCAGAGCCGCTTTCACGAGGCCCAGAGCCGGCTGGCCAACCGCTACAGCGAACCCCTGCGGGAGGCGATCGGCCCCTACCTGGCGACCCTCTCGACCAAGGCACTGCAGCCCCTCTTGGCCTTCGATCCCCAGCAAGGCTTTCAGGATCTGCAGCTGCGCCAGGGCAGCGAGGCCTATGGCTTCGATCGTCTCAGTGGCGGCATGCGCGAGCAGCTGGCCGCCGCCCTGCGCCTGGCGCTGGCGGAGGTGCTGCACCCCGCCTACGACCATTGCCTACCGCTGGTGTTTGACGATGCCTTCACCAACAGCGACCGCGAACGCCTAGTGGGGCTCAAACGCATGCTGCGGCGTGGCATGGAGCAGGGCATCCAGATCCTGCTGCTCTCCTGTCATCCGCAGGACTATCGCGACCTCGATGCCGCCGGCAGCCAACAAAAAGCCCCCGGTGAACGCATCAACGGGGGCGAACAGCAGCGGGTTCTGCCTGACGACGTGGTGTGGGTTCAGCTGGGTTGAGAGCCGAGAGCTGGGATAACAGCCAGGGCCTCAGGGGTGCTGAACCACAGGACTCACTCTTCGTCTTCTTCGGTGGAGCCTGCGGGAATCAGGCGGATCTGCTTGCGACCCAGCTTGATTTCAAACTCGTCGCCGGGCTTGAGATCGAGCATGGCGGTGTAAGCCTTGCCGATCAGCAGATTGCCGTTGCCTTGAACGGTGGCCACATAGCTGAGCTTGCGGCCGCCCTTGCCAACCTTGCCGCTGACACCGAGTTCAACGCCCTTGGCTTCCAGCAGGGCCTCGTAGAAGGCCGTGAAGTTCAGGCGCTCGCCGCCATCCTTCTTGGTGGAGACGTAACCGCAGGAGCGGACGATCTCGGATTTACCCACATCGCCCAGTTCCTTGACCTTGGCCAGCAGTTCGGATCCGGTGAGCATTGATTTCGTGGGTTCATCAATTCAACCCCCACAACTTACAACATGCCCACGATGCATGCCATGACTCGCCGATGAGCACGGAAGAATCAACCCAGCCAAATCGGCAGTACGCCACGGAAATGAACGCCATCACTCCCCTTGCAACCCAGGATCACGATGCCGCCCTGGAGATCTATCGCGATGCGGTGGAAACTGTCGCCCCCGCCCAGTACAGCCAGTCACAGGTAAAGGCCTGGTCACGGCAGGCAAGATCGGGATCTGGCATTACACCGTTACGGAACTCCCTGCGCCAAGGTTGGGGGCTCGTAAGTCGTTCAGTGGATGGCGAGGCTGAGGCCTTTGCACTGTTGGACCCCGAGGATCACGTAGCCCTGCTCTATTGCCGGGGCCGCTCCAGCCGTGAAGGCCGTGGCGGGGCACTGCTGCAGGCCCTGGAGCAGGAAGCCCGCCGGCGTGGGATCCCGCGGCTGCGAACCGAGGCCAGTTTGATCTCGGAACCGCTGTTCCGCAGGCAGGGCTGGCAGGTGAGCTGGCAGGAAGAACTGCTGATCAATGGGGTGCTGTTCCGCCGCTTCCGCATGGCCAAACAGCTGAACCAAGCCCAGGAAGCATTGATACTGAGCTGATGGCCGAAGCCCAGCTGCAGCAATTTCTCGAGAAGATCCGCCAGCTCAATGCCCTTGTGGCCCTGAGTGAGGCGAACCCCGCCGTGCGAAACGCCCTGCGGGACTGCGACAGCCATCACGATGTGGTGACCCTGGCTGCTCAATGGGGATTTGACATCGGCCGGCGCTGGGGTGACAGGACTGAGGGGCCAAGCACGACGCATCCCAGCGCCAACCATCCTGATCAGCGCAACCTGCTGGAGGGCAACGCCCCTGCTGCCGGCGAAGAACGGGTGGACGTTCTCGTTCAGACGCCGGCCTGGAGACTAGAACGCATCCACTCCTGTGGATCCAGCAGCCCACCGGGGTTCTGGTACGACCAGGACGACAACGAATGGATTCTGGTGCTACGGGGAAGCGCCACGATCGAATTCGCCGATGAAACGAAACCCCGCGATCTCTGCGTGGGCGACAGTGTGCTAATCGAAGCCCACCGCCGCCATCGGGTAGTGGCTACGGATCCTGCCCCGGGAACCCTTTGGCTGGCTCTCTTCTGGAGGGCATCCGCATAAGGTGCGATTGGCGCACCAGCCAATAGGCCACCGCTAGGGAGAGCACTCCCACCGACAGGCCAATCAACAGGGAGCCATCCTTCAGGCTACCCGGCGGCATCACAATCAGCTTGCGCGACAGCGCCGTGAGGGCTGTGATCAACACCAACTCGATCTGCACCACGTGCTCGCGCAGATAGGCCGTGAGGTTCTGGAGCACCTCCAGGGCGATCAGGATCACCAGGATCTGGTCCAGCAGGCCAATCAGGCCTTCGCCGGTCCAGTTCACCCTCAGATCAAGCAGATCGCCGCCGAGGAACAGCATCAGCTGCAGGCTGGCCACCACAATCACAGCCGCCAGGATCATGGCGAGCAGCTTGGCCAGCTGCCGCTCAAACGCGTAGACGACCCTCAGAAATCCGTTGTCCGCCACGGACTCAGCGGTTAAAGGGGTTGTACTGCGGCTTGGCGGGCGTATCGCCTTCGGGGTTCACGATTTTGGTGCCACAGGTGATTGAGCCATCTGGGGCGGTGACGCAGTTGGTGGGCTCAACCTTGGTGGCGGGACCCACCTTGCTACCGGGACCCAACAGGAAGCTCTCCACCTGGGCCAGGGAGGGAGTGGCTGCCAGTAGCAACACGAGCCCCGACACCACACCCACTGCGTTCGACACCATGGCACCTGCCCTTACGCCACTCAGTCTGACGCGCCCCCTGGCCGCGGGTCAGGATTCGCCCGTATCCAGCCGGATTTCCTGAAGCAGCAGGTCGAGCTGGCCCAGGGAATCCTCCAGGGCCAGGGGCAGAGGACTCTCGTCGTCATCGGCAAGGTCTTCCTCGCCCTGCCAGAGGGATTCGATCTCACAGAGGCGCTCTGCCAGGCCAATCAGACCATCACGGCCGTGGATCCTGGCCAGCTCCTCCAGCAGCACAGGCATGCGGATGGAGCTGGCCCGCAGGGCCCGGCGCAGATCCGCCTGGGTGCGACCGGCATGGCGCAACCAGTCCTTGAGAAAGGACTGGAGGTCGTCGAGCTGCTCGGCAGTGAGCGTGGCCATCAGCGCCCGTGGGGAAACCAGCGATCCAGTTTGCGCTGTGCCCGGATGCGGATCTCCTCGTTCATGTGGGTGGTGCACAGGCCCAGCAGGGCCGTGAGGGCCACCAGGTCGTCGCTGAAGCCAGCCGCGGGGATGAAATCCGGAATCAGATCCATCGGCACCAGCAGATAGGTGAGGGCGGCCACCATCGTGATGCGCACCTGGGGCGGGGTCTTGCCGTCGAGCAGCAGCTCCAGACATTCGAGGGCGGGACGGGCCAGCGTGCGACCCGCACGGCGCAGCAAACGGCGTAGAGCGCCCTCATCGACCTCAGTGCTGTCGAGCAGCTGGGCATCGAGGGGATCGCCATTCACGGGGTTTGATGCGGCCATGGCAGAGGGTTCCCGATGAGGAACAATGCCACCATTTTGAGTGGATCGCGCCATGCCACCAGGGCGGTCGCCACGGCCCTGCACGGCGGTTTACCGACTGGGGAAGTAGAGGCTCAATCGGCCTCCACCAGCCCGCTCTGAATACCGGCCTTGCGCAGCTTGCGCAGGGCCCGCTGCACCACCTGGCGGCAGTACTCGCGGCTGCACCCCAGCTGCCGCGCCACTTCTGCGAGGGTGCGCCACTCGTTGCCGCCATCGAGCCCAAAGCGCAGCATCACCACCGTGCGCTCCTTGGGGGTGAGATTCGACTGATCCAGCAGCTTCCACACAGCCGCATTGCGCTCCGCCAGCTCACAGCGCTCCATCGGAGCCATCTCCTCACTGGGCAGCACATCCACCAACTCGGTGGGATCCGACTTCGACTTCACCACCCCCTGGAGGCTCACCGTGACGCTGCGCAGTTCGCAACCCAGCAGATCTTCCACTTCCTCAAGGGGCAGATCCATCATCTGGGCGAGCTGCTTGGCGGTGGGCAGCAGGCCATTGGCCTGGAGCAGCCGTGCCTTGGCGGCGCGCAAACGAGTGAGTTTTTCATTCACATTCACGGGAATGCGAATGGTGCGGCTCTGGGTAGAGAGGGCTCGGTTCAGGCCCTGGCGAATCCACCAATAGGCATACGTACTGAAACGGTGCCCACGGGTGGGGTCGTATTTCTCAACGGCACGGGTGAGGCCCAGCGTGCCTTCCTGGATCAGATCCAACAGGTCGAGGCCCTTGCCCTGGTAGCGCTTGGCCAGGTTCACCACCAACCGCAGGTTGGCCGTGATCATCTGATCCTTGGCCCGTTCGCCCACCCGCATCGTGCGCTTCTCACCATCGTCGTAGGAGCAGGCTTCTCCCTCACCCCCTGCCATGGCGCAGCGTTCGTGAAGGGCCACCATGGCCTGCACCTTGCGGCCGAGCATCAACTCCTGCTCGGGAGTCAACAGCTGATGGCGGCCGATTTCTCCGAGGAAAGCGCTCAGGGAGCTGGCCATGATCCTTCCGATCCACTCAATTGAACCTAGAAGCTTTTTCAGGAAGAAATGAAAGTCACCAAAAGGCTTCCAACTTTCCCAATTGCTTCGCAAGTACTGGTTTTCTTCGCAACTACAGATTCACAACTGAACTGCAGAAAGAAAGCTTTATTCCTGCGGATTTTCATCGCTTTTGATCGCATCACCGGCGGTGTCGCCTGCCACGCACACAGCTGAGGAGGCTGGTGGCTACGGTCGTGGCCTTCTGAAGCTCCAGTTCCATGGCCGGCTTTGCGGCGATCCCCCCCGATGTGCTCTCCCGAGCGGGCGTGGCCTACGTGCACTACCTGAGCTTCATGCTCTGCTTCGGGGCCCTGGTGCTGGAGCGTCGGCTGATCAAGCCCAACCCCAGCAAGCAGGACGCCACCTTGATGGTGATCACTGATGTGGTGTACGGCTTAGCCGCTCTGGCACTCCTGGTGAGCGGCATCCTGCGGGTGCTCTACTTCGGCCAGGGCAGCGAGTTCTACACCCAGAATCCCCTGTTCTGGTGGAAGGTGGGCCTCTACCTGTCGGTGGGCGGCCTGTCGCTCTATCCCACCGTCACCTACATCCTCTGGGCCATCCCCCTGCGCAAGGGCGAACTCCCCCAGGTGAGCGAGGCCCTGGCCAAACGGCTGGGCTGGATCCTCAACATCGAGCTTGTGGGCTTTGCCGCCGTGCCGCTGCTGGCCACCCTCATGGCCCGGGGTGTTGGCCTGCCGGGCTGAGCCCCATGTTGCCGATGCCCGCTGATCTCACCTGTGCCCCAGCCCAGCAGGTGCGGGCCTGGGCCCCTGCGGCAGCAACCAGCCCCAATGCGATCACCACGACGCCGCCGGCCGATCCAGCGGGCCTGGACTATCGCCAGGCCCTCAAGCCGAGCCCTGCCGGCTGGCCCCATCGCCGCCACTGGTGCGTGTGGGTGGAACCGAGCCTGGACACAGGCCCCACAGGGGTGTGGCAGCAGCGTTGGCAGCAGGCCGTCATGGCCGCCCTGGCCACCTGGCAGCAGCATCTGCCACTCACCCTTGTGGCCGATCCCAGCGAAGCCCAGGTGCTGGTGGAACGAAGGCGCCCACCGATCCTCAACCGGCGGGCCAGCCATGGCCGGGCCCTGTTGCAACTGCTCGAGGTGCAGCGCGGCGGCCAATGGCGGCTGGAGCCGCGGGTGCAGGTGTTGATCAGCCCAGGCCAGGCCCAGCCCGCCATCCAAGCCACGGCCCTGCACGAACTGGGCCACGCCTTTGGCCTGTGGGGCCACAGCGATCAGCCCGCCGATGCCATGGCCAGCCGACCCGGCCCCAAGCCGGTGCTGCAGTTGAGCCCGCGGGATCGGGCCACGCTGGAATGGCTACACCAACAACCGGCCCTCGGGGGCAACGGCCAGCCCTGATGAGCAGCCATCCGCCCCGGCGAACGATCTCGGATCTGTTCCTGCGCCGCCCGGTGTTCAGCCTGGTGCTCACCCTGCTGCTGTTGCTGCTGGGCTTCACCAGCCTGGTGGGGCTGCAGGTGGAGAACCTGCCCCCGATCGCGCCCGGCCGCGTCACGGTGCGGGCCAGCTATCCCGGCGGCGGACCGGAGGTGGTGGAGCAGGGCGTGACCGCCCTGCTGGAGAAACAACTCAACGGTTTGGAGCGCCTCGAGAGCATCCGCTCCAGCAGCTCCGCCAACGGCAGCAACCTCACCCTCAGCTTCCAGGGGGGCGACCCCGAGCTCAACCAGATCAACGCCCAGAACGAGGCCAGCCAGGTGCTGCGCCAACTGCCGGCAGCGGTGGCGCGGCTGGGGGTGCAGGTGCGCCGCAGCTCCGACGACCTGCTGATGGTGCTGAGCTTCAGTGCCACCGCAGGCCGCTACGACGACCTCTTCCTCAGCGGCTGGGTAAACCAGGTGGTGAAGGAGCGCCTGCAGCGGGTGGAGGGGGTGGGCAGCGTGTCGCTGTTCGGCGGCAGCCCCCTGGCCTTTCGCCTCTGGCTGGATCCTGCAGGCCTGCTGGAGCGCGCCCTCACCATCGACGACGTGCGTCGGTCGCTGGAAGCGCAGAACGTGCTGGCGGCCCTGGGACAGACCGGCGAAGCTCCCATGCCGGCGGGGCAACCCACCACCCTGCCCCTGCAGATGGAGGGGCGCCTGCGCACACCCGCCGAGCTGGAACAACTGGTGGTGGGCAAGGGGCCCGATGGCGGCGTGGTGCTGCTGCGGGACATCGGCCGGGTGAGCCTCGGCAGTGAGACCTACGACACCATCGCCACCAACCTGGAGGGCCAGCCCACGGTGGCCCTGGCCGTTTACCAGCGCGATGGCAGTAACGCCCTGGCGGTGAGCAAGGCCCTGGAGCAGGCCCTGGCGGAACTGGAACCCAGCTTCCCGCCGGGCATCGCGCTCCAATTGATTGTGAATGAGGCCGACACGGTGCGCGACAGCATTGGCGAGGCTGCCGGCAGCCTGCGGGATGCCGTGGTGCTCGTGTTTGTGGTGTTGCTGCTGGGGCTCGGCAACAGCCGGCTGGCCCTGATCAGTGCCCTAGCGGTGCCGGTGTCGCTGGTGGGGGCGATCACCCTGCTGAAACTCACGGGCACCTCCATCAACACCCTGAGCCTGTTCGGCATGGTGCTGGCCTCGGGGCTGGTGGTGGACGACGCGATCGTGGTGAGTGAGGACATCGGCCGGCGCCTGGAGCGGGGAGCCTCCCCCCTGGCGGCCGCCCGCGATGCCATGGCCGAACTGGGGGGAGCCGTGGTGGCCACGTCGCTGGTGCTGGTGGTGGTGTTCGTGCCGGTGCTGGGACTGGAAGGCAGCCTCGGACGCCTCTATGCCCCGATCGCGATCACCATCGGGGCCGCGATCATTGTGTCCACCTTCAACGCCATCAGCTTCACGCCGGTGGCTGCCAGCCGGATCCTGCACGCCGAACAGCGGGAACCAGCCTGGCTACTGCGCTGGATCGATCCAACCCGGCGCTGGCTAGAGGGCCTGGAGCAGCCCTACGGCCGCTGGCTGGATCGCAGCCTGCAGCAGCGCAGCCGGGTGCTGATCGGCCTGGGGCTGGGCCTACTGCTCACCCTGGGGGGGCTGGTGCTGCTGCCCACGGCCTTCATCCCCCAGGAGGACAACGGTCAACTGCGGGGGGTGGTGATCCTGCCCGAGGGGGTATCGCTGCAGCGCACCCAGGCGGTGGTGGAGCAGGTGCGGTCCGTGGTGGCCCGTGAACCGGCCCTGGCCAGTGGCAACTTCTACGCCGGCCGCTCCTTCGGCGACAGCACCCCGAACAAGGGCAGCTTCTTTCTTCGGCTCAAGCCCTTCGCCGAACGGGGCGGTGGCCCCAACAGCACGCGGGCGGTAGCGGAGCGGCTCAACCGCAACCTGCGGCGGGAGATTCGCAGCGGCGCGGTGCAGCTGAGCGAAGCCCCCAGCGTGCGCGGCTTCAGCAGCGAGGGGGGGCTTGAGCTGGAGCTGCTGGACACCAGCAATGGCCAGCTCAGCATTCAGCAGTTCGAGCAGCAGGCCCAGGCCCTGATCCGCGCCGCCATGGCCAGCGGCCGCTTTGAGCGGGTTTCCACCCGCTTCAGCGCCGATGGCCCCCTGCTGCGGCTCGAACCCGACCGCCTGCAGATGGCCGCCCTGGGGGTGGACCTCGATGCGGTGGTGTCGACCCTGGGGGCCAGCTTCGGCAGCAGCTATGTGAACGACAGCTTCGAGGGCGACCAGGTGCGGCGCGTGATCGTGCAGCTCGATGGCCAGGGCCGCCGCGATGGCGCCGACGTGATGGCCCTGCAGGTGCGCAGCCGCAGCGGCCAGCTGATCCCCCTAGGCCAGGTGCTGACCCTGGAGCAGGGCACAGGCCCCAGCACCATCAACCACACCCGGCTGGTGCGCTCGATCAGCATCCGCGCCCTGCCGGCCCGCGGGGTAAGCAGCGGCCAGGCCATGGCCCTGCTGGAACAGCTGCAACAGCAACAGGGCTCGAGCAGCACCGATCTGGAGTGGGCGGGGCTGGCCCGGGAGGAGAGCCGGGCCGGCAGCGGCAGCGTGCGGGTGTTCCTGCTGGCGGTGCTGGTGATGGGGCTGGTGCTGGCCGGCCTCTACGAAAACCTGATCGACCCCCTGATCATCCTGATCACCGTGCCACTGGCCTTGCTGGGGGCGGTGGCGGGCCTGGCCCTGCGGGGTCTGCCCCTCGATGTGTACGGGCAAATGGGCCTGTTGGTGCTGGTGGCCCTGGCGGCCAAGAACGGCATCCTGATCGTGGAATTCGCCAACCAGCGGCTGAAGGAGGGCATCGACCTCGACAGCGCCGTACGGGGGGCCGCCACGGCCCGCCTGCGGCCGATCCTGCTCACGGCGGCCTCCTCCCTGGCGGGCTTCCTGCCGCTGCTGCTGGCCAGCGGCACCAGCGCCATGAGCCGCATCAGCATTGGCACTGTGGTGTTCTCCGGCCTGCTGGTGGCCACCGCACTGACCCTGTTCGTGGTGCCCTCCTCCTACCGGGTGATCAAGGGCTGGGAGCTGGCACGGGCTGCGGCACGACAGCATGGCTAGCGCGCACTCCATAGCCATGGCCCAGATCCCACCCGGCGCGACGGCCACAGCCCTGGCCAGCAGCTGGCTGCTCACGGCCTGTGGTGCCGCCCCACCACCGCCGCCGCCGCGGGTGGAGGTGCAGGCCGTTCAACGCGAGCAGTTCGGGCAGACGCTGGACACCGTGAGCACCCTGGAGGCCAGCGAGGAGGTGGAACTGGCGGCTCAGGCGGGCGGGCGGGTGCTGCGGATTCTCGTGCCCAGTGGGGCGCCCGTGCGCCGCGGCCAACTCTTGCTGGTGCTGGATCAAACCCAGCTGCAGGCGGATGTGGCGGCCCTCAAGGCCCGGGTGGTGCGCGACCAGCTCAACTACCAGCGCTACCAGCAGCTGGTGAGCCAGGGGGCCGCCAGCGCCCTGCAGCGGGACGAATACCGCGCCAACTACATCGCTTCCCGCGAGGCCCTACGGGCCCGCCAGGCGGACCTGGCCTTCAAGGATGTGCGGGCCCCCATCGACGGGGTGATGGGGGACTGGAGCGTGAAACCCGGTGATGTGATTGCCGCGGGCACCAGCTTCAGCCGCATCATCCGCAACGAGCGCCTCCAGATCCGGGTGGATGTGCCGGCCAACCAGGCCAATGCAGTGCAGGTGGGCCAACCGGTGCAGCTGCTCGATCGCAGTGGGAGGCAACCCCTGGCGCAGGGCCAGATCACCAGCGTGGATCCCGGCGTCAACCCAGCCACCCAAACTCTGCTAGCCAAGGCGGACATCGCCAATCCATCAGGCCGGCTGCGCAATGGCCAACGGCTGCGCACCCGGGTGCGGCTGGGCACAGCGGAGCAGCTGGCGGTGCCCTTCAGTGCGGTGAGCCAGAACTCAGGCCAGGCCTTCGTGTTCCTGGTGGGCAGCCTGGCGCAGCTGCAGCGCGATCCCGGCAAAGCTCCCCTGAAAAGCCTGGCCAAGCTTCCCGCCAGCACCAGGGTGGTGCTGCAACGGCCCGTGCGGCTTGGCCCCCTGCAGGGAGACCGCTACCCGGTGCTGTCCGGGCTGGAGGCGGGTGCCCCCCTGATCACCTCCAGCACCCTGGGGCTGCGCCATGGCCTGCCGGTTACTCCCGTCGCGGCGCGCCGCGGCGCTGGGCCAGCACCTCCTGCACCTGGCGCCAGCTAACGCCGTGGTGGGCAAGGGCCACCTGCAGGTGAAACACGATGTCGGCCGCTTCGCCGGCGATCTCGGCGGCGTTGTTGTCCTTGCAGGCCATCACGAACTCGGCGCTCTCCTCGCCGATCTTCTTGAGGATGCGGTTGTCGCCGCCCTCTAACAGCTTGTTGGTGTAGCTGCCCGGCTCGGGCCGATCGCGGCGGCCCTCGATCACCCGCATGAGCTCGGTGCAGACATCGGCCGGGGGTTGGGGAGCGGCAGGGCCGCCGCCGCTGGGCGTGGGGCCCTCGTCGTAGAAGCAGC
This sequence comes from Cyanobium sp. NIES-981, assembly GCA_943371215.1. Lineage (GTDB taxonomy): Bacteria > Cyanobacteriota > Cyanobacteriia > PCC-6307 > Cyanobiaceae > Vulcanococcus. The sequence continues at coordinate 891 of CALRUA020000014.1, read as the reverse complement.
TCCGGGCACCGGTGTGGCAGGCCCCAGCACCGATCTGCTCAATGGTGAGCAGCAGCACATCGGCGTCGCAGTCGTAGCGGAGCCCCCGCAGCTTCTGGAGCTGGCCGCTGGTGGCCCCCTTGTGCCACAGCTCCTGGCGGGAACGGCTCCAGTAATGGACCTCACCGCTGGTCAGGGTGTGCTCAATGGCCTCCTGGTTCATCCAGGCCACCATCAGCACGGCTCCATCGAGCCAGTCCTGGGCCACGGCGGGGATCAGGCCCGCCTCGTTAAAACGGAGGCTGGCCAGGAATGAGGCGCGGAAGGCCGGATCCGAGGCCTGAAATGATGCCTGCACGGGCAGCCGATCCATCTGGCCTGATCCTCCCGCAAGACCCACCTCCCGCCCCACTCCCCGAGGGAATGACCGCCGCCTTCACCTGCTCGAAGACCTTCAGCGGTTACCCCTGCTGCCATCGCCAGTGGCGCCATCCCGGCCACTGCAGCTTTGTGCATGGCTACAGCCGCAGCTTCACCGTGTGGTTTCAGGCCAACGTCCTCGACATCCACGGCTTCGTGGTGGATTTCTCCAGCCTCGGCGCCCTGCAGGTCCAGCTGGCGGAACAATTCGACCACACCTTTCTGGTGAATGCCGACGACCCGCTGCTGGAGCAGTGGCAGGCCCTGCATGAGCAAGGGGCGCTCGACCTGAGGGTGATGGACAACGTGGGCATGGAGGCCAGTGCCCAGCTGGTATGGCACTGGGCCAACGCGCTGCTGCAGGCCCGCGACGGGGGCCGCAGTTGCTGCTGGAAGGTGGAGGCCCGCGAAAACGAGAAGAACGCCGCCTGCTTCGAGGCTGTGCCCCAATGGTTTGCGCTGCCCTCTGCCAGCTGATGCTCAGGCGGACTT
>CALRUA020000013.1:0-74365 GCA_943371215.1 Cyanobium sp. NIES-981 | reverse complement strand
TGAGTTGCCAATTCAGCGATCAGGGTTCATAGTGGATAAACGGAGCTGAGCAATCAGCTTCCAAGCAGTCACCCCTTGACTGCACCTGTTCACCCTCCGGAAAGGGTCACAGGACCGCCTGAGTTACACCACTCAGAGGGGCGCTACCGACGTCTGGATTCCCCGGCTGCCACCAGCGCCACCTTCTTGCGGTTCACCATCCCCTTGAGCTCGTCACTCAGGCTCTCCGGTGCAATCGCCCCATACCCAGCGCGGCGCAGCAGCGACACCACCTCCCGCTTCTGGCGGAACCCCTGGCGGTGTGTCGCCATCGGGATCAACGGCGCGATTGGATCGTCCAGCCGGGCCTTGAGGCTCTCGCTGCTGTGCAGCGCAAAGCGGCGCACATCCACTTCTGTGGCCGCATGCTCCGCAGGCAGAAGGCAGAAGTAACCCTTGCCCTTGAACGGACCCACCAGGTTCATGTTCACGCCTTGGCCCCGTTGGAACGCCACCACGGCGGCGCAGATCTCCGGCCAGCAGGGGGCGGCGAGATGAGCAGCGCTGCCGACACTTGGCTCCGCCAGAGCCGTCCAGAGCTGGGGGAGATCACTGCGGCCCTGCTCAACAAGGGAATCGCAGAGGCGCTGCACGTCTGCATCGCTCTGGGCGGAATAGCCACGCATGGCCCGCTCACGCGTGCCGCCGCCAGGAAGGATTTCGTAGACGCTCAGCCACTGGCTGTGGCGGCGCACACGGATGCGCAAGGGCAAGTCATGGAGGCGCAGGATCCCGTTGGCGCGCTCCAGGGGAGAAACGAGGCAAGGCATGACGGTGGAACCACTGAGGTGAGGGTTCCCCGCTTCTGTGAACGAGGGCCATGAGACGGGCCCTGAGACGACAAGCGTCCTTGGCAGTTTCTTGGCAGTTATGCCAAGGGAATGACACAACTACGGATTTCGGCGTCCTTGTGCGGTCTCATTTCGACCGACCAGAGGCCGCCGCAGAATCATGAAATCCACTGTCCCGCAGGGCATAACCCTTGCAGTCCAAATGATCTCGAAAAATGGGTCGCCTGAGATTCGAACTCAGGACCAATCGGTTAAAAGCCGAGTGCTCTACCGCTGAGCTAGCGACCCGCGCCTGTTGGGCACAGGGAAAACGTATCACCTTGGGGTGCCCTGCTCCAAGCCGGCTGAGGATGGTGGCTCTGCCTGCTGCCCCTCTGCCGTCATGGACCGCTTCCCCTGGCCTGAACCCACCGTGCATCCCGATGCCTGGGTAGCCGAATCCGCCGTGGTGATTGGGGATGTGCGCCTGGAGGCCGGTGCCAGCCTCTGGCCCACCGCCGTGGCCCGCGGGGACGTGTGCGCCATCGTGATCGGCGAGGGCAGCAATGTGCAGGACGGGGCTGTGCTGCATGGCGATCCCGGCCAGCCGGTGCGGATCGGCTCTGACGTGACGATTGGCCACCGAGCTGTGGTCCACGGGGCCACCCTGGGAGATGGCTGCCTGATCGGCATCGGCGCGGTGGTGCTTAACGGTGTTCGCGTGGGCGAGGGCGCCCTCGTGGCCGCTGGCGCGGTGGTGACCAGGGATGTGCCCCCCAGGGCCGTGGTAATGGGCGCCCCCGCCCAGGTGAAGCGCGAGCTCAGCGACGCCGCGGCCGCCGACCAGCGGGAGCACGCCCGCCGCTACCGCCAGCTGGCCATGGCCCACGCCGGCCGCTCCCAGGATCCCGGCTTCCACCCCGGCTGAAATTGCTGCGATTTGGATCAACCCGGGCCCTAGGCGTCGCGCTGCCCCTAGGGAGTCCGTAGGATCCGACCACGCAGTTTTTTCCCAGCCATGGACGCACGGCTCCTGCTCGTAGTCACTCCCATTCTTCTGGCCGCAGGCTGGGCAGCCTTCAACATCGGTCGCGCCGCCGTTGGCCAGCTCCAGCTGATGCTCAAGCGAGCCAACGGCTGATCCGCCAAGGCCCAACGTTCCAGCAGCAACCAGACCGGCTCCTAGCCTGATTCCCTCAGGTAGAGCCGGTTTTTTATGGGCACCTCCAATCCAGTGCTGGTGATTGGAGCCGGGCTGGCCGGCACAGAAGCCGCCTGGCAGATCGCCAGGGCCGGCATTCCGGTGCGGCTGGTGGAAATGCGGCCGGTGCGCCGCTCGCCCGCCCATCACAGCAGCGAATTCGCCGAGCTGGTGTGCAGCAACAGCTTTGGCGCCCTCAGCAGCGATCGGGCCGCTGGGCTGCTGCAGGAGGAACTGCGGCGGCTGGGTTCCCTGGTGATCAGCACCGCCGATGGCCACGCCGTGCCCGCCGGCGGCGCCTTGGCGGTGGACCGTGGCCGCTACAGCGCCGCCCTCACCGCCGCCCTGGAGCAGCACCCGCTCGTGACCGTGGAGCGGCGTGAGCACACCACCCTGCCTTCACCAGGGGAGATCGCGGTGCTGGCCACCGGCCCCCTCACCAGTGAGCCCCTGGCCGAGCAGCTACGGGCTTTCACCGGCCGCGACGACTGCCACTTCTTCGATGCCGCTAGCCCGATCGTGGAGGGCGAGACCATCGATCTCTCAGTGGCCTTCCGGGCCAGCCGTTACGACAAGGGCGACGCCGACTACATCAACTGCCCCATGGACAAGGAGCAGTTCCTGGCCTTCCGCGAGGCCCTGCTGGCAGCGGAGCAGGCCGAGCTCAAGGATTTTGAAAAAGAGAACGCCACCTTCTTCGAGGGCTGCCTGCCCATTGAAGAGCTGGCCCGCCGCGGTGAAGACACCATGCGCTACGGCCCGCTCAAGCCCATCGGTCTGTGGGATCCCCGCTGGGGCGACGTGAGCGACCGCGACGTGCGCCGCGCCAACCGCGCCTACGCCGTGGTGCAGCTGCGCCAGGAGGACAAGGATGGCCGGCTGTGGAACCTGGTGGGCTTCCAGACCAACCTCAAGTGGGGGGAACAGAAGCGGGTGCTGCGGATGATTCCCGGCCTGGAGAACGCCGAGTTCGTGCGCTTTGGGGTGATGCACCGCAACACCTTCCTGGAGGCCCCCCAGCTGCTGGACCCCACGCTGCAGTTCCGGCAGCAGCCCACCATGCTGGCGGCGGGTCAGATCACCGGCACCGAGGGCTATGCGGCAGCCGTGGCAGGGGGCTGGCTGGCGGGCACCAACGCAGCGCGACTGGCCCTCGGCCAGGAGCCCATCAGCCTTCCGGCCACCTCGATGATTGGCGCCCTCACCCACTTCATCGCCGAAGCCCCCAGCGAGAAATTCCAGCCAATGCCACCGAACTTCGGCCTGCTGCCGGAGCTGCCGGAGCGCATCCGCGACAAGCGCCGCCGCTATGGCGCCTACCGGGATCGGGCCCTGGCGGACCTGGAACCCTTCGGGGCTGCTGCGGCCCCCCCTGCAACCCAGCTCTGCGCCGCCTAGGGCAGCCTGACCCCTAGGGTCGCCCCAGCCGCCACCAGCGTGTTGACCAGCCCCGCCCCCTGTTACGACGTGATCGTGATCGGCTCCGGCATCGGCGGTCTGGTGACCGCCTCGCAGCTGGCGGCCAAGGGGGCCAAGGTGCTGGTGCTGGAGCGCTACCTGATCCCAGGGGGGTCTGGCGGCAGTTTCAAGCGCGGGGGCTACACCTTCGATGTGGGCGCCTCGATGATCTTCGGCTTTGGCCAGAAGGGGCACACCAACCTGCTCACCCGTGCCCTGGCCGATGTGGGCGAGGTTTGCGACACCATCCCCGACCCGGCCCAGCTCGAGTACCACCTGCCCGGCGGCCTGAACGTGGCGGTGGATCGGGACTACGACAGTTTTGTGGCCCGGCTCACCGCCCTGTTTCCCCACGAAGCCCAGGGCATCCGCGCCTTCTACGACACCTGCTGGCAGGTGTTCAACTGCCTGGATGCGATGCCGTTGCTCTCGCTCGAGGATCCCGCCTACCTGGCCAAGGTGTTCTTCAAAGCCCCCCTGGCCTGCCTGGGGCTGGCCCGTTGGCTGCCGGTAAACGTGGGCGACGTGGCCCGCCAGCACATCCGCGATCAGGCCCTGCTCAAGTTCATCGACATGGAGTGCTTCTGCTGGAGCGTGATGCCGGCAGACCTCACCCCCATGATCAACGCGGGGATGGTGTTCTCCGATCGCCATGCCGGCGGCATCAATTACCCCAGAGGGGGCGTGGGCGTGATTGCCCAGAAACTGGTAGCGGGCCTGGAACGCCATGGCAGCGCCATCCGCTACAAAGCACGCGTCACCAAGGTGCTGCTGGAGCAGGGCCAGGCCGTGGGGGTGGAGCTGGCCAGCGGCGAGCAGATCCGCGCCCGGCGCGTGGTGAGCAATGCCACCCGCTGGGACACCTTCGCCGGCTCCGCGGGCAGTGCAGGAACTGGGAGCCAGCCGCTGGTGGATGCCGAGCACACCCCTAAAAGCGAAACCACCTGGCGCCGGCGCTACAAGCCCTCCCCCTCCTTCCTCTCCCTGCATCTGGGCGTGAAGGCAGAAATCGTGCCGGAGGGCTTCCACTGCCACCACCTGTTGCTGGAGCAGTGGGAGGCCATGGAGGCGGAACAGGGGGTGGTGTTCGTGTCGATGCCCACGCTGCTGGATCCCTCGCTCGCACCCAGCGGCCATCACATCGTGCACGCCTTCACGCCCTCCTCAATCGAGGCGTGGAAGGGCCTCGGCCCAGGGCAGTACGCCGCCAAGAAACTGGCGGATGCCAACCGGCTGATCCAGAGGCTGGAGGCGATCCTGCCGGGGCTGGAAGGTGCCATCAGCCACCGCGAAGTGGGCACACCCCGCACCCATCGCCGCTTCTTAGGCCGCATGGGCGGCAGCTATGGGCCCATCCCCGCCCTGCGGCTACCAGGCCTGCTGCCGATGCCCTTCAACCGCACCGGCCTCAAGGGCCTCTATTGCGTGGGGGATTCCTGCTTCCCCGGCCAGGGCCTCAATGCCGTGGCCTTCAGCGGCTTCGCCTGCGCCCACCGCATCGGCGCTGATCTAGGCCTCAACCCCTGGGCCCTGCCCGCCTGAGCAGCGGTGGAAACCCCTCCATCCGGGCCCCGCAACGGGATCCCAATGTCCATAGGCTGAATCACCAACGGCGTATGGCCATGAGCTCCGCCCCCGGTTCTCCCGCCTTTCCCAGTTCCGAGGAACTGGCCCGCTATCTCGAACAGCGCGGTGAACTGGGCAAGCCCTGGATGCTTCAGCTGCTGCGGCTCACCAAGCTGAAGGAAGCCAAGGGCTCCATGGAACCCCAGGAGTACGTGGAGAAACTCCAGGAGGCCCACGCCGATCTGATGCGGCTCGGAGAGTTCTGGAGGGGCCGCGAGCAGGAGGTGTTTAGCGGCCGCTACCAGCCACCTGAACTGATTGAACCCTTGCCAGGCTCCCCAGAAGATCGATGAGCCTCGAGGCGCGGTTCTACCCGATGGCCCCACTGATCCGGTTCACCCTGATCAGCCTCTATCTGGCCCTGGTGTTGCCCCTACCCGTGTTGGCCACGGCACAGCTGCAGCTGGCCCTGGTACTGGCCCTGCCTTCCGGCCTTGTGCTGGTGCTGGCGGCCACGAGTGAACAGGTGCAGCTCGATACCAACGGCATCCGGGTGGCCCACGCCCCATGGTGTGCCTGGCTCTGGCGCCGCGGCTGGGAGCTGCCCTGGAGTGAGATCACCGCCCTCACGCCCGTGGCCACCAGCCAGGGCGGGCGCGTGTACTACGTGCGCAGCCACAAGGGTGCCTACCTGCTGCCGCAGCGGGTGGCTCAGTTTGGCGACTTCTTGAGCCGCTTCCAGGCCGCCACAGGCATCGACACCACGGAGATCGGCCGGATCAGTCCGGCCTGGACCTATCAGCTCCTGGCGCTGCTCTGTGGCCTGATGCTGGCCGGTGAAGCTGCAGCGGCCTGGGCCCTGGCTACGGGGCGATGGGACTTCCCACCAGGGTTGGGGGGATAGGGCTGGCTTCTGGAATCGTGTCGAGGCTGAAGCGGTAACCCTGCTGGCGCACGGTTTCGATGCCACCACCCTCGCCCAGGCCCGCCTGCTCCAACTTGCGCCGCAGGGTGAGCACCTGGGTGTCGACGGATCGGGGGCCACCGCTGAAGGGGGGCCAGGCCATCCGCAGCAGCTCACTGCGGCTGCGCACCATGCCAGGAGGCATCAACAGGGCACACAGCAGAGCAAACTCCCGCGGACTCAGTTCCACAGGCTGATCCCGCAGGGTGACCTGGCGGAGCAGCAGATGCACCTCCAGCGGCCCCACACACACCCGCTCCTGCAGGCCGCTGGCGCTGCGGCGCAACAGAGAACGGCAACGGGCCGCCAGTTCTTCGAGGCCGAAGGGCTTGCGCAACACGTCGTCGGCACCGGCATCCAGCAGGGCCACCACCGGCTCAGCCCCAGAGCGGGCGGTGAGCACCATCACCGGACAGCGCAACTGGGCCGCCAGCCGCAAGGCCGAGGTTTCCTCCAGCAGCTCAGCGGCCACCAACAGATCGGGAGCCTGGTCCTCGCAGAGGGTGAGGGCCTCGGTCACGGTGGCCACCGCCGCGGCCAGATGGCCATCCTGGCGGAGGCGCTGGGCCAAAACCGTGCGCAATGTGGGGTGGGGATCCACCACCAACACGCGCTTCAATGCTGGTTCCGTGGCGCCACCGACAGCGGCACCAGGAATGGGATTGGGGTCCAGTTGCACCCGCTTCTCCGTGCCTGTTCCTACGCTATCCGCATTTAACGGCCCACAGTGGTATCAGGCGATGCCTTGCCAGCTGTCCCCTCCGGTCCCGTCATGACCGCTCTGCAGAACCCAGACGCCATCCGCCACTTCCAGTCGCTGTGCGACGCCTGCCAGTCCCTGGCGAGCCGCTACCACGGGCCGGCCGAGTTGCGCCTGTACGCCGATGGCTATCTGCACGCCCTGCGGCGCACGGCCATCCTCGATCCCATCTCCCAGCGGCGACTGGAGGAGCTTGTGGATCGCTGGATCCTCGACCCCTCCAGCTTCATCGGCCCCGGCGACGACATGAGCACCCTCTACGAGAGCGGGCGCAACTGAGCCGGGATCAGGCCAGAGCCACAGCCAGCTTTTCGCGCAGTTCACCGGAGTTGTACATCTCAATCAGGATGTCCGATCCGCCGATGAATTCCCCGTTCACATACACCTGGGGGATGGTGGGCCAATCGGAAAACTCCTTGATTCCCTGGCGCACCTCCATATCGGAAAGCACATCGAAGGTTTCAAACGGCACCGCCAGGGCGTTGAGGATCTGAACCACGTTGTTGGAGAAGCCGCACTGGGGCATCAGCTTGTTGCCCTTCATGAAGACGAACACGGGGCTGCTGCCCACCAGATCTTCGATGCGCTGCTTGGTGGAGGCGTCCATGGCAAATGGGATGGGGAGGATCAGGAAGGAAGGGACGTTTGCACCGCGAGGGCATGGATGGCCTCACTGGCCAGCTCGCTGCGCAGAGCGCCGTACACGAGCTGGTGCTGCTTCACCCGGCTGAGGCCGGAAAACGCGCTGGACACCACCTTCACCTGCAGGTGATCACCACCGCCAGTGAGGTCTTCCACGTCAACGGTGGCATCGGGGAGGGCCTGGGTGATTGCAGACCTCACCTGGTCAGGATGGACCATGGCCAGTGGCGATCGAACGGGTTGGGAATCTAGGGGGCGTGCCCCTGGGCTGAGGGCTCAGCTGCCAGGGGTTGCGGCTGAGCCCGCGTAAGGCGTGCTCACAAAACCCAGCTCCAACAGGTTCTGGTAGGCCTTCTGCCCAAGAGCGCTGGCCGGGGTCATGATCTGAACCACTTCCACCAGCAACGGCACAGCTACCTCGGGTTGGTTCATGCGCCGCAACAGGGCCGCCAGGCGCAGGTCGACGGTGGCTTGCAGCTCCAGGGCTTCCCGGCCCTTTTGATCCATCTCCCGCGGAATGCGCGCATCCAGACCGCGGAACGAGCCGCTGAGGTTGCGGTAGAAGCGGGTGAGGTTCTGGGCCCCGAGGCGAGCCTGGTCGTAATCCACCTTGGCCTTGGCCAGATTGCCGGCGGCGGCGGCGGCATCTCCCTGGGCCACCTTGGCGTTAATGGCGCTGAGGTTGAGGCCGAAGGTGCTGGACTCGAGCACCTTCTGGGGCTCGTCCTGGGCCATGGCCGGCAGACATGGGACTAAGGCCGCAAGGGCGGCAAGGCTGAGGGCAGCGAGGGGCCGGCGCACGGCAAGGAGCAGAGGAGTCGAAAAACTCTACGGGCGCTTTAGCGGTCGTCCCACGGCGTGGCGGGCCGCTTCCTCAGCTGATTGGAGGCTGGCCATCAGGGCAGCGTTGAGCACCTTGGCGGCCTCACGGCCCTCGCCCTGCAAGCGCAGGGGCTCGCCAAAGCAGAGGGCGGCCCGTCCGCCCAGGCGTGGGCGGGACGTGCCGTAGCCGATACCCACTGGCACCACAGGTACCGCCACACCCTGCCCCTCAGCCAGGGCAGCCAGGCGGCCCAACCCGGGCATCAGGCGCAGGGGGGTGTCGTCCTGCTGAATGCGGCCCTCCGGAAACACAACCAATTGCTCACCCGCCTGAAGCAGCTGCACGGCGAAGCGCAGGGAGGCCGCCGCCGGCTTGCGGGGGTTCACGGGAAAGCAGCCAAGACGATGCAGAAACCAGCCCTGCAGACCAGCCATTTCATCGCTACTCACCATGAAGCGGCAGTCGCGGCCGGTGACCCGACGCCCTGCGGCATGGGGCAGCATCAGCGCATCCCAGCGGGAGCGGTGGGTGGGAGCCAGCAGCACGGGCCCGGTGCGGGGCAGATGCTGCGCCCCCATCACCTCCACACCGCGGCAGAAGTAGCTCCTGAGCGCCACGTCCTGGGTGAGCACCATGGCCACAGGCGCCAGCAGGGGATTGATCCCATTGCAGAGGCTGCGCTCCCGGGTGGTGAGCGCCACCGACTGTGTCGGCTGCGCCGTGATCTGGCCGTTCACCTGCCCCCCACAACCCTGATCCCAGAACCTAGAGCTGGGATTCGCCCCCAGCCGCACGCAACGGGCAGTTGCACGGGCGGGTCGGCCGCCATCCATAAGATCCACACCCAGAGCCTCTCTCGGTGCCATGGCCAGCCTCGGCGTGAACATTGATCACATCGCCAACGTGCGCCAGGCCCGCCGCACCGTGGAGCCGGACCCTGTGAGTTACGCCCTGCTGGCTGAACTGGGCGGCGCCGATGGCATCACGGTGCACCTGCGCGAAGACCGGCGCCACATCCAGGACCGGGATGTGCAGCTGCTGCGCCAGACGGTGCGCAGCCGGCTCAACCTCGAGATGGCAGCCACCGCGGAGATGGAAGCCATCGCCCTGGACCTCCGTCCCGACATGGTGACCCTGGTGCCCGAGAAACGCGAGGAGGTGACCACCGAAGGCGGCCTGGACGTGGCCAGCCAACAGCAAGGTCTCACCGGCCTAGTGGGTCGGCTGCAGGACGCCGGCATCGGTGTGAGCCTGTTCGTGGATGCCGATGCAGCCCAGCTGGAGGCCTGCCGGGCCACGGGGGCCCGCTGGGTGGAGCTGCACACCGGCACCTACGCCGAGGCGGACTGGCAACACCAGCCCCTCGAGCTGGCCCGGCTCACCGAGGGCAGTTTCATCGCCCGCAGCCTCGGCCTGCGGGTGAATGCCGGCCACGGCCTCACGTACCAGAACGTGGAGCCGGTGGCCGCCATCGAGGGGATGGAAGAGCTCAACATCGGCCACACAATCGTGGCCAGGGCTCTGGCCGTGGGCCTGGAGCAGGCCGTTCGCCAGATGAAGGCGCTGGTTCAGAATCCCCGCCGGGACCCCCTGTTCGGCAGCACCAGTTCATGACCCAGTTCCACTTCGTAGCCGCCAGCGAGGCCTTCCTCACCGTGGAAGAACCCCTCGACGAAGTGCTCAAAGAGCGCGTTCGCAACTACGGCGAACAGGGCAAGGCCATCGACTTCTGGCTGGTGAAGCGCCCCGCCTTCCTGGATGCTCCTGAACTCAGCGCGGTCGGCGCCCAGGTGCCCCGCCCTGCCGCAGCGGTGGTATCCACGGACGCCAAATTCATTGAATTCATGAAGTTGCGCCTCGAGTTCGTGGCCAAGGGCAGCTTTGAAGCACCCTCCGCCGGGATCCCCGACGCGCTGGCCAGCGCCGGCTGACCAAGGCCTGGCACCCAGAACAGCCTGGCGCTCAGAACAGGCCGAGGAACTTTCTGCGGGGGGGCTCCCCATCCGAACGCTGGACCGGATCGGCATCCTGCTGATAGCGGGGCTTGGCATCACCGATGGTGAGCACCGCTTCCTTGTTCTTCCACCAGATCCAATCGCGGATCGGGGGCGTGTTCACCAGATCACTGCGGCTGAGCCCCAGCCCCAACTTGCTGGAGGCATCCAGGAGCACATCCACCATCCCTTCGCCATCCGTGCAGCGGGCCAGGGCTTCGTTGGTGCGCTTGGCGCCGTCCAGGGCCTTCACCAGGGCCGCGACCCGCTGACCCACCGGCAGCGACTTGGGATCCATCACAGCGTGCAGCTCTGCTCGGCAAGCTACCAGCGATTCAGGGGCTGACAGATCAGCCCATCGACCGCCAGACTGGCTTCAACGCGTCCTCTTCATGACGTCCGTCAGCAGTCGCTGCCATCACTGGGTGATCGGCGACGTCCATGGGTGCGCAGGCTCGCTCGAGCAGCTGCTGGAGCGGCTGCCCAATGGCGACCGCCTGGTGTTCTGCGGCGATGCCATCAACCGCGGGCCGGCCATCGCCAGCACCATGGCCCGGATCTGGGGCCTGGTGGAGCAGGGCCGGGCGGTGTGGCTGAAGGGCAACCACGAGGCCGACCTGGTGCAGGCCCTGCGGCGTGGCCCCTGGGGCGGCCAGCCGAGCCTGGCGGGCTGTGACACCTACCGCCATCTCGGCGATCAACTCTGCCGCCACTGGCTGGAGCGACTCGATAATTTGCCGATGGCCTACTGGGGAGACGGCTGGGTGGCCACCCATGCCGGCTTTGATCCCACCACCTGGCAACCGGATCTCCGGATACGCATGGGCTTCTGGCAGCACTACGACGGCCGCTTCGGCGACGTGGTGATCGGCCACACCCCCGGCCCCCATGTGCGCCATCTGCGCCACATCGTGATGGTGGACACGGGGGCTTGCTACGGCGGCGACCTCAGCGCCTATTGCCCAGAAACGGGCGCCGTGATTGCCGTTCCAGGGCTGCGGCCCGAGGCGGCCGCAGCCCTGCCGGGCCTGCGCATCCCCAGCCTGAGCCGCTGCTGACCCTTGCTCACGGTTTTCCGCAGCAACCGCGCCGAGATCCTCGCCCGGGTGCTCGCGGCCAAGCTCCAGCTGGAGCCGCCCGGCCCCTTTGAGCAGGCCCAGGTGATCGTGAACACCTGGCCCACCAGCCGCTGGCTGGGGGAACAGATCGCCCTGGGGGTGGGCGGTGAGGAGGGTGCCTATGCCGGTGGCATCGCCGCCAATCTGCGCTTTCCCTTTCCCGGCAGCCACCTGCGCCAGTTGGTAGAGGGGTTGCTCGCACCGCCGGACAGCGCCATGGCCCCGGGCCCCGATCCCTGGCGGGCCAACCAACTGGTGTGGCCCCTGCTGGAGCTACTGCCGGCGTTGGTGCAGCAACCGGAAGCCTTACTGCTGCGCCGCTGGCTGGAACAGCGGGGCCACGGGACAGGGGGCCAGCTGGCCCAGCTGGATCGGCCCCTGTGGCAACTGGGCCGAGCCATCGCCGACGCCTTTGACGACTACACCCTCTACCGGCCAGCCATGGTGGCGGCCTGGTGCGCGGGCCAGCGCCTCGATGGGCACGGCCGGCCCCTGGCGGCGGACCAGCACTGGCAGCCCCTGCTGCTGGCCCAGCTGGCCGAGCGCCTGGCCACCCAGCCCTTCGGCCTGCGGGTGGCGGCGGTGATCGAACGCCTGCGGCAGTGGCCGAGGGGCAAACCGCTGCCTGGCCTGGCCGTGGACCAGCCCCTGCGCCTGTTCGGACTCAGCAGCATGGCGCCGATTCAGGTGCAGCTGCTGCAGGCCCTCTCGGGGGTGATGGAGGTGGAGCTCTACCTGCTCACCCCCTGCCGCGACCTGTGGCAGCGCCTGGAGGGGCAGCCAGGTGGCCTGGATCCCCTCGGTGAGGACTGGCTCCTCAGCGCACCTCGGCTCGAGGCCCGCTTCGGGCGGCTCGGGGCCGAGTTTCAGAAACTGCTGGAGGGGTCCGGCGAAACCCAGCTGGGCGCCTGGCGCGAGGAAGACCTCTTCTTCGCCGCCGGCGGCGCGGAACCCAGCCTGCTGGAGCAACTGCAGGCCCAGTTGGTGGATCCCGAGGACCAGGCCCCCCTCCAGCGCGCCGACAGCGACCACTCCCTGGAGTTCCACGCCTGTCCGGGGCGGCTGCGGCAGGTGCAGATCGTGCGCGACCGGTTGCTGCAGCTGATGGCGGCGGATCCCAGCCTGAATCCCCGCGACATCCTGGTGATGACGCCCCAGGTGGATGCCTTTGCGCCCCTGGTGGGGGCCGTGTTCGGCGACAGCGCCGCCACGGGGGTGACCCTGCCCTGGCGCCTCACCGACCGCAGCCAGCAGAGCGAGGCCGGCATCAGCCAGGGCTGGCTGGCCCTGCTTGCCCTGGGGGGGGAACGCCTCACCGCCTCAGCCCTGGAGGGGCTGTTGGCCTGCGGCCCCCTGCTCAGCCAGCACGGCATCGCGGCGGCAGAGGCCGGCGCCATCAGCGAACTGCTGCAGCGGGCCGGGTTCCGCTGGGGGCTGGATGGGGCCGCCCGCAGCGGCGACCCAACCCACAGCCTGGCCTGGGCGATCGACCGGCTGGTGCTGGGGCTGGTGCTGCCCGAGGAACCGGGACTGGCCCCCTCAGCCACGGCCCCCCTGGCCATGGGCGGCAGCCTCGAGCAGCAGCTGCGCTGGCTGGCGCTGCTGGGCCAGCTGCGGGATGCCCTTCGCCAGCTCCGGCAGCCCCGGACCCCAGCCCAATGGGCACCGCTGCTGCGGCAGCAACTCAACGACCTATTCGGAGACGGTGGGGAGCTGGCCTGGGAAGTGCAGTCGATCCTGGCAGCCATGGCCGACTGGCAAGAGGTGGCCGGTGGCAGTGGGCTGCAGCTGGAGGCGCCAGTGGTGGCCGAGGTGCTGGGGGAGCGGCTCAGTGCCGACAGCGGCCGCTTCGGGCACCGCAGCGGGGCCCTCACCATCAGCGCCCTGGAGCCGATGCGCGCCATCCCCCATCGGGTGATCGTGCTGATGGGGCTTGATGCCGGAGCTTTCCCCCGCCAACGGGAGCGGCCTGGGTTCCACCTGATGGAGCAGCAGCGGCAACTGGGCGACCCCAGCCCCGGCGATCAGGATCGCTACGTGCTGCTGGAAAGCCTGCTATCGGCCAGGCAGCACCTGCTGATCACCTGGAGCAACCGCGACGAGCGCACCGGTGAGCCGTTGATGCCCTCCACCCCGGTGCGCCAGTGGCTGGCGCTGCTGGAGCAGGAACAGCTGCCCATGCCCCTGCGCGAGCACGCCCCCAATCCGCTGGAGCGCCGTAACTTTCTCAGCGATGGCCCCTGGCCCGCCGCCAGCTGCGATCGCCGGCTGCTGCAGGCGCGGCAGCTGTTGGAGCAACAGGCCAGCCAGCCAGCCCAGGCCCTCGCCCTAGGGGCCAGGCCCCAACGCCAGCCCCTCGTGGTTAATAACGCGTATGCCGATCTGCAGCGCTGGCTGATGGCCCCCCAGGAGCTGTGGCTCGAAAGCCTGGGACTGCGGCCCAAGGAATGGAGTCGTCGCATCGACGATCTCGAAGCCCTCAGCCTCGATGAACGCCAGCGTTCAGCCCTGCTGCGTCAACAGGTGGATCACACCGGCGAACCGCCGGACTGGGTCCAGCAGCAACGGGGCCAGGGGCTGCTGCCGCCCCTAGCCGCCGGAGAACTGGAGGCCAGGGCCCTCCATCAGCGCTGGAGTTCCCTGCAACTCAGCCTGTCCCAGCAGGGTCCCGAGCAACGGCGCCTTGCCGTTCATGGCGATCTCCAGGCCGAGCTCAGCTGGCGCGGCGATGCCCTGGTGTTGTGCCACACCGCCAAACCGCGCTGCCGCCAGCGGCTCCAGCTGTGGCTGGATCTGCTGCTGGCCGCCGCGGCCGGTCAGGCCCCGCGGCAGGGCGTCTTGATCGCCCGTGACGCCGACAGCTTTGCCGTGGTGACACGGCTGCGACCCCCGGCCGCGCCGCAGGCCGCACAGCTCCTGGAGCAACTTCAGCAGTGGCGCGAGAGCCACCGGCAACGCTGCTGGCCGGTCCCACCGGAAACGGGCTGGGCCTATGCCGAGGCCGAGCGCAAAAAGGCGGGCAGTGGCCTCCTCAAGGGCTGCGCCGCCTGGGAGGGCAGCGCCTACAGCCGCGCCGAACGTAGCGATGAGATCCAGGCCGCCTGCTTCGGGGCCAGCCTCAGTGGCAGCGAGCTACTCAGCCCCGAGGTCCAGGAGCTGGCCCTGGCGCTGTTCACGCCCCTGCTCGGCCACAGCGAAGCGGTGACGTCATGACCCTCCAGCAGCCCGTGGTGCAGCCCTTCGAGGCCAATGGCTTTCCGCTCGACAACGGCGTGCAGCTACTGGAGGCCAGCGCCGGCACCGGCAAGACCTTTGCCCTGGCCCACCTGGTGCTGCGGTTGGTGTGCGAGCGGCAACTGGCCCTCGAGCAGCTGCTGGTGGTGACCTTCACCGAAGCCGCCGCGGCCGAACTGCGCGACCGCATCGCCCAACGGCTGCAGCAGGCCCTGGCGCTGCTGGAGCAGCCCGCCAGCACAACCGCCGACCCGGTGCTGCTCAGCTGGCTGGCAGCCCACCCCGAGCTGAAACCAGGGCCCCTGCTGCTGGCCCTGGAACAACTGGACCGGGCTGACATCACCACCATCCACGGGTTCTGCCGGCGCACCCTGCAACGCCGGGCCCTGGAAGCTGGCCTGGGACCAGCCGTGGAGCTGGAAAGCGACGACGGCGAACGGCGCCGCCAGGTATGCCACGACTATTGGCAGCAGCAACTCCTGCTCCTGCCCGCCCCACTGCTGGCGGGGCTGGAACTGCGGGGGCTGAAGCCGGCGTTGCTGGAGCAGCACCTGAAACAACTGGATGGCGATCCCGCCCTGGAACTCGATCCCTTGCCACCCGGCTGGAGCGTCGATGAACCCCTGGGCAGCCAACTGCAGGGGCACTGGCTTCAGGCCTGGGCCACCTTTGCCGAGGAATGGAACCACCGCGGCGAGGCCCTCGAGCACGACCTCTGCAGCACCGCCGCCGAACTGAAGGCCCTGGGGGGCGGATCGACCACGCCCTATGTGGCCAAGCCCCGCAGCAACCGGGTGGCCCAGGTGAACCGCTGGCTGGCAGCCCAGGTGGAGCTCCCTGGCTACGACACCGTGCTCAGCCTGCTGAATGGGGAGAAAAGCACGCGCGAACGGCTGCTGCTCGACTACTTCCACCCCGGCGCCTTCTGCAAGGCGACCAGTGGTCTGGAAGGGGAAGGACGCTCCCTGCCGCAGGCCCCCCTGCTGAAGGCGATTGCCGCCCTGGTGGATGCTCCCGCCGAACTCACCCTGCTGCACGGCGCCCACTGGGGCCGGCGGGAGCTGCGGCAACGCCGCAGCCGCAGTGGGCGCATGGGCTTCGGTGAGCTACTGGAGGGCCTCGACCCGGGCGAGCACCCGGACGCCGCTGCCACCAGCTTGCTGCAGGCCCTGCGGGACCGCTACCGGGTGGCTCTGATCGATGAATTCCAGGACACCGATCCGATCCAGTGGCGGATCCTGGAGCAGGCCTTTGCGACAGGAGATCCGCAGCAGCCCGCCAGCCATCTGCTGGTGATGGTGGGCGACCCCAAGCAGGCGATCTACCGCTTCCGCGGGGGGGAACTGGCCACCTACCGCCTGGCGCGTGACCGGGCCGATGCCATTCACGGCCTGTTCGAGAACCGCCGCTCCTCCGCGGCCCTGGTGGCTGGCCTCAATGCCCTGATGGCCCCGGGGCTGGTGTGCTCCCAGCTGGAGGTGCCGCCGGTGCAAGCCTGCGCCGAGAAGGGCGATCTGGTGCTGCCGGAGGGAGAAGCGGCGTTGCAGCTGCTGCCCTTGCGCTCCGATCACCTGCCCCAGCAGGTGTCGGGGCTGTGCCTGCAGTTGCTGCAGCGGCGCCTGCTGCTGCGCCAGGGCGGGCCAGGGGAGCCGGTTCGGGAGCGGCCCCTGGAACCCAACGACCTGTGCCTGCTGGTGAGCAGCCACCGCCAGGCGGAGGAGCTGCGCCGGGCCCTAGAGCAGCGGGGCCTGCCCAGCCGCCTGGTGAGCCGCGGCGATGTGTTCGCCAGCGAGGGCGCCACCGGCCTGCAAAGGTTGCTGGACGCCCTGGCGGACCCCGGCAGCCCCAACCGCCAGCGCCTGCTGGCCGCCTCGCCCCTCCTGGGCTGGAGCGCTGAGACGATCGCCTCGGCCCCGGAGCGGCGCTGGGATGTGCTGGCCGATCAGCTCTCACGGCTGGCGGCGGCCTTGCCGCGGCAGGGCCTGATGGCCGCCCTGGGCCAACTGCTCAACACCGAGGGGATGGCCCGGCTGTCGCTGGGGGGGCGGGTACTGGCGGACATCCAGCAGGCGGCCGAACTGGTGCAGGAGCGCCTGCACCGCGAAGGCCTCGGCGCCGCCGCCGCGGCGGACTGGCTGCGGCGCCTGCGGCTGGATCCGGATCGCGAGGTGCCGGAGGCCCACCAGCTCAACAGCGATGCGGCCGACTCCGCGATCGCCGTGGTGACGGTGCACCGCAGCAAAGGCCTCGAATACCCGGTGGTGATCTGCCCCTACCTGTGGCGTGCCCCCAAACCCACCGTGGGGGTGGGCCGTCGCTGGCGGCCTCCCGGCCGATCGGCCCCGCTGCTGGACCTGCACCTGAGCCCCCACTGGGGCGTGGGCCGGCTCGCCTTCCGCGACCAGCAACAGGCTGAGGAACAGGAACGGGAGCGCCTCGCCTATGTGGCCGCGACCCGGGCCCGCCATCTGCTGGTGCTGGGCTGGGTGGAGGCCAAGGGCCAGGAGACCAACCCCCTGGCGGGCTGGTTGCTAGCCCATGGCCAACGGCGGCAGCTGCCGCTCCACGAACTTGACCCGGATCAGCTGCCAGGCCCCACGGAACGTTGGCAGGCCCCCAGGCCGAGCGGCACCCTGGAGGTTGGTCCACGCCCCCTGCAGGCCCTGGACACGAGCTGGGGGCGCAGCAGCTATTCCGCCTGGGCCCACAGCGCCAGCCCCCTGGCGCCCCAGATCACCGAGGAGGGCCGCGACAGCGACGCCCTCAGCCGCGATGGCGAACCGGACAGCAGCCCTGGCACCGCCATCCCTGACCTGGGCACGGCATGGCCCGCCCAGGGCCCCCTGGCCCAGTTCCCCCGCGGTGCCGGCCCCGGCGATGCCCTGCACCGAATCCTGGAGCGCATCGACTACCAAGCCCCCGCAGACAGCCCGGAGACGGCCAGCGTGGTGGCCCAGGAACTGCAGCGGGCCGGCCTGGACGCGGTTCACCAAGAGTCCCTGCTGGCGGGCATCGAGCAACTGCGCCTCAGCCCCATGGGGGGAGCGCTGGGCACGGCCCGCCTGGCGGATCTACCGCCGCAGCAACGGCTGAACGAGATGAACTTCGATCTGCCCCTGGCCGTGCCGCAGACGCCAGGTCCACGCCCGGCCCTGATCCGCGCCTCAGGGTTGGCCCGAGCCTTTGCCCAGCACCCCGGCGGCCTATTCGGCACGCGCTACGCCCAGCAGCTGGCCCAATTGGAAGTGGCCAGCCGTGGCTTCCTCACCGGCTCCATCGATCTGGTGTTCCGCTGGGGCGAGCGCTGGTGGGTGGCGGACTGGAAAAGCAACTGGCTGGGGGTGCGCGATTCAAGCGGACAACCCCTGGCCTGCGGACCACTCCACTACGGCCAGGACGCCATGGCCCAGCTGATGGAACAGAACCACTACCCCCTGCAGGCGCACCTCTATCTGGTGGCCCTGCACCGCTATCTGCGCTGGCGCCTGCCCAATTACGACGCTGCTCGCCATCTAGGGGGCTACGCCTACGTGTTTCTGCGGGGGGTGCCCGGCCCGCTCGACCATCCCAACAGGGAGGAGGAGGCCGTGCCGGGCATGCTGGTGGAACAGCCGCCACTGCAGCGGGTGCTGGCCCTCGACACCCTGCTGCGGGAGGGCCAGCCATGACCAGCCTGGCGGCTGCCCTGCAGGAGGCCCTGCCCCGGCTCGGACAATGCGCCGCGGAACCGGCCGTACTGGAGCTGATCGCGGCCCTGGCCAGCGGCCTGGAACGGGGGGAGCTGGAACTCCGCCTCGAAGGTGCGCCCCCTGAGGAGATCTCACCGGAGGGCTGGCCGAGCCGCCATCGCCAGGCCCTCAGCGCGTCTCCCCTGGTGGCTCTAGCCGAGGCCAGCGAGCGCAATCCCGAAGCCCCGCTGGTGCTCGATGGCCTGCAGCTGCGCTGGCGGCGCTGGCACGTTCAGTTGCAAACCGTGCTGGAAAACCTGCAGGAGCGGGCCCAGCAGCCACTGATGGCGGCCGCCACCGAAGACCAGCTGCAACACGCCATGGCCCACGCCGCCCGCCAGGGCCTCGATGAACGCCAACAGCAGGCGGTGCGGGCCCTGCTGTGCCACGGCCTGGTGCTGCTGGGAGGAGGCCCCGGCACCGGCAAAACCAGCACGGTGGTGCAGATGCTCGCGGCGGCCCTCCGGCTCCAGCCGGAGCTGCGTCTGCACCTGGCGGCCCCCACCGGCAAAGCAGCCACCCGGCTGGGCCAGGCGGTGGCAGCAGGGGCCCGCCGCCTGGATGCCCGCCTCGACGTCGCCATCGCCGAGCGCCTGCAGCAGGCTCCCTGCTGCACCTTGCACCGCCTGCTGGAGAGCAGTGGTGAGCGCTTCCTGCGTGACCAGCGCCATCCCCTCGCACTGGATCTGCTGGTGGTGGATGAGGTGTCGATGGTGGATCTCCCCCTGATGCAGGCCCTGCTCCACGCCCTGCCGCCCCATTGCCGCCTGCTGCTGGTGGGCGACCCCGCCCAATTGCCACCAGTGGGTCCCGGAGCGGTGCTGCTGGAGCTGTGCAAACCCCAGCCCTTGGAGGCCCTGGGAGAAGCCGCCGTCGAGCTCACCACCACCTATCGCAACAACGGCGCCATCGCCGCCGTGGCCCAGGCCCTGCGGCCCAGCCCAACCCAGGAGCGGCTGCAGCTCAACAGCACCTCCCTCCTCACCCAGCTTGAGGCCCTCAGCCCCAACGACAACCTGCACTGGCACACCCACAGCACCAGCCGCTTGCCCCAGAGCGTGCTGGCTCGCCTGCGCCAGCACCACCAGACGCTCGCTGGCCTAGCCCGTGAGCTCCACTGGCCCGAAGCGGACACCCTGCCCCAGAACAGCGAGCCCCTGCTGGCGGAACTGGAGCGGTGCATCCTGCTCACCCCAATGCGCCAAGGTCCCTGGGGGGTGGACAGCATGCACCGCCAGCTGCTGGCTGAACGCTACGGACAACCCATCCAGGCCTGGCCCCTGGGAACACCGGTGCTGAACCAGCGCAACCTGCCTGAGCAGGGCCTGGCCAATGGCGACATCGGCGTGCTGGTGGAGCGAAACGGGGAACGGCTGGTGCTGTTCCCCAGCGAACGAGTGCTGCACCCGGCCCGCCTCAGCCAGGCCACACCCGCCCTGGCCCTCACGATCCACAAGTCCCAGGGGAGCCAATACGCGGAGGTGCTGCTGTTGATGCCCCCCACACGCCACTGGGATCCGCGGCTGCTCTACACGGGCCTCACCCGGGCCCGCTCGCAAGCACTGCTCATCACGCCTGACAAGGCTGGCGTTTCCGCTGCCTAGGATTTGGTGAACACCTGGCTGCCAGCGTGATGGACCGCCAGCCCGCCCCAGCCGATGGCCGCGTGCAACGCCCCTGGGGGTGGTTCGAATGCCTCGGCAGCGGTGATGGCTATCTGGTGAAACGCCTCTACATCCGGGCCGGCGAGCGCATCAGCCTGCAGCGCCACCGTCACCGCAGCGAACACTGGGTGGTGGTGGCCGGCCAGGGCCAGCTGGAATGCGACGACCAGCAGGTCAGCGCGGCGCCCGGCTCCGTCCTGGCCGTGCCCTGCGGCGCTGTGCACCGGGCCAGTGCCAGCCACGAGGACCTGGTGATCGTGGAGGTGCAGCGCGGCAGCCAACTGCGCGAGGACGACATCGAACGGCTGCAGGACGACTACAACCGCATCCCGGCTTAGTGGTAATGTTTCACTTCACCCTTTGTGAAGGGCAAGGCAGTTATTCACGGGTGTCTGCCGGCCTGTTGACGAAGGAATTCCCAGGCCCAGACCTAAACAGTGACCAATACCCCCTGCGAGAGCTTCAGCTACTCGGTGGATCTCAGTGCGGCTGAACTGCCCGCAACCCCCACTCAGGCCGAAGTGAACACCACCCTGATCGGTCCGATTGACGGGATCGAGCCCACCCCCGAGACCGGCGACGCGCCAGAGATTGACGCCGAGACGGACACCGAAACCAAAGCCAATGGCTTTGCCGCCTTTGGCTTCGTTCCCGAACTCCTGCAGGCCCTAGAGGCCATCGGCTACAGCGAACCCTCTCCGATCCAGAAGGCCGCGATCCCCGAGCTGATGCTGGGCCGCGACTTGGTGGGCCAAGCCCAGACCGGCACCGGCAAGACCGCGGCCTTCGCCCTGCCCCTGCTGGCGGGTCTTGACCCTGACCAACGCACCCCCCAGGTGCTGGTGCTCACCCCAACCCGTGAGCTGGCCATCCAGGTGGCCGACTCCTTCAACAGCTATGCGGCCAAGATGCCGCACCTACGCGTCCTGCCCATCTATGGCGGTGCCGACTTCCGCGACCAGATTGCCCGGCTGAAGCGGGGCGTGCAGGTGGTGGTGGGCACCCCTGGCCGGGTCATGGATCACATGCGTCAGGGCACCCTCAACCTCTCCGGGCTGCGCAGCCTGGTGCTGGACGAGGCCGATGAAATGCTGCGCATGGGCTTCATCGACGACGTGGAATGGGTGCTGGGCCAACTCCCCGAGAAGCGCCAGGTGGTGCTGTTCTCAGCCACCATGCCGGCCGAGATTCGCCGCATCTCGCATCAATATCTGAACGATCCGGCAGAGATCACCATCAAGACCAAGGGATCGGACTCGAGCCGTATCCGCCAGCGCTACATCACCGTCAACGGTCCCCAGAAGCTCGAGGCTCTCAGCCGAGTACTCGAGGCTGAAACCAAGGAGGGGGTGATCATCTTTGCCCGCACCAAGGCCATCACCGTGACGGTGGCGGAATCCCTGGAAGCCAAGGGCTACGACGTAGCCGTGCTCAACGGCGACGTGGCTCAGAACCAGCGGGAGCGCACGATCGAGCGCCTCAAGAACGGCACCGTGGACGTACTGGTGGCCACGGACGTGGCCGCCCGTGGCCTGGATGTGGACCGCATCACCCTGGTTGTGAACTACGACATCCCCTTTGATTCGGAGGCCTACGTGCACCGCATCGGCCGTACTGGCCGTGCGGGCCGCACGGGTGACGCCATCCTGTTCATCACCCCCCGGGAGCGCCGCTTCCTCGGTGGCCTCGAGCGGGCCGTGGGTCGTCCCATCGAACCGATGGACATCCCCAATAACGCCACCATCAACCAGAACCGCCTCGACCGCCTGCGCCAGCAGCTGACCGCTGCCCTGGAGCCTCAGCCTGCGGAGGGTAAGGGCGGCGAGGCCAAGGCCGAGGAGCGGGCCCTCCTCTCGGAAATCCTGCAACGGGTGGGGCAGGAAGCCGGGGTCACGGGCGAGCAACTCGCCTTGGCCGCCCTGCAAATGGCCGTGGGCGATCAGCCCCTGCTGGTGCACGGCGATGAAAACTGGCTTCGCCAGCAGCCGAGCAACCGCGACGGCCGCGTGCGCGGCGAGCGCGAGCGCCCAGCACCCGGCGGCCGCCGCGGCCCTCGGGATGAATCCGGCCCGCCGGAAGCCCACATGGACCGCTTCCGCATCGAGGTGGGTTGGAGGGATCGGGTCAAGCCAGGCAACATTGTTGGTGCCATCGCCAACGAAGCCGGCCTGAACGGCCGCAGCATCGGGCGCATTCAGATCTTTGACACCCACAGCGTGGTGGACCTACCCAAGGGCATGCCCGACGAGGTGTTCCAAGGCCTGCGCCGCCTGCGGGTCATGAACAAGGAACTGCAGATCAGCCGCGTCTGACACCCGGGTCCGGGCCCGCAGACCAGGCCCGGACGATCAGCAGATCCGCACCGATGGGGAGCACCGGCCCATCGCCCTCAGGCACAGAGCCGGGTCACCTCACCGGTGGATACCAGGCTCACCTGCTCCAGGGAAAGCCGCTCCATGGCCACAACCAGGCCCGGCTGCACAGATTCGGCTTCAGCAGCCACCAGGCTTTGTAGGAGATCAAAGTAGTCCTGGGGAGCCAGTTCGCCATCGTCGCGCCAGGCCAGGCTCCAGGGAACAGGTGCCGTCATCGGGGGATCTCGGCAACGAGTGAGGATTCGCTGACAATGGAGCCATAAGTGGGCCGGCGGGGGTTTCTTCCGCTTGGCTTCGCTGTTGCTTCAAGCCTCGTTACGGGACAGCTCCTAGGACAGCCAGCGGCGGCAGGACCCTGTCGTCGGCAGGGCTGTAAGGTGTGGCGTGATTCCAAGGCTCACAGGCTCCACTCGGAACCGCAGCATCCACGAATCAGTGTCCAGGTTCCGTTGAAGGAATGACCATTTACGTAGGCAACCTCTCGTTCCAAGCCGAACAGGAGGATCTGCTTGATCTATTCAGCCAGTACGGCGAAGTCTCCAAGTGCAGCCTGCCCCTCGACCGCGAGACCGGTCGTAAGCGCGGTTTTGCCTTCGTGGAGATGGCGAACGATGCCGATGAGCAAAAAGCCATCGACGACCTCCAGAACGTCGAATGGATGGGTCGGATGATCCGCGTCAACAAGGCCACCCCCCGTGAAGGTGGTGGCGGTGGTGGTGGTGGCGGTCGCGGCGGCTACGGCGGCGGCGGCGGAAACCGTGGCGGTGGCTACGGCGGTGGCGGTGGCTACGGCGGTGGCGGTGGCGGTGGCGGCCGTGGTGGTTACGGCGGCGGCGGTGGCGGCTACGGCGGTGGTGGTGACGGCGGCTACGGCGGCGGCGGCAATCGCTGGTGATATCCAACGGTCCTGAAGCGCAACACCAGCGCTCAGGTCCGTTCAGCAATCCTCCTCATCAGAAGCCCCGTACTGACCCTGGTCAGTACGGGGCTTTCTAGTGACTCAGCCTGTGGAGGAGCCGCCGGGCTCAAACAGCACCCTGCAGCTCCTCCACCTCAAACAAATCATGCAGCTGATCCCGTTGCCACAAGCTGCGCCGCAGCTCAGCAACCGGATGGGTCGGCTGCAGCTCGCCTTCACGGGGCTCAGGCAAGGCGCTACGAAGAGAACGGCGGCGCAACTTGGCGGTCCAGCGATGGAAGCGGTGGAACGATCTTGAACGCGTCATGGACAGCTCCTTGTGGAGACCCCATCGGTCTACCGCAGCTGACGAGCTGGCAACAGGGGGCGAACAACAGCTTCACAATCTTCTCCGAACAAACCCGTACTTACACCTATGGGCGATAGACCTCGACCGAGGCGATGGTGGTGTCAGGTCTAGAGAGGAGCCAGAGATGGACACCACTCCACCCCAGCAGCACAGCTAAAGCTGAGCATGGTTTCAGTGATCCGATTCAGGCGATCCCGTTCCAGCATCAGGGCCGGCCAAGCCGAAGGGTTCGAGCTCTATGGCGCAGCATCCAGCCTGCGAACGCTCCCATGGCTCTGTCGAGCCGTCGAACCATCCCAGGTCCCCAGCCAATTCAGTCCCGTCAACCATCCTCGTCCCAATCAAGAGTCCAGATTCAGAGTCCACATCTAAGTTCCAAATCAAACAACGTCCAACACGCTTACATCAAGGATCAACGCCCGGATCAAACCCTGCTCAGCTGAGCATTCATCTACTCATTTCGCCACAACGGTTCAACAATCCAAGACTCTCGAAGCCAGCCCCCCGGGGCTGGCTTCTTAAATGGCGGCATGAGCGACACCTCCAACCCCAACGGCGCACTGCAGCGCCTGCTGCGCACCCTGCGCCCCCATCGCCGCCTGGTGTGGCTGGCCACCGCCTGCTCGGTGCTCAACAAGTTGTTTGACCTCGCCCCGCCGGTGCTGATCGGCCTGGCGGTAGACGTGGTGGTGCAGCAGAACACCTCCTGGCTGGCGGCCCTGGGCTTCACCACCGTGCCGCTGCAACTGGGAGTGCTGGCTGGGCTCTCCTTTCTGATCTGGAGTGCCGAATCCCTCTTCGAATACCTCTATGCACTGTTGTGGCGCAACCTGGCCCAAACGGTGCAGCACGAGTTGCGCCTGGAGGCCTACAGCCATCTGCAGCAGCTGGAAATGGGATTCTTTGAGGCCAGCAGCAGTGGCCGGCTGCTCACGATCCTCAACGACGACATCAACCAGCTGGAGCGATTCCTCGACCACGGGGCCAACGAAATCCTGCAGCTCATCACCACGGTGCTGGCGGTGGGAGGAGCCATGGCCTGGCTGTCGCCGTTGGTGGCGGGGGTGTCCTTCCTGCCCATCCCGGTGATTCTGTGGGGATCGCTCACCTTTCAACAACGGCTGCAGCCCCGCTACCGCGACGTGCGAGATCGCGCCGGCGATCTGGCCAGCCGCCTGGCCAACAACCTGGGGGGCATGCTCACGATCAAGAGCTACGCCGCGGAGACATGGGAACTCGAACGGCTCTGCGAGCAAAGCCAGGCCTATCGGCGCAGCAACGGGCGGGCCATCCGTCTCTCCGCGGCCTTCATCCCATTGATCCGCTTCGCCATCCTGTTCGCCTTCCTCGCCATCCTGGTGATTGGCGGCCTGCAGGCCTGGCAAGGCCGGATCGCCGTAGGCACCTACAGCTTCCTGGTGTTCATCACCCAGCGCTTGCTGTGGCCCCTCACCACCCTGGGACGAACCCTGGATGACTACCAGCGGGCCATGGCCTCCACCCAGCGGGTGCTGGATCTGCTCGATACCCCCATCACGATCCCGGGCGGCCACAGGCCCCTGCCCCTGCATGCGGTGCGGGGATCCCTGGACTTCCGCAGCGTGGAGTTCGCCTATGCCGGACGAGCCCCCCTGCTGAAGGACTTCAACCTCACCGTGCCCGCAGGCAGCACCATCGGCATCGTGGGGGCCACCGGCTCCGGCAAGAGCACCATCGTGAAACTGCTGTTGCGGCTCTACGAAGTACAGCAGGGTGAGATCTGCCTGGATGGCCTGCCGATCCGCGAGCTGGAACTGCGAGACCTGCGCCGTGCCATCGGCCTGGTGAGCCAGGAAGTGTTCCTATTCCATGGAACCGTGGCCGAGAACATCGCCTACGGAAGCTTTGATGCCTCCCGGGCCGCCATCGAACAAGCCTCCCAACAAGCTGAGGCGGCACGGTTCATCGAGGCACTGCCCCAGGGCTACGACACCGTTGTGGGAGAGCGAGGCCAGCGCCTTTCCGGTGGTCAGCGCCAGCGCATTGCCCTGGCCCGCGCCATTCTCAAGAATCCGCCGGTGCTGATCCTCGATGAGGCCACCGCCGCAGTGGATAACGAAACCGAAGCCGCCATCCAGCGCTCCCTGGATCTGATCACCGCCGACCGCACCACGCTGGTGATTGCCCATCGCCTCTCCACCGTGCGCCATGCCGATCGGATCGTGGTGATGGAGGAGGGCAGCATCGTGGAGAGTGGCCGCCATGAGCAGCTGATCAACAGCCAGGGGGCCTATGCGCGGCTCTGGCGCGTGCAGGCAGGCCTACGGGAAGGGGAAGCGCTCAGCCTCTGAGCCGCCCAGGGGGCGGGACCGGCCTGCCATGGCGAGAGATCACTACCGGGTAATACCCCGCTGCAGGCACGCAGGCTCCATAGCGTTCAGGAACTGATTCCCCCGCCTGATTGCACCCATGGATGCGATCAATCCCTGCCCCGACTCCATCAGCTTTCGTGCCCTGGCCGCTCTCCACCAGCACGCCGTGGTGGAGAGCGGCGAGCAGCCCCTCAACGGCCCTGCCCTGCAGGAACTGCAAGGCCTGCTTGAGCAGTATGGCCAGCTCAGCCAACGGCTGCTAGCCGCACTGAACGCGCAAGCGCCAGCCCTCAAACAACAGCGCAGTGCCAGACAACTCATGGCTCTGGGAGCCCTGCAGGCCCACCTGCACATGGGACTGCGGGCCCTCGCCGCCAGTGAGGAGTGAGGCCCTCTGCCTGGCCGCGTCAGCCTGGCCAGCCGAAAAACTGACCGTCGCCTAGGGCGCGCTGTTCAACAAGTCAAGAGGCATGAAATAAGTTTTGAGAATGAAGAGTCCCGCCCTGAAGCCCCCCGGGGGGCGTCGTCCCGACGCGCGAGGGCCTGTGCTGCTGGCCATCGCCGTGGGGCTTGGGGGAGGGTTGCTCCTGGCGGCACCGCTGACGGAGCTGCTCAAGGGCGACCTACTGGGTCAAACCCGCCAGATGGCGAACCCCTTCAGCGGCTGGACAGGGTTGGGCGACCGGGAAGTGGTGATCCTCGGTACCGACGTGGGCGGCGGCAATACCGATGTGATGTACACCCTGCGGGTGAAGGATGGCGTGAGCCAGCTCACCCAGGTGCCCCGCGATACCTACATCGACTCCACCAGCTTTGGGCCACTCAAGGCCAATGCCCTTTATGCGATGGGGGGGCCGGAGGCCGTCAAAAGCGAACTCTCCAAGCACCTGGGGCGGCCAGTGGACCACCACATTCTGGTGAACCTGTCGGTGATCCGTCGCCTGGGTGATGCCCTGGGAGGCCTGGAGGTGGACGTCCCCAAAGCCATGTACTACGTGGACAACAGTCAGGCGCTCAGCATCGATCTCCAACCGGGTCGGCAACGCCTACAGGGCCGCGATCTGGAGGGTTTCCTGCGCTTCCGGCACGATGAGATGGGCGACATCGGCCGCCTCGATCGCCAGAAGCTGGTGCTCAAAGCCCTCTTTGAGCAGATCACCCGGCCGGAAAATCTGGTGCGGCTGCCGGCCCTGCTGGCCGCTGCAGGCAAGGACCTCAAGACCGACCTGGGCCCCATGGAGATCGGCGGTTTGATTACCGCCATGGGGGGCACGCAATTGAACACGGAACGGCTGGGGGGCCGGCCTTTCATGCGTGATGGCATCTCCTACTGGGAGGCGGAGTGGCCGGTGGCTGCCGGAGCGGCCGCAGCCACCGGCGGCAGCGAGCGCTACAAGTTCCTGTTCTGATCGCGATAGGCCCTGGGCACCAGCACCAGGAACAGCCACCACCACGCGAACACCCCCAGCGCTACCGGCGCCGTGATCCACCACAGACGCAACAGCCACCAGGAGCCCGCCACGGCGCTAATTCCCGTGAGCAGGATTGACCATGGCTGACACCACCAGGGTTTCTCGGCCCAGAGACTCGCCGGCGTTAAAGCTGGATCGGGCTCAGTCATGGGGCGGTCCTCCGTTGTGATGACCGTTGTGATGGCCGTTTCCATGCTGAGACAGCACCACCAGAGCCAGCAACAGCGCCACGGCAGCCAGCAGCGGTGTTGAGGCCGCCACCGTGACCCCCAAGGCTGCCGTGAACCAGATCGAGGCGGCACTGGTGAGGCCATGCACCTGCGGGGTGCTGTGACCCCGGCGGCCGGAGCGATCCACCAGGATTTCGCCAGCCCCCAGGAAACCAATCCCAGTGGCGACCCCCTGAATCACCCGGCTGCGCGCCTCGGGATCAGGACCGGCCGCCAGCACCATCAAGCAAGCGCTGAGCCCCACGAGCACGTGCACACGCACGCGATTGGGCTGGGGTTCGCTGAAGTGTTGAGCGCGGTTGTAGCCCACCGCCATACCGCACAGCACGGCCAGACCCATGCGCAGCAGGGCCTCCAGATCAACCGTGATCGCCGGCACCCAGCTCACGACACGCCGACGCGGCGTGGCTGATCCCCATAAGCTCCTGGCAGCTGATCGTTGCCGCGGCCCGTGCAGAACCTGTTGCTGCGCAACAGCCTGAAGTTGTTCGTGGCCGTGTTCATCACAGCGGCAATCGCCTCCTGGACCGAGCGCATTCAGTTTCTCTGGTATCCGCTGATGGCGGTGGTGATCGTTGTGGACGACAACGACGATCACACCGTTCAGGCCGCCACCAGCCGCATCCTTGGCACCGTGATAGGAGGCCTGATCACCTTCCTTGTACACACCATCCTGAGCGGCTGGATCGGCGTGCTGGTGTCGTTGCTGCTCATGATTCCTGTGCTGGAACGGCTGGGCTGGCAGAGCGCTCTGGGCACTGCCGGGCTCACCAGCGTGATGTTTTTGATGATTCCCAGCCATGCCGCCCTGAACTGGGATTACGTGTTCAACCGCGGCCTCGACACCGTGGTGGGTTGCGTGGTGGCCATCGCGGTGGGGCTGCTGTTCTGGCCACAGAACAGCAGCAGCGAGCTGAGGAGCGCTGATAGCCGCCTGCGCCGGTCGCTGCAAACCCAACTGCAGGCCTACAACGACTGGCTGGGCCAGGGTCGAAGTCGCCCTGAACCGCTCAATCCGGCACCCCTGACCAACGACCTGCAGCGCATGGAGCAACTGGTGGCCCGGGAGCGCAGCGGCCCCCGCCATCAGGCCCTGAAACGCAGCGGCTGGGAGCAGCGGCTGCGGCTGTGGCAGCTCGCCCACTTTCACTGGCTCGCCTGGGAACGGCTGATGGCCGGGTTGCCGGAGCGGCAGAGCCTGCAGGCCGATCTGCTTCGCCACACGGTGAGGGACCTGCAACGGCAGTTGAGCGGAGAACCCGGCCCCACCCCAGGGCGCCAGCCGCAGCGCTGGCAGCAGTTGGCGCAACAACTGCAACTACCGCTGCTGCCGCTGCTGGCCCTGGCCGAGGAAAGCCGCCCGCTGCATGCCTGTCTTGGGGGGTTGAACCGGATGACACCGCCGTGATCAACCGCAACGCCCTGAGCACCGCGCTCACCGCCGGGCTCGGCAACGCCTTCGCCAGCCTGTCGGGTGTGGAGTTCAGCCAATACGTGGCCCTGGCGGTTTTGGCTGTTTCCAGCGGCACCTACGGCGGCGCGATTGCCCTTGGGCGCCAGCGTCTGCTGGGCACGGTGCTCGGGTCGGTGCTGCTGCTGATCGGCTACGAAGGATTGCGGGGTGTGCCGATGCCGCTGGCGCTAGCACTCACCCTTGGCGCCCTGCGTCTGCTGGGCGGACTGTTGAAGCTGCAGGTGGGCTACAAGGCGGGCGGCATGATCATCGTGATGGGCTGGCTCGTGCACGAGGGCGGCCTGGCGAGCTGGATTCCGATCCGCTTCTTCTGGACCAGCTTCGGGGTTCTGATCACGCTGCTGGGCCTGCGGCTGTTCTGGCCCGCCCGCGGACTCGACAGCAGCCTGGACCTGATGGCGGGCCTGCTCAGCCAGCTGCAGAGCTGCTTCCACGACCTGGCGGCGCGCGTGGATCCCAACGCGGCCGGTCAGGGGGCCGATCCGATCGGGATCGGCCGCTACCGGGCCCTGCGCAACCAGCTCGTCGCCCTCCGGCGACAACGGCCAGCACTGCTGCAGGAGCTGGGCACCCTGCCGGAGCGCCATCCAGCCACCCTGCTGATGGCCAACTTCGAGGCCACCAGCTCCCGCCTGATCACCCTGGTGGGTGGCCTGGTGCGCGAGCCCCCCACCCTTCAGGATCCCCAGCTGGTGATGCAACTGCATCGGGCCGAAGCGGAGTTGCTGCAGGCCATGGCTGGCCATCTGGGCCAATGGGAACGGCAGATCCGTGGGCGCCGGGGGCTGCCCAAGCCGCCCGAGAGCGGGCTGCAGCTGCCGCGCAGCTGGCAGGACCTTGGCCAGGAGCTCAACGATCCCACCGCCAACTCGGCCTCCCTGGAGCGGCTCGAGCGGATCGCCAGCCGGCTGATGCTGTGCCGCCAGGCCGAGCAGGCCATCCGCGATGGCGAAGCAAACTGGGTGGCAATTCAGGGGAGGGCCTGAACCAAGTCGATGGCCGTAGTCAGCCGCCTGCTGGAACAGCGTCACGCTTACTACCGCGCCCTCCTCGCGGTTGAAGTGATTGCCCTGGTGAGCCTGCGCGGCCTTCAGAACGCCCCACGGCTGGTGAGCGTGGTGTACCTGATGATCGTGGGGATCGCTGTGCTGCTGGATTCCCCCCTTCTGCCCCGCAACCGGCTCAGGCCGGAGATGAGCGAGAAGATCCCGAGCAAGCTGTTGCCCCGCCTGAAGATTGCCCTGATGCGCCGCCAGGTGTTGCTGGTGGGCTGGGTGATGGCGCTGCTGATCGAGGTGGGCTGGCAGGCAGCCCTGGTATTCAACCCTTCTCTGGCCGTACAGCTCAGCGCCCTGCACCTGCTGATCTGGCTGCCCTTGATGCTGCAGCAGCTCTGGGGAGTCATCAACGCCCTGGCAGAGGAGCCCCTGTTTAGCGGAGATCTCCTGATGGGGGCTGCGGCCGGCTACTTGCTGGTGGGCTTCACTGGCGGCACCGTGCTCAATTCTCTTCTGGTGCTCGACCCAGCGGCCTTCAACCTGGCGGCCCATGGCCACGCGCTGCCCGATGGCATCGGCCATGCGCCGGCGATGCTGGGCGCCGCCTTTGCCAGCCTCACCACCATTGGCAGCCCGGTGCTGAAAGCCGGGAACCTCACCAGCCTCACCGCCAGCGTGGGCATCACAATCGTGGGGCAGCTCTATGTAGCCATCCTGATCGCCGGGGTGCTGGGAAAGCCAAGGGCGCTGGGCCAGCCGGACCAACCCGTTGCCGCCCCTGAAGCTGAACACCCCCAGGGCAGAAGAGCCATGGCACAAAGCAGATTGAGACTCCCGAGGCGCTGACCTGCATCACCGTGGCCCTGCGCAATCGTGCCCTTGCTCTGTTGTGGCTGGCGATCAGCCCAGCCCACTTGGCGCACGCTGCCCTGGGCGCTCCACCGGCAACCCCTCCCACAGCCCAGCGCAATGCCTCCAGCACCACTGGGCAGTTGGAGCGCAGCTGGCGGAGGCTGGACAATGAGTTGCGCGCACTCGACCAGCTGCTTCCGAGCGAGCCAGAGCCGCCGGTGGGCAACGTGCTCGCCACGCCGCAGCTGCCCGCCAATCTGATCCGGGCCAACCAACCGGCCAGCGGCCCGATTCAACCCGCCGGCACGGTGGCCAGCCCACCGCTGGATCTGCCCACCCCCCAGCAACTCCAGGCCGGCAGCGTGGCCAGCCTGAGCCTCGAACAGGCTCTGGCCATCGCCTTTGCCAACAGCGCCACCCTGCAGGCCCAGCGCGAGCAGGTGGCCGCCGCCCTGGCCAGCTTTCAGGCTTCCATGGGCAGTTATTGGCCCACCATCAGCGCCTTTGCCACGGGCAGCTACGAGGGCGGCCGCAGCAGCACCACCTCAAAACAGGCCAACGACACCCTGGGCTTTGGTCCGCTGTTTGACCCCCACGGGCTGCTCACGTCCGGGCCGAACGGCACATCCGTTCCCACCGCCGGGCCCTTCTACGTCCCCAACGGCGGTTCCGCGGCGGTCAGCTCTGGCGAATGGGGCCTGCAAGGCGGCCTGCAGCTCAACTACGCCCTGCTCGACTTCGCCCGCACACCCACAGTGCGCGCGGCGCGCGCCAGCCTGGAGCAGCAGCGCAGCACCTACGCCAACCAGCTGCGCACCCTGCAGCTGCAGGTGAGTGAGGCCTACTACCAGCTCCAGCAGGACGAGCAGCTGGTGCGCGTCTACGACGCCAACCTGCGCAACGATCTGGTGATCCTGCGGGACAGCCTCGACCTCAAACAGGCCGGCCTGGTGCCCAGGCTCGATGTGCTGCGGCGCCGTGCCATCCAGGCCTCCGATGAAGAAACCCTGATCCAGGCGCTGGCCGACCGGGCGGTGGCACGCCGCCAGCTGGCGGTGCTGCTCAACCTGCCCGCCAGCGTGACCCCCAGCCCCAGCGACCCGATCGTGGTGCAGCCCCGCTGGCCGCTCGATCTCGAGGCGAGCCTGCTGGCGGCCTACCGGGGCAATCCCGAACTGGAGGCGATCCTGGCCACGCGCACGGCCCTGGGCCAACAAAGCCAGGCCACCGCGGCAGGCCTGCTGCCAAAACTCTCCCTCTTTGCCAGCGGCGGTGGCAGCAGCGCCCAAACCAGTCTGGGCAACTTCGCAATCGGTGGAGGGGGCTGCTGCGGCTCCACCGCCCTGCCTCTCTCGAGCACCAGCGGTGGGGACTGGTCTGCGGGACTCACCCTCACCTGGCTGCTGTTTGATGCCGGCACCACGGCAGGGCAGGCGCGGGCCCTGGCCAAACGGGAAGCGGCCGCTGCGCAGCAGTACGCCGCCAGTCGCAACGACATCCGCCTGCGGTTGGAGCAGGCCTTCTTCAACCACGAAGCCAGTCTCGCCAAGCTCAGCTCCGCCCGCCGCGGGGTGGCCGCAGCCCTCGAGGCCTTCCGCGACGTGCGCCTGCGCTATCTCACGGGAATCGACAGCGAGCTCAATCTCTCCAATACCCAAGACCGGCTGATCAACAGCCTGGTGCAGCGGATCAACGCCACGGTGAACGTGAACATCACCTACGCCAAGCTGTTGAAGGAACTGCTGCCGATGCCGCGTGATCCCAATCTGCCGATCCAGCCACAGCTGCAGCTGAGCAGCAATGCCACGGGCCAACCCTGATCGGGTCCAACGCCATGGTTGTCGCCTTGCCCTCCCTGAGCCCCCTCTGGCGCAACAGCCTGCGGATCTGGCTGGCCAGCACCCTGACGATCGGGATCCTTTTCTGGTCTGGTCGCGACCAGGTGCTGGGGCTGGCGCTGGTGATGGCGGTGTTGTTCGTGAATGAGAACGACCTCACCCCCGCCCGCAGCATCGGCCAAATGGTGGGCGGCGCCTTGATCGGCATCCTCACCGCAATGGTGTTGCATGAGATCTCCACCAGCTGGGTGGTGCTTGGCATTGCGCTGCTGGTCACCGGTGTGCTGGTGCGCAATCTGGGGTTGCTCAAGGGCCTGAGCACGGGGTACTTGAGCTGTTGGGCCCTGGAACTGATGCACCACGGCAACCAGTTCAACTGGGCGCTGATCTTCAACATGGCGCTCGCGGTGGTGGTGGGGATCCTGATGGCGCAGATCGCTACTTGGGCGCTATGGCCTCGGCAGCCTCTGCAACAGCTGCCCGCCCTGGAAGCCCGGATCGCCAGGCAGCTCGGTGCGCAGATCACGGCGATGCAGCAGTGGCTCAGCAGCGGCGGTGCGCCCCCTGCGGCCCTGCGCTCGCAGGATCTGCTCCCCAGCATTCAGCTGTTGCAACAGCTGCGCGACCAAAACCAGGGTCTTCCCATGCCCGCCCACACCAAACACCTGCTATCGCGCTGGGCCCAGGCCGGCAGCCTCTGGCGGCAAGTGCTACGCCAGTGGCTGCTGCTGGAGCCGCTGCTGCGGCAGCTGGCCACCCCACTGCCAGCAGAGAGTCCCCAGCCGCTGCTCCGCAACTCGCTCGCCGATCTGACCGCCCGCTTGCAAGCGCAGCCCAGCGCGGCTGCAGTACTGGGCCCCTCGAGCCCGGCACAGCTCTGGCTGGAGGAAGCTGGGAGCCTGGACGCCCCCCAGCCCCTGCTGCTGGCCATCGGCCAGCAGTGCCAGGACCTGCAACAGCTGCTGCACAGCCGGACCCTGCTGCAGGCCTCGATGCAGCAGCGATTGGAATCGAGCCGATGACCAGCCCAGCCCTGCGGGACACGCTTCGCCTCGCCGCCACCGTGACGGTGGTGAACGGCTTCGCCAGCCTCACGGGCCTGCCCTTTGCGCTCTACGCCTCCCTGGCGGTGCTGAGCGTGACCGTGGGCAACTACGGCAACACCCTCGAACTCGGCCGGCAGCGACTGGTTGGTACCGCGGTGGGAGCCGTGGTGGTGTTCTTCGGCTACCGGGCCTGGGGGGATCTGCCGCTGGTGGTGGCACTGCCATTGGCGCTGCTGCTGGCCCGGTTGATCGCCGGCTCGCTGCGGCTCACGGTGGGCTACACGGTGTGCTGCTTCGTGGTGGTGATGGGCTGGCTGAGCCACGACCAGCAGCTCGACAGCTGGATCCCGATGCGGTTGCTCTGGACTGCGTTCGGCATCCTGATGGCCCTGCTCAGCCTGCGCCTGTTCTGGCCCACACGGGCCCGGATCCAGCAGCGGGAGGGATTGCTGCAGCTGCTGGTGGATCTGGGACACACCCTGCAGCAGGCTGTGCAGCACCCGACTGAGGCCATCCAGCCCCAGGGGCCGCGGCGCCGCGAGCTGGGGCAACAGATCCGCAGCCTGCGCATCACGCTGTTGAGCCTGCGCGACCAACGCCAGAGCGCCCTGCTGGAACTGGGCACCCTGGCGAGCCAGCATCCGCTGGCAAAGATGTGGACGCTGCTGGACCAGGCCAGCGAAGCCCTCATCCTCGATCTCGATGAACTGCGGCGCCTGCCCAATGCCGACTGGCAGGGGTGGGGGCTGCAGGGCGACTACGCCACTGGCGTGGCCTTTGTGCAGGGCGTGGCCCAGCGCCTGCTGGCCTGGCAGGAGCAACTGCGCGGTTCGTTGCAGCTGCAGCCACCGCCGAGCCCCCCCCGATTGGCACTTCCCCTGGAGGCCCTGCAGTCGCCCGAATCCATGGATGCCTATCGGCGCCTCAACCCAGAGCAACTCCAGCGGGTGGCCTCGCAATGGATGGTGCTCAACCGCATGGACGAGACCATGGCGAGCACAGAACGCCAGTGGCGCGCCATCTTGGGCTGAGTGCTCAGGCGTTGGGCCGTGAGGACCACCAGCGCTCGATCCGGTAAAGCAGAACCACCACCAGAACCACCAGCCAGAACCAGAGCTCCGGTGGGTTGGCGTTGAACAGGATCAGCAGCAACACCACCTCGCTCACGAGCCAGGGGAACTCCTGCCGCAGCAAGGGGTTACGGATCTGAGACAGCGACCAGAACTTCACAGGGCGGCTCATGGCATGGTGTTGGGCTGGCGCAGGGAGGGCAGATTCCAGCGCTGATCGATCCAGGGCGTCCGGTAACCACCGGTGAGGGAACGTAGGCCCGGGATCACGTAGCTGATCGGCGAGCGCCATTCCACGTAGGCGTGGGTGGACACGGTGAGACCGTCGCGGATCGGGAACACGCCGCTCCCCCCCGAGAGGGTCCAGCGGTAACCATCCACGCTGGAGGGATCTCGCTCCAGTTCGATTTCACTGCGCATCACAGGGCCGTTCTTGGTGAGTTCCTGGGCCAGCTGCGAGTTGCCCACCGTGGTGGAGATGTCGTCTTGCGTGGCGGGCAGGGTGAGCACCTGCTTCACCTTGCCCACGATGCCGCCGAAGCGACCACGCTGGTTCCAGAGGGGCACCACCTCCACCGGCAACCCCAGGGGCAAGCGGCGGGCGTCAGCGGGGGCGAAATAGGCCACCGCCCGCAAGGGCCGGTCGTTGGCACTGGGCTGCTCAGGCCGGCCAATCGTGCCCAGCCGCTGGCCTGTCCCCACGGTCTGGCCGGGGATCACCTGGAGGTCGAGCACCGTGCCGTCCCGCTCGGCCTGCACCTTGCCGTCATAGGCGATTTTGGCCTCCGTCACCTGGATCTGACGCTTGAGATCATCGATTTGATAGCGGCGCTGCAGGGCCTGGGTTTCGATCGTGAGCTTCACCTGCTGGTAGTTGGTCACCACGGTCTTCTCGTTGATCTTCACGTCGTCGAGATTCACGCTGGTGCTGGTGAGGCCCTGCTCCGCCGACACCACGTCGGAAGAGAGGGGGGCCACCACCTCACGGCGGGCCAACCACTCCAGGTTGCGCAGTTTGCTGGCGTAGGTCGACTGCAACTCGCCATAGCGGCGTCGATCGTCGGAATACTTGGCCAGCGCGGTATCGAGCGACTGCTTCTCGGTGAGAAGACGCAGGGCGTCACGCTGATCCAGCTTCTCGTTGTGCCGCTGCAGCTGGCGCAGATTGCCGCGCTGCTGGTCGAGCTGGCGCTCCAGCACCG
Organism: Cyanobium sp. NIES-981; assembly: GCA_943371215.1. Lineage (GTDB taxonomy): Bacteria > Cyanobacteriota > Cyanobacteriia > PCC-6307 > Cyanobiaceae > Vulcanococcus. The sequence goes on along the minus strand of CALRUA020000013.1, from coordinate 38,228 downwards.
GCAGATACAGCTGCATCAACACCTGACCGCGGTTCACCCGCTCGCCCGTCTTCACGAAGACGCCCTGCACCTGGCCGCCGGAACGGGCATTGAGGATGCCGGCGTTATCGGGAAACACCAACACGCCCTTGCCTTCCACCTCGGTGGGTACGGGCCAAAACAGGGCCCACAGCACCAGCACGCCGCCAACGCCGGCCAGGGTCACACCCACCTGGTTGTGATCGCTCAGCCCCTGCCAACGGGCCTGGGCCCGCCGAAGCGGCTGGCGGTGGGTGGGCTCCGCTGGGGCGGGCGTGGATTGCGTCATGAACCTCATGGTTGCAGGAATCAGCTGAACCTGTCAGCCCCTCGCCTGATCAGGCAGCCAGACGCCCAGCTGCCGCAGTCGCCGCGTCGCGGGGGCCGCCAGGTGGCTCCCCGACACCATGGCCTGGGCCAGCAGAGGCGCCAACACCGGCACCTGGCTGAACCCGGCACTGAACCCGGTGAACACCCACAACCCTGGGGATGCCGGCACCGGACCCACCAGGGGCACCCCCGTGCTGCAGAAGGCCACGGCCGCCTGGCGCAATTGGCCCGGCAGCGGTGCCAGGGGCACTCCCCACGGCTGCGCCGCCAGCCCTTGGCGCAGCTGCTCGTCCACCTCACCAGGCGGCGGGGGCGTACCCAGCTCCAGCCCCGGGCGCACCAGGGTGTGCTGGCCCAGCAGGCCCCCCTGCCCCCAAGGCACCAGGCCCGCATCCACCAGCCACACCGGCCGATGCAGACCGGCGGCGCGGCGCTCCAGGGCTACCCGGGTAAAGGCTGCCGGCAGCCAGGCGGCTGGGCCTGCGAGGGAGGCTGGGTAAGCCGCCAACTCCAGCACCGCCGCCCAGCTGCTGCGCAGCGCCTGGGGCAGGGCCGGCCAAAGCTGACGGCAATGGGCGCCCGCCGCCAGCACCAACTGCGGGGCCTGCAGGCTGGTGCCATTGCTCAGCCTCAGCTCCCAACCGGCCGCTGAATGGGGCTCAAGGCGCTCCACCCAGGCGGACTCGCAGCCCACACCAGCCGCCGCCAAGACCCGAGGCAGTCCGGCCACCAATAGGGCAGCATCCACCTGGGCGAAGGGGAGGGGCCACCAGCCGCTGGCCGCCTCCAACCCTGCAACACCACCATGCAGCCGCAGCCGCCTAGGCCGCCAACCAAGATCACCATGCTGGCGCTGCAGGCGACGCCAGCGGCGCGATGCACCCGCCGACAACCGGGCCAGGGCAGTGGGGGCCAGGGGCCAGCCCGGCAGGGCGCCATAGCTGATCGCCGTGGCGGACTGCAGTCCAGCAGAGCCAGAGATGGCCGGCGGAGCTTCAACCACCGTGACCGCCACACCCCATTCGCGCAGGGCCAGGGCCAGCAATGCTCCCGCCAGGCCGCCGCCGATCACCAGCACGCCCGGTGCGGGCGACGCCATCAGATCTGCAGAGTGAAGGAGGAAATCACCTGGTGGAACAGCAGCTTCACCTTGGGCCAACGGGCCTCATTGGTGCTTGCGGCAAGGGTGTAAAGCCGGCCGCGATCCACCACAACGGTGGCCAGTTCATGGCGATCCCGGTCGTTGAGGTGAACGGTGTATTCCAGGTCGTAGAAGGTGCGGCCCCCGTCTTCCCGCTCCGACGCCTCAACGAGTTCGGCCTCCCGGCCGCTGCCCTCGGGGGCAATCACCACGCGGCGCAACTTCTCGCCCACCGCCACGGCACTGCCGAGGTCCTCGAGGTTGTTGGTGGCATTCACATCCGAGATCACCAGGCTCAGGGTCTCGTCGCTGTTGATCAGGTCGTGAAACACCACCTGGGGGCCATCGCTCACCTGCACGCGAGTCCAGCCTGTGGGATACAGAAAGGCGTAACGGCCATCGGGGCTCTGGAAGGAATTGAGGCCCGCCGCCGCAGCGCTGCAGCCGGCGAGCACCACCGCCAGCGCGAGGGCCACCAGGGAACCCCAGCCACGCGGCAATCGGTCGCGAAGGAAGGCCATGGCGAGCAGGAACAGCTGTGTTGGCGTATTCTCCCGTCCCGGCCGCCGGGCCGGGCAGCATGGGCACCAGAGCGCCCTCCCCGCCGCCCATGGCCAGGCCCATCCATGCCCCCGTTGGTCCGAGGCCACCACGCCAGAAGCGCTGGGCAGAGATCCAGCGGGAGCGGCGGCAGGTGCGCTTTCATCTTTTGCTCCAGCGCTCCTTCGGCTTCCGGCTGCTGTTGGCGGCGAGCGCGGCCTTTCTGCTGCTGGCCGTGGTGAACCGCTGGGAGAACTGCCGCAGCAACCGTTTTGCGGCTGGCTGCCTGGTGGCGGATGCCGGGGGCATCGTGAGCGTGGGCAACGTGGAATCGCTCAGCATCGTCACCGCGGCTTTCCTGTTCGTGCTGGAGGCCGGCAAGCGCCGCCAGCGGGACAACATCGAGGCCTTGGAGGTGATCCTGACCTGCCAGCAGGCCGGCGCCAAGATGAGTTTCGCCCGCAACAGCGCCCTGGAGATGCTCACCGCCTCAGGGCTCTGGCTCGACGGGCTCGACCTCAGCCAGGCCAATCTCGATGAGCTGGATGCCGCCCATGGGCAATGGCGAGAGGTCAACCTCCACCGGGCGAGCCTGCGTGGCGCCAACCTCCAGGACGCGCACCTGGCCGGCTCCGACCTCAGCGATGCCGACCTGAGCCATGCCAACTGCAGCCATGCCGACCTGCGCAAGGCGAACCTGCGGGGGGCGAACCTCAGCCACACCGATCTGCGCGGCGCCGACCTGCGGGGCGCCATCACCGACGGGGTAGAACTCACCGGCACCCAGCTGGAGGGGGCGGCCCTGGAGGGCACCAGCCTCTCCACAGCCATGCAGGACGCCTAGATTTCCGCCAACTGCACCCGGCCCCTGAGCGGCTTCACCCGCCCCCTGGCCCGACTGATCGATCAGTTCGAGCGCCTGCCAGGCATCGGCCCGCGCACCGCCCAGCGGCTGGCCCTCCACGTGCTGCGCCAGCCCACCGAGCAGATCCAGGCCTTCGCCGATGCCCTGCTGGCGGCCCGAAGCCAGGTGGGCCAGTGCACCCGCTGCTTCCATCTCTCCGCCGATCCGCTGTGCGAGATCTGCCGCAATGAATCGCGCCAAACCGGCGTGCTCTGCGTGGTGGCCGACTCCCGCGACCTGCTGGCCCTAGAGCGCACTCGCGAGTTCAAGGGGAGCTACCACGTGCTCTGCGGGCTGATCTCGCCCATGGATGGGGTGGGCCCTGAACTTCTGCAGATCCAGCCACTGGTGGAGCGGGTGGATCGTGATGGCATCGAGGAGGTGATCCTGGCCCTCACGCCCAGCGTGGAGGGCGACACCACCAGCCTCTACCTAGCCCGGCTGCTCAAACCCTTCACCCAGGTGAGCCGCATTGCCTATGGGCTACCGGTGGGCAGCGAACTGGAATACGCCGATGAAGTGACCCTGGCACGGGCCCTGGAGGGGCGCCGGCGGATGGAATGAAAGCGTGAAACCGCGCCAGAGCCGCTACAGCACCATGGCGCCCACCGAGCGCCTGCCCGATTGGCTGCGCTCGCCCATCGGCAACGCCAGTGCCCTGGAAGCCGTGCAAGGGGTGGTGAAACAGCAGCGGCTGCACACCATCTGCGAGGAGGGCCGCTGCCCCAACCGCGGCGAGTGCTACGCCGCCGGCACCGCCACGTTCCTGCTGGGGGGGCCCATCTGCACGCGCAGCTGTGCCTTCTGTCAGGTGGACAAGGGCGAAGCCCCAGCTCCGTTCGATGCCGCCGAAGCCGAGCGGGTGGCCGAAGCCGTGCTCAGCCTCGGCCTGCGCTACGTGGTGCTCACCGCCGTTGCCCGCGATGACCTGGGCGACCACGGTGCCGGCCTATTCACTGGAACCATGGCCGCCATCCGCCAGCGCAACCCCCTGGTGGCCATCGAAGTGCTCACGCCCGACTTCTGGGGCGGCCATCGCGATGAGCAAGAGGCCATCGCCGCCCAACGCCAACGGCTGGCCACCGTGTTGGCGGCCAAGCCGGTGTGCTTCAACCACAACCTGGAAACAGTGGAGCGGCTGCAGGGGGAGGTGCGGCGCGGCGCCACCTACCGCCGCTCCCTGGGCCTGCTGGCCGCCGCCCGCGAGCTGGCCCCGCAGATCCCCACCAAATCAGGCCTGATGATGGGCCTGGGCGAGAGCTTTGAGGAGGTGGTGCAGGCCATGGGCGATCTGCGGGCCGTGGATTGCCAGCGCCTCACCCTCGGCCAATACCTGCGGCCCTCCCTGGCCCATATCCCGGTGGATCGCTACTGGACGCCTGAGGAGTTCCAGCAACTGGGCGCCATCGCGCGCGAGCTGGGCTTCGCCCAGGTGCGCAGCGGCCCGCTGGTGCGCAGCAGCTATCACGCCGGCGACTGACACTGGTCCAGCTGCCGCCAGGCCCGCGTCAGCCCCTCGGTGCAAGCGCCGCGCATCAGCAACCCGGCCCCACCCCACACCAGCCGCAGCGGTAGATCCAGCGCCGCCGCCCCCACCGGCCGGATCGGCAGGAACCCCAGCCGCCGGAAGTAGCGCACCAGGCGGCGATGCTGCTGCTCACCATCGCGGATCGCCAACAGCCGGGCCGTGCGGCAGGGAGTGGCCTCGAGCGCCCACGCAAACGTGGCGGCCCAGATCAACGGCCCCACCCCATGGGTGCCTTCCCCCTGCACCCGCAGGGTGTCGAGCTGCAGGCCGTCGGCCAGGGGCAGGGCCCAGCCCTTCAGTTCCCCCAGCAACAACGCCGGCTGCCCTCGCCGCGGCCGCGCCACCACCACCCGCAACATACGAACCCCCAGCAGCTGCTTCACCTGCAGACGCAGCAACAGCCCCTGCGTCGCGGCCCGCTGCTCGATGGCCGTCAGGCTAGGCAGGGCCAACGCCGCACTCATGGGTAGGCCTCCACCTGCAGCACCGCCTCCAGGGGCAGGGGGCCGTAGAGGTGCGGGAACAGCTCACCGCTCCCCGGTGCTGGCTCCGCCCGCAGGTCCACCCCCAGCTGCTGCAGGCGCCCAGGATCGATGCGCAACAACCGCAACTCGCGCAGATCGCCATAGAAGCGCCGGTAGGTGGCCTCGATCTGGTAGGCGTAGGAGGCGTGGATGAAGCCCTCCTGCTCCAGGCTGCGGCCGCGGGTAGAGATCCGGTAGGCGCCCTGGGCGCGAGCGGCTTGCCAGTCGGCGGGGAGGGCCAAGTGATACAGCCAGCCGGCGGAGCACCAGGGGCGGCGTGGCCCCCAAGGGGGCGCCATCACCGCCGCCAACGCTGGCGAGGATTCAAAGCCCTGCAGCCAGGCCTGCAACGGGTTCAACGACAGCTCGGCAGCAAAGCCCTCGGGATCTGCCAGGCGGAACTGGCGCACGAACGGCAACAGGGCCCAGTCGGCCAGGGCGGGGCGATCCCCCAACAGCCAGCCGCCCCGCTGCAGCCGCTCGCCCCAGGCGCGCAGGATCGCCACGGCCGCCGTCCGGTGCGCGGGACGCTGGGCCAGGCCAGCGTCGCCAAAGCGATCGGGATATTTGAAACGATCGAGATGGTGCTTGAAGGGGCCATCGTTCTCAGCGATCAGCGCCGTGATCAAGGCGGCTTCGTGGGCAGACCACCCCGCCAACCAGCCGTGGGGATCGGCCTGCTCCAGGGCCCAGCCCATGATCGCCAGGCTCTGCTCCAGCACGGTGCCGTCCGACAGCACCAGCACCGGCACCGTGCCCTTGGCCGAGGCCTCCAGCAGCTCCGGCGGCTTGGCCTGCAAACTCACTTCCCGCAGCTCCAGGTTCTCCCCTGGCCGCCATCCCGCCGCGGCCAGGGCCAGCCGGGCCCGCATCGCGTAGGGGCAACGCCTGAAGCTGTAAAAAACCGGCAGAGCCTCAGCCACCGATGTGCTGCTCACCACGGCGGCGGGCCCACTCCATTTGCCGCTGACGCTCGGCGAAGCGTTCCCGATCAGCATCGCTGAAGCGCTCCAGGCAATGGCAGCAGCTCACCCCCCGCACATAGCTGGGTAAGGCCTGTTGAGCAAGGGAGACCGGCAGGCCACAGGCATGGCAAAGGGCATAGGAGCCGGGCTCAAGGCGGTGGTTCAGGCTCACCCGCTGGTCAAACACGAAACATTCGCCCTGCCAGCTGCTGCCCTGCTCGGGCATCTCCCCGAGGTACTTGAGGATGCCCCCTTGCAGGTGATAGACCGCTTCAAATCCCTGTTGCAGGAGGTAAGCGGTGGACTTCTCGCAGCGAATACCTCCGGTGCAAAACATGGCGATGGCCTTGGGTTGTCGCTCGGCCACCAGGGGGCGCAGCTCCCGCTCCACCCAGTCCGGAAAATCACGGAAACTGGCCGTGCCCGGATCGATCGCCCCCTTGAAGCTGCCCACGGCCACCTCGTAAGCATTCCGGGTATCAATCACCAGGGTGTCTGGATCCCGGATCAGGGCATCCCATTGCTGCGGCGGCACGTAGGTGCCCACCGTCTCCGCCGGCTTCACTGTGGGGCAGCCCATGGTGACGATCTCGCGTTTCAACCGCACCTTCAGCCGGTGAAAGGCCTGCTGGTCCGCCCAGCTCAGCTTGGCCTCCAGCCCCTGCAGCCCGAGCACCGCCCGCAACCGGGCCAGCACCGCCTGCACCCCACGCTCCGGACCACTGATCGTGCCGTTCACCCCCTCCTCCGCCAGCAAGATCGTGCCGCGCACCTGGCCCGCAGCGGCCAGTTCCTGCAGGGCAGTCCGCAGCGGCGGCAGCTCCGCCATGGCGGCGAAGCAATAGAACGCAGCCACCTGCACCCTCATGGCATCCCTCAGGAGAGCGACTCCTCCCAGGCGCTCACGCCCGCCGCAGCGAGCAGATCCCGATCGGCCGCCACATCGGGGTTGCCAGTGGTGAGCAGGGTGTCGCCGTAGAAGATCGAATCGGCCCCCGCCAACAGGCAGAGCACCTGGCCCTCACGGCTCATGGTTTCGCGGCCGGCGCTGAGGCGCACCCGGCTGTGGGGCATGAGGATGCGGGCCACCGCCACCATGCGCACCAGCTCCAGGGGATCCACCGGCGGCAGCTCCTCCAGCGGTGTGCCCTCCACGGCCACCAGGGCATTGATCGGCACGCTCTCGGGGTGGGGCTCCATGGAAGCCAGCACCTGCAGCAACGAGGCCCGATCCGTGGTGCTCTCCCCCATGCCGATGATGCCGCCGCAGCACATGGAGATGCCCGCCTGCCGCACCCGCGCCAGGGTTTCCAGCCGCTCCTGGTAAGTGCGGGTGGTAATGATCTGGTCGTAATGCTCCGGACTGGTGTCCAGGTTGTGGTTGTAGGAGGTGAGGCCCGCCTCGGCCAGGCGAGCCGCCTGGCTATCGGTGAGCATGCCGGCGGTCACGCAGGCCTCCAGGCCCAGCTCGCGCACGCCGCGAACCATCTGCAGCATCGCCTCAAAGGGAGCCCCGTCGCGGATGTCGCGCCAGGCCCAGCCCATGCAGAAGCGATGGGCACCAGCCTGCTTGGCCGCCCTGGCCCGGGCCAGCACCGGTTCCACCTCCAGCTCCGGCCGGCCCGTTACGTCGCTGCTGTTGTGCATCGACTGGGGGCAATAAGCGCAATCCTCCTCACAGCCCCCGGTCTTCACGCTCAGCAGCGAGGCCAGCTGCACCCTGTAGCCGGGGTTAGCCGCGCGATGCACCGCCTGGGCCCGCCAGAGCAGCTCCATCAACGGCAGTTCCAACAACGCCTGGATCTCAGCAGTGGTCCAGTCGTGACGAAGGGCGAAGGCCGGTTCGGCGAGGGTGGCGGTCAAGGGCGGAGGAAAAGTCAGGGCGAAACGGGTTCCACGCCACCGAAGCGGCGCTGGCGGCTCTGGTAGTCGAGCAGGGCCTGCACCAGGGCCTGCTCGTTGAAATCGGGCCAGAGCACATCGGTGATGTGCAGTTCGGCATAGGCGAGCTGCCAGAGCAGAAAGTTGCTGATGCGCTGCTCACCACTGGTGCGGATCAGCAGATCGGGATCGACCTCCCCGGCGGTGTGGAGCTCCGCGGCAAAGGCCTGTTCATCAATCTGCTGGGGCTCCAGCTCCCCGAGCACGGCCTTCTGGGCCAGGGCCCGAGCGGCCCGCACCAGTTCGCGGCGACCGCCGTAGTTGGTGCACACATTGAAGTGGATGCCGCTGTTGGCAGCCGTGCGAGCCTCTGCATTCGCAATCAACTCCTGCAATCCCTGGGGCAGCTGATCGAGATCGCCGAGGAAGCGAATCCGCACCTGCTCCCGCTCCAGGGCCCCCAGTTCGCGGGCCAGCACCCGTTCAAACAGGGTCATCAGGAAACTCACCTCCTCCCCGGGGCGGCTCCAGTTCTCCGTGGAAAAGGCATAGGCCGTAAGGGCGCCGATCCCCCAATCACTGCAAAGCCGCAGGGTGCGCTTGAGGGCTTCCACCCCCTCGCGATGGCCCATCACGCGGGGCAGATTGCGGCGCCGCGCCCAGCGGCCATTGCCGTCCATGATCACCGCCACGTGGCCAGGCAGTCGCGCTGGATCCAATCCAGCCGGGAGATCCTGGAGCGAGGGTCGATTCCCCTGGACAGGTGTGGTGGTCGCCAGGGAGCGACTCATGGAGATGAATCGGACGGATCCAGGGCCACGCTACGCCCTGCCTGCTTAGCGGCCGCCTTGGGGGTCTGGGCCATGGCCTCACTGAGGAGTTCGTGCAGGCGGCGGCTGGTGATAGGGCGCTCCAGCCGCCCCTGACGGGCCATGGAGAGGGTGCCGGTCTCCTCGGAGACCACGATGCACAAGCAGCGATCAAAGCGCTCGGTGATACCCAGGGCCGCCAGGTGACGGGTGCCGAAGCGATTGAGGCCCTGGCGGGAGAGGGGCAGGATCACCCCCGCCGAGAGAATGCGGTTGTCCTTCACGAGCACAGCCCCATCGTGCAGGGGGGTGTCCACGGCAAAGAGGTTGAGCAGCAGATCCACCGACAGCTGCGCATCAAGGGCAATGCCGGGGTTGAGAAAGTCCTCGGGGCGCAGATCGCTACCCAGATCCAGCACGATCAAGCCACCGCGGCGCAACTGGGACAGGCGACCCGCCGCCTCACTGAGAACCGCGACGGACCCTGAGGCCTGTTTGTCGGCCCGTTGACTGCCGAACAACACGTCAAGACGTCCTGTTCCCAACAACTCCATCAGCCGGCGCAACTCCCCCTGCCAGAGGATCGCCAGGGCCAGGCTGCAGGCCAGCACAAGAGCATCCACCAGCTTGCTGGTGAGAGGCAGGTTGGCGTAGCGCTGCACAACCCAGGCGAGGGCCACCAGGGTGAGATAGCCCCTCAGCAGCCAGAGGGTTCGGGGTTCGGTGACCCGGGCCAGCAGCACCACGCCCAACGCCGTGGCGAAGAGCAGGTCCAGCAATAGCCGCGGATCAAACAACCCAGGTCAAAACGCTTCGACTCAGGTTACCGGCCGCAAACGCTCCGGGAGAACGTCGTAGCGCAGCAGTTCCTCCGGCTGCTCGCGGCGCTGCACCAATTCCGCCTGGCCCTCATGCACCAAAACCGCTGCGGGCTTGGGGATGCGGTTGTAGTTCGAAGCCATTGAGGCGTTGTAGGCGCCGGTGGCCAACACGACGAGCACATCTCCGGTGGTGGCGGGGGGAAGGGCCAGATCCTTCAACAACACATCGCCGGATTCACAGTGCTTGCCCGCCAGGGTCACGGTGTCCGTGGCCTCAGCCTCGGGGCGATCGGCCAGCAGGGCCGTGTACTGCGACTGATACGTGATGGGGCGTGGGTTATCGCTCATGCCGCCATCCACAGACAGATAGGTGCGCAGGCCAGGAATCTCCTTGCGGCTGCCCACGGTGTAGAGGGTGAGGCCTGCCGTGGCCACCAGCGAGCGGCCCGGCTCACAGAGCAGACGGGGCAGCACCAGCCCGCGCTCCTCACAGGCACCGGCCACGGCCTGGGCCACGGTCCGAACCCACTCCTGAATGCTCGGCGGATCGTCGCTCGCCACGTAGCGAATGCCCAGACCTCCGCCCACGTTGAGGTCGGTCACGGGGTGGCCCAGGGCGCGCGCCCGCTGCAGGGCGTCCGCCATCACGCCGGCCAGATCGCGGTGGGGTTGCAGCTCGAAGATCTGGGATCCGATGTGGGCATGCAAGCCAGTGAGCCGCGCCCATGGGCAGCCCTGCAGGTGTTGCAACACAGCCTCCAATTGGTCGGGGTCGAAGCCGAACTTGCTGTCGAGGTGGCCGGTGCGGATGTACTCGTGGGTGTGGCACTCGATGCCGGGCGTAAAGCGCAACATCAGGGACACGGGCTGAACGGGAGCCAGGGCCGCCAGTTGCTCCAGATCGAGCCAGTTGTCCGCTACTACGGTGACGCCCAACTCCACCGCCAGTTTCAGCTCCTCGACACTCTTGTTATTGCCGTGAAACACAATCCGCTCCGGAGGCATCCCCCCGCGGATGGCGGTGAGTAGCTCCCCGGCGGACACGGCATCCAGCCCCAGCCCCTCAGCCGCCACCAGGGCTGTGATCGCCAGGCTGCTATTGGCCTTAGAGGCATAGAGAGCCAGGGCCTGGCCCGGGTAGAAACGGCTCAGGGCCTCGCGGTAGGCCTGGGCATTGCCCCGCAGGGTGGCCTCATCCAGCACATACAAGGGAGTGCCGTAGCGGCGGGCCAGCTCCCCGAGATTGCAGCCCCCCACCTGCAAGCGCCCCTCGGCATCCAGGGCCGTACTGACCGGGGCCAGATTGCGATTAGGACTGGCCGTATCCCGATCCCGCTCAAACGGGCGCTCGCAGGCGATGGCCGGTGCGGAAGTGCTGGTCATCGCGCGAACCAGAAGTAGTGAACAGCTCAGAATCGTAGGCAGCGCCCCGCGCAGCATCCGTGTCGAGCGAACCAAACGGTCCGGCCGAAACCATCAGGCCCCTCGGCATCGAGGCCCTGGAGGCCTGCCTCGAGCTCGATGGCGCAGCCCTGGGCGGCTTCTGGAATCGCCAGCAATGGCACGCAGAACTGGCGGAGACCAGGCGCCCCTGCCTGGGGCTGTGGCAGGGGCCGCAACTGCAGGCCCTGGCCTGCAGTTGGCTGGTGGTCGACGAGCTCCACATCACGGCCGTCGCAGTGCGTCCCCAGCAGCGGCGCCAGGGCCTGGGCCGTCGGGTGCTGGCGGCCCTGCTTCTAGAGGGCTCGGCCCAAGGGGCCGCCCACGCCACCCTGGAGGTGGCCGCCGACAACAGCGCCGCCCAGGGCCTCTACGCCGCGGCCGGCTTTCAGACCGCCGGGATCCGTCGCGCCTACTACCGCAATGGCCAGGATGCTCTGATCCAATGGCTCAAGCTTGATCAGACAAAGGAGCGCAGCTGATTTACCGCATGCCCAGGCAGTACGGATTGCCGTCCATTCCTGATGCGTAGAACCGAAAACTTTTCAGGCTTCAGTTGTGCAAATGGGGCTGGCACCCTTCAGCTGCTGCAAAGGGTTTGAGGGTGTCGAACGGCACACCACACAACACCCTCCAACCCTGATAGGTTGGTGTCACCCGCAAAAGGCCCCGCCCCATGTTCGAGCGGTTTACCGAGAAGGCCATCAAGGTGATCATGCTGGCCCAGGAGGAGGCCCGCCGCCTTGGCCACAACTTCGTCGGCACCGAGCAGATCCTGCTGGGCCTGATCGGCGAAGGCACCGGTGTGGCCGCCAAGGTGCTCAAGTCGATGGGCGTGAACCTCAAGGACGCCCGCGTTGAGGTTGAGAAAATCATCGGCCGGGGCTCCGGTTTCGTGGCCGTGGAGATCCCCTTCACGCCCAGGGCTAAACGCGTGCTGGAGCTGTCCCTAGAAGAAGCCCGCCAGCTGGGCCACAACTACATCGGCACCGAGCACCTACTGCTGGGCCTGATCCGCGAAGGCGAGGGTGTGGCCGCCCGCGTCCTGGAGAATCTCGGCGTCGACCTGGCCAAGGTGCGGACCCAGGTGATCCGCATGCTCGGCGAGACCGCCGAGGTGGCCAGCGGTGGGGGCAGCAAGGGCTCCACCAAGACCCCCACCCTCGACGAATTCGGCAGCAACCTCACCCAACAGGCCGCCGACGGCAAGCTCGACCCCGTGGTGGGCCGCCAGAACGAGATTGAGCGGGTGATCCAGATCCTGGGGCGCCGCACCAAAAACAACCCCGTGCTGATCGGTGAGCCCGGCGTTGGCAAAACTGCCATCGCCGAGGGGCTCGCCCAGAGGATCAATTCCGGCGATATCCCGGACATCCTCGAAGACAAGCGCGTCCTCACCCTCGACATCGGCCTGCTGGTGGCCGGCACCAAGTACCGGGGTGAGTTCGAGGAGCGCCTCAAAAAAATCATGGAGGAGATCCGCGGGGCCGGGAACGTGATCCTCGTGATCGATGAGGTGCACACCCTGATCGGTGCGGGTGCTGCCGAAGGTGCCATTGACGCCGCCAACATCCTCAAGCCCGCCCTTGCCCGTGGTGAACTGCAGTGCATCGGCGCCACCACGCTCGATGAATACCGCAAGCACATTGAGCGGGACGCAGCCCTGGAGCGTCGCTTCCAGCCGGTGATGGTGGGTGAACCCTCCGTGGACGACACCATCGAGATCCTGCGGGGTCTGAGGGAGCGCTATGAGGCCCACCACCGCCTCAAGATCGCGGACGAGGCCCTGGTGGCCGCGGCCACCCTGGGCGACCGCTACATCTCTGATCGCTTCCTGCCCGACAAGGCCATTGACCTAATCGACGAGGCCGGCAGCCGCGTTCGGCTGATGAATTCCAAGCTGCCCCCGGCAGCCAAGGAAGTGGACAAGCAACTGCGCGACGTCCAGAAGCAGAAAGAGGATGCCGTCCGCGAGCAGGACTTCACCAAAGCCGGTGAGCTGCGCGACAAGGAAGTTGAGCTGCGCGAGCAGATCCGCACCATCCTCCAGACCCGCAAGGAGGACGAGCCCTCGCCAGAAGCCGGCGAAGGATCCGAAGCCGTCGCAGCCCCGACCTGGCCTGCTGAAGCGGCGCTGGATGCCGACCGGATGCCGATGGTCACCGAAGAGGACATCGCCCAGATCGTGGCCTCCTGGACTGGCGTGCCCGTTCAGAAGCTCACCGAGAGCGAATCGGCCAAGTTGCTGAACATGGAGGAAACCCTCCACCAGCGCCTCATCGGCCAGGACGAAGCGGTCAAGGCCGTGTCCCGGGCCATCCGTCGGGCCCGGGTGGGCCTCAAGAACCCGAACCGCCCGATCGCCAGCTTCATCTTCTCCGGCCCCACCGGCGTCGGCAAAACTGAACTCACCAAATCCCTGGCGGCCTACTTCTTCGGCAGCGAAGAGGCCATGATCCGCCTCGACATGTCGGAGTTCATGGAGCGCCATACCGTCAGCAAGCTGATCGGTTCTCCTCCCGGCTATGTGGGCTTCAACGAAGGCGGCCAGCTCACGGAAGCGGTGCGTCGCCGGCCCTACACCGTGGTGTTGTTCGACGAGATCGAAAAAGCCCACCCGGACGTGTTCAACCTGCTGCTGCAGCTACTTGAAGACGGTCGTCTGACCGACTCGAAAGGCCGCACGGTGGACTTCAAGAACACCCTGATCATCATGACCTCGAACATTGGTTCGAAGGTGATTGAGAAGGGCGGCGGCGGCCTCGGCTTCGAATTCTCCGGCAGCGATGCTGAGGAAACGAACTACAACCGCATTCGTTCCCTAGTGAATGAGGAGCTGAAGCAGTACTTCCGCCCCGAATTCCTCAACCGTCTCGACGAAATCATTGTCTTCCGTCAGCTCACCCGCGAGGAGGTCAAGGAGATCGCCGAGATCATGCTCAAGGAAGTGTTCGGCCGCATGGGCGAAAAGGGCATTCATCTCTCGGTTACCGAAGCGTTCAAAGAGCGGCTGGTGGAAGAGGGTTACAACCCCAGCTATGGCGCCCGTCCGCTTCGCCGGGCGGTGATGCGCCTGCTGGAAGACTCTCTGGCCGAGGAGTTCCTCTCCGGCAGGCTGGGCGATGGCGATGCGGCCGTGGTGGATGTGGACGACAACAAACAGGTTGTGATCCGCAAAACCATGGAGCCCGTGGCCATGCCAGCCCTGGCTGGAGCTGGGGCCTGATCAAGGCCAATCCCCAGGCGTTATCCAATTCCTCGCTCAAGGAGCCCAACCACAGCGTTGGGCTTTTTTTATGCGTGCCCCCGCAACGGCACGGGGCCTGGCAGCAGAGGGCACTTGATGGCCGCCACTTCTGATCACACTGGCGGTGGAGCACTCCCGGTGGGTTGTGGCGGCAGGGCAGGACAAGACCTTCAACTCCGCCTATCCCGGCTCCGTGCTGTGGTGGCTGGACGACGACATCGACCTCTGCCGGCAGATGGTGCCCCGCTTGCGCAGCAGCGGTTGGCAGGTGCGGACGTTCCATCGCCCCGAACCAATGCTGGCTGCGCTGCAGGACGGCCGACCCGATCTGCTGGTGCTGGATCAGCGGCTGCCCGACCACCTCGGCACTGATCTGCTCCACGATCTGCGCCAGGCAGGCCAGAGCTTTCCCGTGCTGATGCTCTCTGCCATGGGGGCCGCCGCTGATCGCATCCATGGCCTGGAACAAGGCGCCCAGGACTACCTGGTGAAACCCTTCCATGCCCGCGAAATGCTGCTGCGCTGCGAACAGCTGTTGCGGATCAGCCAACACCTGGCGGTATCCCCCTCGCAGCAGGAACAGCAGATCGTGCTCGGGGAAGTGGCGTTTCGCCCCCACGAGGGTTCCCTGCGCAAGGCAGGAGCCCCCTGCGTGACGCTGAGTCGGGGGGAGCGGATCCTGCTGCTGGCCCTCTGCCGAGCCCCTGGCCGCGTGCTGACCCGCGAGCAACTGGCCCTGGCCAGTGGCAGCCTCACCCCGGTGAGCAGCAGCCGCAGCATCGACATGCGGCTCTCCAGGCTGCGGCGCCTGCTGGAGCAGGCCTCTGGCGGGTCCCTACAGATCGAAACAGTGCGCGCCCATGGCTATGCACTGCGCATCGAAGCCGGCAGCGAGGGGGTGCCCCGATGAAACGGGCGATTCTGTTGAGTGGCCGCGATCGCCGCGAACTGCTGATCGCCTGCGCGATCGGCATGACCGCTGCCTTACTGCTGCTGCTCCTAGCGCTGCTGCTGCTGCAACGCAGTGGCCTGAGCCTGGTGGCCACCAGCGGAGCCCTGCTGGTGGTGTTGGCCATCGTGCTGGGCGGACTTGTGGGGGTGATGGCCTTCCTGCAGCGGGAGCTGTGGCAACCGCTCAACCAACTGCTGAAAGCCCTACCCCGGCGGTCTAGCCAGGAGGTCAGCCTGGTGCTCGATAGCGGCATCGCTCCGCTCCAGCTGCTCTCCCACCGCATCAACGGCCTGCTGCATCAGATGCAAAGCGCCGCGACCAACCGGCAGCGCCAATTCGATGATCTGGCCCACGACATCCGGGGACCCCTGACCCGGCTGTTGCTGCGCGTGGACACCCTACGGGACCAGGACACCCATGACCCCGAGCTGGTAGCCGGCCTGGAAGCCGATCTCGAGGCCCTGGTGGCCCTGGATCAGGAGCTGGGGGAGATCGGCGAACGGGGGATCAGCCCACCCCCACGCGAACGGCTGCCCCTGGAGCCGTTCTGCCGGGAGATCGCCAGAAGTTATGGGCCACGGCTGGTGGTGGTGGAGATCCCGGCCACGCTCAGCGGCTGGGTGGATCGCCGGCTCCTGCAGCGCACACTCCACAACCTGATCGAGAACGCCCTGGAGCATGGAGGCGCACCGGTGCGGATCACGGCGCAGTCGAGCGGCCCTGGCACGGTGATCCAGCTGGATGACACGGGCAAGACGGGGCTGGCCTCACCCCTGAGCGTTCCCCTGCTACCACCACCACACCATGGCTTGGGATTGGCCATCGCCCGCAGTTTCTGCCGCAGCCATGGGGGCGAGCTCCAGGTGGGGGCCTCCCCCCAGGGTGGCTGGCAGGTGCAGCTCAGGCTGGGGCCTGCTCCTCCTCAGGAGCCCGGCCGGTGACCCATCCACCTGGGCCCCACACAGACCCCAACGCCCTCGAGCACCTGGTGGCCCGCTGGCGCCAGGCGGGGGATCACTACGCCCATGGGCTGCTGAATCAGCCCATCCCCACGGCCCCGGAGGCACGCGCCCAGGCCGTGGAGCTCCTGCTGAGCCTGGGCGCCTGGCCGCAGGCCCGAGCCCTGGTGCTCTCCTGGCTGCTGGAGTGGTTGGCCGGCCTGCCTGAACGGGGTAAACCCGACCCACAGCCGAGTGAGGCGTTGTGGCGCTGCCTGGCCGACGTGTGCGAGCGCAGTCATGACGGCCAGCTGCTGGAGTTGTTCTGGCAAGGCCTGGAGCAATTGCGGCCGCAGGCGACACCAGCGGGGGTGCTGCCCCTGGTTGGGGTGCCAATCCTCAACGGAGAGGAGCATCTGCACAACCTGCTGGCCAGCCTGGACGTGCCAATAGACGTGCTCGCGATCGTGGATCAGAGCGGGGGCCGCAACGACCCCCAGGCCCTGCAGCTGCGCCACACGCTGCGGCAGTTGGAACGGGAGGGCCGGCCAGGGATCGGCCAGATCCGCGTGGCCAGGCCCTTTGCCAATGCGGGGGTGGCAGCAGCCTGGAATCAGATCCTGCTCAGCTTTCCCCAGGCCGGCATGGCCCTGATCGTGAACCACGATGTGGTGTTTCCCCCGGGTCTGCTGGCGGAGGTTGTGGCACGGCTGAATCCCGATCAACCGCAATACCTGGCCCTGTTCCCGGGGGATCGCGCCTTCTCCGCCTTTGTGCTCACCGCCCTGGCCTGGGATGCCGTGGGCCGTTTCGATGAGCGCTACTACCCCGCCTACTGCGAAGACCTGGACTACCGCGACCGCCTGCTGGCCACCCCCAGCGTGCAACGCCTCAACGGCAGCTTTGCCCATGGGCGGATGCTGGCCCAAAACCCCCTGCAGAGCCGCACCCTGGCCGCCGACCCTGGCCTGGCGCAGCAGAACAAGCGCAGTTTTCAGCTCAACCGCCTCTGGTATTCCTTCCGGCGCCGCGGGCCGGGAAGTGCCTGGCTGGCCTCGGGCCTCTGGCGGCAGCGCTGGCTGGGGCAATGGGAATGAGGGGAAGGGCCGCCACGACCGATCAGCATGCATAGGCTCCGGCCATCGGCAGCCTGAACAACGGGCCATGGCGGAGGGACAGCCAGATCCCCAGCAATCACAGTCCTGGCTCATCAAAGCCAAGGCACTGCTGCAGCAGGCTGAGCAAGGAGGTGCCGCCAGCCGCCTGCGCCGGGCCCGCCAAACCCTGGGCCAGGCCCACAACCTGGGCCTCTCCTCTGCGGCCATCGAGCAGCTGGGCCTGGAGAGTGGCCTGCTGGCTCTGGGCCAGGCCCTGGAGGCCACAGGCCTGAACCGCGCAGCCCAACACTGCCGTGAGCGGGTCAGTGCCAGCCAGGCCATGGCCTCGCTTCCGGCAACAGAACTGGACGCGCTGAATGACTGGGTCTACCCCCGGTCCGTGCGTCGCTACCAACTGGACATTCTTGAGGGGCGGCCCCTGGAGCTGCAGCTGGATGGGAACACCTATCAACTGCAGCACTGCCGGGCGGATGCCGATCGCAACCACCTGCTGCTGCAACGCCTCAACGACCAGAGCCTGTGGTGGTGGACATCCGGGGAATGCGGCGAGGGCTACCGGCTGTCAGTGCAACCGCTGCAACCTGCGCCACCGGCTGAAGCCCAGCCGCGCTCTGGCGAACGGGCGGTGGTGCGGGCAGGAGATGGCAACTTTGCCCATTTCCTCTGGAACGAGCTGGATCCACTACTACGGCTGCTGGAAGCGGGTACCTGCCTGGAGCTGCTGCAGGACAACGACACCGTGCTGCACCTGGCCCAGTTGGAGGGGGTGAGCCTGGTGGAGCCCGATCGGATTGGCCAGCGTCCCAGCGTGCGCTTGGGAGGCACGCTGGTGACAGCACAGGCCCGCGCCACGGTGATCGAGGCCCTCGCCCGGGAAGCGCCGCCAGCCCTGCCGCCTGATCGGCCCCAACCCTTGATCCTGCTGGGCATCCGCGGACCAGGACGGCGGGAGCTGCGCAATGAAGCGGCCTATTTCCGCGGCTTGATTACAGCGCTGACGCACCATTTTCAGCGGCCGCTGATCCTGCTAGACGGATTCACCTATCAACACAACAATCATGATCAGCCTCAAGCACAACTACGGGAGCAAGCCTGCACCACCCGGGTACTGGAAATCATGGGATCCTGCCCCCAGGCGCAACTGGAGATGCTCTCCGGGCTGGAATTTGCTGCCTGGCTGCAGCGCACGGAAGGATTGCGCTTTTATGTGACCCATGAAGGCACGATGCACCACAAGCTGGGTTGGCTGCAACCGCAGATTCCAGGTCTGTGCCTGGTGGGATCCCCCCATGCGGAAGCCATCGCCCGCTGGCATCGCCAACAATGCGAAGGCGCAGGACTGCTCGCCACCCTGCCCACGGATCTCTATGCGCAGGACGCGGCGGCAGCATCCCTGCCCGAGAGGGAGCAGCACAATCTCCCATTTGAGATTGTGAATATCGAGAAGGCCATCACCCTCACCATGGCCTTGATCAGATCCCAACTGGAGATACCAACGGCAGGCCCCACAGACCCGTAGCGATTCCAACGCAAGCCTGGGGCAGCACTGCCGCAGAAAGTGATCCGCTTCCAGTATCTTTCCAGACTGAGATGTCGGGGGAAAGCAAGAGGAGCTCAGGCTGATGGCACCGCAATGGTTTTATATCTTTGGCTACTACGGATCAAAAAATGCCGGCGATGAGGCCTTTCGCCTTGCCTTTCAGCAGTTGCTGCCCGCCAGCGCGGAATTGCGCTTCATCCGGCCATCACAGCTCGCCGAGAATCGAGCCCTAGCCAGTGAAATTGAGCAGGACGTGGCCAGCGGACGTGCCCGATTGATCGTGGGCGGCGGTGCCATCATCGGTGAACCCTACTTCTGGGCCCACATCCCAGCACGGACGCCCTTCCATATCATCAGCGCCGACATTGGTTCCCAGGAGCATCTCCTGAGCAGCTACACCCCCACCCTGGCGCAGATGCGCCAATCGTGGATTCGCAGCGAATCTGACGCCGTGCAACTACGCCGGCTCACGCCATCGGATCGCAGCATCCACTTCCTGCCGGACATCGTTCACGCCCTGGGCGCCACTACAGCAGAGCGGCAAGCCATCAACGGACTGGATCCAGATATCCGCAATAAACAACTGCACGAACGAATGGGAGAGCACTGCGAAAACACCATGCCAGCGGGCCAGCTGCGCAACAAGAACATGGCTATCTTTCTCTCCGATCACTACTACGATTACAAAACAATCCGCAGCTCATGCGTTCTCGAAGGCATTGAACGCGAAGCCGCCGACAAGCTCTATTTACGCAACCTCAGGCTCGCCCTCGACGAGATCACGCCCTACTACAACCTCTACCTCTTCAGCTTGAGCTACTGGTACAACTCCATCGATGCCTATGTGGGATACAGGCTGGCCAAAGCGTCCAACCAGGCCCCTCTCTACAACATCGTTTCTCACTACATGGAGCCGGACACCATCATGGCGCTGATGCCCTACTTTGACACCGCCATCTCAATGAAGTTCCACGGCCTGATTTTCCCGATGACGGCCCATGTACCGGTCATGAACCTGGGCAGCTCCAAGAAGAACCGCGACCTTGCCCAGCAGATGGGGCTGATTTCCGTGAAACCGGAGGAGCTCACCACCGAGACCTTCTTGGCAGCACTCAAACAGGTGGAATCTGTGGAATATTCCACCTCATTGGCCGAAACACAACGGCTGGCCAAGGAAGCAATTCATACCGCGTTCAGCGCCCCAAATCTATGGGACTAGTGGCACAAAGCTCAGGCCATCATCGATCAAGGTGATCAGATCGGCCATGGCCAGGGCAAGCACACAGGTACGGCAATCAAACAGATTGAAGAACAGCCTCACCTCATCTTCCTGCACCAGCACACTACTCACGTAGCAAACTCCTGGATTTTTACGGAAGCCGGGATCATGGGCCATGGCCTGGGTATTCACTGAGAGAATCGGCTCACGGCTGATCTGCTGAGGCTCCAGGGTATCGGCCGAAACCAGAATCAGATATTGATCGTAGATATAGGAATGCTTACGGCGGCGGTGCACCACAAGCCCGAGCCCACGATCGCCATTCCGATCGTGAAGCGCAAAGGGGTGTGCACTGTTGCGCAGCGGCCCCTGAAGCCCCTCTGGCAGGGCAAGCGGCTGGTGATGCATCAGCCGCCAATGCTGCTGAATGCCATCCGCCTGAAACACCAGCCAGGGTTGCACCGAATAGAACAAAAACAACTGGTGATCGCGCCGGTGGATCAGCCAGTTCTTCTCAAAACCGCTGGGTAGCAGGGTGGCAGGGGATTGCGGCTCAGCGGGGACCTCCAGCAGGGGGAGGCGCTCAAACACCAGAACTCCCCGCTCCAGATCCAGCCGTCCCAGGGCCTGAACCACCAACATGTCGTCGATGGTGTTGTTGGCAGCAGCCTCAGCCGAGATCTCCGGCAGCCACGTGCGATAGCGAGAGCGCGACAGGATCAGGGCACCGATCGCATAGATGGCATCCCTAATGGAGAACAGGCGTAGGTCTTCGATCTTGCACTCACTGGGATAGCCGCTGTAGCGCAGAGGAGCGATCTGCAACGCCTCTGGGGCTGCAGATCGGCTGGGATCCCCACGCTCCCAGGCCAGAAAGTTGAGGGATGGGTGGCGGGCCACATCCGCACTGCGGCCCGACCAGCTATCGAAGTTGCGCTCATACCGCCAAGTGGACAGAAGCCCCCGGGACGTGGCCAGGACCGACTGATTCATCACCCCCGAGGGGCCATGGCCTGAGAAGCCATGGACGCGGGCATAGCGATCAGCGAGGTGGTGACAGGGGGTGAGCGAAAAGGCCGCCAGCTGGCTCCGCACCAGCAGACCCTCCACCAGGCAATGCCGCCAGGAGGTGGAGGTGAGCAAACCCGATGCCCGCTCAGCCCCCCGTAACGACACCTGCAACGGTGAGGTGAGGGGCCGGTGCTGGAAGGCCCCATCACCCAGGCGGTAGTCGGCTGGATCACGGAACAGCAGAGAAGAGAGGCTGTCCACCAGTGGCGCAAAGCAGAGGCGGCGCGAGCGCAGCTCGGACGTTGACGCCAGCGGCTCCGGGCTCAGCAGCAGATAGGGCTCCAGGCCGCGGTTGAGCGAGAACGGCACTGGCTTCCCCCCATCGAAGTAGGTGGAACAGCTGTGGTGCCCCTGCTTGGACAGGGACACCTTGCGGGTGCCGAGCGGGGCGCAGATCACGGCCTGGGGATCCGGATGCAGCCGTTCCAGCAGCGGCAGCACCCGGGCCACCAGGCTGCAGAGGCAACTGGCGCTGGCGATGGTGATGTGCGGGTGGGGCACCAACACGTACACATGCCGGCCTTGGAGGTGCTGCTGGGGATCGGGGCGCAGGTGCCAGAGGTCCCCCACCACAGACTCCAACCCAAGGAAGGCGGCCAGAGACCGTTCCGGTTCAGTCGAGCTCTCCACGGCAACACCGAAGTAGTCGGCTAACTGATGGCCAAAGCAGGCCAGCTCCACCTCGCCGGAGGCCATCAAGCGAGCCGTGGCATGGAGCGCCTCAGATTCCTGGATCTCCCGATCGAGGCCATGGCGCAACCAGAAGGCCTGGCTGCGGTGGTCGTAGATGGCCTCCAGGGCACAGAGAAAGCGATAGCGCAGCTGCAGATCGGTCACCGCCGTCATCAGGATGGGGCGATCGGCCAACAGCACCAGGGCCTTGTAGAAAGCACTGGCCAGCTGATCCCCCAGCCCCGCCGCCACCTCCTGCTCCAGGGCCGTTCGGCCAATGATTTGCAAGCCCTCATCGAGGAGCTGGGCCGCCAGGGCGGTGAAACGATCCGAGCGGCCAATGAGCTCCACCAGATCGGAGCCAAGGGGAGCCAAGGGCTCCCCGGGACGAAGAATCACAGCGATGGCACCAGGTGAAGTCTGAAATCCCGCCAGACCGTGATGTGCTCGTCGCCGAACACCACACCCGGCCGCTGGGGCAAGAGGTCATGCAGATCCCCATGCTGCGGGCTCCGGTTCGGCAAGGCCTCCAGCTGCTGCTGAAGTGCCGCATACAGGTTGGCGCTCAGCTGGGGTTCCACTAGCCAGGGAATGCGCCAGCGCAGTAATTCCTGCAGCTGATGCACCTGGCCCCAATGGATACTGGACTTCGGGTAGGAATGATGGAGATAGGCCATCAGGATCCGAACCATCTTGCGCCGTTCTTTATTCAGAAACCGCAGCACAGCAGTGGTGAGATCGTTGTGGTTGTGGGCGATCGTGTCCGGATGCACCAGATCAAACACCCGCAGGTCGTTGCCACGACACAGATCTGGAACAAGTTGCACCAGGGCGATGGCAATCAGGTGATAAACAGCGGCCAGCACCACCACCTGGTGCTCCAGGGTCTCCGAGCCGGCCAGCGGTAGGGCCTGATAGGCGAAGTCGATCCAGTCGCGGCGGCGCAGGGCGGCCACGCTGGTCCAGTAGCGAAACCAGGCGTTGGCTGGATCCCGCTCCAGAGCTCGGGCGAAGGCGGCATAGCCACTGGCCCCACCCATCTCCGCCAGCAAGCCCGAAAGGCCATGGGTCCAGGCTCCATCGGCATCCAGGCCCTGCAAGCGGCCCAGTGCATTGGCTAGCCCCTCGGCATCACCGGCACGGTGGGCCTCCAGTCCCTGCTCCAGCACCTGGGTCTGGTGATCGCGTGGAGCAACTTGCTGGATCGCGATGGGATCGTCGAATAACCCATCCAGATCAGAGAGCAGCAAGCCTCCACCCATGGAGTGGATGAAGTCAACCAATGTTTGCCAGTACTGGGCATCCGCGGGATGCTCCAGCAGGGCACGCCTCAAACGGGGGAGATCGGGCGGAAGGTTCATGACTAGCGCAGAAAATCGGCCACCAGTACCCCCGGCAGATCGGCGCCGAGCACGCCATGCTTCCAGCTGCTGATCAAGTGGATCACCACGGCGGAGAAACCAATGGTGGAAGCCAAATCGAGAATCTCCCAGCCAGGGATCTGATACACCAGGGACCCGCGGGTCGGCCGGATGGGATCACCGTGATATTCCGGTTCTCCTCGGAACAACGCGGCTTGACGCTGCCCCTTATATTCCGCCTTGATAATACTTTCCTGCTGGCCAAAAGCCATCGGGAACGTCGACAACAATCGCCCGCCTGGTTTCAACACCCGGTGCACTTCTTCAATGGCCTTGGGGAGGTCATAGACATGCTCAAACACGTCGTTGCAGACCACCAGATCAAAGCTCTCTGGGCCATAGGTGAGTGCACAGAGATTCTGATGCAAAGCCTGATCTGAGGGCACAATTTCCGCATCCTGAAGAAAGTCGCTGAGCTCCAGGCTGTGGGGCAGGTATTGGCCCAGCCAGCGCACAAATCCCGTGGAGGTTTCCGGCAGATAGACCCGTTTCTGCCGCAGGCTGATCTGGCTCTCCCCGAGATGCTCCAGGACGCGGGTGATGGCGCGATGGCGGGATAGGCACTCCGCCGCCACAATTGACTCCCGCAGATTGGTGCGACCGATCTGAATCCAGCGGGGGTCGATCTGCCGGCCACTCAGCGGTTCGATCAACCCCAGCAGGGCCACACAGGTGGCAGCGGCATCCCGATGGCGCCCCAGTTGCATCAGCCCCGGCAAGGCCACCGCAAACGCTTCAAAACTGCTGAACTGGCGGTGGTCGTCATGCAGCTGCAGCAGCTCCTGCCGCAGCACTGGTGCGGACCTTTCGCGTTGCGGGGACGACGACGCAGCCATGGCTTCAGGCTGAACCGACTCCCCAGCCTTGACGTCCCCCTGCAGCAGCCCTTCAGCTGATGCGCCGCCAGCGGTCGCTGCGGCGTTGCCCGCAGCGCCAGTGCTGGCTGACCGGTTGCTCGATGCCAAAGCGGGCGTGGAGGCTCGCTCCGATCGCCACACAACTGGCCCCGTAGCGATCCCGCACGGCTTGGCAGAGCGGTAGGTCGTAGGCGCCGGCTGAGCAAAGAAACACGCTGAAGGGGCGCTGCCGGGCCACTACCTCGATCGCCTCCAGGCAAGCAGCCAAGCTCGCCTCAAAGCCCCGGTTGGGCCGTTCGGGATAGAGGGAGGCCGGAGCCGCCACACAGCGCAGCCCGTAAGGGGCAATCGCCAGATCGACAAACAAGGCGAAGGCATTTCCACTGCGGTGCTGCTCCTCCACCAGGGCCGCCAGGGGGCTGACCACGAGCACCTCCTGGCCAGCGAGCAGTTGATAAAACCGCTCATCCTCAGGCCACACCACCAGGTCCGGCAGGCGGCTGTGCTCCTGCAGCAACCCCTGTAGTACCGCCCACCAGGAGCCCATGGGCTGGTGCAGATCCAGCAGCCACTGGGATTGGACCAACAGGGCCAGGCTCGATTCCGCCCAGGCGCGCAGGCTGGCCAGAGGCGCCGAGGTGGCGGCATAGAAGCCCTCCTCCACGTGCAGTGCGCAGAGCGCCTGCACCGCCGCCCAGCCATCGGGATCGCAGCTGGCGGCGGCCTGCGCCATGAAGGCGGGATCGTGGTGATGACGGCGGATCAAGGCCAGGGCCTGCTCTAAGCGCTCGCGGTCCAGCAACCAAGAGCGCAAGCCGGCCAGCTGCACAGGGGAGGGCTGCACCAGGCAACACCCCGGCTCAAGCCGAGCCGGCGGCCAGCCATGCGGAAGCTGGAGGGCACCGAGCACTCCCGGGCCACCCCAGCGCTGCCACAGGCCCTGGGCCGCGGCCAGCACCCGGCAGTCCGGCCCGGTGAGGGAACCACCGGCGCTCCAGAGCTGGCGAAGCGAGCTGAGCAAGCTGGCAGCCGGCTGCCGCAGACGCCAGCCGTGGCCGCGGCCAGCCGCCACAAGGGGCTCAAAAAAAGCCGCCACCACCGGCTCTAACTGCGGGAGATCACTGCCACAGTCCGGCACCATCGCCGCCAGGTTGAGGGCCAGCTGGCCCGGGCTGTGGGGCAGGGGCCGTGCCCCGGGGATCCACACCAGGTCCAGCTCCACGGCCGGTTCCGAGGCGGGGTGATCGTCCAGCCAATCGCGCACTAAGGCCTTGATCTGGTCGGGTTCCACCGCAACACCACGCGGCTGCTCCTGCCGGGACGCCACCTCCCAGGCGTCGGTGGCCTCGGCGTTCAGAGCCAAGCAACCCTCCGCCAGGGCCAGGGCGTCCTGCACCTGCAAGCGGGTCTGAGGGTTGTCCACCAGACTCCCCAAGGGGGCCAGAACAAGCACCAGGGCCTGGAGATCGGCGGCTGGATGGCTGCTCTGGTCCAGGTCCGCCAGCAGGCTCAGAACCGCCAGTTCCAGGCGTGCCGGCAGCCCCTCGGGCACGGGCTGGAGCTGCGCCAGCCGCAGCAGCAGGGCGATGCCCTGGCGGCGGCATTCCCCATCGGCCTGCTGCAGCAGGGCCAGGGCTCCACGCCGTAGCAGCCCCTCCTCCACCACAGCAAACCAAGCCGGCATCGGCCCGCCCAGGCCATGGATCGCCAGCAGCAGTTCCGCGGCGAGGCCATGGACCTCGGCGTTCTCCCGAGGCGATGCCGGCGGCCGCCATTGGCGATGGGTGAGGGCCTGATCCAGGCGGGCCAGCATCTGGATCAGGCCCTCCATCAACCGCGCCATGGCCGCAGGGGCGGCATCAGGCCGCAGCGCCAACAACTGGCGGTGGTGCTCCAGCGCCAACTGCCACGCCCCGCGGCCCTCCTGCCAGGAGCCGCGTTCGAGGCTGTGGCACCCCTGCAGGGGTTCCTGTTCACACAGGGCCGCCAGCAAGGCCACGCGGCACTCGTCCTGGGCACTGCTGTCGCTGGGGCCCAGGTCCGCCAGCAAACGGCGCCACAGCTCCAATTGGGCCGGAGCCGGCAAGGGCAGCTCCAGCAGGGTGTCCAACGACAGCCAGATCCCCAGCTCGGGCTCACCTCCGAGAGGTCGATGTCGCACCGCTTCTACGCCCTTCATTGCGCGCACCTGCATCAGGAGGACCCAACGCCGAGGCCCTTCATCAGTTTGTGGATGTGTTGATGCGATGAAGGGCGTACCCCGTGCCGTCGAGCCTGCCGGCTGCCATTGCACCCCACCAGCGGGGTTCCTGGGCGGGGCAGCTCGACGATCTGGGCACCTCTGGCGCCCTCAGTGGCTGGGCTTGCCCAGTTCCACCCACAGCAGCCCCCGCCCCCCTGCTGGTGCGCCTGGTGCTCGAGGATCTGCTCCAACCCGGCCGCACCTGGCCCCTCGCGGTGGTACCGGCCCACATCCACCGCGACGACCTGGAGCGGGAAGGGCTGACGCTGCCCTGCGGATTCGTGCTGCAGGGCCCTCTGGAGCGGGAGTTGCCGCCCCGGGGTACCGGCAGCGTGCTGCGGGCCTTCCTCGACACCCCCGACGGCCCGGTGGAGCTCAGTGGCAGTCCCCAGCGGCTCAACCCTGAGCGCTATCGCCGCCTGGAGCAATTGCACCGCCGAGGGCAGGGGATTGGCAGGGGCGGACTGCATGGCCTCGAAGGCCCGGTGATCTACGGCTGGGGGGATCCCCATGCCCGCCTCGAGCTGCTGGTGGACGGCCGTGCCTCTGTGCAGCTGCACAGCGACGGCCACGGCCATGTGCGTGGCGTAGTCCCCCCTGAGGCCTGCGATGGCCGTCCCCATCACCTGGAACTGCGGGATGAGGCGGGGCGCAGCTTGGATGAGCGCATCGCCTTCACGCCCTTTCAGCTCACCCCCTGGCCAGCCCTGCTGGAGCACGGCCGGACGCCCTTCCCCGACCATCTCCACCCCCTGGTGCTGGAGCAGCACCGCAGCCTCAGCACCTGGCTGCAGTGGGCGGAGGCGGGTGAAGTGCCGCTACCGCCAGACCTACCCCGCCTGCATCGGCTGGTCGTCGAGGGCTACGCCCCAGCCAGTCCGGTGGCGCCGCTGGAGCGTCCGGTGCAGTTGCCCTGCAGCGACGCTCCATTGGTGTCGGTGGTGATCCCGGCCCATAACCACTACGGCGTCACCCGCCGCTGCCTGCTGGCGATCGCCTACGCCCCTACCCGGGTCGCGATGGAACTGATCGTGGTGGACGACGGCAGCTCCGACGGCACCAGCGAGGCCCTCAACCGGGACCTGCGGGGTGTTCGCCTGGTGCGCCATGACCAGGCCCAGGGTTTCAACCAGGCCTGCCAGAGCGGCGTGGCCCTGGCCCGGGGCTCTTTTGTGGTGCTGCTCAACAACGACACCGAGCCCTGTGCCCGCTGGCTGGAGGAACTCCTGGTGCCCTTTGCGCTGTGGCCAGATACGGGGATCACCGGCGCCCAGCTGATCTTTCCCGACGGCCGACTGCAGGAGTCGGGAGGGATTGTGTGGGGCGATGGCCAGCCCTGGAATTACGGGCGCGGCGGCAATCCCTACGACCCCAGGGTCAGCTACACCCGCCAGGTGGATTACGTGAGCGCCGCCTGCCTGGCCATCCGGCTGGCGGTGTGGCAACAGCTAGGGGGGTTCAGCGCCGACTTTGCCCCGGCCTACTTCGAGGACACCGACCTGGCCTTCCAGGTACGGGCCCAGCAGCTGCGCGTTCGCTGTGCCCCCCTCGCCCGGGTGATCCACCACGAGGGCACCACCTGCGGCATCGACACGGGCAACCCGGAGGGCAGCAAGCGCCTGCAGCTGGAGCATGCGCCGCTGTTTCAGCGCAAGTGGCAGCACGCCTTCCACCCATCGGACCCGCCATCCAAGGCGGCAGCCGAATGCAGCAAAGACCGGGGGATCGTGGGTCGGGCGCTGGTGCTCGACCATGCCCCGCCGCGGCCCGATCGTGATGCCGGCAGCCAGGCTGCCATCACGGAAATGGGTCTGCTGCAGGAGCTCGGCTGGAAGGTGACCTTCCTCCCAGCGAACCTGGCCTGGCTGGGGAACTACAGCGAGGCCTTGCAGCGCCAGGGCATTGAGAGCATCCATGCCCCGTTTGTGCTCTCCGTGGAGCAGTTCCTGCGCCAACGGGGCCATGAATTCCAGCTGCTCTATCTGGTGCGCTACACCACGGTGCGCGACCACATGGCCGCCATCCGAGAGCATGCGCCGCGGGCACGGCTGCTGTTCTGCACAGCCGATCTTCACTACCTGCGCGAACTGCGCCAGCTGCGGACGGCGGGCCTGGCCGGCGAGGCCCACGAGCAGGCCAGAGCCAGCGTGGCCAGCACCCGCCGCGAAGAGCTTGAAGCGATCGGGATGGTGGATCTCACCCTCAGCTACAGCGCCGTGGAGCGCCGGCTGATCGAGGCGGAAACCCTGGGCCGGGCCCCCACGGCAGCCTGCCCCTGGGTGGTGGACTGCGTGGCACAGCCCCCCTCGCCGGAGGGGCGCGAAGGCTTGGCCTTTCTAGGCAGTTACACCCATCCCCCGAACGGCGATGCCGTGGTCTTTTTTCTGGCGGAGCTGTGGCCGCTTCTACGGCAACGCCACCCCCAGCTGGAGCTGCACCTCTATGGCAGCGGCCTGGATCCAGAACTGGCCCAGGCCTGGGGCCAGCAGCCGGGGGTCCGGGTGCGGGGCTGGGTGGCGGATACCGCCAGCGTCTACGACAGTCATCGGATGTTGGTGGTGCCGCTGAGGGCAGGGGCAGGCCTCAAGGGCAAGGTGGTGGGAGCCCTGGCCCGGGGCACCCCCCAGGTGCTGAGCCCGATCGCCGCCGAGGGCACCGAACTGCGCCACGGCGAGGAGGTGCTGATCGCCGAGGGACTCGACGATTGGGTGGAGCAGATCGAGCGGCTCCTGGTCGACGACGACCTCTGGCAGCACGTCAGTGCAACGGCGTTAGCCCATGCGCGGCAGCACTACTCCCGCCACCGCGGTTTGGAGCTGATGGGCCAGGCCCTGCAGCGGCTGGGGCTGCCGGTACAGGAGATCACCCCATGACGATCACCACCCTCTCCGGCGTGACGGCAACGGCAGTGATCGCTCTGAGCCCCGGCCAACCGCTGCTATCGGCAGAGGAAGCCAATCGGCTGATCCTGCGCCATGGGCTCAACCGCGACCTGGCCCGGGCCGTGGTGGAGGACGCGGTGGCGGCCACCATCCAGCTCACCCCGGAGGAGGAGCTGGCCCTGATCGCCAGCCGCGTCCAGGCGGAAGGTTTGGCTAGCGAGGCCGCCCTGGAGGAATGGCTCGCCGCACGGCACTGGAGCCACGACGACCTGCAGGCCATCGCCACCCAGGCCGAGCGGTTGCGGCGGTGGAGCCAGTGGCGCTTTGAGGATGAGGTGGAAATCAGCTTCCTCGACCGCAAGCTCGATCTCGATCGGGTGGTGTATTCCCTGTTGCGGGTGGAGAGCCAGGAACTGGCGGACGAACTCCACCAACGGCTGCGCGGCGGGGAGATGACCTTTGCCGACGCCGTGGAGCAGTTCAGCACCGGGCCGGAACGGGATATCCACGGGCTGATCGGGCCCGTGGCCCTCTCGGCCGCCCATCCCGAGCTCAGCTCCAGGCTGCGGGTGGGCCACGAGGGACAGCTATGGCCGCCGTTCGCCATCGGCGAGCTGTGGTTGGTGCTCCGGCTGGAACGGCAACGGCCGGCCCAGCTCGACGCGGCCACCCGAACCCGGCTGCTGCACGACCTGTTGACCAGCTGGGTGGACACCCAGGTGGAGGCACTGCTGCAGGGCGCCCCCCTGGCGGCGGTGCCCCAGCCCGAGGGAGCGGCCAGCCCATGACAGCGGCGCCCCTCCAGTCCCTGCGGCATTACCGGCCATTCGATCGGCTCAGCCCAGAGCGGGCTGACGCCCTTGAGGCGGAGCTCGAGCTCCGCCACTACCAGCTCGGCCAAACATTGCTGCGAGCCGATCTGCTGCCGGATGGGGTGGTGCTCGTGCTGAAAGGAACCCTGCGCTCGCTGGCGATCGACCCCATGGACGGGGAGCTCCACACCCTGGAGTTATTGGGGGAGAGGGACAGCGCCGGCTGGAGCAGCCTCCTGCGCCAAGCACCCTGCGAACACCTCAGGGCGGCCGCCGACAGCACGGTGCTGGTGCTGCCCGCCGCGGCCTTCCAGACCATGCTCGACAGCGAGCCCGAGCTGCGGGAGTGGTATGCCACCCATGGCTCGGCCGCTGAACTGCACCAGGTGCTGGAGGGCCTGGGGCGCTCAGCCGCTGCCCCCCTGCTGACCCAGCAGGACTGGGAGCCCCTGCGGCGCCAGGTGCAGGTGCGCAGCCTCGCGGCAGGCCATCCCGGCAGCCTGATCTTGGAGGCCGATCGGCGCTGGTACGTGAGTAGTGGCGGCCCCCTGGGCCAGCCCTGGCCCCTCGCGACCCCGAGCCAGCCGCCCCCAGCCGGTGCCCCATGGCTCAGGCTGCTGGGCCTCCCCCTCGAGACCAGCGGCAGCCTCACCCCTGCCGCAGCCCATGAGAACGACCAGTTGCGCATCGGTCACCGGCCGCCGCGAACGGTGGTGCCGCACGACTTGGACCTCTCCACCGCCCGCAGCTATGCCCGCTCCCCCGAGCCGCCGCCGCCAACTTTGGCCCGGCAAGGCGGCCTGGCGCTGAGCTCCGCCAGCGGGCCCCGTGCGATCCCGATCGCCCTCTGCATCGCCCTGGCCAACTACTTCGACGTGCCGATCAACCGCGATGCCCTCGGTGATCGGGTGGCGGCGCTGCTGCAACGCCAACCGCGGCTGACGCTGGTGAATCTGGGCCAGCTGCTGGACGCCATGGGGCTGCAGGTGGTGCTCTCGGAACTCCCCCGCGATCGCCTCAACCGGGTGCCCTTACCGGTCCTGCTGGAGCAGGAGGGCCACTTTGCTCTGCTGGAGGGGGTGGACCCCGATGGCCGCCTGCGGCTGTTGGAGCCGGAACTGGGCCCCCTGCGGGTGGCACCCGCCCAACTGGGGGACAGCAGAACGGGCCTGGTGCCGCTGCTGTTGCTGCAGCGCAAACAGGACGCCAAGGAGCAGCGCTTCAGCTGGGGCTGGTATGCCCCCTTCTTGCAGGAACACCGCCGCGCCCTGGTGGAGGTGCTGGCCCTCTCCGTTGTGATCAACCTGCTGACCCTGGTGACACCCCTGGGCCTGCAACAGCTGATCGACCAGGTGGTGCATCAGGACAACCTCAACGCCCTGATCAGCATCTCCCTGGTGCTGCTGCTGGCGGCGGTGTTGCGCGGGGTGCTGAAAACCCTGCGCAGCTACATCTTCACCGACACGGCCAACCGCATTGACCAGTCCACAAAATCCACGATCCTGGATCACCTGGTGCGACTGCCCCAGGTGTTTTTCGACAGTCGACCTGTCGGGCAGGTAATCCACTACTTCCATCAATTGGACCGCCTGCGGGAATTTCTGGTGGGTGAAAGCATCACCACGGCGGTTGATTTCCTATTCAGCTTCCTGTATTTAGCCATTCTGCTCACCCTCAGCATTCCGCTCACCCTGGCCTCCCTGGCCACACTCCCACTGATGCTGGTGCTGGCGATTGTGAGCAACCCCGTCATGCGCTCCCAGATCAACAAGAGCATGGGCGAGGCTGTGAAAACCTATGCCTATCTGAACGAATCCATCACTGGCATTCAAACTATCAAGTCGCAGAATGCCGAGCTGAAAACCCGCTGGGAGTTCCAGAACCGCTACTCCCGCTTCATCGGTGAAGACTTCAAACTCAAGGTCACCCGTGAATCCCTGGCCAACGTAGCCGGCTTCATCCACGACCTCAACAGCCTGGTGGTGGTTGGGGTGGGCATCTTTCTCGTGATGCGCAATCAGCTCAGCCTTGGAGGCTTCATCGCCTTTCGCATCCTCAGCGGTTATATCACCGGTCCCCTGGTGAAAATGGTGCAGACCTGGCAGCAGTTCGAGCAATCGAGCGCCTCCCTGCGCATGGTGGCGGATGTGGTGGATCGCCCCACAGAACAAAGCCAGGCGGAGTCGCTCAACATTCCGATGCCGCCGCTGATTGGGCGGGTTCACGTTGTGGATGTGGTGTTCCGCTACAGCGAAGACCAAGATCCCGTACTCAACGGCGTGAATCTGGAGGTGCCCACCGGCTCCTTTGTGGGGCTCGTGGGGGGGTCGGGAAGTGGCAAGAGCACGCTGCTCAAATTACTCCCACGCTTCTACAGACCCAGTTCCGGACGGGTGTTGGTGGATGGACTGGATATCAACAAAGTGGAGCTCTATTCCCTACGGCGCCAGATCGGCGTGGTGCCCCAGGACACTGTGCTGTTTGACGGCACCATCCGCGACAACCTGCTGCTGGTGAAGCCTGATGCCAGCGCCGCCGAGCTCATGGCGGCCACGCGGATTGCCTGCGCCCACGAGTTCATCATGAATCTGCCTAAGGGTTACAACTCCGATGTGGGCGAGCGGGGGGCTGGCCTATCGGGCGGCCAACGCCAGCGCCTGGCCCTGGCCAGGGCTGTACTGCAGAACCCGCGGCTGCTGATCCTCGATGAAGCAACCAGCGCCCTGGATGCCCGCACAGAGCGCCAGGTGTGCCTGAACCTGCTGGAGGCCTTCCGCGGGCGCACGGTGTTCTTCATCACCCACCGGCTCACAACGGTGCAGCCGGCGGATCTGATTGTGCTGATGGATCGGGGGGCGGTGATGGAGTCCGGCACCCATGCGGAGCTGATGGCACAGCAGGGCTGGTACTTCGCCCTGTTCCAGAGCCAGCAGCAGGAACAGGTGGCTTGACATGACTCCAGATCCCCGCGATCAGCCATCCTGGCGGCAGCGCCTCTGGCCCCGGAGTAGGGGCACGCCTCCGCCGCCAGCGCCAGGCCCAGGGGTGGACCTAGTGGGCATGAGCTCGCCGACACCGGCGGCCGGCCACCCCTTTGGCGGGCCTCCAGCGCCCCAGGACGCCCTTGCAGGGGAGACCGCCGAAGCCTGGACCTTCAAGCAACCCGTGCTGCTCAACCCGAGCGCGCGACCCACCACTGTGATCGTGTGGACCCTCGTGGGTGGCACGGGGCTGTTGTTGCTGTGGAGCCTGTTGGCTCCACTGGGTGAATCGGTGGCAGTCCAAGGGAAACTCCAGCCTGGGCGCCGTGTGAAACCGGTGGAGGCGCCCGTGGCCGGGGTAGTGGCGGAGGTGCTCGTGAAGGAGGGCCAGCCAGTGAAGGCCGGCCAGCTGCTGGTGCGCTTCGACCTGGATCAGGCCCGCAACCAGCTGGCCACGGCCCAGGCGGTGCGCTCCCGCTTGCTGAGCGAAAACCGCATCTACGCCGATGCCTTGGGCGACCGCCGCGCCGATGGCCTCACAGCCAATCAGCGGCTGCAACGCAACAACCAGACTGAGCAATTACGTAGCCGGCAGCAGGCGGCCATCCAGGAGTTACGCCAAAGCCAACAACGCCTGGCCGGGTTGAGCCAGGCTTGGAACACTGCCAACGACATTGCCAACCGCTATAGCTACCTGGCTCGAGCAGGTGCCGTGAGCGGCGTGCAGGAATTGCAGACCCGCAACACGGCTAACCAACTGCGCTCCCAGGTACTCGAGGAACAGCGGAGTATCGCCCGACTCCAGGCCAATCTGCGGGAGGTGGAGTCCACCCCAGGGGCGGATCTGCGCGGGCGTGTTGAGGCCAATCTGCGGCAGATCAGCGATCTCGATGGCCAGATCCAGGAGGCACGCCTGCAACTTCAGTACGGCCAACTGCGCACGCCTGTGGCAGGTACTGTGTTCGACCTGCGGATCAGCCCGCGCAGCGTCGTTGCCGCGGCCGCCCCCGTGCTCGCGATTGTGCCGGGGGGCACGTTAGAGGCGAGGGTGCTGGTGCCCAGCAAGGTGATTGGCTTCATCCGCCCGGGCATGAAGGCCAACATCTCCCTCGACACCTTCCCCTCCAACGACTACGGCCGTCTGCCCGCGCTGGTGGGCGGCATCGGCTCCGACGCCCTGACACCCGAGGAGATGCGCAGCACCCTTGGCGCCGAAGCCACCGGCCTGTTCTACCCGGTGGCTCTTCAACTCCAACGCCAATCCCTCCAGGCCGGGCAACGCCAGGTGGCCCTGAAAGCTGGCATGACTCTCACCGCCGACATCCAGCTACGTCAACGGCCCTTCATCAGTGTCCTCACCTCGTTCTTTGAAGACAAGCTGCGCAGCCTCGAGCGGCTGCGCTGACCACCATGGCGCCCTGGGATTGGATCTCGCTACTGCCTGCCCATGAGCAACCCCGCCGTAGGCAGCGCCGCCTCATCCAGAGGCTCTACAGCCAACTGCGGCGACCGCGCACGGCCATCACCCTGCTGCTGCTGCTCTATTTGAGCCTGGTGCTCGTGCTCGCACAGAAAGCTGGTGTCGTGTTGGCGCTGTTGGCGGCGATGCCACTGCTGCTGGCGCCCCTGTTGAGCGCCTTGATCTACTGGCTGCTCTGGTGCGAGTTCCATCGTTAGCTGGGAGTTACCACTAGCTGGGAGTCACCACCAGGCCAGCCCAGGTTCAGGCTGAACGTACGCCCTGGGCGGAAGCCCGTGCCCCCAGTCGGGCCAAACTCTGGGCCAACCATGGGGGCAGCAGGGCCGGATCCGATGGCAACGTGACCTGCTCGATCGGGTAGTAGAGCAGGGCTGCAATCAGGGCATTCAGGGCCCGTGGATGGTGCAGATCGGCAGCCACCTCCGCCAACTGCTGACGCAGGGCCCGCTCGTCCTGATTGAGGGGCTCCCGGGCAAAGGGGGAGGCAATCAGGTTGTCGGTGAGCTGTCCAAAGGGTGTGCGATAGAGGCTTTCCAACTGGTCACTCTCCACATCCAGCCACACCTGCGCCACCTGACGGCGCCCCAGGCCAAGGTCGCGGCAGATCTCCGGATCGCTGGGCTCGAGCCCGTAGAGGTTGATCAGCCCACTCACGCGGCCAAGGAAACTGGCATCACCGATCAGCGCCATGGCCGCAGCACCGGTGATCGGCGCCAGCTCCGGCAGGGATGGCAGAAGGGCCGGCACCGGCGGCAATTGTGGGAGCCCCTTGGCACCATTGGGCTGAGCACTGAGACCAGGATCGCAGCGTTCCGCATAGAGCGGCACCAACCAAGTCGGCAAGTGCTGCAGGGGATTGTTCACCTGCATGGCCTCGCGATCCAGATAGGGCAGCAGAGCCAACAGTGCATTCACACTGCCTGGCTGCTCAAAACCAGCCTGCAAATAGTCGGTGAGCTGGTGTTTCCAGGCGGATTCAACCGCATCCAACGGCAAGGCTGGCAAGACACCCGCCAATAGCTGGCGGTACACCTCGCCAACAGGACCTGCAAACAGGGTTTCCAGGGCATCCACCGGCGCAGCCAGCCAGAATCGAGATAAGCAGCCCCGAGCCGAACGTGCCGCCTGGAGAGCAGCCTGGCAGGGACGATCGATCACGTCTGCAGCGATCACCTTGAGGCGAGCGATCGACCAGGGGGTGAGCTCCAGCACCACAGCAGGCGGCGCCCCCTCCGGCGAACAGTCCTGGGGCTGCTGCGGCTCCGCCAAGCGCAGGGCCAGGGATCCCGCCGCGGGCTCTTGCCGGCCCCAGCCCAACCAGTGGAGCAGGCTCCCCATCACAACGCGCCAACCGCACGGCTCATCGCGACCCTAAGGAGCCTTTGCGGCAACAACGCAGGTTGAGCTGAAGCACTCCAACAGCTGATCCACGGCACCATGCCAATCGCCCGTCCGGGGCTGACGGAAGAGGCGGCTGTTGGGATACCAGGGACAGAAGCTCCCCTCACGAAGCCAGCGGGGATCGGCACTCCAGGGCAGCAACACCCAACAGGAACGCCCCATGGCCCCCACCAGATGGGCCATGGCGGTGTCCACCGTGATGATCAGATCCAACTGGGCCACCACCCGCGCTGTAGCGGCAAACCCCTCGAGCGACAACCCAGGATCCTGGAGGTTGAGCCCGAGCCCATGATGGCGCGTGGCCTCGTCACCGAACTGCAGGTCGTAAACCACGCTTCCGTGGCGCTGCAACTCCCTCACCAGCCTCCAGATGATCAGCTCCGGCAGGGTGCGTTTCTGGTATTCCCGCAGGCAGAAGGGATCACTGAGCGGCCGCCCGGCTGCTGTGACAAGCCCAACACGCCAAGCACCTGGCGCTGACACTTCAGGGTGGAGGCTTGGCCCCTCGCTAGTCCACAACGGCGAGACCAGATAGCCCCCATGCGGAAGGTTCGGCGCCACATCCTGCTGCCCCAAGGCATGGGGGAGATCGAGCAAAGACACTGAATCGGCCGGGAGCTGCGGCGGTTTGGGCCGAACCTCAGGCGGTTCCTGTAACCAGGCCAGGCCCTCGCGCAGCAGCTCCACCATGGAGGCCTCCACCAGCAACAGAAGCCCTCCGCTCAGCCCTGCCGCGTGGCGCAGGGAAACCAGCGGTTCGAGAAAGCGCACGAATTGGAGCGTGTCGCCAAATCCCTGCTCACTCACCAACGTGAGCTCCGGAACCAGGGGGTTGCCGGTGGGGTGGAGCACGCCCTCAGTCCAGGGCCGGCGGAGAGCCATGCACGCAAAAGCTTCTGCGAAGCGCTGCAAACCAACCAGCACCTGGCTGTGGGCCCAGAGATTGGCCAAACGATCAGGCGATCCCGGCAGAAGCACCGCATCCAACTCCTGATGCAGCGCCAAAGCCGCCTCGAACTGGTTGAGATCCCGTAAGCAACTGGCCAATCCCCGCTTGCTCACAGGGCAATCCGGGCTGATTCGAAGCGCACGCTCGTAGCACTCACGAGCCGCATCGGGCAGGTCTGCAAGCCAGAGGGCGTTGGCCTGGTTCACGATGAACCGGTGATCGCTGGGCTCAGCCGAGGCGAGAGCAGCAAAGGCAGCTGCGACGGCTACCCAGGCACCTTCGAGCTCGTGCTGCCGAGCCTGACGGAGCAGTTGTTGGATCACCATGGGCAAGCTGGGGACAAGCCCGAAAGGAACAGGGCGCCCCACGGTGTCGATGGCGCCAATTTTCAAATTGGCGGGTAAATGCCGTTACAAAGGCCTTGCAGCAGAAGTGCGGCTGATCAGAAGCTGTTGAGGCGAAGGGATGCGGTGAACAACTCCGTCCTGAGCTGCCCACTGATCAGGACACACGATGGCAACATGCACCCAACCAATTGGCCAGAGTCTATTCGACTTTCTGGATGGAAAGAACGCATTCGAAAAGATTGAGGCGATCCAAAGTGGCGAACTTGGACGCGAGATCAACAGCTTTGTGCAGGCACAACTCGATCGCTTGCATGTTGGCTTCAACCAAGATTTCCCATGGGCATCCCATGGCGGACTGGAGACAGGCATTCCAGGCCTGAACCAGGATGCGATTGTATTTGGAGCCAGGAATGGCCAGAGTGCTCACTTCGATCTTGTGAATTCCGAAGGAACGCGCATCAGCGGCCCCGAAGATCTTCAGCCAGGTCTTGGTGGATTGGATGATGCCCTCACAGGCCAAACCAACCCCACAGAACAGATCTTCAAATCCCACAGATGCTGATGAGAAAGACGTGCTTTGCACCAGTGTCTATTGGTGAATTGGTGGACAAGATCACCATCTTGACCATCAAGACCAGACACATTCAGGGATCAGGGCTCAACCATGTACACCGCGAGCTTGCCTCCCTGGAGCACGTCTACACCAGAAGCGGCCTCACCATTGAGGCCCACCTGGTGGAGCAGCTTCAGCAGGTTAATCAGGATTTATGGGAGGTTGAAGATGCACTACGAAAGCAAGAACAATGCCAAGATTTTGGCCATGAGTTCGTGTCCTTAGCACGGTCTGTCTACCAACTGAACGACCAGCGCGCAGCCATCAAGTATCAGATCAACATGCAACACAACTCTGAGTTGGTAGAAGAAAAGTCTTATGGCAACGCGTGAGCTCACAAGCCATAACCGATCCACCCAACAAAAAAGCCACCCCGAGGGGTGGCTTTCTCATCTCCACCTGCAGCAGGCCTCAAGCCGTTGCTACTGGTGGAGGTCTGACACGGTGGTCAGCGGAGCAAATGTTTTACCTGGCATCGAGCTATTTTCTCAGGGGGCTACCCCCCAAATATCGTCGCCGCTGCAGCGTTTCACAACCGAGTTCGAGATGGATCGGAGTGGTTCCACTACGCCATGGACACCAGGA
>CALRUA020000012.1:0-81259 GCA_943371215.1 Cyanobium sp. NIES-981 | reverse complement strand
GGCATCTCCGGCGACCCCGGCGTGATTGCCAACAACTACATCGACTACGCAATCGCCGCTCTGGTCTGATTGCCAACGCGATAGCGAGGGGTTGCCTGCAAGGCAGCCCCCGCGGTTGGAGAGCCCCCGCAAGGGGGCTTTTTTGTTGGGCACCCGCACGAGTGCTTTCAGGTGGCGTAACTGTTCGCCGGCGATCCTGTCGCCATGGCCCGCTTCGATGTCAGCATCACCTCCAGCTGCATTGCCATTGGCGGGCCATGGCCGACGCTGACGCGTCTCCCAATCCAGTGGGTAACGGAGATCCGATTACGGAAGCGGAGGCGCTGCGGCGCCTCCGCCTCACCGACGACCCCTCCGCGCAGTACTACGCCGCCTGGTGGCTTGGTCGCAACCGCAGCACCCATCCCGAGGTGGTGCCCTTGTTGCAGGTGGCCCTGCGGCAGCGGCGCCCCCGTGATCCGGGGGCCGGTGTGGAGGAGAACGCCGTGGCGCGCAATGCCGCCAGAGCCCTCGGCAAGCTCGGCCGCCGCGCTGAGGCGGCGATCCCCGATCTGCTCGACACCCTCGAGGATCAAGACCATGGCCTGCGCGAGGCGGCGGCCCGCTCCCTCGGCGACCTCAAGGCCCTGGCAGCGGTGGAGCCGCTGAGGCGGCGCCTGGCATCCGGGCCGGCCGTGGCCGGTGCTCTGCAGCCGGGCACACCCCGGCTGGTGGAGCCCTGCGAGGCGTTGCTGGAAGCCCTCGGCGATATCGGCGTTGCCGATGGGGAGGTGCTGGCTGTGATCCGGCCCTTCGTGGATCACGAGCGGCCCTTGATCCGCAGTGCGGCCTGCCGCGCCCTCTTGCAGCTCACGGCGGAACCCCATTGGGGCGAGCAGCTGGTTGCCCTGCTGCAGCACCAGCAACTGCAGGTGCGCCGCGCGGCCCTGATGGACCTGGGGGCTGTGGGTTGGCGGCCTGCTCTCGACCCGATTGCCCGAACCCTGGCGGAGAACAGCCTCAAGCTGATTGCCCTGCGGGGGTTGGTGGAGCAGGGAGCTGGCGACGACACCGATGCGGTGCTGGCGGCCATGGACGCCTTGCTGTGAGGCCTGCGTTGTTCTGATCGATGGTGTGTATTGAGATTCCGAAGCCGATGACGATCTCCCCCATGCCCCCGGCGGCCGACAGTGCTGTGGTGCAGGTTCTGGTGCGGGCGGTGGAGCAGGCCGACAGCTCCCTGGGCTTGCTGCAGGCCACCCAGGCCCTGGCCGTGGTGGCCCACCCCGAAGCGGCGCCCTGTCTGGTGGAGGTGCTGGGCTTCAACAACCCTGGGGCGGCCGTGGCCGCAGTGGATGGCCTGATTGCCATCGGTGTGCCGGCGGTGGACACGATCCTGGCCAACCTGGATGGCAACAACTACGGCGCCCGGGCCTGGGCGGTGCGCGCCCTGGCCGGCATTGGTGATGTGCGCGGCCTCGACGTGCTCGAGGACGCTCTCGGGGGGGATATTGGTCCCAGCGTGCGCCGGGCAGCGGCCCGGGGCCTGGGCCAGCTGCAGCTCCACGGGATGGCGGAGGCCCAGCGCCTGGCGGCAACGGAGCGCTGCCTGGAGGCCTTGGTGGCCGGCTGCCGCGACGGCGAGTGGGTGGTGCGTTACGCCGTGGCGGTGGGGTTGGAATCTCTTGCCCCCGCTGTGGTCGCCGCGCCAACCCAGCTGCAGCGGCTGGAGCTGGCACTCACCGCTTTGAGCCAGAACCTGGCCGAGGAGGCGCCGGTGGTGCAGCTCCGGGCCGAGCAGGCCCGGCTGCGGGTGCAGCAACTGGAGCCCGGCCGTGGCTGAGCAGCGTCTGTTGTTCGTGTGCCTCGGCAATATCTGTCGTTCGCCGGCAGCGGAGGGGATGTTCCTGCACCTAGTGGCGCAGGGGGGTCTTGGGGATCAGTTCATGGTGGATAGCGCCGGCACCGGTGGCTGGCATGCCGGCAACTTGCCGGACCGTCGCATGCGGGCAGCCGCGGAGCGCCGCGGCATTCATCTGCCCAGCCGTGCTCGCCAGATCCAGCCGGCGGATCTCACCAGCTTTGATCGCATCCTCACCATGGATGCGATCAACCTCCAGGCGGTGCGCTCCCTGGCGGCCGCCGAGCTGCATGGTGGCAGCCAGCAGCTGGCCCTCATCGAGCCGATGACCAGCCACTGCCGTCGCTTCAGCGATGCGGAGGTGCCGGATCCCTATTACGGCGGAGAGGCCGGCTTTGAGCACGTGCTGGATCTGCTGGAGGATGCCTGTAGCGGCTTGCTGGCAACCCTGCGGCCCGGCTGAGCCTCAGCCGGGCCAGGCATCTTCCGGCACCCGTTCGCGGAACAGGCTGACCAGCCGCTCGATCACCGCAGCGATGGCCATGCCGTCGGTGACCACTTCCACCGCATCGGCGGCCTGGGTGAGGGGGGCCACCGCGCGGGTGGAGTCGAGGTGATCGCGCTCGGCAATCTGAGCTTCCAGCTCGCTGAGGTCGGGCACCGCAAAGCCCCGCTGCTGGAGATCGCGGGCGCGGCGGCGGGCCCGTTCGGCCACGGTGGCGGTGAGGAACACCTTCAGATCCGCGTCGGGGAACACGGCGGTGCCGATGTCGCGGCCTTCCGCCACGAGGCCGCCCCGCTCGCCCATGGCCTGCTGCTGGCGGGTGAGGGCTTCTCGCACGCAGGCATGGGCCGCCACCACTGACACCTGGCCGGTCACCTCGGGGCTGCGGATGGCGTCGGTCACGTCGTGCCCGTTGACGCTGACCCGCTGGGCGCCATGGGCACTGGTGCTCAGCTCAAGGTTGAGGTTCTCCAGCTGGGCGGC
The DNA here is from genome assembly GCA_943371215.1 of Cyanobium sp. NIES-981. Classification (GTDB taxonomy): domain Bacteria; phylum Cyanobacteriota; class Cyanobacteriia; order PCC-6307; family Cyanobiaceae; genus Vulcanococcus. Next base: position 78,431 of record CALRUA020000012.1, on the reverse strand, counting down.
CACGGCATGGGCATCGCTGGGGTCGGCGCCGCTGCGTTGCACCAGCCAGGTCACGGCGCGGTACATGGCCCCGGTATCCAGGTAGATCAGCCCCAGCTGTTCGGCAAAGGCCCGGGTCACGGTGCTTTTCCCTGCTCCGGCGGGGCCATCAATGGCAATGATCGGCTGGCGGCTCATCAGAAACACGTGATCGATCAGGCGGCTGGGGCCGCAGTGGGCGGCGGCGGCCAGGAGGGTGAGGCCGCGCAGCTGGGCCGCGGGCTGAAGGCTGTGGGGATCCACCGCTTCCACATAGTCCACCACCAGCCCCGCTGAGGCGAGCTCAGCGACCACCTGCGCCATGAGCTGGCTGGGGGTGGCGCTGCGCTGTTGCCGGGTGGCCATCAGCGCCCGTGGCAGGGCCGCCGCCTGCTGCCGCTGCTCCGCCGAGAGATAGCGGTTGCGGGAACTGAGGGCCAGGCCATCGGCCTCCCGCTGGGTGCGGCAGCCGATCACCTGCACCGGTAGGCCCAGGTCGGCCACTACCCGCCGCAGGATCACGAGCTGCTGCCAGTCCTTCTCCCCCAGCAGCAGCGCATCGGGGCGAATCAAGCCCAGTAGCCGCGCCACCACGGTGGCCACGCCATCGAAGTGTCCAGGGCGTCGGGCACCGCAGAGCCCCCGTTGCAGCGAGGCCGGGGGCTGCAGCCGGGTGAGCTCCGCGTCGCCGTCCGGGTAGAGCTCCGCCACGCTGGGAGCAAACAGGGCTTCAGCCCCTGCGGCGGCGGCCAGTTCCGCATCGGCCGCCAGGGTGCGGGGGTAGTGGTCGAAATCTTCACTGGGCCCGAATTGCAGCGGGTTCACAAACACGCTCACCAGCACCCGTGGCGTGCGGCCAGTGGAGATGGCGGCTGCCCGCCGGATCAGGCTCTGGTGCCCGGCATGGAGCGCCCCCATCGTGGGCACGAAGTGCAGGGGCGCATCGGCTGCCTGCCGGCGCCAGTGCAGCAAGTCAGTGCGGGTGTGCAGCAGGCGCACCGGGACTCCCGTTGGGCTCTGACACTACGAGTGGGGCCCACAGCAAAAAAGCCCACTCGCCAGGGAGGCGGGTGGGCTGAGTCGGGAGGCCACGGGGGCGCCCCTGGCCTACTGGAGAACTTCCAGCTTCACCTGGGCCACACCACTGGCCACCACACCCAGTTGGTTGGCGGCGCCATGGGCCAGGTCGATCACCCGGTTGCCATGGAAGGGGCCTCGGTCGTTGATGCGAACCACGGCCGTGCGGCCGTTCCAGAGGTTGGTGACCCGCACCTTGGTGCCGAAGGGCAGGGTGCGGTGGGCCGCGGTGAGGGTGCCTGGGCGGAACACCTCGCCATTGGCGGTGCGGTTGCCATAAAAACCAGGGCCGTACCAACTGGCTTGGCCATTGCTCACGGAGCGCACCGTCGGCTGAGCCGGAGGGGTGGCAATGGGCAGGCTGGGGGCCGCAGGCTTGAGGGGCTGTTCCTCGAGGGCTTGAGGGGCCTCCACTTCTCGGATGGCCAGCTCAAGGCGGGATTCACTGGTGAGAGGCACAACCCGGCCAGTGGTTGCGAAAGCAGGGGCCAGGGCGTTGCTGCCAGACAGCAGGAGGGCAGAGCCGCTCAGGAAAATCGTGCGACGCATAACAAGCGAAACTCGCTGCGATGAACGCAGCAGCCACTGGGAAAGACGTGGCCCGCTAGCGGTGTAAACGCTCCAGCTCTTCGGAAGAGTTGATGGAGTGAACCGCGCTGCGAAGTTCCTATCGGGAATTGACGACTCAGCAAAGTTAAGGGCTATTTGCGGGAGATCTGATCAAAAAAGGCCTGCATTCCATCGATCAGGATTCACTATCAAAGTGCTGAGCGCTGGCCTGGCCTGAGATCTGCGCCTGTCAAGTCCCGCCTGGTCATCAGCAAGAGCGATCGTGCCCATAAGGCCAGCTGATCGCCGCTTGGGCCGATTGGCCAGCCGTCCACCCCCTGGGAGGCCTTGGGTCCGGGTTTGCAGGCGCGCGGCGGGGCAGGATCAGGGCAGGAGATTGTTGGGATCACGTATGGACTACCGCACAGCCGGCGTGGACGTGGTGGCTGGACGGGCTTTTGTCGAGCGCATTCGTGCAAGCGTCGAATCCACCCGCAGGCCCGAGGTGGTGGGCGGTCTGGGGGGGTTCGGCGGACTCTGTCGTCTGCCGGAGGGCCTCAAGAAGCCCCTGCTGGTGTCCGGTACCGATGGCGTCGGTACCAAGTTGGAGCTGGCCCAGGCCCATGGTCAGCACCACGGTGTGGGTATCGATCTGGTGGCGATGTGTGTCAACGATGTGATCACCAGCGGCGCCCAGCCCCTGTTCTTTCTCGATTACATCGCCACCGGGAAGCTCGCGCCCGAGGCCATGGCCGAGGTGGTGGAGGGCATCGCCGATGGCTGTCGCCAGAGCGGCTGTGCCCTGCTGGGTGGGGAAACGGCCGAGATGCCGGGCTTCTACGGCGCCGGTCGTTACGACCTCGCGGGCTTCTGTGTGGCGGTGGTGGATGAGGACGCACTGATTGATGGCCGGGCGGTGCGGGCCGGCGATCGCCTCGTGGCCGTGGCCAGCAGTGGCGTGCACAGCAATGGCTTCAGCCTGGTGCGGCGGATCCTTGAGGCGCACAGCGTCGGTCCGGATACTCCGTTGGTGGCTGGCGGGCCGCCGGTGCTCGAAGCCCTGCTCACCCCCACCCGTCTCTACGGATCCCTGGTGCAGGCCCTGCTCACGGCAGGCGTCCCGTTGCATGGCATGGCCCACATCACCGGCGGTGGCCTGCCGGAGAACCTGCCCCGCACGCTGCCGGCCGGGGTTCATGGCCGTATCGAGGCCACCAGTTGGGAGCGCCCGGAGCTGTTCCGCTGGCTGCAGCAGAAGGGAGAGGTGCCTGAGGCTGATCTCTGGAACACCTTCAACCTCGGCGTGGGCTTCTGCCTGGTGGTGCCGGAAGCCGCCGTGGCCCAGGCCCTCGCCGTATGTGGTGAGCAGGGGCATCAGGCCTGGCTGCTGGGCTCGGTGGAGCAGGGGGAGAGTCTGGAGGCGCCCCTGGCGGGTTTGCCGTACTGAGGCCCCTGGCTACACCTGCCAGATTGCGTCAACTGTGCAGCGTTTGCTGCTGAACAGGCTTGGGATCCCTAGGGTGCCAGCCGGCCGAGGCTGGCGTTCGGCACCACCGTGCATTCCCAGCTGAAGAAGGGGCGCTCGCGTCCAACAGATAACAACCGCGTCAATAGGTTGATTGGTATGTCCTTTAGTTCCGCTTCGGCTGCGCCTGGCCTCAATGGCATGGGCGCGGGCTTCAACGGCAGCAGTCGCATCACCCGCCGCCGCAGTTCCGCCGGCCCGATGCCGCCGAACCGCCCCCAGCGTCCTCGTGAGGCCTATCCCAGTCGGGGTACGGTGCGGCCCACCTTCCTCACCCTGCGGGACCACGGCAAGGTGTTCGTGGCCGATCTGCCTCGGCTGTCCGACGGCCAGCTGGCCCATGTGGGCAAGGAGGCCCGCGAAGTGCTCGAGAGCCTGAGCCGTCGCCTCGAGGAGCTAGAGCTGCAGGGCGCGCTCACGCCGCTGGAACAGGAAACCCGCATCCGGGCTGCCACCAAGCGCGATGTCACCGAGCGCTTCATTCGGGCCGTGGAGGATGAGCAGGAGCAGCGGCGCTCCAACCCCGCCCTCAAGGCGGCTGCCGGCGAGTCGTTGGCGCGGGCCTTTCTGGAGATTGCCCGCCATCGCCTGGCTGGGGCCACCTTTGATTCGTTGCTGCAGGAGGCCCTAGCCGCCTGCGATCACGGCGGTGAGGCCGCTGATGATGCGCCGGAAGCTCCTCCCTTGGCCCTGGCCGAGCCTCCTCGCCCTCGGGTGGTGAGCCTGGTGCGCCACGGCGAGTTGGCAGCGGCTGCCGAGCCGGAACGCGAGCGCCTTCCGGTGGTGCTCACCCCGGATCCATCTCCGGAGATGGGCCGGATCTGAGGGCTCAGGCGCTCTGAAACGGATTGGCCGGCATGCGTGGCCCGTCTGCCAGCACCAGTTGATCCAGGGCGTTGCGCTCGCCGGTGGTCAGCTGCCAGCTCCAGGCTGCGGCGGCTGCCTCCACCTGTTCGGGGCTGCGCAGGCCCGGAATCGGCATGGCGCCATGGGCTCGGCACCAATTCAGCGCCACTGCTGCCCTCCCGCCGGGGCGGTCGCCGCCAATGCTGTCCATCAGCTCCAGCAGTGGGATGAGACGAGGACCAAGTCGCCGGAACAGGGCCCCGCGCGGCCCCGTGGGCAGCGCCGGTGCCGTGCCGGCACCGCCACGACCCAGCAGACCCAGGGCTAAGGGGCTGTAGGCAATCAGCTCGATCCCCAGTTCATGGCACACCTCCGCCACACCGCCCGGGCCGATGGCCTCGGGGGCCAGCAGGGAGAGTTGCACCTGCAGGCTGCTGATGTCCACTCCCCGCACCTGTAGGTCCTTCACCACCTGGCGGAGCCGCTGGGGCCCCATGTTGGACACCCCCAGGCTCTCCACAGCTCCCTGCTCCACTAGATCGGCGAGGCCCTGCAGCAGGGGGCCTTCCTGCCAGGGCGCGTAGCGTGCCGTGCTCCAGTGCAGCTGCACCCGTTTGAGCTGCCCCTGCAGCCGGGCTTGGGAGGCGGCAAAGGCCTTGGCGTAGCCGCGCCGGCCCAGTCGCCAGGGGAAGGGGGCCAGCTTGGTGGCGATGCAGAGCTGACGCTGCTGCTCGGCGCTGGCGGCCGCCGCGAATCGCCCCAGCAGCAGCTCGCTGCGGCCGTTGAAGCGGCCCGTGCCGTAGGAGTCGGCCGTGTCGAAGAACTGGAACCCGAGCGCCAGGCAGCGCTCGAAGGTGGCTGCCAGAGCCGCGTCGTCGCGCTTGGGGTCGTAGCCCCATAGGAATTGATTGCCCCACGCCCAGGTACCAACCCCGATCCCCGGCGTGGGGGGCTTGTCGGTTGCCATGATCAACGTCCACGGGGCTGCAACTGCAGTGAAGTCTCTGCCCACACCGGTGTCCACGGGGCTTGAGCAGGAGCCCCCTTCCCCACAACCAACCTCACCTGCGGTGGTGGATCCGGTGCTGTGCAACCACTGCGGCCGCACCGCCACGAACGGCCTGGTGTGTGTGGGAATCTGTGTGGCCGATTCGGGCTATTGAGCCCAGCCCCCGCAGAATGGTGATGCACTGATCGCCTGCCGATGTTGTCCTTCCCGGGTCGCCGTCTGGGGAAGCCAGCGCGCTTGGTTCTGGCCAGCATGCTGCTCGGTGCTCTGCTGCCCCCGCCACAGGCTCTAGGCCGTGCCGGCCAGGAGGACTTTGGCCGTTGGGAGCTGCGCAGCGACCACTGCAAGCGAAGTCTTGCGGAGTCCTTGGCAACCTCTCCTTGTCAGGTGGTGCAGCTGGTTCAGCGCCAGGAGGGGCTGCTGAATGTGAATTTCATCGCTCGCGGTGCCGAAAAGGGCTCGATGAATCAGCTCTCCTTTGTGGGGGAGCTCAAGCCCGGCAGCCCGGCGATGCGCTGCTCACAGGCGCGCTGCATGCCCCAGGGGACCATGCAGGCCCAGCTCAGCAGCGTCAGTGAGACCCGCTTTGATAGCCGCGGCATTGCCCAGGGGCTTCCCAGCGCCTGGCCGGTGAATGGCACCTGTCTGGTGGAGGATCGTCAGGTCCGTTGTCAGGCCAAGGCGCTCAGTGGAGAGCTCTGGACGGCTGAGGCAACGACACCCTGAGCTCCCTACTTCACTTCGTTCTAAAGGGCGGCACGCCGAGCTCATCACATCAGTAGGAATACCTAGCGTTAGGTCGAGTTGCTCGCCGTGGCCAGCACCGCTACCCAGGGAAAGTGGAAGAAAAGATAAGGGAGTGTGCCATGCTGGCGAGGTCCCGATGGGAAAGGGGGGGGGTCTGTCATGACTGCCTCTCAAGCAGACGTTGAACCGCGAGATCGAGCTCTTTTTCGCACCTCGCGAAGAGTGTCCGTTACCTTGTCCTATGTGGCCTATTCGCGATTGCTGAAACGCAGCGATCAGGAGGGGAGGTCTCTGAGTAATCTCTCTGCTTTTCTGCTGGAATCAGCACTCGGAGTAGAGGGGGAACGCTCCATCCGCTAGTGCTCGTTCGGCTGGTTGCTGATGTTGGGAGTGGTGGTGGCCAGCGGCGAGGATTGCCTTGCTGGCAATGCTGTTGTCATGCGAGCTTGGCTGACCTGATCGCGGCCGTAAAGTTGAGTCCGCTTGGTATTGGGCGTTGGTTGATCTGGATGCCCTGACGGCGCTCGATGCGCTGCAGTGGTTGAGAACCGGGGACGAGGTGTCCAGGCGCTTCGCCATCAGTGCGGCTTCCGTGAGCAGGCAATCCAGGAAATGCCTGGATCTCTTTGGTCTTGACTTGCAGCGTGTTGACGGAGAGTGGAACACTCTGGGGGATAGCTCAATCCTTCTGCTAGAGCGCAGGGTGGATCAAGCTGCGCGTTGGATGGGGCGGCGGCCGCTGAGGCTGGAGGCTACGTATTGGTCGGGCCCTTTGCTGTGTTCACCGGTTCCAGAGGGTTGGATTCTGGGTTTGTCGAATATTGTTGGTGTGCCGAGAAACTTTCAGCTGATTCGCGAGCGGATTGTGGATGTCTGTCTGGGTGCCCTGCCCGATTGTCCCTCTGATGATGATCCTGAGTTGGTGTCGCTGAGCCTATCTTCGATGCCGGTGTTCTTCGTTGTGAGCCCGGATCATCCATTGGTGGGCAAGCGTAATCTCGCCTATTCTGATATTGCTGAGTACCCCACGCTTGGCTTGCCCAATGGCGCCTATCCGCTGGTGGAGAAATCGTTGAAGTCGATTGGTCTTTGGAACGACTTCGTTCGTATGTCGCGTTACCGGCGCGAGGCTTGGGAGGGCAAGACTGAGGCTGAGCTCACGGTTGGCTACGGAACGGTGCTGAGCATGGAGGTGAGTGGTTCCGGCTTGGTGCCACTCCCTTTGCACTTGCCCTTCGATTCAGGTGAAGTGATGGTGGTTCGAAGAGATTTCTGCTCCCATCCCAGGCTGCTGGCTCTGCGCGATTTGATCCTCGCCCGTTTGCGGTTGTTCGCGTGTCGGTATCCGGAGATCTGCCTTGAGCCTCCTCATCCCCGGCATGGATGAGCCTTGCTGCTATGCAGGATCTGCAAGATTGCGTGCGGGTCGTTGGCTGCTATTGGAGGCCGCTGTATTGATGCGATAGTGCAGCGATGCTGTTGGGGGGGCTTGGTTGATCTTGAATGCCTTGCAGCCCTTGATGGGTTGATCTGGTTGCGCACGGGGCACGCGGTGGCGAGTGCCTTCTGTTTCAGTCAGTCGTTTGTGAGTCGAAGCGCGAGGCGATGCGCCGATGTCTTCGGTGTTGAACTGAGAAAGGCTGAATCTGAGTGGCATTTGGACGGTGATCTGGTGCTGCTCAATCTTGAGCGCAAGGTTCATCAGCACGTCAGGTGGCAGAAGGGCCTCCCGTTGCGGCTGGAAGCGCAGCATTGGTCGGGGCCCTTGCTTTGCGCTCCACCTCCTTCTGGCTGGATCACCGGCAATCTGAATTTTCTGGAGTACCACAGGCCGTTGCACTTGCTGACCCTGGGTGTGATCGATGCCTGGGTTGCCTCCTATCCAGATGTGCCCTGCGGCGATGATTCGGACATCGTTGCGATCCCCCTGAGTCGGATGCCGATGCGCCTGGTTGTGAACCAGGCGCATCCTCTGCTGGCCCTTGGGTGCCACGTCACCTTTGCTGATGTGGCTCAGTACCCCTGCTGGCCGCTGCCGGATGGTGCGTTCCCGCAGTTCCAGGCGGCCTTGCAGCACTGCGGGCTCTCGCAGGGCTCAGGCCTCGCCACACCGCGGTCTGGTCGCAGGGGCAGGCAGGAGCAAGAGGGTGTGGAGGATCTGCTGGTTGGCTTCTCGACGCCCTTGGCCTTGCCTCTCTATGGAGAGTCTGTGGTGGAGCTCCCGTTGGAACTTCCCATGGCCGTTGGAGATGCTCTGATGATCCGTCGGGAATTCAGTGATACCCCGCAAGCTCATGATCTGGCCTCCCAGCTGCGCCAGCGTCTGCGGAAGCTTGCCTCCACAACGCCGGATGTGGAGGTGCTTGAGGATTCAAGGTGGACCGGCTTTGAAGCGGCTGCTGTCTTGAAGGAGTTGGCTGGCTGGGGTGTTGGTGTTTCGGGAGCAGCCAAGATCCACTGACATCCTCTAAAGAGCCGCGGCGGGGCGGCCGATGCCATTCGCCTATCGCTTGCTGCCTTCCACATCGGTGTCGGAACCGTTCTGGTGTCCGTTCATGTGCTTCTCGCAGGCCGTGGCGGTGACGGTGCCAGCGATGGTCAAAGTGGCCAGGGCCAGCAGCAGGAGGCGTCTCATGGCAATGAGCTCAATGCCTGAAGGGTATGCCTGCTTCGCCGCTTCGGCCACGAGCAGGTGCTCACCAGGGAGCTTGGCCGGTTGGCACCCTGCACAAGAGCTCAAGCCCCCGTTGGGGCTCAGTTAGGTAAGAGGCGGCACCCAGATTCGAACTGGGGGTAAAGGATTTGCAATCCTCTGCCTTACCACTTGGCCATGCCGCCGTTCAGGAGCAAACTCCCTTGCACGGATCGTATCAGCCACAAGATGCCCGGCCGTCTGCTGGTTCTGAGCAACGGCCACGGGGAAGACCTGATCGCCCTGAGGGTGTTGCTAGCTCTCCACCAGCGTTGCCCTGAGCTGGAGCTGGCGGTGTTGCCCCTGGTGGGGGAGGGCTCGGCGTTTGCAGCGGCGGAGCAGGCCGGGGTGTTGCGCCGCATTGGGCCGAGGCGCCAGCTGCCCAGCGGTGGCTTCAGCAACCAGAGCCTGACGGGCTTGCTGCGGGATCTGGCGGCCGGTGTGGTGGGGCTGAGCTGGCGCCAATGGCGGCTGGTGCGGCGCTGGGGGCGCCACGGTGATCCGGTGCTGGCGGTGGGCGATCTCCTGCCCCTGCTGCTGGCCTGGGGCAGTGGCGCTCCCTATGGCTTTATTGGCACTCCCAAGAGCGATTACACCTGGCGCAGCGGTCCTGGGTCTGCGGGGGTGGCCGCTCTTTACCACCGCCTCAAGGGCAGCGAATGGGATCCCTGGGAATGGGCCTTGATGGGGCGAACCCGTTGCCGGCTGGTGGCCCTTCGCGATGGCCTCACGGCCAGGGGGCTGCAGCGCCATGGCGTGAGGGCCCTGGCTCCGGGCAATCCGATGATGGATGGCCTAGAGGGCGTCCCCTTACCAGCGGCCCTGGCGGGCCACCGTCGACTGGTGTTGCTGGGCGGTAGCCGGATGCCCGAGGCCCTTGGCAATCTCGAGCGCCTGCTGCTGGCCCTCGATCCCTTGGCGCTCCATCCGCCTGGCCCACCGCCGGCTGCTGGGCTGCTGGTGTTGGCTCCCACCGGCGCACGGCCCAGCCTTGACGATTGCCAGCCGTTGCTGCTGCGCCTGGGCTACGCCCCGGCGGCCATCCCGGATGGCACAGGGGCCCAGGCGGCCTGGAGCCGGGGGGCTGTGCTGTTGCTGATTGGCAGTGGCGGGTTTGGCCGTTGGGCCAGCTGGGGCGAGGTGGGAGTGGCGGCAGCCGGCACCGCCACCGAGCAATTGGTGGGGCTTGGTGTGCCCTGTCTGTCGCTGCCCGGGCCGGGCCCCCAGTTCAAATTGGGTTTTGCCCAGCGGCAGAGCCGTCTGCTGGGCGGAGCTGTGGGGGTGTGCCGCAGTGCTGCAGAGCTGGCGGACCGGCTGGAGCTCTTGTTGCGGGAGCCCTCCTTTCGCCGCGACTTGGGCCGTATGGGCCGCCGGCGCATGGGGCGGGCGGGCGGCAGTGCTGCCCTGGCGGAGTTGCTGCAGCAGCGGCTGGTGGACTCCGCCAGCGCCGCGGGATGATGGGGGGTGAGCCCATGCCCACACCCGTTCGATGCCCGCACCCCAGGACAAGGACTTCGTGACGGCCTGCGGGCGGCTGGCCAGCCAGCTGAGCATCAGCATCGCCGCGGCCCGCCGCAAGGTGGATCTGGTGGCCGCCAGAGAAGGGGTGCGGGATGCCGACGGCCGCCTGTTGATTGCCCAGAGGTTGCTGCTGGAATCCCAGGGGGTGAGTGCCGAATCCCGCCAGCTGCTGGATGTGCTGCTGGAGGCCGTGGCCGAGGAGGCCAACTACATCGGCGACGACTGACCCGCTCCCTGAGCGGCAGGCGCTCAACAGCGGTGCTCGAAGATCGCCCCGAAGCGGCCGCGATCGAGCTCGGCGATCACTGGGATGCAGGCAAAGCTGCGGCGGGCCAGGTCCATGCGCTCCTCGCGTTCCAGCATCTGCGTGAGCCGGTCGCGGGCGGCCAGCAGATAGCGCACGTCGTTGGCGGCATAGGCAAGCTGGGTGTCGCTGAGGTCCTCCACCCGGCCCCAGTCGCTGCTTTGGGCGCCCTTGTCGAGTTCCACGCCGCAGAGTTCCTGCACCAGTTCCTTGAGCCCATGCCGGTTGGTGTAGGTGCGGGCCAGCCGGCTCCCCACCTTGGTGCAGAACAGGGGCGCCACGGCGATGCCCAGGCCCTCCCCGAGGGCCGCCACGTCAAAGCGGGCGAAGTGGAACACCTTTTCGATCGTGGGGGCCTCCATCAGCTGCTGGAGCAGGGGGGCCTGCCGTTGGCCGCGCTGGATGCGGATGCAGCACACGTTGTCGTGATCGTCGCTGATCTGCACCAGGCAGAGCCTGTCGCGGCCGTGCACCAGGCCCATGGCCTCCGTGTCCACGGCTAGGGCGCTGGAGGCCCCCAGCAGGGCATGCCATTCGGCATTCAGATCACCATCGAGAACGGCAAAGCGGGCGGGGCTGGAGCCGGCGGCGGGGGCGCTGTGGGGGGTGGTCATGGCTGGTGGGGTGAGGGCCGGAGCTCCCGGCCTGGACACTGTGCCGCCATCGTCGCGGACGCCGAGGCCCTTCAGCCCAAAACCCAAGATCGTCTATCGCTTTTGGGATTCGAGCCGAGACCGGGCTACTTGGTGGATAGAGCGCGCCCCGATACGCCGTGATGCGATCCGCCCCTAAGCCCGCCCGTTCTGGTCTGGAGGTCATTCACGCCTTCTTCGCTCGGCCCGCTATTCAGCACCTGGGGCTGGAGCTGGCGGTGTGCTGGGTGTTGGAGCGCCTGTTGGAGGCCGACACCTATCCCACGGCCCTGATGCAGGATCTCGCAGCAGCCCATCCCAAGTTGCGCCTCTCCGAGACTGTGTTGCAACAGGCTCTCACCTTTTTGGATCAGCAGGGAGCCATCAGCAGCTATGCCCAGCGCTGCCCGAGCCGGGGCCGGCCCCGGCGGATGCTCCACCTGCTGGAGGGCAGCCGCGAGCAGGCCCTGGGCCTGATGGTGCCGTGGCATCACTGGTTGGAGGAGAATGAACTCCACCTTTGTGTTGAGGCTGGGTCCCATGCCACCAGCTCTGGGCTCCACGCTGCTGCTCACGGTTCTGCTGGCTGTCGGCCTGGTGTTCTTCCTTCGGGCTGCCAGTAAAGACCGCACCACCGTGGTGGAGGTGCGATCGTCCAAGCCCCCGCTCGAGGTGTTGCCCGGCATTGCCGACTGGCTTCAGCAGCGCGGCTGGACGGCCGAGGACGCGAACCCGGAGCGGCGTCTACTGCGCTTCCGGGGCCAGGTGGAGGCGAGCCCGGTGCTGGCGGTGTTGCTCTCGCTCCTGGGAGGCGTGGGTGCCGGCTGCCTGGGCCTGGTGATCCGCCAGCTCTTGCCCCCGTTGGGCTGGTGGCCGCTGCTGTTGGTGGGCCTGGGGCCGCTGGCGGGGGTGATCTATCGCCGCCGGGCTGCTCGGGCTGAAACCGTTGAGCTCCGGCTGATCAGTCACGACACCGCCACCGGCAGCGCCCTCCGCCTGCGCGCCCACCGGGATGAACTGATTGCCCTGGAGCTGGAGATGGGACCCAAGCTGGGCCTGTTCAGCGACGGCAATCTGCTCAGTTCGCCGATCTGATGGGCCGCCGCCTTTCTCTGTTGCCCCTGGTGCTGGCCCTGGGGCTGCTGGCTCCGGCCGCGGCCCAACCCCTGGCGACAGCCAGCGCCAGGGCGAGCGAGAGCCTCACCGGCCCTCGTAGCGCGCTCCAGAAGAACTGGATCGGCCTGCGGGCGTTGCCGGCAGCCACCGAGATCCTCGTGATGGCCGGCCATGCCGATTCCCAGGGGATCGCCGGTTCAGGCACCGCCGGAGCCGCGGTGGCGCTGGCGGGCTACGCCCCCATGCAGCCCGGCATCACCGACGAGCTCTTCTGGAATCTGGCGGTGGCCCGGGCGGTGGTGGCCCGCGGCCAGCTGCGGGGTCTCAACATCCGCTACTACGAGCCGCCGCTGCGCACGATCCACCACCAGGACGACCCGCGCACCAACTGGAGCGTGGGCCAGCGCCATGTCCGGAATGGGGGCTACGCCCTCGAGATTCACTTCGATGCCTACGGCTCGAGTGGCATCGGCTCCGGCGTGATCCCGGCCCTGCAGGGCCCCTTCACACGGGTGGACGAAAGCCTGGCCGCGGCCTTCGGCGCCTATCCGATGTGGTTCCGTGGCGGCCTGGGCGGGCCTCGCCGGGGGGTCACCCTGCTTGAGATCGGCAAGCTCGAAGGGGCATTGGAAGCCACCCTGCGGGATCCCAGCCGCCGTGAGGCGGCGATCGCGCTCATCGCCGATCGCGTTGCGATGGCCCTGGCGGGTGGCCTGGATCAGCCGCTCGTTAGCCCACCGCCCCGTGGGGTTGGCAGCGTGCCGCCAGAGAGGGGTCGCCCAGCCAGTTCTGGGGGCGGGTGAACAGATCGGTGAGCAGGGCCTCTCGGCTGCCGGCTTCGGCCTGATAGCCGTACTCCCAGCGCACCAACGGCGGCAGCGACATCAGGATCGACTCGGTGCGCCCATTGGTCTGCAAGCCGAAGATCGTGCCCCGGTCGAACACCAGGTTGAACTCCACGTAGCGGCCGCGGCGGTAGAGCTGGAAGTCCCGCTCGCGGGTGCTAAAGGGGGTGAACTGTCGCTTCTCGGCGATGGGCAGATAGCTCGGGAGGAAGGCGTTGCCGCAGGCGGAGGCCAGCTGGAACAGCTGTTCCCAGCTCTGGCCTACGGCCCCGGCGGTCTGGCTGGCGGCCGCCGCGGGGCCGTTTGGATCCTGGCCCTTATAAAGCACGCCGCGGGGATCCTGGTAGTCGTAGAAGATGCCGCCCACACCGCGGGTTTCCTGGCGGTGCTTGAGGAAGAAATACTCGTCGCACCAGGGCTTGAACACTGGGTAGTAGGCCGGGTTCACGCTGTCGCAGGCCCCCTTAAGGGTGCGGTGGAAGTGCTGGGCGTCCTCTAGGAACGGGTAGTAGGGGGTGAGGTCGGCGCCGCCGCCGAACCACCACACCGGCCCGGCCTCGAAGTAGCGGTAGTTGAGGTGAACCGTTGGGATATATGGATTGCGGGGATGGAGCACCATCGAGGTGCCGGTGGCAAACCAGCGGTGCCCCTTGGCCTCTGGCCGCTGGCTGAGAATGGACGGGGGCAATTCCGAGCCCTCCACCTCTGAGAAGTTCACACCGCCCTGCTCGAACACGCGGCCCTGCTTCATCACCCGGGAGCGGCCGCCACCACCTTCTGGGCGCACCCAGCTCTCTTCGGCGAAGCTGCCCACGCCATCGAATTGCTCGAGGCCGGCGCAGATGGAGTCCTGCAGGCCCATCAGCAGGGCCTTGGCCCGGGCCCGTGAATCGGCGGGAGGGGCCTCCAGGGCCGGCGTGGCGGGCATGGCGTCGGCGCTGGCTGGGCGGAGCCCGGTCACCTTGTTCTTCGCGCGGGACAGCAGGCCCTTCAACATCAACGCCACACCCCAGGGGGTGCCAGATAACCGCCTCACCTTTTCAGCCCGCAGCCCCAGGGCACAAGCTCTCGAGAGAGTTTGTCATCACGATCATGGAATGTCTGGAGCGGAAGGCGCCAGAACGGGGCCCCTAGGATCCAGGCCCTCGCTCAGTTCTGCCGGATGGCCAGCGCCGATCCAGCTCTCGCCCAGGCCCTCGCCGCGCTTGAGCCCCTCCAGGATGCCGGCAGTGGTCGCAGCCTGCTGGCCTTGGAGTGGATCCAGCAGGTGCGCCTGCAGGGCAGCCGTGTGGTGTTCCGTCTGGCGCTTCCAGGTTTTGCCAACAGCCAGCGGGAGCGGATCGCGGCGGAAGCCCGCACGGCCTTGCTGCAACTCAGCGGGATTGACGACGTCCAGATCGAATTGGCGCAGCCCTCTGAAGCGCCGGCGGCCCATGCCCATAGCCATGGGGGCGCTCCCATCGGCGCCGCGGGCCACGGTGGCGGTGGTCCGGAGCGCCAACCCGTGCCCGGGGTGAAGCACGTGATTGCCGTGAGCAGTGGCAAGGGCGGCGTTGGCAAGAGCACCGTGGCGGTGAACCTGGCCTGCGCCCTGGCGGCCAGTGGCCTCAAAGTGGGCCTGTTGGATGCCGATATCTACGGTCCCAATGCCCCCACGATGCTCGGGGTGGCCGATCGCACCCCTGAGGTGCAGGGCAGCGGCAACGAGCAGATCCTCACCCCGATCGAGAGCTGTGGCATCGCCATGGTGTCGATGGGGTTGCTGATCGCCGAGAACCAGCCCGTGATCTGGCGTGGACCGATGCTCAACGGCATCATTCGCCAGTTTCTCTACCAGGTGGACTGGGGCGAGCGGGATGTGCTCGTGGTGGATCTTCCCCCTGGCACTGGAGATGCCCAGCTGAGCCTGGCCCAGGCCGTGCCCATGGCCGGTGTGATTGTGGTCACCACCCCGCAGACCGTGTCTTTGCAGGATGCGCGGCGGGGGCTGGCCATGTTCCTGCAGATGGGCGTGCCGGTGCTGGGGGTGGTGGAGAACATGACGGCGTTCATTCCGCCCGATGCGCCCGACAAGCGCTACGAACTGTTCGGCTCCGGTGGCGGGGCCCTGCTGGCGGAGGAGGCCGGCGTGCCGCTGCTGGCCCAGTTGCCCATGGAACTGGCGGTGGTTCAGGGCGGTGATGCGGGGCGGCCGGCGGTGCTCAGCGCCCCCGCCTCCCTCACGGCTGAGGCCTTTCGCCGTTTGGCTGAGCGGGTGCTTGGCGGCGTGCCGGTGGCATGACGGTGCTCGGCCTCTGGGGCAGGCGCGCCGGCATGTTCGGCAGCGGCAAGCTGCGTCGCCGCCGCTGGGTGGACGGCGTGGACAAGCTGCTCTGGTGGATCCCCCTGGCGATGATCTTCATCGCCGGAATCCTGATCGCCAGCACCCAGCGCCAGGCCGATTACGCCGATTGGTATCAGCACTGGGTCACCGCTGCCGTGGGCATGGCCATCGCCCTGCTGCTGGCGCGGGTGCCCCTGGAGCGGATCAGCAGCTGGCAGTGGCCCATCTATGGCGCCATGGTGGCCAGCCTGATTGCCGTGCGGATTGTGGGCGTCAGTGCCCTCGGCGCCCAGAGCTGGATCAACATCGCTGGCTTCCACGTGCAGCCCTCCGAGTTCGCGAAGGTGGCGGCGATCCTGTTGCTGGCGAGGGTGCTCTCCCGCCATCCGGTGGAGCGCCCGGTGGATCTGCTGCGGCCTGTGGCGATGATCAGCATCCCCTGGCTACTGGTGTTTGTGCAGCCAGATCTGGGCAGCTCGCTGGTGTTCGGCGCCGTGCTGCTCGTGATGATGTTCTGGTCGGGCATGCCCGGGGCATGGGTGATGCTGTTCATGGCACCGCTGTTCACGGCGATCCTGGCCGGTGCCTTCCCCTGGCTGCTGTTGGCCTGGATTCCGGCCATGGGCTGGTTGGCCTGGACATCCCTGCCCTGGAAACGGGTGGGGCTCGCTGTGGTGTTGGCCGTGCAGGCCGCCTTTGCCGTGGCAACCCCATGGCTGTGGAACAACTTTCTGCAGCCCCACCAGCGCGCCCGGCTCACCCTGTTCCTTGATCCATCCCAAGACCCCCTGGGCGGGGGGTATCACCTGCTGCAGAGCACGGTGGGGATTGGCTCCGGGGGCCTCTTCGGCACGGGTTTGATGCAGGGCCACCTCACGCTTCTGCGCTTCATCCCCGAGCAGCACACCGATTTCATCTTCAGTGCCCTGGGCGAGGAAACCGGGTTCATCGGCTCGATGGTGGTGGTGCTGGGGTTTGTGGTGTGGATCTGGCGCTTGCTGCAGATCGCCGGTAGAGCCCGCACGGATTACGAGTCGCTCGTGGTGGTGGGGATCGGGGCGATGGTGATGTTCCAGGTGGTGGTGAACATCAACATGACCATCGGCCTGGGGCCAATCACCGGCATCCCCTTGCCCTGGCTGAGCTATGGCCGCTCGGCCATGCTCGTGAACTTCATCGCCCTCGGGCTGTGCGCCTCGGTGGCCCGCCGCGGCATCTCCGCCCAGGGCCGCCGCTGATGGCGGCCTCAGCCAGCGACAGCCTCGATTCCCTGCGGCAGCTGTTGGCAGCGGGCGTCCCCGCCGGCCGCAGCGACGAGGACAGCATTCGCCGCCAGTGGTGGGCGGCCCTGGCCACCCTTCAGGAGGATTTCCTGCTGCCCTTGCAGCCCCTGCAGGGGGTGTGGTTGGCCGCGCCCCTGCCGGCTCTCTACGAACCAGCCCTGCTCGCCCAGTTGCAGGGCTGGGTGTGGGCTCCTGAGGAGCTGGGTGATCTCTTCACCCAGGCGGCTCCCTTGTTGCCAAGCTCCCGGGCCGCCAGTGCTCCTCCGGCTCGGGAGGCCCTCGGTGGCTTCAGTCGGCTGCCCTTGGAGGAGGGCGATGGGAGTGATCCCCTGTTGCTGCTGATCACTCCCCAGCTGCAGGTGGCCATGACCCTGGCGGGTCCCCCCCAGGCGCGCCAGCTGGCGGTTCGCTTTGATCCGTCCACCCTGTCGGCGGCCCTGACCCTGCTGGATGGGCGCCTGCAGCGCTCCGCTCCGCACCAGGGCAGGCGGTTGCGGGAGGCGTTGCAGGGCCTGGGCCCGCTGCAGAGCGATGGGCAATTGGCGGAGGCGTTCTGGCCGCGGCTGGCGGAACGGCTGGCCTCCATGGCTCCAAGCGTGACCCTGCAGCCCTTGGTGCACCGCAGTGATGGCCAGGAGGCGAAGCCTGGCCCCAGCAGTGAACTGGCCCTGCTCGAGGCCCTCACCCATGAGGTGCGTACCCCCCTGGCCACGATTCGCACCCTGATTCGCTCCCTGCTGCGCCGCGCCGATCTCTCCGCGCTGGTGCGCCAGCGGCTGCAGCAAATCGATGGTGAATGCAGTGAGCAGATCGATCGCTTCGGCCTGATCTTCCACGCCGCTGAACTGCAGCGCCAGCCCGGCCCTGAGCCGGCGCAGCGGCTGGCCCGCACCGACTTGGCCCAGCTGCTGCGGCAGCTGGAGCCCCTCTGCCGGCACCAGCTGGAACGCCGCGGCCTGCTGCTGGAGCTGGTGATGGCGGCTGACCTGCCGCCGGTGCTCAGTGATCCCAGTCGCCTCGAGACCATGCTCGGCGGGTTGATCGATCGGTTCAGCCGTGGTTTGCCGGCCGGCTCGCGGGTGCTGCTCAGCCTGCAGCCGGCCGGGTCGCGGCTCAAGCTGCGGCTCAGCGGGGCCGGAGATCCCGCGTTTGGATCCGAGCCGGAGGCCGGCGAGCGTCGCTCCGTGGGGCCTGTGCTCAGTTGGAACCCCGGCACCGGCAGCCTGCAGCTCAGTCGCCAGGCCACCCAGCGGCTGTTTCACAGCCTTGGTGGGCGGCTCACCGAGCGCTCGGGCAACGACCTCACCGTGTTCTTCCCCGTGGCTTCCGGCTAGGCGTTTGTTGACGGGTGTGAAGAGAGGGCCAGACCCGTCTGTCTGCCCCAAAACACGGTGCTAGCTTCCGAGCGAAACGGTCTGCCGATTCCCTTCTCAGGACCCTTCTCTGAAAAAGCCATGGCATTGAGCGGTCAACTCCCGAAGTACATCGGCAGCACGGGCGGTCTGCTCAACGCCGCTGAAACCGAAGAGAAGTACGCCATCACCTGGACCAGCTCCAAGGTTCAGGCCTTCGAGCTCCCCACCGGTGGCGCCGCCCACATGAATGAGGGCGAGAACATCATGTACTTCGCCCGCAAGGAGCAGTGCCTGGCCCTGGGTACCCAGCTGCGCACCAAGTTCAAGCCCCGGATCGAGGACTACAAGATCTATCGGATCTTCCCCGGTGGTGACACCGAGTTTCTGCATCCTAAGGACGGCGTGTTCCCTGAGAAAGTGAACGAAGGCCGGGTGATGGTGGGGCACAACGCTCGTCGCATCGGCCAGAACGGCAACCCCTCCAGCATCAAGTTCACTGGGAAGAACACCTTCGATTCCTGATCGAACCCCGGCTGCGCCCATAGCGGCCGCAACCCAGCCAACCTCTATAAAGGCGGGGCCAGGCGCCCCGTTTTTTTTGCCTGCCCGTTGCCGTGATGCCTTCCCCCGATCGCGCCACCTTTCTGGACCAGGCCGCGGCGGGCAGCACCTTCATCCCAGTGGTGCGCTGCTGGCCGGCTGATCTGGAAACTCCCCTCACCACCTGGTTGAAGGTGGGGGCCGCTAGCGACCACGGCGTGCTGCTGGAGTCGGTAGAGGGGGGTGAGCGCATAGGCCGCTGGAGTTTTGTGGTGAGTGATCCCCTGTGGACCCTCACGGTGCGCGCGGATCGGGCTGAGCAGCGCTGGCGTGATGGTCGCTGCGACCACCATCAGGGCAACCCGTTCGAGCTATTGCGCCAGGCCCTGGCGCCCTACAGCGCTCCGCCGGTGCCAGGGCTTCCGCCGGTGGGCCAGCTGTTCGGCTTCTGGGGATATGAACTGATCCGCTGGATTGAACCCAGCGTGCCGGTGCATCCCACGGCGCCCGATGGGCCGCCCGATGGCTGCTGGATGTTGGCCGACAGCCTGCTGGTGTTCGACCAGGTGAAGCGCCAGATCACCGCGGTGGCCTATGCCGATCTCACGGCCGCCGCGGATCCGGCCGCGGCCTACGACGCTGCCGTGGCCCGGCTGGATGCCCTGGAGGTCCAGATGCATCAGCCCTTGCCCCCCGGCGTGACCCCGCTCGACTGGCATGACAGCCCTGGCCTGGAGCTCGAGACCCGCAGCAATCGCAGCCGCGATGATTTCGAAGCGGCGGTGCTCACAGCCAAAGAGCACATCGCTGCCGGTGACGTGTTCCAGCTGGTGATCAGCCAGCGTCTGGAAACCCAGATTCAGCGCGAGCCCTTTGAGCTCTATCGCAGCCTGCGGATGGTGAATCCCTCGCCGTACATGGCCTTCTTCAACTTCGGCGGCTGGCACCTGATTGGCTCCAGCCCTGAGGTGATGGTGAAGGCCGAACCCCTGGCCGATGGCAGTGGCCGGGTGAAGGCCTCCCTGCGCCCCATCGCCGGTACCCGGCCCCGTGGCGCTGATCCGGCGGAGGACAGGGCCCTGGAGGCCGATCTGTTGGCTGATCCCAAGGAGCGCGCCGAGCACGTGATGCTGGTGGATCTGGGCCGCAACGACCTCGGCCGTGTCTGTGAGCCCGGCACGGTGCGTGTGAGCGAGCTGATGGTGATCGAGCGCTACTCCCACGTGATGCACATCGTGAGCGAAGTGGAGGGGTTGCTGGATCCCCGGCACGATGTCTGGGATCTGCTGATGGCCTCCTTCCCGGCGGGCACCGTGAGTGGAGCCCCCAAGATCCGGGCGATGCAGCTGATTAACCAGCTCGAGCCCGATGCCCGGGGCCCCTATTCCGGCGTCTATGGCGCCATGGATCTGGGGGGCGCCCTGAACACCGCCATCACCATCCGCAGCATGGTGGTGCTGCCCACTGCCGATGGCAGCTGGCGGGTGCAGGTGCAGGCCGGTGCCGGCCTAGTGGCCGATTCGGTGCCAGCCTCGGAGTACCAGGAAACCCTCAACAAGGCGCGCGGCATGCTCAAGGCTCTGGCCTGCCTGCAATGACAGGGACTCTTCTGCTCAAGGGCTTTGAGGTGGAGCTGTTCACCGGCCAGCCCGACGGGACGGTGGTGGGTTGCTCGGCTGAGGCGGCAGCGGCCCTCGAGGGCTTTGTGACCGAGCCCGATTGCCGCAATCTCGAGTACACCACCCCCCCGGATGCCAGCTACCCGGCCCAGCTGGAGCTGCTGTTGGAGCCCCGCCGGCGGCTGCGGCCGTGGCTGGCTCAGCGGGGGCTCACCCTGCTCCCCGGCAGCACCCTGAGCACGGGCGACAGCACCCGCTTCCAACGCTCCAACCCCGACAACCCCTATCACGCCTACATCGAGGCCAGCTACGGCACCCGGGTGGTGACGGCCAGCGTGCATATCAATCTGGGCCTCACCGATATGGACGCTCTGTTTGCGGCCTGCCGATTGGTGCGCTGCGAGGCGGCCCTGCTGCTGGCCCTGAGTGCCTGTTCCCCCTTTGTGGATGGCCGCGTGAGCGGCGTCCATTCCCAGCGCTGGTTGCAGTTCCCGATCACGCCCGAGCAGGTGCCCCTGTTCACCAGCCATCCGCACTACATCCGCTGGGTGGAACAGCAGCTGGCCCTTGGCACGATGCAGAACGTGCGCCATCTCTGGACCTCCGTGCGTCCCAATGGCGAGGACCGGCCCCACGATCTCAATCGCCTCGAGATCCGCATCTGTGATCTCATCGCCGATCCGGAGCTGTTGCTGGCGGTCACGGCCTTCGCGGAACTCCGCATCCACCAGCTGCTGCGTGACCCCGCCAGCCACGATCCGCTGCGGGCCAGTGCTTTGGATGCCGAGCAGCTGGCTGAGTTGGCCGATGCCAACGACCGCAGTGCCGCCCGCAGCAGCCTGGAGGCCCCGCTGCACCACTGGCGGACGGGGGAGCCTGTGATCGCCCGCGACTGGATCGCCGCAGAGCTGGAAGCCATGGCGCCCCTGGCGTCAGAGCTGGGTCTGCAGGGCGTCCTGGCGCCTGTGCAGCAGGTGCTCAGCCAGGGGAATCAGGCCATGCAGTGGCTGGCCGCCCACAATGCCGGTGCCTCGGTGGCGGCGTTGGTGGCTGAGGGTGCGGCGGCGATGGCCGCCTTGGAGGCCAGGCTGAATGCAGGCCTTGCGACAGATCGAGCCGGCACTTTGGGATGATCATGGATCGCCCGCTTGCCGTGCCCACCTCCATGGGGCCAACCCTCGCTGCCACTGGCTCTGATCCAGCAACCGGCCTTGCGGCAGGTGCCGCCGAGCCGAGGGTGATGCGCCTGCTGGGTGAACGTCTCGAGCTGGTGGAAGACCTCTGGCAGACCGTGCTGCGCAGCGAGTGCCCCCCTCAGCAGGCCGAGCGCCTGCTGAGGATGAAGGAGCTCAGCAATGGCATTGAAGGCGGCGCGCCCGATCAAGCCTCGGAGGCAGCCACCGCTGCGATCGTGCAGTTGATCCGCGACATGGACCTGGCGGAGGCCATCGCCGCAGCCCGGGCCTTTTCCCTCTATTTCCAGCTGGTCAACATCCTTGAGCAGCACATCGAGGAAGACAGCTACCTCGCCAGCCTCCAGGCCCAGCACCCCGAAGCGGTCAGCGATCCCTTCATCCCGCCGCTGGCCACCCAGACCGAGCCGGCCACCTTCCGGGAGCTCTTTGCCCGGTTGCGAGGCCTGGGTGTGCCGCCCGCCCAGATCGAGCAACTGCTTCAGGAGTTGGACATTCGCCTGGTGTTCACGGCTCACCCCACCGAGATCGTGCGCCACACCGTGCGCCACAAGCAGCGCCGGGTGGCGGCCCTGATCCAGAAACTGCAGCAGAGCCAGCCCCTCAACGTGGATGATCGCCACAGCCTGCGCCAGCAGCTGGAGGAGGAGATCCGGCTCTGGTGGCGCACCGATGAACTTCACCAGTTCAAGCCCTCGGTGTTGGACGAGGTGGATTACGCCCTCCACTACTTCCAGCAAGTGTTGTTTGGGGCCATGCCGCAGCTGCGCCAGCGCATCCGCACGGCCCTGACGGCCAACTACCCCGATGTGGTGCCCCCCAGCGATGCTTTCTGCACCTTCGGCTCTTGGGTGGGTTCAGACCGCGACGGCAACCCCTCGGTCACCCCTGAAATCACTTGGCGCACGGCCTGTTATCAGCGCCAGCTGATGCTGGACCGCTACATCGCGGCCGTGGCTGATCTGCGCGATCAGCTCAGCATCTCGATGCAGTGGAGCCAGGTGAGCGCTCCCTTGCTCGAGTCGCTCGAGATGGACAGGCTGCGCTTTCCGGAGATCTATGAGGAGCGCGCCGCCCGTTATCGGCTGGAGCCCTATCGCCTCAAGATCAGCTACGTGCTGGAGCGGCTCAAGCTCACCCAGCAGCGCAACCAGCAGCTGGCAGCCGCCGGTTGGGAAGCCCCGGGCGATGCCAAACCAGCGCTGCTGGATTTTGGCCAGGGCTCCCTGGCCCCGGCCCCAGCTCCGGAACTCCACTACGCATCCGTCACCGAGTTCCGCAGCGACCTGGAACTGATCCAGGACAGCCTGCAGGGCACGGGCCTGAGCTGTGAACCGCTGGAGGGCCTGATCGCCCAGGTGCACACCTTTGCGTTCTGCCTCGCCAGCCTGGATATTCGCCAGGAGAGCACCCGCCACAGTGATGCCCTCGATGAGCTGAGCCGCTATCTGCAGCTGCCCAAGCCCTACTCCGAAATGGATGAGGAGCAGAAGGTGCAGTGGCTGCTCACCGAGCTCAAGACCCGACGGCCTCTGATTCCGCCCGCGGTGCAGTGGACGCCCGCCACGGCTGAAACCTTCGATGTGCTGCGCATGCTGCATCGCCTGCAGCAGGAGTTCGGAGGCCGCATCTGTCGCACCTATGTGATCTCCATGAGTCACACGGTGTCGGATCTGCTGGAGGTGCTGCTGCTGGCCAAGGAGGCCGGCCTGGTGGATCCCATGGCCCAGCGTTCCGACCTGTTGGTGGTGCCACTGTTTGAAACGGTGGAAGACCTCAAGGCCGCCCCGGCGGTGATGGAGCGGCTGTTCCAGGAGCCCTTCTATCGCCAGTTGCTGGTGAGCAGCAGTCCCACCAGTCGGCCCCTGCAGGAGTTGATGCTCGGCTACTCCGACAGCAACAAGGATTCCGGCTTCCTCTCGAGTAACTGGGAGATTCATCAGGCCCAGATCGCCCTGCAGCAGCTCGCCACCCGCCACGACGTGGCCCTGCGCATCTTCCACGGCCGTGGCGGTTCCGTGGGTCGTGGCGGTGGACCTGCCTACCAGGCGATCTTGGCCCAGCCCAGCGGCACCCTCAGCGGTCGCATCAAGATCACCGAGCAGGGTGAAGTGCTGGCCTCCAAATATTCCCTGCCGGAGTTGGCGCTCTACAACCTGGAAACGGTTACCACGGCGGTGCTGCAGAACAGCCTGGTCACCAGCCATGTGGACGACACCCCCAGCTGGAACGAGCTGATGGCGCGGTTGGCGGCCCGTTCCCGCAGCCACTACCGGGCCCTGGTGCACGAGAACCCCGATCTGGTGGCCTTTTTCCAGCAGGTCACCCCGATTGAGGAGATCAGCAAGCTGCAGATCTCCAGTCGCCCGGCCCGGCGAAAGAGTGGCGCCAAGGATCTCTCCAGCCTGCGGGCGATTCCCTGGGTCTTCGGTTGGACCCAGAGCCGCTTCCTGTTGCCCAGCTGGTTCGGAGTGGGAGCGGCCCTGCAGGAAGAGGTGGACGCCGACCCCGGCCAACTGGAGCTGTTCCAGCGGTTGTACCAGCGCTGGCCCTTCTTCCGCATGCTCATCTCCAAGGTGGAGATGACCCTCTCCAAGGTGGATCTGGACCTGGCCCACCACTACGTGCAGTCGTTGGGACGGGCTGAATCGCGCGAGGCCTTTGAGCAGATCTTCGAGGTGATCGCCAAGGAGTTTGTGCTCACCCGTGATCTGGTGCTGGCGATCACCGGCCACCAGCGCTTGCTGGATGGTGATCCGGCCCTGCAACTCTCCGTGGAGTTGCGCAACCGCACCATCATTCCCCTGGGCTTCCTGCAGGTGGCTCTGCTGCGGCGCCTGCGGGATCAGAACCGCCAGCCTCCCATGAGTGAGGCCGCCGCCAGCGATGACGGGCGCACCTACAGCCGCAGTGAACTGTTGCGCGGTGCTCTGCTCACCATCAATGGCATTGCCGCCGGCATGCGGAACACGGGTTGAGGAGTTTCCTGGGCCCGTGCTGGATTCGCTCTTGATTCCCTTTCGCAGTCAGCCCCAGCCGCCGGTTTTGCCGGAGGGCTACAGCCTTGAAGCCGGGGCGCCCCCCGCAGCGCAGGAGCTCAATGGCCTGCTCGTGGCCTGCGGTGATCCCTCCCGCGGCTTGGAGCGCTTGGATCAGGCTCTCGCTCGCAGTGCCTGGCAGCTCACCGTGCGCAACAGTGCCGGTGCGTTGGTGGGATTTGTGCGGGCCACCAGTGATCTGGCCCTCAATGCCAACCTCTGGGACCTCAGCGTGCACCCCAGCGAAACGGAGTACGCGCAGCAACTGCTGCTCGTGCTGGTGCATGGCGCCCTCGGGCGTCTGCGGCGGGAGCTGCCCGGTTGCAGCATTTCGGTGGCCGCGCCACCGGTGGCTCTGGAGGCCCTGCGAAGCCATGGCTTCGTAGTGGATCCCGGCGGGATCCGTGCCATGGGCCTGCGTCTCTAGCCCGGTGGACAGGACCTAGAGATAGGGGGGGAATGGCCTGCACCCTGCAGGACCGGAAGCCAACGAGCATGGAGGGACTCGAACCCCCGACATTCAGAACCGGAATCTGACGCTCTATCCAACTGAGCTACATGCCCGTGCAGGGATCGGATCCCTTCACGGGCCTTACCTTACCCGTCAGACGGCCCCAGACCCATTCGGCTGCATCGCCTGGAGCTGCTGCACTTCCGCAACTACGGCCGGCTCAGCCTGAGCCTCGAAGCGCCGCGGCTGTTGGTGATCGGCAGCAATGGCGAGGGCAAGTCGAACCTGCTGGAGGCTGTGGAGTTGCTGGGCAGCCTGCGCTCCCATCGCTGCAGCGCTGATCGGGATCTGATCCAGCAGGGGGAGCGCCAGGCCCTGATCGCCGCCGACTGTGCGGATGGCGATCGCCTGGAGCTGGAGTTGCGTCGCCAGGGCGGTCGCCAGGCACGCCGCAACGGCAAGCTGCTGGAGCGGCAGCACGAGTTGATCGGTCCGCTGCGCTGTGTGGGCTTCAGCGCCCTGGATCTCGAGCTGGTGCGGGGTGAGCCGGCCCTGCGGCGCCAGTGGCTGGATCGGGTGGTGCTGCAGCTGGAGCCCGTGTACGCCGAACTGCTCAGCCGTTACGGCCGCTTGCTGCGCCAGCGGGCCCAGCTGCTGCGGCGGGGCCTGGGCCAGGGGCATCTGGGGGATCTGCTGGAGGTCTTTGATCAGCAGATGGCCCTGGTGGGCACCCGTCTGCATCGCCGCCGCTTGCGGGCCCTCACGCGGCTGCAGCCCCTGGCGGCGGCCTGGCAGCAACGGCTCAGTGGTGGCCGTGAGCAGCTGCACCTGCGCTACCGGCCTGGCAGCTTGCTCGAGGGAGAGGAGGCCGAAGGCCCCTGGCGAGAGGCGCTGCTCGACCAGCTGCGGGCCCAGCGCGACACGGAGCTGCGCCTGGGCCAGTGCACCGTGGGGCCCCACCGCGATGAAATTGCCCTGGAGATCGGCGAACAGCCGGCCCGGCGCTATGGCTCAGCAGGGCAGCAGCGCACCCTGGTACTGGCGCTCAAGCTGGCGGAACTGAACCTGGTGCACCAGCTCTGGGGGGAACCGCCGCTGCTGCTGCTCGACGATGTACTGGCTGAGTTGGACCCCACTCGCCAGCAGCTGTTGCTGGAGGCCGTGGGGGAGGGCCACCAATGCCTCGTGAGCGCCACCCACCTGGGGGCCTTCAGCGGCGGCTGGCATGAATGTTCGCAGGTTGTCACCGTGACAGGCGGTTCCATCAGCTCAGCGAGCTAGTGTTGTGGGCTGTTTGCCTGGATCTGATGACCCAAGCGGCCTGCCTCCACCCGAACCCGGGATGGACCGGAGCTGAGAGCACCTTCTCCAATAGCCCCCAAACACCCAGTGCCACCGAGATGGTGGGCAAACACTGCATTCTCGAGCTCTACAACTGCGATCCCGCCAAGCTCGACGACGAGGCTTTCCTCAGGAACGCCATCACCACCGCTGCAAAGCGTGCTGGCGCCACTCTCCTGAATCTGATCACCCACCGGTTTGACCCCCAGGGTGTGACGGGGCTGGCTCTATTGGCCGAATCCCATATCTCCATCCATACGTGGCCCGAGTCGGGTTACGCCGCTGTGGATGTGTTCACCTGTGGTGATCACACCATGCCGGAGCGCGCCTGCATCGTGCTGAGCGAAGAGCTCAATGCCGGCAACTACAAGCTCAAGAGCTTCCGGCGCGAAACCCCTGATTCCGTGGCTGGTGCCGAACGGGAGCCGGTGTTGGCGGCGGCTTGATCCGCTGCCTTCCGGCCTTGAGCCCTTCCAATCGGAGGGGCTTTTTTGTGCCTGGTCCCAGGAGCACGGTTCTAGGTGCTCGGGCCCGGGCGGTTCAGGGAGCCAGCTCGCGGTTGAGTTTGCCGCTCACCAATCCCTCTAGGTCAAGGCTCACGGCCGAAAAGCCCAGCTCGCGGAAGGTCTGCACCAGCTCCAGTCGCGCCACGCGCTGCAGCAGGGCCTCCACCTGATGCCCGGGCAGTTCGATGCGAGCCGTTTCCCCCTGGCTGCGCACCCGCAGCTCCTGGAACCCCTGCTGCCGCAACCAGGCTTCGGCGGCGGCCACCCGGTGCAGGCGCTGGGCGTTGATGCTGTCACCGTAGGGGAAGCGGGAGGCCAGGCAGGGCTGGGCGGGCTTGTCCCACCAGGGGAAGCCCAGGCTGCGGGAGATGGCACGCACGCCTGCCTTGTCGATGCCGAGCTCCGCCAGTGGCGACCCCACCCCGCGTTCGCGGGCGGCCTGGATACCCGGCCGGTGGTCGCCCAGGTCGTCGCGGTTCACCCCGTCCAGCACCTGGGTGGGCGGGACCCCAGGGGTAAGGGTTTCCCGCGCCACCAGGGCCAGCAGCCCGTGTAGTTCGCGCTTGCAGGCGTAGCAGCGATCGGCGGGATTGCTGCTGTAGGCGGGATCCTCCAACTCGGCGGTGGGGATCTCCCGGTGGCGGATGCCCATCCAGTGGGCCTGCAGGCGCGCTTCGTTGAGTAGATGGGGGGCGAGGGCCGGCGAGACGCCGGTCACCGCCAGGGCGCGATCCCCCAACTGCTCCGCGGCGATGGCGGCAACCAGGGCGCTGTCCACGCCGCCGGAGTAGGCCACCAGCACGGCGGGATAGCCAGCCAGGTGGGCGCGGAGCCGGGCCAGGGCGTTCTCCAGCTCTGGCAGCAGGGCTTCAACGGCGCGATGCACGGGCCTCACCGGGCTGAAAGGGGCACAGCAGGGCCTGTGGCCCTCGTTAGGATCCAACGGTAAGTGGCCCGGCTATGGCCCCGCAGGCATCCACCGCCACCACCTCCAGTCGCAGCGGCACCGGCCGTGGCATCGGGATCCGTACCGCTTCCGATAGCAGTGAGCGGGCCCGCGGCCAGTTGCACGTCTACGACGGGGATGGCAAGGGCAAGAGCCAGGCGGCCCTGGGTGTGGTGCTGCGCACGATCGGCCTCGGCATCTGCGAGCAGAAGCGCACCCGGGTGCTGCTGCTGCGCTTCCTCAAGGGGCCCGGCCGCTCCTACGACGAGGACTCCGCCATCGAAGCCCTGCAGCAGGGTTTCCCCCACCTGATTGACCAGGTACGCACGGGGCGTGGGGAGTTCTTCACGGCGGATGAGGCCACCCGCTTCGATCAACAGGAGGCACAGCGCGGCTGGGATATCGCCAAGGGAGCCATCGCCAGCGAGCTCTATTCGGTGGTGGTGCTCGATGAGCTCAACCCCGTGCTCGATCTGGGCCTGCTGGAGGCCGACGACGTGGTGCGCACCCTGGCGGCGAAGCCGCCGGGTATGGAGGTGATCGTGACTGGGCGCGGGGCTCCCCGCCAGTTGGTGCAGATCGCCGACCTGCATTCAGAGATGCGGGCCCATCGCCGTGATGACCGCCGCACCGCCGGCTTCGACTCCGAGCTCGAGGCCGACCAGGTGCAAGGGCTGGAGGGAATCGAGATTTATACGGGGGAAGGCAAGGGCAAGAGCACCAGCGCCCTTGGTAAGGCCCTTCAGGCCATCGGCCGCGGCATCAGTCAGGACAAGAGCCATCGGGTGCTGATCCTGCAATGGCTCAAGGGCGGCACTGGTTACACCGAAGACGCCGCCATCGCCGCCCTGCGGGAGAGCTATCCCCATCTGGTGGATCATCTGCGCTCCGGGCGCGATGCCATCGTGTGGCGCGGTCAGCAGCAACCGATCGACTACGTGGAGGCGGAGCGCGCCTGGGAGATTGCTCGCGCCGCCATCTCCAGTGGGCTCTACAAGACCGTCATCCTCGATGAGCTCAATCCCACGGTGGATCTTGAGCTGCTGCCGGTGGAGCCGATCGTGCAGACCCTGCTGCGTAAACCGTCGGAAACCGAGGTGATCATCACCGGCCGCTGCAAGCACCAGCCGGCCTATTTCGACTTGGCCAGCGTGCACTCGGAGATGGTGTGCCACAAGCACTATGCCGAGCGTGGCGTGGATCTCAAGCGCGGGGTGGATTACTGACAACCGAAGCACCAAGGCCGGGGGAGATCCGGACTTGGTGCTTCGGTTGTTCTTCAGTACCGGGGCACGCTCGGATCCACCTCCTGGCTCCAGGCGTCGATGCCGCCAGCCACGTTGATGCCCTCGATTCCTGCTCGCTTGAGGGCGATCAGGGCCTTGGCGCTGCGGCCGCCCAACTTGCAGTGGGCGTAGAGGGTTTTGCCCGCCGCCAGCTGCTGGATGCGTTCCACGGCCGTGCCGTTCTCGATCTGGTCGAGGGGGATCAACACGGCGCCGGGAATCACGGCGATCTCCGCCTCGGGCGGGTTGCGCACGTCGATCAGCACCATTGCTGAGGTGTCGCCATCCAGCATCACCTTCAGCTCGCTGACGCTGATGCTCTCCACCGCGCCGGCTTCCTCCTGGCCCGGGGCACTGCCGCCCACGCCGCAGAACTCCTGGTAGTCGATCAGTTTGTCGATCACCGGCCGCTCGGGGTTGGGCCGCAGCTTCAGCTCCCGGAACTTCATGCCCAGGGCATCGAACAGCAGCAGCCGGCCGCTGAGGGTGGTGCCGATGCCGGTGATGATCTTCACCGCCTCGGTGGCCTGGATCACCCCGATGATTCCGGGCAGCACGCCCACCACGCCCCCTTCGGCGCAGGAGGGCACCATGCCCGGCGGCGGCGGCTCGGGGAACAGGTCGCGGTAGTTGGGGCTCTCGGCATCCAGGTTGAACACCGTGGCCTGGCCCTCGAAGCGGAAGATCGAGCCGTACACATTGGGCTTGCCCAGCAGCACGCAGGCGTCGTTCACCAGGTAGCGGGTGGGGAAGTTGTCCGTGCCGTCGCAGACGATGTCGTACGGGCGGATGATCTCCAAGGCGTTCTCGCTGGTGAGGGCCGTCTCGTAGAGATCCACCTGGCAGTGGGGGTTGATCTCGAGGATGCGGGCCTTGGCCGATTCGATCTTCGGTTTGCCCACCCAGCTGGTGCCATGGATCACCTGGCGCTGCAGGTTGGAGTGATCCACCACATCGAAATCCACGATCCCCAGGCGGCCCACGCCGGCGGCGGCGAGGTAGAGCAGCAGGGGTGAGCCGAGGCCGCCGGTGCCCACGCACAGCACGGAGGCGGCTTTGAGGCGCTTCTGCCCCTCCATGCCCACCTCGGGCAGGATCAGGTGGCGAGCAAAGCGGGCCACCTCATCGGGGCTCAGCTGAATGCCGCTGGTATTGAGGGGAAGCATGGGCCTCTGGGCGCTTTCCAGCTCCCTACTCTCCCAAATGCCCGGTCGGGTTCAGGCGTTCGCGCACACAACCAGTTGCAGCGGCCTGGCCTGGGGCTGGTCCTCCCCCTCTCCGTCAGCAATCCACCAGGCCCCGAAGGCCTGAGCGCCGTGGGTTAGTCCGCTGCGGATCAGCATCAGCGTGGGCCCCACGCACAGCTGCAGATCGGTGGCCGAGGGCCTGGCATCACTGCTGGGGTGGCTATGGGCCGCACCGATCACCCGGAGCTGCCGCTGGCGCGCCCATTTCTGGGCCAGCAGTTGCTCGCGTGGATCCAGGGCGAAGCGGTGGCCCCGCTCGCCGGGCGGCTCCCAGCAGTTCAGGCATGGCCACACCTGCTTGAGCTGCAGGTGGTCTGGAGCCTGGTGGCCCAGCAGCAGCGTGCAACCTTCCAGGGGGTGTGCGGCCTGAAACACCTGCTCCAGAACGATCAGGCAATGCCGATCTATGCGCAGGAGCTCTGGCCATGGGGCAGTCACCCCGATACCTTATGACCGCTGAACAATCAAGACGCCTGCCTCCATGACTGACGAGACCACCGATCTGAAGGAGCAGGTGAGCACCGTGGCTGAGGAGGCCGGCGCCAGCTTCAGTGAGCGCTACAGCGACATCCTCGGCAAGGTGAACGAGACCCTCGACAAGGTCGACTGGAGTCAGATGGGCCGCATCGGCAAGGGTGTGGGCGTGCTGGTGGCCGTGATCGTTGCCCAGGTGCTGATCAAGGGCGTGCTGGATACCATCAACCTGCTGCCCGTGGTGCCTGGGCTGCTGGAGCTGCTGGGCCTGGTGGTGGTGGGCCAGTGGAGCTGGCAGAACCTCACCACCAGCGAGAAGCGCAATGCCGTGGTGAGCAAGGTGCAGACCCTGCGCAAGGAATATCTCGGCTGAGCTGGTCGCCTTCTCGGCCTGATCCGTCGGCTGTCCTCGCCTCAGGCGATGGGTGGCCGGCGGATCAGCGTTTGGATGCATTGCTGGGCCTGAGGCCAGTAGCTGCCGCCGAACAGGTTGGCGTGGTTGAGCACGTGATACAGGTTGTAGAGCTTCACCCGCTCCTGGTGGCCAGGCTCGATGGGCCACTCCGCCTGGTAACCGGCGAAGAAGGCCTCGGGATAGCCGCCGAACAGCCGGGCCATGGCCAGGTCCACCTCCCGATCGCCGCGATACACCGCCGGATCAAAGATGGCGCCGGTGTCCCCAGGGCCCGTGAGCAGGGTGGCATTGCCGCTCCACAGGTCGCCGTGCACCAACACGGGCTGCACTCGGTGATCCCCCAGCCATGCCGGGACTCGCTCCAGCAGGGTGTCGGCGCCGGCCAGCCGGTGGCCTGAGCGCTCGGCCTGGGCCAGCTGAACCCCCAGGCGCTGTTCGGCGAAGAAGGCCCCCCAGCTCGCGCGCCAGCCATTGCGCTGGGGGCCCGTGCCGATGAAGTTGTCGGCGGTCCAGCCATAGGGCGCCGCAGGGTTGCCCGGTCCCGCAGACAGGCTGTTGCGGTGCAGCCGGGCCAGGCCCCTGCCGAGGCCAAGCCAGCTGGCGTCGCTGCAGATGTGGGCCCCACGGGCCAGCGGGAGCCACTCCATCAGCAGGCAGGCCTGCCCATCCACGCGGCCCCAGTGCAGGGGCCGGGGGATGGTGAGTTCCCCACAGGCCGCGGCGGCCAGGGCATGCAGGCCGTCGGCCTCCGCCTCCAGCACTGGCAGCAGGTCGGCGCGGTTGGTCTTGGCGAACAGCGGACCACCCTCCGACAGCTGCAGCTGCCAGGCGCTGTGGATGCAGCCACCGCCCACGGGGATGAGCTGCAGCACTGGCTGACCCACCAGGGCTTCCACCCAGGCGCTGAGCAGGGGCAGCCTCATGGCGTCACGGCAGCCGTGGTGGCACTGCCAGCATGCCGCCATGACCAGTCGCTGTGATGTGGCGGTGGTGGGGGCTGGCATTGCCGGACTCACCGCCGCAGCTCTCCTGGCCGCGGAAGGGCTGGAGGTGGTGCTGCTGGAGGCCCACAGCCAGAGCGGTGGTTGTGCCGGCACCTTCCGGCGAGGCGCCTACACCTTTGATGTGGGGGCCACCCAGGTGGCGGGCTTTGAACCCGGGGGCATCCACCAGCGGCTGTTCCGCCATTTCGGGGTGCCGTTGCCGCAGGCCGCACCCCTGGATCCGGGTTGCAGTGTGTGGCTGGCTGGCGAAACCGAGCCCATCCGGCTCTGGCGTGATCCTCAGTGCTGGCAGGCCGAGCGCCTGCGCCAGTTCCCAGGGAGTGCTCGGTTCTGGGCGCTGTGTGCCGCCCTGCATCGCAGCAATTGGGCCTTTGCGGCCCGGGATCCTGTGCTGCCCCCCCGCGATGGCTGGGATCTGGCCCAGCTTCTGGGGGCCCTGAGACCCGGAACCGTGGCCAGCGGCCTGTTCACGGCGTTCACCATCGCCGATCTGCTGCGGCTGAGTGGCTGCGGTGGGGATCGGCGCTTGCGGCGCTTCCTCGATCTGCAGCTCAAGCTCTATTCACAGGAGCCCGCCGATCGCACCGCAGCCCTCTATGGCGCCACGGTGTTGGCCATGGCCCAGGCGCCGCTGGGCCTCTGGCACCTCCAGGGCTCCATGCAGCAGTTGAGCCAGGCCCTGGAGCTGGCCCTGGCCCAGGCCGGCGGCCAGCTGCGCTTGCGGCACCGGCTGGAGCGGCTGCAGCCCAACCCTCTGGGGGGCTGGAGCCTGGAGGGCGCCGGCCCGGCTCGGCGCCCCTTCCTGTTGCAGGCTGACGAGGTGGTTTGCACCCTGCCGCCCCAGGCTCTGCAGGGCTTGCTGGGTGCCGCCTTGCCCCGCGCCTATGGCCGCCGGATCGAGGCCTGCGGTGATCCATCCGGCGCCCTGGTGCTCTACGGCGCCGTGCCCCGGCAGCTGTTGCCCCCGGATCTGGGGCTGCATGCCCAGTTGGAGTGGCGGGATCCCGGCAACCTGTTCGTGTCGATCAGCGCCGAAGCCGATGGCCGGGCCCCGGCGGGGCAGGCCACCCTGATCGCCAGCGTGTTCACCCCAGCCCGGCCCTGGTTCGGCCTGGAGGAAGCGGCCTATCAGCGGCGCAAACAGCAGGCCATGGCGGGAATCCTTTCGGGCCTCGAGGTGCTGCTGGGCCTGAAGCCTGAGCAGTTTCTGCATGCCGAGTTGGCCACCCCCCGGGGCTGGGCCGGCTGGACCGGCAGGCCCTTCGGCTTTGTTGGCGGATTGGGTCAGCACCCCAGCTGCTTTGGCCCCTTCGGCCTGGCCAGCCGCACGCCCGTGCCGGGGCTCTGGCTGTGCGGTGATGCCATCTATCCGGGAGAGGGCACCGCCGGGGTGAGCCTCTCGGCGCTGATGGCCTGCCGGCAGTTGCTGGCGCGGCGGGGGCATCCCCTGGAGATCGGGGCCTAGAGAAATTCCGGCCGCAGAGCCTGGGTGGTGGCAAGGGCCTGCTCCAGCTGCGGCCACTGCTCGCCCTGCACCAGGGCTTCCAGGCCATCCAGCTGTTGGCGGTAGTGCTGCAGGGCCTGCAGCACGGCCTCGCGGTTGCAGCGGGCCATCAGGGTGCCCAGCTCCGGGTTGCCGCCACCGATGCGGCTGGTATCGGCAAAGCCGCTGGAGGCCAGGTGCCGCACCAGGGCACTGGCTCCAGCCGCCGCCCCACCCAGAGCGGCGGCCTCTACCAAGGCAGCACTCACCAGCACGGGCATGTGGGAGATCAGGGCCACGGCCTGGTCGTGGGCGCTGGCCCCACAGGTGAGCCACTGGGCCCCAACGGCCTCGGCCAACTGCTGCACCGCTGCGAGGGCCGCGGGGTCGGTGCTGGCCTCCGGGGTGGCCACCCAGGGCCTCCCTTCAAACAGGCCGGGGAGGCCTGCCTCCACTCCCGCCTCAGCGGTGCCGGCCATGGGATGGCTGGCCACAAAGCGGGCTCGCTGGCGCCAGCGCTCCAGCACAGGAGCCTTCACGGATCCCACATCGGTCACCACCGCCTCCGCGGGCAGTGCCACCAGCAACGCCTCCGGGGGCTGGAGCAGCCGGTCCAGAGGCAGGGCCAGCACGATTAGGCCGCAGTCCTCCAGCACGGCGGGATCGGTGCTCACCACGGTGGCCAGCCCCCGCTCCAGGGCCCGTTCGGCGGTGGCCGGCCGGTGCACCAGGGCCTGCACCCGTGCTCCCCGCGCCAGTAGGTCCAGGCCCAGGGAGCCCCCGATCAGGCCGAGGCCCACGATCCCCACGGGGCGCTCGCGCCACAGGCTGGTCATGGCTGAACAGTTCGCTGGAGCCAGCTTCCTACGATTTGTCGATGTTGGAAGCCCAGGCCCACCAACAGCTCAAGGCGCTCCTCCGGCTGGAGGGGGAAACCCGCTGGCCGCATCACCTCACTTTGAGCCGGCTGGTGGCCCGCAGCTTGCGCCGCGCTGACCAGACCCTGGTGCGTCTGGCTCCGGGCAGTGATCCCAGTTGGTTGCTGGGCCTGCTGGTGCCCCTGGCCTTGAACGAGCAGCCCGTGGCCCTGGTGGTGAGTCCGGAGTTGCGACAGCGGTTGCTGCAGGTGGAGCTGCCGCGTCTGCAGGCCGTAGGCCTGCAGTTGCCCTGTTGGGAAGGCCCCTCGGCGCCGCCCTCGGCCCGGCTGTGGATGCTGGACCACCAGGGCTTGGTGTGGGCCTGGCGAGAGGGTTTGCTGGACCAGCGTCAGCTGGTGGTGCCGGAGGCGGAGCAGCTTGAGCCCTTGCTGCGGGTGGCCCTGGGGGTGGTGATCGACACGGAGCACTGGGAGCAGTTGCGCCGCAGCCTGCCCGGCGCTGCGGCCAGCCTGTTGCAGCTGCATGAGCGCCTCAGCCGCCGGTTGTTGGCACGTCCCTGCGGGCCGCTACAGCGGGCGCCCATCACCCCGGAGGAGGAAGCGCCGCTGCGGCAGCTACTGGCGGCGCTCGCCCCCTTGCCGGATCCCTGGCCCCGGTGGCTGGCCGCCGCCGGCGACGGCTGGACCAGCTGGGCCTGCATCAACCCCACCCTGTTGCAATGGCAGTGGCACCGGCAGCCGCTGGACCCCCTGGGGGTGATGGCCGGGCTGCTCCACCAGCGCGGGGCCGTGCTGGTGGGCCAGCTCTCGGAGGCGGCCGGCCGCGGCATGGGCTTTGTGCCCCAGGTGGAACTGAGCCTGGCCGATCCGCCCCTGCAGGATCCCCTACCGCTCTATGCCCCGCCGGCACAGCCCCTGCCCAACGCCCCCCACTACGGCGAACACCTGTTGGCGCAGTGCCGGCGCCTGGTGTTGGGCCAGGCCGGGCTCACGGTGGTGCTGCTCGACGACGACGGCCTGCGGCGTCAGCTCGCCAGTGGACTGGCCGCTGAGTTCGGTAGCCGCGTGGGTCACGAGCTCACGGCGCCAGAGAGCAATGGGGTGATCTGCTGCGGCTGGCGCTGGTGGCTCGACCACCAGCACCGCTTGCCGCTCCCCTGCCAGCTAGTGGCGGCCACCCTGCCGATCGCCAGCCTTGAGGATCCGCTCACGGCAGCGCGGGTGGCTGCCCTGCGGCTTCAAGGCCGCGATTGGTTCCGGGAGTTGCTCCTGCCGGAAGCGCTCGGCAGGCTCCAGCTGGCGGTGGCCGGCCTGCGCCGTAATGGTGGGCGGCTTGCCGTGCTGGATGGCCGCATCAAGCGCCGGGGCTGGGGCCGCCAGGTGCTGGAGGCCCTGGAACCCTGGGTGGCTTTACAACGGCTGTTGCCCAGCTGATGACTTGGCGGGATCGGGCCTTTAGCCTGACGCCCACCAGTTGAGAGAGGGTGCGTGGGAGAAGCCAAGCGCCGTGCAGAACAGGGTTTGCCGGCCCGGCCCAAGCCCGCGAAGTCCTCGGCGGCGAAGGGTGCTTCTTCCAGGCCAAAAGACACCTCCCCCCGCATTGCGCCATGGTTGCCCCTCACTCAGCAGCAGGGTGAACAGTTCGTTCAGGTCACCACCCGGGGGGCCTGGATTGGCATCGCCGCCCTGGTCCTGTTTTGGGTCACGGTGCGGTTTTTGGGGCCTGCCTTGGGCTGGTGGACCCTCGCCGACGGCTGATTGCTGGGTGGGCGAAACAGCACACAAGCCACGCCGGCAGTATTTGTACCCACCGAACTCTGAAGAAAACCTTAGGATTGCGCCACTCCTCGCTCGAAGGCCGATGTTCGCGCGTCTCGCCGAGCACTACCGATCCGTTGTTGAAGACCTGGTGATGAGCCTGCGTGCTCTCGCCGATGGCCTGCAGCAGCAGGGAATTGCTGCCACCTGTTATGTCTGCGGCGATGGCCGCGATGGTCATGGCGCCTCCTTCGTGGCCGATCTGGGCGACGGTCACATGGTGCGTTTCCTGGTGTCCGACTACGGGATCAGCTGGGTGGAATCCCGCAATGGCCATGAACTCGTGAAGTTCGAGGGCGCTGAGGCCATTCAAGAACTCGAGCGTGTGGCCAAGGCCCTGCGTGAAGACGTGATCTCTGCCGCCTCCCTGGCGAGTCACGCCTGACGCGCCTGCCCACACCTCGGGTGCGCGATGAACAAGCCCCCGGCAGAAGCTTGCCGGGGGCTTGTCGCTTGGCCATAGCCGTTCAGCCGGCGGCAGGTAGGGCTTCGTCGCTCGTGCTGGCCGCTGTGGCGGAGCCAGCGGCGGCCAGTTTGGCGGCGGCCGCCGCCACCGGCTTGAGTGAGTCGCTGGTTTCACTCAGCTTCTGGCGCACCTGCACTTCGATCACCTCCTTCTGGGCAGGGTTCTGCTCCAGCCAGGTGATGGTGTTGTCGCGGCCCTGGCCGATGTTGTCGCCCTCGTAGCTGTACCAGGCCCCTTTGCGCACCACCACGCCGTTCTCTTCGGCGAGATCCAAGAGGCAGCCCAGGGTGCTGATGCCCCGGCCGAACAGAATGTCGAATTCGGCAATGCGGAAGGGAGGGGCCACCTTGTTCTTGGCCACCTTCACCTTGGCGCGGATGCCGTATTCCTCGGTGCCGCGCTTGAGGGTTTGGATGCGCCGGATATCCAGACGCACGGAGGCATAGAACTTCAGAGCGTTGCCGCCCGTGGTGGTTTCGGGGTTGCCGTAGGTCACGCCGATCTTCTGGCGCAGCTGGTTCAGGAAGATCACCGTGCAACCCGATTTGCCGATGTTGCCGGTGATCTTGCGCATGGCCTGGCTCATCAGGCGAGCCTGGCTGCCCACGGCCAGGTCGCCCATCTCGCCCTCGATCTCGGCGCGGGGGGTGAGGGCCGCCACCGAGTCCACCACCACGATGTCCACGGCGGCCGAGCGCACCAGCTGATCCACGATTTCCAGGGCCATCTCGCCAGTATCCGGCTGCGACACCAGCAGGTTCTCGATGTCCACGCCCAGGGCTGCCGCATACACCGGATCAAGGGCGTGTTCCGCATCCACAAAGGCGGCCACGCCGCCGCGGCGTTGCACCTCGGCGATGGCGTGCAGGGTCAGGGTGGTTTTGCCGGAGCTCTCAGGCCCATACACCTCCACCACCCGGCCTTTTGGATAGCCGCCACCCAGGGCCAGATCGAGGGTGAGGGCCCCGGTGGGGGTGGTTTCGATCCGCATGCGGGAGGCATCCCCCAGGCGCATGATCGAGCCCTTGCCGAAGTTGCGCTCGATCTGGTTCAGCACCAGGCCCAGAGCCTTGTCACGTTCGGCGGCCGCGCGGGCATCGCTGGCGGCGCTGGCACGGGCGGATTTGGGATCGGAACTTTTGGGATCCGTGTTCTTGAGATCCGAGGTCTTGTCGTCGGCGGGCATGTCTACGAAATCAGTGGGGGAACAGGCCGCGGATCAGGGGCCGGCGGAGGCCGGTGGCCATCCTCTGCGACCTCACAGGATGAAGTGCCACCACACGTGCCATCCGTTCGATCGGGAGCTGCTGGCCGGGAGCCGTTAGCGGCATCCTGTAGTACAGGCGTACGCTAGCGAATCAGGGCCAGTCCGCCAAGGGGTCGGCGAACTGTTCGGGGGTGAGCAGGTGGATGCCATCGGGCAGCCCCTCGCGGTCTCCGGGACCCAGGTATCCCCAGGACACCAGAAAGCAGCGCACGGCCTCCAGGCCAGGGGTGCGGCGCACGGTTTCCAGGGTGGGGCGCCGGTCTTCGATGAACCACAGGGGCTGTTGCTGGTCCTGGCTGAGTTGGAGCAGCACATCGGGTTTGCTTCCCTGCTCGTGGCCGAACACCGCCAGGGGTTCCAGGCCGATGGCCCCCAGCAGCTCCCGGGCAAAGGCGGCGCCTTTGGTGGTGAGTACCAGCCAGGAGCTGCCCTCGGCCTCCAGGCGCCGCAGCCGCTCCGGCACGCCTGGGTAGGCGCGGTGCAGGGCCAGCCAGGCAGCGGGGTTGTCCTGCAGGGCCCCATGGCGCAGGGTTTCCAAGGCTGTTTGCAGCGCCGCGGGCTCCAAGGCCCAGCGCTGCAGAGCTGCGGCGGTGCAACCGTGGTAGTCCGCCAGATAACGAGCCAGGTCGAGGTTTGGACGGGAGAGCTCCAGGGCCGCCAGCACCATTTCCCAGCCCTTGTGGATCAGGGGTCGGAGCTGGCTGAAGGCCTCTGGTGCCTGGAGGGGAAGCTCCGCGTCCGGGTGCAGGCTTTGGGCGGCGCTGCGGGCGCTCCACCAATATTCCGGCATGCCATCCATAAGCACGCCGTCGAAGTCAAACACCAGCAAGGGGCCGGACTTCACGAAGAAATGGCTTTGAACTGGGCCGCTAGGATTCGAACCTAGGAATGGCGGGACCAAAACCCGCTGCCTTACCACTTGGCGACGGCCCAATGCGCTGTGGGTTGAGATCAGCTGGAGCTGATCGGCACGACGCCTGAACGTCGCAACCCGGAGCACTTAGATAGTTACCCACAGCGGGGCGACCTTCGTCAATCGGGCAGCCGGATCGCGCTCAGGGCGGGAAGATCCGCAGCCGCTGGTGGGGGCCGCTGCCGAACACCGCAGAGCGCAGCCGGTAGCGGGCCGCCAGTTCCGCCTGCATCTGCCGTACGGCCTCCTGGCGGGGCAGCAACTCCACCGGCCGCCCCTGGGGCAACACCACCTGCTCCACTGCCAGGCGGCATTCCTCCAGGGCCCCGTGGGCGTCGTCCTGCGCGGCCGTTGGGGCTGCAGGTGTGGGGCTGGTGCCACCTTGCCGCTGCAGCAGCCGTTCCAGGCCCCGTTGGATTTGGGGCAGGGTGTCGGCTTTGATCACCAGGATCGGCACCCCACTGGCCTGCGCTCGCCGCCGCACCTCGGGATCGCGCCCCAGCTGCTGGCGAATGGACAGCACGGCATCGGCCTCCTCCACCAGCGGCACCTGCTGCACCGGCAGTCGCCGGCTGCGCACGGCCTGCTCCACCAGCTGTTCGCTCACCCCGGCGCAATAGAGCTGCAGGGGGCGGGCGTCACTCACCCCAGCCGTATCCCCCACGCCTGAACGCTCCTCCTGGTCGAGCTCCTGGCTGCCCTGGGGGTCCGGCAGGGGCACCGGCGCCAAGGGGGTGAATCTGGGCCGGCTTGGGGGCGGCAGCGGGGTGGGTGAGGCCAGGGCCCTGGGGGCTACCGGCGCAGAGGCTTCCCTCAGCTGGAGCTCGCCGTTGGCATCCAGTTCTCGCACCTGGGGACGGGGCAGCTGCCCCCGCAGCAGCAGATCCACGGTGCGGGCCACGTCCCGGTGCACCAGCCAGCGGTGGCGGCTGTGCATCTCCACCGCCAGCGGGAAGGTGGGTTCTGCAGCCCGTTCCAGCACGGTCTTCTGGGTGCGCCTCCGCCGGGCTTCCTCGTCGCCGAGGGTCACCGATTCAATGCCCCCCACCAGATCGCTGAGGGTGGGGTTCTTCACCAGGTTGGCCAGCTCGTTGCCGTGGGCGGTGGCCACGAGCATCACGCCCCGCTCGGCGATGGTGCGGGCCGCCTGGGCCTCCAGTTCTGTGCCGATCTCATCGATCACGATGACCTCGGGCATGTGGTTTTCCACCGCTTCGATCATTACCTGGTGCTGCAGCTCAGGCCGGGCTACCTGCATGCGTCGTGCGCGCCCGATCGCCGGATGCGGGATGTCGCCATCGCCGGCGATCTCGTTGCTGGTGTCGATCACCACCACCCGCTTGCCCAGGTCGTCGGCCAGCACCCGGGCGATTTCGCGCAGGGCGGTGGTTTTGCCCACGCCGGGCCGGCCCATCAGCAACAGCGACTCGCCGCTGTCCATGAGGTCGCGCACCATGGCCACGGTGCCAAACACGGCGCGGCCCACCCGGCAGGTGAGGCCCACCACATCGCCGGTGCGGTTGCGGATGGCGCTGATCCGGTGCAGGGTGCGCTCGATGCCGGCGCGGTTGTCGCCGCCGAAGGCACCCAGCTTCTGCACCACCGCGGCCAGGTCGGCCCGCTCCACCACGGCCTCCCCGAGCGCCACGGCCCGGCCGGGGTAGCGGGCCTCGGGCACCCGGCCCAGATCCAGCACCACCTCCAGCAGCTGTTCGCGGGCCTCGGCGGGAGCGAGGGCCTGGCCCACCGCCGCGGGCAATACCTCCAGGAGCCGGTCGAGGTCGTCGGTGATCCGCTGGGGCGTGATTGCTGCTGGCGAAGCCGACACGGGCGATGGGGTTTCTTGAACTGGCGTTCTAGCCATCAACGGCGTTGCCAGGGCGTGATCAGGTCCTGGGCGAGGGCCAGCGCCTCCTGCCAGAGCAGCGGCTGCTCCCGCAGGGGGATTCCGGTGGTGTCTGCCTGGACCAGCAGCGGCTGCAGCAGGCTGCGGGCCATGCCGCCGAAGGCCACGCCGGCCGCTCCGCTGTTCGCCGGCAGGCGCTGCAGCGTGCTGGCGTTGGTGCCCCCCGCCAGTTGCAGGGGGCCGGGCGGGGCCCAGGGGCGCAGGGCTGCGAGCAGGGCCACCGCCGCTCTGGCCGTGCCCGCGCCCACATCGCCGCTCATGGGCCGCCCATCTAGCTGCCAGAGGGGGCGGAAACTGGCGCCGCGCACCAGGGCAAAGCGTTGCCACAGCTCTGCTGCCAGCTGGCGGGCGCTCAGCTGGTCGTTGCTGTCGCCAGCCGCCTTGGCCATGGCGCCCCTTTCCAGACCGCAGCTCACCGCCAGCCGCCGCAGGGCTATGCCGCTGGCCTGCACCTGGGAGAGCCGCTCGGCAAAGGCCCCCAGGCGTCCTGGCTGGGTGTGGATCTCAATCGCATCGGGCTGCAGTTCGGCCAGCAGGGGTGGCACCTCCGCTGCCGTGAGCAGTTGCTGGTGCTCGTCAATCAGCCCCAGGGGGCAGGCGGGCAGGCAGCGGCCGCAGCCGTAGCAGCGCTCGTCAAGCACCCCTCCCGTGGCGCTGATGGCCAGGGCCGGGCAGGCCCGTTGGCAGGGCCGCGGGCAGTCCGGTGGGCACTGGCTGGGATCGAAGCGGGCCTTGCGGAAGTGGGGGTCGTCGCCGTCGCTGAGGCTCACCATCAACCAGGGGGGCTGGGCTCCCCTGGCTTCAGCCCAGGCCATGCCCCGCCGCGCCGCGGCCACCACCGCCCGATCGGCGGCCACGTCAATGCAGTGCACCCCTGCCAATGAGTAGATGGCACAGAGGTCCTCGATGGCGGCGAGGTCCTGGTTGCTGGCGCCACAGATGAGCTTGACCCAGCGCCCCTCGGCCAGCGCCTGTTCAGCCGACAAGTTGCTGGAGCGGCTGCCAGCGCAGGGCGCGGGCTCCACCCATTTCCACCACGATCTTCAGCCGCGGCTCCCGCCGGGTGAGCTCCACCAGCGCGCTCAGCTCGGCATTGGAAAGCACCTGACCCTCCAGCAACCACAACAGCACCGGGGCACTGCCTTCAAACAGGTGCCCCAGCTGGGGCATGGCCATCTGCACCTCGCCCACGGCAGCCCCGCGGCCCACGCTCTGGTGGCCGAGGTGGGGGGGGCGTACACCGTGGAGTTGGAACAGGAAGGCCTCCGGGTCGCCGAGGCCACGTGCCGAGGTCATCTGGGCTCGGTAGCCTGCAGCCCGGAGCCGGCGCAGCAAGCGAGTCTCGGCACCGCCCTCAAGGGGGGCAAAGAGAGCCAGGGCCCCTGCCCGCTCGAGCTCCTGGCGAAAACCGCGGCCGGTGAGCAGCAGGGGCATGCGGACTGGAAAGCGCTCCGGCAAGTCTGGCAGCTGACTCCGGCAATAGGGGGTGAGGCGCTGCGGTACCATGGCCGCTTGTGCATCTGCAACTGTGCCCGTCCGCTAGCCGGGCCTCCAGCGCAATGCACCAGGTCGCCAGTGGTGGCGGCCTTCCCCGGCCAGTGCGGTTTCCCTTCTTCGGAAAGGAATCACCGCCGGGAAACTGCTCCGCGCACCCCTTAAAAGGTCCGGTCGAGCAAGTCCCAGCCCGCTGCTTCGGCGCTGCTAGCCCAACCGAATCGTCTTGCTGGTGCTAGGTCCAACCGACCTGTCCCATGGCTTCGATCCGGTCCCGACTGCGCAACGCGATTCAGCCACATCACCTGTGTGTCGCGACACGTCGCCGCATCAGGTGGTGGTCCTGCTGGCGTTTCTCCCCTCCTTATGTCCATCGGCATTCTTGGGAAGAAACTGGGCATGTCCCAGTTCTTCGACGACGAAGGCA
Organism: Cyanobium sp. NIES-981; assembly: GCA_943371215.1. Lineage (GTDB taxonomy): Bacteria > Cyanobacteriota > Cyanobacteriia > PCC-6307 > Cyanobiaceae > Vulcanococcus. Next base: position 35,878 of record CALRUA020000012.1, on the reverse strand, counting down.
GATCCATCCCGGTCACCGTGATCGAGGCGGGTCCCTGCCGTATCACCCAACTCAAAACCGACAGCACCGACGGTTACACCGCGGTTCAGCTGGGCTTTGGCGAGATTCGCGAGAAGCTCGTCAACAAGCCGGCCAAGGGTCACCTGGCCAAGTCCGGCAGCGAGCCCCTGCGCCACCTGAAGGAATACCGCGTCGACAGCGTCGACGGTCTGGAACTCGGTAGCGATGTCACCGTGGCTGCCTTTGAGGCGGGCCAGAAGGTCGATGTGAGCGGCGACACCATCGGTCGTGGTTTCGCTGGTCTTCAGAAGCGCCACGGCTTCAGCCGCGGCCCCATGACCCACGGTTCGAAGAACCACCGCGAGCCCGGTTCGATCGGGGCCGGTACCACCCCCGGTCGCGTCTATCCCGGCAAGCGCATGGCTGGCCGTTACGGCGGCAAGCAGATCACCACCCGTGGTCTCGTGATCCTGAAAGTGGATGCCGAGCGCAACCTGCTGGTGGTGAAAGGCTCGGTGCCCGGCAAGCCCGGCGCCCTGCTGAACATCCTCCCCGCCAAGCGGGTGGGCTTCAAAGCCGCGAACTGAGGAGGTAGGACATGGCTAACTGTGTTGTTCGCGATTGGCAGGGAAAGGACGCCGGTACGGCTGCCCTCGACCTGAAAGTCGCCAAGGAAAGTTCCGCTAACGACCTGGTGCATCGCGCCGTGGTGCGTCAGCTCGCCCATGCCCGTCAGGGCACGGCCAGCACCCTCACCCGTGCCGAAGTGGCCGGTGGTGGTCGCAAGCCCTACAAGCAGAAAGGCACCGGCCGCGCCCGTCAGGGTTCGATCCGTACGCCCCTGCGCCCCGGTGGTGGTGTGGTGTTCGGGCCCAAGCCCCGCACCTACAACCTGGCGATGAACCGCAAGGAGCGTCGTCTGGCACTCCGTACCGCGCTGATGAGCCGCACTGCCGACATCACGGTCGTGAAGGGCTTTGCCGCGGGCCTGGAAACCCCCAAAACCAAGGAAATCATCGCCGCCCTGGGTCGTTTCGGCATTGCCGATGGCACCAAGGTGCTGGTGGTGCTGGATGCCCCCAGTGAGGTGGTGCGCCGCTCGGTGCGCAACCTTGAAAAGGTCAAGCTGATCGCCGCTGATCAGCTCAACGTGTTTGATCTGCTCCACGCCAACTCCCTGGTGGTGAGCGAGGAAGCACTCGCGAAGATTCAGGAGGTCTACGGCGATGGCTGAGCGTTTCACAGGACGGCTTGCGGACGTGATCCGTCGGCCGTTGATCACCGAGAAGGCCACTCGGGCCATTGAGCAGAACCAGTACACCTTCGAGGTGGATCACCGGGCTGCCAAACCCGACATCAAGGCCGCCGTTGAACAACTGTTCGACGTGAAGGTCGTCGGCATCAGCACCATGAACCCCCCGCGCCGTACGCGTCGCGTGGGCCGTTTCGCCGGCAAGCGTGCCCAGGTGAAGAAGGCCGTGGTGCGGCTGGCCGATGGCAGCGCCATCCAGCTCTTCCCTGAAGCCTGAGGGGTCTGAAGAATCATGGGAATCCGTAAGTACCGCCCTATTACCCCCGGCACCCGCACCCGGGTCGCCAGCGACTTCGCTGAAGTCACCGGCCGTGGCCGCGAGCGGGGCTTGGTTGTCGCCAAGCACCAGCGCAAGGGCCGCAACAACCGCGGTGTGATCACCTGCCGTCACCGCGGCGGTGGCCACAAGCGCCTCTACCGCCTAGTGGACTTCCGTCGCGACAAGCACGGCGTGGCCGCCAAGGTGGCTGCGATCCACTACGACCCTCACCGCAACGCTCGCCTGGCGCTGCTCTTCTACGCCGATGGCGAGAAGCGCTACATCCTGGCTCCGGCTGGGGTGGCCGTTGGCACCACTGTGGTGTCGGGCCCTGACGCTCCGATCGAGAACGGCAACGCCCTGCCCCTCTCGGCTATCCCCCTCGGTTCCAGCGTCCACTGTGTGGAGCTGTACGCCGGCCGCGGCGGCCAGATGGTGCGTACCGCTGGTGCCAGCGCCCAGGTGATGGCCAAGGAAGGCGATTACGTCGCCCTGAAGCTGCCCTCCACCGAGGTGCGTCTGGTGCGTCGTGAGTGCTACGCCACCCTCGGCGAAGTGGGCAACTCCGAAGTTCGTAACACGAGCCTCGGTAAGGCCGGCCGTCGCCGTTGGTTGGGCCGTCGCCCTCAGGTGCGAGGCAGCGTGATGAACCCCTGCGACCACCCCCACGGTGGTGGCGAGGGCCGCGCTCCGATCGGCCGTTCTGGCCCTGTCACCCCCTGGGGCAAGCCGGCCCTGGGTCTCAAGACCCGTAAGCGGAACAAACCCAGCAATCGGTTTGTGCTCCGGAAACGTCGCCGCACCTCCAAGCGGAGCCGTGGCGGACGCGATTCCTGATCAACCTCACCGCTTTGCTGTTCGTTTAAACCGCTATGGGACGTTCACTCAAAAAAGGACCGTTTGTTGCCGACAGCCTTCTGCGGAAGGTTGAGAAGCAGAACGCCGCCGACGACAAGTCCGTGATCAAAACCTGGTCCCGGGCTTCCACGATCCTGCCGATGATGATCGGCCACACCATTGCCGTGCATAACGGCAAGGCCCATGTGCCCGTCTATGTGACGGAGCAGATGGTGGGTCACAAGCTCGGGGAATTCGCGCCGACCCGCAACTTCCGGGGCCACATCAAGGACAAGAAAGGAGGCCGCTGAAGTCATGGCAAACACCCCGAATTCCACAACCCAGGCCTTGGCCCACGGTCGCTATATCCGCGGCTCGGTGTCCAAGGTGCGTCGGGTGCTCGATCAGATCCGCGGTCGCTCTTATCGCGATGCGCTGATCATGCTCGAGTTCATGCCCTACCGCTCTACTGGCCCCATCACCAAGGTGTTGCGGTCGGCTGTGGCCAACGCCGAGAACAACCTGGGTCTCGATCCTGCCTCTCTGGTGATCTCATCCGCCACGGCGGACATGGGTCCCTCGATGAAGCGCTTCCGTCCCCGCGCCCAGGGTCGCGCCTACGCGATCAAAAAACAGACCTGCCACATCAGCATTGCTGTGGCTCCTTCCGCCTGACCCCCGAGGACACCGACCGATGGGACACAAGATCCATCCAACCGGCCTGCGCCTGGGGATCACCCAGGAGCACCGCTCGCGTTGGTACGCCCCCAGCAAGACCTATCCGACCCTCCTCCAGGAGGATGACAGGATTCGCAAATTCATCCACAAGAAGTACAGCGCCGCTGGCATCAGCGACGTCCTGATTGCCCGCAAGGCCGATCAGCTCGAGGTGGAGCTGAAAACCGCCCGCCCCGGCGTGCTCGTTGGCCGTCAGGGCAGCGGCATCGAGGAACTGCGCGCCGGTATTCAGAAAACCCTCGGCGATGCGAGCCGTCAGGTGCGCATCAACGTGGTGGAAGTTGAGCGTGTTGACGCTGACGCTTACCTGCTGGCCGAATACATCGCCCAGCAACTGGAAAAGCGCGTGGCCTTCCGCCGCGTGCTGCGCATGACCATCCAGCGCGCCCAGCGCGCCGGTGTTTTGGGCCTCAAGATCCAGGTGAGTGGTCGCCTCAACGGCGCCGAGATCGCCCGTACCGAATGGACCCGTGAAGGCCGTGTGCCCCTGCACACCCTCCGCGCCGACATCGACTACGCCACCAAGGTTGCTTCCACCACCTACGGGGTGCTGGGCATCAAGGTGTGGGTGTTCAAGGGCGAAGTGCTTCCTGGCCAACAGGACAAGGTGCCCGTGGGTGCGGCACCCAAGCGCCGCGCTAGCCGTCGGCCCCAACAGTTCGAAGACCGTTCGAACGAAGAGTGATCAGGAGGCCTGAACCATGCTGAGTCCAAAACGCGTCAAATTCCGCAAACAGCAGCGCGGCCGCATGCGCGGCATCGCCACCCGGGGCAACACCATTGCCTTCGGTGACTTTGCGCTCCAGGCCCAGGAATGCGGGTGGATCACCTCCCGCCAGATCGAAGCCTGCCGCCGTGCCATGACCCGCCACGTCAAGCGTGGTGGAAAGATCTGGATCCGGATCTTCCCCGACAAGCCGGTCACCATGCGTCCTGCTGAAACCCGTATGGGTTCCGGTAAGGGCAACCCGGAGTTCTGGGTGGCGGTGATCAAGCCCGGCCGCATTCTCTTTGAGATGGGTGGTGCCGACATCACCCCCGAAATCGCCAAAGAGGCCATGCGCCTGGCGCAGTACAAGCTGCCTCTGAAAACCAAGTTCCTGGCCCTGGCGGATCAGGAATCTGCCCCCGTGGAGTCCTGAACCATGGCCCGTTCCGACATCGCCGAGGTGCGCAAGCTCTCTGACGGCGACATCAACACGCAGATCGACGGCACCCGCCGCGAACTGTTCACCCTTCGCTTCGAGCAGGCCACCCGCCGTCTCGAGAACCCGCACCGCTTCAAGGCCGCCCGCATCAAGCTGGCCCAGCTGCTGACGGTGCAAACGGAGCGCCAGCGCTCCACCGCGTCCTGATCCCCCAAGGAGAACCAGTCATGGCACTCAAGGAAAGGGTCGGCACCGTCGTCAGCGACAAGATGGACAAGACCGTGGTGGTCGCGGTGGAAAACCGCTTCCCCCACCCCATCTATCAAAAGACGGTCAGCCGCACCAAGCGCTACAAGGCCCACGACGAAGCCAACGCCTGCAAAGTGGGCGATCGCGTTCGTATCACCGAAACCCGTCCCCTCAGTCGCACCAAGCGCTGGGCCGTGGCCGAGGTTCTGTCCAACACCAGCGCTAGCTGAGGAAATCTCCCGATGATTCAACAGGAAACTTTCCTCAACGTCGCTGACAACAGCGGCGCCAAGCGCATCCAGTGCATTCGTGTGCTGGGCACGAACCGTCGTTATGCCCACGTGGGTGACGTGATCGTGGCTGCCGTCAAGGACGCCATGCCCAACATGGGCGTCAAGAAGTCCGATGTTGTGAAGGCCGTGGTGGTTCGCACCAAGGCCACCCTCCGTCGCGACACCGGCAACTCGATCCGATTTGACGACAACGCTGCCGTGATCCTCGGCAACGACAACAACCCCAAGGGCACCCGCGTCTTCGGTCCCGTTGCCCGCGAACTGCGTGAGCGCAACTTCACCAAGATTGTGTCCCTCGCTCCGGAGGTGATCTGAGATGGCCACTGCAACCCCCAAAGCCAAGGCCCAGGTGCGCATCAAGATGCGCATCAAGCAGGGCGACACCGTTCAGGTGATCAGCGGTAAGGACAAGGGCAAGACCGGTGAGGTCCTGCGCACCCTTCCCTACGAGAACCGTGTGGTGGTGCAGGGCATCAACCTGCGCACCCGCCACGTGAAGCCCACCCAGGAAGGTGAATCCGGTCGCATTGTGACCGAAGAGACCTCCCTGCACGCCTCCAACGTGATGCTGTACTCCACCGATAAAAAGGTGGCCAGCCGCGTAGAGATCGTGGTGGAGAAGGACGGCACCAAGAAGCGCCGTCTTAAGAAGACCGGCGAGATTCTCGACTGATTTGTGCTCTGGCCCCGGTGCGGTGTTGCACCGAGGCTGCACGCCTACATCTCTCGTTCACACCCCCTGTCCCTGTCCGCCTTCTGACAACGCCCAGAAGCGCAACCCCTTCCCCCCGTCATGTCCCTCAAACAGAGCTATCGGGAGAAGATCCAGCCCAAGCTGCTCAAGGATCTCAATCTCTCGAACATTCACGAAGTCCCCAAGGTGGTGAAAGTCACCGTCAACAGGGGCCTCGGTGAAGCCGCCCAGAACGCCAAGGCCCTGGAAGCCTCCATCCAAGAACTGGCCGTGATCACGGGCCAAAAGGTGTTGGTTACCCGTGCCAAGAAGGCCATTGCCGGCTTCAAGATCCGTCAGGGCATGCCGATCGGTGTTGCTGTCACCCTTCGTGGTGACCGGATGTATGCCTTCCTCGAGCGTCTGATTCACCTGGCACTGCCCCGCATCCGCGACTTCCGCGGTGTGAGTGCCAAGAGCTTCGACGGCCGGGGGAACTACACCCTGGGGATTCGGGAACAGATCATCTTCCCCGAGATCTCCTTCGACAAGATCGACGCCATCCGGGGCATGGACATCACCATCGTGACCAGCGCCCGTAACGACGAAGAGGGCCGGGCCCTCCTCCGCGAGATGGGAATGCCGTTCCGCAGCAACTGAGCCCTCTTCGGACCCGACCATGGCTAATCACGACCCGATTTCCGACATGCTCACCCGCATTCGCAATGCGAGTGAGAAACGTCACCAGTCCACCAAGGTGCCTGCTTCCCGCATGGCTCGCAGCATCGCCAAGGTGCTGCAGCAGGAGGGCTTCATTGCCGAAATCACCGAAGAAGGTGAAGGCGTCGAGAAGCATCTCGTGCTCGAGCTGAAATACAGCGGCAAGCATCGCCAGCCCACCATCCGTACCGTGCAGCGCGTGAGCAAGCCCGGTTTGCGGATCTACAAGAACACCCGTCAGCTGCCCAAGGTTCTGGGCGGTCTGGGTGTTGCCATCATCTCCACTTCCAAGGGTGTGATGAGCGACCGTGACGCCCGTAAGCAGGGCGTCGGCGGTGAAGTGCTCTGCTACGTCTACTGATCAGGGAGGTTGATCCATGTCTCGTATTGGTAAAGCGCCGATTCCCGTTCCGGGCGGCGTCACCGTCAGCCTCAATGGTCTTGACGTCACGGTGAAGGGCCCCAAGGGGCAACTCAGCCGCACCCTCCCTGACGGTGTCACCATCGCCCAGGACGGCAACAGCCTTGTGGTGAGCCCCGCCAGCGACAACCGTCGCTCGCGCGAGCGCCATGGTCTGTGCCGCACCCTGGTGGCCAACATGGTGGAGGGCGTCAGCCAGGGTTTCACCCGCAAGCTCGAGATCGTCGGCGTGGGCTACCGCGCTGCCCTTCAGGGTACGAAGCTGGTGGTCTCTGCTGGCTACAGCCACCAGGTGGAGATGGTGCCCCCCGCTGGCGTCACCTTCGCCGTGGATGGCAACACCACCGTGCTGGTGTCCGGTGCCGACAAGGAAGTTGTGGGCAACGAAGCTGCCAAGGTGCGTGCCATTCGTCCGCCTGAGCCCTACAAGGGCAAGGGCATCAAGTACGAGGGCGAACGCATCCTGCGCAAGGCCGGTAAGACCGGTAAGAAATGAGGTCTGCCTAAGCGTCGTTACCCTGTACTGCCATGTCCACCGTCTCCCGCAAACAGCAGACCCAGAAGCGTCACCGCCGTCTGCGTCGCCATCTCTCTGGCACCTCCGTGCGTCCGCGCCTGGCTGTGTTCCGCTCCAACAATCACATTTACGCCCAGGTCATCGACGACGATGCCCAGAACACTCTGTGTTCTGCCTCGACCCTCGATAAAGATCTGCGCACCAGCGTCACGGCCGGTGCCACCTGCGATGCCTCCGTGGCCGTCGGTGCACTGGTCGCCAAGCGTGCCCTTGCCAAGGGCATTCAACAGGTGGTCTTCGATCGCGGCGGCAACCTGTACCACGGCCGTGTCAAGGCCCTGGCTGACGCCGCCCGGGAAGCGGGCCTTCAGTTCTGATCCCTGCTCTCACCATGACCGAAACCAACGACCAAGTTCAATCCAGCGATATCCCGGCGGCGTCCGATGTCCCTGCGGCGGCCGAAGGCCAGCAGGAACGTCGTGGCGGCGGCGGCCGGGGTGATGGCAAGGGTGACCGCCGTGGCGGTGGCCGTGGCCGCGACAACCGTCGTGGTCAGGAGCGCGACTCCGAATGGCAGGAGCGCGTGGTTCAGATCCGCCGCGTTTCCAAGACCGTGAAAGGCGGTAAGAAGATGAGCTTCCGGGCCATCGTTGTTGTCGGCAACGAGAAGGGCCAGGTGGGCGTGGGTGTCGGCAAGGCCGGCGACGTGATCGGTGCAGTCCGCAAGGGCGTAGCCGATGGCAAGAAGCACCTGGTGAAGGTGCCCCTCACCCGCCACTCCTCAATCCCCACCATCGGGAATGGCCGTGACGGCGCTGCCAGCGTGCTGATTCGTCCCGCTGCCCCTGGTACCGGTGTGATCGCGGGCGGTTCCATCCGCACGGTTCTCGAGCTCGCCGGCATCAAGAACGTGTTGGCCAAGCGCCTCGGTTCCAAGACCCCCCTGAACAACGCCCGTGCCGCCATGGATGCCCTGGCCGGCCTGCGCACCCACAAGGAGACCGCCAAGGAGCGGGGCATCTCCCTTGAGCAGATTTACTCCTGAGGCCCGCCATGACGCTCAACCTCCAGTCCCTGAAGCCCCAGAAGGGCTCCCGTCGCCGCAAGCTCCGTAAGGGTCGCGGCATCGCCGCTGGCCAGGGTGCCAGCTGTGGTTTCGGTATGCGTGGTCAGAAGTCCCGCTCGGGTCGTCCCACCCGTCCGGGCTTCGAGGGTGGCCAGATGCCCCTTTACCGCCGGGTGCCGAAGCTCAAGCACTTCACCCTGATCAACCCCAAGAACTACACGGTGATCAACGTCGCCAAGCTTGCCGACCTCAAGGCTGGCAGCACGGTGAACATCGACACCCTGGTCAAGGATGGTCTGGTTACCAGCCCTAAGCACCCCCTCAAGGTGCTTGGCAACGGTGATCTGAAGGTGAAGCTCACCGTTCAGGCCGCCGCCTTCACCGCCAGCGCCCGCGAGAAGATCGAGGCCGCTGGTGGCACCTGCGAAGAGATCTGAACGGACGGCTTGAAGCCCCCATTCCCCTTCACCCATTAGGGTCAGAGCCGTCTGTCAGTGCCATCAGGGCCTGCAGGCGGCTTTTTTAGTCCGGGTTCCTGCCCTCTCCATCGTTCGCCATGCTCGTCAGCCGGGGCCGCAACCCCAGTGCCGGTGAAATCTTCAGCCAGCTGATCCAGGCCAAGGATCTGCGCAACCGGGTGTTGATCACCCTGGGCCTGCTGCTGTTGGTTCGCCTCGGCATCTACATCCCGGTGCCCGGTATCGACCGGGTGGCCTTTCAGGACTTCATTGCTCGCGGTGGTCAGCTGATCGGCTTCCTCGACATCTTCACCGGTGGTGGCATCTCCACCCTCGGGGTGTTTGGTCTGGGGATCCTGCCCTTCATTAATGCCTCGATCATCCTGCAGCTGCTCACCTCGGCCCTGCCCCCGCTCGAGGATTTGCAGAAGAACGAGGGCGAGGCCGGACGCCGCAAGATCGCCCAGTACACCCGCTATGTGGCCCTTGGTTGGGGCATCCTCCAGAGCGTGGTGTTCGCCCTGATCCTGCGTCCCTACGCCATTGCCGGTACGTCCGATCTGGTGTTTGTCATCCAGACGGCCGTGGCCCTGGTGACGGGCTCGATGGTCGTGATGTGGATCAGTGAGGTGATCACTGAACGGGGCATTGGCCAGGGTGCGTCGCTGGTGATCTACCTGAACATCGTGGCCACCCTGCCCCGGGCGCTGGGTTCCACCATCGAGCTGGCCCAGAGTGGCGATCGCAGCACCGTGGGCGGGATTGTGGTGCTCGTGCTCGTGTTCCTGCTCACGATTGTGGGCATCGTGTGCGTGGAGGAAGGCAACCGCCGGATTCCGATCGTGAGTGCCAAGCGTCAGGTGGGCGGTGCCAACCTGGCCGCGCGCCAGAGCTACCTGCCGCTCAAGCTCAATGCCGGCGGCGTGATGCCCATCATCTTCGCTTCGGCAGTGGTGTTCCTACCGCTCACCATCGCCAACATGACCAAGTCCGCCTGGCTGATCCAGGTGGCGGGTTACATCAGCCCCAATAGCAGCACTCCCTGGGTCTATGCCCTGTTGTTCTTTGGGCTGATCATCGGCTTCTCCTTCTTCTACGCCTCGCTCACGGTGAATCCGGTAGACATCGCCACCACCCTGAAGCGTTCCGGTGTGGCGATTCCCGGGGTCCGTCCCGGTTCAGCCACGGCGAACTATCTGGGCAGTGTTCAGAACAGGCTCACCCTGCTGGGGGCCCTGTTCCTCGGTGCTGTGGCGATCATTCCCTCGGCTGTGGAGTCGTCCACCCAGGTGAAAACCTTCCAGGGCCTTGGTGCAACGTCGCTGCTGATCCTTGTGGGTGTGGCCATCCAGACCGCCAAGCAACTGCAGACCGCTGTGATCTCCCAGCGCTACGAGGGCATGGTGCGGCAGTGAAGCCGCCCTGGTGACCCCGGCCACTGCGCTTTTCGTTTCTTCTCTCCCAACGCTCAATCCCCCGTTTCCCGCCATGAAGCAGCGTCTCCTCTTCCTCGGCCCTCCAGGTGCCGGTAAGGGCACCCAGGCCCAACGCCTGGCTGAGGCCAAGGGGCTGCTTCACCTCTCCACTGGCGATTTGTTGCGGGCGGAAGTGGCGGCCGGTTCCGAGCTGGGCAAGCAGGCGGAAGCGGTGATGGCCCGCGGTGAGCTGGTGAGCGATGCGCTGGTGCTGGCCATTGTGCGCAGTCGCCTCGTGGCCCACAGCGGTGGCTGGCTGCTGGATGGTTTCCCCCGCAATGTGGTCCAGGCCGATGCCCTCGCCCAGCTGCTCGATGATCTCGGCCAACAGATCGAGTTGGTGGTGCTGATGGAGCTCGATGACGCCGCACTGATCGAGCGCTTGCTCTCCCGCGGCCGGGCCGACGACAACGAGCAGGTGATTCGCCACCGCCTTGAGGTGTATCGCGAGCAGACCGCCCCGCTGATCGCCTACTACCGCGAGCGGGACTTGCTGCAGCCGGTGGAAGCGGCCGGCACGGTCGACGCCATCGCTGAGCGGATCGCTGGGTTGCTCGGTTGACCCGTGTGGTAAGTTCGTCGTTTGGAATTTCGGAGAGACCGCTCCCATGAAGGTGCGTGCCTCGGTCAAGAAAATGTGCGACAAGTGCCGGGTGATTCGTCGCCATGGCCGGGTGATGGTGATCTGCTCCAACCCCAAGCACAAGCAGCGCCAGGGTTGATCCCCGGCGGAGCCTTGTCCTCGGTCCGCTTGCGGACCACCCCCTAACCCGCCCAGGCTGCTCTGGGCACCCTTGCTCAACCGAACGTTTTTTCTGTGGCTCGGATTGCCGGCGTCGACATTCCTCGTGACAAGAGGATCGAGATTGCTCTCACCTACGTGTATGGGATTGGCCTGACCACGGCCAAAAAGATCCTGGCCAAGACCGGCGTCAACCCCGACACCCGCGTCAAGGACCTCGAGGACGCCGACGTGCAGAAGCTGCGCGGCGCGACCGAGGGCTTCACCCTCGAAGGTGACCTGCGCCGTCAGGAGGGTATGGCCCTCAAGCGTCTGCAGGACATCGGCTGTGTCCGTGGCCGTCGCCACCGTGCTGGCTTGCCCGTGCGTGGTCAGCGCACCCGCACCAACGCTCGTACCCGCCGCGGCGCCCGTAAGACCGTCGCCGGTAAGAAGAAGTAAGGCGCTCACGCCCCTTCTCGGCCACCAGCCTCATTCCGCTCCTGCCGACTGGTCGTCATCTCGACCGGCGTCACCAGGACGACCCCCAGTTCAGTTCCCCGATTACCTCCCTGCTCCTGCAGGGCATCTGCCATGGCCAAGCCCGCCAAGAAATCCGGCGCGAAGAAGACCAAGCGCAATGTGCCCAACGGTGTTGCGCACATTCAGAGCACCTTCAACAACACCATCGTGTCGATCACCGATACCGCTGGTGAAGTGATCTCCTGGAGTTCCGCTGGTGCCAGCGGCTTCAAGGGTGCCCGTAAAGGCACGCCGTTCGCCGCTCAGACCGCCGCCGAGGCTGCAGCCCGCCGCGCTCTCGAGCAGGGCATGCGCCAGATCGAAGTTCTCGTTCGTGGGCCTGGCTCCGGACGTGAGACGGCCATTCGTGCCCTGCAGGTGGCCGGTCTGGAGATCACCCTGATCCGCGACGTCACTCCCCTGCCCCACAACGGTTGCCGCCGTTCCAAGCGTCGCCGGGTCTGATCCGACGCGTTGCTTAGCCCCAGGGGGGCTCATCCATACCTTCTGAGCTTCAGACCGTGTTGCAGTACCAGATCGATCGGGTTGAACACCAGGTCGCCGACGACCGCTCCCAGTTGGGCGTGTTCGTGATCGGCCCCCTCGAGCGGGGCCAGGCCATCACCCTGGGGAACTCCCTGCGTCGCGTGCTGATGGGCGCCCTTGAGGGCAGCGCCATCACCGCTGTGCGCATCGCCGGGGTCAACCACGAATACGCCACCGTTCCCGGTGTGCGTGAGGACGTCCTCGACATCCTGCTGAACTGCAAGGACATCCCTGTTAGCAGCCGCACCCGCGAGCTGGAGATCGGCCGTCTGGTGGTGAACGGTCCCGCCACCGTCACCGCCTCCGATCTGCAATTCTCCTCCCAGGTTCAGGTGATCGACGGTGACCGTCCGATCGCCACGATTGCCGAGGGCCACAGCCTCGAGCTCGAAGTTCACGTGGAGCGTGGCGTGGGCTATCGCCCCGTCGATCGCCGCACCGAGGACACCAGCGCCATTGATCTTCTCCAGATCGATGCCGTGTTTATGCCCGTGCGTCGGGTGAACTACAGCGTGGATGAAACCGCTGTGGGCGAAGGCGGTTCCGCCCGTGAGCGGCTGCGCCTGGAAATTCAAACCGATGGCTCCGTCACCCCCGACGACGCCATGGCTCAGGCGGCCAACCAGCTGATTGCGCTGTTTCAGCCTCTGGCCAGCCTCACCATGGTGGATGAGCCCGGCCTTGAGCCCGAGCCCTCCGCCGAGGCTCAGATTCCCCTCGAAGAGCTCAACCTCTCCGTGCGGGCCTACAACTGCCTCAAGCGTGCCCAGGTCAACTCCGTGTCTGACCTCATGGGCTTCAGCTACGAGGATCTGCTGGAGATCAAGAACTTCGGGTCCAAGTCGGCCGATGAAGTGATCGAGGCCCTCGAGCGCATCGGTATCTCCCTGCCCCAGAGCCGCACCAGCGCCTGACAGCGCGCGATCTGACAGCACCGAACTTCTCCGACCTCCCCCTTCCTTTCCTGCCATGCGCCACCAGTGCCGAGTCCCCCAGCTGGGACGCCCCGCCGACCAACGCAAAGCCATGCTGCGCGCCCTCACCACGCAGCTGATCCGCGAGGGTCGTCTCACCACCACCAAGGCCCGCGCCAAGGCCCTGCGCGATGAGGCCGAGCGCATGATCACCCTCGCCAAGGAGGGTAGCCTCGCCGCCCGCCGCCGGGCCATCGGCTACATCTACGACAAGCAACTGGTGCACGCCCTGTTCGACAAGGCCCAGGAGCGGTACGGCGATCGCAACGGCGGCTACACCCGAATCATCCGCACCGTGCCCCGCCGCGGTGACAACGCCGAGATGGCCATCATCGAGCTCGTCTGAGCTTCCGTCAGATCCTTGACGGTCCACACTTCTCTGCCGCGGTGGACCGACTGTCCATCGCGGCTTTTTCATGGGTCACCAGCTGAGTTCCTCCCCCGATCCACCGGATCCTGCCGTGCGTCTTCGCCGCATCGCCCTCTGTTTGCAGTACGAGGGCAGCTCCTTTTGCGGCTGGCAGCGGCAGCCCCGTGATCCCAGTGTTCAGGAAACCCTCGAGGCGGCGATCGCCCAGCTGGATGCCCATCGTCCGGCCATGGCGGTGGCCGCAGGCCGCACGGACAGCGGCGTGCATGCGGCAGGTCAGGTGGTGCACTTTGACGCTGCCGGCCCCATCCCTGCCCAGCGGTGGCCGGCGGCGCTCAATGGTCGCCTGCCCCCCAGCATCCGTGTGCGTGCCGCCGCTGAGGTGCCTGCCGATTGGAATGCCTGCTTCAGTGCCGTCTATCGGCGCTATCGCTACACCCTCTACAACGCCCGCACCCCCAATCTCTTCCTGGCTCCGTGGAGCTGGCACCGCTACCAGCGGCGCCTCGACGACCAGCTAATGGATCGGGCCCTGATGGACCTGCTGGGCGAGCACGACTTTGCCGCCTTCGAGCGGGCGGGCAGCAGCCGCAGCCACTCGCGCACCACCGTGCAGGAGGTGAGCCTGGTGCGCCGCGGCGATCTGGTGGAGGTGGAGATCCAGGCCAGTGGCTTCCTCTACGGAATGGTGAGGCTGCTGATGGGGCAGCTGGTGGCCATCGGCGAGGGTCGCCTCAGCCTGGAGGCGTTCCAGCGCCGCTGGCGCAGCCAGGCCCGCGAGGAGGTGAAGGAGGCCGCGCCGCCCCAGGGCCTGTGCCTGTTGCGGGTTGGCTATCCCTCGGAGGTGTTCCCCAGGGCCGCCTGGTACGATAGCCAACCGCGGTATTTGCTGGAGAGCTCTGATGCTCCGCCTGCTGCACCGGACTAAGTCCCAGGGCTTCTCTCCGGTTTCGCAGGCTTTCAGAGCTCTCCGCTGAAGGGGCTTTGTCCCATCAGCTGATCTGTACTTGGTCTTGTCCCTACAGGGATCTTGCCAGCTCCAGGTCGCCGGCCTCCCGGCCCTTCCCTGCTCGCCCCCCGGGGCGCCCAGCAGGTGAAGAGGTAGGGTCGCTAAACGAGCTTCTGGCTCCCGAGTGATCGGGTGCCCTGCCGTTCCCTCTGTCCAGCCCCGTCGTTGCAGCTCCCTGCTCGATGGCGCGCTACCCGATCCGGCCCGCCGGCGCGATGAACAAGACTCTCGTCCCCCCTCAGGATTCCTCCACTCGCCAGTGGTATCTGGTCGATGCGGAGAATCAGACCCTCGGCCGCCTTGCCAGTGAGGTGGCTTCGGTGTTGCGGGGTAAGAACAACCCCAACTTTGCCCCCCACATTGACGCCGGCGACTTCGTCGTGGTGATCAATGCTGACAAGGTGAAGGTGAGCGGCAACAAGTTCACCGAGAAGGTTTACCGCCGTCACTCGGGCCGTCCCGGCGGCATGAAGACCGAGAGCTTCGCAGCTCTGCAGGCTCGTCTGCCTGAGCGGATCATCGAGAAGGCTGTGAAGGGCATGCTCCCCCACAACGCCCTCGGCCGCCAGCTGTTCCGCAAGCTCAAGGTGTACAAGGGTGCTGAGCACCCCCACACCGCCCAGCAGCCCAAGGCCCTCGCGCTCGATCCCGCCGCTTCCGCCCAATGAGCACCAACAAAGTCGTCTACTGGGGAACCGGCCGTCGCAAGACCGCCGTCGCCCGTGTCCGTGTTGTCCCCGGCACCGGTTCCGTCACCATCAACGGTCGTCCCGGCGATAACTACCTCAACTACAACCCCGTTTACCTGGCTGCCGTCAAGGCTCCCCTGCAGACCCTTGGCCTTGCTGCTGAGTACGACCTGCTGGTGAACGTGCGCGGTGGGGGCCTCACCGGCCAAGCGGATGCCATCAAGCAGGGTGCAGCCCGGGCTCTGTGCGACCTGTCTCCCGACAACCGCAAGCCCCTCAAGACCGAAGGCCACCTCAGCCGCGACCCCCGCGCTAAGGAGCGTCGCAAGTACGGCCTGAAGAAAGCCCGTAAGGCTCCTCAGTTCTCCAAGCGCTGATCCCTTCCTTTCGTATTCAGCCGAGTCTCGTCATGCCCAAGGCCGACATTCATCCCACCTGGTATCCCGATGCCAAGGTGATCTGCAACGGAGAGGTGGTGATGACCACCGGCTCCACCAGCCCCGAGCTCCACGTGGATGTGTGGAGTGGCAACCACCCCTTCTATACCGGCACCCAGAAAATCCTCGACACCGAGGGTCGTGTGGACCGGTTCATGCGCAAGTACGGCATGGCTGGTGCGTCCGATGCTCCCCAGGAGACCAAGACGGAAGCCAAGTCCGAAGCCGCTGCTCAAGCCTGATTTCCATCCGTTGCACAACGGATTCACCGCAGGGCCGGATGCTCCAGGGCATCCGGCTTTTTGCTGACCTGCTGCCATGGATGCCTCTTTCCTGAGTGAGCGGCTGGAGACGGCCCGTCGCACCTTCGAGACCCTGGAGCGGCAATTGGCCGACCCCGATGTGGCGGCCAACCCCAGCCAGCTCGAGCCGATTGCCCGTGAGCGCGCGCGGCTTGAGCCCCTCGTCAACGGCTACGCCGAACTCCAGAGCCTTCAGCGTCAGGAGCGAGAGGCGCGTGAGTTGCTCAAGCAGAGCCGCGGCGACCTGGAGATGGAGGCCCTCGCGCAGGACGAGCTCAGCGTGCTCGGCGAGCGGCTGGCCCAGTTGGAGGAGCAGCTCACCCTGGCGCTGTTGCCCCGCGACCCGCGCGATGAGCGCAGTGTGATGCTGGAAATCCGCGCCGGCGCCGGCGGTGATGAGGCCGCGATCTGGGCCGGGGATCTGGCTCGGATGTATGAGCGGTACGCCCAGAGCGTGGGCTGGAAGGTGCAGCCGGTGAGCGCGTCTGAGGCGGAGCTCGGGGGCTACAAGGAACTGATCCTGGCGATCCAGGGCGATGGGGTGTTCAGCCAGCTCAAGTATGAGGCGGGGGTGCACCGGGTGCAGCGGGTGCCGGCCACGGAGTCCCAGGGGCGGGTACACACCTCCACGGCCACGGTGGCCGTGATGCCGGAAGCCGATCCGGTGGAGGTACAGATCGACCCCACTGAGATCGAGATCAGCACGGCCCGTTCCGGTGGGGCGGGCGGCCAGAACGTGAACAAGGTGGAAACCGCCGTCGACCTCCTCCACAAACCCACGGGGATCCGCGTGTTCTGCACCCAGGAGCGTTCCCAGCTGCAGAACCGCGAGCGGGCCATGGAGATCCTGCGGGCCAAGCTGTATGAGCGTGAATTGGCCGAGGCCAACGCCAAGGAGCGTTCGGCCCGTCTGGCCCAGGTGGGCAGCGGCGATCGCAGTGAAAAGATCCGCACTTACAACTACAAGGACAACCGCACCACGGATCACCGGTTGGGACGCAATTTTTCCCTGGAGCCGGTGCTCCAGGGCCAGCTGGCGGAATTGATCGGCGCCTGTGTGTCAGCGGATCAGCGGCGCCAGCTCGAGGAACTGGCGGAGCAGGCCTCCGGCAGCAACGGTTAGGCCGCGTCCCAGCTGCTCACATATTTGGCCCATTCGGCATGGCTGCCATGGGCCATCTGGCGACGCGCCTCGAACAGGGGGCCGCTCACCGGCCGCCGTGGCTGGCGTGCCAACACCATGCCGGCTTCCCGGGGCGTGCGGTTGCCCTTGTGCACGTTGCAGCGAAGGCAGGCCGTGGTCACGTTCTCCCAAGCATGGGTCCCTCCGCGGCTGCGGGGCATCACGTGATCAATGGAGAGCCGCTCGCTGAGGCTGCCGCAGTACTGACAGCAATGCCCATCGCGGTGGAACAGGTTGCGGCGCGTGAGGGGTAAGGGCCGAAAAGGCACCCGCACGAACTGGCGTAGGCGGATCACCGTGGGCCTTTGCAGGCCTGGCCGCAGGCAGAGGCTGGGGTCGTGCTCCAGGCCTTCGGCCTTGCCCTTGAGCACCATCACCGTGGCTCGCCGCCAGCTGGTGATGTTCAGCGGCTCGTAAGAGGCGTTGAGAACGAGAACGTGGCCCATGCCAGCTCCAGCCCTGCAGGGCTGCAGGATTGGCGGCATGCTAGGGCGAATCTTGATTGGGATCTGCAGCCCCGCGTACCCTTTGGCGATGTCTGAAGCGTCGCCAGCCACCCCAGAGCGCGCCCCTGAGCTGCGGGCTCATCCGCGTCAGCGGGCCTGGGTGGAGGTGAGTGAAGCTGCGATTGCTGCCAATGCCACCGCCCTGCGGCACTCGCTCAGCCCCGGTTGCGCCTTGATGGCTGTCGTGAAAGCCGATGGCTATGGCCACGGTGCTGTGCCGGTGGCACGGGCTGCTGCGGCCGGGGGGGCCAGCAGTTTCGGCGTGGCCACGCTCCAGGAGGGGCTCGAGCTCCGCCAGGCCGGCCTGGAGGCCCCCGTGCTGGTGCTGGGCAACCTCACCCACCCCGATGAACTGCGCACCTGTCTGCATTGGCAGCTGATGCCCACCCTCAGCGGCATGCGGGAGGCGCTGCTCTGTCAGAACATCGCCGCGGGTAGCGGCCGGCCCATGGCGGTTCAGCTCAAGCTCGACACCGGCATGAGCCGGCTTGGGGCCGCCTGGAAGGATGGCCCCCGGCTGGTGGAGGCGATCGCTGCCCTCGAATCGGTGCACCTGGCCGGTGTGTATTCCCACTTGGCCGATGCCGATGCGCTGGAATCTGCGGACGGGGGCCTGACCACCCAGCAGCAGCAGCGATTTGAGGCCGTGCTGGCGGAGTTGCAGAACCAGTCGCTGCCGCCGGGCTGCCGTCACCTCGCCAACTCCGCGGGCACGCTGCGTAGCCCCAGCCTGCATTTCGACATGGTGCGGGTGGGTCTGGCCCTCTATGGCCATCGGCCTGCGTCCCATCTGGGCGGCGCGCTGCCCCTGCGACCGGCCATGCGCGTGCGGGCTCGGGTCTCGCTGATTCGGGAGGTGCCCGCGGGGGTGGGGGTCAGCTATGGCCATCGCTTCATCACCCAGCGCCCGAGTCGCCTGGCGGTGTTGGCCATCGGGTATGCCGATGGCGTGCCTCGCCTGCTCTCCAATCGGCTGCAGGTGTTGTTTGCGGGCCGGTCAGTGCCCCAGGTGGGTGCCATCACCATGGACCAGCTGGTGCTGGACGCCACCGACAGCCCCGATCTGGACGTGGGCAGTGTGGTGACCTTGCTGGGGGAGGACGATGCTGGTGGCTGCATTGCTCCTGAGGCCTGGAGTGAGCCCTGCGGCACCATTCCATGGGAAATCCTCTGCGGTTTCAAGCACCGCCTGCCGCGATTGGCCCTGGAAGGGCAGGGCGGCTGATAGGCTTTGCGAGCCGCTGGAGAGGTGGCTGAGTGGTTGAAAGCGGCTCCCTGCTAAGGAGTTACAGGAGGCAACTTCTGTCGAGGGTTCGAATCCCTCCCTCTCCGTTGTCCACCGGTAGACGTCCTGCCTGATCCCCGCCTCGGCCACGGCTGAGGTGGGGATTGTTGGTTTGGCACGGAGTTCTCAGCTCGTGGAGGCCTCCGTCAGCAGTGCCGTGAGCCCGGGCAGAAGGGCCTCGTCCTGGGCCCGTTCAGGGCCCTCGCTGAAGATCACCAGCACACAGGGATGGTGGCCGGGGATTTCCAGGTAGGCCGCATCGTGGCGGGCCTGACTCATCCAGCCGGCCTTGCTCCACAGCCGAGTCCCGTCGGGAACACCCCCGCCGATGAAGCCATCCACCTGGTTCTCGGGATCCGCTGCCCGCTCGGCGAGATCCAGAGAACGGGCCAGCAGCTCCTGCATGCGGCCGCTGGCGGGGGGAGACACCATGGCTCCCGCCATCACGCCGTGCACCAGCCGGGCGGTCATGTCGGTGCTGAGGCGGTTGCGGTTCTCGAGCTGCTCCCCGTAGGACTGGCGCTCCCGCCCATAGGGCCCATCGCCCCAGGTTTTCTGGCATGCATTGCAGTGCAGCCATTCGGGCCAGCCCAGGCCCGCATACCACTGGTTCACCAGTTGCCGCTGCAGGCTCCAGCGCTCCAGGGCCATGGGGGGCAGCTCCGGGCCGCTCTGGGTGCCGGTGAGCAGGTCGAGCACCATGCCGGTGGCGTCGTTGCTGGAGTCGCGGATCATGTCCGCCAGCGCCCTGCGCAGTTCAGGGCTGTCCGTGATCAACTGGCGCTGAAGCCAGGCTTCTGCCGCCACCAGATAGAAGAGCTTCACCACGCTGGCTGGGTAGCGGGGCAGCTCGCCCCCCCACGCCGCGCCGTGAACGGGGCGTGCCCAGAAGGCCTCGACATCCTGGGCCGTGCTGGCGGTGCCCCGCAGGCTGCTGCCGTAGCGCAACCAGGTCACGGAGAGCCGCTCCCGCAGCCCCGGGCGCCCCTGGGCTTCCAGTTGGTCGATCGCATCGGAGAGGATCCGCTGCATCGGCCCATCCGGGCAGTAAAACCCCATCACAGCCCAAGGCGTTAATGGCGAGATTAGGCAGCCTGGCTCCGGGAACCCCTGCGGCCCTGGAGTTGTTGCAACCCCGCAGCCTCTGGCAGCTGGCGGCCCCGATCAACCTCTACAGCCGCCGGGCCGGCAGGGGGCTGGCCACGCAGGCGGCTGCCGGCCGCTGCCTAGAGGTGCTGCAACCCGAGCAGGCAGCAGAGCGCCGGCTAAGGGTTCGCCTGCTGGAGGACGGCTATCCCGGCTGGATCGAGCCTGGCGATCTGCTCGGCCATGCCCGCGCGACGCCGCGACCACGACCCCAGCTGCTGGATGCCCAGGCCATCGCCGCCCGGCTGCCGCGCGTGATGGCCTTTGCCGAGCAGGCGCGCCAGTGCTCCAACCACTACCTCTGGGGGGGGACTCTGGGCCCGGATTTCGACTGTTCCGGGTTCACGCAGAGCGCCTTTGCTGCGGCTGGCGTGTGGATCCCCCGGGATGCCTATCAGCAGGAGCGCTTCTGTCAGCCGGTGGCGGTGCGGCCCGGCACCTATGGCCTGCTCCGGGCCGGTGATCTGCTGTTTTTCGGCCAACCCCAGCGCTGCAGCCATGTGGGCCTCTACCTCGGAGAGGGCCGCTACCTGCACAGCTCTGGCCGCGAGCATGGCCGCAATGGCCTGGGCATCGACAGCCTCGATCCCCAGGCCCTGCATCCCGTGAGCAGCCACTACCGGCGGGAGTTGCGCGGGGCGGGGCGGGTGATGCGCTGCCACGACGGCGTCGCATAGGTTGCAGGCATTCACAGGTGTCCGATGAGCGCGCCGCTCAGGCCCGAACTGTCCATCGTGGTGCCCCTCTACAACGAGGAGGAGAGCCTGCCGCTGCTGGTGGAACAGCTCTTGGCGTCACTGCGACCCCTAGGACGCCCGTTTGAGCTGGTACTGGTGGACGACGGATCGTCTGATGGCACGGCCGGCGCGCTACGGGTTATGGCGGCTCAAACCCCTGAACTTGTTGCGATGTTGTTGCGTCGTAATTACGGGCAGACACCGGCCATGTCAGCCGGTTTTGATGCCAGCCGTGGGGACCTGATCGTGACGCTGGACGGCGACCTTCAGAACGATCCAGCCGATATCCCCATGCTGCTGGAGCAGCTGGAACAGGGCTACGACCTGGTGAGTGGCTGGCGTTATCAGCGCCAGGACGATGGTTTGAGTCGTCTGCTCCCTTCTCGATTGGCGAATCGATTGATTGCGCAGGTCACTGGAGTGCGTCTACATGACTACGGATGTTCCCTCAAGGCCTATCGCCGGGAGCTGGTGGATGACATCAGTCTTTACGGCGAGCTGCATCGCTTTCTGCCGGCCCTGGCCTTCATCGAGGGCGCTCGGATCACCGAGGTGAAGGTGAACCACAAGGCCCGTCAGTTTGGGCAGAGCAAGTACGGGATCGATCGCACCTTCCGGGTGCTCATGGATCTGCTCACTGTGTGGTTCATGAAGCGGTTTCTGACCCGTCCGATGCACGTGTTCGGCTTTGGCGGCCTTGCCGCTATTGCAGTGGGCCTGGTGCTGGCCCTCTATCTGCTGGCCCAGAAGCTGCTGGCGAATGCCGATATCGGTAACCGGCCGCTGCTCCTGGTGGCCGTGCTGGCTATTGTGGCGGGTGTGCAGTTGTTCTGCTTTGGCCTGTTGGCCGAGCTGCAGATGCGCACCTATCACGAGAGCCAGGGGCGCCCGATCTATCGGGTGCGGGAAACATTGCGGGGCAGTGTGGCGGTCTGAGCGGGCTGCCTCGCAGCTGTGCTGCGGCCTCGGAAGGCGGCCATGGCCTCGGCGGCCAGGCCCACCACGGTGGTGTCGGCATCCTTGAGCCCCCGGCGGATCAGGGGTAAAGCCGCCCGGTGGCCCCAGGCCCTGCAGGCCGCCATCGCCCGCTGGCGCTGCTCACCCCCGGCACGGAACTGCCGCTCCAAGTCGGCCAGCAGCTGCTGGCGGCTGCGGGCATTCCGGGGCCAGTGGTGTGCTCCCTCCTCAGCGGGTGCAGGGCTGGGGCCGTCTGGCGCGGGCAGCACCAGCTCCATCTGGCTGCGGTTCAGGGCCGCCACCTGAGCGGTGTCGGTGGAGCTCAGCAACCTCGGCTTCGGCCGTCCCAGCAGCCAGCACACGGCGATCAGGGCGGCGAGTGCAGCACCGGAGAGAGCCTGGGTCATGGCTTGGCAGGTGGCCTGGGGGAGCGGTCTGAACTTTTATGTCGCCCACCAGGCTGCTGAACGGCAGTTCCAGAGGGGCTCCTTACAGTGCCCAACGGTAGCTGTATTGGCCCACGCTGATGACCGGAGACTTCGTCGCCGCCTGGATGCCCTCGGTGTTCGTGCCCCTTGTCGGGATCCTCGCTCCTGCGGTGGCCATGGCCCTGCTGTTCAACGTGATTGAAGCCCGCGACTGAGCAGTCGCCGCTTCCATCCAGCCAACCGACCCTCTTCCACCGATGACCGTGACCCCTGTCGCCGACCCCTGCGTCGGCAATCTGGCCACTCCCGTCAACAGCAGCTACTTCACCAGGGCATTCCTCAATGCCCTGCCGGCCTATCGCCCGTCCCTCTCCCCCAACCGTCGCGGTCTGGAAGTGGGGATGGCCCATGGCTTCTTCCTGTATGGCCCCTTTGCCATCACCGGTCCGCTGCGCCTCACCGAGTACGCCAGCACCGCCGGCCTGCTGGCTGCTGTTGGTTTGGTGTCCATTCTCACCGTGTGCCTGTCGATCTACGGCACCGCTGGCCTCGGCCCCAGCGTTCAGCCCGCTGACGCCACCATCGACAACCCCCCTGCAGACCTGTTCACCAAGGCCGGTTGGGCTGAGTTCGCCAGTGGCTTCTGGCTTGGCGGTTGCGGCGGTGCGGCCTTCGCCTGGTTCCTGGCTGGCACCACCATCGTGGCTCCACTGGTGAAGATCGCCGGTGGCGTCTGGAGCGTGGGCTGAGGCTCAACACTCAACCATCTAAGCCCCGCCAAGGCGGGGCTTTTTTGTGGGTTGCCTGTGGCGCATGGCCTTCGAGAGCTTCGTAAAGGTGATCAATACAGCGCACCAGTGAGTAGTTGTTCCTCGATTTCCTCCGTGAGGCCCGTATCGGCGAAGTCGGAGGAGGGTGGGAAGTAGAGCTCCCTGAGCCATTCGATCAGAAGGCGACGGTCTCGCATGGCCATCGCGAGTGCCTCCAGATCCAGTTTCACTGTGCCGTCGTAGAGGATCGACTGTTCCAGGTCCTCCAGCTCGATACAGATCGCCCGGTAGAGGCAGTATTCGCGGATGGTGAGATCCCGAATCGGCTTGCGTCGCCTGGTGGTCATGGTTGCGCCGCTGTTTGTTGAAAGTCTGAGGGCGCTCTGTGGGCCTGGTCAGTGGCGATCACGATCTGCGGCAGGGGGCGAGAATGCGTGGCATCGCGCTCCTCGGTACCCATGAGCCGCCGCCAGGGGTTGGTTCTCTTATTCGGGCTGAGCAGCGTGCTCTCGGCTTGCGGATCCCTTGGTTTCAACCGCCTGCCTGCGGTTGGCAACACCATCAATGTGCTGTTGGAGCTGTCGTCCCAAGCTGATCCTGTCGAGCAGAGCAGGCTCAAGGCTCAACTGGAGCAGGAAGCCAGGGATTTCAAGCGGTTGAATCCCCAACTCCAGGTGAAGCTGCGCACTGTTGCGGCTGATCGCCTCCAGCAAGAGCTTGCCTTTCGCACAGCCCGCGGGCTTGCCCCAGATCTGATTCTTCTGGCCACCAGTCGTGATCTGCTCACGCTGCATCAGAAGGGCTATGGCACTCCTGTGCAGCTCAGCCTGGAGGAACGTCGCCATGTCCAGCCATGGTTGTTGGCTTCACTGCGCGATGGTGGCCAGCAGCTTGGGGTGCCCTTGTTCATGGCGCCAACGATGGCCTGCTTCGATCGCCGGCGCTTGGCGTCGCCGCCTGCAACGTTGAGCGATTTGGTGCGCTTGGGACAGGAAGGATCGGCCATTGGGCTGAGTTCCAGCCTTCCAGGATTGGATTGGATCTTCAGTGGCTTTGGAGCGTCTCTCGCTCCAGCCCCTGGCGGCCTAGCCAGGGGACCATCCCAGGTGCTGTCTGCGTTGCAGTGGTTGCAGCACGCCAATCTGCAGCCCCACATCACCTTCGTGAGCAATGAGGAGGAGTTGCGGCTGGGTTTGGCCGAAGGCCGCTTCCTGTGGGTTCCTTGCTCCAGTGGTTGGATCCCCTCCCTGCGCCAAGCCCTCGGCGGCGATCTGGGGGTGGGATTGTTGCCGGCTGGTCCCGCAGGACCAGCCAGGCCGCTGCTGGTTGTGCCCACCTGGATGATGGGTTCTCAGTCCAGTCCGGCGCAGCGTCAACTGGCGAAGCAGTTCGTGTTGTTCACGGCCAATGCGGTGAATCAACGGACTATGGCCCTGCGCCTTGGCACTGTGTTGCCAGTGAATTCAGCCATTGCCCTCCCCCTGAAGGCCTATCCAATTTTGGCAGTGATGGATGGATCTCGGCGATTGAGTGTGTTGCCCAGCCTTCAGCAGTATCAGCTGCTGGCGCGCCATTCCGATCGGGCTGTTCTGTTGGCCAATCAGGTGCTCGCTGGTGCTCGGGCTCCCCTTGCCGTGGCACCTGAATTCCAGAGCCTGCTGGATGCTGTTCCTGCCGTGGAGGTGCAGCCATGAATGACATTGCACAACTGCTGCTCGATCTCCTTGCCGATCTAACCCGCTTCGGTGTGCTCAGGCAGTTTGCGGCTTTGGGATTGGCCTTTGGCCTCTGGTTGATCCTCAAGCGCCAGTTGAAGCTCGATCAACGGTGCTGGCTGGGTGAGCGTCGTTGGCCGTTTCTCAGGCGTCTTAAGCCCTTGGCGAATGCCGGCTTGTTATGGCTGTGTTTCGCACTGGCCGCGACCTGGTTGGTGTCCGCCACAGGTGTGGGAGATCTGGCCCGGTTCGTGGTGCGTTTTTATGCCCTTTGCATGCTATCGCGGGTTGGGTTGATCTTGCTTCAGCTCTATTTGCCAGCCAAGGTTGTTGAGCGCGAAGATCTCCAGTTGGTGCGGCCACTGCTGGTGGTGATTGGTGTGCTGCGGCTCTATTCGCAGTTCGCCAGTCTGGATGAATTGTTTGCTGTTGAGGTGATTGCCATTGGTCAGGACGGGCTGTCGCTTGGAGCCTTGGCCCTGCTGGTGGTTGGCACATACTTCGTGGTCGTGGGCTCGGCGTTGCCGGCGCTGGCGCTTGCTGCACTAATGCGTCGTGTGTTTCAGTTCAGCCTGCCGGCCTATCGGGCTTCATCCCTGCTGATTCGTTATGTGTTGGTGGCGATCGGTTTGTTGCTCATCCTCACCAACGTGGGGGTCAACACGGCTCTGATTGCCGCTGTGGGTGGCGGGCTTTCCGTGGGCCTCGGCTTTGGCCTCAAAGAGGTGTTTTCAAACTTTATCAGTGGCCTCTGGTTGTTGTTGGAAGGGGCGGTAAGGCCTGGCGATGTCTTGCTGATTGAATCACAGAGTAATGGTGAAGACCCTTGTGAAGTGCTGGAACTAGGTATGCGTGCCACAACGCTGTGGCGTGATCGCGACAATGTGGAGCTGGTGGTTCCTAATCAGACCTTTTTCACCCAGTCGATGGTTACCTACAGCGGTGTTCGTGATCGTCATCGCCGCGGACAAGTGGTGATCGGCGTGGCCTATCGTCACTCGCCGAAGATCGTGATTGCCCTGTTGGAGGCCACCGCGCGCACCGTGCCTCGGGTACTGGCGCGTCCGGCTCCGAAGGGGTTGTTGCTTCGTTACGACGATTCGGCTATTACCTACAGCATTCGTTACTGGATTGAAAATCCGATGGATGGCATTGGTGTGGCTAGCGAGGTTGGGATTGCCATCTGGGAGGCCTTCGCGCGCGAAGGGATTGAGATCCCCTATCCCCAGCATGTCTGGCATCCAGCGCCATTCCCTTGAAGCGCGGGGCTAGGTGCCGATACGACTAAAATCGTTATCTGAAGGCTCAAAGCCGGCTAACGGATTTGAACCGATGGCCTTCGCTTTACAAAAGCGCTGCTCTACCACTGAGCTAAGCCGGCAATGGAGGGGTGCCTCCTCTTCATAGCTTATCGCCTTGCTAGAGCCCACAACAGCAGCTGGGTGCGGCTGTTGCAACCGGTCTTGGCCAGCAGGTGGGAGATGTGGCATTCCACCGTGCGGGGGCTGAGCACCAGGGCGGCGGCGATGGCCTTGTTGCTGAGCCCTTGCTCGAGGGCTTGGAGCACCTGGCTTTCAGCCGCGGTGATGCTGCAGAGGTTTGCGGCCATGGGGGTGTCTTGAACACCCCAGAAGCATTCCCCTCTCGTGATCAGCTCGGCCGGATCACCCCTGAATGGCTGTCCAGGCAGGGGCTTCCTCCTCGCTGCGCTCTTGCTGGGCAGCCTTGGCCTTGGCCCGCTTGATCGGCAGGTTGGCCACCAGGGCGGTGACCCTATCTTCCGTTTCCAGGCTCACATCCCCTTCTTCAAGATCAATCTCCACGTAGCGGCTCACCACCTCGAGGATCTCGCGGCGCATCTGCTCCAGCAGCTCGGGATTGAGATCGCTGCGGTCGTGGGCGAGCACCAGTTGCAGCCGCTCCTTGGCGGTAGCGGCGCTGGCAGGTTGACGACCGAGCAGTTTGTTGACGAAATCGCGCAGGGTCATCGCTTCAGAAGATCTTGGTTTGCATCAGGCGGCCCAGCTTGGCTCGCAATCCCCTCCGCGCCTTGGCGGGATCAATCAAGGGAACCTCTTCTCCGCAGATCCGCCGGGCCACGTTGCTGTAGGCCTGCGCCGCCGGGGAGTTGCTGCCATTGAGGGTGAGGGGCTCGCCGCGGTTGGTGCTCACGATCACCTGCTCGTCTTCCAGCACCAGGCCCAGCAGCGGCAGGGCGAGGATGTCCGTCACGTCGTCGACGGCGAGCATCTCCTGGTTGGCCATCATCTTGGGCCGCACCCGGTTCAGCACCAGCTGGATGGGCTTGACGCCATGGGTGTTGAGTAGGCCAATCACCCGGTCGGCGTCCCGCACCGCGGACACCTCAGGGGTGGTGATCACGATGGCCTCCTTGGCGGCGGCAACCGCGTTCTTGAAGCCGTCCTCGATGCCGGCGGGGCAGTCGATCAGCACGATGTCGAAGCTCTCGCCGAGCAGAGCGGCGATCTTCTGCATGTCGTCGGGCTTGAGCCACTCGAGCATGCGCGGGTTGCCTGCCGGCAACAGCGCCAGGTTGGGCTCCTGCTTGTGCTTCACCAGGGCCTGCTCCAGCCGGCAATGGCCGGTGAGCACCTCCTGGGCCGTGTACACGATCCGGTTCTCCAGGCCCAGGAGCAGATCGAGATTGCGCAGGCCGAAGTCTGCATCCAACACGGCGGTGCGCATGCCCTGCTTGGCCAAGGCAATGCCCAAGTTGGCGGTGAGGGTGGTTTTGCCCACGCCGCCCTTGCCGGAGCAGATCAGGATGTAGCGGGTCACGGCGCTGTCTGACATCGGGGCAGGTTAAGGCCAATCCACCGGATTGCTGCGTGTCCGCCCCACTGGGCGGCATTCCTGCGCCCGACTAAAAAAGACAGGCTCCTGCAGGCTCTCGATGCCCCCCATTCCCGCCACGAGCCAGCGCCTGCTGGTGATGCCGGATGACGGCGCCAACGCGGTGGTGGAGCTGATCGATCAGGCCCGAGAGCAACTGTTGCTCAAGCAGTTCAAGTTGCAGAGCGAGCTGGTGGAGCAGGCCCTACGCCGGGCTGCGGAACGAGGGGTGCAGGTGCGGGTGATGCTCAACCCCCACACCTCCGGTGGCGATCGCTGGAATGACGAGGCCTTTGCCCTGTTGCAGCAGTGGGGCATCGCGGTGGCCTGGACCAGTGAGGCCTTCCCGGTGACCCATGAGAAGTCGATGGTGGTGGATCACTCGGCGGCCTTGATCGCCACCTTCAACTTCTCCGACAAGTACTTCACCCAGACCCGCGACTACGGCGTGGTAACCCATGATCCCAATGTGGTGAGCCAGGTGATCGCCGGCTTTGAGGCGGATTGGTCGCGGCAATTCTTTGAACCCCGACTGGATGTGGGGCTGGTGTGGAGCAGTGCCCACAGCCGCGGACAGATGGCCCGGATCATCGATACCGCCAAGGCCACCCTGTGGATTCAGCACCCCAAGTTCGTGGATGCGGTGATCCTCGAGCGGATTGTGGCGGCCCGCCACCGTGGGGTGAAGGTGCGGGTGCTCTGCGGTGGCAAGCACGGCATCAGCGATTGGGACATCTACGACACCTTCAGCTCCCTGCGCCTGATGGAGCGCTCGGGGGTGAAGGTGCGGCGGCAGAGGCACCTCAAGCTGCATGCCAAGTTGCTGCTGGTGGATGGCATCGCCGCCATGACCGGCTCGATGAATATCGATCGCAGCGCCTTTGATCTGCGCCGCGAACTCGGCATCGAGGTGGACGCTGTCCAGGTGGTGATGCGGCTCAAGCAGGTGTTCAAGGCCGATTGGGCCGAGGCCCATCCCTACAGCGCCCCCGATCCGCTCGATCCCGCCTTCCACGAAGCGGGTGAACTGCCGGCCGACCCTCACTTCGTGCACGAGTGATGGCGGAGATCCCGGGCCGCCGTGCCCTCTTCTTCGGGATGCTGCAGGTGGCGCTGTCTTCGTTCGGTGGTGGGCTCTCGGCTTGGAGTCAGCGGATTGTGGTGGAACAGCGCCGCTGGATGACGAATGAGGAGTTCATCACCGGGCTCACCGTGGCCCGGCTGTTTCCAGGGCCTAACCAGATCAACATGGCGGTGTACATCGGCGCCCGTTTTCACGGCCTGGCCGGAGCGATGCTTGCCTTGGCCGGCATGCTGCTGGTGCCCTTCAGCCTGCTCTTACTCCTGGGCCTCGCCTACTTCTATCTGCACGTGATCGTGGCGGTGGATCGGGTGCTGGCGGGGGTCGTGGCCGCCGCCGCCGGCATGGCCCTGTCCATGGGCTTCAAGATCCTGGATGAATACTGGCGTGATGCCGTGGCCCTTGGCTTTGCCCTGGCGGTCTTCCTGGCCCTGGCGGTGGCGCATCTCCGCCTGATCCCTGTGGTGTTGGTTGCTGGGCCCCTGGCCATGGCCTGGTACTGGCCCCGCGGTGCTGCCGCAGGTGAGCCATGAGCGGTATCTGCCATCCCGTTCAGCTCAGCGATCTCGGCAACCTGGTGGCCGTGATCGGGGATTTCCTCAGCCTGTCGTTGTTCTCGCTGGGGGGTGGCAACACCCTGTTGGCGGAATACCACCATCTCAGCGTCGACAAATACTGCTGGCTTACCAACAGTCAGTTCGCTGATCTCTATGCCCTGGCCGAGGCGGCCCCTGGCCCCAGCTCCATGATCGTGGGTCTGCTGGGCATGGGTGCGGCCTGGCGTGAAGGGCCCAGCTGGGCGCTCCTGAGTGGCGTCGCAGCGGAGCTGGCGATCCTGCTCCCCTCCACCCTTGTGATGGTGGTGGCCGCCCTGAGCTGGAATCGCCTCCAGCACTCCCCATGGCGCATCGCCTTTGAACGCGGCATGGGGCCCATCACCCTGGGGATCCTGTTTGCTGTGGGGCTCAAGATTCTGGAAACCGCCGATCGCGGCCCGGCGGCCTACGGGGTGTCGGTGCTGGTATGCGTGTTGATGCTGCGCACCAGGATCTCGCCCCTGTGGTTCATGGCGGTGGCCGGTGTGCTCGGGGGGCTGGGCTGGATCAACCGCTGATGAGGTCGCTCACCCCTGCGGCCAATGGGGTTCGGCCGGGCGAATGGCGATGGCCCCCTCCAGCAGCACAGCCTCCTCGCAGAACCCAGCCGGGGGCTGATCCTCGGGGCCCCGAGCCACCGCGGCCGCGATCCGCAGCTGCAGCGGCCGCAGCTGCAGGGCCACAATCCGAGCCTCCGTGTTGCCCGCGCAGCCGGCATGGGCAATCCCCCGCAGCCGGCCCCACACGCGCACATCGCCGCCGGCACTGATGCGGGCACCTGGGTTCACATCCCCCAGCAGCAGCACCGATCCCTGCACCTGCAGGTGATCGCCGGAGCGCAGGGTGCCCCGGTGGATGGTGAGCGCAGCAGCGGCGGCCGGATCGGGTTCTTCCGCCGCCGGTATCAGACCCGCTGGGCTGAACACGGTGCTTAATCCCAGGGCGGCGGCGGCCACCAGGCTGCTGGCTTCCGCACTTTCGAGCTGGTGCAGCTCCAGGTGGGCGCTGCGCAACAGGGCCTGTATGGCCTGCAGATCGGGCACGGTGAGGGGGCGATCGGCGCCGTGCAACACCGCAAGGCCACCGCTGGGATCCCCGTTCAGGGCCACCCGCACCTCCTCAAGGGCACTGGCCTGGGCCGTGGCCAGCGGGCTCAGCTGCAGGTGAAGGGGGTGTGCTGCCATGGGCCACAACCTAGGCAGAGGCCTCAGCTTGGGCTGGCCCGGCCGCCAGGGCCAACTCCTGGCGCAGGGCAGCGCTCACCTCGGCGGGGTGGATCAGCCAGGCCATTTCGGTGGGTTGAATCAAGCTCCGCACCAGGGCGGAGCGCTTTTCCAGGGCCTCGAGCTGCTGGCCATCCCACAGCCTCAGCCCTCCTTTGTAGGGGTGGTAGCCGCGGCTCTGCTGTTGGCGCAGGCCGCAGCACTGCTCCGCCTCCAGTCCGGCCGCCTCGCTGAGGTGGCGGGCCCGGGCCAGGAATTCCAGCCGTTGCTGCGGACTCAGGCGGCTCACATCGGTGGCCTTGAGTAGGTGCCGCTCCAGCAGGCGCCAGCACAGCTCCTGCAGGGCTGGTGGCCCTTGCTCGCGCCAGCGCTGCAGGTGATACCCGGTGCGGATGTCGTCGTTGGCCAGGAAGCTGGCGAGATCGAGCTCGCGGGGGGCCCACAACCAGCGGCCCATGGCCTCATCCGCCCACACGGCGTCCGGTCCCAGGCGCCGGGCGGTGGCGATCGCCTGGGTGAGCAGCCAGTTGCACACCACGTTGAGGCGGTGGTTGTACACGCCGCGATACATCAGGTTGCGCACCACCAGGTAGTGCTCCACGGCCATCAGTCCCTTGGGGTTCAGGGCGATGCCCCCATCGGGAGCGATGGTGAGGGCCGCCAGGATCCGCTCCAGATCCAGCTGGCCGTAGCTGGTGCCGGTGCTGTAGCTGTCGCGCAGGAGGTAGTCGAGGCGGTCGCAGTCCAGCTGGCTGCTCACCAGGGCCTGGATCGCCGCGTTCGGGTAGTGGCCATGGCTGAGCAGATCCGCCACCGCATCCGCCGTGCCCGGGGCATAGGCCTCGAGCCGTTGGCGCAGCTGGGGGTGTTCTCGGATCAGCCGACCCGACCACGCCTCGTGATGGAGGCCATACATTTCCTCGCCGGAATGGCTGAGGGGGCCATGACCCACGTCGTGCAGCAGGGCGGCGGCATAGAGCACCCCCGTGTGGGCCTCGAGCTCCGGGGCCATGCGCTTGAGCCCTGTGAGGGCCTGGCGGGCCAGCTGCAGCACCCCGAGGGAATGGGTGAAGCGGCTCGATTCCGCCCCATGGAAAGTGAGGTAGGCGGGCCCCAGCTGGCGGATGCGGCGCAGGCGCTGGAAGGGGGCCGTATCGATCAGGTCGATGGCCAGGGCTTCGGCTGGATCGCTGCGCTCCAGCCGAATCGCCCCATGCAGGGGGTCGTGGTAAGTGCGCTGACTCATGTCTTGGCGCTGCTCGAGATCAAGCCGTTGCTGAGGCGGCTCACGGCTGCGTCCAGCCAGGTGTCGCCCTTCCCGCCGGGATCCAGGGGCTCGGGTGCGGGCAGCTCCAGATTCGGTTCAATGCCCAGGTTCTGGATGTCGCGGCCGCTGGGGGTCACGTAGCGGGCCACGGTGACAGCCAGGCCACTGCCGTCTCCCCCCAGGTTGATCAGGGTTTGAATCAGCCCTTTGCCAAAGGTGCGTCCGCCCAGCAGCTCCGAACGGCCGTTGTCCTGGAGGGCCCCAGCCAGGATCTCGCTGGCGCTGGCGGTGCCGCTGTTCACCAGGGTCACCATCGGGCCGGCGTAGAGCACGCCGCGGTTGGACTGTTGCGCATCGCTGAAGCCGTCGCGGTTCATGGTCTCCACGATGGGTTCGCCGTCCAGCAGGTCGTTGGCCACGGCCAGGCCCGCACTCACCAGGCCGCCGGAGTTGTTGCGCAGATCCAGGATCAACCCCTCGATCCCCTCCTGGCGCAGTTGCCCCAACGCCTCATTCACCTGCTGGGGCACGGGGTCTGAAAACTGGGTGATGCGTAGGTAGCCCAGGCGGCGGCTGCCGGCATCCAGCAGGCGGAAGCGCACGGGCTGGAGATTTACCTCCCGGCGGCTCAGTTCCACCTCCCGGATGCGTCCCCCGGGGGGTTGGAGTTCCAGCAGCACCCGCGATCCGGAGGCGCCCCGCAGTTTGGCGGCGGTGGTTTCCAGGCCGAGGTCCTGGGCGGCCACCCCATTCACCTTGAGGAGTTCGGTGCCGCTCACGATGCCGGCCTCTGCGGCTGGGGAGTCCTCCAGGGGGGCGATCACCACGATGGCGGGATCGCCGCTACGCAGGCCCAGTTGCAGACCCACGCCGCTCACGGTGCCCTGGGTGTTGGAGCGGAGGGTGGTGTACTCGGCCGGGCGCAACAGACGCGTGTAGGGGTCGCCGATGGGCGCCAGCATTGAATCGATGGCGTCGTAGGCCTCGGCACTGGTGCTGATGGTGCGCTCCAGCGTTTTCTGGCGCAGGCGCTTCCAGTGGATGGCCTCGAAGCGATCGGGGTCCACATAGCTCTGGTTCACCAGGCGCCAGCTCTCCACCACCAGCTGCTGGGCATCGCTGAGGGCGTGCACCGGTTGGGCTGCGGTGGGCAGGCTTAGCAGCAGCACCAGCGCCGCTAGCAGCAGGCCCCGCAGGCGGCGCCAGGCCCATGTTTCGGTCGGTGGAGGCTCCACGGTGATGGGCGGCTCAGCGCTCACGGAGGGTTCGAGGTGATCGGTAGACTCTGCCAACCAAACCACCTCGCTGCATGGCGAACTCCTCACCCGCCCCTGGCGGAAAGTCATCGCCCGTCTACGACTGGTTCAACGAGCGTCTGGACATCCAGGAAATCGTTGACGACGTCGCTTCGAAGTACGTGCCGCCCCACGTCAACATCTTCTATTGCCTGGGCGGCATCACCCTGGTCTGCTTCCTGATCCAGTTCGCGACCGGGTTCGCGATGACCTTCTATTACAAGCCAACGGTGGTGGAGGCCTATGCCTCCGTGGAGCACCTGATGACGGATGTCAGCTTCGGCTGGCTGATCCGCTCCGTGCACCGCTGGAGCGCCTCGATGATGGTGCTCATGCTGATCCTCCACGTCTTCCGGGTGTACCTCACCGGTGGCTTCAAGCGCCCCCGCGAGCTCACCTGGGTCACCGGCGTCACCATGGCCGTGATCACGGTGTCCTTCGGCGTCACCGGCTATTCCCTCCCCTGGGATCAAGTGGGCTACTGGGCCGTGAAGATCGTGTCCGGGGTTCCCGCGGCAGTTCCCGTGGTGGGCGATTTCATGGTGGAACTGCTCCGCGGCGGCGAGAGCGTTGGCCAGGCCACCCTCACCCGCTTCTACAGCCTGCACACCTTTGTGCTGCCCTGGCTGCTGGCCGTGTTCATGCTCATCCACTTCCTGATGATCCGGAAGCAGGGCATCTCCGGTCCCCTCTGATCCGATCCTTGGGCTTGGGGTTGCGCATTGTTGCGATCCCTGGCCTGGATCTCTTCGGCTCTCCCGCCAGCCCATCGGCGGCTCCTAGCCTTCCCCTATCGGCATCAGCACCATGCACGTCCTCAAGAAGCCCGATCTGAGCGATCCCAAGCTGCGGGCCAAGCTGGCCAAGGGCATGGGCCACAACTATTACGGCGAGCCCGCCTGGCCCAACGACCTGCTCTACATCTTCCCGGTGGTGATCCTGGGAACGATCGCCTGCATCGTGGGCCTGGCGGTTCTCGATCCCGCCATGCTGCTGGACAAGGCTGATCCCTTCGCCACGCCTCTGGAAATCCTGCCCGAGTGGTACCTCTACCCTGTGTTCCAGATCCTGCGGGTGGTCCCCAACAAGCTGCTCGGCATCGCCTTGCAGACGATGATCCCCTTGGGCCTGATGCTCATCCCGTTCATCGAGAGCTTCAATAAGTTCCAGAACCCCTTCCGTCGTCCGGTGGCCATGGCTGCCTTCCTGTTCGGCACCCTGTTCACCATCTACCTCGGCATCGGTGCAGCTCTGCCGATCGACAAGTCCCTCACCCTGGGTCTGTTCTGATCCAGACAGGCTTCAAGCCAGGTGCTTGTTTGGTTTTGGCCGCGGTTGGTTTGTCCCACCGCGGCTTTTTTGTGTCTGTCTGCGGCTGAGCTGGTTTCAGCTCAGGGGCTGTTGATGTCCAGCAGGGCCACGTCCTGGGGGTTCACCCGCAGCAGATGGTGCAGGAGCAGGAAGCCCACGATCGTCCAGGTCTGATAGGTGCGGGCCTGTTGTCCCACCCAGGTGCCGGTGGGGCCATCGAAGTACTCGGCCCACTGCTGGCGGGGTAACTGGTTGAGCTGCATCCAGTAGCACTCCTCGAGCATGGCCTTCATCTGCCCCATCAGCAGCACGTCGGCCTCGGGGTAGCGCTGCTCATGCAGCAGGATCGCTCCCCCGAGATACCAGAGCAGGCTGGGCCAATGGCCCCCGTTGTGGTAACTCCAGGGCCAGTTCTTGGGATCTGAGCCCGTTTTCTCGCGCCACTTGTCGCCTTCGATCGGTGGATGGCAGATGCGCATTGGCATCTGGGCCATCAGGTGATGGCGGTTGTGCAGCACCAGGCGGAACAGGGCGCGCTGTTGCGGGGCAGTCACCAGCCCGAACAGGCAGGCCAGGGAATTGCCCAGGCTGTAAAAGCGGAAGTCCGGTCGGCCGGTGCGCATGTTGCCGATCAGGTAACCGCCGCGGTCCTCCAGCCAGTCCTGCAGCCAAGGCGGGATCACCTGGGGCTGCACGTTGAACTCGTTCAAGGCCTGGGTTTCCCCGTATTGCTCCGTGGGGCGCCGCCGCAGCACCTGCATGGTTTTGCTGGTGACCCAGTAGTGCTTGAGCAGGTAGGAGCGCAAATCGTGCTTCCACTGGCGGGTGAGCACAAGGCGCTGTTCCAGCAGCCTGCTGCTCCGCCCCTTCTGGGCCAGATCCATCAGCTGGCAGCAGCTGCCGAGGCAGCCATACAGCAGCACTTCGATCTCCAGCGGTGCGCCCCACACATCCATGGGGCGGTCGATCATGAACGAGCAGTCGGGCACGAACAGCACCGGTGTGCCTTCGAAGGTGGGGTGCAGCACCAGGTCGAGCAGCAGCTGCACGCCCCGCTGCACCTTCTGGCTGGCGCCGAATTCCAAGTCGCGGCTGCGCCGCACATACAACCAGCAGAGCACCGGCCACCAGAGGCTGGCGTCCACCGAGGTGATGCTGCCGATCGAGCGCTGCCCATAGTCCGCCAGCAGTTGCCCGTTCTTCTCCACAAAGCTGGTGGGGAACACGCCGCGGGTCTGATAGGCGCTGCTTTGGAGATCGAGGCACACCTCCAGGAAGTTGCGCACGATTTCGTAGCGGCCCTGCACCAACAGGAGCAGCATCACCGGCACGTTGTCCCGCAGGAACACCTCGTCGTAGTTGGCGGCATCACTGCGTCCCCCTGGATGGCTGAGGGCCGCCACAGATCCCACCAGTTCCCCGCGCACACGGATCAGCGTGCGCTCGAAATGCTCATTGGCGCTGGCCACCACGGCTTCCTCGCGGGAGCTGGGCCGAACCCGAAGACGCTCTTGGCTGAATTGCTTGGCCATCACGGGCCTCCCGCCCGATGGGCTGCCAGGCCCGAACCATAGAAATGGCAGGCGGCCGCGTCATCCCCGAAACGGTTGGTAGTGGTTGCTGCAGTTTGGGTGGTATGCTTTTGGACTGCGCAGGAGCCGCGAGGCGAGAGCGCAGAGCCAAAAGACCTGAGAGGGTTTTGCGGCGACTTGCAACGGAGGAGGCGCGAGCCGACGGTGTTGTAAGTTTTCTGAGCGGCCGACGAGGTCGCCGAACCGGAAGCCCGAGA
>CALRUA020000011.1:0-94589 GCA_943371215.1 Cyanobium sp. NIES-981 | reverse complement strand
GTGACGCTCCGCCGCAGCATGGAGGCCCTGATCGAGCGGGAAACGCAGCACGCCCTCGAAGGCCGCACGGCCCACATCAAGGCCAAGATGAATGCCCTGGTGGATCCCCGCATCATTGCCCTGCTCTACCGAGCCTCCCAGGCCGGCGTGCAGATCGACCTGGTGGTGCGCGGGATGTGCAGCCTGCGCCCCGGCGTGGCAGGGGTGAGCGACAACATCCGAGTAAGCAGCGTGATCGGGCGCTTTCTCGAACACTCCCGGCTCTTCTGGTTCGCCAATGGAGGGGAGCAGGAGATGTATATCGGCAGCGCCGACTGGATGGGCCGCAACCTCGACCGTCGCGTGGAGGCCGTCGCCCCGATCGAGGATCCGCAACTGCGCCAACAGCTGGAGCGATTGATCGATGCCTACCTCGACGACAACTGCACCGCCTGGGACATGCAGAGCGATGGTAGCTTTGTGCAACGAATGCCGGAGCAGGACGGCTATGCCGTTCAAGCCGCATTGATCGACGGCTGGCGCACTGGTCTGAAGCAGACCACCCCTACGCTGTAACGAGCATTACAAAAGAAAGAAATTCCAAGGGAATACCTGCAGCAAGTCTTCCATTTCCAAACGTTGCCAACACTTCAGAAGTGCTACATTCCGGCCAAATCAAATTGGAGGCCGGGGGTCAATGGGGACGCCTCAGCATTCCGCCACCACTGCTGCCGCCATCACCACCGGCGCAGATGAACCCGCACCAAATGATGTCAATGCACACAGATCTGAACCGATGAACACCAGATCTGCAGCACGAACCTCCCGGCCCCGTCAGGGCGGTCGCCTCAGTGCTGATTCGATCGGCTGGTACCTGAGCAACATCGGCCGGGTGCCGCTGCTCACCCCTGCAGAAGAAATCGAGTTGGCCCACCACGTGCAGGCCATGAAGCGCCTGCAGGAGCTCCCCAAGGAGCAGCTCACGCCCCGCCAGAACCACCAGATCCGCATGGGCACCCGGGCCCGCGATCGCATGATGGCCGCCAACCTGCGGCTGGTGGTGAGTGTGGCGAAGAAGTATCAGAACCAGGGCCTCGAGCTACTGGATCTGGTGCAGGAGGGTGCGATCGGCCTGGAGAGAGCGGTCGACAAATTCGACCCCGCCATGGGCTACAAATTCTCCACCTATGCCTACTGGTGGATCCGTCAGGGCATGACACGGGCGATCGACAACAGCGCCCGCACCATTCGCCTACCGATCCACGTGAGCGAAAAGCTCTCGAAGATGCGACGGATCACCCGGGAGCTCTCCCATCGGTTTGGGCGCCAGCCCAACCGCCTGGAGCTGGCCCATGCCATGGGAATGGAGCCGGATGAACTCGAAGAGCTCATCTCCCAGAGCGCTCCCTGCGCATCCCTCGATGCCCATGCCCGCGGCGACGAAGACCGCAGCACCCTGGGTGAGCTAATCGCCGACCCCGCCAGCAACGAGTCGATGGACTCAATGGACCGCAGCCTGCAGAAGGAGCACCTCGGCACCTGGCTGTCTCAGCTCAACGAACGGGAGCAGAAGATCATCAAGCTGCGCTTTGGCCTGGAGGGCAGCGAGCCGATGACCCTGGCAGAGATCGGAAGGCAGATCAATGTGTCCCGTGAACGGGTGCGCCAACTCGAGGCCAAGGCCATCCTGAAACTGCGCCTGATGACCAACTACCAGCAGGCTGCTTGAGTCCAGAGTTCCTTGCTGTCGCCGCTGTTGCCTGCTGGCTTGCCGTTGTGGTCGCAACGGCGCTCCTGGTGCGGCGTCGCTGGCCCGAACAGCGCGAGTGGAGTCGCAAGGTGGTTCACATCGGCACAGGGCCTGTGGTTCTGATCGCCTGGGCCATGGGGATTGGCCAAGGAGTGGCCCTCCCCGCTGCAGCACTGGTCACCGTGCTGACAGCCCTGAATCACCGCTACCGGCTGTTACCCGCCGTGGAGGACGTGGGTCGTCACAGCTACGGCACGATCGCCTATGGGGCGGCCATCACCATTCTGCTAGCGCTGTTCTGGCCGCAACAGCCCTTGCCAGTGGCAGCTGGCGTGCTGGTGATGGCCCTGGGGGACGGCCTTGCCGGCCTGATCGGCCCGCAGATCCCATCCACCCGCTGGCAGGTGCTGGGGCAGACCAAATCGCTAGCAGGCACAGGTGCCATGGCCGCCGCCAGCCTGCTGGTACTGGGGGGCCTAACCGCCCTCGCCTCTGCCCTGGGCCTGGCCGCACCCTCCTGGCCGTCACTGCTGCTGCTCACAGGTGTGGCCGCAGGCCTCGAGCAATTGAGCCGCTATGGGGGTGACAATCTCACAGTGCCCCTGGCCACCGGCATGCTCTGGCAGCAGCTCAGCGCCTAAGACTCAGGCCACCGCCAGGGGGCGCCTGTTGCCATCAGCCACGGCCGCCGCCAACTCCGCCAGCACCTCCCGGGTGGAGCTGAGGTCGATGCAGGCATCGGTGATGCTCTGGCCGTAGGTGAGCTGGGACAGATCGCTGGGGATCTTCTGGCTACCTGCCACCAGGTGGCTCTCGAGCATCACGCCCATCACATGGCGCGAACCGCTGCGCAGCTGGTGGGCCACCTGGCTGGCCACCTCAGCCTGACGGCGATAGTCCTTGTTGGAATTGCCATGGCTGCAATCCACCATCACCCGGGCGGGCAGACCGTCCTTGGCGAGGGCCGCAGCGGCGGCCTCCACCGCCTCCGGGTGGTAGTTGGTTCCCTGCTTGCCGCCCCGCAGCACCAGGTGACCATCGGGATTGCCGGTGGTGGTCACGATGGCGGCGTGGCCGTCTTTGTTGATGCCCAGGAAATGGTGGGAGCGGGCGGCGGCCTCCATGGCATTGATGGCGGTGGAGGCACTGCCATCGGTGCCGTTCTTGAACCCAATCGGCATGGAGAGGCCCGAGGCCATTTCCCGGTGGGTCTGGCTCTCGGTGGTGCGGGCGCCGATAGCCGTCCAGCTGATCAGGTCAGCGATGTACTGGGGCACCACCGGATCCAACAGCTCCGTGGCTGAGGGCAAGCCCAGCTCGGCCAAGTGCAGCAGCAGGCCCCGCGCTAGCCGCAGGCCCGTGTTGATGTCGTAGCTGCCGTCAAGATGGGGGTCGTTGATCAGGCCCTTCCAACCCACCGTGGTGCGGGGCTTCTCGAAATACACGCGCATCACGATCTCGAGCGCGTCCCTGTGACGCTCGTGCTCCTGGGCGATCGCAGCCGCATACTCCTTGGCTGCATCCACATCGTGAACCGAACAGGGACCAACGATCACCAGCAGTCGATCGTCATCGCCCCGCAGAATGGCCTTGATCCGATCCCGCGCCTGCCGCACGGTGGTGGCGGCCCCATCGCCGAGGGGCAGCTCCCGATGCAGCAGGGCCGGCGCCACGAGCGGCCGTGTTTCCACCACATGCAGATCGGAGGTGGGAAGCATGGCCGGGATCCAGGATCGGGCGGTTGACAGCCCACCCTAGAAGCCCATTTGCAGCCGTTGTCACCAAGGGCGGGGCAGACGGCAAAGAACAATGGTGGTCCAAGTCCCGTCGTCCGGGCCCCACCAGACCCGCCAGCGCCGATGTCCGCCAGCACCTTCCTCGCCAGCTACCGCGCCGCCGCTGCTGAGCGCGAAGCCATGGGGGTGCCCGCCCTGCCCCTGAGTGCCAGCCAGGCCCAGGCCCTCGCCGAACTGCTGGAAACCCCGCCTGCCGGTGAGGAGGTCTTCCTGCTGCACCTGCTGAGTGAGCGCATCCCCCCCGGCGTGGATGAGGCGGCCTATGTGAAGGCCGGCTGGCTGGCTGGCGTGGCCCAAGGCACGGCCAGCAGCCCCCTGGTGAGTCCGGTAGAGGCGGTGCGGCTGCTGGCCACGATGATCGGCGGCTACAACGTGGGCGCCCTGATCGCGCTGCTCAGCAACCCCGATACGGCCATCGCCAGCGCCGCCGCCGAGGGGCTGAGCACCACGTTGCTCGTTTACGACGCTTACAACGATGTGCTGGAGCTGGCGGCGAGCAACGCCTATGCCCAGCGGGTGATCGACAGCTGGACCAACGCCGAGTGGTTCACCGCCAAACCCGAGCTGCCCGCCGAGATCACCGTGACGGTGTTCAAGGTGGAGGGTGAAACCAACACCGACGACCTCTCCCCAGCCACCCACGCCACCACCCGGCCCGACATCCCCCTGCACGCCACGGCGATGCTGGAAACACGCATGCCCGGCGGCCTGGAGCTGATCGCCGAGCTCAAAACCAAGGGCCACCCCGTGGCCTATGTGGGCGATGTGGTGGGCACCGGCAGCTCCCGCAAATCGGCCATCAACTCGGTGCTCTGGCACACCGGCACCGATATCCCCCACGTGCCCAACAAGCGCAGTGGCGGTGTGGTGCTGGGGGGCAAGATCGCACCGATCTTCTTCAACACGGCTGAGGATTCCGGTGCCCTGCCGATCGAGTGCGACGTGAGCGCCCTCAACTCCGGCGATGTGATCACCATCCGCCCCTACGCCGGCACCATCGAGCGGGCCGCCGGTGAACCGGGCGCCGGCACCATCGTGGCCCGCTTTGAACTCAAGCCCAGCACCATCACCGATGAGGTACGCGCCGGCGGCCGTATCCCCCTGCTGATCGGCCGCTCGCTAACAGACAAGGTGCGCGCCCAGCTGGGACTTCCCGCCAGCGCGCTGTTCATCCGGCCGGTGGCCCCGGCCGACACCGGCAAGGGCTTCACCCTGGCCCAGAAGATGGTGGGCAAGGCCTGCGGCCTGCCCGGCGTGCGCCCCGGCACCAGCTGCGAGCCGCTGATGACCACCGTGGGCTCCCAGGACACCACCGGGCCCATGACCCGCGACGAGATGAAGGAGCTGGCCTGCCTGGGCTTCAGCGCCGATCTGGTGATGCAGAGCTTCTGCCACACCGCCGCCTATCCCAAGCCGGTGGATCTGAAAACCCACGCCGAACTGCCGGATTTCATGGCCTCCCGCGGTGGCGTGGCCCTGCGCCCTGGCGACGGCATCATCCACAGCTGGCTCAACCGCATGCTCCTGCCCGACACCGTGGGTACCGGCGGGGACAGCCACACCCGCTTCCCGCTCGGCATCTCCTTCCCGGCCGGCTCGGGCCTGGTGGCCTTCGCCGCCGCCATCGGCGCCATGCCACTCGACATGCCCGAATCGGTGCTGGTGAAGTTCTCCGGCTCCCTGCAACCGGGGGTGACCCTGCGCGATGTAGTGAACGCCATCCCCTATGTGGCCATCCAGCAGGGGCTGCTCACCGTGGCCAAGGAGGGCAAGCAGAACGTGTTCAACGGCCGGATCATGGAGATCGAGGGGCTGCCCGATCTCAAGCTCGAACAGGCCTTTGAGCTCACCGATGCCACCGCCGAACGCTCCTGCGCCGGCAGCACCATCAAGCTCTCGGTGGACACGGTGAGCGAATACCTGCGCAGCAACGTGGCGCTGCTCAAAAACATGATCGCCCGCGGCTACGGCGATGCCCGCACCCTCGCCCGCCGCATCAAGGCCATGGAGGCCTGGCTGGCCGATCCCCACCTCCTGGAGGCCGACGCCGATGCCGAATACGCCGCCGTGATCGCGATCGACCTCGATCAGATCACCGAGCCGATCCTGGCCTGCCCCAACGACCCCGACAACGTCAAGCTGCTGTCGGAGGAGGCGGGCAAGCCCATCGATGAGGTGTTCATCGGCTCCTGCATGACCAACATCGGCCACTACCGCGCCGCCGCCACGGTGCTGGAAGGCCAGGGCTCAAACAGTGCGCGCCTATGGGTGTGCCCGCCCACCCGCATGGATGAGGAGATGCTCAAACAGGAGGGCTACTACGCCATCTTCGAGAAGGCCGGCTCGCGCATGGAGATGCCCGGCTGCTCCCTGTGCATGGGCAACCAGGCCCGGGTGGAAGACAACACCACCGTGTTCTCCACGAGCACCCGCAACTTCAACAACCGTCTCGGCAACGGCGCCCAGGTGTATCTGGGCAGCGCCGAGCTGGCGGCGGTGTGCGCCCAGTTGGGCCGCATCCCCACCAAGGAGCAATACCTGGCCATCGCCGCCGCCAAGATCGATCCCAAGGGCGCCGAGCTCTACCGCTACCTCAACTTCGATCAGATCGCAGGCTTCGAGGATGCCGGCCGGGTGGTGAGCGCCGCAGAGGAAGCGATGGTGCTGGCGGAGGCGTGACTCACCGCAGCTGGGCCGCCCTGGTGAGACGCTGGATCTAGCGCCCCTGAGAGCATTCCCTGAACCAGGAAACCCTGCTGTTTGAACCCGCGGTGCCACAACCGGGTGCCCTGCGGGCTGTGCTGGCCTTCCCCAGCACCTACACGGTGGGCATCACCAGCCTGGGTTATCAGGTCGTGTGGGCCACGCTGGCCCAGCGGACCGACGTGGATGTGCGTCGCCTGTTCACCGACCAGGGCGACCCACATCACCGCCACTGCGACCTGTTTGGCCTGTCGCTGAGCTGGGAGCTCGACGGGCCGGTGCTGCTGGATCTGCTGGAGCAGCAGCGCATCCCGATCTGGGCCAGCGAGCGGGGCGATGCGGATCCGATCGTGTTCGGCGGCGGGCCCGTACTCACGGCCAACCCCGAGCCGTTGGCCCCCTTCTTCGATGTTGTGCTGCTGGGCGATGGCGAACTGCTGCTGCCCGCCTTCGTGGATGCCTTACAGGAGCACCGCGA
Source organism: Cyanobium sp. NIES-981 (assembly GCA_943371215.1). Lineage (GTDB taxonomy): Bacteria > Cyanobacteriota > Cyanobacteriia > PCC-6307 > Cyanobiaceae > Vulcanococcus. Next base: position 87,883 of record CALRUA020000011.1, on the reverse strand, counting down.
TGCACCCCGGCCCGAACGGCTCAGGCGGCTGGCCCAGGTGCCAGGGGTCTATGTGCCGAGCCTCTACGCCCCTCGGTACTCCAGCGAAGGCGATCTCTTGGGGGTTGAACCCTCCGAGCCCGGCGTCCCAACCACCGTGGCCAAGCAGACCTGGCGTGGCAATACCCTCAGCCACTCCACGGTGATCACTCCCGAGGCGGCTTGGCCGTCGATCCACATGGTGGAGGTGGTGCGCAGCTGCCCGGAGCTCTGCCGCTTCTGCCTGGCGAGCTACCTCACCTTGCCGTTCCGCACTCCCAGCCTCGACGATGGCCTGATCCCGGCGGTGGAAAAGGGTCTGGCTGCCACCCAGCGCCTGGGACTGCTGGGGGCCTCAGTGACCCAGCACCCCCAATTCGCCGACCTGCTGGCCTGGCTCGACCAGGACCGTTTCGAGGACATCCGCGTGAGTGTGAGCTCCGTGCGGGCCGCCACGGTGACCCCAGAACTAGGCAGGATCCTGGCCAAGCGGGGGAGCAAGTCGCTCACGATCGCGATTGAGAGCGGCAGCGAGCGCATGCGCGACGTGGTGAACAAAAAGCTCACCACCGAGGAGATCTATGCCGCCGCCCGCTATGCCAAGGAGGGCGGCCTCACGGGCCTGAAGCTCTACGGCATGGTGGGCCTGCCCAGCGAAGAGGAGGCCGATGTGGAAGCCACGGCCGAGCTGCTGCTGGCGCTCAAGAAGGCCACCCCAGGCCTGCGCCTGAGCTTGGGGGTGAGCACCTTCGTGCCCAAGGCCCACACACCGTTCCAATGGGAAGGGGTGCGCCCGGAGGCCGACAAGCGCCTCAAGCTGCTAGCCAAGCGGCTCAAGCCCAAGGGCATCGAGCTGCGACCGGAGAGCTACGGCTGGAGCGTGATCCAGGCCCTGCTCTCCCGCAGCGACCGCCGCCTGGCCCCGGTGATTGCTGCCGCCCGCGGTAGCCACGAGAGCCTGGGGGGCTGGAAAAAGGCCTATCGGGCCGTGAGCGAGAACTCCAACTCCCTGGGCTTGCAGGTCCCGCTCCCCCTGCCGCCGCCACCGCCATGGGAGCAGGTGATCCATGGGGCTTGGGAACACACCCAGGTGCTCCCCTGGGACCACCTCGAGGGCCCACTACCCAAGTCCACATTGCGAAAACATCGCGACGAAGCCTTGCCAGCCGGGTGACGGTTCAGACCTTGCAACGCAGCCCCACCAACAAGATCCAGCCGGCGATGTTGATTCGGCTGTCGTACATGGGGATATCGGTGGCGTGGAGGGCTGCAAGCACCAGCGCGGCCGCCCACCAGGCCCGCTCAAACAGGGGCCCCGAGGCCATGCCCCGATGCGCCGCACGAATCAGCAACCAGAGCACAAAGCCCACCACCATCGCCGCAACGGGCAGGCCGTGGCTCAGCGCCAGATCGATGGCAATGTTGTGGGGATGGCCATGCCAGAAGCCAGTACGCAGCGGATAAATCACGCTGAAGGCTGCTGCCCCCCAACCCAACCATGGCCGCTCAGCGATCAGGCCCACCGCCACGCTCCACTGGCTGAGGCGGGTGATGGCCAGAGGGCGTTTGCCCTGGGAGTTGAAGTCGTTGAGGCGTCCCCAAATCGACTGGGGCACCAGCGCACGGGCTGGATCCTGCAGCACAGCTGGAACACCCGGCAGAACGGCAAGGGCCACCGGCAGCAGGACCAGCAGCAGCAGGGGCAGCAACCACAGCCAGCTGCCAGGACCACCCACGATCGGAACCGCCAGGAGCAAGGCCCCCCAAGCGTTGCGGGAATCGGTGAGGTAGAGGGCCGCCACTTGGGCCACCACCAGAACCACCACCACGAGTAAGTCCAGAGCGGAGCGTTCCAGCCGCTGCTGCCAGCGTCGGCAGCAGGCCAGTAGCGCCGCCAGCAAGAGAGGCCAGCTCAAAGCCAGCCAGGCAGCGGTGATATTGGCGTAGTCGAAAAGGCCCGCCAGCCGCTCGGGAGGATTCCCCCCCGGCTTCAGGTGCCAGATGATTAAGCCGCCAAGGATCTGCCAGGGTCCACTCCACCCCCAGAACAGCTGGCCTAGCCCTGTGACGATCACGGGCACCGTACCCGCCACGATCCAAAGGGCCACACGACGACGGGCCGCCGAGGTGACCACATAGGGCTGAAAACCCCAGAAGCCCCAGAAAAAAGGCAACCAGTTGCCCAGTCCCACCCAGGCAAGGGCACCACTACTGGCCCTGAAGCAGCCCAGCAGCATCAGGACCCCAATCGCAGCCAGCACCCAATTGGCGCGGTCGCGCCAGAAGGGAGGCCGCTGACGACTGCCCAACAGCAAGGCCATGAACAACAGAACAGCCGCGATCAGAGCGCTGGCAGGAAGCACAAACATCCCCAGCTGAAAACATCGCCAGCCCAGGGGGTGAGCGGTCTCAGGCCGCTGGTCATCGAGCTGCTGGAGGCCGCGGGCGAGCCATGGAGCCAGCTTCATTACTCGAACACCGCCGTGCGGCCGCGATACACGATCACTTGGCGCTTGAGGTGCAGGCGCACGGCCCTGGCCAGGGCCAGGCGCTCGGTGTCGCGGCCCTTGCGGATCAGGTCGTCCACCTCATCGCGATGGCCGACACCAACGGTGGACTGGGCCATGATCGGGCCCCCATCCAGTTCCTCGGTCACGTAGTGGGCGGTGGCCCCGATCAGCTTCACGCCCCGCTCCCAGGCCCGGTGATAGGGCTGCGCCCCCTTGAAGGCCGGCAGGAAGGAGTGGTGAATGTTGATCACCCGGTGGAAGGCATCGGGGGGATCAAAGCTGGCCAGGAAGTTGGGGGTGAGCACCTGCATGTACTTGGCCAACACCACCAGTTCAATCTGGTGCTCGGCCAGGAGAGCCAGGTGGCGGGCCTCGGCCTCTTCGCGATTGGCCGCACTGATGGGCACGTGCGCGAAGCGAGCTCCGAACTCCTCAGCGATGGAGCCGAGATCGGGATGGTTGGCGATCACCAGCGGCACCTGCATGGGCAGCTCACCAGTGCGAACCCGCCACAGCAGATCCAGCAGACAGTGGTCCTGCTTGCTCACGAAGATCGCCACCGGCGGGCGGTCATCGGAGAAGTTCACCTTGTATTCACCGCCCAAGCGCTCCGCCAGGGCCCGGGCCGTGGGACAGATCGCCTCCCGGGGCAGACCAAACCCCTCGAGCTGCCACTCGATCCGACTGAGGAACAGCCCGGCCCCCTGATCGCTGTGGTGGTCGGCATGCACGATGTTGCCGCCGTTGGCGGCTACCCAACCCGAGAGCTCCCGCACCAGCCCGGGCTGATCCGGGCAGATCATCTGCAGGATGGCGGTAGGGCCCGTCATGGCGGAAAAACGCCGTCAGTGAGGGCATTGTGCCGGCAGGAGGCGCCACGGCCCAGGCCTGCCGCCGCGCATTGCAGTGAGCGACCGCAACCGGCTGGAGTGAATCACCCTAGGTAAAGTCCGGCAATCCGTTGTGCCCGCCATGGCCGCCCAGCCCTTGCCCGCGCTGCTGTCCCAGCTCTCCACCGCCCTCAAGCGCCTCACCCTGCTGGCCCTGGCCGTGGTGCTGAGCTTCGGCCTGGCAGCCTGCGACAGCGGCAAGGCCCGCGCCGCCAGCCTTAGCCCCGAGGACATCGCCTACATCGATCGTCAGGCCGAGGGCTTCCTGGCCGCCCGCGACCGCCTGCCCGAACTGGCCGCCCTGGTGAACGACAAGAACTGGGTGTTCACCCGCAACCTGATCCACGGCCCCATGCAGGAAGTGGGCCGCGAGATGCTCTACATCAACCAGCGGCTACTGCCCGCCGACCGCCCCGAGGCCACCAAGCGGGCTAACAACCTCAAGGCCGCCTTTGCCGAGCTCGATGAAGCCGCTCGCCTCCAGGACGGCGAGCGGCTGCGCAAGGCCTATATCAAGGTGGCTAGCGGCTTCGGTCTCTACGCCCAGACCCTGCCCGCCCAGGTGCAAGCCGACCTCAAGCAGAACTGATCCCGCCCGGATCGCGAGGCCCTTCCCGATCACTGCGCCCTCTTCCCCCCAGGCCCACCAGCCCCAGTCGCTCCTCGTGATCGGCGCCGGGATGGTGGGCCTTTCCGTGGCCTGGCTGCTGCTGCAGCGGGGCCATGGCGTCACCCTCGTGGACCCCTGCGCCGCTGGACCCCAACAGCCCGGCGCCGGCAGCAGCGCTGCCCTAGGCCTGCTGATGGCCCAGGTGTATCGCCGCTCCAGCGGCCGGGGCTGGCGACTGCGGCAACGCTCCCACCAGCTGTGGGGGGAATGGCGCAGAGAACTCAGTAGCCGCGGCCACCAGCTGCCCTGGCGCCCCGGACTGCTGCAGCTGGCCGCCGACAGCCAGGAGGTCCTGGCCCAGCAGCGCTTGGTGGAGCACCGCGTGCAACGCGGCGTCGCCCTGCAATGGCTGGACCGGGACGCCCTTGCCGCACTGCAACCAACCGTGCCAGCGGCGGCCCAGGGGGGGGTGCTCTCCCCGGAGGATGGCCAGCTGGATCCCCTTCCCGTGCTCGGGGCCCTGCGGGCCGATGGACTGCGGCTGGGCCTGGAGCTGATGCCCACAACCGCCGTGGCCCTGGAACGCCCCGCCAGGGTGGGCGGCAACTGGCGGGTAGCCCTGGCCGAAGGCCCGTGGCTGCAGGCCCAGTGGTTGGTGATCTGCGGAGGCCTGGGCAGCCCCGCTCTACTTGCCCCCCTCGGCCACGAGCGCCCCCAGGCGCCTGTCCTGGGACAGGCGCTGGAACTGCAACTGCCGGCAGGCTGCCCCGACCCCAGTGGCTGGCCCGGCTCCATCAGCTGGAACGGCATCAACCTGGTGCCCCGCGCCAACGGCCGCCTCTGGCTAGGGGCCACCGTGGAACCCAACAGCGACCAGGCCAATGCCCAGGCCCTCGCGGAGCTGCGCTTGCTGGGGGGCCAGGCCCCCGCCTGGCTGGAGCAGGCCACGGTGCTGCAGCAGTGGCAGGGCCTGCGGGCTCGCCCCTGCGGCCGGCCCGCCCCGCTGCTGGAGCAGCTGGAACCCGGGCTGCTGCTGGCGTCCGGCCATTACCGCAATGGCGTATTGCTGGCCCCCGCCAGCGCGGAATGGGTAGCCGAAAAGGTCGAGACCCACCCCCAGGATTAGCCTGAGTAAAGGCAGTCAGCGCCTCGCGCTTCGGCCTGCCAAGCCTTCCTGCGTCTCCACGGTTCAGCAACCATGGCCTTTTCCTGCCGCCGCCTCGCCCCCCTGGGCACCGCCCTCGGCCTGCTCGGCAGCCTCAGCCTCACCGCCTGTGGAGGGAGCAGCACGTCCGGCGGTGGCGGCAACCTCCAGGGCGCAGGCGCCACGTTCCCGGCCCCCATCTACCAGCGCTGGTTCCAAGACCTGGCCGCCAAAGGCGACGTACGGGTGAACTACCAGTCGGTGGGGTCCGGCGCAGGCGTGCGCCAGTTCGAAGCCGGAACGGTGGATTTCGCCGCCAGCGACAAGCCCATGGATGCCGCCGAGTCCGCCGCTGTGAAGCGGGGCGTGGTGCAGATCCCGATGACAGCGGGCGCCATCGCCGTGGCCTACAACAACCCCGGCTGCAGCCTCAAGCTCACCCAGGCCCAGCTGGTGGGGATCTTCGAGGGCACGATCAAGAACTTCAAAGAGCTGGGCTGCGCCGACCAAGCCATCAAGGTGGTGTTCCGCTCCGATGGCTCCGGCACCACCTACAACTTCACCAATTCCCTCTCCGCCTTCAGCCCCAGCTGGAAAGCCGGCCCAGGTGCCGCCAAATCCGTGAAGTGGCCCACCGGCATCGGTGCCAAGGGCAATGAGGGCGTGGCCGCCAGCCTGCAGCAGGTGAAGGGCGCCATCGGCTACGTGGAAGCGGCCTACATCCAGGGTGCCCTGCAGGCCGCATCGATCCAGAACTCCGCTGGCACCTTCGCCAAACCCACCACGGAGGAAGCCGCGAAGGCCCTCGCCAGCATCGACCTGGGCCCCGACCTCACCGGCAACGACCCCAACCCCCAGGCGGGCTACCCGATCGTGACCTTCACCTGGATCCTGCTCTACAAGAGCGGCAACGGCGCGAAGCTTGCCCCCTTGCAAACCACCTTCCGCTATGCCCTGTCTGACGCGGCCCAGGCGGGTGCCCCGGCCCTTGGGTTCGTGACGCTGCCCGCGCCCGTGCTCAGCAAGGCCCGCGCCGCCCTGGAGTCCGTGGGCCAGTAGGCCCCGTTTCCAGCGCATGAAAAAGCCCCCCGAATGGGGGGCTTTTTGCTGATCGGGCCCCGAGAAGATCAGGGCGCGTCAGCTCACTTGCTCTCGGTGAACTCCGCGTCGATCACGTCGTCGCCGGCGGCACCGGCACTGGCGCCATCACCACCGGGGGCAGGGGCTCCATCAGCACCGGCCTGCTGGTACACAGCGGCACCGGCGGCATAAAGGGCCTGCTGGAGTTGCTCGAGGGTGGACTTCATGGTGTCGTAGTCGTCCTTCTCGATGGCCTCCTTGAGGGTTGCGGAGAAGCCTTCCACCTTGGCCTTGTCTTCAGCGCCCACCTTGTCGCCCAGCTCGCCGAGTTGCTTGTCGGCTTGGTACACGAGGGTTTCGGCCTGGTTCTTCAGGTCGATCTTTTCGCGCTTCTCCTTGTCCACCGAGGCATTGGCTTCGGCATCCTTCACCATCTTCTCCACCTCGTTCTCACTGAGGGTTGAAGCGCCGGTGATGGAGATGCTCTGCTCCTTGCCGCTGCCCTTGTCCTTGGCGGTCACGCTGAGGATGCCGTTGGCGTCGATGTCGAAGGTCACTTCGATCTGGGGCACGCCGCGGGGTGCGGGGGGAATGCCATCCAGGCGGAAGGTTCCGAGCGACTTGTTGTCGCTGGCCATCTCGCGCTCACCCTGCAGCACGTGGATTTCCACGTTGGTCTGACCATCCACTGCCGTGGAATAGGTCTCCGACTTCTTGGTGGGGATGGTGGTGTTGCGGGTGATCATCTTGGTCATCACGCCGCCCAGGGTCTCCACGCCGAGGGAGAGGGGGGTGACGTCCAGCAGCAGGATGTCCTTCACCTCGCCGGCGAGCACACCGCCCTGGATGGCGGCTCCAACGGCCACCACCTCATCGGGGTTCACGGTCTGGTTGGGGTCCTTACCGGTGACACGCTTCACCAGCTCCTGCACCGCGGGGATGCGGGTGGAGCCACCCACCATCACCACCTCGTCCAGCTCGCTGGCGGCGAGCTTGGCGTCCTTGAGGGCCTGCTCCACCGGCACGCGGCAGCGGTCGATCAGCTTGGAGGCGAGCTCCTCGAACTTGGCGCGGGTGAGGGTGAGATCGAGGTGCTTGGGGCCCTCGGGGGTGGCCGTAATGAACGGCAGGTTGATCTCGCTCTGCGTGGCGCTGGACAGCTCGATCTTGGCCTTCTCGGCGGCCTCGGTGAGGCGCTGCAGGGCCTGCTTGTCCTGGCGGAGGTCGATGCCCTCGTTGGCCTTGAAACTGTCGGCCAGGTAGTCGACGATCACCTTGTCGAAGTCGTCGCCGCCCAGGTGGGTGTCGCCGGAGGTAGAGAGCACCTCGAACACGCCATCGCCCACCTCGAGCACGGACACATCGAAGGTGCCGCCGCCTAGGTCGAACACCAGGATGCGCTCGTTGCTCTTCTTGTCGAGGCCGTAGGCCAGCGCCGCCGCCGTGGGCTCGTTAATGATGCGCAGCACCTCGAGGCCGGCGATCTTGCCGGCATCCTTGGTGGCCTGGCGCTGGGAATCGTTGAAGTAGGCGGGCACGGTGATCACCGCCTGGGTGACCGTTTCACCGAGATACTTACCGGCATCTTCCGCCAGCTTGCGCAGCACTTGCGCGCTCACTTCTTCGGGTGCGAACTGCTTGTTCAGCACCGGGCATTTCACCTTCACGTTGGAGCCGGCCTTCTCCACGCCGTAGCTCACTTCCTTCGACTCTTCGTTGACTTCGTCAACGCGACGGCCGATGAAGCGCTTCACCGAATAAAAGGTGTTCTCAGGGTTCATGACCGCCTGGCGCTTGGCGATCTGACCGACGAGTTGATCCTGATTCTTGGTGTAGGCCACCACTGAGGGCGTGGTGCGGAAGCCCTCGGCGTTGGCGATCACAGTGGGCTTGCCGCCCTCCATGACTGCCACGCAACTGTTGGTGGTGCCAAGGTCAATTCCAACAACCTTGCCCATGGATGACTGCCTCCCGAAGGGGGGTTCTGAACTGAAGGCATCCTCAACAGCAGGCCCGTTGTGGGGCTAGGTGTGGTTGCCGAACAGGAGCTGCCGTGACACCGCCCCTCAGCCTCTCGGGAACCACAGCCATCGCAGGCGTGCTGGGTCATCCCGTGCACCATTCCCTCTCGCCGGTGATGCAGAACGCGGCCCTGTGCGAGATGGGCCTCAACTGGGTGTTCCTGGCCCTGCCCGCCCCGCCCGAGCAGCTGGCCACGGTGGTGCAGGGCCTGGAGGCCATGGACTGCCGCGGCCTGAACGTGACCATCCCCCACAAGCACAGCGTGGCCGCGCTGACGCGGGAGCTCAGCCCGCTGGCGCAGCGGCTGGGGGCCGTAAATGTGCTGGTGCCCATGGCTGGGGGCGGCTGGTTCGGCACCAACACCGATGTGGAGGGCTTCATCGCTCCCCTGCGCGGCACCACCGCCCCAGGCCAGCGGGCGGTGGTGCTGGGCTGCGGCGGCAGTGCCCGGGCCGTGGTGGCGGGCCTAGTGGAGCTGGGCTTCAGCTCCATTGCGCTGGCGGGCCGCAGGCCCGAGGCCCTGGCGGCCTTCCAGCAGGATTGCCAGGCCTGGGCCCCGCAGCTGCAGCCACTGCCCTGGACCCATGACGGCACGGGCCTGGCGGAGGCGATTGCCGCCTGCGATCTGCTGGTGAACACCACGCCGGTGGGCATGGCCTCCGCCAGCAATCCCGACGCCGCAGCGGCCTGCCCCCTGGACGCCGGCGAGCTGGATGCGCTCCAGGCCAGCACCATGGTGTACGACATCATCTACACGCCGCGGCCCACCCGGCTGCTCGCCCAGGCGAGCCAACGGGGCTGCCGCAGCATCGATGGCACGGAGATGCTGGTGCAGCAGGGCGCTGCAGCCCTGCGTCTGTGGAGCGGGCAGACGGACGTGCCCGTGGACGTGATGCGCAAGGCCCTGCTTCTGCACCTCGACGGCCAGTGAACGGCAGCCCAGCAGCCCCCTTAGCCTCAAGCCAATTCCGGGCCCCCCATGGCTGAGATCCCCCCCTGGCAGCGCCTGCTGGCCCTGCTGGCTTATCTGCTGCCCTGGAGCGATGGCCTGCCCTTCGGCCGTTCCCTCACCAACCTGTTTCCGGCCCTGCAGTGGCTGAGCCTGCCGGCCCTGCCGCTGGTGCTGCTGCAGCAGGCCGTGCCCTTCGGCGGGTTCCTGCTCTTCCTGGTGCTGTTCCTGGCTGTGGTGCGCAACCAGCGGGTGCCCTACTTCCTGCGTTTCAACGTGCTGCAGGCAATCCTGCTGGACATCGTGCTGGTGGTGCTGTCGCTGGCCTTCAACATCGTGCTGGCCCCCCTGGGTGGCAACTTCGCTGTGCGCACCCTGGCCAACAGCGTGTTCCTGGGGGTGCTGCTGCTCGTGGTCTTTGCCGTGGTGCAGTGCGTGCGGGGCAAAGAAGCGGACATCCCCAGCCTCTCGGAGGCCGTGCGGATGCAGCTCTACTGAGGGGTGCCGCCCCCCGCGCGATAAGGTGGTTAATCCGCCGCTGGTCGGGCAGGTCTCCCGCAGACCGGTTCCGCCAGCCACCGTCCACTTCGGCGCCCACGTCGGATCGCGAAAGCCATGTCGCAGCAGCCCTACTACGAAACGATGTACATCCTTCGTCCGGACATCCCGGAGGAAGAGGTGGAAACCCATGTCGCCAAGTACCGCGACCTGGTGACCGAAGCCGGCGCCGAGGTGCTCGACTGCCAGATGCGCGGCAAGCGCCGCCTGGCCTATCCCATCGCCAAGCACAAGGAAGGCATCTACGTGCAGCTGGTGCACAACGGTGATGGCCAGCAGGTGGCCACCCTCGAGCGCGCCATGCGCCTCAGCGAGGACGTGATCCGTTATCTCACCGTCAAGCAGGACGGCCCTGTGCCCGCTCCCCGCAGCGGCCCCGTGCCCACCGCCACCAGCGACGCCGCTGCCCTGGAAACCGTCGAGGCCTGAGGCCAAGACGCCAACCTCATCCACGCCAGACGCCAATGCAAGACATTGGTCCTGGCGTTTTTTTGTGGCTTGGCGATGATGGAGATCCCCGTTGCCGACCAGCCCGTTGAGCCCTGAGGGTCCTGCTGAGCACCAGAGCCTGGAGGCCGCCCAGAGAGAACTGGCGGCCAGCCAACACCAGCTGGCGGAGCTTCAGGCCCTACTTGATGAGCTGCCGGAGATCTTCGAGCGCAAGTTTCAGCAGCGGCTGCAGCCCTTCCTGGAACGGCAGCGGCTGTTGGCCGAGGAGAACCTCGAGCTGCGGGATCGCCTTCAGAGGCAGCTGCCGCCGCCGCCTGCCGAGACAGAGACCACCAGCAGGGGCGGGCCCTCGCTGCCGGCGGTGCAACCGCTCCACCGTCTCCAGGCGGCCACCCAGCGGTTGATGGATCCCAACGACCGGGTGGCCTGACCCCTGTCAGCCGCGGCGTGCCGCCGCCCAGAGTCGGGTGGGCAGGCCCCACACGTAGATGAAGCCCTCGGCCGCCTTGTGGTCGAACTGGTCCTCGGAGCCGTAGGTGGCCATGTCAGGCACATAGAGGCTGTTGGTGGCACTGCTGCGGCCCACCACGGTGGCGTTGCCCTTGTGCAGCTTCACCCGCACCGTGCCGTTCACGGTCTGCTGGGTGCGGTCAATGAAGCCGTCGAGGGCCTCCTTGAGCGGGCCATACCAGAGGCCCTGGTACACCAGATCCGCCCAGCTGGCCTCGATCTGGCGCTTGTAGCGCTGCACGTCGGCAGCGAGGGTGAGGCTCTCTAGCTCCTGGTGGGCCTTGATCAGCAGCAGCAACCCGGGGGTCTCGTAGATCTCGCGGCTCTTGATGCCCACCACCCGGTTTTCCACCATGTCGAGACGGCCGAAACCGTGGCCACCCGCCAGGGCATTGGCCTTGCGGATCAGGCTCACGGGATCGAGGCGCTCGCCATCGATGCTCACGGGATTGCCCTGCTCGAAGCCAATCTCCACGATCTGGGGCGCCGCCGGAGCCGCATCCACCGACACGGTCATGGCATAGATCTCTTCCGGTGGCTCCACGTTGGGATCCTCCAGGGGGCCGGCTTCGATCGAGCGGCCCAGCAGGTTGAGATCGATCGAGTAGGGCGACTTCTTGCTCACGGGCGAGGGAATGCCGCAGCGCTCGCCGTAGGCGATCGTTTCCTCGCGGCTCATGCCCCACTCCCGGGCCGGGGTGAGCACCTTGAGATCGGGGGCCAGGGCGCCGATCGCCACGTCGAAACGCACCTGGTCGTTGCCCTTGCCGGTGCAGCCGTGGGCCACCGCATCGGCGCCCACCTCGCGGGCGATCTCCACCAGGCGGCGGGCGATCAGGGGCCGGGCCAGGGCCGTGCTGAGCGGGTAGCGGCCCTCGTAGAGGGCGTTGGCGCGGATCGCCGGGAAGGCGAACTCGGTGATGAAGGGCTCGATCAGATCGCCCACGATCGACTGACTGGCCCCTGAATCGAGCGCCTTCTGGCGAATCGGCTCCAGTTCATCGCCCTGGCCGAGGTCGGCGGCAAAGGTGATCACCTCCTCCACACCCCACTCCTGCATCAGGTAAGGAATGCAGACGCTGGTGTCCACACCGCCGGAATAGGCCAGCACCGCCTTTTTCGCCCGACCCATCAACGCGTCTCCATGCGCTCAGTCGGACGATTCTCCCCTGTCATGGTTTGCAGCCCCCAGGCCACGCAGCAGCACCAGGGCCATTCCCGCCGGTGGCAGGAACACCAGCGCCAGGGCCAACCAGCCCGGCGCCGCAGGATGCGCCAGGGCCCAGGCCTGGTGCAGCAGGGGCTGGCTCCAATGGCGACCCGACCACACCAGCAGGCCACTCAGCCCGAGGGCGCCCCCCCACAGCAGGGCGAGCTGCAGCAGCTTGCGGGGCACGGCAACAGACAAGGGACCCAGGGGCAACACAGGCCTCAGCTAAGGTGGCGGATTGACACCCTGCAGCGCCGGGTAGCCCACCAGTTTCCGACAGGGCCCTCCCGCAGGCGCTCTGCCCAAGGCCCGTCCGAACAGATCCATACATGAGCACCCTCAGCAACAGCCTCAGCAGCCTCGACGGCATCAATCCGTCGCTGACCCGCTACGGCCGCAGCGAACCAGCACCGGTGCTGCCCCTGCGCGAAGAGCCCGACCTGCTGAGCTGGCTCGAAACCAGCGGCCGGCTGGTGGCCGATGAGGAAACTGCCTCTGCCGACGTGAGCACCGTGGAAGAGGAGGAGCTCTCCGCACTCATGGGCGAGAAGGAGGACTACAACGCCGCCGACGAGCAGACGGAAGAGGACTGGGAAGACTGATCCGACCTAAGGTCCGGCCGAACGCGCGACCCATCGGCCGCTCCCCTTGGCTTCTCCCGCACCGGTCCAGACGTCCATCCAACGCCCCCCGGGGCCGATCACCCTGCTGATGGCCTCAATGCCCAGCAACAGTCGCCCCTTGGCGCTGCTGCTGGGCATCGTGCTGTTCGGCGTGGCCCTGGCCAGCGATGTGCTCAGCCAGGCCCCCCAGCTCAGCGCCCCCCTGCTGGTGGCCGCCCTGGTGAGTGCGGGCCTGGGCCGCTGGGGCTACCCCAAACTGCGCAACCTCAAGCTGGGCCAGGTGATCCGCGCCGAGGGCCCCCAAGCCCACCTGAGCAAGGCCGGCACCCCCACCATGGGAGGCCTGCTGGCGGTGCCAGTTGGCGTGATCGTAGGTGGGCTGGTGAGCCCAAGCGACCCACGGCTGCTGGCCTTGGCGGCCATCACCCTGGCCACCATGGCCATCGGCGCCGTGGACGACTGGCGCAGCCTCACAAGGGGCCACAACACAGGTCTCAGCCCCCGTGGCAAGTTGCTGCTGCAGGCCCTGTCCGCCGGGGTGTTCCTGGCCTGGGCGGCCTGGCAACAGCTCCTGGGCGGCGCCCACCCCGGCGACATCGCGCTCCCCCTGGGCTGGGTGCTGCCCCTCGGCCTGCTGATCTGGCCCCTGGGCCTGTTCGTATTCCTGGCGGAGAGCAACGCCACCAACCTCACCGATGGCCTCGATGGCCTGGCGGCGGGCTGCGGCGCCATCGTGTTCAGCGGCCTGGGGCTGCAGCTGATGCTGCGCGGCCACGAGGGCGATCCCGCCATGGCCGGCTTCTGCGCAGCCATGGCGGGCACCTGGCTGGGCTTCCTGCTCTGGAACCGCCACAAGGCCCGGATGTTCATGGGCGACACGGGCTCCCTGGCCATGGGCGCCTCCCTGGCCGGCGTGAGCCTGCTCAGCAACAGCCTCTGGCCCCTGCTGGTCATGGGTGGGGTGTTCCTGGCCGAATCGCTCTCCGTAATCGTGCAGGTGTGGGTGTTCAAAGCCACCAAGGGCCCGGACGGCGTAGGCCGGCGCGTGCTGCGCATGGCCCCGCTGCATCACCACTTCGAACTGGGGGGCGCCAGCGAACAGCAGGTGGTGGTGGGCTTCTGGGCCCTCAGCTTGCTACTGGTGGTGGTGGGACTGGTGCTGCTGCCCTGAGATGGCCTACTTCACCTGGAAGGAAACGGGCCTCACGGCCGACTGCGCCAGCCTGGAGGCCATGGCCGCGCGCTTTGAGGAGGCAGCAGCCCTGATGCGGCGCATGGCGGGCGAGGGCTTTGCGCTGGAGCGCCACAGCGACGGTCAACACATCACCCACGACGATGCCGAGGTGTTCGAGGCCTACGGGTTCATCGATGAGGAATCGCCGGTGCGCCAACTCACCCTGATCGATCAACCCGGCTTGCGCAGGTAACCCACCACCCACACCACCACGAAGGCCAGGGACGACAGCCCCAGATAGATCAACGACCACTTCTGCAGAGTGGCGATATCCCAGCCGTTGAGCAGCCCATTGGCGGCATCGCCCGCCGTGGAAAAGGCCAGCACTGAGGGAAACGGCACGGGGTTGATCGGCGGGGCAGGATCAGGGGAGTATCTCGCCTCCGCGCTCCGGCCATGGCTCCACGCCCCTTCCCCCGCACCCTGATGCTCCTGGGCAGCGGCGAACTGGGCAAGGAAGTGGCCATCGCCGCCCAGCGGCTTGGCTGCCGCGTCATCGCGGTGGATCGCTATGCCGGCGCACCCGCCATGCAGGTGGCCGACGTGGCCGAGGTGATCGCCATGACGGATCCCGAAGCCCTCAAGGCGGTGGTGCGGCAGCACCACCCCGATGTGGTGATCCCGGAGATCGAGGCCCTGGCCGTGGATGCCCTGGCAGACCTCGAGGGGGAGGGCCTCACCGTGATCCCCACCGCCCGGGCCACGGCGGTGACCATGAACCGCGATCGCATCCGCGACCTGGCCGCGGGCGAGCTGGGCCTGCGCACGGCCCGCTACGCCTATGCCAGCAGCGCCGAGGAGCTGGCCGCCGCGGCCGCCCCCCTGGGCTGGCCCGTGGTGGTGAAACCGGTGATGAGCTCCTCGGGCAAGGGCCAGTCCGTGGTGGAGGGCCCCGAGGGGATCGCCGCCGCCTGGGAGGCCGCCATGGCCGGTGCCCGCGGCAGTGGCGCCCGGGTGATCGTGGAAGAGTTCCTGCGCTTTGAGCAGGAGATCACCCTGCTCACGGTGAAGCAGTGGGCCGGAGCCACCCTGTTCTGTCCGCCCATCGGCCACATCCAGGAGCGGGGGGATTACCAGTGCAGCTGGCAGCCCGCCCACCTGGAGTGGGACCAGCTGGCGGCCGCCCAGGCCATGGCCCGTGCCGTGACCGACAACCTGGGCGGTGCAGGCCTGTTCGGCGTGGAGTTCTTTGTGTGCGCCACCGCCGCTGGCGGCAGCGAGGTGGTGTTTTCCGAGCTATCGCCCAGGCCCCACGACACCGGGCTAGTGACCCTGGTGGGGCAGAACCTCAGCGAATTCGAGCTGCATCTGCGCGCGGTGCTGGGGCTGCCGATTCCCGAAATCCGCTCCACGGGCGCCGCCGCCAGCCGCGTCATCCTGTCGGAGCACGCCAGTGAAAGCGTGCACTTCGAGGGCCTGGAGCAGGCCCTGGCCGAGGCCGATGTGCAGGTACTGCTCTTTGGTAAGCCCGATGCCCGCCCCAACCGGCGCATGGGTGTGGCCCTGGCCAGTGGCGCTGACCTGAATGACGCCCGCAGCCGGGCTGATCGTGCCGCAGCAGCGATCACAGTGCGCTGAATCGGTTGGCAGAGAGGCCCAAACGCCTCTGGTGCTGATGGGTTTCGAACCGTATGGTGCGCCCATAGAAACCAGCCATGTCCCAAGCCCAGCCGAACCGCAGCCCCAGCCGCCCCCGCCGCGATCGGCGGCAGGGCCGCACCGCCGCGACGGTGACGGATCTGGAAACCCGCCGCCAGAGGGAGCGCCCCAAGCCACGGAAGGCCCAGGCCCAGCGCCCCCCCCGACGCGGCGGCCTCGGTCGCCTGCCCCTCTTCCTGGCCGGCATGGGGCTCGGCTATGGCCTGAGCGGCCCGCTGCCCCAGCTGGCGAAGGTGGCCCTGGGGTCCCTTCCCCATCCCAGCGGCGTGCTCACTTCCCTGGTGACACCGGCCGGCATGGGCAACCGTCGGATCGTGGTGATGGGAACGGACAACGTGTCCACCAACACCGACGTGATGTTCACCGTGCAGCTCAAGGACGGCCGCACCGAACTCACCCAGATTCCACGCGACACCTTCATCGAGTCCGATCAATACGGCGTGATGAAGGCCAATGCTCTCTACAGCAGCGGCGATGTGACGATGGTGAAGCAGGAGCTCACCAAGCTGATCGCAGCACCGGTGGATCGCTACCTACTGGTGAATCTGCAGGCGGTGCAGCGGCTGGCCGATGCCCTGGGCGGGGTGGAGGTGGACGTGCCCAAGCGCATGTACTACGTGGACAACAGCCAGGGCCTCTACATCGACCTCTACCCCGGCCGCCAGCTGCTCAAAGGCCAGGAGCTCGAGGGCTTCCTGCGCTTCCGCCACGATGAACTGGGGGATATCGGCCGGATGGAACGCCAGAAGCTGGTGCTGGCTGAGGTGTTCCGCAAACTGGCGAACCCCGCCATGGTGGCCCGCATCCCCGAGCTGCTGAAGATCGCCGGCAGCGACATCCGCACCGACCTCTCACCCGTGGACATGGGCACCCTGCTCAGCGCCATGGGCACCACCAAGCTCACCTCGAGTCGTCTCTCGGGAACGCCCTACTGGCACGACGACATCAGCTACTGGATGCCTGACCTCAATCCCAAGCACGCCTCCTACAAGAGCCAGGAACCGCCGATCTGAGCTCAGCCACGCACCGCGCCGGAACGCTGCAGAAAGCGGAAGTGATCCAGCCCCTCCAGAACGCCCCAGGCCTGGGAACTGGACGACACAAACAGTTTGCGGCGGCGGTGCAGCCCCCGCGGAGGGCGTTGGCGTTCACCGATCACCACACCCAGGGGCTGGCCCCGCAGCAAGGCCTCATCCCCCTGGGAGGCCACCACCAGAACGCGCTCCAGGGGCAGGGCCCAGCGCAAGGCCAGATGGCGGATGGCCTCCGCCCTTGAGGCCCGCAGCGGCAGAATATCCAAATACCAGTGGCGGAACAGATGGGGCCGCGCATCCAGGCGGCGATGGCGCAGCTTCTGGCGCACCATCTCCAGCACGCCCTCCGGCGGAGGCTGCAGTAAGTAGCTCACTTTGTAGGGGCCCTGATTCGCCTCGGGCTGGAGGCAGAGCCGCGGCTCCAACTCCCGAAGCACCTGTTCCACGCCCTGGCGACACCAGCCGCGGGCGATCTGCTCCTGCCAGGCGTCATCCAGTTCACCGGCAGAGCCATAGCGAATCTCCGTACCGGCCTGCACGATCCACACCTGGGGATCGCGCAGCTGCAGATCGGCATAGCGCAGCTGGGCCGCCTGGAAACTGCGGCCACTGAGGATGCCAACCCCACTGGCCGGATCCGCCGATAAGCGCTGGCGCAATTGCTCCAGGCCTGCGGCATCGGGGGTCTCCAGGCAGCCATCCAGATCCAGCATCACCAGCCGCTCGGCCTGTGGCAGCGTCCGCGGTTGGGGGCTCACCTGGGGCAACAGATGCTGCGTGGCCTCTCGGCAGCGGCGGGTGGCATGGCCCAGGTAGCTACACACATGGGCATCCCAGCTGAAGCTGCGGCTCACCGCCTCGATGCCGTTGTTACGCCAGCGGCGCCATTGCTGTGGATCGGACCCCGCCGTTTCCAGGGCCTCCTGCAGGTGATCGAGATCCGTGACATCCACCAGCAGGCCATTGCCGCAGCGCTGAAGGATGTCGCGGGGGCCGCCGTCGTCGGTGGCCACCAGCGGCAGGCCACTGGCCGCGGCCTCCAGCAGCGTGAGTCCGAAGGGCTCGGTGAGGGCAGGATTCACAAACACGCCCTGGCGGCGGGCAGCCCAGCGGTACACCGCGGGAATCTGCTCACCGCGGTGCTGCTTCGGATAGGCCACCTGGCCGTAGAGATCGAAGCGATCCACCAGCTCAAACACCTGCTGGAACAGATCCCGCTGCTGCTTCTCCATCTGGCGCGGGTCGTGGCGGCAGCCCAGCACCAACACCAGGTTGTGGCGTTGCCGCAGCAGGGCCGAACGGCCATAGGCCTCCAACAGGGCAGGAATGTTCTTGCGGCGCTCGGCCCGGCAGATGGCCAGCAAAGGCGGCAGTGCGGGATCCCGCAGGAAGGGCGCGATCAGCCCTTGCACCTCCCGGTCTTCGGCCTCCAGCCAGTGGGAGTGAAAGCGGCGGGCATCCACCCCCGGCGGCACCACCTCCGCCAGGTCCGGATGGAAGTGGTCGTAGCGGGCATATTGATGCTCCGCCTCCTGGCGGGTGCTGGTCACCACCAGGGAGCTCTGGGCCAGGGCCCGCTCCTCTGCCTCCATGCGCTGACCGATGGCGTACTGCTGCTCGATCTGATCGTGGGCCATGCCACCGGCCAGCAGGCGGCGCTGTTTCTCACGGCCGAGGGAATGGCCGGTAAACACCAGGGGAATCCCCAGCCTCTGACTCACCAGCGCCCCCACATAGCCAGCGTCGGCGTAGTGGGCATGGATCCAGTCGGGGCGCCGTGGCTGCGCGGTGATGTGGGCGGTGAGGGCATCGGCCAGCTCGTCGAGATGGGGCCAGAGCTGCTCCTTGCGGAGGTAGCGGCGGGGGCCGCAGGGGAAACGCAGGATGGCGGCATTGGGGCCTAAGGACTCACGCGGCTGGCCGTAGTCGGGCGCGACTCGCCTGTCGTGGATCTGGCGCGTCACCACCTCCACCTGATCCACCTCGGGGCGAGCCGCCAGGCTGCGCACCAGTTCATGCACATAGGTGGTCTGACCGCCGGTATCGGCATCCCGGCCCAATTCCAGGTCTTGGCTGCGAAACAGGCCGTGGAGATGCAGATGCAGCAGGTAAAGCCCCACCAGTCGCCATCGGAGTTACCTCAGGCTTAGGCAGAGTTCAAGGGGGTGAAGGCAAATCCACAGAAAGACCTTCCAAAGTGGCAACACCCGCCCTAGCGGGCCGTGGCCTGGGCGGAGGGCACATCCACCAACACCATGTCGGCACTGCCCCAACCGCTGGGAGGGAGCAGGCTGGGGGCCCCCGCGGCCGGCGCCACCTGGGCACCGGCGGCATAGGCACCGTTCACCCAGGCCAGGATCAGCGGCGAGAGCGGTGCAGCGGCCTGCTTGGCAGGAGCCCGCAGGTTGAAATGGTCGCCACCCTTGGCCAGCACCAGCCGATGGCCGGCCGGGGAGGTGGAGGCAAAGGGAACCAGCGCCTCAGGATCAGGGGGGACCACCCAATCGCGGCTGCCGCTCACCAACAGGGTGCGGGCCTGCAGGGCCGAAGCGGCCGCGGGATCGAATAACAAGCCAATCGGCGGGCTCACCGCCACCACGGCCTTCACCCGAGGATCACTCACCGCGGCCTGATCCACGGACGATTCAAACGTGCACTGCAGCAGCCAGCTGAAGGTGCGATCGGGATCGTTCACGTCAGGACAGCGTTGCCGCAGCCTGGCCGCGGTGGCTCTGCCCCCCGCCAGCTGCAGGGCCGTGATCGCCCCCCAGGAATGGCCCACCACCACCACGGACTCGGCGCTGACCCCATTGAGGCCCTGCAGGCGTTTGGCCTGAACAGCGTCCAACACTGCCGTGACATCGAGGGGCCGCAGGCGCAGTTCCGAAGGGCTGGGCGGCGGTACCTCACCACTCAACATGGCTTGCTGCTGGTCCTTGTCGCTGCCGGGGTGCAAGGGCAACGCCACCGTGTAACCGCGGCTGGCCAGGTGGTTGGCCCAGCCCTCAAAACTCTCTGGGCCATCCCAGAGCCCATGGGAAATCACCACCAGGCGCCCGTTGGCCTGGGTCGTGGGCTGGATCAACACCAGCTGCAGGGGCTCGGGACGATGGGCCACGGGCAGGCTGAGCTGACCCCGCTGCACCGCCAGGGAGCCAACGCCGCTCAAGCCGGCATCACTGCTGGCAGCCGGCAGGCTGTTCACCAGCTGCTCAGTGCGCTGCCGCTGGCGGGCATTGCGATTCATCAGAAACACCATCCGGGCCAGGTCCACCCGGGCGGTGTCACCGGGGAGGGCCTGCAGCAGGGACAACAGGGTCACCTGCCCGCCCACGGCCGATTTGTTGATGGCGGCCGACAACTGGGCCGCCGTGAGGGTCTTGGTGGGCAATCCCTCCAGCGCACCCATGGAGGAGAGCACGATCAACGACTGATTGACCAGCGGAGAATCCGTGGCTTGATCGAAGACACCGCCGCTGATGGGCAGCGGGGTTTTGAACGCCTGGATCAGGCCCCGACCAATCACCCCATCCGTGGCCCGATCCAGTTCCGCCAGATCGCTGTTGCCATTGAGAAGGGCCTGGGGATCAGCCAGCTCACTCACCTTCAGGTTGAAGCTCTCGTCCACAAACGGGAACCGGATCTGCACCTGCTCAACGGCTCCCACCGGCAGGGCACCGGCGATGACAGCCGTAGCGGCGGCGGTGCGAAGCAGGGAACGGAAGGGCATCAACAAACCAGGGCGATACGGCCCATGGTGGCTCAAACCTTGCCCACCAGCTTCTGGCGCAGGGTCTTGATCTTGTCCCGCAGGTTGGCCGCCTCCTCGAATTCCAGGTTCTTGGCGGCGGTTTTCATCTTCTCCTCGAGCTGCTGAATCAGCTCCGGCAGCGAATCGAGTGGCACTTCGTTGTGCTCAGCCTGCTCGGTGGCCTGCTCCAGCTGCTCGTCGTTGAGCCGGCGCGACACTTCCAGAAAAGCCAGGATCGAGTTGCCCGCCCGCTTACCCGCCGGGGTGGGCGTGATGCCGTGCTTCTGGTTGTAGGCGTGCTGGATGGCGCGGCGGCGCTCAGTTTCCGAGATCGCCTTGGCCATGGAATCGGTGAGGTTATCGGCATAGAGCAGGGCCACACCCTCGATGTGGCGGGCGGCCCGACCGATGGTCTGGATCAGGGAGCGCTCCGCCCGCAGGAACCCTTCCTTATCGGCATCGAGGATCGCCACCAGCGACACCTCCGGCAGGTCGAGGCCTTCCCGCAGCAGGTTCACGCCCACCAACACGTCATATTCGCCGTTTCGGAGGTCCTGGATGATCTCAATCCGCTCGATCGAGTGAATTTCCGAGTGCAAATAGCGCACCCGCACCCCGTTCTCGGCCAGGTAGTCGGTGAGGTCCTCGGCCATGCGCTTGGTGAGGGTAGTCACCAGCACCCGCTCACGTTTCTCGGCCCGCGTGCGGATCTCCCCGAGCAGGTCGTCCACCTGGCCGTCGGTGGGGCGTACCTCCACGATCGGATCGAGCACGCCGGTGGGGCGGATCACCTGCTCCACCACCTGGCCAGTGCTCTGCGCTAACTCCCAGGAGCCCGGCGTGGCGCTCACGAAAATCGTCTGCTGGGCCTTCTCCCAGAACTCCTCGCCCTTGAGCGGACGGTTATCAGCCGCACTCGGCAGCCGGAAGCCGTGCTCGATCAACACCTGCTTGCGGCTCTGATCGCCGTTGTACATGGCCTGCAGCTGCGAGCAGGTGACGTGGCTCTCGTCCACCACCAGCAGCCAGTCCTTGGGGAAATAGTCGATCAGACACTCGGGGGGGGTGCCGGCTGGCCGGCCAGCCAGGTGCCGGGCGTAGTTCTCCACGCCGTTGCAGTAGCCCACCTGCTCGAGCATCTCGAGGTCGTAGGTGGTGCGCTGCTCCAGGCGCTGGGCCTCCAGCAGGCGGCCCTGGCCATTGAGCAGATCCAAGCGCTCCCTGAGCTCGGTGCGTATGGCCTGGATCGCATCGGCCAGCCGCTCCTTCGGGGTCACGAAGTGCTTGGCCGGGTAGATGTTGATGGTGTCAAGGCTCTGCAGAATCTCGCCGGTGGTGGGATCCACATAGCGGATGGCCTCCACCTCGTCGCCGAACAGCTCAATGCGCACCAGCCGATCTTCGTAAGCCGGGCCGATCTCCAGCACATCGCCGCGCACGCGGAAGCGGCCGCGTGAGATCTCTAGGTCGTTGCGGGAGTACTGGTTGTTCACCAGGTCCCGCAGGGAGCCCCGCAGGTTGAGGGTGTCACCCACCTGGAATTTCACCGCTGCCTTGAGGTATTCGGAGGGAATCCCCAAGCCATAGATGCAGCTGATCGAGGCCACCACGATCACATCGCGCCGCTCGAACAGGGAGCGGGTCGCGGAGTGCCGCAACATGTCGATCTCTTCATTGATCGATGCCGTCTTGGCGATGTAGGTATCCGAGACGGGCACATACGCCTCGGGCTGGTAGTAGTCGTAGTAGCTGATGAAGTACTCAACAGCGTTGTTCGGGAAGAACTCCCGCAGCTCGTTGCAGAGCTGGGCCGCCAGGGTCTTGTTGTGGGCCAGCACCAAGGCGGGTCGCCCGGTCTGGGCAATCACGTTGGCGATGGTGAAGGTCTTGCCGGTGCCGGTGGCCCCCAGCAGGGTCTGATAGCGCTCGCCCCCTTCCACGCCCTGCACCAACCCAGCGATGGCCGTGGGCTGGTCGCCCTTGGGCTGGTAAGGGGCGTGGAGCTGAAAAGGAACCATGCCCCCATTCTCGGGGGCCACTGGAGTCGGTGTGACTCCGGCAACCCGAACTCAGGCCACGGGGGCTGCCGTGACCAGCGCAGCCGCCCGCGTGAAGTCCACGTCGAGGCCGAGCAGCCGCAGGATGATTGCCGAGAGCACGGCATACACCACGCCGCCGAGAATCGCGCTCACCAGACCGTTCTTGAGCCGGAACCCCTTGATCAGCCAGGCCGCCAGGCCAAACAGCATGACCGTGATGATCCAGTTGAACAGCAGGCTCACCGGGCTTATCAGGCCACCAAGACTGGTGATGGCCCACACAGGCCCCAGCACCAACTTCAACGGCCAGATCAGCACCGTACCCAGCAGGCCGATGACCACGGCAGACAGCAGGGCGATCGGGAAGCTGCTCACCTCAACACCGAGGGGGAGCCAGGCCACGATCAACAGCACAATGGCCCGAATCGGCCACTGCAGGAGCCACATCAGAGAACCCATGACAGACGGGCAGGGATCAACCCCCGCAACGTAGTCATGGGTTCACGCCGCTACCACGGCCAGTGGCGTCAAACGGCAATCGTTGCGCCGATCGACAGGGCTTCCCGCAGGCTGCGCACCACCGCCAGCATGGCGAGCTCGTCGTTGAGGCGATTCACGGCGGAACCCACCCCCACGCCGGCAGCACCGGCGGCGATGGCCATGGGCAGGGTGACCGCCGACAGCCCCGAGGCGCACAACACAGGCAGGGTCACGGCCCGGCTGATGGCGTGGGCAGCGGCCAGAGTGGGCGCCGCCTTCTCGATCAGGCCCAGGCTGCCGGGGCTGAAGGGCTTGGCGCTGGTACCACCTTCGGTCTGGATGATGTCCGCACCAGCGGCCTGGAGATCCACCGCCAGCTGCTCCTGCTGGTCGAGGGGCAGCACATGGGGCACGGTGACGCTCAGCACCACCTCGGGCAGCAGCTCGCGGGTGCGGCGGGTGAGCTCGAGCACTTCCGCGGCATCAAAGACGCGGCCGAGGGGGTAAAAGGCGTCGTAGTTGCCAATCTCCACCATGGCGGCGCCGGCGGCCACCGCTGCGGGGAACAGCTCAGGATCCACCGCCGATACGCAGATGGGCAGACCACTCACGGCTGCGGCCAGGGTCACCAGGGCGGGATCACAGGCCACATCGATCACATCGGCGCCGCCGAGGCCGGCCGCGCGGCTGATGCGCTCCACCGAAGCGGCATCAAAGTTGGTGAGGCCCGCGATCACCTTGAGCAGACGGCGCGACACCAGCGCCTGCTGCAGCTGGGTGGGCAGACGGTGGAGACGGGACATCGGCTCAGGACACATATGAATCCCATTCTCCCATCCGAGCCCCCGGACGCCCGTGCGGCCAGGCCGCCCTGGAGCACCCTGCATGCGCGGCTGCACCAGCTGCTGCTGCACAACCCCGCGCTGCTGCCTCCGAGCTGTCCGCTGCTGCTGGCCGTGTCCGGCGGCCAGGACTCCATGGCCATGACCCGACTCCTCCAGGATCTGCAGCGACTCCATCACTGGCGCCTGCACCTGTGGCATGGCAACCACGGCTGGAGGCCGGAGGCCGGCGAGCAGGCCCGAGAGCTGCAGGCTTGGGCCCTCGAGCAGGGCCTGCCAATCAGCGTGGAACAGGCCGACCCCGCCATCCCTCAGACGGAAGCCGCCGGCCGCCACTGGCGCTACGCCCGCCTGGAGGCCCTGGCCCTGCAGATCGGCTGCAGCCACGTGCTCACCGGCCACACCGCCAGCGATCGCAGCGAAACCCTGCTATTGCAGCTGGCCCGCGGCAGCCACGCCGCCGGGCTGGGCAGCTTGCGACGGCAACGGCCCCTGAGCGCAGGCTCGACAATCACCCTGGTGCGGCCCCTGTTGGACCTCAGCCGGGCCGACACCCTGACCATCTGCGAGCGCTGGGGCCTGCCCCTCTGGACGGATCCCAGCAATTCCAATCTGCGCTTCAGTCGCAACCGGGTGCGGGCGGAGGTATTGCCAGTGCTGGAAGCCCTGCACCCCGGCGCCAGCCAGCGCATCAGCGCCCTGAGCGAACGGCTGGCCGCGGAACAGGACGCCAGCGACGACCTCACGGACCTCGGCCTCCGGGCCTTAACCACAACCCACCCAGGCACGTCAGACCGCCTCGACCGTCGCGCCCTGATGGCCCTGCATCCAGCCAACCAGCGCCGCTTGCTGCATCGCTGGCTGGAGCAGCACAGCGGGCACACCCTTGCCGCACGGCCACTGGAGGCCCTGCTGCTGCAGTTAGCCCCCACGCGGGGCCCAGGGTTCTGGGCCCTGCCCGAGGGCCAGACACTGCACTGGGACCGCCACCAGCTGTGGTTGAGCCATCCCAGCCCTAAACAGGGGCTGCAGAACCACCAGCCACCCCAGCCGGCTCCATGAGTAGCCCACAGGATCAGGCCTACATCAACATCGAGCGGGCCTACGGCGAGGGGAAGTTCAGCGAGGCACTCCGCCAGGCCGAGGCCCTGCTGCCCCTGCTCCCCAGCGACCGGGCGGACGGGCTGGCCGAGCGGCTCCAGCTACTGATGGGCCACATCCATCTCTATGGGCTGGGGGCCCCTGAACGGGCGGCCGGCTACTACCAGACCATTCACGACACGAGCGCCGACCCCGCCTACCGCCAACTGGCCCAGCAGGGCTTGGGGCTCTGCCAGAACGCTCCAAGTCCCGGGCCGGCAGCAACAGCCGAGCCGATCGCAGCCCCCGCCACGCCCTGGCTGGAGCAGCGCCAGGAACTAGGCGCCAGTGCAGAGCCCTTTCAGCCCCAGAACCCTGATGCCACGACGGCGGCCAGTCCATGGCTGGAGCAATCGGGCCAGGCGCCGAAGGCGGCAGCACCGGCCCCAACCGCCAAGCCTTCTGAGGCATCTGAGCCCAGCGAGCCGGCCGATGAGCCGCCAGCAGAAAGCCCCCTGGCCTTCGATCCCGCCGAGGAGGCGGAACTGGCCAAGGGGCTCCTGAAGGTGGTGCTGCGCTAGCTCAGCTTGCGGCCGTGGAGCGACGACGGCGCGTGCGGTTGGCGGGCATCTCCGGCTCTTCAACCCGGACTGGCGCGGCCTCCACCGGAGCGGCAACAGCAGCCGGTGCTGGTGCCGGGGCGCCCACTGCAGCCAGCTCCCGCTGGGGTTGCGGGGCCCGCTCGGAGCGGTCGCGATGGCCATCGCGGTTGCCGTCACGGCGGCCGCGGGGAGCCGGACGGCTGTCGGGCTCGGCATCGGCACGGCCCTTGTAGGCGGGGGTGCCACCGGGGGCGGGCTGCACCAGGCAGATGATCAGGGGCTCCACCTGAAGTTCACGGCGCAGGCGGCGCTGCAGACCCACCTCGATCTCCCGCTGGACGCCCATCCAGTCCACATCGGGGGCCTTGCCGCCGCTGTTGCGTGACAGCTGCTGCCAGCGGTTTTCAAGCACCCAGGTGATCTCACGCTCGGCCCAGAGGCTCATCTTGCGCGGATCGGCGGCGGTAACAACACCGCGCAGGTTCACCCGAGGCGGCGCGGCCATCACGCCATCGGTGCTCACCACCGCCAGCAGGGTGATCACGCCATCTTCCGCCAGCTGCTGGCGCTCCTTGAGCACCCGGGCATCCACGATGCCGTTGCGGGAGGCATCCAGCAGTTCGATGCCCGCCTTCACCGGATCGCCCTTGCTGATCGAATCGGCGGTCAGCTGCACAACGTCGCCGTTGTCGATGATCAGGGTGTTCTCCACGGGGATCCCCATGGAGTGGCCCGTCTTGGCGTGGGCCACGAGCATGCGGTGCTCACCGTGCACAGGCACGAAGAACTTGGGCCTGGTGAGGGCCAACATCAACTTCTGGTCTTCCTGGAAGCCGTGGCCGGACACGTGGATGCCCTCGCCCTTGCCGTACACCACCTTCGCCCCGAGCATCATCAGCCGGTCGATGGTGTTCACCACCGAGATGGTGTTACCGGGGATCGGGCTAGCCGAGAAAATGATGGTGTCGGTGCTCTTCACCTGCACCTGGGGGTGCTCGCCGCGGGAGATGCGGCTCAGGGCGGCCAGCGGCTCACCCTGGCTACCGGTCATCAGCAACAGGGTTTCACGGTCGGGCAGATCCCGGATCTGCTTGATCGGCACGAACAGATCGTCGGGGGCGCGCATGTAGCCCAACTCCCGGGCCTTGGCGATCACGTTGAGCATGGAGCGGCCCAGCAGGCCTACCTTGCGGCCGTTCTTGAGGGCCAGCTCGAGAATCATCGCCACCCGGTGAATCGAGCTGGCGAAGGTGGTGATGATCACCCGGCCTTCCGCCTGGGAGATGTGGCGATCCAGGCAGGGGAACACCGAGCGCTCGGGGGGGCAGAAGCCCGGCACTTCAGCGTTGGTGGAATCGCTGAACAGACACAACACCCCTTTCTCGCCGTAGTGGGCCAGACGGGCCATATCGAAGGTTTCGCCATCCACGGGCGTGTGGTCGAACTTGAAGTCGCCGGTGAAAATCACCGTCCCCACCGGGGTGGTGATGGCCAGCGAGAAGCTGTCGGCCATCGAGTGGGTGTTGCGGATGAACTCCACCGAGAAGTGCTGGCCCACCTTCACCACGTCGCGGGGGGCGACGGTTTCGAGGATGGTGCGATCCATCACACCGGCCTCCTCCATCTTTCCGGTGAGCATGGCCAGCGCCAAGCGCGGGCCATGAATCACGGGGATGTTGAAGTTCTTGAGGTGGTGGGCGATGCCACCAATGTGATCTTCGTGACCGTGGGTCACGATCATGCCGCGGATGCGCTTCTGGTTTTCCTTCAGGTAGCTGGTGTCCGGCATCACCACGTTGACGCCATGCATGCCATCGCTGGGGAAGGCAAGGCCGGCATCCACCAGCATGATGTCGTCGCCGTATTCGAACACGCAGGTGTTCTTGCCGATCTCATGCAGACCGCCGAGGGGAATCACCCGCAGGTGGGGCTGCTTGGGGGCACCGCTGGCCTGCGCTGCTGCGGAGCCGTTGCGGGTGATGGGGTGGGTTGTCATTCAGGAACGAGGTGCCGGCCAGGCCGGCGAAAGAACGGAGATGTGGCTGAAACGAAGCCTCAGGGCCGCTCGGCGGCGGAGGCGGTAGGCCTTGGCGTCAGGTAGGACGCAGGGCTGCCAGGACGGAAGTCAGTCGGTCGCGCACGTCGCTTGAAGCGGGAACAAGGGGAAGTCGGGGGGCACCCACGGCCCAGCCACTGAGCTCTAGGGCGGCTTTGACGGGGATGGGATTGGTGGTGCAGAACAGGGCCTTACAAAGCGGCAGCAACTGCTCGTGCACGGCCAGGGCGGAGGCCAGATCGCCGGCCAGGAAGGCCCGCACCATGGCCTGGATCTGATCGCCGGCCACATGGCTGGCCACACTCACCACTCCCACGGCACCCACGGCCAGCATCGGCAGGGTGAGGCCATCGTCGCCGCTGTAAATGGCCAGGCGCTCACCGCAGGCGGCCCGCAGCTGGCTCACTTCCTCGGTGGTGCCGCTGGCGGCCTTGAAGCTCACCACATTGGGCAAATCCATGAGCCGCGCCGTGGTGTCCGCCGAGAGGCTGCAGCCGGTGCGGCCGGGGATGTTGTAAAGCATGAGCGGCAGCTGAGGCGCCGCGGCGGCCACGGCCCGGAAATGGGCCTCCAGCCCCTCCTGGGGAGGCTTGTTGTAGTAAGGCACCACCACCAAGGCCCCGTCAGCGCCGAGGGCGGCAGCCTCGGCAATGGCCTCCACCGCCTCAGCCGTGCAATTACTGCCGGTGCCAGCCAGCAACTGGGCACGGTTGCCCACTGCAGCCTTCACGGCCGAGAACAGCTGATGCTGTTCATGCCAGCTGAGGGTGGGCGATTCACCGGTGGTGCCGCAGAGCACCAGGCCGTCGGACCCGTGATCCACCAGATGGCTGGCCAGGCGGGCGGCCAGGGGCAGGTCTACGGAGCCATCAGAGGCGAAGGGAGTCACCATGGCGGTGAGCACCCGGCCAAAGGGGGCTGGGGAGAGAGATCCGGGTCTGAGGGGGCTGCTGGTCATGCTGTGATCCCCAAAACAGGCGCTGCGTTCACAACAGCCGGTAGCGGTGCCTGGGCTGGATCCAAAAGCAGTTCGGCAATCTGAATGGCGTTGAGGGCTGCGCCCTTCCGGATCTGATCACCACAGAGCCAGAGCTCGAGGGCATTCGGCTCGCTCAGGTCCTGGCGGATCCGTCCCACCGCCACCGGATCGCGGCCGGTCACATCGGTGGGCATGGGGAAGCGATTGGCGTCAAAGTCCTCGATCAGCTCCACACCAGGGGCCCGGGCCAGCAAATCCCGGGCCTCATCCACGGGGAAGGGCTCGGCGAATTCGATGTTGAGGGCTTCGGAGTGGGCCCGCAGCACCGGCACGCGCACGCAGGTGGCCGACACGCGCAGATCGGGCAACCCCATGATCTTGCGGGTCTCATTCAGCATCTTGAGTTCCTCCTCGCAGTAGCCGCTGTCCTGCAGGGGGGAGTTGTGCAGAAACAGGTTGAAGGCCAGGGAGTGGGGCAACACACTGCTTTCGGGGGTGCCGCCATCCAGCACCGCCTGGCTGAGCTGGCGCAGCTCCTCCATGGCCCGAGCGCCAGCACCACTGGCGCTCTGATAGGTGCTCACCACCACCCGGCGCAGGGGCCGCCGAGCCGCCAGGGGCGCCAGGGCCAGGGTCATCAAGATCGTGGTGCAGTTGGGGTTGGCGATCACGCCGTTGTGGCTGAAGGCCGCCTCGGGATTCACCTCCGGCACCACCAGGGGCACCGAGGCATCCATGCGGAAGGCGCTGGAGTTGTCGATCACCACAGCCCCAGCGGCCGCGGCCACGGGTGCCCACTGCTTCGACACCGAGCCACCGGCGGACGCCAGCACCACATCCACGCCCGCAAAGGCCTCGGCGCTCACCGGCTGGATCGTGAGGGTCTGGCCGTTCCACTCCAGGGTCTGGCCGGCGGAGCGGGGCGAGGCCAGCAGCACCAGCTCACCCACAGGGAACTGACGCTCCGCCAGCAACGCCAGCAGTTCCTGGCCAACGGCGCCGGTAGCGCCGAGTACGGCCACCTTGAGGGGGCGCTGGGGCAGGGAACGGGGAGAAGCGGTGGTCAACGGGAGCAGGGACGGATGAACGAAAGAGAGGGAAACCGGGAAGTCCGGCCTTGATCAGGGGTGCTGCTGAAGAACCTGGCTGGCACAGGCCTGCCAGGGAGACCATGACTGCAAAACCGTGAAGGCCAAAGCAGAGGCCCGAGGGATCAGCAGCCAACTGACAACAAACCGTTCAGAACGGTGAGGCGATGGAGAAAGGCTGTCCGGTGATCGTGAAAAGAGCTGGTGTGAATGGAAAAGCTGTAGGGGTCGACGAGAGGAGGGCTATCGCGCGCTGACGGTTCGGGGAAACGCAGCGGGTCTCGTGGTTCTTGGTAACAACAATACGCGCCCATCACGGTCCTGGCGAGGGGCCGTTGGAGCTCGTCACAGGTGAGTTCATAGGATCGTGGGCTGCCTCGCCGATTCGGTTCGGCCATACCCCGCCTTCCCGTTCCATGAGCCCTGCCGCAAGCCCTGCCGCACCGACCGCCAAGACCGGCGCCGACCTCAAGGTCAGCACCAGCCCCCGTCCCGGCAGCCGCATGGCGGTGGAGATCTCGGTGCCCGCCGGCCGCACCCAGACCAGCCATGACGCGGCCGTGGAGAAGCTGAGCCGCAGCATCAAGCTGCCCGGCTTCCGCAAGGGCAAGGTGCCCCGCGCGGTTCTGGTGCAACAGATCGGCCCGGTGCGCATCCGCGCCACCGCCCTCGAAGACCTGGTGGACAGCGTGTTCCGCGATGCCCTCAAGCAGGCCGAGATTCCCGCCATCGGCCAACCAGCCCTGGATGGGGGCTTCGAATCCCTGCTGGAGCGCTTTGAACCCGGCCAGGAGCTGAACCTCACCCTGGAAATGGACGTGGAGCCCACGCCCAGTCTCAAGACCACCAAGGGGCTCAAGGCTGAGGCCGTGAACGTGGAGTTCGATGCCACCCGCGTGGATGAGCTGATCGACCAATCCCGTCGCCAGATGGCCACCCTCGTGCCCGTGGACGGCCGGGCCGCCGCCGAGGGCGACGTGGCGGTGATCGGCTTCCAGGGCACCTTTGTGGATACCGGCGAAGCCATCAGCGGCGGCAGCGCCGACGCCATGGAAGTGGAACTGGAGGAGGGCCGCATGATCCCCGGCTTCGTGGAAGGGATCCTCGGCATGAAGCCAGGCGACTCCAAGACCGTGGCCTGCCAGTTCCCTGAGGAGTACCCCCAGGAGGACGCCGCCGGCCGCAAGGCCAGCTTCGAGATCAGCCTGACGGAACTGAAGGCCCGCGAGCTGCCTGCCCTGGATGACGCCTTTGCCCAGCAGGCCAGCGACAAGCAGACCCTGGCGGAACTGCGGGACGACCTGGAGGCCCGCCTGAAAGATGAGGCCGAGCGTCGCAACAGCTCCAACCGCCACGACGCCCTGCTGGCCGCCCTGGTGGAGCAACTGGAAGTGGAACTGCCCGAAACCCTCGTGCAGGAAGAGATCATGTCGCTGCTGGAGCAGACCGCCGGCCAGCTGGCGCAGCAGGGCATGGACGTGAAGAAACTGTTCACCCCCCAGCTGGTGCAGAGCCTGCGGGAAACCTCCCGCCCTGAGGCCGAGGAGCGCCTCAAGCGCAGCCTTGCCCTCAAGGCCCTGGCCGCCAGCGAGAAGCTCGAACTGAGTGATCAGGAGATCGACGACAAGGTGAAGGAACTGAGCCGCGGCTTCAGCGACACCGCGAACATCGATCCCCAGCGCCTGCGGGCCGCCGTGCAGGAGGACCTGATGCGCGAGAAGCTGCTGGGCTGGCTGGAAGCCAACAGCACCGTCACTGAGAAGGCCGCCGACACGGACGCCGACGCCAAGGCCGACGCTTGAGCGACTGAGGGAAGCGATGCCAGGGCGGTGCTCACACCACCGGCCTGGTCCGATCCCCATAGATTGACTTCACTGCCAACAGCTCCGGCCGCGTGATCGACGCCAACCCCTTCCTCGCCCAGCGTCCCCACCCGATCCAGAACCGCTGGCTGGGCCAACGCCCCGAGGCCACCATCGCCAGCCCCAGTGCGGCCCCTGGCGTGCTGCCCACGGTGGTGGAGCAATCCGGTCGGGGCGAACGAGCCTTCGACATCTATTCGCGGCTGCTGCGCGAGCGGATCATCTTCCTGGGCACCGGCATCGACGACCAGGTGGCCGATGCCCTGGTGGCCCAGCTGCTGTTCCTCGAAGCCGAGGATCCCGAGAAGGACATCCAGATCTACATCAACTCCCCAGGTGGCTCGGTGACCTCCGGCCTGGCGATCTACGACACCATGCAGCAGGTGGCCCCCGACGTGGTGACCATCTGCTACGGCCTTGCAGCTTCGATGGGCGCCTTCCTGCTCTCCGGCGGCACCAAGGGCAAGCGCTTGGCCCTGCCGAATGCACGCATCATGATCCACCAACCCCTTGGCGGGGCCCAGGGCCAGGCCGTGGACATCGAGATCCAGGCCAAGGAAATCCTGTTCCTCAAGGACACCCTCAACGGGCTGATGGCCGAGCACACCGGCCAGCCCCTCGAGAAAATCGCCGAAGACACCGACCGCGACTACTTCCTTTCCCCGGCGGAAGCGGTTCAATACGGACTGATTGACCGGGTCGTCGAAGACGGATCACCGGTTTGATTCTTAAGGACGGCTGACGAAGCGCGGGATCCTGCCGATCCTTGAGTTTCTGGTCCACAGCCCCACCCTCGCCGGACGCCCCCTCGCCGCCCTTCTTCGCCCGATGGCCAAGTTCGACGCCCACCTGAAGTGCTCGTTCTGCGGCAAATCGCAGGACCAGGTGCGCAAGCTGATCGCCGGTCCTGGCGTCTACATCTGCGACGAGTGCATCGATCTCTGCAACGAGATTCTCGACGAAGAGCTGGTGGATGGCCAGGCCGCCAGCGGTGGCCAGCGCCAGAGCTCGGAAGCCAAGGGCAAGCAGCCAGCCAAGAAGAGCAACAAGCCCGCACCCACCCTCGCCGAGATCCCCAAACCCCAGGAGATCAAGGCCCACCTGGATCGCCAGGTGGTGGGCCAGGAGGAGGCCAAGAAGGTGCTGTCGGTGGCGGTCTACAACCACTACAAGCGCCTGGCCTGGCAGGGCGATGGCAAGGGCGAAGCCAGCCAGACCGCCACCAGGCTGCACAAGAGCAACATCCTGCTGATCGGGCCCACCGGCTGCGGCAAGACCCTGCTGGCCCAGACCCTGGCCGAACTGCTCGATGTGCCCTTCGCCGTGGCCGACGCCACCACCCTCACCGAGGCTGGGTACGTGGGTGAGGACGTGGAAAACATCCTGCTGCGGCTGCTGCAGAAGGCCGACCTGGACGTGGACCAGGCCCAGCGCGGCATCATCTACATCGATGAGATTGACAAGATCGCCCGCAAGAGCGAGAACCCCTCGATCACCCGCGATGTGTCCGGCGAGGGCGTCCAGCAGGCGCTGCTCAAGCTGCTGGAGGGCACCGTGGCGAACGTGCCGCCCCAGGGGGGCCGCAAGCATCCCTACCAGGACTGCATCCAGATCGACACCAGCCAG
The DNA here is from genome assembly GCA_943371215.1 of Cyanobium sp. NIES-981. GTDB lineage: Bacteria > Cyanobacteriota > Cyanobacteriia > PCC-6307 > Cyanobiaceae > Vulcanococcus. The sequence goes on along the minus strand of CALRUA020000011.1, from coordinate 54,977 downwards.
ATCCTGTTCATCTGCGGTGGGGCCTTCGTGGGCCTGGAGGACGTGGTGCAGCGACGCATGGGCCGCAACTCCATCGGCTTTGTACCCTCCGATGGCCGGGGTCGCAGCCGCAGCCACAAGGATCAACAGGCCGCCCACGTGCTGCGCCACCTGGAGCCGGACGATCTGGTGAAGTACGGCCTGATCCCCGAGTTCATCGGCCGCATGCCCGTGAATGCGGTGCTGGAGCCGCTGGATACCAACGCCCTGGAGGCGATCCTCACCGAGCCGCGCGATGCCCTGGTGAAGCAATTCCAGACGCTGCTCAGCATGGACGACGTGCGCCTGGAGTTCGAACCCGGCGCCGTGGAGGCGATCGCCGCCGAAGCCCACCGCCGCAAGACCGGCGCCCGTGCCCTGCGCGGCATCGTGGAAGAGCTGATGCTGGATGTGATGTACACGATGCCCTCAGACACCAGCACCAAAGCCTTCACGATCACCCGCGAACTGGTGGAAGAACGCACCAAGGCGAAGGTGGTACCGCACCCCAGCCTGGTGGAGCAGGAGCAGCAGGAATCAGCCTGACCGCCTGGGGGCCGGATTGCCGACCTGCGGCCGCCCTTGCCACCCCGGCATCGCCGGCGAGAGCCTCAACTCAACGCCTCTGCTTGGCCCATGGCCGCCGCTGATCACCTGCAGGTTCCCCGCCAGCACGGGCTGTTCAATCACCACGGCATCGACCTGGGTGACGGCAGCGTGGCCCACTACCTCGAGGGCCGCGAGATCCTGCGCAGCTCCACCTCCGACTTCAGCCGCGGCGAGGCCCTGAGCGTGGTGACCTACACCGAGCCCTGCTCAGCGCCAGGCCTCACCCTCAGGCGCGCTATGGGCCGGCTGGGGGAACAGAACTACAACCTGCTGTTCAACAACTGCGAGCACTTCGCCCACTGGTGCAAGACCGGCCGGCACCGCAGTGCCCAGGTGGAGGGCTGGCTCCACACCGGCAGCCTCGGCGCCCTCGCCTTGGGCCAGTTCGTGCCGGCGGCAGTGCTCACCGGCGCCCGTCTGCTGCTGCGCAAGGGCATCAACCTCGATGGCCAACACCTGGAACAGGGCAAGGCACTGGCCCGCAAGAGCCTCGAACAGCTCGATGGTCTGCGCCTGAAGCTGCAGGAGAAGCTGGAACAGGAGCTGGCCAAGGCGGAGGCCCGCTGGGGCGAAGACCAGTTCGGGGCCCTGCGGCTCGCCGCCCAGACCATCGCCGACCAACTCAGTGACGTGGAGGACATGGAGCTGAAACTGGAGCGACTGCTCGCGGAGAGCCGGGACCAGTAGCCTCCTCGTTCGGCGTAGCGAGCCATGAGCCCAGCCATGCGTTCCGCCTACCAGCCTCTCCATCACAAGTACCGGCCCCAGCGCTTCGATCAGCTGGTGGGCCAGGAGGCCATCGCCGCCACCCTCGGCAACGCCCTGCGCCAGAACCGCATTGCGCCGGCCTACCTGTTCAGTGGTCCGCGGGGCACGGGCAAAACCTCCAGCGCCCGGATCCTGGCCCGCTCGCTCAATTGCATCGCCAGCGAGGGGCCCACGCCGGAGCCCTGCGGCAGCTGCGAACTCTGCACCTCCATCGCCGCCGGCAATGCCCTCGATGTGATCGAGATCGACGCCGCCTCCAACACCGGCGTCGACAACATCCGCGAGCTGATCGAGCGATCGCGCTTCGCGCCGGTGCAGGCCCGCTGGAAGGTGTACGTGGTGGACGAGTGCCACATGCTCTCCACGGCGGCCTTCAACGCCCTGCTCAAAACCCTCGAAGAGCCTCCGCCGCGGGTGGTATTTGTGCTCGCCACTACCGACCCCCAGCGGGTGCTGCCCACCATCCTCAGCCGCTGCCAGCGGTTTGATTTCCGGCGGATTCCACTCGACGCCCTCGAGCAACACCTCACCTGGATCGCCGAGCAGGAAAAGATCAGCATCACCACCGAAGCCCTGCACGTGGTGGCCCAGCGGGCCCAGGGGGGCCTGCGGGATGCCGAGAGCCTGCTGGACCAGCTCAGCCTGCTGCCGGCGCCGATCGAGCCGCAGGCGGTGTGGGACCTGGTGGGGGCCGTGCCGGAGCAGGAGCTGCTGCAGCTGGCGGAATCCCTGGCCAGCAGCGAGCCCATGGGGGTGATTGAGGCCATCCGGACGCTGCTGGAGCGGGGCCGCGAACCCGGGGCCGTGCTTCAGGGCCTGGCCGGACTCCTGCGGGATCTGGTGTTGGCGGGGGTGGCCCCGGATCGGCTGGAACTCACCAGTTTTTCGCCCCAGTTCCGGCCCCAGTTACCGGCCCTGGCCCGCAGCATCGGCAAGGCTCGCCTGCTGCAGTGGCAGGCGCAGCTCAAGGGCAGCGAACAGCAACTGCGCCAGAGCGTCCAGCCGCGGCTGTGGCTGGAGGTGCTGCTGCTGGGTCTGCTGGCCGAGGCCCAGGCAGCGGCCCCCCGCATCACCGCGGTGCCTGCAGCGGTGCCTGCCCCGGTCGCGGCTGCAGTGTCAATACCCGTGCCGGAAACCAGGCAGAAGCCCCAACCGGAACCCGAACCGGAACTTGCACGGAACACCATCCCAGTGGCGCCGCCTGCCGTCACCACCCCAATAGACGCCAATGGGGAGGCCAGCACCCCCAACCTGCAAGAGCTCTGGCAACAGATCCTGGCGGGGCTGGAACTGCCCTCCACGCGGATGCTCCTGTCCCAGCAAGCCGTGCTGGCGCGGCTCGACCAACAGCGGGCCGTGGTGCAGGTGGCCGGCAACTGGATGGCCATGGTGCAGAGCCGGCTGCCGTTGCTGGAAAAGGCAGTCCAAACGGCCCTCGGAAGTCCTCGTCAGGTGGTGCTGGAGGGCTCGGGGGGGGCCGTGATGGCAACCGCTCCCGCCACGGCGGCCCCCAGCAAACCCGTGCCACTGCCACCCCCGGAGCCGGCGCCAGCAGCAACACCCGAACCGGTTCAGATCACCCCAGCCGCCGCGGCTGCTCCGATGCCAGCGCCAGCTGCCCAGGAGCCTGCTGCGCCTGCTCCAACGGCGGAGCCTCCCAGGTCAGGCCAACCGGAGCTGATCGACGACAAGGCGCGGCGACTGGCCGAGTTCTTCAACGGCGAAGTGGTGCAGCTGGATGGCCCCCTGCCCGACGCGGACGACGCCATGCAGGAGACAGCTGCCTGAGCTCTGAGCTCAGGACGCCTGGGTGGTGAGATCGGCGTCTTCAGGCGCGTCGAGCACGCCATCGCCCACATGGAGCGTCTTAGCCCACACCAACCGCTTGGGCAGGAGCGCCATCCGCAGGGTGGTGTAGGGGATCACCACGAACCAGTGGCTGAGATACAGGATGCCCAGGGCCAGGTTGAAGGGATGCATGGTCGGCAGGGCCGGGCCCTCTGCGCCGCGCCTGCAGCCGGCCAGGATGGCCCCTCCAGACAGGCCGAAGGCAACAATCGAGAGGGGCCACATCGCCGGGGCTGTGCCGGTGATCGCGGCACCGATCAGATCCGCTAGCGCCATCACCGGCAGCACGTACTGGAGCAGGAAAAAGCTGAGTAGATCGAGCTTCTTGGTGGGCGTCAAACCTGGCCCCGTGAGGCTGGGCCAGTAGTCGAAGAAGCGCTGCAGCCCCCCTTCCGCCCAGCGCTGGCGCTGGCGCCAGAGGGCCGGCAGCGCCGTGACGGCCTCCTCCTGCACCGGCGGATCCCAGAGCAGTCCCACCGGCTCTCCCTGCACCAGGAGGCGAAAACTCAGATCCAGGTCGTCAGTCACGGTGGCCTCGTTGAAGCCATCACAGGCGAGCACCGCCTCAAGGCGCAGTAACTGGCCGTTGCCGCGCAGCTCGGTAACGCCACCGGAGCTAAGACGCCCCTGCTGAATCACGGCGTCCAGGGCCATTTCCATGGCCTGGGCACGGGTCAGCAGGTTGCGATCGGCATTCACCACGGCCTTGCGCAGCTGCACAGCCCCCCAGGCTCCCTGCTCGGCGAAGGGCACCAACCGCTCCAGCACATCGCTCTGGAGTTCGGCATCGGCATCCAGCACCATCAACCAGCGGCCCTGCAACTGGGGCAGCACCGTGTTCAGGGCCCCGGATTTTCCGCCACCGGCCTGGCGGCTGCGGCGAACCACCTGCAACTGCGGGTAGCGGGCCTGGTAGGCGGCGAGCACCTCAGGAGTGCGATCTTCACTGCCGTCATCCACCACCCAGAAACGCAGCTTGCCCTGGGGGTAACGCACCTGGGCCAGCCGCTCCACCAGCCGACCGATCACCGCCTCCTCGTCGCGGGCGGCCACCACCAGATCCACCGCAGGCCACACGTCCAGATCAGCGCTGCAGCCAGACGCGGCAGCCTTGGGAGCGCTGCTGCGCAGCAAGGGCACAAACACACTGCGCAAGGCGTAGCAGCCCAGCAGCAGGGTGAGCGCGGAGGCGGGAACCAGCCGCTGCCCATCGGGCAGCCAATGGGGCGCCATCCCCGCTGCACCGCAGCCGAGCAGGAACAGGGCAGCCTTGAGACGGCGGGCTCCTGTGGCTGTGCCGCCGGCGGTCATGGCATCCCCGATGATGACGAAACTCTAAAGGCCCTTGCTCAGACTTCCCCATGGCTCCAGGGTCGTGCCCGGGTAGTAGTGGCTGAGGATCCTCTGGAGGCTCCAGCCGCGGCGGGCCAGATCCATGGCCCCCGCCTGGGACAGGCCGGCGCCGTGGCCAAACCCTCCCCCCTCAAACCGCCACACCCCTGGCGCCGTTGGCACCACGCTGAACAGGGTGCTGGGCAGTTGGCGCAGGCTGCGGCGGATGGCATCGCGGCGCAGCACCAGCTGACCCTTGCTTCCCTGGAAGGCCAGGGCTAGGGCCCGGCCACTGGGCCCGCGCTCGATCACCCGCACCTGGCTCAGCTCGCCCAGGCCTGCAGCGGAGGCCCCCAAGGCACGGCTGATCTGGGCCCGATCCAGGGAACGTTGCCAGCGGAACCGGGGATGGTCGGCGCCGTAGGCCTGGCCACCACTCCGGAGCAGGGAGGCGAGCCCGTTGGCCGACCGCAACGGCACGGGATAAGCCGCCGCATAGCTGGCAGGACCATCGGGGAAGGCCCTGAGGTAAGGCAGCGGCGCCCCGCCCCAGCTCTCCTGAAAACCCGCGGCCATGCCGCCATTGCTGGCGTGATAGACGGCGTGAATCGGCTGCCCCTGCCAGCTCAACACCCGACCTTGGGTGACCTGAATCGCCTGCCGCACAGACGCACTGGCATGGCGTGGATCGCCATACACCTGGCATTGCGTGTCTGCGCAGAGGTGATAGCCATCCACCGCAAAGCGGTGCTGGTTGCGCAGGGCCCAGGTGCGGGCCAGCACAGCCTGGGCCGCCAGAGCCGCCGCCGGCGCGCCCGCACCGATCTCGTGGGGCACCACCCCCTGGAGATACCGCTCCAAGGGCACCTGCTCCACCAAGGTCCAACTGCCATAGGCATCGCTCTGCAGCCGCAAGGGCCCGGCGTAGACGCCATACCGCCAGCGCAGTCCCCCAGGGGCCTGGATCTGGATTGGCCCCTTGAGCAGCACGGCGGCCCGACCCGAGCCTGCCGGCAGGTGCAGGGCGATGCGGTGGGTGGCGGTGATGGTGACGCGGCGCAGCACCTGGCCGGATGGAGCTGGAGATCCCGCCGGAGCCCACACCTCCCAGTCGCCGGGATGGGCGATCACGGGGGCCACACCCTGGAGCCGCCAGGCGGCGGCCACCTGGTCGGCACTTTCAAAACTGGGAAACGGCCCGGCCACCAGCCGCTGCAGGCGCAGGGGCTCGGCGAGCGGCACGGCACGCCACTGCAGGGCCAGACGCTGGCCCGTGGCCCGCTGGCCAGCAGCATCGAGCAACTGCAACGGGGCCGAGGCACCCTCCAGCACCAGGGGCGCCGTGGTGGCCGCGGCGGCCGCCGTGCGGGGCCCCAGGTGCGCTGCCAGCGCCACCCACAGCAGGGGCTGCCGGGCGGACGGCACTGGCGGGACAGGCACAGGCCAGTGGGTCAACCCATCGGCACGGCAGGCCGAGAGGCCCGGGCCCAGCGCAATCAAGCCCAGGCCCGCAGCAAAGCGAGCAAGGTGCGGCCAGGCAGGGCCCATGGAGACGCAGTCACAACTGAAATGACGCTAGGGGAGTTGGCGGAAGGCACTCCCGCGTCGTACCTTCCTTCTTTGTGCCCGAGCGCGTAGACAATGCCGAAGCTCAAGACCCGCAAAGCAGCCGCCAAGCGGTTCAAAGCGACCGGCAGCGGAAAGTTCATGCGCCGCCACGCTTTCCGTAACCACCTGCTCGATCACAAGAGCCCCAAGCGCAAGCGCCACCTCGGCACCATGGCCGTAGTGGACGAGCGCGATGCGGACAACGTGCGCGCCATGCTCCCCTACAGCTGATCGCCTGATCGCTGCACCGGCCAGCTCCAGGCCCCGACTTTCCACCTTTTTCTGAGATCAACCCATGGCCCGCGTCAAGAGGGGCAACGTCGCCCGTAAACGCCGCAACAAGATCCTTCGCCTGGCTCGCGGCTTCCGTGGCGGCAACGGCTCCCTGTTCCGCACCGCCAACCAGCGGGTCATGAAGGCCCTCTGCAACGCCTACCGCGACCGTCGCCGCCGCAAGCGCGACTTCCGTCGCCTGTGGATCGCCCGCATCAACGCTGCTGCCCGCCTGAACGGCCTGAGCTACAGCCGTTTGATCGGTGGCCTCAAGAAGGCTGATGTGCAGCTCAACCGCAAGATGCTGGCCCAGCTCGCCGTGCTCGACCCCGCCAGCTTCACCAGCGTGGTGGGCGCCGCTAAGGGCTGAAGGCTGGCAAGGTAGGCCCCATGGATTTTTCCCTTCCCCAGGCCTACCTGATCGGTCTGATTTTGCTGCTGGGCACTGCGGCAGTGCTGGTAGCCCGACAGCTCCTATTGGTTCGCCGCGATGAGGCCGCCCTAGCCCGGCTCGAAGCCCCAGGCCAGGAGGCCCCTCGCTCCGCGGCTGAGCTCTACGAGTTGGGCTCGGTGCAATTGCGCAAACGCCTCTATGGCCAAGCCGCTGAAAGCCTCAAGCTGGCTGCCAAACGTGCCGGCGACGAGCCCTCGGAGGCCCAGGCGCTGATTGAGAACGCCCTGGGCTTCTCCTTGGCGGCTCAGAACAATTACGCCGCAGCCATCAAGCACTACCGGGCAGCCCTCAAGGCCAAGGCCGACTACCCGGTAGCCCTCAACAACCTGGCCTTCGCCTTGGAAAAGCAGCAAAAGCCGGATGAGGCTCGCAGTACTTACCAACAAGTGCTTGAACTGGATGGTGCAAACCGCACGGCCCAGAAACGCCTGAAACGGCTCGAGCGCACCGCCGCTTAAAAAAGCCGCCCCAAGGGGCGGCTTTTTTCTGTCAATCCCAGGGGCTCTAGCACCAGGGCGGTGATCACCAGAGGCCGCGGATGACCTGGCCTGCGCTGGGGGTCGATGCCGCCACAGGGGTGAGCACCAGCTGACCGCCGGGATTGGTGAGCCTCGGCGCCACCCAGCCGCTAAGACCAAAACCCTGCAGGCCCAGGAATCCACCACCGATCTCGAGGCCAGTCATCTCCAACTTGCCCAGTAGCAGCAGATCCAACTGATCGGACTTGGCATTGAGATTGCCCTGCACCGGCGCAGACGCCGAGCCCACGGTGATTTGCCCGCGTACATCCACCATTTGACCCAAGGCCGTGGCAGAGGCGAGCGTGAGCTCCACGGTGAGCGGCGCACCACCGGCAAAGGGCTGATACGTTCCGCTCCACTGGCGCGGCATCTGCTGGGCCAGCACACCCGCCCGGGCCACGGGATCGAAGGTTTCCACCGGGGCCATCTCCCCCAGGAAGGAAGCCTGGCCCGCCAGGGGCGAGGTAGCCGGAGGCGTGAACGGCACGTAACTCCCCACCGGCAGGGGATTGGCGGCGAGCAGCAGCGGAATCACGATGGGGGTTGATGAGTGGAGGAAGGCTAGAGGGCCCCGGGGCATGGAGCAGTGCCACGCGGTACGTTCGCTGCATGGCCCCATCTCCCGATTTGTCCGCCACCAGCCCCCTTGCCGGAATCCAGCCCTCCATGGCCCTGGCACCCGACCCCTTGGTGATCGGCGGCCGCAGCTTCGGCAGCCGCCTGATGACCGGCACCGGCAAATACCCCAGCCTGGCCGCCATGCAGGCCAGCCTGGACAGCAGCGCCTGCGACATCGTGACCGTGGCCGTCCGGCGGGTGCAGACCGTGGCCGCCGGCCATGAGGGACTCATGGAGGCCATCGACTGGCAGCGGATCTGGATGTTGCCCAACACCGCCGGCTGCGCCACCGCCGAGGAGGCCATCCGCGTGGCCCGGCTGGGGCGGGAGCTGGCAAAACTGGCGGGCCAGGAAGACAACACCTTTGTGAAGCTGGAGGTGATTCCAGACTCGAAGCACCTGCTGCCCGACCCCTTCGGCACCCTGGAGGCTGCCGAACAATTGGTGAAGGAGGGCTTCACGGTGCTGCCCTACATCAATGCCGATCCGCTGCTAGCCAAACGGTTGGAAGAGGTGGGCTGCGCCACGGTGATGCCCCTGGGCTCACCGATCGGCTCCGGCCAGGGCATCCGCAACGCGGCCAACATCGCCCTGATCATTGAGAACGCCACGGTGCCGGTGGTGGTGGATGCCGGCATCGGCGTGCCGAGCGAGGCCTCCCAGGCCATGGAAATGGGGGCCGATGCGCTGTTGATCAACAGCGCCATCGCCCTGGCGGGAGATCCCGCCGCCATGGCCCAGGCCATGGCCCAGGCCTGCAGCGCCGGGCGCACCGCCTTCCGGGCCGGGCGCCTGCCGATCCGCGCCAGCGCCAGTGCCAGCTCGCCCACAGCGGGCCGCATCGGCACGTAAAGGTTCGCCGCCAGGGGGAAGCCAAAACCGGCGGAGCTCCGTAGCGTCGCGTCAACCACATGCCAGTGCCATGCAGGTCACCGAAGAGGACGGCGGCAGGCTCAATGCCTTTGCCAAGGAGCCCCGCATGGAGGTGATGGCCGCCGGTGAGAGTCCCAGCGGCAACAGCCGTGTGCTGCTGATCGGTGGAGGCCTACTGGTGCTGCTGATGCTGGCGGTGGCGGTGGGGATCAGCTGAATCCCTGTAGTAGCTTGCCCTGACGGAGCGATCGCTCGTTCAGCAGGAGTTCAGGGGTGAAGGTTCTCGTTCTCGGCGGCGACGGCTTCTGCGGCTGGCCCTGTGCCGTGAACCTTGCCGACGGCGGCCACGACGTGGTGATCGTGGACAACCTCAGCCGCCGCAAGATCGACATCGACCTGGAGGTGGAGTCGCTCACCCCGATCGCCACCATGGGCGACCGCCTCAAGGCCTGGGAACAGGTGGGTGGCCGGCCAATGCGATTTGTTCACCTCGACATCGCCAACGAATACGACCGTCTGCTGGAGCTGCTGCGGCAGGAGCGGCCTGATTCCGTGGTGCACTTCGCCGAGCAGCGGGCCGCGCCCTACTCGATGAAGAGCAGCGCCACCAAGCGCTACACCGTGGATAACAACGTCAACGGCACCCACAACCTGCTGGCCGCCATCGTGGAGAGCGGCCTCGACATCCACATCGTGCACCTAGGCACGATGGGTGTTTACGGCTACGGCTCCCACCGCGGCGCCACCATCCCGGAGGGCTACCTCAAGGTGGAAGTGCCCCAGCCGGATGGCTCGCGCTTCGAGGAAGAAATCCTGCACCCGGCCAGCCCGGGCAGCGTCTATCACATGACCAAGACGCTGGATCAGCTGCTGTTCCTCTACTACAACAAGAACGACCAGATCCGCATCACCGACCTGCACCAGGGGATCGTGTGGGGCACCAACACCGAGGCCACCGAGCGCGACCCACGCCTCACCAATCGCTTCGACTACGACGGTGACTACGGCACCGTGCTCAACCGCTTCCTGATGCAGGCCGCCATCGGCTATCCGCTCACCGTGCATGGCACCGGCGGCCAGACCCGCGCCTTCATCCACATCCGCGACTCGGTGAAATGCGTGCAGCTGGCCCTGGAAAACCCACCGGCCAGGGGTGAGCGGGTGAAGATCTTCAACCAGATGACCGAGAGCCACCAGGTGGGCGAACTGGCCCGCAAGGTGGCGGGTCTCACCGGCGCCGAGATCAACTACCTGCCCAACCCCCGCAACGAGGCCGTCGAGAACGACCTGATCGTGGACAACCGCTGTTTCATCGAGCTGGGCCTCAATCCCACCACCCTCGATGACGGCCTGCTGGCGGAAGTGGTGGACGTGGCACGCCGCTGGGCCGACCGCTGCGACCGCAGTCGCATTCCCTGCGTCTCTGCCTGGACCCAGACCCAGGCCCAGGCCATCCAGGTCACCTGAGCCGGACACCCTCTTGAAGATCGCCCTCTTCACCGAGACCTTCCTGCCGAAGGTTGACGGCATCGTGACCCGGCTCACCAAGACGGTGCAGCATCTGGTGGCGGCCGGCGATGAGGTGCTGATCTTCTGCCCCGAGGGAGCGCCGGACACCTACATGGGGGCCCAAGTGGTGGGGGTGCCTGCCATGCCGCTGCCCCTCTACCCCGAGCTGAAGCTGGCCCTGCCACGCCCGATGGTGTCAGAGGCACTGGAGGCGTTTCAGCCGGATCTGGTGCACGTGGTGAACCCAGCGGTGCTGGGCCTTGGGGGCATCTGGCTGGCCAAGAGCAAGGGCTACCCCCTGGTGGCGAGCTACCACACCCACCTGCCCAAATATCTGGAGCACTACGGCCTGGGAATGCTGGAACCGGTGCTGTGGGAACTGCTCAAGGCAGCCCACAACCAGGCCCAGCTCAACCTCTGCACCTCCACCGCGATGGTGGCCGAGCTGAGTGAGAAGGGAATCCAGCACACGGCCCTGTGGCAGCGGGGAGTGGACACGGAGATGTTCCGCCCCGAACTGCGCAGCCAGGCCATGCGCGAGCGGCTGCTGGGAGGCCGCAGTGACAGCGGCAAGCTGCTGCTGTACATCGGTCGCCTCTCCGCGGAGAAGCAGATCGAACGCATCCGCCCGGTGCTGGATGCACTGCCCGAGGCCCGCCTGGCCCTAGTGGGTGATGGCCCCTTCCGCCAGCAGCTGGAAACCCTGTTTGCCGGCAGCGCCGCCACGTTCGTGGGCTACCTGGCGGGAGAGGAGCTAGCCAGCGCCTACGCCAGCGCCGATGCCTTCCTGTTCCCCAGCAGCACCGAGACCCTGGGGTTGGTGCTGCTAGAGGCCATGGCGGCCGGCTGCCCCGTGGTGGGCGCCAACCGCGGCGGAATCCCCGACATCGTGAGCGACGGGATCAACGGCTGCCTGTATGAGCCCGATGGCCCCGACGGCGGTGCCGGCAGCCTCACGGCCGCCACCGAGCGATTGCTGGGGGATGCCAGCCAGCACCAACAACTGCGCCGCAACGCCCGGGACGAAGCGGCGCGCTGGGGATGGGCCGGCGCCACCGAGCAGCTGCGCGGCTACTACCGCCAGGTGCTCAGCCAGCAGCAGAGCCCCGCCCTGGCGGGCTAACGCCGCGGAACCAGGTGGTCATCAGCGCCTTCACCATGGGCGCCGCCACGGTGCCGCCATAGCCACCGCTGTTTTCGCCGAAGGCCACGATCACCAGGGTGGGTTTCTGGGCCGGGGCATACCCCCCGAACCAGGCGTGGTCCGGCCGTGGGGGATCCTCGGCCGTCCCGGTCTTGCCAGCTACCGGAGGCAGGCTGGGGTCGTTGAGGATCGTGGCGGTGCCGTTGGTCACCACCTGGCGCAGGCCATCGTGCAGCACCTTGAGGGTGGCAGGCTTGAGCCCGATCCAGGTGCGCTTGGTGGGGCGCTCCACCAGATGAGGGGTCACCAACCAGCCGCCATTGGCCACCGCCGCGTAGAGCCGCGCCATCTGCAGGGGCGTCACCGTCACAGCGCCCTGGCCGATGGAGGAGGTGATGGTATCCACGGGCGTCCAGGGCTCCCCGAGCACCTTCTTCTTCCAAGCCTGGTCCCCCAGCAACCCAGGGGTTTCCTCATCCGCCAGCTCAATGCCCGTGAGGCTGCCGTAGCCCAGGCGCCGAGCGGCCTTGAACAGACCATCCGGTCCAACCTTGAGGCCGAGCTGGTAGTAAAAGCTGTTGCTGCTAACCGCCAGGGCCATCCGGTGGCCGATGGGGCCGAAGGCGCCATGGTCGCCGTAGCACTGGCCGTAGTAGCAGAAGGAATTCATTGTGGGCAGCGTGCCGTCCTCCGGTAGCGCCCCCGATTCGATCCCGGCAATGGTGGTCACCAGCTTGAAGGTGCTGGCCGGCGGGAACCCCTGGAAGGAGCGGTTCAACATCGGCGCCTCAGGCCGGCTGAGGGCATTCCACTGGGCCGTGGTGGGGCCCGTGGAAAACATGTTGGGGTCGAAATTGGGGCGGCTGGCCATGGCCCGGATCGCCCCCGTCTGGGGATCCATGGCGATGATCGCCCCCTTGCGCACGGTATCGAGAGCCCGCTCGGCGGCCTTCTGCAGCTCCAGATCCAGGGTGAGGCGCAGATCCTTGCCCGCCTTGGCCTGCTTATCACCCAGCACCCGCTGCACCTGGCCGGCCGCATTCACCTCCAGCTGCTGGCCGCCCCATTCACCACGCAGGTGCGATTCAAAGGCGCTCTCAATGCCACTGCGACCGATCCGGTCCTGCACCCGATAGCCCTTCTCCTCAAGCTTGTCGTATTCCTCGGCCGTGATCGCGCTGGTGTAGCCGAGCACATGGGAGCCAAGGCTGCCGTAGGGGTAGGCGCGCAGGTAGTCCACATCCACCTCGGCCCCCTTCAAGGTGGAGGCCTGTTCGCGGAAGCGCAGCACCTGCTCCGGCTTGAGGCTATGGGCCAGCTCAATGCGATAGCCCTCGTCATTGGCACCGGCCTGGCGCTTCTGATCCAGCAGCGGGGCGGGAATCCCGGTGACGCTGGCGAGTTGGCCGCGCAGGGCCGGCCACTGGGCGGCACTCACCTGCCGGGGCTGGATGTAGAGGTTGTAGGTGAGCTGGCTGGATACGAGCACCTGGCCATGGCGATCCAGGATCCGGCCCCGCATCGGGTTGCGGGGAACCAGGCGGATGCGGTTCTCATCGGCGCGGGCACGGTTCTCGCTGCCCTGCACCAGCTGCAACCAGGCCAGGCGCAAGCCCATGGCACCGGCCAGAGCCACCACCAGAGCCAGCAGGATCGCCGGCTGCTGCTGCATGCCGGAATGGCGATGGGAGGTTGGCGCCAGACCCACGGGGCTCAGGCTCCCTCAGAGGCCAGGCGCTGCTCCAGCACCGCGAGGCGCTCGGCGATGCGGCCAAGGGTGCGCTGCAGTGCGCTGTGGTCGCTGGCACCCAGCTCGGGGGATGCCACGTCCGCAGGAGCATCGGGCACCGTTTCCACGCTGACCTTCATCACGGGATTGCCCAGGCCCGGCTGCAGGCGATCCAATCCATCACGGACGCTGCGCGCTGCGGCATCACCCTCCTGCTTGAGCTGGCCGAGGGGATCGGCGGTGGCGGTGAAGGCCTCAACCACATCCCTGGCGCCGCCGCGGCGGGCCCGCTCCACCACGGCCATACCCACGGGGAGCACCTCCTGCATCAGGGCCAGGCGCAAGCTATCGAGGGGATCAGCCGCCATGGTGAGCCGGTCGTGCCGGGAACCTCAGGGATTCCCAGTCTGCAGTGCCCAGGAACCCAGCGGAGCTCAGGGCTGGCGCTCGATGCCGGGCTGCACGATCTGCTGGCGGCAGAACTGCTGGCTCCCCAGCCACCAGCCCCCCGCGCCGGCCAGCACCAGCAGGGCACTCATGGGCAGCAGGGCCTGACGGGTTACGGGCAGGATCAGCCATTCGCCCCAATCCCGCAACACCCGCTCACGGTCGAAACGGCGGCGTTCGTTGTCCAGCTGCTGCTGGCGGCGCTTGAGCGACTTGGCCACCCAGCGCTCGAATGAGCGCTTCTTGGTGACAGCCATCTTGCGCTCCACCTCCAGAAGATGGCCCGCACTGAGCTCGGGGTTGAAGGTGCTGATCAGCTCCAAGCTCTTGAGGAACATCTCCACGGCGCCATCCTTGATGGCGGCGTCCTCCGGTGCGAGCAGATCCCAGGCCAGCTCGGGATAGAAGCGGGTGCGGTTGCTGCTGATCTGCTCCTCCGGCAGCTGGCCCGGCTCCCGCAACCAGCGGTCGGTATTGGCGTCAAAACGCCGCCAGTAGAGAAAGGGATTCAGGTACACAACCTTGCCAGCCAGCTCAATGCTGTCCTGCTGAAGACGGCGCTGCAGCTGGAGATCCTGCTGAGGGGCGGCAGTCAAGGCACCAGGGCTGGGGGCCCCGAGGGTAACGGAGCCCGTCCGGCCCCGCCAGCTCACTCCCACTCGATCGTGCCGGGGGGCTTGCTGGTGATGTCCAGCACCACCCTGTTCACGCCCTTCACCTCGTTCACGATGCGGTTGGAGATCGTCTCGAGCAAGTCATAGGGCAGGCGCGACCAGTCGGCCGTCATGCCGTCTTCCGACGAGACACAGCGCAGCACGATCGGGAAGGCATAGGTGCGTTTGTCACCCATCACCCCCACGCTGCGCACCGGCAGCAGCACCGCAAAGGCCTGCCAGATCTCGTTGTAGAGGCCGGCCTCCTTCACCTCCTCGCGCACGATCAGATCGGCATCGCGCAGGATGTTCAGCTTCTCGCTGGTCACCTCACCGAGGATGCGAATCGCCAGGCCTGGGCCTGGGAAGGGGTGGCGACCCACAATCTCCTGGGGCAGGCCGAGGCTGCGGCCCACCTTGCGCACCTCGTCCTTGAACAGGCGGCGCAGGGGCTCCACCAGCTTGAACTGCAGATCTTTGGGAAGGCCGCCCACGTTGTGGTGGCTCTTGATCTTCACCGCGACCCGCTCGCCGGTCTTGGGGTCCACGTTGGTGCCGGCGCTCTCGATCACATCGGGGTACAGGGTGCCCTGGGCGAGGTAGTCGAAGGGGCCGAGGCGCTTGCTCTCCTCCTCGAACACCCGGATGAACTCCGTGCCGATCAGCTTGCGCTTCTCTTCCGGATCGGTCACGCCATCGAGCTTGTTGATGAAGCGCTCGCGGGCATTGATGTATTCCACGTTGATGTGGAAGCGCTTGTCGAAGAACTCCACCAGGAACTCGGGCTCGCCTTTGCGCATGAAGCCCTGGTCGATGAACATGCAGGTGAGCTGATCCCCGATCGCCTTGTGCAACAGGAAGGCGAGGGTTGAGGAATCCACGCCGCCCGAGAGGGCCAGCAACACCCGCTTGTCGCCCACCTGCCGGCGCACGTCCTCGACGGCCTCATCGATGAAGGCGGCGGTGGTCCAATCGGCTTCACAACCACAGATGTGGTAGACGAAGTTGCGCAGCAGGGCCATGCCGCAGCTGGAGTGCACCACCTCGGGGTGAAACTGCACGCCATACAGGCGGCGGTTGTGGTCGGCAACTGCCGCCTCGGGCGTGTTGTCGGTGTGGGCCAACCGCACGAACCCCTCGGGCAGGCGCTCCACGGAATCGCCGTGGCTCATCCACATCGTTGAGCCCTCCTCAACGTTGGTGAGCAAGTCGATCGGGTCGTCCACGTGGAGCGGTGCCTTGCCGTATTCAGCGCGGCCGGCGGCCACCACCGAGCCCCCCAGCTGCTGCACCATCAGCTGCATGCCATAGCAAACGCCCAGCACGGGAATGCCGAGGTTCCAGATCTCCGGATCACACACCGGCGCGTGCTCGGCATACACGGAGCTGGGGCCGCCGCTGAGGATGATGCCCCTGGGATTAATGGCCTTCAGCTCCTCGGCCGTGGTGCTGTACCCCATCACCAGGGAGAACACCTCGGTTTCCCGCACCCGACGAGCAATCAGCTCCGAATACTGAGAACCGAAATCGAGGATCACGATCGCCGGATGGCGGTTCGTTTCACCGATGGCGGTGGGGGTCACGTCAGACATGTGAGCGAATCTCTATCTGCGCTCGTGGGCGTGCCGGCGGCGGTCGCCCGAGCAATCCCTTCACCCTAGATCTCAGGCCTGGAAGCCCCCCCAGAGCTGCTCAGCCACCGGCCCCCTGGCGCAGATGGAGCGGCTGCGGTCGAACAGCACGGCCCCTACCGCCATCCGCTCCTGTCCGTAGCGGGCCAGGTAGGCCAGGCTGCGCTGCTCCACGGCAGCGGCGATCCGGGCCCGCAACTGCTCGGCCGCAACCGGGTCCTGGGCGGCCAATCCAGCCAGGGCGGCCTCCACCGTGGGAGCCCCATGCAGGGCCTGAAGGCGCTCCAGAGGCAGCCCCTGCAGGGCCGCCAGCGCCGTGAGCACTTCAGCGCGGCCATCGGCTAGGTGGTGATGGGTGTGGAAGATTCCGCCCGCCAACTTGATCAACTTGCCCTGGTAGCCCAACAGCAGCAGCCGCCGTACCCCCTGCTCAGCGGCGGCCACCAACAGCGGACCCAGCCAATTGCCCGCCTTAAGCAACAGCTCGGGCGACAGTCCCAGCTGGGGTGCCAAATCGAGGCCGTTCTCGCCGATCACCAGCACCAGCTGGTGGCGAAAGCCAGGAAGGGTGGCGCGGCGCTCCAGCTCGGCGCGGGCAGCCGCCAGTTGATCCGGGGCAGCACTGCGCTGCACCTCAGCCTGGGTACCGATCAGGGCCAGCCCATCCACCACGCCAAAGGCGGCATTGCTGGTGCGCTCCGCCAGGCGGCGGCCGGCGGGAAAAATCAGGCGCAGATGCAGGGCACGACCCTGGGGCAGCAGGGGCAGCAGGTTGCACTCCAGCAGCTCCCGCGCGAAGGCGGAGAGGCAGAGGCTGCGGGACTCGGCATGGACCCCCACACCCTCGCCCGCATCGAGCTGAAGCCACGCCGCATCGGCCGCCAACGGGCACCAGGAGGCCTCCACCCACACCACCAGGCCCCTGGTGAGGTCGAGGCCATCGCCCGGCTCGCAGCGGGCCACCGCCAGGGCACGGCCGTCGTCGAGGGGCGCCGCGGCCACCACCGGCACCAACACCGCACGGGTCTGGCTGGTCTGAGGATCAAGCCAGAGGGGCTGCTCAGCCGCGAAGACCTCCCCCCGCAGCTGGGCCACCGCCGCCCGGGCCGCCGCCGCCACCCACACGGGCAGGGTGTAGGCCTGGTCAGCCATTCCTGTTGCCTCGAAGCACCGTCACAGCTGGGGCCAGAACACCGTTTTTTATGTTGGTCGATTGCGCCGCAGCGGCGACCGCCCGCCCCCTACCCATGCAGGACAAGCTCACCCTGATGATCCCTGGCCCCACCCCGGTGCCGGAAAGCGTCCTGCTGGCCATGAGCCGCCACCCGATCGGCCACCGCAGCGCCGACTTTCAGAAGATCGTCAAGCGCACCACCGAGCAGCTGCAGTGGCTGCACCAGACGAGCAACGACGTGCTGGTGATCACCGGCAGCGGCACCGCCGCCATGGAAGCCGGAATCATCAACGTGCTCAGCAAGGGCGACACGGTGCTGTGCGGCGACAACGGCAAGTTCGGCGAGCGCTGGGTGAAGGTGGCCCAGGCCTACGGCCTGAACGTGCAGGTGATCAAGGCCGAGTGGGGCCAACCCCTGGATCCGGAGGCCTTCCGCGCCGCCCTAGAGGCCGACACGGCCAAGGCGATCAAGGCCGTGATCCTCACCCACTCGGAAACCTCCACGGGCGTGATCAACGACCTGGAAACCATCGCCAGGCACGTGAAGGCCCACGGCACGGCCCTCACCATCGCCGACTGCGTCACCAGCCTGGGCGCCTGCAGCGTGCCCATGGATGCCTGGGGCATCGACGTGATTGGCTCCGGCTCCCAGAAGGGCTACATGATGCCCCCGGGCCTGGCCTTCGTGGCCATGAGCGACCGGGCCTGGGCCGCCGCTGAGCGCTCTGATCTGCCGAAGTTCTATCTGGATCTGGCCAAATACCGGAAATCTGCAAAGGCCGACAGCAACCCCTTCACCCCGGCCATCAATCTCTATTTCGCCCTCGAGGCGGCCCTGGAGATGATGCAGAAGGAGGGACTGGAGGCGATCTTTGCCCGCCATGCCCGCCACCGCGCTGCGGCCCAGGCCGGCATGAAGGCCATGGGCCTGCCCCTCTACGCCGCCGAGGGCCACGGCAGCCCCGCCATCACCGCCGTGGCGCCCGACGGCATCGATGCCGAGGCCCTGCGCAAGGCGGTGAAGGAGCGCTTCGACATCCTCTTGGCCGGCGGCCAGGACCACCTCAAGGGCAAGGTGTTCCGCATCGGCCACCTGGGCTTCGTGTGCGATCGCGACGTGCTCACCGCCGTGGCCGCCATCGAGGCCACCCTGCAGGACCTGGGTCTGCACAAGGGCACCATGGGAGCCGGCGTGGCCGCCTGCGCTGCCGCGCTGACGGCCTGACCCCAGCGGCCAAGGGCGTCCACCCCGCCGAGGGGGAGATCATGGACGCCCTTTCCGAACGACCCCAGAGCTCGGGGCCAACCCAACCATCGCTCCCTTGCTAAGGTGATGGGATGCGGGTGTAATTCAGCGGTAGAATGTCAGCTTCCCAAGCTGAACGTCGCCGGTTCGAGCCCGGTCACCCGCTTGGCCGCAACTAACGCCAGTGATGCCCCACTGGGGGCATGGGATTGGGGCTTTGAGAACTCAGCCCCTTGGCTTGATCAATTGCAGGACTTGGGGTCCAACGCTGCCGGCCCTGCGCTCGCAATCGAGGGCCAGCAGAATGCGGCGAGCCGATTCCGCCACATCTCCAGAGGCCGCAGCTGCTTCCGCTACAGCTTCGTGGGCAGCGGCTTGCCGGATGAGATCGGCCCGACGATCACCGGCAACCGCAGTGTTGATCGATTGCATCAGCTGGAACGTAACGTCCGAAAAGAGAGCAAGGGGCTGTGCAGCACCTGGCTGCCGAACCATGGTTGGAGAGAACCCGACAGGGCACTACAGCCAAAGCCGAGAAATCGCTACTTCTTGATACTAACTTAAGACCTGGCCTTCAAAATGCGAAGGCCAGGCCAGCAACGCTGTGGCGAAATCGACACTCAGGTACCAGGTTCTTCCCGGTTGCCACCAAGGTCGGCGATCTGATCCCTCAACTGATCAGCCCGCTGCTGATCACCGCGGGTGATGGCAACGGCGAGAGCAAATTCCAGCTTTTCGAGCTGGTGCCCACCATCGGCATAGCCCCGCTGCTGACAGGCCGGGGTCAGTGGGGTGGTGGAGCGAGTAGCAGGGCGATGGCTGTTGAGGTTGGCCATGGTTCGCTTTCTTCCCATTCTGTCACCGTTGGCCAGCCCTTAGGCGGCCATGGGCAACTCGGCATCAGCATCTCCAGACTCGGCCAGCAGCAAACGGCAGTCCGCCAGCAGAGATTCCACGGTCTCGAGACTGCGGAGCTCGTCGGCATCGGGCTCGAGCGGCCTGGCCATCCCATCCAGCTGCAGCTCCAGGGCAGCCAAGCGCTGCTCCAACTTCACCAGGCGGTGGGAGAGAGCTGTCACGGTCTGGGCGAGATCTTCAGTGGTGCGCGTAATCCGAAAGGACACCGATTGGCTGTTCATCCGCCCAGGGCAACTGGGCCGATGACACCACACAACGGAGCTTGACTCAAGCCATCCACTCCCAGACTGAGCCACGTCTGCGGAACTGAACCCCCCATGCCACCCCTCCTCACCCTGCTGGTGTACGTGCTGGCCGGCCTGGGCGGAGGTCTGCTGGCCCTGCGCACGGGTATCCCAGCCGCACCCCTAGCCGGCGCCCTGCTGGGGGCCGCGCTCGTCAGCATGAGTGGCCGACTGGAGGTGGCCCAGTGGCCCAGCGGCAGCCGCACCATGCTGGAGATCGCCATCGGCACGGTCATCGGCACAAGCCTCACCAGCAGCGCCCTGGCCGAGCTACGCGAGCTCTGGCGCCCGGCGGTGTTGATCACCGTGACTCTGGTCATGACCGGCCTCGTGGTGGGGCTGTGGTGCAGCCGACTGCTTGGTGTGGATCCCGTGGTGGCCCTGCTGGGAGCCGCACCCGGCGGAATCAGCGGCATGAGCCTGGTGGGAGCCGAGTTCGGCGTGGGGGCGGCCGTGGCCGCACTCCACGCCGTGCGCTTGATCACCGTGTTGCTGGTGCTGCCGCTGATGGTGCGCCTGGTGCTGGGGAATGGCGGCGGGCCACCCCCTGGATAGGGGGCGCGGGCATCGATACGGTGGGCCCGCAGGATTTGTGCCCATGGCCCGCATCGCAAGCTTCCGCTCCCTGGCCAAACGCCTGGCCAGCAGCCTTCCCCTCTGCATGGCGGGCCTGCTGGGGGCGCTTCCAGCGGCAGTGCAAGCCGCCGATGGCACCAACAGCCCCGGCGGAAAAGGCGCCCAGGTGTATTGCTACATGCGCAGTGCGGGCAACAACCATGAGGTGAGCTGGAATGCCGCCTATGCCCTCATCAAGCGCCAAAGCGCGAGCATGTTCAAGACTTCGCCCGAACATGCAGCCGTGATGATCACCGAGGCGGTGGTGCAGAACCCAGGCAGCTTCCCGGACTGCGGCAAGTACCTCGGCAGCCTGTTTGAGAAATCTGCAGCCCGTGAGACGGCTACCAACTCCGCCAGCACCGGTTCTGCTGCGGGTGAGTCCAACCCATCAGCTCCGGTCAGCAGTCAACCGAGCTCCGCCCCCCGCTCAGACCGCTACGCCTATTAAATCCTGTGTCCCGATCCTCACCGCTGAGCCCGTGGGCCATCCTGGCCTTAGCGGCGCCGATGCTTCTGGGGGGTTGCTACGACCCAGCCCCCGACCCACGCAACAGCGGACCTGGGGTTGACGACTGCCTTCGAAACGTGCAGATGGACAAGCTGACCGAGGCCATCGGCCGCTGTGATGCCGTGGTGAGCGCCCATCCCAATGCGCCCCAACCCCGCAATGAACGTGCGTTGTTGCACAGCCTCGCCGGGCAGACAGAGGCCTCCTGCAATGACAGTCGAGCGGCCGCTGCCCTACTGCAACGCCAGCACAAGGGAGTCAGCAAAGACACGCTGCTAGTGGAGGAGATCCACCTGCGCCTGCGCAGCTGCCAACCCCTCACCAATCCACCAGCAGCTGGCGCACCATCTGGGCAAACGTCTGGCGCCGCAAGGCCGTAGTGCCCCGCTGCAGCAGCAGATCGATGCGCTGGGCCTTGCTGGCAATCAGACCATCCACCAGCTGATCCGCCACCCCCAGCTGCAACCAGTGGCAGTGCAGGCTGCCCTGCATGCCGATGCGATGGCAGCGATCCTCGGCCTGCTCGGCATCCCCGGGGGTCCAGGGCCGCTCCAGCAACACCACATGGCGAGCACGGTGCAGGGTGTAGCCCAGGCCACCCACACCAAAGGTGCTCACCAGCAAGGTGTCCCTCCCGGCCTGGAAGCGGTCCACCTGCCGCTGGCGATCGGCGGGCTTGAGCCGGCCGGTGAGCAGGCCACCCCCCAGGCGCGCCTGCAGCAGCTCGGCGGTGGCCACGTAGGCCGTGAACACCAGCACAGAATCACCTCCGCGCAGCAACCCCTCCACCAGGGCTGCCGCGGCCGGCAACTTGTATTCCGCACCGATCTGGCGCAGGGCCGTGAACACCGCCAGGGCTTCGGCATCGCGACGCACCAGGCCCGCCGCCGCCCGGCGCCGGTAGTCGTCCACCTTGAGCTGCAGGCGATGCTGAAAGCCCTGGCCCTCGGCCGGGTTGAGCTCCACCGGCACCAGGCGGCGCTGCTTGGGGGGCAGATCCAGGCAATCCGCCTTGCGGCGATGCAACAGCAGCGGCCGGGTGAGCCGATGCAGCTCCTCAAGCTGGCTGGCCCCCAGGGCATGCCAGTGACGCACGCCGCCACTCTCACTCCAGTGGCCCTGGCAGTAGCGCTCCTCGAAGGCCCGCTGGTCGGCGGCGAGGGGATGGCCAATCGCCGCCAGCAACGGGAACAACTGCACCGGCCGGCCGTTCTTCATGGGGGTGCCGGTGAGCAGCCAGGCCGCCCGCAGGCGGGGATGGCGGGCCAGCTTCAGAAAGGCCCGGGTGCGGGCTGCCGAGAGGTTCTGGGCGTAGTGGGCCTCGTCGGCGATCAGCACCGTGCCGGCGGGCGGCAGCTGGCGGGGCAGGCGCGCCCAGCTCAGCAGCTCGAGCTGCAGCTCGAGGGCCGCCGCCTCCTGGCGCCAATGGCTGTGCAGCCCCGCCGGGGCAATCACGGCAATGCGGCAATCGGCGCTCCGCACCAGGGCGCGGGCCGCCGCCAGGGCCGTGAGGGTTTTGCCGAGTCCCATGGCATCCGCCAGCAGGGCACCCCGGCGGGCCAGCAGCCAACGGGCCGCCAGCCGTTGATGAGCAAACAGGCAACGCCCATCCGGCAGCGGTTGCTCCAGGGCGGCAGCGCGCACCAGAACGCGATGGGGCGGCAACGGCGGTAGGGGCTGCTCGAGCCACTCAAACCACTGCTGCAGCTCCGGCTCAATCGCGAAGCGGGCGGCGAACTGCTGCCGCAACGGGATCGCCGCTTCCAGGGGAAACTCCCAGCAACGCGACCGCGCACGCCAGACCCCCCGGGGTCGCACCGCCCGCAACTGGGCCTGGGTGACGGCGTCGAAGGGGATCACCACCTCGATGGTGCCGGCTGGCCCCAGACGCATCTGACAGCCAGCCAAAGCAGCCCAGCCAGGCGGTGGTACGCCTCCAAGCTAACGGGCCAGCGCCAGTGCCGATTCCAAATCTAGGGCAGCCACAACGACGCGCAAGAGCTCACAACAAACTGCCGAAACTGCATCCCTCGACACATTGACAACCCAGCCACTGCAGGCAGACTCTCTGCAACCGAGCGAATCGGATGCACGCCAAGGACGCCGTTTTCCTTGAAGATCTGTGCCCCAAACTTCGTGTTCGACGCTGGAGACAATCTCTCCACACTTTTACCGACAAGAGCTGCATTTATTGCGGCAAACCATCAGAATCTATTGATCACGTTCTGCCCCAGAGCCGCGGCGGCTTGAGCGTGACAGAAAACTGTGTGCCAGCCTGCCTGGCCTGCAATGGCCACAAGAGCGATACCGACGCCTTCGAGTGGTATCGCCGCCAGCGCTTCTACGACCCCCGCCGGGCCATGGCGATTCGGGCCTGGATGGATGGCGACCTGCGACTCGCCGTACGCCTGCTGCAGTGGGCCACTCCGGGGGCCAGTCCAGCCACGATGCTGCAGGCCGCCTGAACACTCACCACACCCGGCAGGCCGCAGCCCCGTTGTGGCGCTGACAGATGTCCGCCTGGGCGATGGGCTGCTCCGGAGCCAACAGCGCCGCGGCCAGCACCAGGCCAGGCACCAGGGCCAAGGCCAGCGGCACCCGGCGAACCCTGGCGGGCACGTGCACAAAGCGCGCCGGCGAGGCAAAGGGAGTAGAGAGACAGGACGCGGTCATCAGCCGGGATCGCGGGAAGTGATACAGGTGTACTCATGGCATCCGGGGCTGTCAACCCTCGCGCGCGTGTTCTGGTGTTAGGCGGTGGCTACACGGGCCAGCGCTTCGCGGCAGCCATGGCGCAGCGGGGAGCTGAGGTGTGGCTGACCCATCGCGACGACACACCACCCAAGACGGGGCCCGCTGCCCCACTCACCTGGTTGCGCTTCGACCCCGACCATGGCCACCAGCTGGCCCTGCCGGAGGGCCTCACCCATGTGTTGAGCACGATTCCGCCCGACAGCGCGGGGCGCGACGCAGCCCTTGAGCTGCTGCCGGGGCTGCGTCAGCAGCCCCTGGAGTGGTTGGGCTACCTCTCCACCACGGGGGTGTATGGCGACACCCAGGGGGCCTGGGTGGATGAAACCAGCCCCACCAACCCCGGCCTGCAGCGCAGCCAGGCACGCTTGCGCTGCGAACAGGCCTGGCTGAACAGCGGCCTGCCGGTGCAGAGCTTCCGGCTACCGGCGATCTATGGCCCCGGACGCTGCCCGTTTCAACAGCTGGAGGCCGGCACCGCACGGCTGATGCACAAGCCCGGCCAGGTGTTCTGCCGCATCCACGTGGACGACATCGTGGGCGCCCTGCTGCACTGCCTGAACCAGCCGGCGGCGCAGCGGCCCGCCCTGGTGAACGTGAGCGACGACGCCCCCTGCCCCTCCAGTGAAACCCTCGGCTATGCCGCCCACCTGCTGGGCTGCAAGCTGCCGCCCCTGCAGCAGTTCGCAGAAACGGCCGCCAGCATGAGCCCCATGGCGCTCAGCTTCTGGGCCGACAACCGCCGGGTCCGGAACGCTCGGCTGTGCCAGGAGCTCGGCTACCGGCTGCGCTTTCCGAGCTATAGGGAAGGGTTCCGGGCTTCCCTGGAGGAGGAGCGCGGTTCCAGACTGGTGGCGCCGGGCTGAGCCCCAGGCTGGGCATCCGGATCCGGCACGAACGGCACGCCGACATCGTGCAGGAACTGGTCCCAGTGCAGCTCCACCCAGCCCTTCTCCACACCGGTCACCAGCCCGAAGGCGAGTCCCGCAAGCAGCAACCAGCGCACCATGCCCGAACCGGCCCGAGATGCCAACGCTAGGCAGTGCCGCCTGGCCATTCCCCTGGGCGACCCGGCCGGCATCGGTGCCGAGGTGACCCTCAAGGCCTTGGCGGACTGGCCAGCGCACCAGCCCGCGCCTCTGTTGGTGGGTTGCCGGCGCTGGCTGGAAGGCCAGTACCACCAGCTGCGGGCCGTGGCCCCTGCCCCCCTGGCCGATCCCGCCGAGCTCGACCTGCTGGACCTGCCCCTGCCCGACGCCGTAGCCCCCGGCCAAGCCAGCGCTGCCAGCGGTGAGGCCAGCTTCCGCTGGCTGAGCGCGGCCGTAGAACTGGTGCTACAGGGCCGCTGCCAGGCCCTCACCACCGCCCCGATCGCCAAGCACGCCTGGCATGCCGCCGGCCACCGCTATCCGGGCCAGACGGAGCGGCTGGCGGAACTGGCGGGCGCAGCGGAGGCCTCGATGCTGTTCACGGCACGCTCGCCCCAGAGTGGCTGGAGGCTCAACACCCTGCTGGCCACCACCCATATCCCCCTGGGGGCGGTGCCCGCAGCCCTCACGCCGGAGCGGATCAACAGCAAGCTGGACACCCTGCTGGCCTTCTGCCAACGGTTCCGCCAACGGCCGCAGCTAGCGGTGGCCGGGCTCAATCCCCATGCCGGCGAGCAGGGCCAGCTGGGCCGCGAGGAGCAGGAGTGGTTGATCCCGGCCCTCGCCCAGTGGCAGCAGCTGCATCCCGAGGCCGAGCTGCTGGGTCCGCTACCGCCGGACACCTGCTGGCTGGAGGCGGCTCGGGCCTGGCACGGCGCCCAGGACCATCAGGCCGCCGACGGCACCCTTGCCCTGTATCACGACCAGGGCCTGATCCCCGTGAAGCTGCTGGCCTTCGACCAGGCCGTGAACACGAGCCTGGGGCTGCCATTCCTACGCACCTCGCCTGACCACGGCACCGGCTTTGGCATCGCCGGCCAGGGCCTGGCCCGGGCCGACAGCATGCGGGCCGCCCTGGATACGGCGGCGGAGCTGGGTTAGCCGGGCTTAACGCGCATCAGCACCTGGCCGAATTCCACCGGGGTGCCGTTCTCCACCAGGATCTCCACCACTTCACCGCTCACCTCGGCCTCCAGCTCATTCATGAGCTTCATGGCCTCGAGAATGCAAACGGTTTGACCAGCATTGATGCGGGCGCCTAGCTCCACGAAGGAGGGCTCGCCAGGGGCGGGAGAGCGGTAGAAGGTGGCCACCATCGGGGCCGTGATCTCCACCAGATCGCTGCGCACCGCCGGGGCAGCCGGAGGGGCAGCGGAGGGGGCCGCTGCCGCGGGCAACACCGGGGCGGCCATGGCGGGAGCCGCGGCCTGCATCACCACTTGGGGCTGGGCTGCCGGCAAGTTGCGTCGCAACTCAAGGCGGAAATCGTCGCCCTCGAGCTTCAGTTCCTGGATGTCGCTCTCACCCAGCAGGGTGATGAGCTCGCGCAGTTGGGTGTGGTCGAGCTGCATGGCGATCAGTTCTCGCGTCCGAGGTAGCTATCGGTGCGGGTGTCGATCTTGATCTTCTCGCCGATGGAGAGGAACAGGGGCACCATCACCTGGGCACCGGTCTCAACGATGGCCGGCTTGGTGCCGCCGGTGGCGGTATCACCCTTCACACCAGGATCAGTCTGAGTAATTTCCAGCACCACGGAGTTGGGCAGTTCCACCTCGAGGGGTTTGCCGTTCCAGTAGACGACGCTCACCTCCATGCCTTCCTTGAGGTATTTGCGGGTGTCGCCGATCTGCTTGGCAGTGAGGCGGGTCTCCTCGTAGGAGGCCATGTCCATGAACACGTAGTCATCACCCTCCATGTAGGTGTGCTGGAGGGTGGCCTTCTCCAGCACCGCCTGGGGCATGGTCTCGCCGGCCCGGAAGGTCTTCTCCACAACGTTGCCGCTCTGCACCGCCTTGAGCTTGGTGCGCACAAAAGCCGAACCCTTGCCAGGCTTCACGTGCAGGAATTCCACGACGCGCCACACCTGGCCGTCCAACTCAATCGTGGTGCCGGTACGAAAATCGTTGCTCGAGATCATTCCGGCAGAACGGTTCAGGCCGGATTGTACGGCTGTGGCAGAGTCCAGGCAGAGACAAGGCTGCAGCATGGATCTCAAGCGCTGGCCCCCCTTCCGCTGGCTGCTGGCCCTGCTGGTGGCCGTGGGACTCAGCTGGGGCCCTCTGGCGACGCCGGCGCAGGCGGCCCTGCCCCCCGGCAACGCCGTGACCGACCCGGCCGCGATCCTGCGCGATGCCCTGCCAATCCAGCAGGGCGATCTTCAGGACTTGCAACATCGCCTGGAGAGCACCAGCGACGACCTGCGGGCCAAGCGCTGGACCGCCCTCGCCAGCACGGTGCGCCGCAGCCAGGCCCTGCTCACCACACGCCGGACCTCGATCCTGGCGAGCCTGCCGCCCGCCACCCAGGCCCAGGGGGCTGAACTGCTCGACCAGCTAGACACCCAACTGCAGACCCTGGCTGGCTCCAGCGACAGCCAGAACCGCGACACCTTCCTGGACGACCGGCGCGCCGCCCTGGCCAGCGTGGGCCAGCTGGAGGCCCTGCTGGTGGGGGACTTCCCCTACGCGATCCCTGCGGAATTCAACAACCTGCCCCGCCTGCTGGGCCGGGCCACGGTGGCGATCGACACCACCAAGGGCCCCCTCACCGCCGTGGTGGATGGCTACAACGCCCCGCTGACGGCCGGAGCCTTCGTGGATCTGGTGCAAAAGGGCTTCTATGACGGCCTGCCCTTCACCCGCGCCGAGGATTTCTACGTGCTGCAGACCGGCGATCCCAAGGGAGCCGCAAGCGGTTACATCGATCCCACAAGCAAGGCTGAGCGCCACGTGCCCCTGGAGATCATGGTTCCAGGCCAGCCCGCCCCCTTCTACAACCAGACCTTCGAGGATCTGGGCATGTTCAAGGCCACGCCGGTGCTGCCCTTCGCCACCCTGGGCACCCTGGGCTGGGCCCACTCCGATGAAGCCCTCGACGACGGCTCCTCCCAGTTCTTCTTCTTCCTCTATGAAGCGGAACTCACCCCTGCCGGCCTCAACCTGGTGGATGGCCGCTATGGGGCCTTCGGCTATGTGGTGGATGGCTTCGACGTGCTCGAGGAACTGGGCGTGGACGACGGCATCGTGAAGGCAACGGTGATCGACGGCAGCGAGAACCTCAAGCCCCACGCCTGAGCCCATGGACGGCGAGGCGGCCAGAGAAGCGGTGCTGCTGCGCGACCTGGGGGAGTGGGAGCTGCTGCGCCGGCTGGCGGCCTTTGCCCCACCGGGCCAATTCGACGATGACGCCGCCCTGCTGCCCGAAAAGAGCGGGCGCCAGCTGGTGGTGAACACCGATGTGCTGGTGGAGGGCCTGCACTTCAGCGACGCCACCATGGGCCCCGTGGACGTGGGCTGGCGGGCGGCGGCGGCCAACCTCTCCGACCTGGCGGCCATGGGCTGCCGCAGTGTGGTGGGCCTCACGGTGGGGCTGGTGGCACCAGCGCTGACGCCCTGGCCCTGGGTGGAAGGCGTGTACCAGGGAGTGGATCAGGCCCTGACGCGTTTTGGCGGCACCCTGCTGGGGGGCGATTGCAGCGGCGGCAGCCAACGGCTGCTGGCCATCACCGCCCTGGGGCACCTGGGCAGGGGGGCCATCCGCCGCTGCGACGGACGTCCCGGCGACCTGCTGGTGAGCACCGGCCCCCATGGCCTCAGCCGGCTGGGGCTGGCCCTGTTGCTGGGGGAGCTGGACGGGGCAGGACTCAGTGCCACCTTGCGGGAGCGGGCCATCCATGCCCATCAACGGCCCCAACCGCGGCTCGATGCGGTGGCAGCCCTGGAGCAGAGCCAGCCACCCTGCCAGCCCTGGCGCGTGGGGGGCACCGACAGCAGCGACGGGCTGGTGGCCGCCGCCGCCGGCATCGCCCGGGCCAGCCACTGCCAGGCCCTGATAGATCGCAACGCCCTGCCCCAGGACGCCGAGCTGGCGGAGCTGCCCCAGGGGGAGGCCTGGTGTCTGGCCGGCGGCGAGGACTTTGAACTGGTGCTGGCCCTGGAACCTGCCTGGGCCGAGGCCCTGCTAGCCGCACTGCCCGGGGCCAGCACCATCGGCCTGCTGGCCCCGGGCAGTGCCACCCAGCCACCCGACCCCGTGGCCTGGCTCCAGGGCGATGCACCCTGTCCAGCCAGCAGCGGCTTCACCCACTTCCGCTGAGAGCCGCCAGCACTGGCCATGAAAAAGCCGCCCCGAGGGGCGGCCGAGGATCGGGAGCGCTCAGCTCACTTCCAGCTACGGGCCACCACTTCAGCCAGGTCCACAACGCGCTGGCTGTAGCCCCACTCGTTGTCGTACCAGGAGATCACTTTCACCATGTTGTCGCCCATCACCAGGGTGAGCTCGGAGTCCACGATGGTGGACTCGTCGGTGCCGGCGTGGTCGCTGGACACCAGGGGCAGGTCGGAGTACTTGATGATGCCCTTCATGGCGCCCTCGGAGGCCGCCTTGAGGACCGCATTCACCTCATCGCGGTTGGTGCTGCGGCTCACTTCCAGCACCATGTCCACCACGGACACGTTGGGGGTGGGCACGCGCATGGCAATGCCGTTCAGCTTGCCCTTCATCGGGGGGTACACCAGGGCCACGGCCTGGGCGGCACCGGTAGAGGTGGGCACGATGTTCACGGCGGCGGCGCGGGCACGGCGCAGGTCGCGGTGAGAGGCGTCAAGGATGCGCTGGTCACCCGTGTAGCTGTGGGTGGTGGTCATCGTGCCTTTCACGATGCCGAAGGTCTGGTCGAGCACCTTCACGATCGGCGCCATGCAGTTGGTGGTGCAGCTGGCGTTGCTGAGGATGTCGAAATCCTCGTGGCGGTACTGGTCCGCATTCACACCCACCACGAAGGTGCCCACGCCGGCGCCCTTGCCGGGGGCGGTGAGAATCACCTTCTTGGCACCGGCCTGGAGGTGCTTGCTGGCACCCACGTCGTCGTTAAACACACCAGTGGACTCGATCACCAGATCGACGCCCCACTCCTTCCAGGGGAGGTTGAGGGGGTTGCGATCGGAGAAGCACTTGATCGCCTTGCCGTTCACCACGATGGTGTCATCGGTGTAGCTCACCTCCGCATTGCGGATGCGGCCCAGCATCGAGTCGTACTGGAGCAGGTGGGAGTTGGTCTTCGGATCGGAGGTGTCGTTCAGACCCACCACCTCGATACCGGTGTTCGCCCCACGGCTCAGCCAGCAGCGCATGAAGTTGCGACCGATCCGGCCGAATCCATTGATCGCAACGCGCAGGGTCATGGCGGAGTGCGGGAAACCCGCTAGCAAGGGGGATTTGGCAGCCGATCATACAGAGATCACCGGGCCGTCCCCATTTGGGGACGGGTCCGTCAAAGCCTGTCGCGGCACTGCCTGAACAGAAGACAAGCGGAGGATGCCGGCTTAACTTCTCAGCAGGCTTGGAGACGCCCTTGGCCCAACAGCTCGATCCCCATCAGCCTCTCCACTTCATCGGGGTTGGTGGCATCGGCATGTCGGCCATTGCCGGGATCCTGGCGGACAGGGGATTCCAGGTGAGCGGCTCCGATCCCCGCGACAACGCCGTGCTGCAGGACCTGCGCAGCCGCGGTGTGCGGGTGTTCCGCGAGCAGAGCGCCACCACCATCTCTGCCATCCGCAGCGGCATCTCCACACCGCCCTTGGTGGTGGTGAGTTCCGCGGTTCCCGCCAGCAACCCCGAACTGGTGGAGGCCCAGCGGGTGGGGCTCACCATCACCCACCGCTCCGATGTGCTGGCCTCGCTGATCGCCGGCCAGAGCTCCATTGCCGTGGCCGGCAGCCACGGCAAAACCACCACCAGCACCCTGGTGGCCAGCCTGCTGCACGCCACCAACCACGATCCCACCGCCGTGATCGGCGGCATCGTGCCCGCCTTCGGGAGCAACGGCCGCAGCGGGCAGGGGGCCCTGCTGGTGGCGGAAGCGGACGAATCAGATGGCTCCCTGGTGAAATTCCAGGCCTCCCTCGGGCTGATCACCAACCTCGAACTCGATCACACCGATCACTACCCAGACCTAGCGGCCCTGATCGCCACCCTGCAGCGCTTCGCCCGAGGCTGCCAGAACCTGCTGGTCAACCGCGACTGCCCGATCCTCAAGGAGCACTTCGAGGCCAGTCACTGGTGGTCCACCTGCAGCGCCGAGCGGGCGGACTTCGCCGCGATCCCGGTGGAGCTGCATGGCGACAGCACCGTGGCCAACTTCTATGAACAGGGCGCCTTGGTGGGCAGCTTCACCCTGCCCCTGCCAGGCCTGCACAACCTCAGCAATGCCACCGCCGCTATGGCGGCCTGCCGCCTGCACGGGGTGTCCTTCGCCGAACTGCGCCTGGCGGTGGAGGGGCTGCAGGCCCCTGGCCGCCGCTTCGATTACCGCGGCAGCTGGAACGATCGCCTCGTGGTGGACGACTACGCCCACCACCCCAGCGAAGTGGAGGCCACGCTCGCCATGGCCCGGCTGATGGTGAACAGCGGCCGCAGCCCCCTGCCGGCCGCACCGCAACGGCTGCTGGCCGTGTTCCAGCCGCACCGCTACAGCCGCACCGCTGAGTTCCTCGAACCCTTTGCCCAGGCCCTCAGCCAGGCGGATGCGGTGCTGCTGGCACCCCTCTACGCCGCCGGCGAAGCGCCCCTGCCGGGCATTTCCAGCGAGGCCCTGGCGGCAGCCATCCATCGCCTCCGGCCTGAGCTGCAGGTGGCTGTGACCAGCAGCATCGACGCCCTCGCCGATGCGGTGGCGGAGCACAGCCGACCGGGGGATCTGGTGCTGACCATGGGGGCCGGCGATGTGAATGGCCTGTGGAGCCGCCTTGAACAGCGTCAGGGACAGGACGCAAGCCTGCCCCTGGCGGCCTGACCATGGCCAGCACGCCCCCCCCGGCAGGACTGCGGCGGGCGGTGAGCCTGGCGGACTTCACCACCTGGAAGGTGGGCGGCCCAGCCGAGTGGTTCTGTGAGCCGGACACCCCTGAGCAGGTGCTGGCCCTGAGCCAATGGGCGCAGCAGCAGGGGCTGGAGCTGCGGGTGATCGGTGCCGGCTCCAACTTGCTGGTGAGCGACGCGGGCATCGAGGGCCTCACCCTCTGCAACCGGCGGCTCCAGGGGGCCGCCCTCGATGCCGGCAATGGCGTGATCGAAGCCCAGGCCGGCGAACCCATTCCCACCCTGGCGCGCCGCGCCGCCCGGGCCGGCCTCAGCGGCCTGGAGTGGGCGGTGGGCATCCCCGGCACCGTGGGCGGCGCCGTGGTGATGAATGCCGGAGCCCAGGGGGGCTGCACCGCCGAATGGCTCACGGACGTGACCGTGCTCGATCCCCGGGGCAGCGGTGAGCCCTTCGTGCTGCAGGCCAGCGAGCTGGACTTCGCCTACCGCCACAGCCGCCTGCAACAGGAGCCGCTGCTGGTGCTCTCGGCCCGCTTCCGGCTGGAGGCCGGCCACGATCCAGCCGCCGTGAGCCGCCGCACCAGCGGCAACCTGCACAGCCGCACCAGCACCCAGCCCTACCAGCAACCCAGCTGCGGCAGCGTGTTTCGCAATCCGGAACCCCAGAAGGCTGGCCAGCTGATCGAGGGCCTGGCCCTGAAGGGGCGGAGCATCGGTGGCGCCCAGGTGTCGCCGCTGCACGCCAACTTCATCGTGAACACCGGCGGAGCCACCGCGCAGGACATTGACCAACTGATCGCTGTGGTGCAGCAGAGGGTGGCCGCCGCACACGGCATCGAGCTCCACACCGAGGTGAAGCGGCTCGGCCGTTTTCACGGCCTGGCCCTGGCGGCCTGAAGGCGGCGTCCTAGCTTGCTGCCACTCCACTGCAGGCGGCATGGCTGGCTTCGGACTCCCCAACTTCGGCCAGCTCACCGAGGCCTTCAAAAAAGCGCAGCAGATCCAGCAGGACGCCGCCAAACTCCAGGAGGAGCTCGATGCCATGGAGCTGGAGGGCAGCAGCAGTTGCGGCCGGGCCAGCGTGTGGCTGTCGGGCAACCAGCAACCCCTGAAAGTGAGCCTGGCCCCCGAGCTGCTGGCAGAGGGTTCCGCGGCAGCCGAAACCGCCACCCTCGAGGCCCTCAAGGCCGCCTACGAACGCTCCACCGCCACCATGAAGGAACGCATGGAGGAACTCACCGGCGGCCTGAACCTCAACCTGCCGGGCCTGGGCTGACTGCCCGGCCACCGGCTCACTCCTCCGCGCTGTCGCTCTGGCGCCGGCGCTTGCGCGAGGGCTGCCTCAGGCGCTGATCCAGCCGCGGCTCAGGGCGGCCGCCCCGCTGCTTGAGCCCCGCCGCTTCCGGGCTGCGCTGGCGCCCTCGCTCGCGCTCGGCCTGGGCCAGCAGCGTGTCCAGGCAACTGATGTAGAGGGGATAGCGCTCCCAGGCCTCGCCCACCGCGCAGCCTGGATCCCCCTGGTGCAGGCAGTTCTTGAACCGACAGGCCGCCGCCGCTAGGCACGCGCGGATCTCAGGAAACAACCGCGCTAGCTCGGCGGGCTCCTCCGGCAGATCGGGGCGATTGAAGCCGGGTGTATCGGCCAGCAGGGCACCCTCCGCCAGCGGGTACAACTCCACATGACGGGTGGTGTGGCGCCCCCGCTGCAGGCGGCCCGACACCGAGCCCACCCGCAGGGCCAGCTGGGGCACCAGGGCATTGATCAGGCTGCTCTTGCCCACGCCGGAGGGGCCACAAAGCACAGCGATGCCGGGCTGGCTGAGCCGCTGGCGCAGGGCCTCCATCCCCTCCCCTCGCTGGGCGGACACCAGCAGCGGGGCGTAGCCCCAGGCCGCCAACCGCTGCTGCCAGGCCAAGCGCTGCTCGGGCGTGAGCAGATCGGCCTTGGTGAGCACCAGATCCACCGCCACCCCCGTGCGCTCGGCGGTGAGCAGAAACCGGGTGAGCTGCAGGGGATCAAGAGCAGGCTGGGCCAGGGCCACCGCCACCACCACCCGGCTGCAATTGGCCACGGCCGGCCGCTCCAGCAGGCTGTGGCGGGGAGCCACGGCGGCCACGGCAGCCCGGCGCTCCAGCCAATCCACCCCCTCCACCTGAACGCGATCCCCCACGCAGATCTGCTGGCCGGTTTTGCCCAGGCGGGTGCGGCGCACGCAGAGCAGCTGCTCCACGCCGGCAGGGCCCGGCTGCTCCAACTGCACCCGGCAGAAATTCGCCTCCAGGGCGATCACCAGGCCGGGCCGCTGCTGGAGCGCCTCAGCCCCCATGGCAACAGACCATCAAGCGCACGGCGCCATCGGCGAGGCGCTCCAGCTCCACCCGGTGGCCGGCCCCCCGCAGCCCCTCGGCCACCATCAGCTCCGGCTCCCCCGCATCCAGGTCGAGCTGGAGCCAGGCGCCGGCCTCGAGGGTTTCGAGGGCCAGCTTGCTGCGGATGAAATTCAGCGGGCAGGGGGTGCCGCGCAGATCCAAGCGGGCCGCGGGCTCACTCACCCGAACAGGCCGCCGAACAGACCGCTCTTGTGGGGATGCTTGTGGCCCTTGGCGGTGTGATGGCCCGCCAGTTGCTCCAGCAACTCACGCTCCTCACCGTTGAGCTTGGTGGGCAGCTGCACCTTGAGGCTGATCAGATGGTTGCCGCGGGCCACGGGATTGCCCAGCTTCGGCACCCCCTTGCCGCTGAGGGTGAGCACCGCCCCTGGCTGGGTGCCTGCCGGGATCTCCAGCGGTGTGGGGCCATCCACGGTATCCACCTCGATGGTGTCACCCAGGATCGCCTGGAGGTAATTCACGTTCACCTCCGAGTGGATGTTGATGCCATCGCGCCGCAGGGTGGGGTGCGACTGCACCGTGAGGAACACATAGAGATCGCCGGCGGGACCACCCCGCTGGCCGGCATTGCCCTCGTTGGCCACCCGCAGGCGGGTTCCGGAATCCACGCCAGCCGGAATATTGATGCGCAGCTTCTTGCGCACCTGCTGCAGGCCCTGGCCACCGCAGGCGTTGCAGGGGTCGGCGATCACCTGGCCCGTGCCCTCGCAGGTAGGACAGGGAGCCACCTGGGTGAAGCTGCCGAAGGGCGTGCGAGTGGCGCGGCGCACCTGGCCGGCGCCGCCACAGGTGCCACAGGTGGTGGGGCCGCTGCCGGCCTTGGCTCCGGAACCGCTGCAGGTGCTGCAGGTTTCCAGGTGCCGCACCTGAACTTCCTTTTCCTGGCCGAAGATCGCCTCGCTGAAGCTGATGGTGAGATCGAGCCGAAGGTCGTCGCCCTGGCGAGGACCACGGCGGCGCTGGCCCCCGCCCTGGGGCGCGCCACCAAAACCGCTGAAGAAGGTCTCGAACAGGTCAGCGAAGCCGCCCATGTCGCCCATGTCGGGCATGCCGCCACCACCGCCAAGACCCGCCTCGCCGAACTGGTCGTAGCGGGAACGGGTCTGGGGATCGCTCAGCACCTCGTAGGCGCGGCCGATCTCCTTGAACTTGTCCTCGGCGCCGGGATCCTTGTTGATATCCGGGTGGTACTGGCGAGCCAGGCGGCGGTAAGACCGCTTGAGGGTGTCGGCGTCAGCGTCACGGCTGACCCCCAGCAGGTCGTAGTAGTCCGCCATCGATCAGGCCTCGTGCTCGGCAGGCGCATCGCCGGCCTGGGGAACCTCGGCCGAGGCAGCCGAGGGGCCTGGCCCCATGGACACCTTCACCAGGGCATGGCGCAGCACCCGGCCGTTGAGGTGATAACCGCGTTGCAGCTCGGCGATCACCACATCCTCCACGTGGTCGTCGCTGGGTTCGCGCAGCACCGCCTCGTGCAGGTTGGGATCAAAAGGCTCACCCTCCACCCGCATCGGCGACACACCCAGCTGCTTGAACACATCCACCAGCTGCTTGTAGAGGCCCTGGTAGCTGCGATGCAGGGCCTGGGCCTCCTCGTGCTGGGGATCGAGCTGCTGGCGCGCCCGCTCGAAGTTGTCCACCACCGGCAGGATCTCGCCGAGGGTGGAGCAGGCGATCTGCACCCGCAGGTCGTCCTGGTCGCGGCTCTGGCGCTTGCGGAAGTTGTCGAAGTCGGCGGCGATGCGCATGTACTGGCCCCGCACGGTTTCGTGCTCGGCCTGGAGGCTGTTCAGCTCGGCCTCGAGTTGCCGCACCCGCTCGGCGGCATCACTGGCCTCAGCCGGGGCCTCGCTGGCCGCTGAGCTCTCCTCCGGGGCTGCCGTGGTGGCATCCACGCTGTCTGCACCGATGGCCGCGGCGGGATCCTGGGGGAACGGGGTGGCGTCGCCGCTCATGCTGACCAAAAGCTGAGATCTGATCTAGACATGTTGATGTGAAAGGGCACCCCCCCACAAGCGGCGGAAGCCCGCACCTCCCGCTCGGGCCACTGGCATGACGCTGACCCCCTCGCGGCCTGTGCCCACAGCCACCTCGGCCACCCAACAACGGCTGGAGGTGGAGCTGCTGCTGGGGGAGCCGGTGCTCAGCCCTGGGGAACTGCAACAGGCTGGGGCCGAGCGCTGGAGCTGGAGCCCGGCGTTGGGGCTGGCGCGGTGCCAGGAGCTGGGCTGCCTGCCGGTGCGGCAGGAGCAGCAGGAGCTGGTGGTGGCCGTGCCCACCCACTGGGCACCGGAGCAGCGCCAACAGCTACTGGATCTGGCCGCGGCCGAAGGCGACAGGCCCGTGGCCCTGCGGCTGGCCCTGCAGGCCGACATCCAAACCGCCCTGAATGCGGCCCCCACACCACCGCCGGCCCCAGCAGCACCCCCCACCCTCAAGCCGCGGGCCTCCCTGCTGCAGGAGATCGACCTCAGTGAAGCGCGGGAGCCCGCAACGGAGGCCGCACCCTCCGATCTCGATCTGGAGAACAGCGAAGGCGCCAACGCCTCGCCGATCGTGAGCCTGGTGGACAAGGTGCTGGTGCAGGCCCTGAGCACCGGCGCCAGCGACATCCACATCGAACCCCAGGAAGACGGGCTGGTGGTGCGGTTCCGCCAGGACGGGGTGCTGGAGCAGCTGGACAAGCTGCCCCGCTCGATTGCGCCGGCGGTGGCCTCCCGGCTCAAGGTGATGGCCGATCTGGACATCGCCGAGCGGCGCCTGCCCCAGGACGGCCGCATCCGCCGGCGCTACCAGGGCAAGACCTTCGACCTGCGGGTGAGCACCCTGCCCACCCGCTACGGCGAAAAGGTGTGCATGCGGCTGCTGGACAGCGGCGCCACCCAACTGGGACTCGACAAGCTGATCACCGACCCCCTGGCCCTGGCCAGCATCCGGGACATGGGCTCCAAGCCCTTCGGGATGATCCTGGTGACCGGCCCCACCGGTTCCGGTAAATCCACCACCCTCTACTCCCTGCTGGCGGAACGCAACGACCCGGGGATCAACATCTCCACCGTTGAAGACCCGATCGAATACGGCCTCAAGGGCATCGCCCAGACCCAAGTGAACCGGGACAAGGGCTACGACTTCGCCATGGCCCTGCGGGCTTTCATGCGCCAGGACCCCGACGTGCTGCTGGTGGGGGAAACCCGCGACCTGGAAACCGCCAAGACCGCCATTGAGGCCGCCCTCACCGGCCACCTGGTGCTCACCACCCTGCACTGCAACGACGCCCCCACCGCCATTGCACGCCTGGCGGAGATGGGGGTGGAGGCCTTCATGGTGAGCGCCTCCCTGATCGGGATCGTGTCCCAGCGACTGCTGCGGCGGGTGTGCCCCAGCTGCCGGGTGCCCTATCACCCCAGCGCCCAGGAGCTCGGGCGCTTCGGTCTGTTCGCCGCCAGCGAGCAGAGCATCACCTTCTACCGGGCCAAGCGGGAGCGCACGGCCCAGGAGGAGGCCTGCCCCCACTGCCAGGGCATTGGCTACAAGGGCCGCATCGGGGTCTACGAGGTGCTGCGCATCAATGAGACCCTCGCCAGCGCCATCGCCCAGCAGGCCAGCACCGATCAGATCCGCAAGCTGGCGATTGAATCGGGCATGAAAACCCTGCTGGGCTACAGCCTGGATCTGGTGCGCCAGGGCCACACCTCCCTGGAGGAGGTGGAGCGGATGATCCTCACCGACTCCAGCCTGGAATCAGAACGGCGGGCCAAGGCGCGCCACACCATCAGTTGCCAGGGCTGCGGGGCCGGCCTGCGCGATGAGTGGCTGGAATGCCCCTACTGCCTCACGCCGCGGGGCCAACACTGAGCCCGGCGGGGCCGTTGCCGCACCCCCCTGCGCTCCACAGACTGCAGTCAGGGATCGCCCGCCAGCGCAGCGCCATGGACCTCCAGATCGAAGAGCTGATGGAGGAGCTGGTGCAGGCCGGCGGCAGCGATCTGCACCTGGCCGCCGGTCAGCCCCCCTACGGCCGCTTCAGCGGCCAGCTCAAGCCCATGCGGGAGCAGGCCCTGAGTGAGGACGTGTGCAACCGGTTGATCTTCTCGATGATCAACAACGCCCAGCGCAAGCAGCTGGAGCAAACCTGGGAGCTCGACTGCGCTTATGGGCTCAAGGGGGTCTCGCGCTTCCGGGTGAATGTGTACCGCCAGCGGGGCAGCTATGCAGCCTGTCTGCGGGCCCTGGGCAACACCATCCCCAGCCTCAAGGCCCTAAATCTGCCCGCCGTGGTGGAGGAAACCAGCCGGCGGCCCAGGGGGCTGATCCTGGTGACGGGCCCCACTGGCTCCGGCAAGACCACCACCCTGGCGGCCCTGCTCAACCACATCAACCAGACCCGCGCCGAGCACATCCTCACCATCGAGGACCCGATCGAGTTCACCTACAAAAACGACCAGAGCCTGATCCACCAGCGCCAGCTGGGGGACGACACCCGCAGCTTCAGCGCCGCCCTGCGGGCTGCCCTGCGGGAGGACCCGGACGTGATTCTGGTGGGGGAGATGCGCGACCTGGAAACCATCCAGCTGGCCATCACCGCCGCTGAAACGGGCCACTTGGTGTTCGGCACCCTGCACACCAGCTCCGCCTCCCAGACGGTGGACCGCATGGTGGACGTGTTCCCCGGCGATCAACAGACCCAGATCCGCGTGCAGCTCAGCAGCTCCCTGGCGGGGGTGTTCTCCCAGACGCTGTGCAAGCGGCTTAACCCGGCACCGGGCCAGTTCGGCCGGGTGATGGCCCAGGAAATCCTGATCAACACGCCCGCCATCGCCAACCTGATCCGCGAAGGCAAAACGGCGCAGCTCTACTCCCAGATTCAAACGGGCGGCCAGATGGGCATGCAGACCCTGGAAAAGGCCCTGGCCGACCTGGTGCTGCAGGGGGCCGTGAGCCACGAGGAAGCCATGGCCAAGGCCGGCAAGCCCGATGAACTGGGCCGCCTACTCGACGGCAAGGGGAGCTGAATGCCCCTCTTCACCGCCACCTACACCACCCGAGCCGGCCAGACCCGCCAGCTGCGGCTGCAGTCGGCGGATGCGGCCAGCGCCAAGCGCGACCTGCGCCGCCGGGGCATCGTGCCCACCGGCCTCCAGGCCGGCGAGCTGAAAACCCTGCCCAGCCCTCAGGCCAAACCCACCGGCAACCTGCTGAGCAGCGATCTCAGCGCGCTGCTGGAGGCCAAGCCCGGCATCCGCGAGAAGGCGCTGTTCGCCAACAAGCTGGCCGCCCTCGTGGATGCCGGGGTGCCGATCGTGCGCAGCCTGGATCTGCTGGCCGGCCAGCAGCGCATGCCGCTGTTCAAGCGGGCCCTCACCGCCGTGGGCCAGGAGGTGAGCCAGGGGGGCAACCTGGGCGGTGCCATGCGGCGCTGGCCCAAGGTGTTCGACCGGCTCACCATCGCCATGGTGGAAGCGGGCGAAACCGGCGGGGTGCTGGATGAAACCCTGCGGCGCCTGGCGAAATTGCTGGAGGGCAACGCCAGGCTGCAGAACCAGATCAAGGGCGCCATGGGTTACCCGGTGGCAGTGCTGGTGATCGCCGTGCTGGTGTTCCTGGGGATGACGATCTTCCTGATCCCCACCTTTGCCGGCATCTTCGAAGACCTGGGCGCCGAGCTGCCGCTGTTCACCCAGTTGATGGTGGACCTGAGCAAGCTGCTGCGCTCCTCGTTTTCCGTGCTGCTAGGCGGCGGGATCCTGGTGGGGGCCTGGCTGTTCAGCCGCTACTACGCCACCCCGGTGGGACGGCGCAAGGTGGATGCCCTGCTGCTGAAGCTGCCCCTGTTTGGGGACCTGCTGCAGAAAACCGCCACCGCCCAGTTCTGCCGCACCTTCAGCTCGCTCACACGGGCCGGGGTGCCGATCCTGCTGTCGCTGGAGATCGTGCACGAAACCGCCGGGAACAGCGTGATCGGCGACGCCATCGTGGACTCCCGCCGGGATGTGCAGGAGGGCATTCCCCTGAGCGTGGCCCTCAGCCGCAAGCAGGTGTTCCCCGATCTGGCCCTGAGCATGCTGGCCATCGGCGAGGAAACGGGCCAGATGGACGCCATGCTCTCCAAGGTGGCGGACTTCTACGAAGACGAGGTGGAGGCCGCCGTGAAGGCCCTCACCTCCATGCTGGAGCCGGCCATGATCGTGATCGTGGGCGGCATCGTGGGCTCGATCCTGCTGGCGATGTACCTACCGATGTTCTCGATCTTCGATCAGATTAAATAGCCGCGGCGATCGCCTCGCCGGCCAGCCAGCCGGAACTCCAGCAGTGCTGGAAGTTGAACCCTCCGGTGACGCCATCCACATCCAGTAGTTCCCCCACCAGATACAGGCCGGGCACCTGGCGGCTCTCCATCGTGGCCAGGTTCATCTCCCCCAGGGGCACCCCCCCGGCGGTGACGAATTCCTCGCCGAAGGGGCCGCGGCCGGCCACCGGGTAGCGGCTGGCACGCAGGGCCTGGATCAGCCCCTGCTGCTGCGGTTTGGTGAGGTCGGCCCAGCGCCGCTCGACCTCCACCCCCTGCTGCTCCAGCAGATGCAACCACAGCCGGCGACTCAGCTCCGGCCAGGGTCGGAAGTTGCTGAGCTGCCGCCGGGCCTGCTCGCGGCGGCAGGTGGCGAACAGGGCCTCGAGGTCGGCGAGGGAGCGGCCGCCCGTCCAGTCCAGTTTCAGCTGCGCCCTGTAGCCAGCCCCATGCAGGGCTCGGGCGGCGAAGGCCGTGAGCCGCAGGGTGGCCGGCCCGCTCAGGCCCCAGTGGGTGATCAGCACCGGGCCCTCCTGGCGCAGACGCTGTGGAGCACCGGGCAGCTCGAGCTCCAGCTCGAGGGCCACCGGATCCATCACCACCCCGGCCAGGGCCACCAGGGGGTTGGGCTTGAAGGCGAGGGTGAACAGCGAGGGCACCGGCGGCACCAGGCCGTGGCCCAGCTCTGCCGCCAGGCGCCGACCACTGGGATGGCTGCCGGTGGCGAGCACCAACCGCTCGCAGCTGAGGGTCGCGCCGCCCCGCAACTGCAGGCTGAACCCCCCCTGCGGCCTAGCCTCCACCGCCTGCAGGGCCGTGCTGGTGCGCAGCTCCACGCCAGCGCTGCTCGCCGCCTGGCGCAGGGTTTGGATCACGGACGTGGAGCGGTTGCTGCGGGGGAAGAGGCGGCCATCGGCCTCCTCCACCAGCTCCAGGCCGTGGTCGTCGAACCAGGCCACCGCATCGCCGCTGGCAAAGCGGCTAAAGGGACCCCGCAGGGCCTTGCCCCCACGGGGGTAATAGCCCACCAGGGCACGGGGATCCCAGCAGGCGTGGGTCACGTTGCAGCGGCCGCCGCCGCTGATCAGCACCTTGCCCAGGGGCTCCGGGGTGCTCTCCAGCACCAGCACCCCCCGGGCCCCCGCCTCGGCGGCGCTGATGGCTGCCATGAACCCCGCCGGGCCACCGCCGGCCACCACCACGGGCCAATGCTGGGGAGCAGCAGTCATGGGGGAAGGACCAAGGCGGGCATGGGCAACGGGCAGCATGGGGGAATGCCCGAGGCGCCCCACCCTTCCATCCCCGTTCAGGGGGCTTACCGCTTCAGTGTGGCCCCGATGATGGACTACACGGATCGGCACTTCCGGGTGCTGATGCGTCAGATCACCCGGCGCAGCCTGCTCTACACCGAAATGGTGGTGGCCCAGGCCCTGCACCACTGCAGCCTGGCCGCCGCCGCAGGAGACGTGAGGGCCCGGGAACGGCTGGAACGGCTGATCGGTTTCGATGCCTGCGAACACCCCATCGCCCTGCAGGTGGGGGGCGACGATCCGGCCCTACTGGCCCAGGCGGCGCAGATCGCCGCAGACCGCGGCTACGACGAGATCAACCTCAACGTGGGCTGCCCCAGCGAGAAGGTGCAGAAGGGACGGTTCGGGGCCTGCCTGATGGCGGAACCCGATCACGTGGCCCGCTGCATCGCGGCCATGGCCCAGGCCAGCCCGCTGCCGGTGACCGTGAAGCACCGCATCGGCATCGATGACCGCGATTCCTACGCCGAGCTGCTCAGCTTCGTGGACACCGTGGCCGCGGCGGGGGCCCAGCGCTTCAGCGTGCATGCCCGCAAGGCCTGGCTCGAAGGCCTCGATCCCAAGCAGAACCGCACGATCCCGCCGCTCCGCTACGACCTGGTGCACCAGCTCAAGCAGGAGCGCCCGCCGCTCACTATCGAGCTGAACGGCGGGCTGCTGGACCTGGCGGCCTGCCAGCAGCAGCTGCAGTGGGTGGATGGGGTGATGGTGGGCCGCGCCGCCTACGACCACCCCCTGCGCTGGGCCCCCGTGGACCGGGAGCTCTTCGGCGATGCCAGCCACGGGCCCGCGCTGGCCTCCAGCGTGGTGCGGGGGCTGGTCCCCTATGCCGAGCGCTGGTGCTGCCAGGGCGGGCGGCTCTGGGCCATTGCCCGCCATCTGGTGCAGGTGGTGGAGGGCGTCAGCGGCGCCCGCCACTGGCGCCGCGATCTCGGCCTCGCTGCCGGGGCGCGCACGGCAGGCCCGGAAGTGCTGGAAGCAGCCGCCCAGCAACTCGAAGCCCGCGGCCTTTGAGGCCGTCAGTCCTGGGGGCCGCCACTGCTGCGGCGGCGACGGCTGCGGCCTGCGCCAAAGCTGTCGCCGCTGCCGTAGCTGCGGTCTTCCCAGCCCGAGGCACCGGAGGGTCGATCCACACCGCCGCCGGCAGCAGCGCCGCCGTAGCCGCCACCACCGCCATAGCCACCGGAGGAACCACCCCCCCCATAACCGCTGCCGCCGTAACCACCGCCATTGGCACGGCGGGGCGCACCAGCACCGCCGCCACCGCCCGTGCGGGGTTCGGCCTTGTTGATGCGCAGGGGACGCCCCATCAACTCAGCGCCCTGGAGCCCATCAATCGCGCGATTTTCGCTCTCCTCATCCGCCATCTCCACGAAGGCGAAGCCGCGTTTGCGCCCGGTGTCGCGCTCCAGCGGCAGCGAACAATTGGCCACGCCACCAAACGGGGCAAACAGCTCAGACACGTCCTCCTGCTCAGCACGGAAGGGCAGGTTTCCAACAAAAATGCTCACAGGCCGAAGGGGCCGATCAGGCGAAGGTTCAGCCTTTTGAGATTAGACCCGCCACACCAGTTCGGCGGTGCTCGTTTGCTGCAGAAGCAGACCCGTTGAGGCCGGCAGACCGCAGAGGCCAAGGGCGCGCGCTCAGCCCGCCAGCCGCGCCTTGGCCCGTTCGAGCTGTAGCCGTACCTGATCAAAGGCCGTGCCGCCCTCGCTGCGGCGGGCCGCCACCACCTGGCGGGGATGGATGGCCTCAGCGATGTCAGCCTCAAAGGCGGGATGTAGCTGCTGCCAGCGCTCCAGCGGGAGATCCCGCAGCAGGATTCGCTCCTGCAAGCAGCCCTTCACCAGGCCACCCACCAGCTGGTAGGCCTCGCGGAACGGCACCCCTTTGGCCACCAGGTAGTCGGCCACATCGGTGGCATTGGAGAAATCACTGGTTACCGCCTGCTCCAGACGCTCCGGGCGGAAGCTAAGGCCCTCCTCAAACAGAATCGCCATGGCCTCCAGGCAGTCGCGGGTGGTGGTCACCGCGTCGAACAGGGCCTCCTTGTCCTCCTGGAAGTCCTTGTTGTAGGCCAGGGGCAGGCCCTTGATCATCACCAGCAAGCCCTGCAGGTGGCCGAACACCCGGCCGCACTTGCCCCGCACCAGCTCAGGCACATCCGGGTTCTTCTTCTGGGGCATCAGGCTGCTACCGGTGGCGCAGCGATCGGTGAGGGCCACGAAGCCGAACTCCTCACTAGCCCAGAGGATCACCTCCTCGCTCAGCCGGCTCAGGTGCACCATCACCAGGCTGGCGGCGGCGCCGAACTCCACGGCGAAATCCCGGTCGCTCACCGCATCGAGGCTGTTGGCATACACCTCCTCAAAGCCCAGGGCCGCAGCGGTGTGGCGCCGATCGATCGGCACCGGCGTGCCGGCCAGGGCGGCGGCCCCCAGGGGGCAGATGTTCACCCGATGGCGCAGATCCCGCAGGCGGGCCCGGTCGCGCTCGGCCATCTCCACATAGGCCAGCAGGTGATGGGCCAGGCAGATGGGCTGGGCCCGCTGCAGGTGGGTATAGCCCGGGATCATCACCTCGGCATGCCGCTCCGCCTGGGCCAGCAGGGCCCGCTCAAAGCGCACAATCGCCCCATCAATCTCATCGATCTGGGCCCGCAGCCACAGGCGCAGGTCGGTGCCCACCTGGTCGTTGCGGGAGCGACCGGTGTGCAGCTTCTTGCCCAGGGGGCCCAGCAGTGCAATCAGCCGCCGCTCCACGGCGAAGTGCACGTCTTCATCCTCCAGGCCAGGATTGAACTGGCCTGCCGCAGCTTCGGCGCGCACCTGCTCGAGGCCCGCCACGATCTGCTC
This sequence comes from Cyanobium sp. NIES-981, assembly GCA_943371215.1. Taxonomy (GTDB): domain Bacteria; phylum Cyanobacteriota; class Cyanobacteriia; order PCC-6307; family Cyanobiaceae; genus Vulcanococcus. Next base: position 10,631 of record CALRUA020000011.1, on the reverse strand, counting down.
GGCCTCCTCGGGGGTGATCACCGCGGTGCTGCCCAGCATGCGGGCGTGGGCGACGGAGCCGTCCAGGTCCTGCTGCAGCAGGGTGATGTCAAACCCGATCGAGGCGTTGAAGCGCTCGATGGCCGGATGCAGCCCCTCCTCGAAACGCTGGCTCCAGGTGGAGGAGGAGGAATCGACCGCCATCGGGCCCGTTGTGGCTGCTGGCCTCAGCTTGGCAGGCAGCTGAGCGGGGGCGATTCAGTGGGGGAGCGAGGGCAGCATCACTTCCTCCTTCACCTTGAGCACCACCATGGAGGCGTCGTCCTCCAGGGGGCGATCGGCGCCCACAAAGCGATCCAGGCGGGTGAACAGCTGATCGAGGATGCCCTGGGCACCGATGCCGGAGCGGCAGGCGGCGTGCAGGGCCTTGATCAGCCGCTCCTCATCAAAGCGCTCGCCATTCAGCCCGGGGGCCTCGCTCACACCATCGGTGTAGTAGAGCAACACGTCGCCGGGATCCAGCACGATCTGTTCGCAGCCGTAGTTGGCCTCAGGCTGCAGACCGATCAACAGGCCGGGGGCATCGAGCCGATCCACGGCGTTGCGCATCCGCCGCCAGATCAAGGGCGGATTGTGGGCTGCATTGGCGTAGCGCAGCAGCCGGGTGCGGGGATCGAAGTCGGAATAAAAGAGGGTCACGAACCGGTGGGACTGGGCCAGGTCCTCCTGGGCCAGCTGGTTGAGGTCATGCAGGATGCGATCGGGCGGCAGGCCACTCAGCACCTCAGCGCGCAGCATGCCGCGCAGCAGGGTCATCAGCAGGCCGGCGGGAACGCCCTTGCCCATCACATCGCCCATCACCAGGGCCCATTTGCCCTGCTCACGGCGCCGGCCCAGCAACTGGGGCCGGGTGGGGATGAAGTCGTAGTAGTCGCCACCCACCTGGAAGGCGGGGCGGCAGCGGGCCGCCAGCTCCACCCCCTCGATCACCGGACAGTGATCCGGCAGCAGCTGGGCCTGGATCTCGGCCCCGATACTCATCTGCCGGTCGATGCGCTCGTGGCGACGGGTTTCCTGCAGCAGGGCATCGTTCTCAATCGCCACCCCGGCCAGATCGGCCACCAGCTGGGCATGGCGGCGGTGCACATCGCTCCAGCTGAACCCCGTCTTGGGGCCAAACACATAGAGCCGGCCTCGACAACGGCTGCGGGACACCACGGAGGTGCCGAACAGGGGCCGATCCGCCAGCTGCCGGCGCAGCAACTGATCGAGCCGGGTAGCCACCGCCTCCTCACCGGCGGCCTCGAGAAAGTCCTGGTCGCTGAGGCTGGCCAACTGGCGCAACAGCTCGGCGCAGCCCGCCTGGGGGATGGCATGCAACTGCTCTCGCCAGAGCCGCCCGTCGGGGTGGAACGTGACCAGCACGGCACCTTCGGCCTCCACCAGCCGAGCAGCCACCAGGGGCACCAGCTCCAGGAAGCGGCCCAGGTTGGTGAAGCTGCGCAGGGCAAAGCCCAGGGAGGCCAGCAGTTCCTGGTTGCGGCGCTGTTCCTTGCCGAGGCTGTCGAGCAGTTGCCGCAGCGATGCCGTGGCGGTGAGCACCGGTGGCGCCTGATGGGGCACCGGGGGAGAGCTCTGAAGCGGTCGGTCAGACCGCCGTGGGGGCGGCTTACTGCTCACTGAGCGGGCCGCGAGGTGCCCGAAAGGTAGCAGCGAAAGTCCGAGAACTACCGGGCCAGCAGGGCCTCCACAAACTCAAAGCTGTTGAACGGGCGCAGATCACGGATGCCCTCACCGGCGCCGATGAACCGGATCGGCAGGCCCGCCTCCGACGACACCGCCAGGGCCACGCCACCGCGAGAGCTGCCATCGAGTTTGGTCAGCACCACGCCGGTGAGGCCGGCCGCCTGGGCAAAGGCCATGGCCTGCTTGAGGCCGTTCTGGCCCTGGCTGGCATCCAGCACCAACAACGACTGCACCACCGCCTCCGGGGCCAGCTTGTCCACGATGCGCCGCACCTTGGCTAGCTCCTCCATGAGGTTGTGTTTGGTCTGCAGGCGACCGGCCGTATCCACGAGCACCAGGTCGGTGCCCTTGGCCTTGGCGGCACCGATGGCATCGAACACCACCGCGGCGGGATCGGCGTTGGCCGAGGGGTTCGACACCACCGTGACGCCGCTGCGCTCGCCCCACACCTGCACCTGCTGCACCGCGGCGGCCCGGAAGGTGTCGGCGGCGGCAATCAGGCAGCTGTAGCCACTGCGGATGGCCAGGTTGGCGAGCTTGCCGAGGGTGGTGGTTTTGCCAACACCGTTCACGCCCACCATCAGCCACACGTTGAGGTTGCCGCGCTCGGGCGCCAACACCGAGGCCCCACTACTGCGGATTGGTGCATCCAGCAGGCCCTGCAGCTGCTCCTTGAGGAAGCGAAGGCCTTCCGCCGGATCCACCACCTCCTCATTCATGCGCTTGCGCAGGGCCTCGAGCACCTGATCGGTGGCCTGAACGCCCACATCCGCCCGCAGCAGCAGGGTCTCGAGATCATCGAGCACCTCGGGGCTGAGGGGGTCGTCGCCGAGGGTGTCGAGCAGCTGGGTGACAAACCCCTGGCGGGTCTTCTCCATGCCGCGGCGGAGGCGGCCGAGCCAGTCGATCTCCTCGAGGGAGATGTTCTCCAAGCTGCGGCCCTGGGCCGCCAGCACCTCCGCAGACCAGGTGAAGTCGGCGTCAAAGGCACCGAGCTGCGGAGCCGGCTCCTCGGCCGGGGTCGCCACGGGGGCCGAGGCTTGAGCTACCGCTGGGGCCGCCTGAGCCGCTGGCGCCGCCGTAGGGCTCAGCTCGAGGGAGCGCTCGAGCAACTCCTGCTGGCGCTGGGCCCGCTGGGCCGCAGCCTGCTCCAACAGCGAGAGCCCGGCGGGGGGCTCGGGGCTGCTTTCGGCGACGTCTGCAGGAGGCTGTACAGAAAGGTTGAAAGGCTCCGTCGCCACAACCGTTGGCTGTGGCGACGGCTCAGGCTGGGGTTCGGGTTCTGGCTCCGGGGCACTCACCGCCTGCTTGGCCGCATCCTGCTGGGCCTTAAGGCGGGCATAGGCCTGGCGGGCCCAATCCAGGGCCTCCTGATCCACCGCACCAACGGCAGGTGTTGCGGCGGGCGGGCTCGGGGCTGGTTCCGGCTCAGCGGCTGTAGGCGCTGACTCAGCAGTGGGCTCCGCAGCCGGTTCCGGCTTGGGCTCTTCGGGGCTCTGGGGGGCCGCGCCGCGCTTGAACCAGTCGAACACCATCAGAACCTCCCGCAGAACTCAACCGGCGCTGCCGGCACTGGTGAAGCGGCGCAGCACGCCGTTGATCATGCGGCGGCCCTGCTCGTCGCTGTAGCGGTTGGCCAGTTCCACCGCCTCATTGCAGGCCACAGCGGCGGGGGTCTTGAACTGCTCGATGTCCACGGCCGCCAGGCGCAGGATGTCGCGGTCAATCCGGGGCAACCGGGTGAGGCGCCAGCCCTCCATCACCCCATCAAGGCGCTGATCCAGGTCATCGCGGTGACGCAGCACCGCCCGGGCCCGATCCACTGCACCACGGCGAATCTCATCCTGATCGGCCAGCATCAACAGCCGCGGCAGTTCAAGGCTGGCGGAGAGGCGATTGAGGCCCTGCTCGGCGTGGGCCAATCCGTCCTGCAGGTGCTGCCGCACCTTGGGCAGCTGATCGGCACCCTCATCCTGCAGTTCACTATCCAGCAATTGCTGCTGGGCCGCCTGCAGATCCACAGCTGCCTGATCGAGGGCCTCGCGCACGTGCTGGCTGAGGGCGGCCAGGGCCTGGTGCAGGAGGGTGTCGAGGGCCATGTCGGCCGCAGGCTGGCGATCACTGGTCTGGCCCAGCATCAACAAGGCCAGTTCACGGGCAACGGTGCGGCTCTGCATCAGGCCTTGTTGGAGGGAAGGGGGGAATAGGCCGGGGCCCGGAGTTGGGCCAGCAGGCTGGAGAAACTGCGGCTGGCAGGGGTTTCGCGTTCGTCGGGATTCACGATGCCGGCCGAGATGATCGTGCGGAAGGCATCTTCCACCGAGAGGTCGAGATCGCGCACCGAACCCTCGGGAACCACGGCATACCAGCCGGTGGTGGGGTTGGGGGCAGTGGGGATGAACACGCTCAGCATGGGCTTGTCGAACCCGGCGGAGAGGGTGGCCCCCAAGACCCCGGTCACGAAACCGAGGGCATAGAGCCCCTCGCGGGGGTACTCCACCAGCACGACCCGGCGGAAACGACTGGAATTGTCCCGCAGGAACGTTTCCAGAAGCTGCTTGAGGGTCTTGTATACAGACCCGGCCACCGGGATCCGCTGCAGGGTGCCCTCGCCGAATTCCAGCAGCCAGCGGCCCACGATATTGCGGGCCATCAGGCCGATCAACAGGATGGCCAGAAGGGGCACCACCAAGCCCAACCCCAGGTTGATCAACTCCTGGAGGATCGGGTTGAGCGTGTTGAACGGGTTGAGCTGCTTGGGGATCGAGGTGAGGAACGCCAGCACGAAGCGGCTCACCGTGGTGGCCAGCCAGATGGTGGTGGCCAGCGGGATCACCACCAGCAAGCCGGCGATCAGATCATTCTTGAGATCCTGCTGCAGGCGATCGCCGAGCGGTTGATCAGGTCTGGGACTGGATTGCACCAACGGGGGGCCCGGCTTTCCGGTCAGCAGATACCAATCCGCAACTTAGCCAGGCGCCCTCACAGCACGGCCACCAAGGCCAGCAGGGTGAAGGCCACCAGCAGCACGATGGCGGTGCCGGTGCCGCCGATGCGGCGCTGGTTGGCGGCCAGGTCGCGGCGGCGCTCGGCCTGCTGCAACTGGGTATCGGCCTGCTGGAGCTGGCGATCCATGAAGGCCTTGGCGGCCTGGCGCTTCTGCTCCGCGGTGGCTTCCGCAGGGATCTGGCCAGCCTGCTGGCCCTGGGCCACCACCTGGTCAATTACTTGGGGGTTCTCCAGCTGGGCCTTGGCCATCTCCAGCTGGCCCTTCTGGGCCTGGAGGGCCTGATTGGCCTGGTCGCTGATAGCACGATCACTGTTGATCCCCAGGGGAACGGTGATCAGCAGGCCAAGGGCCAGCAGGGCACTGAGCACACACACCAGCCAGCGCAGGGGGGTGGGACCGGCCTGGGGGTCATCGAGGCGGGAGCCCAGAAGCATGAGCAACAGGCCAACCAGGGCCATGGGCGACTGGGTGACCAACGTGGTAGCCACCAATTGGCGGAAAGCCTCCTCGCCCCAGCCATTCACCGCCAGCACAGCCAGCAACTGCAGAGCCAGCAGCACCACCAGGGACAATCCCATCCAGCGCAGAAGGTTGCCGAAACGGCCGGGTGCAGCTGAGCTCACAGTGGATGGTCGTAATCGCGCAATCGTAGGGGTGATGAGCGAAGGCGCCCAGCTCGCGCAACAGATCAAGCACCAGGCCGAGGCCCTGGGCTTCAGCCCCGTGGGCATTGCGGCGGTGCCAACCAGTGCGCGGCTGCCCCTGCGCACGGCCGCGCTGGAACGCTGGCTGGCGGCAGGCCATCAGGCGGACATGGCCTGGATGGCCGACCCGCGCCGCCGGGCCGTGGAGCTGCTGCTCCCAGGGGTGCGCAGCCTGGTGGCGGTGGGACTCTCCTATTACGTAGAGGCCGAACGCGCACCGGGCAGCCTGAACGTGGCGCGCTACGGCTGGGGCCGCGACTACCACCGGGTGATCGATGGGCGCCTGCGGGCCCTCGGACGCTGGCTGGAGCAGCAGGTGCCGGAGGTGCGCTGGCGCGCCTGCGTGGACAGCGCCCCGCTGATGGACAAGGCCTGGGCCGAGGAAGCCGGGCTGGGCTGGATCGGCAAACACACAAACTTGATCCATCCGCGGCAGGGGTCGTGGCTGCTACTGGGCCATCTGCTGGTGGATCTGGAGCTGCCGGCGGATCAACCGGGGCGACCCCAGTGCGGCGCCTGCAGCGCCTGCATCGATGCGTGCCCCACTGGCGCCATCGTGGAGCCCTTCGTGGTGGATGCACGCCGCTGCATCGCCTTCCACACGATCGAGAACCGGGCAGCGGCATTGCCGGCCGCGATCACCCCGGCGCTGGCGGGCTGGGTGGCCGGCTGCGACATCTGCCAGGACGTGTGCCCTTGGAACCAGCGGGGCCTGCAGAGCAGCCTGGATCCCGACGTGCAGCCCCGGGACTGGTGGCTGAACCTGCAAGCGGAGGGGGCGCTGGCCTGGAGCGATGCGGAGTGGGACGAAAAGCTGCGGGCCTCGGCCCTGCGGCGAATCAAACCGGCGATGTGGCGCCGCAACATCCGCGCCGCGGGCAAGGGCACGGACGCGGGTTCTCCCTAGGCTGGGGGCCGGATCGTTCTGGGCTGGATGGCTGGGCGGGGGTTGAGGTCTCGAGCGGCGGCTCGACTGGTGCTCGCCATGGCCATCGGCAGTTGCGGGGCGGCGATGCTGACGCCACCGCCGGCCCAGGCCCTGGTGCCCTACGTGGCGGTGCCGAGTGAGCGCGACCTGGAATCCGCCGGCCTCGGCATTGCCCAAGCCGCCGCACGGCTGCTGCGGATGGGGCAGGCGGAGGATGCGGCCAAACTGGCGGCCCTAACGGTGCAACTGCTGCCGGATGATCCCCGTGGCTGGATCCTGCTGGCGGAAGCCCAGCTGCGTAGCGGCCAGGACAAGCAGGCCTCCAGCTCGCTGGTGCGAGCCAAGGAACTGGATCCCCGCAACGCTGGCATCCTGTTTGCCCAGGGCTCGCTGGCCCTGCGGGCCAGCCAACCGCAGCAGGCCGCCGATCTGATCCAGCAGGGCCTGAAGCTGGATGGCAAGAACGCCGGCGCCTACTTCGATCTGGGCAACGCCTACATCCTGATGGGCAATCCCGGGGCGGCGCTGGGGGCCTTCGAGAAGGCCAGTGGGCTGCGCAAGGACTTCTGGGAATCGATCAACAACCAGGCCCTGGTGCTCTACGAACAGAAAAAGGACGGCGAGGCGATCAAGCGCTGGCGCCGGGTGCTCGGCATCAAGGCCAATGCCGCCGAGCCGATGCTGGCCCTGGCCGCCGCCCTCAACCTCCAGAAGCCGGGCAACAGCGAGAGCCTGGAGCTGGCCCACCAGGCCTTGGCCGCCGAGCCGAACTACGTGCTGGACAGCTTCCAAAAGGAGCAGCTCTGGGGAGATCGCCTGCGGATCGTGACCCGCCAACTGCTCAGTGAGCCCAGCCTGAAAGCCGATGTGGATCGCGCCCAGGCGAATGCCGGTGCCACCAGTCCGGAGGACGCGGACGAGTGAATCGCTCAGCCTGGACAGGATCTGTAGGCTGAGCCGCACAGTCCGCCCTCACACCGCAGCACCGGATGGCCGAGGAGCGTCGCGAAGATCCCAACACGCTGCGGATCGAGCCGATCGCCCTGCATCAGGAGATGCAGCGCTCCTACCTCGAGTACGCCATGAGCGTGATCGTGGGACGGGCCCTGCCGGATGCTCGCGACGGCCTCAAGCCGGTTCAGCGCCGCATCCTGTTCGCGATGCACGAGCTGGGGCTCACCCCGGATCGGCCCTACCGCAAATGCGCCCGCGTGGTGGGCGACGTGCTCGGCAAGTACCACCCCCACGGCGACCAGGCGGTGTACGACGCCTTGGTGCGGCTGGTGCAGACCTTCGCCAGCCGCAACCCACTGCTGGATGGCCACGGCAACTTTGGCTCGGTGGACGACGACCCGCCGGCGGCCATGCGCTACACCGAAACGCGGCTGGCGCCGATCGCCCACCAGGCGATGCTCGAGGAGATCGGCGCCGACACCGTTGATTTCGCCCCCAACTTCGATGGCTCCCAGCAGGAGCCCACGGTGCTGCCGGCCCAGCTGCCCTTCCTGCTGCTGAATGGCTGCACCGGCATCGCCGTGGGCATGGCCACCAACATTCCGCCCCACAACCTGGGGGAGGTCGTGGAGGCCCTGATCGCCCTGATACGCAAGCCGGATCTCTCCGACGACAAGCTGCTGGAGCTGGTACCAGGGCCCGATTTCCCCACCGGCGGCGAGGTGCTCACCGGCACCGGTGTGCGCGACACGTACTTGAACGGCCGCGGCAGCATCCCGATGCGGGGTGTGGCCCACATTGAGGAAGTGCAGCCGGGCAAGGGCCGCCACCGCCGCGGCGCCGTGGTGATCACCGAGCTGCCCTATCAACTGAGCAAGGCCGGCTGGATCGAGAAACTGGCCGAGCAGGTGAACGACGGCAAGATCACCGGCATCGCCGACATCCGCGATGAATCTGATCGTGATGGCATGCGGGTGGTGGTGGAGCTCCGCCGCGATGCAGACCCGCCGAAGGTGCTCACGGAACTGCAGCGCCGCACAGCGCTGCAAAGCAACTACGGCGCCATCCTGCTGGCCCTGGTGAATGGCAAACCAGTGCAGCTGAGCCTGCGCCAACTGCTGCAGGAGTTCCTGGATTACCGCGAACTCACGATCATCCGCCGCACGCGCCATGCCCTCAAGCGGGCAGAGGATCGGCTGGAAGTGGTGGAGGGCCTGATCAAGGCCCTGGATGCCCTGGCCAGGGTGATCGAGATGATCACCGCAGCCCCCGATGCCGCCAGCGCCAAGGCCAGCCTGCAGGTGCACCTGGATCTGAGCGAGCGCCAGGCCGATGCGGTGCTGGCCATGCCCCTTCGCCGCCTCACGGGCCTGGAGCAGGAGAGCCTGCGCAAGGAAGCCGAAGACCTGCGCCAGGAACGCTCGGAACTGCGCTATCTGCTCGATGAGCGGCCCGCCCTGCTGGACGCCCTGGTGGCGGAACTCAAGGCCCTGAAAAAGCGTTTCGCCACGCCGCGCCGCACCCGGCTGGTGGAAGGGGGCGACGAGCTAGTAGCCCAGCGCAGTGCCGCCATCCGCCCCAATGCGGAACTGCTGCGTCAGCGGGCCCTGGAGGGGCTGGCCAGCGATGGCCGGCTGGTGATCCAGGCCGATGGTCAGGTGAAGATCGTGGGGCCCCAACTTCTGGGGCGACTGCATCTGGAGGAAGCTGCCGAGGCGGGTGATCACCCCTCACCGGCCAGGGTGATCCTGCCGGTGGCCGAGAAACCGGCACTGCTGGCCTTCACCGATGCCGGCCGGGTAGCCCTGCTGCGCTGGGAATTCGCCGGCCAGCAGCCTGGAAGCCTGGAGAAATTCCTGCCCGAGGGCATGAGCGGCGAAACCGTTGTTCAGCTGCTGCCACTGCCCAGTGGCGACGCCGCTGTGGAGGCGAGCATCGGCCTGCTCAGCAGCGATGGCCGCTTCAAGCGCTTGCCGCTGGAGGAGTTCCAGGAGTTGTCTGGCCGCGCCGCCACAGTGCTGAAGCTGAAGGATGACGTGACGCTGCAACGGGTGGTGGTGTGCCACGAGGGTGAGGATCTTGTAGTGGCCAGCAGCACCGGGCGGATGCTGCGCCTAGCGGTAAACGAAAGCAACCTGCCGGTGATGGGCCGCAATGCCCAGGGGCCTGTGCTGATCCGGCTGCTGCCGGGCGAAACAGTGGTGGGTGCGGCTGTCGCCAGCGCCGAGGGCTCCGTGCTGCTGGCCAGCCGCCAGGGCCAACTCAAACGGCTCGCCGCCGCAAGCCTGCGGCGGTGCGAGCGCGGCGATCTGGGCCAGATCGGCGTGCGTTTCCTGGAACGGGGTGATGCCTTGGTGGACCTGCAGAAGGACAGCGCCGCCGTCCTCGGCGTGGTGCTGGGCGAGGGCCGCAGCCTGCGGCTGCTCACGGATCAACTCAGCCCTGAGGACAGCAGCGGGTGCGGCGAACAGCTAGTGCTCAAACCCGGCGACAGTGTCCGCGAGCTGGTACCACTGCAACACCTTCGCTGAGCGCGACCGGCGAGCCCCAGCCGTGATGATGTGTGGACAAGCGAACAGGTGCGCTAACGATTCCCGTTCAACCAGACGCCGGTGAGCCACAACCAGCTCAAATGCACCTACGCCTTCGGGATGGACAGGCGTCATCTTTCCTGGCAGTCACCGGCTCTGGTGGTGGAACGACCCTGGAGACGTTCCTGAGTGCCCTCAATCCTGCACTTGGTGAGGCATACAAGCAGGATCGGTGGCACTCAGCCACAACAGGCAAAGGTCATAACTGCCCTTCTCCTCTGTGCCTTGTGGAGGTTTCTACGAGGTCTTGAGAGCACCAAGAGCTCACATCACAGGCATTGTGGGTTTCAGTGCATCAATGTTACTGGCAACAATGGTGTGTGCGTTGGAATTGGCAAAGTAAGGAGACTCGGGACTGATTGCCTTGCTGGTGAGCGCAGATCCTTCAAAGGCAGAACCAAAGAGTCTGCGGATCACCATCAGACCATCACCAAGAGGAGTAGTCTTGCCATCTTTGTCTACATCCAGAAGGTTGCTATCAATGCCCTGCTGAATGTTAGTGGCAACCAGGGAGGCAACACCCGCTTTCTCAGTGGCACTCATACTTGTGTAGGACTTACCACCAAGCAATGGTGAATCAGGAGAGATTGCCTTATTGATCAGGGCATCACCCGCAAAGGCAGACCCGAACAGATAACGGATCACCATCAGACCATCACCCAGTGGAGTGACGAGACCATCACCATCCACATCCAGTGAGAACGACAGGGGTTTCAGGG
>CALRUA020000010.1:0-94997 GCA_943371215.1 Cyanobium sp. NIES-981 | reverse complement strand
TCCTGGTGTCCATGGCGTAGTGGAACCACTCCGATCCATCTCGAACTCGGTTGTGAAACGCTGCAGCGGCGACGATATTTGGGGGGTAGCCCCCTGAGAAAATAGCTCGATGCCAGGTAAAACATTTGCTCCGCTGACCACCGTGTCAGCCCTCCACCAGTAGCAACGGCTTGAGGCCTGCTGCAAGTGGAGATGAGAAAGCCACCCCTCGGGGTGGCTTTTTTGTTGCTGACACCTCGCTCACCCCTTGAGCTCGCTCCGGCGTCTGACTAGTGTCAGGCCAATCCACCGGACGGCTGAGTGACGCAGATCCGCAGAGGTCGTCGGTTGCGTTTTCGCGGACTTGTGAAGCTGTTCTGGCGTGCCTATCGGCTCTGGGACAGGGAAGATTGTGTTGATCTGAGTGCCGCCTTTGCCTATCACAGCCTTCAGTCCCTGTTTCCGATTCTGCTGATTGCCCTTGGCGTGGCCAGCCGCATTCTTGGCCGTGTGGACGGGCTGACGGACAATCTGCTCAATCTGGCAGAGCAATTTCTGCCGCCATCCGTGTTACCACTCGTGAGTACCACGCTGATCAAGCTCTATCGCCAGGGTGCAGGAGCGGGCTTGGTGGGTGTTGTGTTTCTGCTGGTCACGGCCACCAATGCCTATCTCAGTCTTCAGCGTGGGGCGGATCGACTCTGGGGATTCAGACCTGTGCCACCCCAGCAGATCCCCTGGATACGCGTAGTCCAGCGTTTCATTCGGGCGCGGCTTGAGTCGTTTGGGTTGGTGCTGTTGATCGGTTTTTTTGTCGTCCTCGATCAGCTCACCACCAACCTGCGGCTGATGGGACCTGGCAGTTGGAAGCTCATGCTCCAGCGCTGGCTGCCCCAGCCCTTTGATGTCTGGCTGCCGCTGCCGTTGTTGCTCGATCTGATGCTTTCGCTGCTGATCGCCTGCAGCCTTTCCTATGCCCTGCTGCGCCTGCTCCCCACCAGGCCGGTGCCCAGTGCCCCATTGCTGCCGGGGGCTTTGTTGGTGGGGGGAGCCCTCACGGGCCTCAACCTGGCTGTTGGGCGCAGTTTGATCACCCTGGGGGCTCGTTTCCAGGCCTACGGGGTGATTGGTGCTGTGCTGGTGCTAACCCTGTGGGTGTGGCTTGTGGCACTTGTGGTGTACTACGGCATGGCGGTGAGTGTGGTGCTCAGCCGGAGTCCCTATGGGGGGCGATCCGCACCTCCTGCCCTGGGATCGGGGCCAGGTCGGGAAGCAGGATGAATATCAGCCGCGCCATGGATTTGGGAGAACTCAGTCGTTCGGTTCGGCCCCTGCCGGCCAGCCTTTTGCTGGCCTGTGCTGGTGTTGGGGCTGTCGTGTTGGGCATCACCGCCACCATGGCCTTGGTGCCAGTGGTGATTGGTGTCGGTTTGCTGGCTGTTTTCCTGGTGGCGGCCTTGTTGATGGGTTGGGCTGGCCTGGAAGCTCTGGCGGCAGTTGAGCGTTGGATGGAGCGTGACACCCGCTTCAAGCAGTGATGGGGCGCCGCATCCCCTGGCTATGGATCACGATCGGGGCCTTTGTGCTCCTGGCGCCCGGGCTGGCTGGTCGATTCGCTGTTGACCTGTTGGAAGGGGTGACGCTCCTTGTGGTGCTGGGCCCATTGCTCCTGGCCGGCGCGGGTCTGTTGGCCTGGCAAATCCTCAAGCGCCGCATGGTGACCTGTGCCGCTTGCGGCACTCCCAGTTTTGGCGCGGCCATTTGTCCGGCTTGTGGGGCCGGGCTGGATCAGCCACAGACTGGCTTCCCTCCGGAGGGTTTCAGAGAACAGCCCGCCAGTGATGCCGTGATCGACGTGGTGGTGACCCCAGTGGATGACGAGCGCTAAGGCTCACTCTTGCCGCTCCAGTTCCATCAGCCTCCGTTCCCTCAGGAACAAAAACAAGGGGGCGGCAAAGGCAAAGGCGATGGTCACCGAGCTCAGCAGCACCACCCAGAGATGCCGCATCTGCAGCCGCCGGCTCTCCACCACGATCCAGATGGTGATGGCCGAAGCGCCGATCAGCAGGTCGCGCGAGAGGGATTGGGCGGCTGGATTGGCGTTGGCGAGCTGCACGAACAGGCGGATATCGAAGCTCGACCCGTAGGCCCGCATGTAATCGAGATTGGCCATCCAGGGCAGCACCCCTCCGGCCACGGCAAGGGCGAGATACAGCCAGGCAAGCCAGGGGCGGGGCATGGTCAGGCGCTCTCGGCGGGTGGTTCGCTGCCCCATTCGATCACGTCCTGTTCCACCCGTGCCAGAACGGCTTCGCAGCGGTCTGCGTAGGCGCGGGCCCGTTGATAGAGCCCCGCCATCTGTTCCACATCGAGGTCGCTCGCCTGCAGTTGGGCCATGGCCAGCTGCAGGGCCGTGTGGGCGTCTTGGAAGCTCAGCTGGTGGATATCGGCCAGCCATTCCGGGGTGGCGCTGGCAGCTGGGGGCTGGCCTTTGCGCGATCGGCTTTTGGTGCTTTTGGGGGTGGGGTCACTCATGGCTTCAGCCTGCCTTCTATGGGATGACTGTGCTTCACCTCTACCTCGAGCTGGCCATCCGCCAGCTGGATGCTTAACGCGTTTCCCGGTGTCACCTGCTGCGCTGAGCGCACCAGTTCCCCGGTGGTGGTGCGTACTAGAGCGAACCCCCGCTGCAGCACATGTTCAGGGGACAGGGCCTGCAGCAGCGCTACTCGATGCTGCAGGTCGCGCCGCAGTCGTTGCAGCACCAGGGTTGGATGCTGCAAGTCCAGTCGTTCGCGCAGGCTGCTCAACCGTTGGCGCTCGCGCTCCAGCCGCATGAACACCAACTGCTTCACCAGGGAGCGCTCCTGGGCCAGCCCCTGCTGGATGGCCCGCTGATCTGGCACTAGGGCCACGATCGCCGCGGTCGGTGTGGCAGCTCGGTAGTCGGCCACCAGATCGGCAATTGTGGTGTCGTCCTCATGGCCCAGTCCAGTCACGACGGGCAGAGGGCAGGCCGCCAGGTCGCGGGCGAGCCCTTCGCTATCGAACACGGCCAGATCCTCCCGACTGCCGCCGCCCCGCGCCAGCACGATCGCTTCGATGGCGAGACGTGGTGCGGCGGCGATCACCTGGGCCAGGCGTGCCTGAATGGCGCCCTCCACAGGCCCCTGGACAGGGATGGGCACCACGTGAATCCTGGTGGCCGGCCAGCGTTCGGCAGCGGTGCGCAACATGTCTGCCAGGGCGGAGCTCGGGGCACTGGTGAGCAGAGCGATGGCCTCCGGCATCGCCGGCAGTGATCGCTTGTGCTCCGGGGCAAACAGGCCTTCTGGCTCGAGCTGCTGGCGCACCTGCTCGAACCGGCGCAGCACCGCACTGAGGCTGGGGCGCAGGTCGAGGATCTGAACGCAGAGGCTGGCCCGGGTGGCCCAGAAGTTGAGCTTGCCCACCACGGTGACGCCATCGCCTTCACTGGGTTGGTGCGACAGCTTGCTCAGCTGAGAAGCCCACACAACTGCAGAAACAGACGCCTGTTCATCCACCAGGGTGACCCACAGGTGCCCCTTCTTGATCTGGGGCCTCGAAACCGTGGCCTCCAGCAGAAAACGGGGGGCAAACCCACGCTCCAGCAGCGATCCGATCGCCTGGTTCAGCTCCGAAACGCTGTAGCGCGGCAGGCCCGATTCAGCGTTCAAGAGTTCGGTAGCAGCGCCACCAGTAGAGGCACACAGCCGTGCCGAGGATTGCGATCACAAGGCCGATGGTGTGATCGATCCTCATCAGAGCGATGCTCGTGATCACGAGAGCGCTGCTGAGCAGACGGGCGCCATCACGGCGGTTCTTGGCGTAGAGCGGTGCCAGAGCAGGGACAGGCCAGACGTCTGTCCAGTCTGAACCATGAAAAAACGCCCTGATGGGACACTTCTGGCGGAGGCCCGTCAGCCCAGACCGAGTTGCCCGAGGATGCTCTGGCCAGTGAGCAGCTCCGTGCCCAGGCCGATCACAAACCCCAGCATGGCCAGGCGGCCGTTCCAGGTTTCGGCGAAGGTCACGAAGCCGAAGCGGGGGGATTCAGGCATGGGAGGCAAGGCGGCTTCCTTACAACCGTAACGATCTTTAGCGGTGCCTTGACAGCTGCTGCGGATCTACTGAACGGGCGGCGTTTTGGTGTTGGTGTGGATGGGGCTGGGGCCGTTGACATGTCTGCGGAGGCCTGTCTAGGTAGGTGCATCCGCGTCGATTTGTCCCATCGCCAGTCCTCGCCAGCAGCTGCAGCGTCAGCTCTCGGCCCCCCTGCCCGAGGCGCCTGAGCTGGTGCTGGTGACAGATCTGGATGGAACCCTGCTAGGCGGCTCCACCCCAGAGCGGCGTCGCTTCTACCGCTGGTTGGCGGAGCAGCGTGAGCGGGTGCTGCATGTGTTCTGCACGGGCCGTGATCTTGCGTCGATTGCCCGGGTTCTGCAGCAGGACGAACCGATCGGCCTGCGGGCCCCTCACCTGGTGATCGGTGATGTGGGCTGCACCGTGGCCTGTGGGGCCTCGCTGGCGCCTGTGCCGCTGGCCGTCGATCCGATCGAGCAGCGCTGGCAGGGCTTACCCGAGCGGTTGGCCCCCTTGCTGGCCCATCAGGCCGGGTTGTCACTGCAACCGGTGAGTTCCAACCGCCGATTGGCCTACTACGTGGATCTGGAGCTGTTTGACCACGGGGTGATTCCCCAGCTCCAGGCCGCCGGCGCTGATTGCGTGCTGTCCGACAGCCGCTACTTCGATGTGCTCCCGGCGGGGGTGAACAAGGGCAGCACCCTGCTGGCCCTGTTGGAGTGGCTGGAGGTGGAGTCCCGCTGTGTGGTCACCGCCGGTGACACCCTCAACGACCTGGCCATGTTCGAGACCGGCTTACAGGGGGTGATGGTGGGGAATGCCGAGGCCGCGTTGCTGGAGCATCTGCCGCGACTGCCATCGGTGTACCGCGCCGAGGCGGAGGGCTGTGCGGGGATCGCCGAGGGGCTTCGCCATTTCGGCTTTGATCACCTGTGGGATTGATCCTGCTGCAGCCGGCGCTTGGTGAGGGCGGTAGCGATTGCCTGGCTGGGATCCTCGGGCCAGGGATGGCGCGGGTAGCGCCCCCGCAGTTCGCTGCGCACCTGGCGGTAGCCACCACTCCAGAAACCGGCGAGGTCCTGGGTGATGGCCGCCGGGCGACCCGCCGGTGAGAGCAGTTCCACCGTGATGGGCAGGCGGCCCTTCAACACGGTGGGTGTGGTGGTGGCACCGAACATCTCCTGCAGCTTCACGGCCAGCACCGGGCGGCCTGTGCCGTAGTCAATCCGGGCCTGGCGGCCGGAGGGGATCAGCAGGTTGTTTGGCAGCAGCTCCTCCAGTTGTTGCCGGCAGGCCCAGGCCAGGCCGGTCCAGAGGGCTTCCTGCAGATCCAGGGTTTGCAGGTCTGCCCGGCTGCGCAGGCCGTCGAGCTGGTCCCCCAGCCAGGCCTCGGGATCGGCCAGGAGCACCTGGTCGCTGCGGTCAGGCCAGGGATCGCCCAGGTGCTCCTGGGCCAGGCAGAGGCGACGCTGGAGTTGCCGGCTGGATTGGTTCCAGGGCAGGGCCTCCAGGCCCATCAGAGCCAGCCCCTCCAGCAGGGCTGCGCGCACCGCTGCAGCGGGGGCCTCGGGCCAGGGGCGCCGCTCCAGCACGAGGGCGCCCAGGCGCCACTCCTGTTCGCTGCGTACCCGTTGCTGGTGAGCGTCCCAGCTCACCAGGGCTTGTTGATGGCCCGACTCTGCCGCCAGGGCCTCCAGGCTGCTGCGATGCAAGGGCAGGGCCAGCTGGATCCGACAATCACTGCCGGCTCCATCCGCGGTGGCGATGGCGAGGACCCCGCAGGCCTGGAGGGGATCGCTCGCATGCAGGTGGGCGCCGCGGCCGCCACGGGTGAGGTAGCGGCCGGGATGGCCCTCGCGTGCCAGGGCTACCCGCTCGGGAAAGGCATGGGCGAGGAGCTCGGCAGCCAGCATCGGATCCTGCTGGCTGCCTGTGGCTGGCTGCGGCCGTGGCACGGCCTGGAGCTGCCGCAGCAGTTGCTGCTGCAGTTGGAGCAGCTGCTGGCGGCGTGGATCGCGTCCCGGCTGCTGCAACCAGTCCAGACGGTGGCCCAGATCGGCGCCGGCTTCCTGGGGATTGAGGGGGTCCCGTTCGCTCAGCAGGGCCGCCAGGGCACAGCCCAGGGGTTCCGCCCCCAGCGCCCGTGCCCTCAGCAACAGATGGGCCAGGCGTGGATGCACCCCCAGTCCCGCCATGGCCCGTCCATGGGCCGTGAGGGTGCCGGCCGCATCCACAGCCCTCAGCTGGCGCAGCAGCTCCTGGCCCTCCAGCAGGCTGGACCGTGGCGGGGGCTCCAGCCAGGGCAGCTTTTCCCCGAGGCCGGCGCCCCACTGGGCCAGCTGCAGCACCAGGGGGGTGGGATCGGCCTCCAGCAGTTCCGGTGGGTCAAAGGCGGGCCGGCGTTGCTGTTCGGCCGGACTCCAGAGCCGCACGCAACGGCCGGGAGCCAGGCGTCCGGCGCGTCCTGCCCGTTGCTCGGCGCTGGCCAGGCTGGCGAGTTGCGTCACCAGGCTGCCCATGCCGCTGCTGGGATCGAAGCGGCTGCGGCGGCTCAGGCCGCTGTCGATCACCAGGGTGACCCGCTCGATCGTGAGCGAGCTCTCGGCGATGGCGGTGGCGAGCACCACCTTGCCGCCACCATGGCGGGCGGGACTGATGGCGCGGCTTTGGGCGGCCAGCGGCAGGTTGCCATGGAGTGGGCACAGCTCCAGCTCACCGCCCCAGGGGGTCGCGCTGATGGCCTGCAGGCACTGCTGGATCTCCCGCTGCCCCGGCAGAAACACGAGCACCGTTTCGGCTTCGTGGCGCTGGTCCAGCCAATGACTCTCAAGGGCCCTCACCAGCTGACGGCCCAGGGGTTCCCGCTCCCGGGGCGGCTGATGGCTCACTGCCACCGGATAGGCCCGGCCCTCGCTCGTGAGCAGCCCGGCTTCCGGGAGCTGTTCGGCCAGGGGCTGCAGGTTGAGCGTGGCCGACATCACCAGCAGCCGCAGCTCCGGTGCCAGCAGGGTGCGGGCTTCCCGCAACAGGGCTAGGGCCAGGTCGGCCTCGCTGCGGCGCTCGTGGAACTCATCGAAGATCACGCAGGCCACGCCCTCGAGGGAGGGATCGGCCTGGAGCCGCCTAAGGAATAGGCCGTCGGTGAGCACCTCGATCCGGGTGGCCGCCGATACCTGCGATTCCATTCGTACCCGGTAGCCAACCCGCTCGCCCACGGCCTCGCCAAGGCCTGCCGCCAAACGTTCGGCAGCGGCCTTGGCGGCAAGGCGCCGGGGCTCCAGCATCAGGATGCGGCCGTGGTCGGCTCCATGGCTGGCCTCGAGGGCTGCCCTCAGGGCCAGGGGCACCCGGGTGGTTTTGCCTGCCCCGGGAGGGGCCTGCAGCAGCAGGGTGGCGCCGGCCGGCAGCTGCTGCACCAGGGCGGGCAGCAGCGGGTCAATCGGCAGCTCAGCGGACGTGGCGGGCGCCATCGACGGGGTGGTACACCTCACCGGTGGTTTCCTCGTAGACGATGGCGGGCAGCCCTGTTTCGAACATTGTCTGCAGGGCCTCTTTCAGATAGGGATTCCAGCCACCGGTGCTCACCTTGCCGTGGCGCACGGTCCAGTCCCAGGTGCCCTGGAGGTCGCGGGGGATCCGCCCCTCCCGGTCGCGGCGGGCCACAAGATCCTGGGATTCCACTAGGCCAACCAGGATCGGATCCTTGCCGTAAGCCGGTGTGAGCACCAGCTCAAGGCGGATGGGATCTTCCTTCACGAGCTTCAGCTGAAAACGGGGGGGCAGCTTGAGGCCCTTGAGCACCGCCGCAACGATTCGGGTTCTTTGATCCACGCTCAGACTCCGCCGGTTTCCACAACCACGCAACGTTTGTACCAGCTGACGGGCCCGGGCGGCTTCAGGTGGGGTCGTTCGGCAAGGCGGGCTGTTCGTTGTCGCCGCTGAATCGAACTGTGAGTAAGTCGTCGCGGGTGAGTTGCCCGTCCGCATCCAACAGTTCGGGGTGGATCGTGAGCCGTCCTGTGCGATCGCCCTGGGGGGCCTGGGGCTGATCGCCCGGCCGTGGCACGGCGCTGAACCCTTTGCTCATCACGCGAAAGGCCTGCCATAGCAGGGCCAGGAAGCAGGCTCCGTAGGCGAGCGGCAGCAGTTTGGCGAGCAGAACAGGCATGGACAGCGGGGCCAGAGCAGCCCGGCGCACCTTCTGGAACCATCATCGCTCCCCGCGGCGGAGGCTGCAGCACCTGCTGGCGTGAAAACCCACCCAGTCGGGGTCTTCCTGCTCCCGCAGACCGTGGTTACGGTCAAGTCCCTTCCTGGTTCTGTCGCCATGGCAGTCCCCCCTGTGCGCGTTTTCCCCCTGGCTTTGGCCTCGGCCCTGGCTGTCACCGTGGCCGGGCCCGCACTGCTGCCAACCGCCCAGGCGCAGCAGTCCCCGGCCAGCGGGGCCTTGGCGCGGCAGTCCTTCGTGGCGGAGGCCGTGCGCCGCGCGGGCCCGGCGGTGGTCACCATCGACACCGAGCGCACCGTGGTGGTGCCCGGCCAGGGCGGCTTGCAGCAGTTGCCCTTCATGGATCCGTTGCTGCGCCAGTTCTTTGGCCTGCCCCGGGGGGGACAGGCCCCGACGCCGCCATCGCAGCGCACGGAGCGAGGCCACGGCAGCGGTCTCATCTACGACCCCACGGGTCTGTTGATCACCAATGCCCATGTGGTGGAGCAGAGCAGCCGTGTTGTGGTGGGACTCCCTGATGGCCGGCGCGTGGAGGGCAAGGTGGTGGGCAGTGATCCCGTCACCGATCTGGCGGTGGTGCGCTTGGAGGGAGGGGGGCCTTGGCCGGTAGCCCGACTGGGGAATTCCGATGCCCTGCAGGTGGGCGATTGGGTGATTGCCGTGGGGAACCCCTTTGGCCTCGACAACACCGTGACGCTCGGCATTGTGAGCAGCCTGAACCGCAATGCGGCCAAGCTCGGCATCACCGACAAGCGGCTGGAGCTGATCCAGACTGACGCCGCGATCAACCCCGGTAATTCCGGCGGCCCCTTGCTGGATGCGGGCGGTGAGGTGGTGGGGATCAACACCCTGGTGCGGACGGGCCCAGGGGCTGGGTTGGGTTTTGCCATTCCGATCAACCGTGCCCGCACGATTACCCAGCAACTGGTAGCCACCGGCTTTGTGAGCCACGCCATGATCGGGGTTGGACTCGAGCCTGCCCGCGATGCCAGCGGTGCCACGACAGCAGGGGCTCAGGTGCGCAGCGTGATGCCAGGAGGGCCGGCCGCTCGGGCAGGCCTTAAGCCTGGCGATTTGATCACGGCCTCGGCGGGTCAGGTTGTGAAGAGCCCTGCCCAGTTGACCCAACTGGTGGAGCGCAATGGCGTGGGCAAGCCGATGGCGCTGGTGGTGCAGCGCAGTGGCCAGGCCATCAGCCTGCAGGTCACCCCTGTGGAGCTGTCATCCCTGGTGCCCAGGTAGGCCACTGGGGGGCACTCCAACCCGGGGTGGCCCCTCCAGCTGTTGGCGCATCACCCATTGGGTTGCTGCTTTCTGGCTGTGCCAGGCCAGGAGCAGTTCCTTGGCCAGTCCCTGCAGGGTCTGCAGGTCTGCGGTGGATTCGATGGCCCGGTTCATGCGCTCCAGCTCAAATTGCTGGCCGAGACTGAGGGCGAGCGGTTCGGACATGGCTGCAGACGCGATGGATCATCGGGACCGCTGTCAGGCTAAGAAATGTTTCCAGCCGTCGCGTATCCATTGCGACAAGGCTAATGAGATTTCGACGGCCGTTGTTGTCCGCGGTCCCGCTGTCGCCCTTGGTGCCCGGGCCGCTCAGTCCTCCTCGCGCAGGATCTCCACGCAGCGGGTCACGCACTCGCCGTCGTCCACGGAGCAGGAGGTGATGCACTCGAAATAGGTGTTCACCGCATCGCCGCCCAGGCGCTCATGCGCCTCCTGGCGCTGCGTGCTCCCGTCAAAGGCCATGCCCTGGCCTGCGCCAAAGGGCTCAGGCGAATATCCAACTGAAGCGCCCATGGGGCCTCGTTGCGAGGGGATTGATGTCAGCTTATGCACACCAAACCCAGGGCCCAACAAGAATGAGTTCTCTTGCCTAGGGCTGCGTGAAGTTGTGTGTAGCGGCTCGGCTGAAACCCTTTCAGGCCGCGGCTTTTCGCGCAGCGTCCTTGGCCTTCTGTCGCTCGCGATTGGCCTTGCGCTTGGCCTGCTGCTCCGTCGCCAGGCGAGCCGCTTCGGCCTCTTCGGCCTCTTCGGCTTTCTTCTCCACGTAGTAGGCGTAGTCGCCGCGATAGAGCACCAGTTCGCCCTCGCGTAGTTCCACGATCTTGTTGGCCACCCGCGACACGAAATAGCGGTCGTGGCTCACCACCAGAGCGGCTCCCTCGTACTCCATCAGGGCGTCTTCGAGCATCTGCTTGGCCGGGATGTCGAGGTGGTTGGTGGGCTCATCAAGCACCAGCAGGTTGCAGGGGCTGAGCAGCATCAGGGCCAGGGCGAGGCGAGCCTTCTCTCCGCCGCTGAGCTTGCCCACCTCCTTGAACACGGCGTCGTTGCTGAAGCAGAAGCTGCCCAGCAGCGAACGCACCTGGGTCTGGGTCCAGTCGGGCACCGCTTCGAACAGGGTGTCGATCACGGTTTTGGACAGATCCAGGGCCTCGGCCTGGTTCTGCTCGAAGTAGCCGGCAATCACGTTGTGTTCGCCCAGTCGGGCGCTGCCCTCGTCCGGGTTTTCCGTTCCCATCACCAGCCGCAGCAGGGTGGACTTGCCGGCACCGTTGGGGCCCACGAAGGCGATGCGGTCGCCCCGCTCCACCTCGAGGTTGGCCTCCAGGAACAGGAGCTTGTCGCCGTAGCTGTGGGTCAGGTTCTCCATCACCGCGATCTGGCGACCGCTGCGCGGTGCCGGTGGGAACTGGAAACGGGGGCCGCCCACGGTGTCGATCGGGGCCTCAATCCGCTCCACCTTGTCGAGCAGTTTTTCGCGGCTCTTGGCCTGGGTGGAGCGGGTGGCGCTGGCGCGGAAGCGGTCGATGTAGGCCTGTTGGGTGGCGAGTTCCTTCTGCTGGCGCTCGAAGGCTGCCTGTCCCGCCTCGCGCTCGAGGGCCTTCTGCTCCAGGTGCTGGCTGTAATTGCCGAGGTAGCAGCGCGACACCCCCCGCTCCGTCTCCACGATCTGGTTGCACACCCGGTCCAGGAAGGCCCGGTCGTGGCTGATGACCACCAGCGGCACGCTCTGGCTGCAGAGATAGTCCTCCAGCCACTGGATGGTCTCCACGTCCAGGTGGTTGGTGGGTTCGTCCAGGAGCAGCAGGTCGGGCTCCTGGAGCAGGATCTTGCCCAGGGCGATCCGCATCTGCCAGCCGCCTGAGTAGTCGCCCACCAGCAGTTCGGCACCTTCGGGGGTGAAGCCGATCGTGGGCAGCAGTTTGTCGATCCGGGCCTCGAGCTCGTAGCCGTGCAGTGATTCGAAGCGGCTGTGCAGCCGTCCCAGTTCGTGGATCAGTTCATCGAGATGGTCGGCATCGGCAGCCGCCTTCTCGCTGGCCATCTCCTCTTCCACCTCGCGCTGGCGGTTGAGCACCGCGGCCGCCTCGCCGAAGGCCTGAAACAGCTCCTGGCGCACGCTGCGGCGCACGTCCACATCAAATTCCTGCTGCAGGTAAACGATGCGCGGGTCGCCCTGTTTCACCACCAGGCCGCTGGTGGGCTCCTCGAGCCCGGCGATGATCCGCATCTGGGTGGACTTCCCGGCGCCATTGACGCCCACCAGGCCGATGCGGTCCCCTGGTTTCACCTCCCAGGTGATGTCGCGCAGCACCTCACCGGTGGGATAAATCTTGGAGACGCGTTCGAGGCGAAGCACAGGGGGGTATGACTTAAGGGGCGCCGGTCTGGGCTCTGGAGCCCGATCTGCCCTGCATCATCCCCCTTGGCCGGCAAACTGTTCCGTGAGCTGCATCACCGGAGCGCCATGGTCAAGCGTCTCGAGCAGTTGGCAGCCGTGGTGGTGGCAGCCGGCCTGGCCATCGTGAGCTACCTGCTGTTCTTCAGCTGGATGGGTGAAGACCGTCGTCCGCGCCAGCTCCCCGCACGCACGTCCCTAGAGGCCACCCCTGGCCTTGAGCAGCCATTGTTTGGTGTCGGGGTCGTCGATGCTGGCGAGGTGGCGCTTCACCGCCTCGCGGCTCACGGGCAGGCCCCAGGTGCTGCCCAGGTCGCAGATGCGGTCGAGGGTGCCTGAGGGGTCCTGCAGGGCCTGGCGAAACAACTCCTGGGTCAGGGGGTGGTCGGCCCGGATGCGCTCATAGAGCGCAGAGGCGTTGTTGTTCTCCATCACGGCGAGCCATCGCGCTGTCCCGAACGGTGTGCATGGGAGCCGCTGGGTGCAGCAGTGCGACCGCGCTTGCTTGTGTTTTGTAGGTTTTCACCAGCCTTTGTGGGGTGACCGCCCCGGCGGCTCCGCCCGAACGCCAAGCACGGCTGGCCGGCTGGCGCCGGTGACCGACGGTAGGGAGCCGGGGTGGCCGCAGTGGTGCCACCAGGCCAGCAGGGCGAAGGCCAGGGCCTCGCGGTCGCTGTCACCAATGCCCAGCTCCGCGAGAGAACGCACCCACAGGCCTCGGCAACGCCGGCGCAGGTGGTCCATCAGCAGCCCGTTGCGAGCACCCCCACCGGCCACCAGGATTTCCAGGGCTGGTGGCGCCTGGGCCAGGTCGTGGGCTACCACCGCTGCGGTGAAGTCGGTGAGGGTCGCCAGGGCATCGGCAGGCTCCAGGCGTTGTCCCGCTGCCGTTGCGGCCTGCTCCAGATCCCGCAGGCGGCGTTCCAGGTCCGCCTGCCCGAACAGCTCCCGTCCGGTGGACTTGGGCGGCCTCTGCTGGATGTAGGGCTCCTGCAGCCATCGCGCGATCAGGGCCCCATGGCTCTGGCCCCGCCGGGCCCATTGGCCATCGGCATCGAAGCTCAGGCTGCCCCCGCTGAAGCGTTGTACGGCCAGGTCCAGCAAGGTGTTGGCTGGCCCGCAGTCCCAGCCCAGCAC
This sequence comes from Cyanobium sp. NIES-981, assembly GCA_943371215.1. Classification (GTDB taxonomy): domain Bacteria; phylum Cyanobacteriota; class Cyanobacteriia; order PCC-6307; family Cyanobiaceae; genus Vulcanococcus. The sequence goes on along the minus strand of CALRUA020000010.1, from coordinate 81,867 downwards.
CGCGGCCTGCTGGTCAGGCCCGCTGGCGGGTGGCAGCAGGGTGAGGTTGGCGATTCCCCCCAGATTGAGCAGGGCGCGCCAGCCGCCGATGGCGGGCAGCAGGGCCGCGTCGGCCGCCGGCACCAGGGGCGCCCCCTGGCCCCCGAGGGCTAGGTCGGCGGCGCGAAAGTCGAAGATCACCGGCCGCTGCAGCAGTGCTGCCAGTAGGGGCCCCTGCAGCAGTTGCCAGCTGCTGCCACGGCGGTCGCCGCGGGGGGGGCGATGCCACAGGGTTTGGCCATGGCAGCCCACCAGGTCGGCCCGGCCCTCGGGATCACAGCTTTGGGCTGCTGCGGCCTGCACTTCGGTGAGGGCCTCCCCCAGTTCGATCATCTCGGCGGCGCTGATCGGCACGCCCTGGCTCGTGGCGATCAGCCGTGCCCGCAGGTCGGCTGGATAGGCCATGGCTCCACGGGCCAGCAGGCGCCAGCGGGGTCGTTGTGGTGCCCCCTGGAAGTCGGCCAGTACCGCGTCGATGCCATCGGCACTTGTGCCGCTCATCAGCCCCAGCACCCGCATCACGATCCGCCCGCTTGGGCTGGTTATAGAGGCTTCATGCACCGCGGCCACGGGCCATGAAAAAGCCCCCTGGCCGTGGCCAGGGGGCAGCAAACGGGCCGCCGGGGTTCACTTGTTGGGCTGGGGGGTCATGCGCAGGTAGGGCCTGATCTCGGTGACGCCTTTGGGGAACTTGTTGCGGGCCTCGTCGGTGGGGATGGAGGGCACCACCACACAGTCCTGGCCGTCCTTCCAGTTCACCGGCGTCGCCACGGAGTGGTGGTCGGTGAGCTGCAGGGAGTCGATTACCCGCAGAATCTCATCGAAGTTCCGGCCGGTGCTGGCGGGATAGGTGATCTGCAGGCGCAGCTTCTTGTTGGGGTCGATGATGAACACCGAGCGCACCGTGAGGTTGTTGAGCGAATTGGGGTGGATCATCCCGTAGAGATCGCTCACCTTCTTGTCGGCGTCCGCCAGGATCGGATAGTCGACGCTGGTGTTCTGGGTCTCGTTGATGTCGCAGATCCAGCCCTTGTGGCTCTCGGCGGAATCGACGCTCAGGGCGATGGTTTTCACGTTGCGCTTCTCCCATTCGGGGCGCAGGCGCGACACTTCACCCAGCTCCGTGGTGCAGACCGGGGTGTAGTCGGCGGGGTGGGAGAACAACACCACCCAGCTGTCGGCTGCGAAGTCGTAGAGGTTGATGGGTCCCAGCTGGGAGTCCTGGGTGAAATCGGGAACGGTATCGCCGAGCTGCAGCGCCATGGCCGGATGCGGGTCGTGAATCGGGCCAGATGCTGACACAGGAGTGGCAGTGATTGAGGCCGGTTTCCCGTTCCCGTGTGGCACTGGCTACATCCGGGGCGATGGAGGGAGGGCAAACAGCCAGTCGCGCAGGTGTTGCAGGCCCAGCCCACCGGTGGCGGACACGAACAACACCTGCGGATCCAGGGCCCGGGCCTGCTCAAGGGCCGCGACGGGACAGCGGTCGATCTGGTTGCCCACCAAGCGCCGTGGGGCTGTGCTCTCGAGCGAATCGAGGATGGCATGCACGGTTCGAAGCTGGTCCGCCCAGGCCGGGTCAGAGAGGTCCACCACCAGCAGCAGCTGATCGGCTTCCAAGGTTTCCTCCAAGGTGGAGCGAAAGGCTTCCACCAGTGGTGGTGGCAGGTCGCGGATGAAGCCCACCGTGTCCGTGAGCAGCAGCGTTTGCGGCGGGCCACCCTGCGGGTCGGGGCGGGCGATGCGGCGGGTGGTGGGATCCAGGGTGGCAAACAGCTTGTTCTCCGCCAGCACTTCCTCCCCGGCCACCGGCTTGCTGAGGGCATTGAGCAGGGAGCTCTTGCCGGCATTGGTGTACCCCACCAGGGCCAGTCGGCGCTGCCCGCGGCGGCTGGCGCGGATGCGGGCCCGGTGCTCCCCCAGTTTCTGCACATCCCGCTGCAATTTGTCGATGCGGCGGGCGATGGCCCGGCGGTCTTTCTCCAGCTGGGTTTCACCGGGGCCACGGGTACCGATGCCGCCGCCTTGACGCGAGAGGCTGAGGCCCCGACCCATGAGCCTGGGCAGCCGGTAGCGCAGTTGCGCGAGTTCCACCTGCAGGCGGCCTGCACCACTGGCCGCCCGCTGGGCAAAGATGTCGAGGATCAGCTCGCTGCGATCGCTCACGGGCAGATCCAGCACCCTCTCCAGGTTTCGGGCCTGGGCTGGGGTGAGTTCCCGATCGGTCACCACCAGGGAGGCGCCCAGTCGCCTGGCCTCCAGGGCGGCCTCGCGCAGCTTGCCCTCACCCCACAGCGTTTGTGGTGAGCTTTGGGATAGGCGCTGCATCACCAGCCCCACGGGGTTGGCCCCGGCGCTGCGCACCAGGCCCTCCAGCTCGGCGATTTGGCGCTGGGCCTCCGCCGCATTGCCAGGGCTCAGCACCAGCACCAGCACCCGTTCCACGCCCGGCGTGGCCTGCATCCCGCCGGATGCCTGCCGGGGGGGCTCGGCTTCGTGGGGGATGAAGGTGCAGAGTGCCTCCAGGTCGCCGCTGCCCAGGGGCTGCCAGGGCTGGCTGGCATCGCCTCCGGGGGCAAAGGCTGCGGCGTCCCAGTGGCCGCCAGCCCGGGGGCTGTCGCTGTAGCGCAGCCACAGCCGGGGGTGCAGGTCGAGCCCTACCACCGCTTCGCTGCCCTGAGGCGTCAGTTGTTTGCTGCGGCCCACACAGGTGACCAGGCGCAGTGCCGCCCCCTGGCGCCGTGGCCCACCCGGTAGCCGCTCCAGCAGCCGCCCCGACTGCTCCAGGGGGCCGACCCACAGCAGCCGGCAGAGCCCGCGGCCATCGATCACCAGGCTTAGGGGCAGCTCGAGTTCGCCACTTTCGCTGGCCAGGCGTTGAAGGGTGAGCAGATCGGCGCCGTCCCCCTCGGGGTGACGCCGGTGCGCAAGGCGCTCCAAGCGGCGGGTCACCGAGGGGCGCAGCCCGGCGGTGCGACCCAGCAGAACAGCCTGCTTCAAGCCCCGACGTCCGGCTGGGACCGGCGGATCAGCACACAGCGCAGCCCTGCAGCCCGGGCGCCGGCTTCGTCTTCGGGGCTATCGCCCACATGCCACACCTCCGATGGGGTCAGGTCTAGGGCCTCCAGCGCTTGCTGAAACGGCCGTGGATCGGGTTTGGCCGCGCCGGCGGTGCTCGACACCACCACGCAGTCCATGATTTCCGCAAGGCCCAACCCCTGTAGGAGCAGCTGCAGGCGCTGGTCGAAGTTGCTCACCACGGCCAGCTTCAGGCCGCGAGCTCTCCAGCGCTGCAGTTGGCTGCGCACGTCGGGGTAGACGTGCCAGAGCTCCGGGGAGGCGAAGTGCTCAAAGAGGGCCACACCCAGACCCGCTGGTAGGGGCTCGGTGTGACCGCTTGCGGCAAAGGCCTCGCCGATGCGCTCGTCCCACCACTGGCGCTCGGCCTCCAGCAGGGCGGCTCCCCGCAGCCCCGGGAAGGCCAGGGGTGGCGCCTGGCGGTAGACCGTCGGGAATACGCGATCCAGGTCTGCGGCGTCCACCCGCAGGCCGAAGTCGCCGGCCAGGCGGCTGTAGGTATGGCCCACGGAGTGGCGCAGGCCCAAGAGGGTGCCCATGGCGTCCAGCAGCAGGCCCCGGGGCGCCCCGCTCATCGCCAGTCCGTCAGCCAACCGGCTGCCACCTTGAGCTGATGGCCCAGGCCCGGTAGCCGTGCCAGGTAACCCAGGCGGCGGATCTGATGGGCGGCCGGACCGGCCAGGGTGAGGCCCATTCCGGTGATGCTCGCCTGCCCGATGCCAAGGCCCAGCATCTCGCCCAGGTCGTTCCAGTGGAAGGGCTCCAGAGGCTCGCCCGCCTGGGCCTTGCGCAGGTTGCCCGCCAGCAGCTCGGCCTGTTGATAGGCCACCTGGGCGGTGGCCGGCAGCTGGTTGGCGTTGGCGGGATCGTCTGGGCTGGGGAAGCCGGCAGCATCGCCCAGGGCAAACACATCCTGCAGCCCGTCCACCCGCAGGTCGCTGTGGCAGGGCAATCGGCCGCGGCGATCCAGGGGAAGCGGCGGACTGATCGCCGGTACACAGGCGGCGACCCCGGCGGTCCAGATCACACCATCGGCGCTGAGGTGTTCCTGGCCGCTGGGGGTGCCATCCCCACGCTGCAGATCCAGGCCGTCAGGCTGCACGGCCACCACGCGGGTGCCGGTGCGCAGGCGGATGTCGCGGCGCTGCAGGGCAAGCCGCGCCTGTTCGCGGTTGAAGGCCTTTGAGCTGGGTAACAGTTCCGGTCCCTGCTCAATCAGTTCCAGCACGGCCGCGCCGTCGAGCATGTCGGCGAGTTTGCAGGCCAGCTCCACGCCGCTGGCCCCGGCTCCCACCACCACGAGCCGCTGTAGCGGGCGTCGCCGTTGTTGGAGCTGCTGCACCAGTTGCTGCAGGCGGTCCACGTCGTGGAGGTCGCGGAATCCCAGGGCGTTGTCCTCCACCCCCGGGATGCCGAAGCTCTCGGGGCGGCCACCGGTGGCGATCACCAGTTGGCTGTAGGTGAGTTGCTGGCCATCGGCGGTGCGCAGGCTGCGGGCTTCGGCGTCAACGCTCACCACCCGACTGCGCAGCCAGGCCACCCCACGGCCCGCCAGAAGCGCGTTGTAGGTGGGTGCGATTTCCCAGCGACGCAGCTCACCGCTCAGCAACTCGTAGAGCAGGGGCAGGAACAGGAAGCGTTCGTTGGGTTCGATCAGCAGCAGCGGTGGGTGGTCTGCCTGCTGGGCTAGGGCCAGGGCCGTGCTGAGGCCGCCGAAGCCTCCGCCCATGATCACCAGGGGAGCGCTGTCCTGCACAGAGGGGCTGTCTGCCACGGAATCGAAGCCTGTGACAGGCCGAATTGTCGTGGCCGAACCCTAACCAGTGGCGGCTGCATTGGAAGATGGGGAGATGACAACCGCCTCCGCTGGATTGGACCTCGATCGCGCCTGCCGCGAGTTGGTGGAGCTGGATGCCCAGGCCCGGCTTCGCTGGGGATTCGAGCAGTTTGGCGAGGGGTTCGCGCTCACCACCAGCTTTGGCATTCAGGCGGCCGTATCGCTGCACATGGCCAGCCGTTTGGGGGCAGAGGTGCCGATCATCTGGGTGGATACGGGCTACTTGCCTCCCGAGACTTATCAATACGCTGCGACCCTGATGGCGCAGTTGCCCATCACGGTCAAGGTGGCGCAATCACCGATCAGTCCAGCTCGCATGGAGGCGCTGCACGGTCAGCTGTGGGCCACCGGCCGGGTGGAAGATCTTGAGCTCTACCACCGACTGCGCAAGGTAGAGCCATTGGATCAGGCTCTGCTGGATCTGAAGGTCACCTGTTGGGCCAGCGGTGTGCGAGGCCGCCAGACCGATCACCGCAAGGCGATGCAGCCCCTGGAGCAGGTGCGGGGACGCTGGGCATTGCGGCCCCTGTTGGATTGGACCAGCCGCGATGTCTTCTACTACATGCAGGAGCACAACCTGCCTCAGCACCCTCTGTTCGATCAGGGCTACACCACCGTGGGCGACTGGCATTCCAGTGGCCCCGACGATGGCTCCTCCAGTGGACGGGCAACCCGGTTCGGTGGCCTGAAACAGGAGTGCGGGATCCATTTGCCTGGGATCGGCGGCGAGGGCATCTGAATGGCTGGCGCTCCGGGCCAGGCCCCCGAGCGCGTGTTGCTGGTGGGCAACAGCCGCTGGCACTGGGCTGCCCCTGGTGAAGCAGCACTGCGTTGTTGGCATGGTCCACCTCCCCAGGCCAGGCCGGAGGAGGGTTGGCCCAGCCTGAAGGCCTGGGCCCGGGTGGGGGCGGTGGCCGCTCAGCTCCATCTGCCCGCTCACCGGGAACTGCGACTGGAGGATGTGCCCCTGCGCCAGGCACCCTCTTGGTTGGGCATTGATCGGGCCCTGGCGGGCTGGGCGGCCTGGCGTCGCCAGCGCGCCGGCGTGTTGGTGGCGGATGCCGGTACCGCCTTGAGCCTCACCCGGGTGGATGGGGCTGGCGTCTTCCGTGGCGGCCGCATCAGTGCGGGGTTGGCTCTGCAGCTGCGGGCCCTTGGCCAGTCCACAGCCCTCCTGCCCAGCCTCGAGGCGGGCGGCCTGGAGGTGAGCCGCGATCCATGGCCCCAGCCCACGGCCGCGGCCATGGGCTGGGGCTGCCTCCAGGCCTGCGCCGGTGCCATCGCCGAGGCTTGGGCAGATGTGGCTTCCGACGGCCTGGGGGCCGAGCAGCCCTGGGCCCTCTGGCTCACTGGCGGCGATGGGCCCGCCCTTGCGCCGCTGCTTGAGCAGCGCGGGCTTGCATTCCACTGGGCACCAGACCTGTGCCTGGAGGCCCTGGCGGAGTTGGCGTGGCCGGTTAGGCCAGGCCCAGATCCTTGAGGATGTCGTCGGCCATGGTGTCGGCCTTCACTTTCCAATAGGCCTTCTCGATCTTGCCCTCGCCATCCACCACAAAGGTGTGACGCATCATGCCCATGTACTCGCGGCCCATGAACTTCTTGAGGCCATAGCTGCCGTAGCTCTCCGCCACCGGACAGGGCTCCGCATCACTGAGCAGGGTGAAGGGCAGGGTGTACTTGTTGACGAACTTGGCGTGGCTGGTGGCGCCGTCTTTGCTGATGCCAAGCACAGCGATGCCGTGCTGCTCAAAGGCACTCCACTGATCGCGGAAGTTGCAGGCCTCCTTGGTGCAGCCGGGGGTGTCGTCTTTGGGATAGAAGTAAATCACCACCCTTTTCCCGCGGAAATCGGCCAGATTCACGATGTTGCCGTTTTGGTCGGGCAGGCTGAACTCAGGCGCAGCATCGCCGATCTGCAAAGTCATGGCGCGGACATGGAGACAATGGTCGGAGCTTAAGGGGAGCTCTGAATCAGCCGCAGTGCGATCGGCCGCGCCTCTGGTTGCTAGCGATGCCCAGCCTGGAGCCGGACGCCACCGCTTGGCACGCCGGCTTAAGTGCCGAGGAGCAGCACTGGTGCCAGGGTCTGGCTCTGCCGGTCCGCGGCCGCTATGCCGTCAGTCGTGGGCTGCTGCGGCAGCGCCTCGGAGCCCTTTTGGAGATGGAGGCTGCGGCGGTTCCGCTGCACAGCCCCCCCGGCCAGCCCCCGCGGTTGGGCTCGGGCGCTGGTTTTATCAGCCTCAGCCACAGCGGCAGTGGGCTGTTGTTGGCCTGGTCGGCCCAGCCGATCGGGGTGGATCTGGAGTGGGGGCAGCGGCCGCTCTTGGCTGAGGCCCTGGCCCAGCGTTTTTTCCCTGCCCAGGAACGCGCGCAGATCAAGGCCATGCCCGCGGCGCTGCGAAAACGGGCGGTGTTGGAGAGCTGGGTGTGTAAGGAGGCCGCCATCAAATGGCGTGGTTCGAGTCTTGCTGCCGATCTGCAGCATTGGCAGTGGGACCACCAGCGCCATCAGCTGTGGCATCGGCTGGATGGCTGGGCCCCGCCCTCTTGTGTTGTTGAGCGCGAGGGCTGGCTTTGCGCCGCCGTGGGCATGGATGTCGCCGGCGCCATCTGGGGCTAACGTCCGCCCACCTCAGAGGGGGTGTATGCCCATCGCCTTGCGCTGGAGCCTGATCTCGGTGCTGTCCGTGTTGGGGCTGGCCGGCCTGGTGCAGGTGCCCCTGGCGCCGCCCTTGCTCAGCCGGACGGGCATCCATACCGATCAGGTGCTGGCCGAGCTGGAGAGCCAGGAAGCCAAACAGGAGATGGACGCGCGGGCGGCGGAGGTGCTCAATGGCTTTGTGGGAGCTGAACTGACCCGATACATGTGGGGAGGCTTCAGCGGCTACCTGGACGTGCTGGGCATCGCGCTGCCGGAGGGCCTGGAACCCCGGCTGAGCGAGGGTCCGAGCATGGTTCAGTTGATCTTGCTGCCGCGCTCCGGAATGGTTCGTTACGTCGCCCGCGTGGAGGCCTTCGAGAACGTGGCCAAGGGGGTGGCCTGCAGGGGCAGCGGCGATCCCGGGCGTTTTGGCTTCGAGGGCGGCAAGCTGCGCTGCCCATCCGGTTGGCAGGAGCTGCCCTTGGATGGCCGTGATGGGTGACGGCGCTGAGTCCGCGGGCGCCCCGGTCATGAACTGAATTGCACAAATCTGACGCCTTTTGCTGCATCCAGTAGTTTTTCTGCGACTAAGCCGCGGCAGTGTTTCGCGCTCGGCTCGATGAGCGGCAGAAATCGGAAAAGTTTATGAAATCTCGGGCATCGGGGATTGTGAAGACTTGGCGGCTTTGCGGTGCAGCGTTTGTTGTCGGTCCAGTTTTCGTTGAGTAGGTTTTAAATGACGAGTTTCTCTGTCTACCGTGCTGAAGCGTCTCGCTGCTGGTCTCTTTGCTGGTGCGGCTCTCTCCGCTGTCGCCCTGCCTGCCTCTGCAGCCGTCGATAACAACCTCCCTGTCCGATGGAACACCGGCGGTGCCGTGTGGTCCACCAATCTGGATGCTTTCACAACCTTCATCAACGACGGTGAGATCACCGATCGTGGCCTGGGCGGCGGGATCTCCCGCTCCGGCTGGACCGCCGATGAACTGCGCGCCGGTCTGTCCAAGACCTACAGCGTGGATCTGGTGGGCGTGTCCCGCTTCCTCTACTCCGATGCCGGGGTGAAGTTCCTCAAGAACCAGACCCGCAGCTATTTCCCCTACTGGACGATGTCCACCTATGCGGTGGAGGGCCTGCGATCCGCGATCATCGCCGACGCTGCAGATGGCCAGATCTCCTCGGCCGGCATCATGGCTGCTCTGCCCACCGACTTCCGCCTGGCTGACACCTGCAACACCTACGACGGTAAGCAGAACGTCTGCGCCGAGGGCAAGTGCCAGGGTGAGGCCCAGTGCACCTCGCTGCTCTCCTGGTACGTGTTCCTGCCTGCCTGCATCCAGGCCAACCAGCAGGCCGATCCCCTGGCCGCTGCGGCTCCTGCTCCCCAGTCGCCGATCCGCGGTCTTTGGTGATCACGCCTCAGGAGAGCCTGGGCTCCCTGGGGTTCTGCCCCGGCATTGCCGGGGCTTTTTGCTGTTTGGCCATGCAGAGCTGGTGGCTGAGTTCCTGGGGGATGCGCTCGCCCTGGTGTTGCTGGAACAGCTGGGCAAGCTGTTGAACCTGCTCAGGTTTCAGCAGCTGATCGAGCTGGGTGCGGTAGGGGGACGTTGCGCTGAACCAGCGCTCCAGCAGGCCTGCGTTCACCTCCAGCTCCAGCCGTTCCCCCCAGTGCTGGGATTGCACTTGCCAACCCCTCTGCGCCAGTAGCTGTTCCAGCGCGAGCGGTTCCGGCGGCGTGGCGAGCCAGGCCTGTTCCAAGGGGGCCACCTGGGCCAGGAGTTCCTGCTCTGCAGGGCTGGTCTGGGCCAGTGCCAGCAGGGCGCCCGCTGGACCCAGTTGGGGCCGGCTGAACAGAAAGCGCAGCTCCGCCTTGGGGCTGGCCAGGGCGGTCAGCGCGTCGAGTTGCTGGTGCAGCTCCGCACCGTTGCAGTGGCGGAAGGGATGGCGGGCGGCAATCCACTCGAACCGCTCTCCGGTCTCCAGCTGGTCGAGCAGCCGGGGCTGCCGCAGCCTGTCGAGCACCTGAAGCTGGGCCGTCAGCCGCTCGGCGTCGTCAGCACTGGCCGCCTGAATCACCACTCCTCCCTCGGGGGTGGCCGCCAGGGGGTCGAGGGCCCAGAGCAACGAGCGTGCCTCCAGAATCAGTACGCGGTCGTGGCGCTGCCAGTGGGCGTTGTGCCACAGGCGTTGGCGCAAGCCATCGAGCCTCTGGCCCTCCGCTCCAAGTTGGCGTTGCAGCCAGCGGTTCAAGGTTGGATCCTCGGGACCGCTGCTCAGCACGGTGCCCAGCTCCGCCTCGCTCTCGGCCGCGGCGGCCAGTTGGGCGGCCCGGCGTTGTTGCATGCGCTCGCGCCGTTCCCCCTCCCAGCCGAGGGAGCCGGGCTGCCAGAACACTTCTCCCTGGAGCTGGTTGGGTAGGTATTGCTGCGCCACCCAGTGTTCGGCATAGGCATGGGGGTAGCGGTAACCCACGCCATCGCCAAAGGCTTGCCCATCGCGGTTGGCATCGCGCAGGTGGGAGGGAACGTTCTGCTGGCTGGTGGCTTTGACGCTCTTGAGCGCATCGAAGAAGCCCAGCAGGCTGTTGCTCTTCTCGGTGCTGGCCAGATAGAGGGCCGCCTGGGCCATGGGATACAGCCCCTCCGGCAGGCCGACCCGCTCGAAGGCCGCGGCACAGGCCTCCACCACCACCATCGCCTGCGGGTCTGCCAGGCCGATGTCTTCTCCGGCAGAGATCAGCATGCGGCGGAAGATGAAGCGGGGGTTTTCGCCGGCCTCCACCATGCGGGCCAACCAGAACAGGGCTGCATCGGGATCGCTGCCCCGCAGCGATTTGATGAAGGCGCTGATGGTGTCGAAGTGGGCATCGCCCTGCTTGTCGTAGAGCACCGCCCGCTGCTGGATTGATTCCTCAGCGATCCCTAGGTCAATGGTGATGGCGCCATCGGCGTCGGGTGGGGTGGTTTCCACCGCGAGTTCCAGGGCATTGAGCAGGCTGCGGGCATCGCCTCCGGCCACGTCCACCAGGTGACAGCAGGCTGCGTCGCTGATGACGACCGCACGCTGGCCGTAGCCCCGTTCCGGATCGCGCAGGGCTCGCAGCAGCAGTTCCTGCAGATGGCGCGCCTCGAGGGGCAGCATCCGAAACAGCCGCGAGCGGCTCACCAGAGCTTTGTTCACCTCGAAGTAAGGGTTTTCGGTGGTGGCTCCGATCAGGGTCACGGTGCCGTTTTCCACCCAGGGCAACAGGGCGTCCTGCTGGGCACTGTTGAACCGGTGCACCTCATCGATGAACAGGATGCTGCGCAGGCCGTGCTGGTCGAGGCGACGTTTGGCGTCATCCACCGCGATGCGGAGGTCCTTCACCCCCGCGAGAACGGCGTTGAGGCTGCTGAAGTGGGCTCGGGTGCTGGCGGCGATGATCCGAGCCAAGGTGGTTTTACCAACCCCTGGTGGGCCGTGCAGGATCAGATTGCCCACACGATCGGCGGTGATGGCTCGTCGCAGCAGGCGGCCTGGGCCAAGGATCTCTTCCTGGCCTTGAAACTCCTCCAGGGTGCGGGGCCGCATGCGGTCGGCCAGAGGGGCGAGCCCCTGGCGCAGCTGTTCTCCGCGGTGGCTGAATAGATCGCTCACGCGGGCTGGATGGGGAGATTCCCATCATCTGATGCGCACTACCGGAGCTTTGCACCAAGACCGGCTACCTTTCTTTCCAATGACTGATGTGATGTGCGGCGCGGTTTCCTTGCTCTCTCCCTGCCCCTGCTGCTGCTGACGGCCTGCGGTGGCAAGCCACCGGGGCGTGTGCCACTGTCGGTGCAGGTCGAGTCGATCGGAGAGGCGGAGTTCAATCCCTCGATTGAGGTAATCAGCCAGCTCAGCTCCACCACCGATGTGGCGCTTCGTCCCGAAATCGATGGCCGGGTGGTGAAGATCCTGGTGAGCCAAGGGCAGCAGGTGAAGGCGGGCCAGCCAGTTCTAGTGCTCGACAACGTCCAGCAGAGTGCCCAGCTTGATGCCAGCAAGGCTGAAGCCAAGAAAGACCTTCTGAACGCTGAGCGCTACATCTTCCTGAATGAGCAGGGTGCAGTTTCCACCAAGCAACGTGATGAATATGTGACCCAGGCGATTCAGAGCCGCGATCAAGTAAGGGCAAATGCGGCGACCCTGGGTTACAAGTACGTCACGGCACCGATCAGCGGTGAGATCGGTGATCTCGATACCGTGAAAATTGGTGATTATGTACGGCAGGGTCAGGCGATCACTGGGATCGTCGATAACTCCAATCTCTGGACTCTGATGGACGTCCCGGCGACCCAGGCGCTGCGGGTCGCCATGGGGCAGAGGGTGCAGCTCACCACGCAGACCAACCCGCCGCTGCAAGGAACCGGAAAGGTGGTGTTCATCTCGCCCTATTTCGGGGTCAGTGGGAGCAGCTCTTCGCCGAATACTGTGCTCGTCAAGGCTGCCTTCCCCAACCTTAATGGCGTGCTCAAGACGGGCCAGTATGTGAAGAACAGGATCATCACCGGTAGTGCCGTGGGCCTCTCGGTACCGGTGACCGCCGTGCTGATGCAAGCCCAGCAGCCCTTCGTGTACAGGGTGGTTCAGCTGTCCCAGGTGCTGACCAAGATCAAGGCTTCTACGGTCATCCCGGAGAAGGAGAAAAAGATGCTCCTAGCTCTGCCGCCAACCACCTCCATTGTGGTTCAGACCCCTGTCAAGCTTGGTCAGCTGCAGGACAACCGCTACGAGCTGATCTCCGGCCTCCAGAAGGGTGCGCGGGTGGTGGTGAGCAACACCGCTCTGTTGCGCTCCGGCATGCCGGTGAAGGTCTCGGCCGCCGCTTCCCCGAGTCTCTGAGGACCTGTCATGTCGCTCTCCGATAATTTCATCAAGCGGCCGGTTCTCACCACCGTCTGCAGCATTCTGATTGTGCTGGTGGGGTTGATTGCCATCCCCACGCTTCCGATTGAAAACCTTCCTAATATCGCGCCGCCCCAGATTCAGGTGACGGCCACCTATGGTGGCGCTAACTCATTGGTGACTGAGCAAGCTGTTACCAATGTGCTGGAACAGCAGATTAATGGTGTTCCGGGTGCCGCCTACATCTCGTCCTTGACCACTAACACCGGCGCCAGCACGGTGAACGTGTTCTTCGATGAGTCAACGGATATCAATATCGACCAGGTGAACGTGCAGAACCGCGTTTCTCTGGCCATGCCTCAGCTCCCGCAGCAGGTGAGTGCCACCGGTGTGTCTGTGCTGCAGACCACGCCATCGATTCTGCTGGCCTATCAGGTGAGTTCCAGCGAAGGTCAGTTTGATCGTTCCTATATCAATGGTCTGATTTACGAGCAGCTCTATTACCAGTTGGAACGTATCCCTGGTGTAGCTCAGGCCACACTGTTCGGTGGTAGTAATCCGGCCTTCTGGTTGTTTGTTGATCCCAATAAGCTCACGGCCAACCAGCTCACGGCTGACGATGTCGTGGCGGCTGTGAAAAGCCAGAACGCTGTGGCCATTGGTGGCCTAGTGGGTGGTCCGCCTGCGGGAGGGAATCAGATGTTCACCTACCCGATTCTGGTGGAGAACAACGGCAACCTGGTGTCGGTGGAGCAGCTCAACGATCTGATTGTGGGCAAATCACCGGCCGGCAATCTGCTGCGGTTGAGGGATGTTGGTGAGGCTAGCTATGGCTTCAACACCTACTCCACCGCTGGTGTGGATCTTGCGAACCACCCGGCGATCACGGTGGGCGTTTATCAGACACCCGAAAGCAACGCCTTGCAGGTGAGTGAGGCTGTGGTGGCGCTGATGGATCAGTTCCGGGCCCAGGTTCCGCCTGGTATCACGATTACGGAGATCTACAACGTCGGCCAGTTCATCGAATCAGCTGTTGACGGTGTGACCGACGCCCTCGGGCTGGCGATCGTGTTGGTGCTGGTGATTCTGTTTCTGTTCCTGCAGGACTGGCGCGCCACGGTGGTGCCGAGCTTGGCGATCCCGATCTCCTTGGTGGGTACCTTCGCCTTCATCAAGGTCTTTGGGTTCTCGATTAACCAGCTCACGCTGCTGGGACTTGTTCTGGCCACGGGTCTGGTCGTGGACGACGCGATTGTGGTGATCGAGGCGGTGGCCAAGAACCTGGAGAGCGGCATGAAGCCCCGCCAGGCTGCGCTGGCTTGCATGGGTGAGTTGATCGGAGCGCTGATCGCCACATCCCTGGTGTTGATGGCTGTGTTTGTGCCAGTGGCCTTCTATCCGGGCGGCATTGGCATCATCTATCGCCAGTTCGCCCTCACGATTGCGTTCGCGATTGCCATCTCCACCTTTAACGCCCTCACCTTCTCCCCAATGATGGCGGGCCTGATTCTGAAATCGGAGAAGCCACCTCGCCCCAAGGGCTGGACCTGGACGGTGGCTGGCATCATCGTCGGCCTTGCTTTTGGACGGTTTAGTGCTGCATCCTTTGGTTTTGGTGCTTATATCTTTGGTGTGCTGCTATTCGGTTTCGCCGGTAGCCGCCTGGCGACCATCTTCGATGGGTTCAATCACTGGTTCCAGCGGCTTGAGCACGCCTATGCCAATGTCCTGAAGGTGCTGATCCAGCGGCGCCGCCTGATCCTGATGGGTCTTGCCAGCGGCATCGTGGTCACGGCGATTGCGTTCAATGCCCTGCCATCCGCCTTTATTCCTGAGGAGGACCAGGGTTATGGCCTTGGCATCTTCCAGCTTCAGAACGGCGCTTCCCTCTCCCAGACCCAGAAGGTGGGCGCTCAGATTGCCAAAGTTTTGAGTGAAGAAGAAGACATCATTGCAGGAAGCGTGATCTCGGGTGCTGGCTTCAACGGCAACAGCCCTGATCAGGGTTTGTTCTTCTATGGCTTCAAGCCCCTCGAGGAGCGGTCTGGCAGCGAGAACAAGGCCCCCGCGATCGTGGACCGTCTCAATGAAAAGCTCTCCAAATTGGATTCCGGTTTGGTGAGAGCTGCTCAGCCGCCGGCTATTCCGGGTTTTTCGGCTCAAGGTGGTTTCTATTTCCAGTTCAACGATCTGAGCAACGGTGCTTACACCTTCCCCGAGCTCAATGCGATGGCCCAGCAGCTGATTACAACCGGCACTGAGAGCGGTGAGTTTTCGTCGCTTTACTCCCAGTTTGTTCCCAGCTCTCCGGCCTTTGGTCTCAAGATTGATCGCTCCATTCTTGGCACACTGAACGTGGACTTCCAGCAGGCGATGCAGACCATCGCCGTGCTGGCTGGCGGCAACTACTCCGGTCTGACCTACGAGAGCGGTCAGGTGCGGAACATCTATGTGCAGTCGCAGCCTGATGAGCGGAGCACCCTTGAGGATGTGCTCAGCTACTACGTCCGTAATCGGGACGGAAAGATGGTTCAGGTGTCTGAGTTTGCCTCGGCAGATCTCACCAGTGCGCCCCCGGTGATTAGCCATTACAACCTCTATCGCACCATTCTGGTACAGGGTGTTGAAGCGATCGGCAAGAGCTCGGGTCAGGCGCTCACCGCCATTCAGCAGATCTTCAACAGCCTTGACTTCAACAATATTGGCTATGCCTTCACCGGCATTGCTGCGTTGCAGCTGTCGGCCGGTAGCGCCAGTTTTCTGGTGTTTGTACTCGGTATTTTGATCGTCTATCTCGTGCTCTCGGCTCAGTACGAGAGCTACGTCACCCCTGTGGTCATTCTGATGACGGTGCCACTGGCGATGCTCGGTGCGCTGGTGTTCCTATCAGTCCGCTCGATCGATCTGAACATCTACGCCCAGGTGGGTCTTGTGACCCTGATCGGCCTGGCTGCCAAGAATGGCATCTTGATCGTGGAGGTGGCCGAGAAACATCTTGAGGAGGGGATGAGCGTGCCAGATGCCGCCATGGCTGCTGCTCAATCCAGGATGCGCCCGATCCTCATGACGGCCATCGCCTCCCTGGCGGGATTCCTGCCCCTGGTAGTGGCCACCACCGCTGGTGCTAACAGTCAGCAGTCGCTCGGTACTGTTATTTTTGGTGGCCTTCTTGTCGCCACGGTGCTCTCACTGGGAGTGGTGCCGCCGTTCTACGTGGCGATCAAATACCTGGAGGAGCGCTGGTTTGGTGAGGGCCGAGGTCGGGGTGGTGATGCCCCAATCGCTGCTGTTCCCACGATCTCTGGACGGGATTGATGGCTGCAGTTCCTCGTCAGTCAAGACCCTGGGGTTTTGGATTGTTTACACGAATTGTCTATGTCCATCAGGCCCTCTGTTTGGTTTTCTTTCTGGCGGGCCTGAGGGTTTCTCCGCCCCGTGGTATCGATGTGCTGGTGCTCCCGCATCTCATGGGAATCTTGATTCCAGTTGTGGTTCTGGCTGCCATCTTTGGCGTTGCCACCAAGAAGTCCCTGAGGGCTCTGTCCTGGCTTCGTGTGATCTTGTGGATTGCGGTTGTCAAGATCTTTGTTGTTCAACTTTGGCTGCTCAGCCAAGGAACCATTGAGTTGCCTGCTTATATCCACGCGATATTGATCAACGAGCTAGTCGCGATCCCCCTGGCTGTGTACTGGTCGAGATCAGTTCATTCCAGGTATCTGGCTTCCTTCAGCTACGCTACCCGTTCTTTGTCGGCTTAACACTTCTTGCCCCTCTCGATATTGTGGGTTGGCCGAGTCGCATGAAGTCGCCTCGGCCAAGGAAGTGATGCTTTGGGCCGTGATCAGGTAATCACAGTGGGCTTGTTCATACCCGTACGGGTCTTGATTTCCGCTAGAGCATCGATCGCGGTAATCAGGTCTGCTAGCGCTTCCTGCGGATCCTGCTGCAGGTTGCCGCTGGGGGGCACGTAGCTCTCCAGGTAAACCCGCAGCGTGGCGCCCTGGGTGCCGGTGCCGGAGAGGCGCAGCACCACGCGGCTGCCGTCATCCAGCAGTAGTCGTAGGCCCTGGCCGCTGGTGAGCGAGCCATCCACCGGGTCGGTGTAGGCGAAGTCGTCGGCGGTGGCGATGGTGCGGCCGGCGAAGCTCTGGCCCACCAGGCTGGGCAGCATGCCCTTCACCCGGTCGTAGAGGCCATGGGCGGCCTCACTGGCGATGGCCTCGTAGTCGTGGCGGGAGTAGTAGTGGCGGCCGAAGCGGCTCCAGTGGTCGGCCATGATCGCCGCCACGGAGATGCGCTTGCGGGCCAGGATCTGCAGCCAGAACAGCACCGCCCAGAGGCCATCTTTTTCGCGGATGTGATCACTGCCTGTGCCGAAGCTCTCCTCGCCACAGAGGGTGATCCGGCCGTCATCCAGCAGGTTGCCGAAGAACTTCCAGCCAGTGGGCGTTTCGTAGCAGGGGATGCCCAGTTCTTTGGCCACCACATCCACGGCGGCACTGGTGGGCATCGAGCGGGCCACACCGGCCAGGCCCTTGGCATAGGCGGGCGCCAGGGTGGCGTTGGCCGTGAGCACCGCCAGGCTGTCGCTGGGGTTCACAAAGCAGTGGCGCCCCAGGATCATGTTGCGGTCGCCGTCCCCGTCGCAGGCGGCACCGAAGCGGAAGGCATCTCCCTCCAGCAGCAGCTCGGCCAGCTCGTGGGCGTAGGTGAGGTTGGGGTCGGGGTGGCCGCCGCCGAAGTCTTCCAATGGGGTGCCGTTGCGGACCGTGCCAGCAGGGGCAGCCAGCAGACCTTCCAGCAGGCGTGTGGCGTAGGGGCCGGTCACCGCGTGCATCGCATCGATGGCGATCGGGTAGTTGTCGCGCAGGAGATCGCCGATCTGATCGAAGTCGAACAACTTCTGCATCAGCGCGATGTAGTCGTCGACGCCGTCGATCACCTCCAGTTGCAGCTCGCCGATGCTGGTGATTCCTGGACTGTCGAGACTGATGGTGGCTGCGTCCACGATGCTGTAGCCATCCAGGCTCTGGGTGCAGGCATAGATGGCATCCGTCACCGATTCCGGAGCCGGGCCGCCATTGGCGCCGTTCACCTTGACGCCGAAATCACCGTCGGGGCCACCGGGGTTGTGGCTGGCCGACAGGATGATGCCAGCACTGGCGCCATGTTTTCGGATCAGGTTGGAGGCTGCCGGGGTAGAGAGGATGCCCCCGGTGGTGGTGATGATGCGGGCCACGCCATGGGCGGCGGCCATGCGGCTGATCACCTCGATGGCACGGCGGTTGCCGTAGCGGCCGTCGCCACCCACCACCAGGGTGCCACCGGCGACGCCGGGAACCACCCGCAGAATCGCCTCAATGAAACTCTCGAGGTAGTGGGGGATTTCGAATTGCTTGCTGCTCTTACGAAGCCCCGAGGTGCCTGGCTTCTGATCGGCAAAGGGCTGATCAAGTGCCACGTGCAGCACGCTGCTGGTCATCGGGGAGGGCCAAGGGGCCACCAAATTAGCTCTGTTCTGCGGGGGTTCCGGTTGCCATCGCTGCACTGACACGGCTTCCCGCGAGGGCTAGCTTGCAGATCACGGTTGACGTTGTCGGAACTGCTTGCACCCCATGTTTCACGTTCCCATGCGCCTTGGCCCTGTGGTCGGCATCGCAGCCGGCCTGATGCTCACGGCGGGAGTTGCCCGGGCTGCGGTGATGGGAGGGGCGAAGAGCCTGCCCTATGCCGAGGCCGTGGCCAAGAGCCGTCTGGCGGCACAGGCCGTGTTGGGTCGTACCGGCACGGAAACTTGCCTGATCGGCAAGCTCACTAACGCAATGCTGGGGCTTTCGGCCAGCTGTGAGACCGCCGGTGAGCGCAACCCGCTCTGCGCCACTGCCGATCAGGCTGCGGCCACAACCCGTTGGACCATGGCTTTCACCGACGCCACAGCCCGGGAGATCTTGAGCCTGAGTGCAGCGCCTGTTCGACCCTGATTACTTGCCCCCGCCTAGTTTTAATCCACTGGTGGGTTTGTCCTGTGCCGGCTTCTCTACAACAGGCTTCTCCTGGCTACGGCAGAACTGCATCAGATCCTGGGCTGGCTTGATCAGGGCTTCACGCCGTTCAAAGCTGTTCACTGCCGCCGGTTTGGAGCGTTCGCGAATGGTCCACGCCAGGTCTTTGCAGCTGGCGGGCAGGCGTGGGTGATCCAGCAGTGGGTCGGCGAGGGCCCTGGAGCGCTGACAGGTGTCGTGACTGTTCTCCCTGGCGCAGCCCATGGCCGCCAGCTGCACCTGCCGCAGGGTGTCCTGAGTTGGAAATGCCACGTAGACCTCGGCCCTCGCCGTCAGACCAGTGCCCAGCAGCAGCGCGGTGCTGGCCACCAGCTGCGGCCAGGGGTGGGGTGCGGGGCGGGCTGTCATGGGCGGTTAACGGCGTGATCCCATCATTGCCGCAGAATCCCGCTGCCGCAGAGTCGCCTGCCCTGATCCAGTTTGCGCAGGAGCCGTTGATTCAATCCGAGATCCGCGCCACGCCACAGCCGATCCATCTCCCGCGTGAAGTGGGCCGCCAGTAGGGGTGAGTCGATCACGAGCAACACCTCGTCGTTCTGGTGGGCGGCACTGGGGCTCCAGTTGAAGGAGCCCGTGATCACGGTGCGGTTGTCGATCACCGCCAATTTGTGATGGAGCTTGTCTCCTCCCGCAAGCCGGGGAATGCCCACACCTTCCAGGGGGGTCTGGAGGGGTTTGTTGCCAGCCTCCAGCAGGCAGTTGCGATCGGGCAAGGAGGCCCCCAGCAGATCCAGCACTTCCGAGAAGGGGCGGCTGGCGAAGCCCGGATCCGCCAGCAACCGAATCGCCACGCCACGGCCCTGAAGCTCGGCGATCACCTCGGTGAGGCTCTGGGCCGAGAACACGAACAGGGCCAGATCCACCCGCTGGCGGGCCTCTGCCAGCGTGCTGGCCAGCAGCATCAGGCCCTGGTTGGGGTCGTCGCGCCGGTGCGGGGCGAACAGCACCTGCACCCGTTGCCCTCCCAGCATCACGGCCTGGGCTCCTCCGGAGGCCTTGGCCTGGCCAAAGCGGCTGTCGGCTGCCCCGCCGGGGCCATCGCCCCACATCCGCGCGAAATCCTCGGCGAACAGCTGCGCCAGCTCAGCACTCTCCAGGTGCAGCAGATGATTCACATTGCCTCGGGTGCGGGGATTGCCCGGATCGCCGTGGACGCAGGACGGTGTGAAATTGGTGGAGCCGGTCACTACCAACTGCCGGTCGGCCACCAGGTATTTGGAGTGCATCAGGCCGCTGCCGGCGCTGCCGTCTGCGGTGTCATCCAGCAGTGGCACGCCAGCCCGTTGCAGGATCGCGACGGCATCGCCCTGGTCCCGCTCGCTGGTGCTGAGCTGGCCATCGCGGTTCTGATCAGCCAGCGCCCGCAACTGATGGAGCCGGTGCCGCAGGTGCGGGCTGAGCTCGGCTTCGTGCTGCTGGCTCCACGGGGTGCTGTAGGTGTTCTCCAGCACCACCTGCACCCGCACCCCGGAGCGGTGTTTGGCGGCTAGGGCGTGGGCCACCCTCGGCAGAGAGAGCTCCTGGACCGCCACCAGCAGTTCCTGCTGGGCTCCGGCGATGGCCTCCAGCACCATGGCTTCGAGATCGTCGCCACTGCGCCGTTGCCCGCTGATCGGGCTGCGGTAGGCCGCCTCCGCTCGATGGTTGAAGGCCACCCTGATGCCCTCGGGCATGGGCAGACCGGCGGCCTTCTGGCCCAGCAGCTGGCCTGGAGCGGTGCAGCCCTGCAGAGCGGACAACACCACGGCCAGTGCCAGGGCTTTGTTGCATCGGTGCCCCATCAGCTCTGCCAGCTCTGGGCTGAGGGTTCCCCACTGGCGGACGACTAGGACACCAGTGGGCTTAGGGGTGTTCCGGCAGCTCCGATGTGCTGAGCATGGCCACCATCCAGATGCTGCTCAGAAGCACCGCAGCGAGAACGCCCGCCCCGACGCTCACCCGCACCATCAGTAGCGGCACCACCAGCGGCACCAGCAGGCTGCCGATCAGGGGGGTGAAGGCCACGATGGGCTTGGCCACCGTGGGGGGAAGCAGGCTAGCCATGGGCTCAGGTCAGAACCATTCGGCTACAGCCTGGTCACTGGGGTTGCTGTTGTCTTCCGGTGTGTTGCGATCGAACTGAAGCGTGATGTTGCGCTTCTGTTCCCCATCGGCGGCCACGGCTTCAATGGCATATACCTGTTGGCCATCCCGGAAGGGCACCTGGATGCGGAAGGTGCCGTCGCTGGAGAGGGGCACGTCCTCTCCGCCAATGCTGAGCTTGGCGGAGGGATCGGTGGCGCCGTAGACGATTAACTCGGCATCGGCCACCAGCCAGAAGGACCGCTGCCGTGGGGGCACGCCGCCAGCCCCCGATTCGTTGCGGCCACTGGCCCAGAGCCCAACACCCGAAGGGTTCAGGCCAGCAGATTCAGCTTGCTGCAGCTCGTGGAAGGCTTCCGATCCTCTGCCCAGGCGGCGCCAGCCCATGGTGGCGGTCTGGTAGAGCCGCTCGTGTAGGCCGGTGTCGCCGCTGGTGATTGGCTCAGCCAGGGGCGTGGGAGCGGGAGGGGTATCCAGGGAGAACGGCACGAACTGATCGAGGATCTGTTCGCTGGGGTGCAGGGCAGGAACGCGGGCCACGGAGGAGCTGGCCAGGAAGATCCAGCCGCCACCGCCTTTGCGGTAGCCCAGCTCCACGCGGTAGTCGCGGTCACTCAGGGGCACCGGCAGGTACCACTCGGTGGCATGGCTATCCACCACCACCTCCTGCAGGGTGTGGGGGTGGCTGCCTCCGTGGCTGAGGCCGGTCACGTCGGCTACGCGCAAGCAGAGCTGGGTGGCTCCGGCCTTGAGGGCCTGCTGACGATCGCTGTCGGAAATCTCCCAGAACACGTAGGCCCATTGCGGATCCCGGGGCAGAAACACCACACGGGTGTCTCCCTCAGGCCTGGTGGGGGCTGGCAGGGTTGATTCCAGGCTGTCCAGCTTTGGCTGGCGCTTGCTGATGGCGCTCAGCAGTTCTTCCTTGGATTTGCGGCTGTAGAGGCTCACTCCCACGTCACTGGCGACTTGACGCAGTTGACGCAGGGTCATCCGGGCAAGCGATGACAGGGTCTGGCTCACAACTCCTCCGGATTCCTTTGGGATCAGTCTGACAACTTTCACCGCTTCCCCCTCTTTTTGGAGCCTGCCGTCAGCATCCCGTGACTGCTGCATCCGCTCTGGGACATAAAAAAACGGCGGGTTTCCCCGCCGTCTTGAAAACCTTTGAAGGGGGTGTATCAGCGACCCACGCTGCGGTAGGGCACCTTGGCCATGTAATCCATGCTGGCGTTGCCGCCGGCTCCCCCACGGCTGCGCATGGCGGGCAGGCTGCGCACCCAGGGTAGGTAGTCCTGAGGGAAACCGCCGCGGCGCTGCATGGAGCGCTCGGGGATGGTGCGGGCCGTTCCGGTGTAGACGATCTGGGGGAAGCCCAGGATGCCCCGGTAGTAGGCGTCGTAGCGGGGGCTGGTGATGTTGAACGGGGTCTCACCCAGGTCGCGGCTGCCCACCACCCGATTGCGGTGGTAAGGAACGGTGTCGTACCCGAAGGCATCGAGGTACTCCTGCGAATCCAGGATGTCGTCCACCATGCCCTTGACGCCGCGGGTCATCAGCACGGCAGACCAGGCGATCTCTTCAGCCTTGCCGTGGGTGGGGCGGCCCAGCAGTTTCTCCACCAGGTGGCGGGCCACCTTGTAGTTGCTGTTCAGCGTGTAGAAGCTGCGGTTGAAGGTGTCCGACAGGCAGAGGGAGCGAATGAAGTCGCGCACTGTGATCTGACCGTCGCGCAGCTGGCATTCCAGGGTGCGGTCGCGATCCACCTTGAAGGCGTGGAAGAAGATCTGGCGGTAGGCCGCCTCAATCACGAAGTTCTGGTCTTCGCGGTCCATGGCCTTGTCCATGGCCACAGCTTTGGGATCCTCATCCGAACCCACCCGCAGGGCGTCCACACGGGAGTTCTGCGTGATTGGCGCGTACTTCAGGAGAGGAAGGGCCACTCGAACTTCGGCATCCGTCGTGGCTGATCGTAGAAGTGAAGCCAGGCCTGGGCTGATTGCCCTGAGTGAGGGCTCACAGTCCGTAACGTTCCCTACCGGCGTCAGTCACCAGCCCAGCAGGGAAAGGGACTGCCCTGGCGCCTGGCTGCTGCGCTGGCGTTTCCCGTCGCCGTCCGTTGCGTTGCTGCTGTCATCGCAGCGGGTCTCGATGCAGAAGGAGGCGGTGTTGGACAGCCCCTCCACAGTGCTGCTGCGCAGGCGCACGTTGGGGCCGGCGAAGGAGAACCGTTCCCAGGAGCTCATCGTCTCGTAGTCGGTGGTGAGCAGCAGGCCGTCGTGGTCATCCATGCGGAAGTGCCCCGCCACCGGAGCGGTTTCGGCGTAGCCGCGGTCGCGTAGCAGCAGCCCCTCGCGGCCCCGCTCATCGGTGGGGATGAGGCCAAACACGCTCTCGCCCTCGTGGGCCTCACCGGCCTTGTCCCAGGCCATCGAGCCGCTCCAGCGCACGCGGCAGCCGCCCACCAGGCCCTGGGGATCCTGCTGGTGCAGGGCGGCGATGGCCTGGAGGCGCTCGTCGCTCAGGCCCAGCTCTTCCACCACGATCAGCGAGCCGCCGGCCTCGGCGCGGCGGTGCAGCAGGTGGTGGCTGCTGCGCTGGGAGCGCCAGCGCCCGCAGCTCAGCCGGAAAAAGCTGATGGCGTCGGCGATGGGGAGGCTCACGGACCCGCGGCAATTGCAGCGATGATCGCAAGTCAACGCCGTTTCCGGAGCACCGTGCTGCCTGGAGCCCTGGCGGCCCTAGCCGCGGCCCTCTGCTGGACCCTCTCCAGCAGTGTCTGGCGCCGACTGCCCACCTCCCTTTCCGCCGGCCAACTCAACCTGCTGAAGAACTGGTTGGCGCTGGCTCTGCAGGCCCCGTTGCTGCTGCTCTTGCCCTGGACGGCTGGGTCCGGAACGGGCACCACCCTGGGGCTGCTCATCCTTAGCGGTGTGCTCGGCATCGCCCTAGGGGACAGCCTCTATTTCTCTGCCTTGCGTCGTCTGGGAACTCGCCGCACTCTCACCCTTGATGCCGGTGGTCCGGCGGTGACCGCCGTGGCTGGTGCCCTGTGGCTGGCCGAGTGGCCCACCCCCTCCCAGTGGCTTGGGGTGGGCCTGATCACGGCGGCGGTGCTGTTGGTGGCGAGCCAGAAGCCCTCCCTGCAGGCCCCTCTGGTCGCCGGGGTTGGTCAGCAGGGCCTGGGGGTGGCCCTGGCCCTGGGAGCCCTGTGCTGTGGCACTGGCGGAGCCCTGTTGGCTCGCGCGGCGCTGCGGAGCGACGGTCTCGACCCTCTTCAGTCCGCCAGCGTGCGGCTGGCGGCGGCGGCCGTGGTGCTGCTGCCCCTGGTACGGGGCATGCCCTGGGGCGCTCAGCGGCCACGTCCGGTCCAACGGCGTTGGCCCCTGTGGTTGCTGGCCACCTTGCTGGGTACTAGTGCCGGCATTGCCCTGCAGCAGATGGCCCTGCAGCGGCTCCCAGGGGCGTTGGCCGTGGCCCTGCTGGCCACGGCGCCGGTGATGGCGCTGCCGTTGGCGGGATTGGAGGGAGATCGGCCCGGTTGGGTCGGCGTATTCGCCGCCCTGCTGGCCCTCGCCGGCGTCAGTTGTGTGGTGGGAGTGCTGGCTCGTTGAGTGCGGCGATGCGGGCGTCGGCCTGGGCCCGTCCCCAGCGCACCAGATCGGCCATGCCCAAAGCCAGGGGAGGCTTGCGCAAGCCTGCGCCGATCGCCTCCAGCTGCACAGCTGCCTTGGCTAGCTGCTCCACCAGCACCGGAATGAAGCTGGGATCACCGGCCAGGTTGGGCTGCTGCACAGCCCAGGCCTGCAGGCATTGCTGGTTCGGCAGAGGGGCTTCGGGGCTGGCGGCCGCCTGCTGCAGGCAGCGCAGGCTATGGGCCAGAAGCCGCAGGTGATGGCGTTCGAGGGCGGGCAGCAGGCTGCTCTCCAGTTCCTGCAGATCGGCCTCGCTCAGCACGGGATCAGGCGGAAGCCACAGGAGTGCCCCCCCTCAAGCAGCCAGTGCACCCGTTCCACCTGGCAGTCGGGGAAGGTGTGGCGAATCAGCTGGAGTTCCTGGTCGCAGACGCAGGGGAATTGCTCGGCGATCTTCATGACCGAGCAGTGGTATTCGCTGATGATCCAGCCTGGGCTGTCCGGGTCTGGGCGACATTCGGCCACGTAGCCTTCGCGGCGGCGCAATTCGACGAGCTGCTCGAGGCGCTGTTGGAGGCCCCCCTGGCCGATCTGGCGGCGGTAATCGGTGGCTTTATCCGCAGCCTGCTGGCGGAGCAGCTGGTCCACCATTTCGGAGGGCAGGCTGCTGGCCATGGAGGTGAGCAGCCCCAGGGCGAAGTGCTCGCTGCCGTCTGGGAATTGAGAGCGCCCCTTGCTGGTGAGATGCCAGCGATTGCTTGGCCTACCAGGCCCCTCTGCTGCAGGGCAGGCCTCCACCAGGCCGTCGTCCTGCAGGGAGCGCAGATGGCGGCGCATCACCTGCACAGACACCTCCAGTTGATCAGCCAACTGACCCGCCGTGACCTCGCCCTGGCGGAGCATCAGGGTGAGCGCGGCTTCGCGGGTGGGTGCCTGGATGGAGGCGCTCATGGCGACGTCCGTACTCGTACACCATGCCATGTCAAAACAGCCACTGGGGTGCAGGTGGGCGTCGCGTCGGGATTCAGGTACGGGGCTGTACCTGTGGGTTGGGGGGAGCCGGGGCACGGTGGGCGGCCTGGGCCAGTCACGCGCCACAATGGCTTCTCAACACCCCAGGTCTGCTGCCGGGTGCACTATGGTCGACTTACGAAACCCTGGTGTTTCGTAAATGGTCGATTCGCTCGGGTGCCGCCTCCTGGCCGAGGCGCCCCCTGCCGTTCCCTTTACCTCGTACCTGCGCTCATGTCTGACGCCCCCAGCCCTTCAGCCAGCGACAGCCTTGAGGTGATCCGCAAGTTCGCTGAGACCTACGCCCAGCGGACCGGTACGTATTTCTGTAGCGATCCCGGGGTCACGGCTGTTGTGCTGGAAGGCTTGGCTCGCCACAAGGATGAGTTGGGTGGGGCCCTGTGTCCTTGCCGTCATTACGAGGACAAGGAAGCTGAGGTGTCCCAGGCCTTCTGGAACTGCCCCTGTGTGCCCATGCGGGAGCGCAAGGAATGTCATTGCATGCTGTTTCTCACTGAGGAGAATCCTTTCCGCGGCGAGAAGCAGACCATCACGCTTGAAGAAGTTAAAGCCCTTACTGCCGGCTGACGGCGAATCCGATGAGCACTGCACAGGCCGTTGGTGATCTGGTGACAAAGCCGTACAAGTACGGCTTTGTCACCGATATCGAAACCGAAAAGATCGCCAAGGGCCTCAGCGAGGACGTGGTGCGTCTGATCTCCAGTAAAAAGCAGGAGCCAGCGTTTCTGCTTGAGTTCCGCCTGCGTGCCTATCGGCAGTGGCTGCAGATGCAGGAGCCCGACTGGGCAACCCTGGGCTATCCGCCGATTGACTATCAGGACATCATTTACTACGCGGCTCCCAAGCAGCAGGACAAGAAAGCCAGTCTCGACGAGGTGGATCCCAAGCTGCTCGAGACCTTCGACAAGCTTGGCATTCCTCTCAGCGAGCAGAAGCGACTTTCCAATGTTGCTGTCGATGCTGTTTTTGATAGCGTTTCGATTGCGACCACCTACAAGGAGAAGCTGGCCGAACATGGCGTAATTTTCTGCTCCATTAGTGAAGCAGTGAAGGAGCATCCCGAGCTGATTGAGCGTTATCTCGGAACTGTGGTGCCGATTAATGACAATTATTTTGCGGCGCTGAACTCGGCGGTATTCAGTGACGGTTCGTTTGTGTTTATCCCCAAGGGTGTGGATTGCCCCATGGAGCTGTCCACCTACTTCCGCATCAACTCTGGTGATACTGGCCAGTTTGAGCGCACGCTGATTGTGGCTGAAGAGGGGGCGTCTGTAAGCTATTTGGAGGGGTGCACGGCTCCGATGTTCGATACCAACCAGTTGCATGCGGCGGTGGTGGAGTTGGTGACCCTCGATGATGCTTCGATCAAGTACTCAACCGTGCAGAACTGGTACGCCGGAGATGAGAACGGCGTGGGTGGCATCTACAACTTCGTGACCAAGCGCGGTCAGTGCCGCGGTGACCGCAGCAAGATCAGCTGGACCCAGGTGGAAACAGGCTCCGCGATTACCTGGAAGTATCCCAGTTGTGTGCTGCAAGGTGCCGAATCAGTGGGTGAGTTCTATTCCGTGGCCCTCACCAATCATCGGCAGCAGGCGGATACGGGCACCAAGATGATTCATGTGGGTCCGCGCACCCGCTCCACGATTGTGAGCAAGGGTATCAGTGCCGGTCATTCTGCCAATAGTTATCGCGGCTTGGTCCAGATGGGGCCGAAGGCGGTGGGTGCGAAGAACTACAGCCAGTGCGACTCGATGTTGATCGGTGATCAGGCCGCCGCCAACACCTATCCCTACATTCGTTCCCAGCAACCCCAAGCGGCTGTCGAACACGAGGCGAGCACCTGCCGCATCTCTGAAGATCAGTTGTTCTATCTCCAGAGCCGTGGCATTGGCTTTGAAGAAGCTGTCTCGATGATGGTGAGTGGCTTCTGCCGCGACGTTTTCAATCAACTCCCCATGGAGTTTGCCGCTGAAGCCGATAAGCTTCTGGCCCTGAAGCTGGAAGGCTCTGTGGGCTAAGTCCCGCGCTGTCTTCTGGCTCCCGCTCGGTTCATTTCCCCGTCCGCTTTCCCTTTCATTTCCCACCTGTGATTCGCCCTGACGCCCCCGTTTTGCTTGAGATCAATGATCTCCACGCCCGGGTTGAGGACAAGGCGATCCTCAAGGGCGTGAACCTCACGGTGCGCGCCGGTGAGATCCATGCCGTGATGGGCCGCAATGGCAGCGGGAAGAGCACCCTCTCCAAAGTGCTCGCCGGCCATCCGGCGTACACCGTCACCGCTGGTGCGGTGTCCTATCGCGGCCAGGATCTGCTGGCTCTCGACCCTGAGCTGCGGGCCCGCATCGGCGTGTTTCTGGGGTTTCAGTACCCAGTGGAGATCCCTGGGGTGAGCAACCTGGAATTCCTGCGTGTGGCCACCAATGCCCGCCGTGCCGAACAGGGGGCCGAAGAGCTGGACACATTTGCCTTCGAAGATCTGGTTCGCGAGCGCCTCAAGGTGGTTCAGATGGATCCGGCCTTCCTCGATCGCAGTGTGAATGAGGGCTTCAGTGGTGGAGAAAAGAAGCGCAACGAGATTCTGCAGATGGCTCTCCTGGAGCCTCTTGTGGCGATCCTGGATGAAACGGATTCAGGTCTTGATATCGATGCCCTGCGCATCGTGGCGGGAGGCGTGAATCAGCTGGCCAACGCGGATAACGCCACGGTGTTGATCACCCACTACCAGCGCTTGCTCGATGCCATCACCCCTGATTACGTGCACGTGATGGCGGCGGGTCGCATTTTGCGTACAGGTGGCAAAGAGCTCGCCCTTGAACTGGAGGAGCGCGGTTACGACTGGGTGGATCAGGCGCTGGCTGCCCAGGCTCCCGTTCCCCTGGAGGTGGCCTGATGGCGGCCAGCCTCACGGCTCCCATGGCACTCGCCGACTGGACCCGCCAGTGGCTCAATGGTCTTCCCGTTGCAGGCGGCCGGCTGGCTGCCGTGCAACAGCGTGGCCGTGAGGCCCTGGCTGAACTCCCCGTGCCCTCCAGTCGTCAGGAGGATTGGCGCTTCACCGATCTGAGCCTGCTCGCTGGTCTGGACACCACCGTGGCCAGCACTCAGGGTGATGCCGGCTTGCCTCCAGCCGCCGCTGGTGTTCTGCGGCTGGTGCTGGATGGCTGCAGCGATCCCTTGGCGGGTGTTGCGCTGCCAGCAGGGCTTGCACCGCTCAGCGATTCCGAGCTGGCCCAGGCCCTTGGCCACACCTTGGCGGCCACGGCCTGCGAGCACCACTGGCCGGTTGAGCTCAACCATGCGGCAGCCCAGCAGGTGTTGGCTCTGCGGGTGGCCAGCCGGTCCCGTATCCGCCTGGAGCTGGTGAGCACGCAGGCGGCGGGCCTGCTGCCCCTGCGGGTGTTGTTGGTTTTGGAAGAGAAGTCAGAGCTCGAGCTCTGTCAGTTCGCCAGTGCCAGTGGTGCTGGTCTCACAAGCCTGGTGTTGGAGGCCCATCTGGGTCGTGGTGCTCGCTTGAATCACGGCGTGGTGGCTTTGGGGCGCAACGACGCAGCCCTGCTGGCCCACCTGGCCATCGAGCAGGAGCCGGAGAGTTCCGCCACTCTCGCCACGGTGGCTGCCGGATGGGGCCTGGCTCGCTTTGAGCCCCGTATCCGCCAGGTGGATGGCAGTGCCTCCACCACGCTGAGGGGGCTGCAGGTGGTTGATCATCGTCAGGTGGCTGATACCCACAGCCACATCAGCTTTTCCGGCCCGGAAGGGCAGCTCGATCAGCTGCACAAGGCCGTGGCTGCCGGCCAGGGGCGCAGTGTGTTCAATGGAGCTGTGCGTGTGCCCAGGGAAGCCCAGCGCACCAACGCCGCCCAGCTCAGCCGCACCCTGCTCCTCTCCGATCGCGCCCGGATCGACACCAAGCCAGAGCTGGAGATCGTGGCCGACGATGTGAAGTGCGCCCACGGGGCCACCGTGAGTTGCCTGCAGACAGACGAGCTCTTCTATTTGCAGAGCCGCGGCATTGCGGCCGATCAGGCTTCAGTTCTGCTCAAGCGGGCCTTCTGCGAAGAGGTGCTGCGGGACCTGCCTGGCGCCGCCCGCCAGTGGTGCCGCTTCGAACATCTCCTCGCCTCGGCATGACCACCACCATGCCCGCCCATGAGCTGCGCCCTGCCCTGGAGTTGGCGGAAGCCCCCAACCTGGCGGTGCTCACCCGTCCAGATTTCCCCCTGCTGGCCCAGACCGCCTGCCTGGGGCAGCCCCTGATCTACCTCGATCACGCCGCCACCAGTCAGAAGCCGCGGCAGGTGCTCGAGGCGCTGCAGCACTACTACGACCATGACAACGCCAACGTGCACCGCGGGGCCCACCAGCTGAGTGCTCGGGCCACCGAGGGGTTTGAAGGGGCCCGAGCCAAGACGGCTGCCTTCGTGGGGGCGGCGTCAGCCAACGAGATCGTGTTTACACGCAACGCCAGCGAGGCGATCAATCTGGTGGCCCGCAGTTGGGGTGAGGCGAACCTCCAGGCCGGTGATGAGGTGCTGCTCACGGTGATGGAGCACCACAGCAACCTGGTGCCTTGGCAGCTGTTGGCGGCCCGCACCGGTTGCGTGTTGCGCCACGCAGGTCTCACCCCATCCGGTGAGCTCGACCTTGAAGATCTGCGCAGCAAGCTGAATGAGCGCACCAAGTTGGTGAGCTTGGTGCAGGTGAGCAACACCCTCGGCTGCCTCAACCCGATCGCGGCGATTGCCGCCCTGGCCCACGGGGCCGGGGCGCTGTTGCTGGTGGATGCCTGCCAGAGCCTGCCCCACCTGCCGATTGATGTGGCCCAGCTGGGTGCCGATTTCCTGGTGGGAAGTTCCCACAAACTCTGCGGTCCCACGGGCATGGGTTTCCTGTGGGGCCGGGAAACGCTGCTGGAGGCGATGCCGCCGTTCCTGGGTGGTGGCGAAATGATCCAGGACGTTTACCTAGATCACAGCACCTGGGCGGGTTTGCCCCACAAGTTCGAGGCCGGCACCCCGGCCATCGGTGAAGCTATCGGCATGGGGGCAGCCCTGGACTACCTCGAGGCCCTTGGTGTGGATCGCATCCATGCCTGGGAGCAGCAGCTCACCCGCCAGCTGTTTGATCGCCTTCAGGCGATGGATGGTCTGCAGATCCTCGGCCCCACCCCCCAACAGCAACCGGATCGCGGTGCCCTGGCGGCCTTCCACGTGGAGGGTGTGCATGCCAACGACATCGCGGCCCTGCTCGATTCAGCCGGCATCTGCATCCGCAGTGGTCACCACTGCACCCAGCCTCTGCATCGCCACTACGGCCTCAGTGCGTCAGCCCGGGCCAGCCTCAGCTTCACCACCACCCCTGAGGAAATCGATCGGTTTGCCGATGAGCTCCAGGGCAGCATTCAGTTCCTGCGGGAGCACAGCTGAGGGGCTGCAAGCGTTTCCTCAGGCCGCCTGCAGAACGGCCATGGCCTCGGCTTGGTGGGCTCCCTGCCAGGCCCAGCGCCAGCGCCAGCCGGCCTCTTCTGCAGCCGCGGCGATAGCCGCGCGGTCTGCGGGGATGTCGAAGCCGTTCAGATGGCTGATCACATGCTCTTGCTGCTCGGTCGTGAGCTGGGGCCAGCCCTGTTGGATGCGCTGGGTGTACCGCGCCACGTAGGCCTCCCGGCTCTCCCCGGGTTCGCGAAACACATCGACCCAGACGAAGAGGGCGCCGGGGCTCATGCGCTTTCGCGCCGCCTGCAGAAACGTCAGCTTGGCGTGATCGTCCAGGTGGTGGATTGCAAAGGCCGAATGCAGGATGTCGGTGGTTGCCGATGCAGCGCCGGCTGCAGTGCCACCATCCAGACGGCCCTGGGCCCAGGCCAGCAGATCGCCCTCCAGCCAGTGGGTGGCGTAGGGGACGCTCCCCAGGGCCTGCTGCGCCATGGGCAGCACCACCGCCGCCTGATCGAGGCCGGTGTAGGCGCCCAGGGGTAGCCGCTGCAGCAGTGGTGCCAGCAGGGCCAGGTCGCCGCAGCCCAGGTCCACCAGCCGCGGGGCGGCGGCGTCAGCCGGGCGAGCTGCCAGCCAGGAATCGATGGCCGTGGCTGTGGCGCTGGCCACGGCCCGATGCTCCATCAGGTTGTGCTCAACCACTGCCCGGTAGGAGCTCCATTGCCGCTCGAAGAAATCCATTACCGCTCTGTTGATGCCGCCATCCTCATGGAGGAGGGTGGCCAGGGGCTCAGCTGGGTTCGTTCCACAGGGTCTCGCGGTTGTAGGGCCCACCCGGCAGCTCCCAGAAGCTGCCATCCACAAAGCGATGCTGTCGATCCAGGGCGGCGATCTGGGCCAGCTCGGGCTTGGTGAGCTTCAGCTGGGCCGCCGCCAGGTTCTCGGCCAGCCGCTTGCGCTGCACCGACTTGGGAATCACCGCCGTGCCTGTGGAGATGCCCCAGGCCAGCAGCACCTGGGCGGGGCTGGCTCCATGGGCTGCGGCGATCTGGCGGATCACCGGTTCGCTCAGCAGTGGTGCGGGGCCGTCTGCTGCCGGTGATCCCAGGGGCGAGTAGGCCGTGATGGCGATGCCCTGTTGGCGGCAGAAGGTCAGCAGATCGTTCTGCTGCAGCCAGGGGTGGCGTTCCAACTGGTTCATCGCCGGCCTGATGCGGCAGCTGGGCAAGAGGCCCTTGAGTTTGCTGGCGCTGCAGTTGGAAACACCGATCTCGCGTACCAGGCCCGCTTCCACCAGTGCTTCCATGGCAGCCCAGGTGGCGCTCAGGGGCAGTTGTTCCAGGGCGATCTGGTCGGCTGCATTGCTGGGCATCAGTACCCCATGGCGGTGCACCACCGGCCAGTGGATCAGGTACAGATCCAGCTGCTCCAGCTGCAGGTCGGAGAGGGACCGCTCAAGGGCCGGCCGCACTTGCTCGGGGGCGTGGCAGTCGTTCCAGAGCTTGGAGGTGATCCACAGCGCTTCCCGGGTCACGAGCCCGCTGGCCTGCCCGGCTGCCAGGGCTGCGCCCACCTCGGCCTCGTTGCCGTAGATCGAAGCGCAGTCGATGTGGCGGTAGCCCAGTTCGAGAGCAGTTCGCACCGCCGCCCCCACCTCACCGGTGGCAGCCTTCCAGGTGCCTAGTCCCAGGGCGGGCATGGCGGCGCCGCTCTCCAGGGTGATCGCGGGGACGAAAGACACAGGGGCCAGCACGCTCAAGTCAGTACCACCTTGCTGCGCGCAAGGCGTGGTTGTCGCCCGCTGCTGGTCGGGGTTTTGGCGATCAGCCTGCGGTTTCTGGGCTCGTGCCTGGTAGATAGTGAGGCTGATGGCGGCGTCTGGACACTCGGCCAGCTGGGCCAAGCGCTTGTGGCCGCGGCGGATCAGCGCGGCGTCGGCGGCTGAGCCGGCGGCGCTCTCCAGTGCCGCCAGCTCCGGGGTGATGAACCCCAGCAGGTAGCTGCAGAACGCCTGCACCTCAAGGCTTTGCCCGGGACACCAGTGGTGAATCCCCACCATCGTGACCGCGACGTCGGTGAAACCCGCTTGCTCCAGCAGCCGGCCCAGCTGGGGGCCGGCCTGGGCATTGCCGTGGCGATTGAAGTGGGTCACAAACGCCGCCAGCAGCGCCTCGATCGCTGGGTTGGCCGGCACGACCCGCAAGGAGCTGTAGTCGGTTTCGGTGAGGTGGATGCTGCCGCCGGGCCGCAGCACCCGCAGCGCTTCAGCCAGCACCGGCTGCGGATCGGCCAGGTGCTCGATCACCCACACCAGCCGCACCCGGTCCATGTGGCCGTCAGACCAGGGCAGGGCGGCGCCATTCCCTACCACCAGTTCGATACCAGCCAGGCCTTGGCCTGCCAGGTGCCGCCGGGCTCCATCGATCTGCTCGGGGCTGATGTCGATGCCGCAGAGCTTTGCTTCGGGATGGGCTCTGGCGATGCGAGCCAGCACGGCCCCTACGCCGCAGCCGATTTCGAGCAGCCGCTCGCCGGGGTGCAGCTCCAGGTTCGCGGTCAGCAGCCCATCGAACCGCTCGGCTTGGTCGATCAGCCGCTGCTGCTCGCGGGGGCTGTTGCCGTGGATGTAGGTCACAGCTGCTGCACCGCGGCGGCAGCCCGCTCGCCGGCCTCGATCGCTCCTTCGAAGTAGCCCGGCCAGCGCGGTGACATCTCGGTGCCGGCCCAGTGGACCCGGCCATGGGCCGCTGGGCCGGGTCCCCCCTGGTCCCCGGCCGCCAGGCGGGCGTGACTGGTCCAGGTGCCGGGGGTCACAAAGCTGGTGAAGGCCCCGCCGCTCCAGGGTTCGGTGTTCCAGGGCTGCTCGATCAGTTCCAGAGGCTTGGCGGCCTCGGGCCCCCAGTAGGCCACCAGGTCGTCCAGGATCCGTTGCTGGCGTTCCTGTGCCGGCAGCGCCCCCAGGCGCAGGGCCCGTTCGCCGGCCAGAAAGCTTGCCAACACCGCTGGCTGCCCCTCTGGGGGGCTGCTGTCGGCGGTGAGTTCCAGGGCCGGCCGATCGCCGATGCCCAGGCCGTTGAGGCCCTGCTCGCGCCAGAAGGGGCGGGCGTACACGGCCAGCACTTTGGTCATGGTGCCCATCGGTGAGCGCTGCAGCAGGGCCCGGTGGGCAGCTGGCAGGGGTGGGTCCAGGTGGATGGCCAGGCGCAGCTGGGGTGGCACCGCCACAACCGCGGCCCGGGCCTGGTATGCGGGGCCGCCAGCGGTAACGATGGTGACGCCGCCCCCGCTCTGGCGGATCGCCACGACCGCCTGCCCCAGCTGCACACAATCCGGATCGCCCGCCTGTAGGGCCTCAACCAGCAGCGGCGGCACCTGGCCCGCCCCGCCCCGCACCAGCCAGGCTTCGGGGCTCTCGGCCTGGGGCGCCACCGCCTGGCTCCAGGCCAGATGCAGGATCGAGGCTTCCCAGGGTTCAAAGCCGCCGGAGCCACCCACTCTGCACAGCCACGCGAGCGGCAGCCGCGCCAGCTTGTGACTGCTCTGTTCTGCCGCCCATTGGGCAACGCTGAGCCGATCCAGCCGCTCGGCGTCGGCGGTGCGCCACGGTTGTCGCGGGTCCACCTGGGCCACCAGCTGGGCAAAGGCCTGCTGGAGCTCCAGGGTGGCGGCTAGCTCGGCTGCGGGTAGATCGAGCTGCTGCGGCTCAAAGAACAGCAGGCTCTCCCCAAAGCCTTGGGCCAGGGGGGCCTGCCGGGCTCGCCCCTGCCAGTGCAGGACGCCGTCGCCGTCGTAGTGGCTCGGGTAGGTGTCGAGGGCCAGCTCGCCGAGCAAGGCCGCGAAGCGGTGGTGGCTGGCTCCACCCCACTGGCCGCCCAGATCCACAACGCCACCGTTCTGGAGGGTTTGGCTGAGCATGCGCCCCCCCACCCGCTCGCGGGCTTCCAGAACCCGCACGCGCAGGCCCTTCTGTTGCAGCCGCCTTGCCGTCACCAGCCCCGAGAGGCCGGCGCCCACCACCACCACATCGACTGCAGTCACCATGGCCTTGATTGCCCCTTCGCCCTGCGCTCACCTTGGCCAGCTCCAGCGCCAACGCAAGTTTGTTTCTGGTGGTGCTGGGTGGCCGCACGGCCCAGAGCACGATCGAGCTGCACGATGTGCGCTTCGTGGTTGGCTGCAGCATCGATGACACCCTGCCGGAGCTGCGGCGCCAGTGGTTCGGGAAGCGCGAGGGCCTGCACCTGGATGCCTATATGGCGGTGCGGGCGGTGGATGGCTGGGCGGTGGGCCTCGGGCGTGAGCCTGCCGCGCCCCGGCCCGAGCGGCTGTGGTTCGTGAACCTGGGCGCCTACCGTCCCGATTCCCTGGCCGAGCTGCACCACTTCGGCCTGGTGGTGGCCCGATCCCCGCAGGCGGCCAAGGCGGCGGCCAAGCGCCAGTGGCTGCGTGGGGCCTTGCAGCAGCACAAGGACGATCTGTGCGCCGTGGACGATTGCCTGGCGATCGAGCAGCTGGACCTGTTGGGCGGAGAGCGCTGGCATGTGCAGCTGGAGCCCCACGCTGAGGGGCTCAGCCAGCGCCAGGTGCCGGATTGGTTCGGCTACCGGCCGATTTGAGTGGGCGGCAGGGGTCGGGATTGTGTCCGCGGCACGCTCCCGAAATCTGTACAGGCTGTACGGAATCTCTGGCAGTCCATTCCTGGATGGTCCCGATCCAAGCCAGGCGGCTTTCAGGCCCCTCCTCCAGGGATGATCAAGGGCAGATCCGGTTTCTTCCCGCAGCCATGAATATCGACGGCAAGGCCTGGCGCACGATCTGGCTGGAGCCCGATGGCCGTTCGGTAGGCGTGATCGACCAGACCCGGCTGCCCCACCAGTTCACAACGCGCACCCTGCGCAGCTGTGGGGAGGCCGCTGAGGCGATTCGCACAATGGTGGTGCGGGGCGCGCCGCTGATCGG
This sequence comes from Cyanobium sp. NIES-981, assembly GCA_943371215.1. GTDB lineage: Bacteria > Cyanobacteriota > Cyanobacteriia > PCC-6307 > Cyanobiaceae > Vulcanococcus. The sequence continues at coordinate 46,201 of CALRUA020000010.1, read as the reverse complement.
CGTGACCGGTGCCTACGGGCTGATGTTGGCCCTGCAGGCCGATGCCAGCGACGCCTCTCTGCTGGCGGCCTTCGAGCAGCTCAATGCCACCCGGCCCACGGCGATCAACCTGCGCTGGGCCCTGGAGCGGGTGCGTGCCAAGGTGCAGCCCCTGCCGCCGGCCGAGCGGGACGAGGCGGCTAAGGCGGAGGCCGCGGCGATCGCCGATGAGGACGTGGCCATGTGCGAGGCCATCGGCGAGCACGGCCTGGCGATCTTCCAGCAGCTGGCGGCGGCCCGGCCTCCCGAGCGACAGAGTGAGCCCTTCCAGGTGCTCACCCACTGCAACGCCGGCTGGCTGGCCACGGTGGACTGGGGCACGGCCCTGGCGCCGATCTACAAGGCCCACCGCGCCGGGCTGAACATCCATGTGTGGGTGGATGAAACGCGCCCCCGCAACCAGGGCGCCTCGCTCACGGCCTATGAGCTGGGCCGCGAAGGCGTGCCCCACACCGTGATCGTGGACAACGCCGGCGGCCATCTGATGCAGCACGGGCAGGTGGATGCGGTGATCGTGGGCACCGACCGCACCACCCGCAGCGGCGACGTGTGCAACAAGATCGGCACCTACCTCAAGGCCCTGGCCGCCCACGACAACGGCGTGCCGTTCTATGTGGCCCTGCCCGCCTCCACGATCGACTGGACCATCGCCGATGGCGTGGCCGAGATCCCGATCGAAGCCCGCGCCGCTGCCGAGGTGACCCATATCCAGGGCCGCATCGCCAGTGGGTCCGCTGCCGGGGAGATCGCCAGCGTGCAGCTCACCCCTGATGGCAGTGATGGGTTCAACCCGGCGTTTGATGTGACCCCGGCCCGTCTGGTGACGGCCCTGATCACCGAGCGGGGCGTTGCAGCCGCCAGCGAGCAGGGCCTCGAGGGCCTGTACGGCGATGACTGAGCAAGCGCTGCGTGTGCAGATGGTGGAGGTGGCCCGGCGGATGAATGCCTCGGGCATCAACCAGGGCACCTCCGGCAACCTCTCCGCCCGTATTCCCGGCGGGTTTCTGATCACCCCCACCTCGCTGCCCTACGAGCAGATGCAACCTGAGGATCTGGTGGCGATGGATGGCGAGGGACACCACAGCGGCCCGCGGCGGCCGTCGTCGGAGTGGCAGCTCCACGCCGACATCCTGCGCTGTCGCCCGGAGATCCAGGCGGTGCTCCATTGCCATTCCATCCAGGCCACGGCGCTGGCCTGCCATGGCCGTGGCATCCCCCCCTTCCACTACATGACGGCCGTCGCCGGGGGCGATGACATCCGCTGCGCCCCCTACGCCACCTTTGGCACGGCGGAGCTCTCGGGCCTGGCGGTGGAGGCCCTGCAGGATCGCCTGGCCTGTCTGCTGGCTCAGCATGGCCAGGTGGCCATGGGGAGCAGCCTTGATCAGGCCCTGCGGATCGCCATTGAGGTGGAAACGCTGGCGCAGATGTATCTGCAGGCCCTGCAGCTGGGTGAGCCCCCGCTGCTGAGTTCGGAGCAGATGGCCGCGGTGCATCACCAGTTCCGCACCTTGTGTTATGGGGCAGGGGCAGCCAGTGCTGCTAGCTCCCCTCAGGTTTAAGGCGAGCCAGCAGCAGCCCGGTGCTGGCGAACAGCACCACCAGGCCAAAGCAGAAGCCCGTCCAAATCGGTAACCCCCAGTCCGCAATTGCCAGGGGGGCCACCACGGTGACCACGCCCCCGGCCAGGAACGGTTGCAGCAGTAGCTGTTTGATCGAGAAGGCCGGCAGGGCATCGCTGCGGTCCTCGGGGTCGGCCATGCGCAGCAGCAGCAGGCCGCTGGCCGCCACCCCGGTGGCCTGCCCGAACTCGATCACCGCCCGCTCAAACCAGTCCGCCGGCAGCAGCCGCGGGGCCAGCACCAGCGTGACCCCCAGATTCCAGGCCAGGCCGCTGAGGGCCAGCACCGTGAGCGGCAGCCAATCGGCCCGCAGCAGGCCCAGATCCAGCCCAGCGGTGGCGGCGGTGATCAGCAGATCCGCCGATAGCGTGCCGATCTGGCCCTGCACCGGAGCGGAGGCCCAGTGGGCGTTGCCGCTGCGCTCCAGTACCAGGCGCACAAGCAGTGAGCCCACGATCGCCAGGGGGAACACCGGCAGGGAGTCCACCACGGTGGCCACGCCATCCCCCAGGCCTGCGGTCAGCCAGCGCAGGGCGGCCAGCAGAGCCACGCCCACCAACACGGCTACACCCGCCAGGGCCAGGTTCACCGCCCAGGTGGCTGGTCCGGTGGGATGGGCGCTCGCTGCCGTTGGTGCGCCTGCTCCCACCTGGGTTGTCGTGCTGGTCTCGCCGCTGGCAGCGGCATCAGCCAGGCGCCAGCGGCGGCTGCGCCCCAGCACCACAAGCAGGCCCCCCACCAGGGTGGAGGAGAGCAGCCCCACCGTGGCCATGGCCAGGCCGAGGGCCTGCCCCCCGGGAAAGCCCAGGGCGGCATAGCTCGGACCCATGGCCGCGGCGGAGCCGTGGCCGCCCTCGTAGGCCACTTCGATCAGGCAGGCCATGATCGGACTCACCCCCAGCCAGGGCTGCAGCACCAGCAGCACCGCCAGGCCGGCCACCACGTACTGGCCGAAGGCCAGCACTAGGGCCAGCGACACCTGCCCCGAAACGGGACGCCACAGCCCCTGCAGCTTTGGCAGCGGTTTGCCCAGCAGCAGGGATCCGAAGACCAGGGTGAGCAGCACCAGGGGCAGATCGGCCCAGAGCTCCAGCACCTGGTGAGGCAGCAGCGGCAGGGGTCCGCCGGGGGCGAGCAGCAGGCCCAGTAGCCCGGCCAGCAGGGCTTCGGGGATGCCCCACAGTCGCAGTTGCAGTCGGGCACCAAGAGCGCGCCCCACCGTGAGGATCAGGCTGAGGCTGGCCATGGCCAGGGCCAACCAGCCCAGCCCGGGCAGCAGTTCACCCTCCAAATTCGAGATCACAGGCGGAAATGCCGGCGGAAGAAGGCTTCGGTGGCTTCCAGGACGCGGATCTGGGTGTCGCTGTTGCGGAAGCCGTGCCCCTCATCCGGGAACAGATGCACTTCCACCGGGATGGCGTTGGCCTGGAGGGCGAGGGCCATCCGCTCGGTTTGTTCCGGTGGCACCACCTGGTCGTCGAGGCCTTGGAAAAAGATCACCGGACAGCGGATGAGGTGAGCATGCTGCAGCGGGGAGCGGGCGTCATAGGTGGCCTTCGCTATGGGCCAGGGCCCCACCAGCCCGTCGAGGTAGCGGGCCTCGAAGCGGTGGGTATCGATGGCCAGGGCGCTGAGATCCGCAACGCCGTAGCGGCATCCGCCTGCCCGGAATACATCGGTGAAGCAGAGGGCCGCCAGGGCGGTGAAGCCTCCGGCGCTGCCCCCCTCGATGGCGATGCGTTCAGGTGAGGCCTTCCCCGCTGCCACCACGGCCTGCGCAGCAGCGGCGCAATCGGCCACGTCCACCACGCCCCACTGCCCATCGAGCCGTTCGCGGTAGGCGCGGCCGAAGCCGGTGGATCCGCCGTAGTTCACATCCACCACGCCCCAGCCCCGCGAGGTCCAGAACTGAATGCCCAGGCTCAGGCCCGTGCGCGCCATGCCGGTGGGGCCGCTGTGGCCTTTCACCAGCAGGGGCGAACCGCTGTGGCCGCCGCCGCTGGGCGGGTAGTACCAGGCGTGGGTGGGGCGGTCGCCGTAGCCCTGGAACCACAGCTGCTCCGGAACGCTGATGGCCTCGGTCGCCAGCGGACAGGGCGCGGCTGGTGTGTGATGCCAGCGGCTGGTGCGCAGGTTCAGCTCCAGTAGGCCTGGTGGCGTTGTGGCATTGCTGGCGATGCAGGCCAGTCGCCCCTCTGCCGCGCAGAGGCCTGCCAGGTCGTCGAAGGGGATGTCCAGGGGGTGCCAGCGGCAGGGCTGCCCGACTCGCTCCTCCACCCGGCCCAGCTGCCAGCGGCCCTGGAGGCAGGCCGTGGCCAGCAGCTGTTCGCCGTCCCAGGCCTGGGTACTCATGCCGAACACCCACTGGGGCATGGCGAAGTCCGCCTGCATGGGCAGGAGCGGTTGCCAGGTCACCGGGGCCTCCGCGGCTAGGTGGTCGGCGTTGTTCAGCCGCTCCAGGTTCCAGAAGCCATGGCGATCGTTGGCCACCACGAGGTTGGGCCCCGTCCACAGCGGCTGAAACACCGACACGCCGCGGTCATCACCGCCATCCGAGCCCGCGACCAGGCGCTGTTCGCTGATCAACCCACCCGCATCGAAGCGCCCCAGGCGCAGTTGGCTGCGATCCCAGGGCATGAAGGGTTGCTGCCACTCCACCCAGGCCAGGCATGCACCCGAGGGGCTCAAGGCCGGGTAGCCGCAGAAATCCGCTGCTGCCAGCAGCAGCTGGGGGTCGCCGCCCTTGAGCGGAATGGCCACCAGCTGATCGCGACCGCCGGTTTCCAGCACGCCGATCCAGCGGTCGCGGCTTGGATCGATCAGCCCACCGCCGTAGGCCCCCGGCGGGCTCAAGCGCCGCGGCTGTGGGTCGCGGCCCTCCAGCTCCAGCAACCACAGGCTGCGGTCACCGTCGTGGCTGAACACCGCCACGGCCTGGCCATCGGCGCGGTGACCCAGGGCACAGGCGCCACCGCCGTAGTCGTGGACCCGGCTGCGCAGGTTCCATGCGCCGGGGGTGAGTTCCTCGGGTGCCTGGTCGGGGCTGGTTCGTCGCACCAGGGTGGTGCGGCCTTTCTCATGGGGGCGTTGTTCCAGCCAATGGAGCACCCCATCCAGCAGCTGGGGTTCCCGCAGGCTTGGGGTCTGGCCCACCACCACCGCTGCAGGCAGGGCGCCTGGGGACTCGATCACCGATTGCTCCATTGGGCAGCTCCTAGAATCGCCCTTAACAAAGCGCCAGTGAGGACACGCCTTGGCCAGCAGCTTCGCCAGGTTGGCGCGCTCCGCAGAGCTTTCGGGGCGCCTGCAGGTGTCCAAGGAGCCGGTCGACAACCCTCCCTACGACATCCACCAGCTGGGGGACGAGGTGCTGCGCACGCCGGCGCGGCGGATCGGCAAGGTGGATGACGCCGTGCGAGACCTCGCCCGGGACATGTTGGTGAGCATGTATGCCGCCCGCGGGATCGGGTTGGCGGCCCCCCAGATCGGCGTGCATCAGCAGTTGTTGGTGATTGACCTGGAACTGGAGGACCCGAGCAGCCCGCCGCTGGTGCTGATCAACCCTGAGATCACGGGGGTGGGTGGCACGATCTGCATCTATGAGGAGGGCTGCCTCAGCATTCCGGGGGTGTACCTCGATGTGGTGCGGCCCAGCGTGGTGGAGGTGAGTTACCGCGATGCGATGGGGCGCCCCAAGAAACTCAAGGCCGACGGCCTGATGGCCCGCTGCATCCAGCACGAGATGGATCACCTCAACGGGGTGCTGTTCGTGGATCGCGTCACCGACGAGGCCAAGCTGCAAGAGGGCCTGAACGAGAAGGGCTTTAATCGCGACGACGTGCGCCCCGTCGCCTGATTTAGGAGCTCTCAACCCATGCCCATGAAACCCCTGGCGGGCCTGTTCCTCGCCCTGGCCTGCATCCTTGGGATCGCCGCCACCGGCTCCGTTTTTGAGCTGGCCTATGGAGACCCCGACCTAGGCGTAGCCACCACCCGCCTGATCCTCGGTTTGGCCTTGCCTGGAACTTTGCTCAGCCTGCTTGTGGCCATCCGCATCAACAAGCCGGCCTGAACCCCATGGCGATCGTGGCCAGCACTTCTACGATCCCCTCACTGCCCTCCGTTCCGCTGTGAAGACGCCGGCTCGTTCCCTGGTTTCGCTGCTCTCCGCCAGCGGCTTGGCCTCTGCCGGCGCCCTGGCCTGCACAGCTCTGTTGGCCCCACAGGCGCCCGCCCAGGCTCAGGCCCTGTTCAATGCCGCGGAGGTGGAGCAAAACCGCTTTGTGATCGTGGCGGCGCCGATCGGGGATGGCAGCCGGGCCCAGCTCAACATCTATGAGCAGCGCAGTGCAGTCCGTCCCTGCTTCGAGGTTCAGGGATCGAGCCCGGCCGTGGTGAATCCGCTGCTCGCCACCTTTGATTTCACCGGCATCTGCAACCGCTTCATCGATGCCAACGGCTACTCGGTGCGGGTTGGTGGCTCCGATCTGGCCACGGTGTATCGCCTCAGCGTGGTGCGTCAGGGCGGCGATAGCGTTTTGCTGGCCCTGCCCACCAAGGCCGGCGTCGGTCCGGAAATGGTGGTGGCCCGCACGGGGGGACAGGCGGGGGGCTTCCTCCTGCTGGTGCCTGAGCCGGGCTGGAAGCTGATGCGGCGTCAGTTCGGTGGTCGGGCACTGGGGCACGTGTACCTCTACCGGGATGGCTGGCCGGAGGGCACCCCCATCGCCGCTCCTGTGGCCCCTCAGCCCGCTCAGCCTGTTCCGGTTCCTGTTGCCCCAGCGCAGCCCCGCTCCTGACCCCGGCAGGGCAGTTGCTACCATCGTCCAACTGCAGATTCCATTGAGCGGTACATGACCCAGGTCACCGTCGGCGAAAACGAAGGCATCGAATCGGCGCTGCGCCGCTTCAAGCGTCAGGTGTCCAAGGCCGGTATCTTCGCTGACCTCAAGCGCCTGCGTCACCACGAAACTCCCACCGAGAAGTACAAGCGCAAGGCCCAGCAGCGTCGTCGCCGCCGCTGATTGTTCAGCTCTTGCGAGTCCCCTCCAAAGCGGGAATCGGTGTTTGTACCGGTTCCCGCTTTGTTGTGGGCGGGCCAATGATGGGACTGATCCCACCGGAGGCTCCCGTGGACAAGCTCATGGCTGCGCTCAACAGCTGGTTCGGCACAAGCGTGGCCCATGCCTTTGGCGACCCGCGGCAGGAGCGTCTGCAGAGGCCTCCGAACGTGGGCGTTCAGCCCTACCGCGATCATCCCCACAAGGCTTGATCGCCCTCCGGCTCAGCCGGGCTCGCGGCCCTGATCAAAGCTTCGGTAGTTGAGCGCCTCGGCCACGGCGCCGGGGCCGACCCGGGGGTCTCCGCTGAGGTCGGCGATGGTGCGGGCAACCCGCAGCACCCGCTCGCAGGATCGGGCGCTCAGGCCGCGCTGCTCCATGGCCTGCTGCCACAGCTCCAGCGCCAGGGGTTCGAACTGGCCGTGCTGGCGGAGCTGCTGGCCGCTCAGGCGGGTGTTGGCAATGCCGCGGGGGTTGCGTTGGCCCATGCGTGTGCGGGCGGCGGCTACCCGGACTGCTACCTCTGCACTGGATTCCGGTGCGCTCTGGTGGCTCTCCTGGCGGTAGCGGCGGCCCAGGTCCGCTGCGTCCAGTCGGCGCACTACCACCTGTAGATCAATGCGGTCCATCAGCGGGCCAGCCAGCTTGCCCCAGTAGCGCTGCCGCAGGCCGGTGCCACAGCGGCAGGGCCGCAAGGGATCGCCAAACCAGCCGCAGGGACAGGGATTGGTGGCCGCCACCAGGGAAATCTCGCAGGGAAAGCGCACCCGCTGCCTGGCGCGACTCACCCACACCTCCCCCTCCTCCAGGGGCTGGCGCAGCTGGTTCAAAACGTCCCGCCGGAATTCCGCCAGCTCATCCAGAAACAGCACGCCGCGGTGCGCGAGGGCCAGTTCGCCCGGCCTAGGAATGCTGCCGCCGCCTACTAGGGCAGCACTGGAGCAGCCATGGTGCGGGGCACGAAACGGCCGCTGCTGCAGCAGGCCGAGGCCCTGGCTCAGCAGACCGGCCACGGAATAGAGCTGGCTGAGTTCCAGGGCTTCGTCGCGCTCCAGGGGTGGCAGCAGCGTCGGCAGGCGGCGCGCCAACATGGTTTTGCCGCTCCCGGGGGGACCCACCAGCAGCAGGTGATGGCCCCCGGCCGCGGCGATCTCCAGGGCTCGGCGGCAATGCAGCTGCCCCTGCACCTCGGCCAGGTCTGGTCCGTCGGCAGAGGCCTGGGTGGCGGGGCAGGGCAGCGTGGGGCGACTCGCCAGGGCGGGGTTGGCCAGCAGCGCCAGCACCTGTGGCAGATCGGCGGCGGCCCACACCTTCAGCCCTTCCACCAGGGCTGTTTCGGTGGCATTGGCCTGCGGGATCACCAGGGCTCGCGCGCCGGCCCGCCGGGCTGCGAGGGCCAGGGCCACGGCGCCGCGCACCGGCCGCAGACTGCCATCCAGGCCCAGTTCGCCCGCGGCCCAGATGTCCTCCAGCAGGGGAGGCGCGAGTTGGCCGCTGGCCACCAGCACCGCCAGGGCGATCGGCAGATCGAAGGCCGGCCCTTCTTTGCGCAGGTCGGCCGGCGCCAGATTCACGATCACCCGGGTGAGAGGCATGCGCAGCCCGCTGTTGCGCACCGCTGCACGCACCCGCTCGCGGGATTCCTGCACGGCCGCGTCAGCCAATCCCACCATCAGCAGCCCAGGCAGCCCTGGGGCGATGTCCACCTCCACGGACACCTCCACGGCCTCCAGCCCCAGCAGGGCCCCGCTGCTGCATCGTGCCAACATCAGCCATCAGGACAAACCAGAGGTGTTGTTCCACCCCTGTTGCGTCCGCCCGCTTTCAACCGCCGCTGCTGGCCATGGCTGAGCCCGTCAACGACACGATTTTTGGCCGCATCCTGCGGGGAGAGATTCCCTGCGATCAGGTGTTTGCCGATGAGCGCTGCCTGGCCTTCCGGGATGTGCAGCCCCAGGCTCCGGTGCACATCCTGGTGATTCCCCGGCTGCCCATCGTGAACCTGGCGGAAGCCGAGCCGCAGCACGCCGAGTTACTCGGTCATCTGCTCCTGGTGGCTGCCCAGGTGGCTCGTCAGGAGAAGCTCACAGGCTTCCGCACCGTGATCAACAGCGGCGCCGAAGCCGGCCAGACGGTCTTTCACCTGCACGTCCACGTGATCGGCGGCCGTGCCCTGGCGTGGCCACCCGGTTAACGGGTCACCTGTGCTCGGTTGCCCCCGGCAGCGGTGAGAATGGCGGCACTTGCCCACCGTCATGAGCCCCCTGTCGGCCTTCCGCAGCCAGCTTGGCAAGCTGCAGCGCCTGGCCCAGCCCTACTTCCTGCCGCTTGAGGAAACCCGCGCCTGGCAGTTCCTGCTGTTGATCGGTTCCCTGTTGGCGGTGGTTGTGGGCAGCACGTTGCTGCTGCTCACCGGCGTCGTGGCCCTGTCCGGTGCCTTGATTCCCGAGCTTCAGGGCCGTTTCTTGCCTGGAGTGCCCCAGCAGGTGGCTGCCATCTGGCGCAGTCCGCTTGGGGCCGTGCTGATGGCGCTGTTCGCCGCTGGCATCGGCTGTTTTGTGGCTCTGCGCGGCAAGTTGCGCCAGGGGCGCTGGTTGCCCTGGCTGTTGATGGGGGTGATCACGCTGCTGATCCTGGTGATCAATGGCATCAACGTGGGCATCAGTTATGTGGCCCGCAATGTTGATAACACCCTGGTGGCCTACCAGGCTGATCAGTTTTGGCAGGTGGTGGCGATCTATGCCTTCTGCCTGGTACTGGCGCTGCCGATTAGGGCCCTGCAGAGTTATCTGATTCCCCGCCTGGGCCTGCTATGGCGCGAGTGGTTGAGTGGCCGCTTGTTGACCCGTTACCTCTCTAATCGGGCCTACTACGTTCTCAACCCCAATGATGAAACTGCCGAAGAGATCGATAATCCCGATCAGCGGATTTCCCAGGATGCAGCTAGTTTTACTGGTACCAGCCTAAGCGTCACCGTTGAGATTGTCTCGGCGCTGCTCACCTTTGTGAGTTTCATCGTGGTGCTCTGGACCATCAGCACCAAGCTTGCCCTCTGGCTGCTGGTGTATTCGGTGGCAGGCACGGCCGTGATCATCTTTGCAAGCCGCAAGCTGGTGGCCCTCAACTACGACCAGCTGCGGCTGGAAGCCGACTTTCGTTACGGCCTGGTGCACATCCGCGACAATGCCGAATCGATTGCCTTCTACCGGGGGGAGGAGCAGGAGTCCCGCGAGGCCGGGCGGCGCCTGGGTGGTGCCATTCGTAATTACAACAAATTGATTGTCTGGGAGGCGCTGATCAGTGTGATCCAGCGCTCCTACGACTACTTCTCGCGCTTCCTGCCCTGGCTGGTGATTGCCCCGATCTATTTCGCCAAGCAGGTGGACTTCGGGGTGTTTGGACAGGCGAGCATTGCCTTCAGTCAGGTGTTGTTTTCAGTGAGTTACATCGTGAACAACATCGATCGCCTGGCGGCCTTCTCCGCTTCCATCAGCCGACTGGAAGGTTTCCAGGGCAAGGTGGAGGCGATCAACAGCGCTGAACAGGCGTCTTGCTCGCGGGAGCGGGCTGGGGCCTCGATTTTGCTGAGCCATGTGGATTTGGTGCCCCCCCAGAGCGATCGCCTGCTGATCCGGGATCTGAGCTTGGAGGTGGGCTTCAATCAGCGGGTGCTTGTGGTGGGTCCCAGTGGCTGCGGCAAGACGTCGCTTCTGCGCATGGTGAGCGGCCTCTGGCCCCCCGCCGCCGGCGAGGTGGAGCGACCGCCGCTCCTGGAGCTGCTGTTCATTCCCCAGAAGCCCTACATGATTCTGGGCAGCCTGCGCGAGCAGCTCTGCTACCCCCAGAACCCCAGCCGCTTCACCGATGAGCACCTGCGCAGCGTGCTGGAGGAGGTGTGTTTGCTGGAGTTGGTGCAGCGCTATCCCGATTTCGATATCAAGCAGGATTGGCAGCGGCTGCTCTCCCTTGGGGAGCAGCAACGCCTGGCTTTTGCACGGCTGCTGCTGAATTCCCCGCGGTTTGTGGTGCTCGATGAGGCCACCAGTGCCCTCGATGTAGCCACCGAGAAGCGCCTCTATCAGCTGCTCACCCAGCGCGAGATGGCCTTTGTGAGCGTGGGCCATCGCCCCACCCTCAAGGCCTTCCACGACACCGTGCTGCAACTGGACGGCCAGGGCGGCTGGAAGTTGATCCCCGCCGCCAGCTATGACTTCAACCCCGGCGCCTGATTTCCCCATGCCCCCTTCCGCTCCGCTGCCCGCCGATGCCCCCAGCCCCCAGCTGGAGCCTCCGGCCACCAGTGCGACCACCAACGATGTGCCGGCCTTCGGCTGGAGTGCCTACGCCGAGCGCGTGAATGGTCGCTTCGCGATGGTGGGCTTTGCTGCGATCCTGCTATTGGAGACGCTGAGCGGCCAAACCTTCCTGCAGTGGGCGGGCTTCGTGTCCTGAGCTGGGGCCTGGAGCACCGGGTTCAGGGCAGGGTTAGTAGGTCCACCTGCCACTGCCCTCCCCGACTCAATTCCACGGCAAGAACGCGGCCGTCGGCGCTGAGCTGTACCCGCCGGGGAACACCGGCCGGCTCCATGGGAATTGCTTGCAGGCTCTGCAAAGAGCGCCGGTAGATCACCAGTTCCGTGCGGCCCTCCCGTTGGCGCACCAGCGCGAGTCGCTCACCCCGTTGATCCACCGTGACGCTGAGCGGCTGGGCGTCGGGGCGGTTCAGGCCCAGCAGGGGCACGGGGGCGGAACTGCTCAGGTTCACCAGTTGAACCTGTTCGCGCCCTTGGCGGCCCGTGATCAGGGCCAGCCAGTTGCCGCTCAGTCCAGGGGAATGGCTGGTGCCTCCACGGGCGAGCTGGAAGTTGAGGCCTTGCAGTGGCCTCAGGTTGCCGCCCAGGCACCCCCCCAGCAAGCAGGAGAGCCCAAGCGCCGCTGCCCACAGGGATCTTCGCGTCATCGCGTCAGCCCGCCGCCGCCGCTCACGGGCTGCCCGGGAGCCTGGTCTGGTTCGAGCAGTCCGCTCAGGTCAAACACCTCTACGCGGGCCTGGCCGTTGTCGAGCACCTCCAGGGCCACCCGGCGTGCATCGGGGGCGAGGCTGAGCCGTTGCGGTTCGCGGCCGGCCGGCAGCAGCAGCGGGTGCAGTTGTCCGTTGGCCCGATCTTCGATCACAGCCTGACGGCGCGGCCCCTGCTGCACCACCAGGGCCAGGTAGCGGCCGTTCCAGCTCAGGGAGGGGGAGCTGTGGGGCTGCTGGCGCCGCAGGTGGCGCAGGGGGAGCACCTTGCCGGTGCTGCGCTCCTGCAGCATCACCGTGCTGCGCCCTCCCCGTTCCACCACCGAGGCCAGCAGGCGGCCATCACCACTGACGGCGGGATCCTGACGGGCTTCCTGGCCGATGCCCAGGGGCGCGGCTGGCTGTCGCCGCAGTCCCCAGGGAGTGCCGCAACCCGAGAGCCACAGGCTGGTGCTGAGCAGGGTGGCGATGCCGGCCCAGCGGCCGCGGCTGGGGGGATGAACAGATAAGCCCAGGGCCGTCAGTCGTCGAAGCGGGAGCTGTTGTCGCGCGGGGCGCTGGCCGGAGGCCGCGGGGTGGGCCGCACGGGGCTGAAATCGGCATCACTCACGGCTGCGTCAGCCGGACCGTTGCTGGGGTTGGGCCGATTGCTGCTGGGCCGCTCTTGATAGGGAGAGCCTTGAGGAACCCCAGGGGCAGGGCGCCGACTGGAGCGGGGCATGGTCTCGGCGGCAGGGGCAGCGGGCCTGCTGCCGCGGCGCTGGTCGTCGCGGCCCTGGCGACGGGAGCCGAAATCCGCGGAGGCTGCACCAGCTGCGGATGGGCCACCCGCCCGGAACCGGCTCGGAGCATCTGCTGGTCCGGGTTCCGGGCGTTCGCCCCGGGACGCTGCTCGCTCGGGGATGGCGGCCCGGGCTGCAGGGCGCCGTGGGCGGTAGAAGTCGTCCTCCTCGGGGCGCCCTTCCTCGTAGCCGTCCTCCCGGGAGCGGATCCGGCGCCGTAGCGGCTGGGGTTCGTCGAAGCGGTCCACGCCTTCACCCCACTCCCTGCCACCCCCCATGCGGGGCTTGGCAGGGGGCTCGTCGTCGTCGAAGTAGGAGGAGCGGCGGGCTTGCTCGGTGGTCACGCCCCGCAGCCGCACGCTCTCGTAGGCGAAGAACACCGTGGTGCCGGCCAGCAGGAACTGGCCGAACTGGAGGATTGGATCGAGGCGCCAACCCTGAAAGAACAAAATGCCGCCGCAGAGCAGGCCCACGGCGGCAAAAAACACGTCGTAGTCACGCGCCAAGGCTGGCTTGAAGCTCCTCATGAAGTAGAGGAGGGCTCCGCCAACAGCCAGCACAATGCCGACAATGCTGGCCCAATTCAGGCTGGCGTTAACCACAGATCAAGAGGCCCTGTGTTGCCACTGTAGGCGGGTTACTGGGAGCCGCTAGGGCTCCAGGGCCAGCAGTGGTTCAGAGCTTGCGGTCAACGCGGTCGTTCTGGCTGATTAGCACCAGGGCGATGCTGATGGGCACCACCACGATCACCGCACCCCACAGGAGGCTGCTCAGGAAGTTGGCGAGGGAAGGGGTCATGGCACCGACTAATCCGTGGCGGATCCTAGGCAGTGATGGCGACTTCCTACGATCAAGGCCCAGCTGCTTAGAGCTTTGTGACGGGACCTGAGCTTCTCTCCCTGGTCCGCCCGGCTCTTCCCGGGGTGCATCTGCTGCTGGGCCTGCTGCTCTCGGGCTGGACTCTGCTGTTTCTGTTCCGCATCGTGCTCACCTGGTATCCGCAGCTGGATCTCAGCAAGGGAGCCCTGCGGCTGGTGGGCTGGCCCACGGAATCGCTCCTGGGCCTCACCCGCAAATTGGTGGCCCCCATCGGCGGTGTGGATGTCACCCCGGTGATCTGGGTGGGCTTGATCAGCCTGCTGCGGGAGCTGCTGGTCGGTCAGCAGGGGCTGGTAACCCAGGTGATGATCCGCGCGAGTGTGCTGCCGACTTGAGGGCGGTGCTGCTCCGGGCTCACTTGCCCATCTGCGGCAGCATCTCCTGCTCCACGAATTTGGTATGCACATCACCCGCCTGGAATTCCGGGCGATCCAGGAGCTGCAGGTGAAACTCGATGGTGGTGGGAATGCCCGTCACCGCGCATTCCGAGAGGGCCCGTCGCAGGCGCCGGAGGGCGTGGTCCCGGTCGGTGCCCCACACGATCAGCTTGCCGATCAGGGAGTCGTAGAAGGGCGGGATCTCGTAGCCCGTGTACACGTGGCTGTCGAAGCGCACCCCGGGGCCGCCGGGGGGCAGCCAGCCGGTGATCTTGCCGGGGGCCGGCCGGAAGTTCTGGCGCGGATCTTCGGCATTGATGCGCACCTCGATGGCGTGACCGGTGAGCTTGATCTGGTCCTGGGTTAGGGAGATGGGCAGCCCGCCGGCGATGCGCAGCTGCTCGGCAATCAGGTCAACGCCGGTCACCATCTCGGTGACGGGGTGCTCCACCTGGATGCGGGTGTTCATCTCCATGAAATAGAAGGCGCCGCTGCGATCCACCAGGAACTCCACGGTGCCGGCGCCCTCGTAGCCGATTGTGCGGGCAGCTGCCACTGCGGCATCGCCCATCTGGCGGCGTAGGTCGGCGTTGATGGCCACGCTCGGGGCTTCCTCCAGCAGCTTCTGGTGCCGGCGCTGGATGGAGCAATCGCGTTCGCCCAGGTGCACCACGTTGCCGTGGCGATCGGCCAGCACCTGCACTTCCACGTGCCGGGGCCGGTCGATGAATTTCTCCATGTAAAGGCCTGGGTTGCCGAAGGCGGCTTCCGCTTCGCCCTGGGCGGCCTTGAACAGGTTCTCCAATTGATCGGGGCCGGGCACCAGGCGCATGCCGCGGCCGCCGCCGCCGGCGGTGGCCTTGATCATCACCGGATAGCCCATGGCATCGGCCAGGCGGGCGGCTTCAGCCACGCTTCCCAGCAGCCCTTCGCTGCCGGGGATGGTGGGCACGCCCACCTTCTGCATGGTGGCCTTGGCGGTGGACTTGTCGCCCATCGAGCGGATGGCTTCGGGCGAGGGGCCCACGAAGGTGAGGCCGTGGGCCGCACAGATTTCGGCGAAGCGATCGTTTTCCGCCAGGAAGCCGTAGCCGGGGTGAATCGCATCGGCGCCGCGGGAGGTGGCGGCGGCCAGGATGTTCGGAATGTTGAGGTAGCTCTTGCTGCTGGGCGCGTCGCCGACGCACACCGCCTCATCGGCCAGTTGAACGTGCAGCGCGTTCTTGTCCACCGTGCTGTACACAGCCACGGTGGGGATGCCGAGTTCTCGGCAGCTGCGCAGGATTCGAAGAGCGATTTCGCCACGGTTGGCGATCAGCAGTTTGCCGATGGGCATCCAGTGGCAGTCCGGCAGATCCGGCAGCGCAGGCCGGTGGGGACTGTATCAGCGCTCCGCGGGATGGGCCCCCGCCGGGCCGCTGTCCGGGCGATGGGTATATTGCTCGGACGGAGCGCCTCAGGGCTGCTTCTGCCCCTCGTCTGGTTCGACTGATCCTGCGGTTCAGTTGGTCAGAACCCGTCTCAACCCCATTGGCTAGAGACGTTCTGGTTTGGTCCCGTGGCCAGGCCTGCATAACCACGCGGATGTGGTGGAATTGGTAGACACGCACGTTTGAGGGGCGTGTGACTTCGGTCTTGCGAGTTCAAGTCTCGCCATCCGCATTTCAAAACTCCCTCTCAGATCCCTGTTGACGCGTTCTGTGAGTGGTCCAGCTGGCGTCTGAGCAGCAGCCCGCAACGGCATCCCGTGCCGCCATCGTCCTGGTGTGCAATGGCCCCGGGGAACTCAGCACCTGGGTGCGTCCCCTCGCCCAGCGTCTGCACCGTGAGCTGCCCCTGAGGCCGCGGCAGCCCGGAGCTGGCTTGGATCTGGATCTCGTGCTCGTGCCGTGTCCGAACGCCACGGGCAGCGAGCACCGTGTGGCGGCCGCCATGGAGCTGTTCGCGCGGATCTTGCCGGCTTCTCGCTTTTGGTGGCTGCTGCTGCGGCCCCGCCGCTACGGCCCCTGGCCTCGCCAGGGCGTGGTGGTGTTCCTAGGGGGTGATCAGTTCTGGACGGTGCTGCTCTCGGCGCGGCTGGGTTATCGCCACCTCACCTACGCCGAGTGGGTGGCCCGCTGGCCCCGCTGGAACGACCGCATTGCGGCCATGGGGCCCGCCGCTGCCAATCGGCTGGCCGCCCGCTGGGGCAAGCGCTGCACCGTGGTGGGCGATCTGATGGCCGATCTCTCGGAATCGGCCCAGGGGGATTCCCCCTTGCCCCCCGGCCAGTGGGTGGCCCTGTTGCCGGGCTCCAAGCGGGCCAAGTTGCAGGTGGGCATGCCCTTCCTCCTGGACACGGCCGATCGGCTGGCGGCGGTGAATGGCGCCACGCGCTTTCTGTTACCGGTGGCGCCCACCACCAGCGTGGCGGAGTTGCTGGCCTACGGCAGCCCCATTCACAACCCGATTGCCGCCCACTACTGCGCTGGCGAGCTGGAGCTCGTGGACACGCCCCTGGGCCAGGCGCTGCAGACGGACGCTGGCACCACCATCCTGTTGATCGAGCAGCAACCGGCCCATGGGGTGCTCAGCCAATGCCGTTTGGCCCTCACCACGGTGGGGGCCAACACCGCCGAGCTCGGCGCCTTGGGGGTGCCGATGATCGTGCTCGTGCCCACCCAGCATTTGCACGTGATGCAGGCCTGGGATGGGGGCTTGGGGATCCTGGCTCGTCTGCCCCTGCTCAAGTGGTTGTTGGGGGCTGCCCTCACGGCCTGGCGTATGCGGCACCACGGCTTCCTGGCCTGGCCGAACATCTCCGCGGGCCGGCAGGTGGTGCCCGAGCGGGTGGGGGCGATCACCCCGGCGGACATCGCAGCGGAAGCTGCCGATTGGCTTGCCCATCCCGAGCGTCTGGAGGGCATGCGCGACGACCTGCGCAGCCTGCGGGGCCAGCCCGGGGCCGTGGGCGCCCTGGCAGCACTGGTGCGGGAGCTCTTGCCGCCGGCCTCGGAATCCGCTGCCTAACTTGAGCGCACTGCCGTTTTCCCCTCGCGATGGCCGACGCCACACCCAACTCCTGTGCCGCCTTCGGAACGCCGCAGGGCCACGCCGAGCGGGCCGCTGACCACGAGCAGTGGCGCGACAAGCTCACCCCTGAGCAGTTCCAGGTGGCCCGCCTCGGCGGTACGGAGCGGGCCTTCACCGGCATCTACTGGGACAACAAGGCCCAAGGGATGTACCGCTGCGTGTGCTGCGGCAGCGAACTGTTCAGCTCCGACACCAAATTTGAATCCGGTACCGGCTGGCCCAGCTTCTGGGATGGGGCCAAGCCCGGTGCGATCAGCACCCATCAGGACGTGAGCCACGGCATGGTGCGCACCGAGATCAAGTGCACCAACTGTGACGCCCATCTCGGCCATGTGTTCCCCGATGGCCCCACACCAACGGGCTTGCGCTACTGCGTGAATTCAGCCTCCCTGGCTTTTGAGGCCCAGCAGGGCTGAACCCCTCACCAGGGGTCGTTGCCCAGGTCGCGCCGCCGTGGTGCGGGGCTGTCGTAGTCCATCGGCTCCACGTCCAAGGGGCCGTCATCGCGGATGTAGCGGCGCCCGCCCGGGGCGGCCTGGGGGTTGCGGGGCCGCTCCTCCCGCTGGGGCTCCTCGTCGAGGTAGCGGCGTTGGCGCAGCGGCTCGCGCTCGCGGCGCTCCTCCACTTCCACGTAGTCGTAGGCCTCGTCGGGCTCGAAGCTGCGGGTGGTGGCCGGCTGGATGCGGCGCTGCTGTTCCTGGGCGGTGGGCTGCCCGGCCGCCAGTTGGTTCTCCACCGGCACCATGTTGAGCCGGTAGCGCTCGCGCTCCTCCTGCTCCCAGCTGGGTCCGCCCACCCCCAGTTTTTCCAGCAGGCCGGTGCCCAGCTGCTTGAGCTTCTCCTCGGCCCCCTCGTAAACGATGATCCGATCGGGCCCGCTGCTCACGATTTCTTCCACGGTGAGCTCCCAGGTGCTCAGCACCCCTTCCCCGAGCAGAGGAACCCCCAAGGCGCCCAGCACCAGGCTGGTGAGCTCGCCGGTTTCGATGTCGAAGCTGAACCCCAGCACCCGGCCCAGCTGTTCGCCGGCCTCGGTGACCACCTGGCAGTTGATCACCTTGCTGTAGCGATCGGGGTTGAAGCCCTCGGCCAGGGAATCGGCCGAATCCACCAGGATCACGTCGCCCACTTGGCGGATGCTCTCCAGCGGCATCCAGCGGGGTAATCCCGGCAGAAAGCGGGTCAGGGGGTTGTCCCGCAGGCCCAGGGCCACCACCTCGCGGCGGTCAATGTCCACCACCACCTCGCCCACTACACCGAGCCGCCGGCCGGTGTCACGGGTGATCACCTGGGTCCCCATCAGCTCCGAGCGCAGCCAGAGGCGATCGCTTGGCGTGGCGGCCGGTGTGGCGGTCGGGTCGCTGCCGGGGGGTGTCGTTGTCATGGGCGCATTGTGGCCGAGAAGCTGGATGGGAGTGTTCAGGCCGCCGGTGGTAATCCCACCACCTGGGTGTGGGCACCGCGGGCCTGGGTCACGCCGATGGTGCGGGTGGCGGCCGCGATCATGGGGCGACGGTGGCTCACCACCATGAACTGGGCCTGATCGGCCTGGCGTGCGATCAGGCCCGCCAGCCGCTCCACGTTCACGCCGTCCAAGAAGCTGTCCACTTCGTCCAGGGCGTAAAACGGCGAGGGGCGGAAGCGCTGCAGGGCAAACAGAAAGCTGAGGGCTGTGAGGGATTTCTCGCCGCCGCTCATCGAGGCCAGCCGTCGGACGGCCTTGCCCTTGGGGTGCGCCACCAGGCTTAAGCCGCCCTCGAGGGGGTCCTGGGGGTTCTCCAGTTGGAGGAAGCCCTCGCCATCGGAGAGGCCCGCGAAGATCTCGCGGAAGTGTCCATCCACGGCGGTGAAGGCCTCCATGAAGGCCTCCTGGCGCAGGGTGGCCACGGTCTCGATGCGCAGCAGCAGCTCCTCCCGTTCCTTGCAGAGCACGTCGAGGCGGTCCTGGAGGTCGGCCAGGCGCTGCTCCAGGTCTTCGAGTTCCTGGAGGGCCAGCATGTTCACCGGTTCCAGCGCTTCCATGCGCTGCTGCAGGCTGCGCAACTCCGCCTGCAGGGCGTCTAGCCCGTTTTCGCGCACCTCGGTGGGAACCTCCGGCAGGGGATCGGGCAGCTCCTTCTCCAGTTGATCCAGCCGCAGGGCGGCGCTGCGCTGCTGCTCGCCAAGGGACTGCAGTTCCTCCCCCAGGCGCTGCAGTTCCCATTCCTTCTGCTGCAACGTCTGCCGCTGATTGGAGAGCTGCGTCTCCGCCTCATCGCGGGCGCGGCGCCGCTCGCCAAAGCGGGCCTGCAGTTCCCGCTGCTGCCCCTCCAGGACGGCCCGTTGCTGCTGGTCGGCCTGCTGCTGTTCCTTCCATTGGCTGCGTTCGGCCACCAGGGCATTCACGGCCTGGGCCAGGCGCTGCTCATCGGCGCCCAGGGCCTGCAATTGGCTGGCCACCCGCTCGGCGGCCAGGCCCCGTTCCCGCCGCGCCGCCAGCAGGTCGTCTCGCAGACGCCGGGCCTCGGTGAGCTGCTGATCGGCGCCCTCGAGTTCCTGTTGCAGTCCCTGCCAGCGCTCGCTGTCGCCGGAGGCCTGGGCTGTGGCTTCGGCGGATTCGAGCGCGCTGAGTTGCTGCTGCAACGGGGCTAGGTCCGTGGCCAGCACCGACAGCCGCTCCTGGGCGGCCTGGAGCTCGGCTTCGATCTGCCCGATGCGCTGGCTGAGCTGTTCGCGGCGCTGGAGCAGGGGGCCATGGGAGCGTTGGGCGGCCTTGCGCTCCGCCTCAAGGGCGGCGCGCCGCTGTTCCTGGCGGCTCAGGAGGGGTCTCAGTTCCTCCAGCTGGCGCCCCAGCTCCGCTTCTTTGCGGCGGCTTGCCACCAGGGTTTCGCCCAGCTCCAGCAGGCGGCGGCGCAGGGGCTCGGCCTCGTCGTTGTCGTTGGCGGTGCCGAAGCTCAGCTGGTTGCCCCGCTGCTGGAAGCTGCCGCCGGTCATGGCGCCGCTCTTCTCCAGCAATTCACCGTCGAGGGTCACAGCACGGCAGCGGCCCAGCTCGCGGCGGGCGCTGGCCAGATCCCGAAAGACCAGGGTGTCGCCGAAGACGTAGCGGAACACCTCGCCGTACACCGCCTCGAAACGCACCAGTTCCACGGCGCGTCCCACCAGGCCATCGCCGCCACCACTGCGGCCCGCGGCCGCTCCCCGCTCGAAGGCCGCGCCCGCACCCGCACCGCCGCTGCCCCGGATCTTGTTGAGCGGCAGGAAGGTGAGGCGCCCGGCTCGGCGACTCTTGAGAAGGTCGATGGCGCGGGCGGCGATGCGGTCGTCGTCCACCACCACTTGGCCCAGGCGCGCCCCGGCGGCCACCTCCAGCGCCAGGCGGTGGGCATCCTCCACCTCACCCAGCTGGGCCACGGGGCCGTGGATGCCCTCCAGCCCCGCCTCCAGCAGCAGCCGTAGGGCGCCGGTGCCGCGGCTTTCCTGCAGGGTCTCGCGCCGGGATTCCAGCCGGGCGATCTCCCGTTCCAGGTTGGACTGCTCCTGCTCCAAGCGGTGGCGGGTGCGCTGCTGCAGCGCCAGGGCCTCCACCAGCTCCTGGGCCTTGGCCTGCTCGGCCTGGAGGGCTTTCAGCAGCAGCTGCCACTCCTCCTCCAGCTGGCTGAGGGAGCTGGCTACCCCCTGGCTGTTGGCAGCGTCCTCCTCCAGCTGCTGGCGCAGTTCCGCCAGGCGTTCCTGCTCCTGGCGCAGCCGTTCACTCAGCTGCTGTTGCTCTGCTAATCGCGGGGACACCTGCCCCTGCAGCTCCTGGCGCTGGCGGCTGCGTTGTTTCTGCTCCTCTAGCCAGCTGCCACTGCGGCCGGCCACCTCGCCCAGGCGCCGGCGTGAGAGTTCCACAGCGGCCTCGGCAGCGCGGCAATCGCCTTCGGCCTGCTCGAGGCTGGAGCGGTCGTCCGCGGCGGCCAATTCCCCCTGCTGTTGACGCAAGTCGCCCTGCTGGCGCGCCAGCTCGTGGCGTTGGCGTTGCAGCTCCTCGGCACTCAGCTGGTGCTTCTCGGCCTGGCGCGCCAGTTCACGGCCCCTGGCCTCCAGGCCTGCCAGTTCCGATTGCACGGCCAGCAGGCTGTCTTCACCGAGGGCCTTCACCTCGGCCTGCAGCAGTTCGAGGGCCTGGGCGGCCTGCTCGAGGGCGGCGCGGCCCTCGCTCACCGCCGTGCGATCGGCGTCCTGTTGTTTGGCGAGGGCCTCCTGGCGGCTCTTGAGGCTGCGGACGTCGTCCTGGGCCTGTTCGAAGCCCAGCACCTGCTCCTGCAGGCGGCCCAGGTGGTGGCGCTCCTTGAGGCCCTGATAGGTGCGGGCCTTGGCGCAGTCGCGCTCCAGCTTTTGGCGCGAGATCAGCAGCTCCTGCTGCACGATGGCGCAGCGCTCTTCGCGTTCCTGCACCTCCTCGAGCTTGCTGCGGGTCTGTTCGATGCGGGAATCGAACAGGGCCACTCCGGCCAGTTCATCGATCAGGCCCCGCCGGTCGCGGGCACCCATTGACACGATGCGGGTTACGTCGCCCTGCATCACCACGTTGCTGCCCTCGGGATCCACCCGCAGGCGCCGCAGCTGGGTCTGCAGCTGTTGGAGGTTGCAGGGCACACCTTCCGCGCTGTAGCTGCTGCTGTAGGTGCCGCCTGGGGCTACCCGCAGCTTGCGGGTCACGCTCCATTCCTTCTGGCCAGGCTGAATCCAGGGGCCCTCCGCTGGCGCCTCCAGCCCGGCTTCGGCCTCATCGGGCTGCCAGTCGCTGAGGTCGAAGCGCACGGTCACCACGGTTTCGGCGGCCTTGCCATCCCGCAGCACGGCACTGTTCACGAGGTCGGGCAGGCGCTCGGCCCGCATGCCGCGGCTGTTGGCCAGGCCCAGGCAGAAGAGCACCCCATCGAGGATGTTGCTCTTGCCCGATCCGTTGGGGCCTGTCACCACCGTGAAGCCCGGTTCGAGAGGGATGGTCATCGACCCCCCGAACGACTTGAAATGCGTGAGCGCTACCTGATTGATGTGAACCAACAGGCCCGAGCGCCGAGCACCCAGAAAGGTAGCCCAAGCACTGACGATTTCAAGCCGACGTCCCTACGGTGAGGACAGTCCCGCGTCAACGCCGTCGCACCATGGACTTAGACACCCCAGCCAACGGCTACGACTCTCCTGTCGGTACGGCCGTCTCCACTCCGCCCGAAGCCGGCCGCGACAGCGGTGATGCAGCTCCGCGTCCCGCGGCACCGGCCCTGTTCCGCGAGCGCTTTGAAGCGCTGCTGCCGATCATTCAGAGGGAATGGCCGGAGGTGGCGCGCCACACGTTGGAAGCCACCCGCGGCAGCTTGGATCTGGTGGTGGACGTGATCGCCCGCCAGACCGGCCGCACCAGCGAGGGCGTCAAGGCCCAGCTGATGGATCTGGTGCATGTCACCACCGACCAGGCCCACCACCTGGCCGATTCGCTCAAGCCCCTGGAAGATCAGCTCGAGCATCTGCTCGATGAGCTGAACTCCAGCCTGCGGCCCCGGATCGAGAAGCCTGTGCGGGAGCGCCCGCTTATGGCCCTGGGAATCGCCGCCGGGGTGGGTTTGCTCACCGGCCTGCTGCTGGCATCCGGCCGCCGATCCGCATGACCACGAGCAACGGCAATGGGGCTGGCGGGGAGCGGCCCAGCGGGGAGCGCCGTTCCCGCGGCCTGCCTCTGCAGGCCGCCTCCAGGGTCACCGGGCTGGTGACCTCGGTGATGGATCTGCACGTGCGTATTGCCCTGCAGGAGGCCGATCGGGAAAAGCGCCGTCTGATCAGCGGTGCCTTGTTGCTG
This sequence comes from Cyanobium sp. NIES-981, assembly GCA_943371215.1. Lineage (GTDB taxonomy): Bacteria > Cyanobacteriota > Cyanobacteriia > PCC-6307 > Cyanobiaceae > Vulcanococcus. The sequence continues at coordinate 23,529 of CALRUA020000010.1, read as the reverse complement.
ATGGGGGGGCTGGCCACGCTGCTGCTGGCCCTGATCGCCGCGGAACTGGCGTTGGTGCTGTGGTTTCACCTGGGGCTGGGTTGGGGCTGGATTCAGGCCGTGCTGGTGCTGGCGGGCCTCAACCTGCTGCTCACCGGCCTGTTTCTGCGGGTGGGGGGCCAGATGACCAAGGGCCCCTATCTGCCAGAAACCATGGCCGGCATCACCAAGACCACCCGGGCCCTGGTGGGCCGCTAGCGGATCTCGTACTGGAGCCAGCGGCAGTCGATGCCGCCATTGCTCACGGGCAGTTTGCGGCTGGCTTTCATCCGCAGCGCACCCGTGAGTTCAGGGTTGCCACTGAGCAGCCACAGGGTCCAGCCACCGCAGCGCTGCTTGAGCATCTGGCCCAGGTCGCTGTAGAGCTGTTCGAGGGCCTCGCCCGCCCCGATCCGCTCGCCGTAGGGCGGGTTGCACACCAGGATCCCTGGAGTGGCCGGGGGCACGAAGTCGCGGCAGTCTCCGCGCTGCAGCTGCAGCCAGCGGGCCACCCCGGCCTCCTCCGCATTGGCCTGAGCTTGCTCCAGCACCTCCGGATCCGCCTCGTTGCCCACGATCGGGGCCAGGGGGATGTCCCCTGGTAGCTCTGTGCGGCCCAGGCCTTGGGCGGTTGCCACTTCCTGTCGCCACAGACCGGCATCGAAATCCGGCCAGCGTTCCAGGGCAAAGCCGCGCCCCAGGCCAGGGGCGCGCCCCAGCACCTGGCAGGCCGCCTCGATCAGCAAGGTGCCGGAGCCGCAGAGGGGATCGGCCAGGGGCACGCTGCCGTTCCAGCCGGTGAGGGCGATCAGGCCAGCGGCGAGATTTTCCTTCAGCGGCGCCAAACCCATGCGGGCCCGGTAGCCCCGGCGGTGCAGGCTCTCGCCACTGCCATCCAGGCTCAGGATCGCCTCCGGCGTCTGGCCGGGGCGGCCTGGACTCAGGTGCAGGTGCAGGGCCAGGTCGGGGTTGTCGAGGTTCACCGAGGAACGCGCGCCCCAGGCCTGGCGCTGGCCATCCACCAGGGCGTTCTTCACCTGCAGGGCGCTGTAGTGGCTGTGGTTGAGCCCGGGGATGCTGCCGCTGGCATCCACGCGGAAGCTGGCCTCGGGAGGGAGCCAGAAGCCCCAGTCGGCCGCCTCCTGCACGCCCCAGTAGAGGTCGTCGCGTCCGCGGCAGGGGAAGGCCGCCAGCTGGCGCAGCAGGCGGAAGGGCAAGCGGGCCTGCAGGTGTAGGCGGTAGTACGTGGCCAGATCCGTCTGGCAGCGCACCGCCCGCCGCAGGGGTCTCACCCCGGTGGCCCCTAGGGCCGCCAGCTCAGCGGCGGCCGCCTCTTCCAGGCCTGGTGGCACCACGGCCAGGCAGGGGAATGCCGCTGTACGGGATGGCGTCCAGTTGCGTTCGGTCATGCCCACCCCACCTGCTGCCTGGTCCTGCTGCCACAATGAAGGAGTCCGGTTTCGGCCGGACTAGGTGGCTCACACCAGTGTTTCGGACAGCGGTTCGATTCCGCTCAGCTCCATTCCCCCGCTCTCGGCACTGCCGGGGCTTTTGCCGGGGCTGCAATGGTTTCGACGGGGCATAAGGAGGGTGACTGAAGCCTGCTCGGTAAGAGCAAACACGTAACAGCGAACAACATCGTTCGTTTCTCCCGTCAGACCGCCCCTGTGGCCGCCTGACCCTAGTTAGGGAGATGGGGTAGATCAGCCTTATCACCCAAATGATCCGTGGGGCCTGGAAGGGCCCTTTTTAGTAGTTAGGGACTGGGATCTCGGTTCCTCTTTAGTGCCCCTCTCTTGGGCTCGGTGACAACAGCGTGACAAAGGGCCGCTGCGGTGACATCCCTGCCTACTGCGTTGGGCTGCCCAGCTCTCGCAAGATCGAGAAGGCCTGCTGGGAAGACGCCGCCTTCCGGGTGCTCACCGGCAACCAGCAACCCGACCTCAGCCGGATCAGCAACTTCCGTCGTCGTCAACTGGCTGCCCTGGCCGGGCTATTCGTTCAGGTGCTGCGGCTTTGCCAGAAAGCTGGGCTGGTGAGCTTGGGCCAGGTGGCGCTGGATGGAACCAAGATCCGCGCCAATGCCAGCAAGCACAAGGCCATGAGCCACGAGCGGATGCTCAAAAGCGAGCGGCAGCTTGAGGCTGAGATGCGGGCGCTACGGCGTAGGGCCGAAATCATCGATGCCGAGGAACTGCAGCGCCGTTAGAGCAGGCTGGAGTGGATCCGCAAGGCCAAGGCTGCGCTGGAAGTGGAAGCAGCTGCCGCCAGGGCCCATCAAAGTGAAGAACAGGCAGTGCTGCTGAACAGGAGGCTGAGGAGACCGAGGCGAGTGGCGACGAAAAGCGCAGCAAACGCGCATCGCGCCGCAGCCGTGATGCCCGCAAACGAGCAGATGACGCCCAGAAGCTTGCCCATGAAAGGGCCGCGGCGGCAGGCATTACGTCACCAGCCACCACCGCAGAAAGCGATCCACTGGCGATGCCATACCGCCAGCTCCTCACGCATGCAGCCGGACAACCCAAACCCCAGGCCCAGCGCAATTTCACTGATTCCGACAGCTACATCTTTAAAGGAGCTGACGGCTGGATTCAGGGCTACAACTACCAGGCCGCCGTCGATGGCGACCACCAGGTGATCGTGACCATCGGCGTGAGCAACCAGGCCAGCGACGAGGTGCATCTGCTGTCCATGCTGGAGCGCATCGAGGCCAATACCGGTCAGTCGCCGGGGCCTTGATCGCCGACGCCGGCTACTGCACCACCACCACCACCACCAACCCGGAAGCCTGTGAGGAAAACGGGTTGGTGGCCTACATCTCCACAGGCCGGCAACATCACGGCCAGAGGCTGAGGCCATCAAGGGGCCGAGCACCTAGAGATCTCGATGCCAAGGGCCGGATGGACCGCAAGCTCCGCTCCAAGGCGGGACAAGCGATCTACGCCCTGCGCAAGACCGTGGTGGAACCGGTCTTTGGCCAGATCAAAGGGGCCACAGGGCTGGATCGCTTCCGATTACGGGGCCTGGATCAGGTGAACGGGGAATGGGCGCTGATGCCTAAGATCAATAAGCTGCTTTAGCTGTTCAGGTCATCGATGACGACGGCCTGAGCGAGGTTAGCCAGATGCGTGTTCGGGAATGCCTGAATCACAGGGGGCTCAATCGTTGCTTCCTGGCCTCAGCACAACCTGCGACATGCTCCTATCGGAATCTTGGCGCCGAATGGACCAAGTAGGCACTCGGGTAACAACAGCTCGTGATTTTCTCAATGTGCCTCTTCCCCTCTCCTCCAGCAGTTGAAGGGCTGGCCACTTGGTACCTTCTGCGACCGCGAAGGCCCAGGCATCGCATGTCATTTCTCCGCTGATTGCTCATATGCCCTTCTTGAGAATTCAGCATATGGCTATGTATTGCCGCATGCGCATTGAAGATTCAACAATGGTACCTGCCAAGGCTTTGCGATATCTGGCAATAAAGTAGCCTGCTCCCTGCTGCAAGTACCGCTGTTGAGGCGCTGCCGCGCCCGATTCTCAGGAGCAAGTGATGGATCCTGTATCGAGGGGCTGCCAGTCAAGCCCAGGGACCATCGGGGAGAGCATGGTGGTGCACCACGAAATACTGCGACCATGATGTTCAAGGCCCAAGCGCTACTCCACTAGTGAGGGCAAGAGCCTCTCAACCTCATCAGTCTGAGTGCAGGCATCTAGTGTCGAAGCAGCACTCGGTGGCAGGCCACCCCAGGCCAGTTATCATCCGGCCATGAGGACGTATTGCTTGACAGCAGCGGTCGGACCGGCGATGTTGGCACTTACAACCATTGCTGCAACCCCGCTGGCTCTGGCTCAGAGCGGCTATCGCATTAATGGCATCGTCGCCCCACAGGTGGTGGCCAATCCACTGGCCTCCAGGCTGCTGGCCCAGTTGAGCAACCTGCAGAAAAATCTCAAGCAGCGTGCCCAGAGCACCAGTCTGCAGCAGGCTCTGGAGGCAGGTCTGCTTAACAATCCACAGCTAATTTCAGCCTACGCCCAGATTCAGGGGCAACAATGGAACCTGATTGCGGTGCGGCGACAGTGGTACCCCACAGCCAGCGCCGGTTCAAATCAGTACATTCTCAGCCAAACGTTCAGGACCACAACCCAAACGTCGACGCTGCCAGGTGGAGACATCGTCGAATACTCCAATTCTGCCAATGTTGGCGCGATTGGACTGGCCCTCAACTGGACCTTCTTTGACCCGAGCCGTGGCCCGAGCATCAATGCTGCCAGCGAAAGCCTCCGGCAACAGCAACTCCTGTTCAATGTGAGTGCGCGCAATCTTGTGCTGCAGACCCAAGATGCCTACTTCAACCTGCATGAAAAACAGCAGTTGATCAAGGCTTATGAGGAGATTCTTCTAAGCACAAACCGCCAGGTGGCGGCCACCGAGGCCCAGTTCAACAGCGGCCTTGTGAGCATCTCAGATGTGGAGCAGATCCGCACCCAGCAGTATCAGAATCTGGGAGCACTGATCAATGCCTACAGGCAGCTGATCGACTCTGCAGCTCTGCTTGCCCAGGCGATGGCCTTGCCGCCTGGAACTCTAGCCTTGCCCATTGAAGAGCTGCAGACTATCGGTCAATGGGATGACAGCCTGCAGAACACCATTGACCAGGCACTGAAACTGCGCGAAGAGATTCAGGCCAGCCTGGCCGCTTCCGCCAGTGCTAGCTGGCAGGCCACATCACTTTTCAACAATTACTGGCCCAGGTTCAGCGCTGGTGCCAGCGGCACCTACGGTGACAGCTACACCACAGTCGGCTTGCCGGGCAGCGGTGACAATACAAACTCTCGCAATTTCACCTGGGACGGAGGTGTTGGCGTAGGCTTCACCTGGCCATTTTTTGATGGTGGCATCAGCGCAGCCCAGGCAGAAGCCAACAAAGCTGCAGCCCGACAGGCCAAGGCGCAGGCTGCCATCGACCGGCTCACTGTGACCCGCGAGGTCGAGTCGACCTATGCGAACTACCTCACCAGCCTGCTTGCCGTGGAGACCACCAAAGCCCAGGTTCAAGCAGCTCGCATGGCAGTGACATCAGTGCAAGCGCGCTTTGCCGTGGGCGTCACCGACATGGCCACTGTGGTGCTGACACTGAACCAATCTCTGCTCGCGGCCAGTGACTACGCCACGGCTCTTCGCACGCATAACACCGCTATAGCCGGTCTGTACCGCTCTTCGGCGCGCTGGCCGGCGGGAACCCAGTCGCTGCTCGAGCAACGGGTCCAGCAGCTGCGTCAACGTTGAGCCGCCAACCGATGGGTAACAACGGGCATGATCCCAGACGGGGTACCAGTGACCGCGCCGCCGACCGGTTTGCAATTTTTGAGCAGGTGGCGCTTGAGCGGCTCCAAGCCGGAAGCGATGCCACCAAGCCAGCCAGCTTTCTGCCGTTGCCGGTGCGGATGACGGCGATCGCTGCGGCCGCGATCGCAGGCGTCGGGGTTCTCTGGTCGATCCTGGCGCGGGTGCCTGTGCAGGTGAATGGCACCGCAGCAATCGTGCCCCCGAGCGGTATGGCGAGTCTGACCGCTGGCGCCAACGGCTTGGTTTACTTTCAAGTCAGCGGTCTGGCACCCGATCGGCTCAGCGCCGATCAGCGCCGGCGCAATGATCTGCTGAGAGAGTTCTGGGTCAACAATGCAAGAGCACTCACCCGTGCTGTCAACTCTGCGGGCGCATTGGATCAACTGGCGACCGCCGCTCTCGCCCCGGTGGGTGAACAGCAGCTTGTGCTGCCCCAGGCTCTCACGGGCAAGGAGGCGTTTGATGAAAATACAGGCGCTTTAACCGTCAGCTATCCCCAGGGCACGGTGGTGGCCCGGATCGAGAACACCACGAACCATCAGGAGTTGAACAGCACCCTGCTGAGCACGCTGCCCGCCACCGACCTGCAACGCCAACAGCAACAGGACAGGCTGCAGCGGGCGGGTCAGCTGGGTCAGCTGAGCCAGAAGCAAAGCAATCAGCGTCAGGTGATTGCGGCAGAACTCAAGGAACGTCGCGATCTCTACCAGCGCTATCTGAAGCTTTGGAAACAGGGCTACCTGCCAGTCACCACTCTGCTGCAGGAGCAATCCACGATCAACAACCTGGAAGCACAGCTGCTGGGCACCGATAGCTCCAAGATCAACACGGGCATCAATCGCAGCGATCAGATCGATCAGTCCAAGCAGGTTGCGATCAACAATCTCGACAGTCGCAGCAAACTCGAGTCTGCGCTGGTGTTGTTTCTTACGCGAAGCGCCGTTTTTGCGCCGCCAACAGGCTTCTACATCCTCGCATCCAATTTCAATAGTGGCAGCACTGTTCGCGAAGGTGATGAACTTGTGAGCTACTCAATCCAGCCCCCCGCCCTGCCCAGAGAGGTGCCGGTGTTTCTCGATGCCGTGGCGGCACAGCAGGTGAGTGATGGCATGAGCGTGCTGCTCACCCCCAAGGGCATCTCCAGGGCTCAGTACGGCGGTATCCCCGGCACTGTTGTGCAGGTCACCAAACTGCCGCTGCAGGCTGACGGACTTCTGGGTGTCGTGGGAAGCCGCGGACTCGTGAACACGATTCAGCAACAGCAGCCGGCGCCCTATCTGGTGCGGGTGCAGCTCGAGCAGGCCGATGCAACGTATTGCCGCCAAGCGTTGTCGCGGCGCTGTTACCGCTGGAGTTCAGGCCGGCTGCCGCCCCATCCGGTGCGACTGGCGACACTTGCCGATGTTCAGATCACCACCACCTACAGGCGTCCGATTGAATTTGTCATGCCTGCGCTCAGGCGAGCCCTGGGTCTGGTGGTCGACAACCCATGACAGCGGCTCAACAGCGCGCGAGGTTTCGGATGCCCAGTGATCTGAGCGCCCAACGGGTCACCACAGCCACGGTGCTCCAGTACGAGGCGGTCGAATGCGGCGCCGCCAGCCTGAAGATCGTGATGGGCTACTTCGGCAAGGTGCTCACACTGGCCGATCTGCGTGAGCGTTGTGGCATCAGCCGCGACGGGGTGACGGCAATCCAGCTCAAGAAGGCAGCACTGGCTTGCGGGCTTGAAGTGAAGGCATTTCGCTGCAGCGCCCAGCATCTACGCGACAAGGGCCGCTTCCCGTGCATCCTCTTCTGGAATTTCAATCACTTCCTCGTTCTCGAAGGCTTTCAAGGGGGAAAGGCTTATCTGAGTGACCCGGCCAGTGGACGGCGCAGCATCGACTGGGACGAGTTTCAGACCAGTTTCACCGGCGTCGTCCTTGAACTGAGGCCAGGACCTGATTTCATCCCTGGGGGTAAGAATCCGAGCCTTTACCGCTGGGTCCCCAGCCTTGTGGCGCCCTACCGCAGCCTGCTGCCCTGGCTGCTCCTGGTGTCGGTGGCGGGGGCCCTGCCCGAACTGTTCATCGCCGGCGCCAGCAGTCAGTTCATCGATGGTTTTCTTCAGGACGGACGCGAGAACATCGCCATCCCGGTGATCTGGATCACGGGTATTTCCGTCGTTGTGCTGATCGCTCTGTTGAATCTGCAGAAACTGCTGCTGCGCACCCTGGGCAACCTGCTGTTGAAGCGGATCAGCAGCCTGCTGTACATCTCACTGTTCAGCCTGCCGTACCGCTACTTCGTGCAACGGATGCGGGGTGAGGTGGCCACTCGCCTGTTGCTGCCGTTTTCGCTTGTGCAGCTCGGGGTTACGGGCGTGGTCGACTTTCTCCTCTCGCTCGGCTCTGGCCTGCTGGCCCTCACGGTAGGAGTCTTGATCTCGCCCTGGCTCTCCTTGGTCACGGTAGCCATTGCCGGTGGTAATTCGGCGCTGACGCTCTGGATCCGTGAATTGCGTAAGGGCGACAACTACAAGCTGGCGATGGTGCAGGGCAAGGCCAGCGGCATCGGCATGTATGTGATCCAGTGCATCGAAAGCATCAAAGCCTCCGGGCTTGAGAATGAGGCCTTCATGCAGTGGACGGCCAGTTTCAACGACGGCCTGGCCGAACTGCAGAAGCAGTCGCTGGCCAGTGCCCTAGTGGGACTGATCGGAACGACTTCGGGCTTTTTGCTTCGCTGCAGCGTGATCATGCTTGGTGGCCTTTTCATCATCCTTGGTCAGATCACCCTGGGCGAGCTGATGGCCTTTCAGTTCCTCATGGGCATGATCCAGGCGCCGCTGCAACAGCTCAACCTGCTGAGCAGTCAGCTCCAACAGCTTGATGGTCAGGTGGGCCGCACCAATGATGTGATCGACAGCGATGTCGACCCGCTGGTGCGCAGCTTTCAGTTTGCGGCGGCCAGGGTTCCCGAGAACGCCCAGCCCAACCAGGACAGCACTGAACGGCAGTTACTGGGCTCACTGGAGCTGCGTGACCTGGGATTCCAGTTCAGCAGTACAACGTCGATGCTGTTCGGTGGACTCACGCTGAAGCTTCAACCTGGCCAGCACATGGCGATTGTGGGGGGGAGCGGCTCGGGCAAATCGACGCTGCTGCGCATGCTCGCCGGCCTGTACAGCCCCAGCCAGGGTGAGATCCTCTACGACGGCCGTGACTGGCTCCATTGGGATGATCCAACCTTGCGGAGCTCGATTGCTCTTGTGTCGCAGGATGTGTTCTTGTTTCCGGCGACTCTGGAGCAGAACCTGACGCTCTGGGACCCTCGCTTCAACAGCAGCAGTGCCCTGGTGGCGCTCGAGCAGGCCGGGTTGCTCGATGACCTGGGTGGTGCCGGCGCCCTGGGTATGCATCTTGGCGAAGGCGGTGGCAACCTCAGCGGTGGCCAGCGCCAGCGGGTGGAGATTGCAAGAGCCCTGTTGAGAAAGCCCACGCTGCTGCTCATGGATGAGGCCACCAGTGCCCTCGATGACCGCCGCGAACGTCAGATCTTCGTGGCTGTCAAAAGCACACCCCGCACCCTGGTGACCGTTGCCCACCGGCTTCATGCAGCCCAGATCAGCGATTGGGTACTGGTTCTCGATCAGGGCCAGCTGGTGGAGCAGGGACATCCAGGGGATCTGGCCCGCGCCGGCGGCCCTTACAGCCAGCTGCTCGAAGCTGAACTGATAACCGCCGCCCAGGAGGGAACTCCATGACTCTTGCCAGGAGCCGGCAGGACGCGCTGCTGCGCGGCATGGCCGCTGTGCAGCAACAGTGTCTCGATCCGATCGAGCTGCCTATCAGCAGCAGCGACCCGCGCTGCAGAACGCTGACTTATGCCATGACGGTGCTGGGTGATCCCCGCTCGATCAGCAGCTCCAGCGGCAGTTTCACCGAACTGCTGGAGCTCAACAACATCCCCCACCGTGAGGTGAAGACACCGGCTGATCTGGTGACCGCCACACGGGCCATGCTGATCGTCTTTGACGACGACGATGGGCGCCCGCTGGCGGTGCATCGTCAGCGCGGGCAGGCCGTCGTCTTTGACGGCGTCAACGGTGAGCGCGAACCGCTGGCCCCGGCGCGACAGCTCAAGCCCTATGCCTACGAGCTCTACGCCGCTCTGCCGGTACCGCTGGGTTCCCTCTGGAAGTTGCTGAGCTTTGCCCTGGGAACCAACATCACCCCTCTGCTGGCGGTGCTGTTCAGCGCCCTGGTCGTGGCGGTCTTCAATCTCAGCATTCCAGCGCTCACATCGTTTCTGGTGGGCACAGTGCTGCTGCTCGGGGATCTGCGGCTGATCGTCGAGACCTCCCTGGCCGTGCTGCTGATCGCGCTCTGCACCGTGGTGTCCCAGGGATTCAGCAGCCTGGCCACCGTGCGGATGGAATCGCTAGTGAACCTACGCATGGAAGCGGCACTCTGGGCTCATCTTCTGCGGCTGCCGCTCGATTTTTTTCAGAAGCTCGGCACGGCCGATTTGGTTACTCGCGTGGGATCGATCAGCCAGATGCGCCAGCTCGTGAGCAGTGGCCTGCTCAACGCGGGGCTGGGGATGTTGTTCTCCATCACCAATCTGGTGTTGATGTTCGTCTACCAACTGCAACTGGCCCTGGTGGCGGCAACCTTCAGCCTGGTGAGTGCGGTCGTGATGATGCTCCTGGTGCTGCAGGCAGCACGGCTCGAACAACCTCTGCAGGAGGGGCAAGCCAAGGTGAGCGACATGGGTTTGCAAGCCGTGGTGGGTATGTCGCAGATCCGTGTGAGCGGAAGCGAACCCTTTGTCTTCAGCAAGTGGATCGACGACATGGTGCGTCTGGGCTCGCTGATGCGCCGCGGCGAGAGCGTCAACAACTCCCTTGAGATCCTGGCTCGGGTGCTCACGCCACTGGGTCAGGTGGTGGTGTTCATTGGCCTGGTCTGGATGCTCGATCAGTCCAAGGCCCAGGCGGCGGCGCCCGGTGCCGTTGTCAACAGCCAAGGCTTGGCCGCCATGGGGGCCAACCAGCTGGTGGCTTCATTCGTGGCCTTTCAGGCGGCTTACCTGTCATTCAACAGCCAGCTCTCAGCCTTGGCGGTGCAGGTGGCGAGCACGGTCTCGCGGCTGGTTGTTCTGTGGCAGCGCAGCAGCGTGGTGATGTACGCCACGCCGGAAGCGGGCCACAGCGGCGGCGCCCAACTGCACACCGTGATGGGTCAGATCGATCTGCAGAACCTGCAGGTTCGCTACCCCGACGCCCCGGAACCACTGCTGAAGCAGATCACCCTGAGCATCCCCCAGGGGCGCTACACCGCCATCACCGGGCGCTCAGGCTGCGGCAAGACCACGCTGCTGCGCTGCCTGCTGCGGCTGATGGAGCCGGAAGCGGGCGTGATCAGCATCGACGGTGTCGACCTGCGTGAGCTGGCCGTACGCCACTACCGCCGCCAGCTGGGGGTGGTGCTGCAGAACGCACCGCTACCCACCGGCTCGATCTACGAGGTGGTGCGAGCCGGTCGCGCCTTCAGCCGCGACGAAGTGTGGAACGCGCTCGAACAGGCCTCCATCGCCGCCGATGTGGAGCGGATGCCGATGAAACTCGAGACAATCATCAGCGAAGGCGCGATGGGTATCTCAGGGGGCCAGCGACAGCGCCTGGCCCTGGCGCGGGCGTTGCTGGGTCGGCCCAGGATGCTGCTGCTCGATGAGGCCACCAGCGCCCTCGACGCTCCCACCCAGGCGGCCGTGACACGCACCCTGGACAACCTTGACATCACGCGCATCGCCATAGCGCACCGGCTGTCGACGATCGAATCCGCCGACCAGATCGCCGTGATTGCCGGCGGCACCATCAGCGAACTCGGCACCTACAGCGAGATGAGCAAAACCATTGGCGGCTACCTCAACCCTAGTGAGTCCTGAGTCTCTGGAGGCCTACTGCAGCGGCTTTCGCAGGGCCCTCGATCCGTGGCCGCTGCTACCGCTCCCCGCAAAGTCTGAACTGGCCTGGTGGCAACAGCTGATCGGAAACGATCTGAAGGGCTCCGTGCAAGGTTCGGCTCTGGTGGCGGCCTTGCAGACAGCCATGCCCCAGTTGCTGATGCCCCAGGTGGTGGGCATCAGTGGCAGCGAGCTCTACAAGGCAGCGGTGCTGCGCGGAGACCATCCCGACAACCCTGAGCTGCAGGGTGCGGCTCACCAGATCGGCCCCATGCCCCATTGGCAACAACCCGAGGCTCTGCAGCTGCGGATCGCGCCCCACCCCTGCGGTGCCATGCCGGTGCTGGAGACTGCCAACCGGGCCGACTTTGCGCTGCTGGTGCGGGCTCTGGCCCACCGCTGCGAGCCGGTGAGCCTGACCGACGGGATGCATGCCCAGGCGATCACTGGTCTGATCCACTGGGGCTTAATCCGCCAATGCGGACGCCAGAGCCGCGCCAGCCTGATCGTGCTGCACCAGGCTCCCTATGGCTCGGTGGAACGTGGGCAGGTGCCCGGTGGGCTCAGCGCCGCTGCCTGGCTTGAGGCCTCCACCAGGCTGAGGCTCGAACATGAGCTCACCCACCTGGCCACCAAGCGGCTGTTGGAGGAGATGCGACTCAACCTGCTCGATGAGCTGGTCGCCGACTGCATGGGCATGGTGCTGGCCCTCGGCCGCTTCGATGCGGGGCTGTTTGGCCGTTGCCTTGGAGTTGATGAACACGACCAACCGATCCCCAACGGCCGTTGGCTCAACTACACCCGCGGGCTGTCTGACGCTGACACCCGAGCAGCCATCGTTCTGGTGATGGCACGGGCGCATGAATTGGAGGCCTCGCTCCAGCAGCAACCCGCGCTGCTGGAGCCGGCTCAGGCCATGGTGCGGTTGCAATGGCTTTGCCAGCAGCGGCTCGATGTACCGATCAGCACGGCCCCAGCAAACCAGCACTGAGCACAGCTGGCAGCCAGCGCATTCCTTCCCCAGCTTCCAACAGGGCCAGGGCCACACCGGCTTTGCCGGTGAACAGACCAGGCAGGTTGAGGGAACCGGTGTCCACACTGAAGAAGGTGTAGTCACCGTTGGCAGAGGACTCCGCGACGACGGTGCTCTCGGCTGTCGGCACCTGGGGGGCCAGAGGGTTGCCGGTGGCCTGGGCGTCAACCCGCAGCAGGCTGCTCAACCCCAGCACCCCACAGCAGAGGTGGGCGGCGAAACCCTCACCCCTGCGTGAGCGCTCCAAAGCCTCGATCGTGCTGCTGCGTGCCACCTCCAGTTCGTGATTGGTGTGGCGATCTGCTTGGCCGGCCGCCTCAATCACAAGGCGCGACAGCAAAATCCCTGGCGCACCATGGCACCAGCTCAACATGAATGCGTCGGCTTCCGTGGTGCTTCTGAAATCAGGCCAGTTGCCCCGCTCAGCCACAAACACAGACCGTTCGTAGCCCAGGGCACGCTGGGCAGCATCGGCAAAGCGGCTCTCACCACTGGCCTGGGCCAGCTTGGCCAGGGCGGCCGCCATGCCAGCCGCACCGTGCGAGAAACCAGTCAATGCTGGCTTGCGTTGGCTGGTTGAGGCAGCTGCCAGAGGCCAACCGCCGCTCTTGTTTTGCAGAGCCAGCAGGCGCTCGCCGCATACGACCGCGAGTTCCTGTGCCCGGGCCTGACCGGTGAACAGCAAGGGGCCGATCAGGCCCGAGACTCCGGCGATCACATCCACACCTTCATCAGCCAGAAGCCGTTCGGGCCGCAGCTGATCGATCATCAGGTCGACCAGCTGCGCCGCCTCGCCGATGCCAGCTTGCTGCACCATGGTCAACGCCAGGATGATGCCCCCGGAACCGGAGATTCCGAAAGGTAGATCACGCATCATGCGAAACAGCTGGTCATTGCTGTTGCGCTCGGCAATTTCGGCGAACCCCTCAAAACAGCTCCAGGCGCGGCTGCGCCAAGCACCGGCCTTGGTCTTTTCATTCAGCTGAGTCAGGGCAAGCCGTGCAAACAGCAAAGCAATGCCACTGACTCCCGCATAGAGAGAATTGCCAATCAGTCCAAAGTGAAACGACTCCCCATCGACGCCAAGGTCCATGCCTAGCCACTCAGGCCGACCCTTGCGGTCGCGAATCGATGCCGACCAGAGCTGATCAGCCAGCCTGAAGGCCTCCTGCCGATAGCCATCGCTTGGTAATAGATCGACCTGGTCGTGTGCGGTTGACCAATGCGGCCGTGTGGGTGCATCGGTGGAGCGCGAGCTGCTGAACTTCAGATGCCGAGCTGCGATTGCTCCGCGAATCAATTGTTGCTGGAAGTTGATCTCGACGGAATCGAGCGTCTCGAGCCGGCGGCGGGCGGCGTGGAGGCCGCTGCTTTTCATGAATTGGGGAATCGGCTCGAGGCCCCCAGGGAGGGGCAGCTCTTCACCATCGATCAGATGCACAAAGAAGGGAATGTCGAGCTGCTCCATCTGGAGAGTCTCAGACTTGAACATCGGCCAGTTGGGTGGCTTCTCAGCGGCCAGCACAAAACTGCGGCTGAGTTGCTCGAGCTTCAGGCCATGGGCAACGGCATTGCGTAGTGCTGCAGGCTCAAGCATCTGGCGCTGAATTGTGAAATACAATCTCGTGGCCCGAGCAACCAGGCGCCTGGGCTGACCGCTAAACTCATCGAGTAGGCGCAGCAGCAGGCGCTTGAGCCGCAATGCCTCCTGCAGCTGGACCTTGAAGCCTTGACACAGCTCCTCTACATGGGTTGTGAGGCGTTGTTGGGCCCCCAGACCCACCGGCAGACTGGTGGGAAGTTCGCTGGGCTGGATAAGGCGTCCAGCCATCATGCCGTCACTGTTTAGCCCCAGCCAGCCAGGCAGCTCGCGCTCTGGTGGAGGCGGCTGAATGCCTAGGGCACTGACGTCATAGGCACGTTTCCGACCGACACCGGCTATTAACCACTGTGGCAACAGACCCGAGCGCAACACCGAGCCTTGAATCGAACTCTGTAACTTCGAAATGAGGTCGGGATCATCACCGTCGTCGCTGATCAGGTCGCGCAGATCGGCCTCGAGCAGGGTTTCGGTATCGATGAGCACCAGCTGATCGCCACTAGCGATCAGATTTTCGTAATGACAGTCGGTGCATCCGAGTAGGTGCAACACTGCCATCGTACGACCGGCGTTGGAATAAAAATGGGCCAGTTCATCCTCACTGCTGCACGGGCGGTGTTCGACCCACTCCATGAAGCCGTAGCCATCACGACTGACAACCGACAGACAGCGCAAAGGCTCAAGGTCTGAGGCTTCATTGAGCATCTGGAGATACCGCTGATAGGTCTCGTCAACCTGCATGTCTTTGGGTTTATAGACAACCCTGCGCGATCCGTCTCCATCAGCGAAACGCAGGATCGCCACAGCGCGACCGCCGCAGTGGGGGTCGCTCAGGCCAAGTTGAATGGCCAGGAGTTGCGCCGCTGGATCGATCCCAAAATGCTTATGCAGCACGCTGCGGCTGCCAGCGACACGCCGCAGCATCTCTTCACTACCCTTCAGCCACAGTTGACTCACCACCGCAAGTAGTCGGCCCAGCACTGGAAACTCAGCCAGAAGAAGGCCGTAGCCACTGCTGTGCAGTTCAGCCACAAAGGCGTCATAGGCCTCGCGCAGCGGTTCGCCGCTGCCATCGCCGTTGGAGCCGAGGTGGGCCAGCAGCATCTGCCCTGGTGTGCGCCGCTGGTTGAACTGCTCCCAGAGGGCCTGATCAGCAGTGCTGCAGAGACGCTCCAGCAGGGCCTCGCCCAGATCCAGCCAGGCGCTGCCGCTCAGCCGCAGTTGAGGCTCAAGCGCCGAGCAACGCTGCTGGAGGGATTCCAGCGCCCAGACAGCAACTGGCCGCCAGACATGCACAAACGGATGATTCGCACCGCGCCCGACCAGCAGATCAGGCCTGCCCCCAACCGCAGCATCGCGCCCGGCCTGACGCAGTCCTTCGAGCAGCGGCCACCAGTCCGGTGCCTGTGGTGTAACGCCGCTCGGCGGGTCCAGAGCCCAGGCAGCCTGCTGCAGGGTGAAACCATCCCAGGACAGACGCTTGTCGAAGTTGATCGGGTTGTCGGGCGCCACGATGTTGCGCCAGGCTTTCAGCAGCTCTGAACCGTGGGCGGTTGTTTGCTCAACGGCGTTCCCTGCCGAATCAGCCAGCCGCTGATGGAGCGTCCAGCCTTCGCGAAGTGCGTGCTCATCAACCGTAGCGGGAGGCAACGCTGACGGGCTGAGTGGCATGAGGCTTTCTGAACCTGGGCTTGATGTTAGGTCGACGGGAGTAGGCGAGAAGCAGTTTGTTGTGAACGCCACCACAACAGCCCTGCTGCAGGCATCCGATTCTTGATTAAACCGTAGGCCGGCGTTTCAGAATGCTTGAGTGAATACAGGGGACACTTCACCTATCGACTGGACGCGCTGATGATCTGCCAGGCTGCTTAAAGGAGCGTGCAAACAGGGCATGGGCGATGAAGCGCGATCAAGGCCGGCTCGCGCACTGGTCAATAACTGCAACAGGTGATTGACATCTCCGCGATCCGTAGTAAGTTGAGTTTATGACGAATCTCGGTTGTGGTTTCAAATTCTGAAGCTCTGGAGCTGAGGCTGTCTTCGGTGAAATCCATTCATGACATTCAGCAGGTCTGTGCCGCTGAAGGCCTGGAGCTTACGGATGTTGAAGTAGCACAGAAACTCATCGCTGAGGGAGGGCTGCCGCGTTATGCCCATCTCTCAATTGAAGCCCAGCATCAGGTTGCCAACGTTCTCGTGCTGGCAGAAGGGGATTCTCAGATTGCAGAACTCATAGTGACTCCCTATGAGGCAGCCGAACAACTGCCTGCTCTGCTGGCCACGCATGATATCCAGCTCGATCCTGAAGCTCTTCATGCTTTAAGCCAGCCCCTTGAACTGGATGATGCCCAACTGCAAAGCGTCGTTGGTGGCTCAGCAACTCTGGCCATCATTGGTGCGATTGGGGCTATCGTTGTGCCGATTGCGACCCTGTGGATCACCGAGCATTACTCCGCTAAGGTAAAGATTGCCGAACTTAATGCCGGCAAAGCCTGACAATCAGGGGTAGAGTGTTTAATTCTTTGTCCCGCTAGATTGCCGGAGCTGGCAACGTCTTAGGGCCTAGACGCCAGGCTCTTCAGCCATCCAGGTGAGTTGGCTCTGCCCCATGGACAGTGAGCCCGGTTCGGGGTTGGCAAGTCTCTTTTTGCCCTGGACTATTCGCTGTCTTCTGTGACCCATAGCTTTCAGCCTTTTGCGTTAGGGCTCCCTTTGGGTCAACTCGGCATCTAGTCTCGTTGATTTAGCCAGATTGCTGCTGGCAGCGTAATCGCGTGCAAATCAATAATAAATTCTTGCTATCGTGGCGACCCGCAGTCGACTCTGGCTTGGGTGATTGCGAGCTGCGGGCCACTGTAAGAGTTGAGCCCCTGTGGTCAGTCTGCCGCGGTTGCTCAATGCTTTTATTTCCTCGTCTCAGCCAAGGGCCGGGGGATCCCCGTCGTCATTCAGGTGGTCAGTATTCAGGCTGGTCGGCACACCATTGTGGCAGGGCTGTTTTGCCAGTCTGCGGAAATCCTGTTGCCGACCTGGCTACTATGGCTACGGTTTTGGCATGGGCAGTCCTTGCAAGGACCGCCTGCCAATTTCTTACTTGCATCACCCATGACTCAGGAACAGATTCAGGCCCTGATACAGGCAGTCAGCAGTAGTCCCGAACTGCAGCAGAAGCTCGCTGCTGCGACCAACATCGATGACGCGGCCCGCATCGCTGCGGAAGCGGGCTTCGAGCTCAGCAGTGATGACATCAATGAGGCCATCAATGGTGCCAGCGTTGAGCTCACCGACGCCGAACTCGAAATGGTGGCCGGTGGTAGCTGGGGTCAGTTGATCAAATCGATTATCAATGGCGGTGAGAGCTGCGGCAACGCGGTGCAGAAGCTCACCTGCAACATTATTGAAAAGATCGAAAACAAATAGGCTGGCATCGCCTCAGCGCCTGGCTGGCTGATCCGCCAGCCAGGTCAGCGACACATAGCTCTTCAGGTGCCACAGCCCAGTCGCTGTCTGGGTGACTTTGTAGTGACTCAGCTTGGCGGCCCTGGCCGCCGCTGTCTCAACCAAGGGCAGCAGGCTCTGCAATTCAGCTTCTGCAGCAGAAGGCCTCGTGCCCGAGGGAAGTGCCGCCAGGCAGGCACGAGCATCGGCAACGTCCGCAGGTTGTAGCTCCAGGCAGGAAGCCAATTGATCCAGCAGGTCCCAGTTGCGGGTTTCTCTGGTGCTCCGGCTGGGGTACCACTCCAAGGCCAGCGAGGGAAGCAGCCGTTGCCTGTTCAGGTCAAGATCGAGGCTCAGGCGTAGCTCCTCATGGCTGCCTTCGCGTCCGCTTCCAAGGGCCTTGATCACGGCATCGGCTTGCAGGTCTTGGGTGCGAAGAAAGCGAGCCAACCGCTCCTGCAGCTCACCGTCTTGGCGAAAGACCAGTTTCAGCAGGTTCTCCCGTCCACTCATCAAGCCGACCCACAACGGCCAGCCCAACTGCTGCCGCATTAGCTCCAGCACGCCGTCGAGCAGTGGTATGGAGCGGCCGAGAGCTCCGCCCAACGGCAGGCGATCCCAGGCCCGAGCCCAGGCGTCAGGGTCCGGAACGGTGAACGGCTCTTCATGGGCCCGGGCGCATAACGGTTGAAACACGCCCCCCAGGCGGATGCCCGCAACGTCGTGATCAAATTCGAGCCAGTGGGCGTCTGGCAGCACTACATCTGACAGGCTCAGCGCGGAGGCCGATGACGCCAGGCTGCCGGCCTGAGCCGCGGCAAACGGACCTCCCTGCAGGGCATAAGCCTCATCCAGCGCATCGCAGCTCGCCACGAAGCTCTTCCACCAAGGTGGCATCAGCAGACCGTCAAAACAGCACAGAGATGACAGACAGGCCAGGGAGAGATCAACCCGGCCGCTGCCGTCATGGTGAAATTCCAGTCCGCAAACGTGCTGGGCAACGGCCGGGTTTTGTCGCACAGCCTCCGCGATGGTGATCTTTCTGGCATCAGCCACGCTGGCGACGTGCGGGAAGACGTCCTTCGCTGCCCATGCCAACAGGCGGGCGTAGGGAGGTTTGGAGCTGGAACTGGGCATTAGTTGGGCATGCGGGAGTTGCTTTTAGGTGTTCTGTCTCAGCGGGTTGTTCAGCGAGACAAGGGGGGTGAGGCCGCATCGGGTTGAGGTGCGACCCACCACCCCAGGGCTCACGAACCGATGCATGGCCATCGCAATGAAAGTCTTACGCAGAAGCGACGCCTCCGGCTCGCGACCCAGCATCCGGAGCACGGACGCAGCCCCTGCTGCAGGCCCCCTTCTCCACCGTCGCCAGGGCTCCTCAGCCGCTGGGGTCTCGCGCGCCTGAGGAACCTGTTGCAGCTGCGGGCCTCGGCCGAGCAGCGCCAGATGATCGATCAGGCCGCTGCACCGGAAGGCATCAGCCGCACTGAATTCATCCTGCGCAGCTGCAAGGAGCGGGCGCGCGATGTGCCCCTGGATCGCACGCTGTTTTCCCTGACGCCAGAGCAGACCATGGCCCAGCTGACGGATCTGGAGGATCCCGGTGCTGCCGCCCAGGATCCGGCCAGCATCGGGCCCAGGCCCATAATTGCCTGATCAGCGCCAGAGCACTGCTGGTGCACGCGATCGACGAGCAGGACGTTGAGGTTGCAGCTCTCAGAGCCAACCGGCTGATCCTGGTCGACCCGCGGGCTCAGTTGAGCAAGTGGGCCCGGCGCTACTTGGCGGAGGCCTGCTCGATGGCTTTGAGCTTGCTCATGACAGCTAGGAGTCCCCTTTGCTTCTGGTGGTGATCGAGGGCCTGTTCTTCACCCTGGTGGTGCATTCGTATTTGATGATGGCGATGACCCGGCAGCGCTCGAGTTCATCGAGTTCCTGAACAGCCTTCAGGCGCCGCTGTTCGTCGACGTTGGCGCACTCATGGCGCCGCTCCAGGACCCTCTGCTTCGTTTCCTGTGCGAAAGAGCAGCGCTTCGATCAGCTGCTGCATCCGGCTTCCCCGCAAGCCTGAGGAGAGCAGGTCATTGAACCCCGGCTGCGGAGGGGCTTTCAGCAAGACACCCAGCCAGGGGGCCCCCCTCTGCCGCTGGTATGCAGAAGACGTCGTTCTCGCTGGGGGAAGGCAGGTTGAGCCCGGATTGTCGGTTGTGGCCGCTCAACCCTGAGCCCAAGGACTGACCCGCAGCTCGGCGTAGCCGGTGGCGGGATCCAAGTCCCGCTGAAACTCCCACTCCGGCAGCAGCCCCAGCACCAGTTCAGCGGTGGTGCGCACCTGCGAACCGGCGCACAGGTGACCGCCGATCACCGCTCCGGTGCTGTCAGCAACAGCGATGTGCAGGTGGGCGCCGTCGGGCGAGAGCGTGCCGGTGAGGCTGAGGATCTCCAGGTCGCCCCTGATCGCGGTGCTCTCCTGTTGGCCTGCCAGCCGCAGCTGGGCCACCGACAAGCTGCCGATGCCAAGGAGCACGCAGCCTGCCGATTCGCCTTGCTTGCCGATCCAGGCCTCCAGCGCCAAGCGCAGGTCGTCGCCCGGTTTCAACCGCCATGGCACCACCTTCATGGCAGCGGCTCCTCCAGCAGCGACTGCACCATCACCAGGGCATCCACGTAGCCCAACTGCTTGTGGCGGAACGCTCCGGGCAGGGTGCCGATGATCTGAAAGCCGTTCCGCTGCCAGCAGTGGATGCCGGCGGTGTTCGTGCTCACCACCAGGTTGAACTGCATCAGCCGAAAACCCAGCCGCCGGGCGGTCTGCAGCGAGTGCTGGCAGAGGCGGCTGCCGATGCCCTGGCAGCGTGTCTGCTCGGCCACCACATAGCCGGCATTGGCCACGTGGGCACCCAGGCAGAGGGAATTGGGCTTCACGTAATAGGTGCCCACCAAGAGCCCGGCCCCATCAGTGGCCACCATCACGGCCTGGGGCTGCTCCACCCACAGCAGTTGGGCTTCGGCCTCGCAGATCTGGGGATCGTGGGGGAAGGTTTCGCCGGCGCGGAACACCGGCTCGAGCAGCGCCCACACCGCCGGCCAGTCGTCCGCCTCATAGGGGCGGATCTGCAGTGAAGGTGCCACCAGGACCAAAGACAGCAACGCTCTGAGCGGTGATCTTCTCGCGCTTGGTTGCTGCCACCACGACTGGTTCTGGGAGGGCGTCAACCTGGGTACCGGCCGGATGTCAACCGAGCCCGTGCTGAGGAAGCCCGTCAAGAGGGAGATCTGTCGCTGCAGCGGCCGCAGGCTGTGCAGTGAATCAACGGTCTGGACAAGTCCAGCCAATCGCGCATCCCGGGGCCGCGCTGTAATCCGATGCAAGAAGGTTTTTCTGGGCTTTTGTTATTTCAGCGCTGGTGAAACCGTTGTGCTGTTGCTGCTGAATCCACTCCACACCCTCAGTTCTTCCAGGCTCAGCACCCCTTCGCGCCGTTCGCCGTTCAGATCCCAAGTGGGAAAGGCGCGGATCTTGGCGGTCTGGCAGCGCTGCCGGCCGTTGTCGTCCTTGTCGCACTCGATGTAGGGCAGGCGCCGGCCGGCCTCGGTACCGAACAGGTTCTTCTGGCTGAAGCAGTGGGGGCACCACCAGGCCCCGTACACCACGGCACCCTGGCGACGCAGATGCTCCACCAGGGCCATCTGCTCAGGCGTGGATGGACTCACGGCTTCGCCTACGGCGCTGGCATCCGAGCCAGCGGCCTGGAGTGGATCGCTGGTGCCGCTGAGGCCTCCCACCAGCAGGGCGGTGATGCAGGCCAGGCTCAGGTTGCGCCAGAGGCGCAGGCGACCGACTGAAGGAGCGGGCATCGGCACGATCCAGGCGTTGGACTGACGTTACGGCCTCTTTTTCAGCTTGCGTCGCCGTTGAATCCGGCTTGGCGTTCGGCCTTCCGCCCCCACCGCTTGCCCTGGGAGCGGTGTTCAGCTGGGACACTGGGAGGACCGTTGACCACCGAGACAGCAGCTGCCATGGGCGCCGACGGCTATCGCGACTATTTCAAGGTGCTCGGTGTCGATCGCGGTGCGGATGCCGACACGATCAAACGCTCGTTTCGCAAGCTGGCCCGTCAGTACCACCCGGATGTGAATCCCGGCAATCAGGGTGCCGAGGCCAAGTTCAAGGAGATCAGCGAGGCCTATGAGGTGCTCTCTGATCCCGATAAGCGCCGGCGCTACGAGCAGTTTGGCCAGTACTTCAATCAGGCCGGTGGTGGTAGCGGCATGGGTGGTGTGGATGTGGATTTCGGCCGGTATGGCAATTTTGACGACTTCATCAATGACCTACTGGGTCGCTTTGGTGGCCCGGGTGGTGGGGCTGGATTTGCTGGAGCTCCGGGCGGTTTCGGAGGATTTGGCTCGGGGTTTCCCGGTGGATTCGGAGCCCCCGGTGCCAGTGCTGGTCGTGGGGTGCCGCTGAATCTCGATGCGGAGGCCAGCATCAACCTCAGTTTTGCCGAGGCCTTCCGAGGCTGCGAGCGAACCTTGGCTGTGAATGACGAGCGGGTGCAGGTGCGGATCCCTGCCGGTGTGAAGCCCGGCAGTCGCCTGCGTCTCAAGGGCAAGGGCAATTTGCAGCCGGGCACCGGTCGTCGCGGCGACCTTTACCTCAACCTGCAGGTGCAGGAGCACCCGATCTGGATCCTGGAGGGGGATCAGCTCAAGGCCGACTTGCCCCTCAGCCTCGATGAGCTCGCCCTCGGTGGTGAGGTGCGGGTGGCCACCCCCGATGGCGAAGCCACCGTGACGGTGCCCCCCGCCATGGCTGTGGGCCGTAGTTTGCGGTTGAAGGGCAAGGGCTGGCCCCGTGCAGGTGGTCGTGGAGATCTGCTCTTGAGCCTGAGCCTGAAGCAACCCGCCACTTACAGCGAGCAGGAACGCCACTTACTGGAACAATTGCGCGCTGCGCGCAGTTCTGATCCCCGTTCCACCTGGCTTCAAGACGCGAGACTCTGAAGCCCAACATCTTCGAGCGGCCTGGTTCATGACAGCTCTCTTGACCCGGTTGGGCCAGCGCTTCTGGGCGCTGTTGCTCGTGATTGCCCTGGTCGTGGCGGGACTGTCAACGGTGGTGCACGCCGGCACGCGCAAGTCGGCCACGCAGCCGCAACCCCTCACCACAGCGGCCGCCATTCGGGCGTCGGGCGCCTTGCCCCTGGGGCTTGGCCTGCATGTGAAGAATCTCTATGGCCTGAATCTGAGCGATCAGAGCTTTCTGGCCGACGGCTGGTTCTGGTTGGAATGGGGTGATGAGGTGGAGGCGATCCGTGAGCGCGAGAAGATCGCCCCTCTCAACCTGGTGGAGTTCGTCAATGCCATTGAGTCTGGTCAGTATCTCGACCTCACGCCCCTTACAGATGCGCCCTTATTAAAGGCTGGTGGTATGCATGGTCAGGGTTTTAAGTTTTCTTCTAAATTCTATATTGATGATGTACCGCAGCGCCAGGCCCCGTTCGATCAGTTGCCTCTCTCGATTTCTTTTGAGGTTCAGCCTGAGGTCTTTCCCTCTGAGAAGCGGTCGCTTGTATTGTACCCGCTAAGTGAAGTCTCCACTTTGAGTGGGGACTTCAGTGACATCAGCGGCTTTACGCTTGACTCTGTGGCTGTCCGTAGCTTTGTGCACCGCTATTCAACGGATTTCGGCGCAAGCGACTCTTATTCTGCCAGCCGGATTTCGGCCACATTCTACTACAGTGTGCAGGCCTCCACTGCGTTTTTCAAGTGGCTGCTTCCCCTTCTGATTGTCATGATCATCGTGGTACTTGCGCCTTCCATTGAGGGGGCGCTTGGTGATGTGCGGCTGGCGATCTCGTCCACGGCTTTGTTGACGCTTGTCTTTCTGCATGATGGTTATAAGGGCGGCTTTCCGCCGGTGCCTTATCTCACCTATTTGGATGAGATCTATGCCTATTCTTACTTGGTCTGCCTGGGTCTTTTCTTCTTGTTCCTAGTTGTGTAGTCCCACCAGGTTGTTCAGCTGACAAGTGGGTGTGAGGTCGTCATGGTCCGGGTGTCACCGCCGACCCACTGACCTCACATCCCATGCATACCCACCCGAATGCTCGGCTGACACCCCTCGGCCGTGAACGGTTGCTGC
>CALRUA020000009.1:0-102076 GCA_943371215.1 Cyanobium sp. NIES-981 | reverse complement strand
GAAACTTCTCCCGCTTGGTCTGCTTCTTGGCAGTGGTGAGCTCGTAATCCGAGAAGCCGAGCTGCTTGCCGCCCATCACCCCAGTCCTGGCCTGCAATTACGACATCATTTTCTCGCGGATGGACGGGGTTTTCCAGAGTCTCCTTAGGGGTTGCCAGCCGTCAAAAGGCTTTGGTCCGCGCCCTCGTGATTGGGCTACTGCGGCGGTAAATGCATCGCTCCCATCCGCCACCAGCACTCCAGATCTGCGGCACTCTGCATCAATTGGCCGGACCAAGTGTCCGCGAGCCCGGGAGGCCTGATCGTTGTGATCTGCTGACACCCAGGCCTGAACCAGCCCTCCTAACCAGACCATGGCCTGAGCGCGCAAAGCAGACAGAGATGACGGCAGCCCAGCGATCCCTCACCAAGCTCGTTGATCTGACCCTTCGCCCGCTGCGGGCCGCCGCAACAGCCCTGCGGAGCCGCCGCTCCAGCCAGCCTTCAGGCCCGGTTGAAATCCCTTCAGCATCGGCACAAGGCGCCCATCCCGACCATGCGCTTGAAGGCAGCACCCACGTGGTGTTTCTGCCGCGCGACCCCCAGTGGGGCTACTGCTTCTGGGCCATCGATGCAGCTGACCAGGAGCGGGCCCGCGCGCTCGGAGCCACGCTCCTCTGCCTGCGCCTGGAGGATGTGACCGGCCTCGACAGCAACCGGGCCCATCCCCACGCCCTGATGGAACTGGTGGTGGACCAGAAGGCCCATGAGTGGTATCTGCCAGTGCCCGTGGCCGATCGCGACTACCGCATCGAACTGGGCTACCGGCTTGCCAGTGGGGGCTGGCTCGCCCTCGCCGTGTCCTCCACGGCACGGGTGCCGGGCGATGGGCCCAGCGAGGTGGTGGCGGACTCCTTTGTGCCCTTCTCCCTCACCGCCCCGTCGGTGGCCACGGCCGACCCGCTCCCCGCCAGCGCTGGCGTGACCCACGAGCTGATGTATCAGCAAGCCACTCGCAGCCTGCGCTGGATGGGTCGCGGTTCCGAGCTGTGGCAGGAGAACACGGCCGGCTCCACCGATGCGGGCTCCCTCAACGACTCGGGCATCGGCCTGTGGGCCAGCGGCCGCCACGAATCCGGCGCCGGTGGCGTGCTGCGGCAGCGCTCCTTCTGGCTGGTTGCCGATGCGGAACTGATCGTGTACGGCGCCACCGACCCTTCCGCCAGCCTCACCATCGGGGATCAACCGGTGCCACTCGCCGAGGACGGCACTTTCCGCCTGCAGGTGCCTTTTCGCGATGGCGAACAGGTGTATCCCATCACCGCCATTGCCGCCGATGGTGAACAGAAGCGCTCGATTCGTCTGAACTTCAGCCGCTCCACCCCCGAGGCAAACATGAACAACAAAGAGCAGGCCGTTGAAACCTGGTTTTAAGGCGATGTGAATCACCCGCTGAACTCCAGCACCCCGATACCAGTACCCAGCACTACAACTTCAGAAAGTCTTTCGGCTCACAGTTGTTGCAAACAAAACGGCTGTCCACCGGCAGCCCCTAGGGTCCGAACACGCCGCTGCATAACCCATGGCTCCCTTGGAGCGCAGGATTGATCCGGCTGCTTTGAAGTGGCAGGAGGATGGCGAACTCGCCCCCAATGATGTGTTCGCACTCGTCTGCCGCCTGCGCGCTGTGGAACCCGGTGAACACAGCAACGAACTCTGGCGACTCGGACAGAAGTACCCCCTGCCCACGCCCCGGGGCGATTCCCGCCACCAGGCCACTCAGTGACCACGACCCAGCGGTGGCACACATCTAGTCACATCTCGTGGGCTCACAGGCAGACGTGAGTCATATCGGCTCGCGAAGCTCAGGCCTTTGGAGACATCCCATGAGCTGGAGCGAACTCGAGCGGCTGGTGAGCGCCGCTGAAACCAGAGCCGAGGTGCGGCGAGCGGTGCGGCGCTGCACCAGCAGCCAAGACCTGATCACAGCGGCCCGGACCCTGGGATTCCGGATCACGGCCGCCGATCTCAAGATTGCAGAGGTGAAGCACCGGGTGGAGCACCGCAACCACAGGCTCCGGCAGCACCAGAGAGCCCTCGGAACCGCCTGCGCGCAGCAGCGTTAATCCCGCAGCACCCGCACCACCTGGGGAGCAAACAAAAACACCTGCTCCCCCACCCGCTCGGAGTGGCCATCGATCGCGAGCACGCCGCCGGAGAGGAAATCCACAGTGCGTTGGGCAACCTCCGGCTCCAGGGAGGCGGTGTCGAGCACCAGGGTTTTCTGCTCACGCACCAGCACCAGCGCGGAGCAGGCCTCATCAAACGAAAGGGGGGTCACCAGGGCGATTTCGGTGCTGAGGCTGCGGAAAGGGGTTTGCATGCCTGCAAGCTGACGCTCTCCACAAACCCTGGCCATCCGCGACACAACCTGTCGTGAGCGCAGCGCATCCCGGCCGGCATCAATGCGGTTGTGCTGCTGCCACCCGAGCCGTGCATTCCTAACTTGAAAGCACCGGGCTGATCCCAGCCATGGCCGAGAGCTACCCAGAACTCGAGCCCGTGCTGCAGCGCCACGAGCACCGGTCCGACGGCCTGATTGAGGTCTTGAATCGCGCCCAGGAGCTCTACAGCCATCTCACCCCACCCGTATTGCGCCACATCGCGCGGCAACTGCACCTGCCCTTCAGTCGAGTGCAGGGCACAGCCAGCTTTTATCACCTGTTTCGCTTCTCGCCCCCGGCACGCCATCGCTGTTGGGTGTGTACCGGTACGGCCTGTCATGTGAAGGGCGCGGCCAGCCTGTTGGCCGCCCTGCAACGGGAACCCCTGAACACCTGGGGCTTTGAGCTCGGCTCGGTGCGCTGCATCGGCACCTGCAGCGGTGCCCCGCTGGTGGTGGTGGACCAGCAGGTATGGAATCAACAGAGCTGCGCATCGGTGCTGGCGGGCCTGCGGGAGCTGCGGCCATGAAGGCCTGCCTGCGGGTCTGCACCGCTGCCAGTTGCCGGAGCCGCGGCGGTGCCGTGTTGCAGCACAGCCTTAGCGAGGCCATCGGCCGCGCCGGGCTCGAGCACCGCCTCAGGGTGAAAGAGGTGGGTTGCCTAGGCCCCTGCAGCGATGGGCCACTGCTGGCGATGGACGCCGACCCCAAAGCCCAAACGCAGCTTTACGGCTCCATTCCTGCCGCCGATGCTGCCCAGCTGGCCGCCAGCCTCACGCAGGCCGTTGCCCGGCACACCCTGGCCCGCTGGTGCCCTGCTGGCGGCGAGCGGATTGATCTGAACCACCCCTTTTTCCAGCTGCAACGGCGACTGGTGTTGGAGCACTGCGGCCAGATTGATCCCACCTCCATCGAGGAGGCCCTAGCGGCCGGCACCTACCGGCAACTGGAGGGGGTTCTGCAGAACAACAACCCCGCGGCCGTGATCGAACAGGTGCAGTGCAGCGGCCTGCGGGGCCGGGGCGGGGCTGGCTATCCCACGGGGCTCAAGTGGGCCGCAGTGGCCCAGAGGCCCGGCACCGACAAGGTGGTGGTGTGCAACGCCGATGAGGGCGACCCCGGTGCCTTCATGGATCGCACCGTGCTGGAAGGCGATCCCCACACCGTGCTGGAAGGCATGGCCATCGCGGCCCACGCCGTGGGTGCCAGCCGCGGCTTCATCTACGTGCGGGCGGAATACCCCCTGGCCATTGCCCGGCTGCGCACCGCCATCGCCGCGGCCCAGGGGCACGGCTGGCTGGGTACGGCGATTGCCGGGAGCCGTTTCAACTTCCACGTCGAGCTGCGGGTGGGGGCCGGCGCCTATGTGTGCGGTGAGGAAACCGCCTTGATGCAGTCGATCGAGGGCAAGCGCGGCATGCCGCGGCCCCGGCCGCCCTACCCCACAGAGCGGGGGGTGTTCGGCCTGCCCACGCTGATCAACAACGTGGAAACCTTCGCCAATCTGCCGGTGCTGCTACGCCTCGGCCTGGAGATCTACGGCCGGGGCACCAAGGTGTTCTCGCTCACCGGCCACGTGCGCCGGAGCGGCGTCATCGAGGTGCCGATGGGCACCAGCATCCGCACGCTTGTGGAGGCCATGGGCGGAGGGGCGCCAGCAGGCAGAAGCATCAAGGCCGTGCAGACCGGTGGGCCGTCCGGAGGCTGCGTTCCCGCCCACCAGCTGGACACCCCCGTGGACTACGAGAGCCTGCAGGCCCTCGGCACGATCATGGGCTCCGGCGGCATGGTGGTGATGGACGACACCACCAACATGGTGGACATCGCCCGCTTCTTCATGGCCTTCTGCCGGGAGGAGTCGTGCGGCAAGTGCGTTCCCTGCCGCGCCGGCACCGTGCAGCTCGACAACCTGCTGGAGAAGATCCTGGATCGGCAGGCCACCCCAGGGGATCTCGAACGGCTGGAGCGCCTCTGCCACATGGTGAAGGACACCAGCCTCTGCGGCCTCGGCCAGAGCGCCCCCAAGCCCGTGCTCTCCACCCTGCGCCACTTCCGCGGCGACTACCTGGCCCTGCTCACAGCGGAGGCCACGCCATGAGCGTGTGCACCCTGCGCATCGACGAGCGGGATGTGGCGATTGCAGCCGGTTCCACCGTGCTGCAGGCGGCGCGGGAGGCTGATATCGCCATCCCCACCCTCTGCTTCCTGGAGGGGTTGTCGGCTGTAGCGGCCTGCCGGATGTGCCTGGTGGAGGTGAGTGGCAGCGAGAAGCTGGTACCCGCCTGCATCACCACCGTGAACGAGGGGATGCAGGTTCACACCGCAACTCCGCACCTGCAGGACATCCGCCGCACGGTGATCGAGCTGCTGTTCACCGAGGGCAACCACGTGTGCGCCATCTGCGTGGCCAATGGCCACTGCCAGCTGCAGGATCTGGCGGTGGAGGTGGGCATGGACCACAGCCGCCTGCCTTATCGCTTCCCCGATCGCCACGTGGATCTCTCCCACCCGCTGTTCGGGCTGGATCACAACCGCTGCGTGCTTTGCACCCGCTGCGTGCGCGTGTGCGACGAGGTGGAAGGCGCCCACGTGTGGGATGTGGGCTGGCGCGGCGAACACTGCCGAATCATTGCCGGGCTCGAGGAGCCCTGGGGTGCCGTGGATGCCTGCACCAACTGCGGCAAATGCGTGGAGGTGTGCCCCACCGGCGCGCTGTTCCACAGGGGTGACACCACCGAGGAAAAGCACAGCGAGCCCGCACGACTCCAGGCGCTGATGCAGGCCCGGCAGCAGCAGCGATGGAACCCTTGAGCCCGGGGATCCGCCGCAGGCAACGGCTGGCCACCGTGTGGCTGGCGGGGTGCTCCGGTTGCCACATGTCGTTTCTCGACCTCGATGAATGGCTGCTGGAACTCGCCCAGCAGGCCGACATCGTGTACAGCCCGGTGGCCTGCGACCGCAAGGACTACCCCGCAGCCGTGGACATCTGCCTGGTGGAGGGCGGGGTGGCCAACAGCGACAACCTGGCCCTGATTCAGCAGGTGCGGGCCAACACCACGGTGCTGGTGTCCTTCGGCGACTGTGCCGTGACGGCGAACATCCCCGGGATGCGCAACATGCTGCAGGGTGCCGATCCCGTGCTGCGGCGCGCCTACCTCGAGCTGGCCGATGGCAGTGGCCAACGGCCCCATGCCCCCGGGATCCTGCCCGAGCTGCTGGAGCGCGTGCTGCCCGTCCATGAGGTGGTGCCGGTGGACCTCTATCTGCCGGGCTGCCCACCCTCGGCCAGCCGCATCCGGGCAGCTGTGGAGCCCTTGCTGCGAGGTGCATGGCCCGAGCTCAGCGGCCCCGAACTGATCCGCTTCGGTTGAGGACGCTGCGCCATGCCCCCCGAATCCACACCACGCCGCATCACGATCGATCCGGTGACCCGCATCGAAGGGCACGCCAAGATCACGATTCAGCTCGATGGGAGCGGTGCCGTAGCCACGGCGCGCTTCCACGTGACCGAATACCGCGGGTTCGAGCGGTTCTGCGAGGGCCGGCCCTTCACCGAGATGGCGGCAATCACCGCACGCATCTGTGGCATCTGCCCCGTGAGCCATCTGCTGACCGCGGCAAAAACCGGCGACAAGATTCTGGGTGTTGCCATCCCACCGGCGGCCGAACACCTACGCCGGTTGATGAACCTGGCGCAACTCACCCAGAGCCACGCCCTCTCGTTCTTTCACCTCAGCAGCCCTGATTTCCTGTTGGGCTGGGATAGCGATCCAGCCCAACGCAACCTGTTCGGCCTGATCGCCGCCGACCCCGACCTGGCCCGCGCCGGCATCCGCCTGCGCCAGTTCGGCCAGGGGGTGATTGAGGCCCTGGGGGGCCGCAAAATCCACGCTGCCTGGGCCGTACCCGGCGGCGTGCGCAGCCCCCTCAGCCCGGAACTCCGCGACCAGATCCGGGCGGGGCTGCCGGAAGCCTTCGCCATCGCCGAGCGGGGCCTGAGCCTGTTCAAGCAACTGCTCGACACCCAGCTGCGGGAGGAGCTGGAGGTGTTCGGCAACTTTCCCTCCTTATTTTTGGGGCTAGTGGGGCAGGACGGCCGCTGGGAGCACTACGGCGGCCGCCGCAGCGGTGGCATCCGCGTGATGGCGAGCGATGGCTCCCTGGTGGCCGACGGCCTCCAGGAGGACGACGTGGAGCAGTTCCTGGCGGAAGCCGTGGAGCCGTGGAGCTATCTGAAATTCCCCTATATCCAGGCCCTCGGCCCCCAGGCCGGCAGCTACCGGGTGGGCCCGCTGGCCCGGCTGAACCTGTGCGCGCGCATCGGCAGCGAACGGGCCGACCAGGAACTGCAGGAACTGCGCCAGCGGGGCGGACGGGTGGTGACCGCCTCGTTCCTTTATCACCTGGCACGGCTGATCGAGATCCTGGCCTGCCTGGAGCAGATGGAGCAGCTGCTCAACGATCCGCTGATCACCGCCACCCACGTGCGGGCCCGGGCGGGGGTGAACTGCCATGAGGCCGTGGGGGTGAGTGAGGCACCGCGGGGCACCCTGTTCCACCACTACTGGGTGGATGCCAACGGACTGATCGAAAAGGTGAACCTGATCATCGCCACCGGCCAGAACAACAGCGCCATGAACCGCACCATCACCCAGATCGCGCGCCATTACCTGGCCGATGGCAACCTCAGCGAGGCGATGCTCAACCGGGTGGAGGCGGGCATCCGCTGTTTTGATCCGTGCCTCTCCTGCTCCACCCATGCCGCCGGTGAGATGCCCCTGCTGGTGCAGCTGATCGGCCCCGATGGGACCCTGCTGGAGGAGCGGCGGCGCGGATGAGCCAACGCCTGGTGATCGGCTACGGCAACACCCTGCGCGGCGACGACGGCGCGGGCTGGCACATCGCCGCGGCCCTCGAAGCCCTCGCCCTGCCCCAGCTGGATGTAGTGGCGGTGCATCAGCTCACCCCGGAGCTCGCGGCCCGGATCGCCAGCGCCGACCAGGTGGTGTTCGTGGATGCCCGCCACAGCACCATTCGGCAGCCCCTAGCCCTGGAACTCCTGCAGGCTGCTGCACCCCCACCCCCATTCAGCCATCAGCTCTCGCCCCAGGCCCTGCTGCAACTGAGCCAGCAGCTCTACGGGCGGCGCCCCCTGGGCTGGCAACTGCTAATCCCAGCCCAGACCTTGACCTACCGCGATGGGCTCTCGGCCGGGGCCGCCGCCGCTATGGATGAGGCGATGGCGCTGTTGCTGGACTGGGTCCAACAGGAGCCCAGCCATGCATGAACTGGCCCTGATGGAGGAGGTGCGCCAGCTGGCGGAGCAGGAACTGCGGCGGGCCGGAGCCCAGCAGATCCACCGGCTTCAGCTGCGGATCGGCAGCCTCTCGGGGGTGAACCCCGAAGCCCTGCGCCTGGCCTTCGCTGTGGTGATGGCCAACGCCAACCCCAGCGGCCAACCCACCACCCTGGATCTCGAGGTGGTTCCCACCCTGTGTTTCTGCCCACACTGCCAGCAGACCTTCGCCCCACCGGACGTGATCCATGCCTGCCACCGCTGCGGCGCCCTCTCCAGCCAGCTGCTGCAGGGCCGGGAGTTGGAACTGGTGCAGCTGGAGGTGTCCTAGATGTGCGGAATCTGTGGCTGCGCTGAGCCGCCCCACCGGCTGATCACGCTGCGGCAGGGCCTGCTCAGCCGCAACGATCAGCAAGCGGCCCACAACCGCCAGCACTTCCGCCACCACGGCCTGCTGGCGGTGAATCTGCTGTCGGCACCGGGCTCGGGCAAAACCGCCCTGCTGGAGCAACTAGCCAGCCGCTGGCCCCAGCGGCCCGTGGGGGTGATTGTGGGCGATCTGGCCACCGACAACGACGCCCAGCGGCTGCTCCAGGCCGGGGCACGGGCCGTGCAGATCCGCACCGGCGACCTCTGCCACCTCGAGGCCGACCTGGTGGACCGGGCCTTTGCCCAACTCGACTGCAGCGGCATGAACCTGTTGGTGATCGAGAACGTGGGCAACCTTGTGTGCCCCACCGCCTTCGATCTGGGGGAACAGCTGCGGGTGGCGATGCTCTCGGTGACGGAAGGGGAAGACAAGCCCCTCAAGTACCCCGCCCTGTTCAAATCCGCCGATGCGGTGCTGATCACCAAGGCCGACCTGGCCGACGCGGTGGGATTTCAGCGACAGCAAGCCCTGGCCCACCTGCAGGCCGTGGCCCCCCACGCCCGGCTGTTTGAGCTGTCCGCCCGCAGCGGCCATGGCCTGGAGCCGTTCTGCCACTGGCTGCAGCAGCACCTACCGGCCGGCCATGGACAGCACCCCTGAACAACGGCTGGAGCTGCAGATCCAGGGCCTGGTACAGGGGGTGGGCTTTCGGCCACGCCTGTATGGGCTGGCGCAGCAACTGGAGCTCCGGGGCTGGGTTCGCAACAGCCCCAGCGGCGTGGACGTGCTGCTGGAGGGCCCAACCGCTCAGCTGCAGCAATTCCTGGCGGCGCTGCAGCAACAACCGCCCCCCCGCTGCCGCATCGACCAGCTCCACCAGCACTGGGGGCCGCCCACGGGTGAGCTGACGACCTTCCAGATCGCACCATCGGCGCCGCAGCCTGGCCCGGCCACCCGCCAAGGCGTCCAGCCGACCATGGCCCTGACCTCCCCCGATCTGGCCATCTGCCCGGACTGCCTGGCCGAGCTGAACAACCCCCACAACCGCCGCTATGGCTACCCGCTGATCAGCTGCACCCATTGCGGCCCCCGCTACAGCGTGGTGGAGCACCTGCCGTTCGAGCGCCACAACACCAGCCTGGCGGACTTTCCCCTCTGCCCCAGCTGTGAGCGCGAGTACGCCGATCCCAGCGATCGCCGTTTCCACGCCCAGACCATCAGCTGCACCAACTGCGGCCCCCAGCTGTGCTGGCAGGGCAACACCGGCACCACCGCGGCCTGCATCAGCGCCGCCGTCAGCGCCCTGCAGAACGGCCAGATCGTGGCCCTGCAGGGGATGGGGGGGTTCCAGCTACTGGTGGATGCCCGCAATCCCAAGGCCGTGGCGAACCTGCGGCGCCGCAAGGGGCGCCCGGATAAACCCCTGGCCCTGATGGCCACCCGCCCCTGGGTGGACCAGCATTGCCAGCTGAGCCTCGAGGAAGCGGCGATCTTCGGGGGGCCTGCAGCACCGATCGTGCTGCTGCGCCGCAGCCGGCAGGGCCGAGCTGCGGTGGCGGAGGCCGTGGCGCCGGGCAGCCCCTGGCTGGGGGTGATGCGACCCACCAGCGGCCTGCACCAGCTGCTGCTAGAGCCCATGGGCGGGGTGGTGGTGGCCACCAGCGCCAACCGCTCCGGTGAGCCGCTGTGCGTGGACGCCGGCGCCAATGCCACCCTGCTCAGCCAGCTGGCCGATGGGGTGTTGAGCCATGGGCTGCGGATCGTGAACCGCATCGACGACAGCGTTGTGCGGGTGGCCTGCCAACGGCCCTTGGTGCTGCGGCTGGGGCGCGGGCTCGCGCCCTGCGCGCTGCCTCGGACCACGCGCAGCCAGACCCTCGCCCTCGGTGCCCAGGTGAAAGGCAACCTGGCCCTGGGCCTGCCCGGCTGGTGGCTGCTCAGCCCGGATCTCGGCAACCTGAGCAGCAGCGCCGGGGAACGGCACCTGCGCCACACGCTGGAGCAGTGGCGTGGCCGCCATGGCCTAACCGCCAGCGCCATCGGCTGCGATCAGCACCCGGGCTATGCATCGTCCAAGCTGGCAGCAGCGCTGGCCAAGGCGGAACAGCTGCCACTGGGCCGGCTGCAGCACCACCACGCCCACCTGCTGGCGGTGATGGCGGAGCACGGCCTAGAGGGCTCTGCCATCGGCGTGGCCTGGGATGGCGCGGGCCATGGGGCCGACAGCAGCCTCTGGGGAGGCGAATGCCTGCGGGTGAGCGCTGCCGGCTATCAACGCCTGGCCCACCTGCGGCCCTTCCGCCTGCCGGGGGGTGAGGCGGCCCTGCGGGAACCGCGCCGCGCCGCCCTGGGGCTACTGATCGCCGCCTTCGGCGACCAGGGGGCAGCCCGCTGGCCGGCCTTCCCTGCCGAGGAGCTGGGGGTGCTGCAACGTGCCATGGCCAGCAAGCTCAACAGCCCGCTCTGTTCCAGCGTGGGGCGCCTGTTTGATGGCGTGGCCGCCCTGCTGGGCCTGCCACAGCGCTGCAGCTACGAAGGGCAGGCCGCCATGGCGCTGGAGGCCCTGGCCCTGGAGGCCCCAGCCAGCACCCCCGCCTACCCCCTGCCGCTGCGGCGCCCGCCAGGGCCTGAACCATGGCAGCTGGATTGGCAACCCCTGCTTGAACAGCTCCTGCGGGATCAGGCCAGCGGCGTTACAGCCAGCGGGAGTGCCCTGGCCTTTCACCGGGCCCTGGCTGGCGCCGTGGCCGAGCTAGCCGTCGCCCTGCAGTGCCAGCGCTTCCTGCTCAGCGGGGGGTGCTTTCAGAACCAGCTGCTGCTGGAGCTGAGCACCACGGCGTTGAAGCAACGGAGCATCGAACCCCTCTGGCCCCAGCAGCTCCCCTGCAACGACGGAGCCCTGGCCATCGGCCAGCTCATGGGCCTGGCCGATGGCCCTGAACCCCACACCAGCCGCCCCCAGGAACCCTGCTTATAACCGGGGCAGCCCCGCAGCTGGCGAGCCATGTGCCTGGCGGTACCGGGTGAACTCGTGAGCATCAACGAGCACCCCGATCCCTTGTGGCGGATGGGGGATGTGAGTTTCGGTGGCGTGCTGCGCCAGGTGAGCCTGGCCTGTGTGCCCGAGGCCCAGCTGGGCGACCAGCTGCTGGTGCACGTGGGCATGGCCCTTGCGGTGCTGGAGCCATGAGCACCACGCAAGCCTGGATCGACGGCAACGAAGCCGTGGCGCGGGTGGCCTATCGCCTGAACGAGGTGATGGCGATCTACCCGATCACCCCTGCGTCCCCCATGGGCGAATGGGCCGATGCCTGGGCTGCCGAGGGGCGCCCCAACCTCTGGGGGAGCGTGCCGGCGGTGGTGGAGATGCAGAGCGAGGCCGGCGCCGCCGGCGTGGTGCATGGAGCCCTGCAGGCCGGTGCCCTCACCACCACGTTCACGGCCTCCCAGGGATTGCTGTTGATGATCCCGAACCTCTACAAGATCGCCGGGGAACTCACCGCCGCAGTGATCCACGTGGCGTCCCGGGCCCTGGCCACCTCGGGCCTCTCGATCTTCGGCGACCACAGCGATGTGATGGCCACCCGCGGTACGGGCTGCGGCCTGCTGTTCGCCGCGTCGGTGCAGGAGGCCGGCGACTTCGCCGCCATCGCCACCGCCGCCACCCTGGCGAGCCGGATGCCGTTCCTGCACGTGTTCGACGGCTTCCGCACCTCCCACGAAATCCAGGCGGTGGAGCTGATCGATGACACCACTCTCCAGGGCTTGATGCCCACTGAGCTGATCGCCGCCCACAGGGCCCGCGGGCTCTCTCCCGATCACCCGCAGATCCGCGGCACCAGCCAGAACCCGGATGTTTGCTTTCAGGCCCGCGAGGCGGCAAACCGCTTCCACGACGCCACACCACTGCTGGTGCAGGAGGCCATGGACCGCTTTGCTGCGCTCACGGGGCGCCATTACGCCCTGTTCGACTACCAAGGCCACCCCGCCGCCGAACGGGTGCTGGTGCTGATGGGATCCGGCTGCGGTGCCGCCAGCGAAGCGGTGGAGGCACTCCTGGCGCGGGGAGAGCGGGTAGGAATGCTGAGCGTGCGGCTGTTTCGCCCCCTGTCGAGCCAGCAACTAGTGGCCGCCCTGCCAGCCAGCACCGAGGCCATTGCCGTGCTGGATCGCTGCAAGGAGCCGGGCAGCGGCGGCGAGCCCCTCTATCTGGATGTGGTGGCCGCCGTGGCGGAGCACTGGTCTGGCCCCCGGCCCCGTGTGGTGGGGGGCCGCTACGGGTTGGCGTCCAAGGAGTTCACCCCCGCCATGGTGAAGGCGGTGCTCGACAACCTGGCCGCCTCGCCGCCCAAGAACCACTTCACGGTGGGCATCACCGACGACGTGACCCACCACTCCCTGGAGGTGGACCCCAGCTTCGACACCGAACATCCCGACACCTTCCGGGCCGTGTTCTACGGCCTGGGGTCCGATGGCACCGTGGGCGCCAACAAGAACGCCATCAAGATCATCGGCGAAGCCACAGGCCTGCACACCCAGGGCTATTTCGTCTACGACTCAAAGAAGGCGGGATCAGTCACCGTTTCACACCTGCGCTTCGGCCCCCAGCCGATCCGCTCCACCTACCTGATCCGCCAGGCCCAGCTGGTGGCCTGCCACCACTGGGATTTTCTGGACCAATTCAACCTGCTGGAGCTGGCCGCCCCAGGGGCCACGCTGCTGCTCAACAGCCCCTGGCCGCCCGAGGCCTGCTGGCCCCACATTCCCGCGCGGGTGCAGGCCCAGATCCAAACCAAGGGCCTGCGGGTGTTCGCCCTGAATGCCTCGGCCATCGCCCAAGAGCACGGCCTGGGGCACACCATCAACACGGTGATGCAGGTGGGCTTCTTCGCCGTGGCTGCGGTGATGCCAATGCCGGCGGCCCTCAGCGCGATCCGCAGCGCCATCCAGCACAGCTATGGCCACAAGGGGGAGGCGATCGTGGCCCGCAACCTGGCGGCGGTGGAGGCAGCCCTGGGCGGCCTGCGGGAGATCACGCCCACCCCTGGAACTGCCGATCGGGGGGCCATGGCCCCTGAGCCACTCCCCTGCCCTGCCCACCTGGCCACCGCACCGGCGGTGGTGCGAGAGCTGGTGCTGCCCCAGCTGCAACGCCGGGCCGATGCCCTGCCGGTGAGCGCCCTCCCCTGCGACGGCAGCTTTGCCAGCGGCACGGCCCAATGGGAGAAGCGCAACATCGCCGAGGCGATTCCGGTGTGGGAGCCAGACCTGTGCGTGCAGTGCGGCAAGTGCGTGATGGTGTGCCCCCACGCCGTGATCCGCGCCACGGTGGTGGAGCCTGCGGCCCTCGCCAGCGCCCCGGAGGGCTTCCGCTCGGCACCCGCCCGCGACCGCCACTGGCAGGGGCAGAGCTTCACCATCCAGGTGGCCGGGGAGGACTGCACCGGTTGCCGCCTGTGCGTGGAGGTGTGCCCAGCCCGCGATCGGCAGGCCCCCCAGCGCAAGGCCCTCAACATGGAGCCCCAGCGACCCTTGCGCACGCAGAGCCGCAACCACTGGGATTTCTTTCTGGCCCTGCCCCAACCCGACCGGCGGGAGCTGAACCTGCGCCACATCGGCCAGCAGCAACTGCAACAGCCGCTGTTCGAGTTCTCGGGTGCCTGCGCCGGCTGCGGCGAAACCCCCTATCTCAAGCTCGCCAGCCAGCTGTTCGGCGATCGCATGGTGATCGCCAACGCCACGGGGTGTTCCTCGATCTATGGGGGCAACCTCCCCACCACACCCTGGAGCACCAATGCCGAGGGCCGCGGCCCCGCCTGGAGCAATTCCCTGTTTGAAGACAACGCCGAATTCGGCCTCGGCTTTCGCGTGGCCTTCAACCAGCGCCGCAGCAGGGCAGAGCAACTGCTGCGGAGCCTGGCTGATCACCTGCCCCAGGCCCTCGTGGATGGGCTGCTGGAGGCTGATCAGGGCGATGAGGCCGGCATCCACGAACAGCGCCAGCGGGTGGCCCACCTGAAGCAACAGCTGAGCAGCTGGCCTGAGGCCGAGGGCATCACAGCCATGGCCAAAGCCACCGCAACCGAACTGGAGCTGCTGGCCGACGACCTCGTGAAGCGGAGTGTGTGGATCGTGGGCGGCGACGGCTGGGCCTACGACATCGGCTTCGGCGGCATCGACCACCTGTTCGCCTCCAGCCACGACGTGAACCTGCTGGTGCTGGACACCGAGGTGTATTCGAACACCGGCGGACAGATGTCGAAGGCCACGCCCAAGGGCGCCGTGGCCCCATTCGCCAGTAGCGGCAAAACCACCGCCAAAAAAGATCTCGGCCTGATCGCGATGACCTACGGCCAGGTGTACGTAGCCAGCGTGGCCATGGGGGCCAGAGACGAGCACACCCTGCGGGCCTTCCTGGAGGCCGAATCCTTCCCCGGGCCTTCGCTGATCCTGGCCTACTCCCACTGCATCGCGCACGGCATCGACATGGCCAAGGGCATGGCGCAGCAAAAGCTGGCGGTGGAGTCCGGCCGCTGGTTGCTCTACCGCCACGATCCCCGACGCCGGCAGCAGGGCCTGGCACCGCTGGTGGTGGATTCGCGCTCCCCCAGCGTGCCCCTGGCGGAAGCCATGGCGAGCGAAAACCGCTTCCGCAGACTGCACACCAGCCATCCCGAGCAGGCGCGCGCCCTCAGCCGCGAGGCGGAAGAGGAGCAGCAACACCGCTGGGATCTTTACCAGCGCCTGGCGGGCGAGCCGCCGCGGCCGTGAGCAGTTCCAGTCCTGAGCAGATGCTGGCGGAGATCCGGCGCCATTGCACCCGGCCCTGGACCCTGATGGAGGTGTGCGGCGGCCAGACCCACGCCCTGCTGCGCCACGGCATCGACCAGCTGCTGCCCGCCGACATTCGCCTCATCCACGGCCCCGGCTGTCCCGTGTGCGTTACCGCCAGCGAGCGGATCGACCAGGCCCTGGAGCTGGCGGCACGGCCCGAGGTGATCCTCTGCTCCTTCGGCGACATGCTGCGGGTGCCGGGCAGCCAGGGCCGCAACCTGCTGGCGGTGCGGGCCGAGGGCGGCGATGTACGCGTGGTGTACAGCCCCCTCGACGTTCTCGCCGTAGCCCAACACCATCCCGATCGGCTGGTGGTGTTCCTGGCCGTTGGCTTCGAAACCACGGCTCCCGCAACGGCGCTGCTAGCCAGGCGAGCCCTG
Source organism: Cyanobium sp. NIES-981 (assembly GCA_943371215.1). Lineage (GTDB taxonomy): Bacteria > Cyanobacteriota > Cyanobacteriia > PCC-6307 > Cyanobiaceae > Vulcanococcus. The sequence goes on along the minus strand of CALRUA020000009.1, from coordinate 86,774 downwards.
CTGGAGGGAGTCCCCAACCTGGTCCTGCTGGTGTGCCACGTGCGGGTGCCCCCGGTGCTGCACGCGATGCTGAACGCCCCCCACTGCCAGGTGCAGGGCCTGCTGGCGGCGGGCAACGTCTGCGCCGTGATGGGCCAGGCGGAGTACGACGCCCTGGCCGCGCAGCACCGGCGCCCGATTGTGGTGACGGGCTTCAGCGCCGTGGAGCTGCTCCAGGGAATCCTCCAGGCTGTGGACCAGCTGGAGCGGGGCGAGCACCGGGTGGAGAACGGCTACCGCCGCGCCGCCGCCGACCAGGGCAACCGCGCCGCCCAAGCCCTGATCCTGCAGGTGTTCCAACCGATCGACTGCCAATGGCGCGGCCTGGGCTGGATTCCGGGCGGCGGCCTGGCCCTGCGGGAGCCCTTCGCCAGCCTGGCCGTGGAGCGGCGTGTGGCCCCGCAAGTCAGCGCTCCAGCCTCACCGGAGCAGGCCCAAGGCTGCATCAGCGGCCTGGTGCTCCAGGGCCTGGCCCGCCCCAGCGCCTGCCCGCGCTTCCGCCGGCCCTGCACCCCCGAACAACCGCTGGGGGCACCGATGGTGTCGAGCGAAGGCGCCTGTGCCGCCTACTACCGCTATCAGCGCTGAGCCATGAGCTGGAGCAACGGCGATGGAGACACGATCCAGCTGGGCCATGGCGGCGGCGGACGACTCAGCCAGCAGCTGATCCGCGAGCTGCTGCTGCCGGCGCTGGGGCCCAGTGATGGCGTGCTGCACGATGCCGCCCTGCTGCCCGCCCAGCCGGGCCGGCTGGCCTTCACCACCGACTCCTACGTGGTGCGCCCGCTGATTTTCCCCGGTGGTGATATCGGGCGCCTGGCAGTGCTGGGCAGCCTCAACGACCTGGCCATGGCCGGAGCGATCCCCGTGGCCCTGAGCCTGGGGCTGATCCTCGAGGAAGGACTGCCCATCGCCACCCTGACCACCGTGGTGGCCTCGATCCAGCGGGCTGCAGCGGAGTGTGGTGTGGCGGTGGTGACCGGCGACACCAAGGTGGTGGAACGGGGCAAGGGCGACGGCCTGTTCATCAACACCAGTGCCGTGGGCCGGGTGGAGCACAAGCTGTGCATTCACCCACCCGCTGTGATGGCCGGCGATGCGGTGCTGGTGAGCGGTGATCTGGGGCGGCACGGGGTGGCGATCCTGGCGGCCCGAAACGACCTGGGCTTCCGCACCACCCTCCGCAGTGATCTGGCCTCCCTGCTGCCACCGGTGCAGGCCCTGCTGGCGGCAGGGCTGGAGCTGCACTGCCTGCGGGACCTCACCCGGGGCGGCCTGGCCAGCGCCATCGATGAAATCGCCACCAGCGCCGGCTGTGCCTTTGAGCTCCAGGAACCGGCCATCCCGGTGAGGGAGGAGGTGAGCGGTGCCTGCCAGCTGCTGGGGCTCGATCCGCTGGCCATGGCCAACGAGGGGCGGATGGTGGTGGTGTTGCCCCAGTCCCAGGCGGAGGAGGCGCTGACGCTGCTGCGCCAGGTGGAGAGCTCAGCCGCCCAAATCGGCACCGTGGTGACCGCTGCCAGCCCTAACAACCCTTGGCCTGTGCAACTACGCAGTGAGCTGGGGGTGCTGCGGCCCCTCGATGTGGGCCAGGGGGAACAGCTACCCCGCATCTGTTGAGGGGAGACTCCCCGCCGCGGCCGTCAGGTCCAGTTGCCGCCGAACATGTCGTCGTAGCCCTCGTAAGGGTCGAACTCAGACCAGCCCGGGCTGGCCTCATCGAACAGGCCGTAGCGAGCGGCTTCGTCGTCGGCGAGGGTATTGCCCGTGGGGCGGGTATCGCAACTCACTCCACCATCGGGTGTGGGCTGGCAGTTCTCGAACGCCACCCCGGCCCTGACAGGCAGCGCAGCCAAGGGGAACAGCAGCGCAGCCACCAGCGCCCATCCAGCTCGGAGTGAAAGGCTGCAGCGTCTGTGGGAGGCCATGGGCTCACCTGAGATGATGGGCAGCGGATGCTTGCCTGAAGCGATGTATACAGACTGGACCGCCGTTGCGCTGCTCCTACTCACTGCCACACCCCTCCTGGTGGTGGTAGCCACAGCCGCCTTCTTCATCTGGCGCCAGAAGTCCAAGCGCTGAGATCGCCCCGGAAGCCGCCCGTCCAGCCTCTGGTCGCCAGGGGCGGTGACGCCGTCAGCAGCCCGGGGCTCTCAAAGCGAGGTACGGCCCCCTGGCCAACGCACGTCAAACAGGTGCGGGAGCGCAGGGCTGTGATCCTCAGCACCCCACTGCCACCGCAGCTGGGGCAAGTGTCGCCATGGTCAGTGCCTGCTTGCGCCATCAACCTGCTCAGTTTGTTGGAACCAGTGTGGTGCGATTTCCACCACTGGATCCCGAAAGGTTCCTTAAGTCTTGAGGTCTTCCGCGGCCCCGGGAGCCAAGGCCTGCAAGCACCGTTGCAGCCCGGGGAGATCCAACTGTTGCCGTAACTCGTTGGCGCTGAGGCAGCTGGCCGCCGGCACCAGATCCAGGCTGGAGGCCAGCAGCCCCACCACCGCTGCCGCCTCCAGTCCCTGCTCGCGCAGGGACTGGAGGCCTAGCCCCCCCTCGCGCTTGGAAAGCCGCTGGCCCTTGCCATCGCACCAGAGCGGCAGATGCCAGTACTCCGGCACCTGACCCCCCAGCCGCTGCATCACCGCCACCTGGGGCGCTGTGGAGCACCACAGATCGCTGCCGCGCACCACATCGGTGATGCCCAGGCTGAGCTCATCCACGGCCGTGGCGAGGTGATAAGCCAGGTAGCCATCGGCCCGACGCAGCACCACATCCCCCACCTCCGTGGTGGCATCCCGTTGGCCGCAGGCCCCCAGCCGTTCCGTCCAGCAGAGCAGGCCCGGCTGCTGTGCCAGGCGCCAACTGGGCAGGCGCCCCTGCTCCAGGCCCCAGCGGGGCGGCTGGCCGCGGCAGAACCCGGGATACACCGGCGATCCACCGTGGGGGGCCGAGATATCGCCCAACAGGCGACGGCTGCAGCGACAGGGGTAGAGCGCCCCTGCCCGCCGCAGGCTGGAGAGCACGCTGGCGTACAGCCCCCGCCGCTCGCTCTGGCGAATCACCGGGCCGTCCCAAGCCAATCCCAGCCAGGCCAGATCCTGGAGGATGCCATCCTCCGCCCCCGGACGGTTGCGGGGGGTGTCGAGGTCGTCCAGGCGCAGCAGCCATTCCCCCCCCTGCAGGCGCGTGACCAACCAGGAGAGCAGTGCCGTGCGCAGATTGCCCAGGTGCAGCGCGCCGGTGGGTGAGGGGGCGTAGCGCCCCCGCCGTTGCTGGGGCTGCAGGCGAACCGCTTGCGCCAACTGCTGACGCAGACCATCGGGGAGGGAGATCTGGCTCACGGCACAAAAAAAGGCGGCCCGAGGCCGCCCCTCACCGTTCAGCAGGCTTCAGCCCTGAACGCGGTCCTTGAACATCTTGCCGGCGGTGAAGGCGGGCACCCGCTTGGCGGGAATCTTGATCTTGTCGCCGGTCTTGGGGTTCAGGCCCTGACGGGCAGAGCGCTCGCGGGGCTCAAAGGAGCCAAAACCCAGGATCGACACCTTCTTGCCTTCCACCACCGAGTCGATGATGGTTTCAATGGCGGCATCGACGACCTGGGAGACGTCGGTCTTGGTCAGCTCGGTGCGGGCAGCCACGAGGTTGACGAGGTCAGCTTTGTTCATCGGAGTGGGGGAAAGCCTCTGGGTTCAGTAGCAGCCGGGCGGATCGGAAACTCCGACCGCCACTGGATTCAGCGCGCCAATGGTATGGGGGTTGGCGGAGACCGGCAACAGGCGAAGGCCTTTCAGGGGCACGGTTTTGGCACTTTTCTTGGCGAAACGCCACAAAAAGCACCCCCCCAGCCGCCACTCAACCCACTCCGGAGCATGCCAAGGCCTCCAGATCCAGCCCATCCAGCAGGGGGCGAGCTGCCGCGATCAACTTCTCACCCCGCAAGGCCCCCAGGCCAGCCCCACTGGCCAGCCAGTCGGGCGAGCCAGCAGGCAACCAGGCCCTGAGCTGCCCGAGGCTGCGCAGCCAGCGATGCCAGTGAAAGCTGCGGGCTGTGCGCAGTGGTGCCGCCTGGCCCGGAGCCGTGGGGCTCAGCAGCCGTCCGCAGAACAACACATCGCCAGCTGGCCGCGACGCCAGCAGCACGCAGGCTCCCGGCGTGGGCCCGGGGGTCCAGAGCAGGCGCAGCTGCTCGCCCAGCTGGTGATGCTCGGCGAAGGTCTCCACCCGCTGCACCCCGGGCAGCAGATAGGCCTCCTGCTCCTGGAGCAGCACGGGCCAATCCAACGCCTCCTGAAAACGGCGGCAGCGACCATGGCCCTCGCGGCTGGTGAGCACGATCCGGCCAGCGGCACGCCCCTGCAGGAAAGCGAGGTTGGCCTCGGTATAACCGGGGCAATCGATCAACACGCCGCCGCCCGCCCCCTCCAGCTCCAGCCACCAGGCACTGCCGCCCTGACTGTCACGACTGGGCGCGAACAGCCACAGCCCCGCCTGCACCTCCTGGGGGGGGCGGCCGGCATCACTGGGACCTGGAACCATGCTGGACATCTTGGGACCGTTCTGAACCACAGCCTGGTGGAAAACCAGAGCCAGCCCTAGCTTGGGCGTGCAGCCTGCTGGCTCCTTTGGGATCGATCCGCCTCGGACAACCCTGGCCCTTGGGGGCGAGCGCCACGGCAAGGGGCGTCAATTTCTCGCTGGTGGCCCCTGCCGCCACCCGCGTGGAGTTGCTGCTATTCGCCCATGGCAATGCACCGGAACCGGAACAGGTGGTGGAGCTGGACAGCTCACACCGCTCCGGCGATCTCTGGCATGTGGAGGTGGAAGGCGTTGGCATCGGCTGCTGCTACGCCTACCGGGTATTCGGCCCCCTGCAGCCGGGCCGCCATGGCTTCAACCCATCGAAGCTGCTGCTGGACCCCTGCGCCCGCGCCATCACGGGCTGGGACGTGTATAAGCGGGCCGAAGCAGTGGGGGCCATCCCGAACACAGCCAGCTGCCTGAAAGGGGTGGTCACCGAACGGGACCGCTTTGATTTCAGCGCCGCGCCGCGGCCCCGCCACAACTGGCAGCGCACGGTGATCTACGAGCTGCATGTCGGCGGCTTCAGCCGAGGTGCCGGCAGCCCCGTGAGCCCAGACAAGCAGGGCACGTACCTCGGCCTGATTGAGGCCATCCCCTACCTCAAGGAGCTGGGCATCACCACGGTGGAGCTACTGCCGGTGATGGCCTTCGATCCCCACGATGCCCCGGCCGGCCGCCTGAACTATTGGGGCTACAGCCCCATCAGCTGGATGGCTCCGCACCAGGCCTACCAGCACGGCAACGACCCCCTGCAGATCCGCCAGCAGGTGCGCGAGCTGGTGACGGCCTGTCACCACGCTGGGCTCGAGGTGCTGGTGGATGTGGTGTACAACCACACCTGCGAGGGGAACCAGGCGGGGCCCACCCTCAGCTGGCGCGGCCTCGACGACCGCCTGTATTACCACCAGAACGCCAAAGGCGACTATCTGGACGTGAGCGGATGCGGCAACTCCATTGCCGCCAACCGCCCCCTGGTGCGGCGGTTGATCCTGGAATCCATGCGCTGCTGGGCGCTGGAACTGGGGGTGGATGGCTTCCGCTTTGACCTGGGCATTGCCCTCAGCCGCGGCGACGAACTCGCTCCGCTCGACAATCCGCCCCTGTTTGAAGACATCGAGGCCGATCCTGAGCTGGCCGATCTCAAACTGGTGAGCGAACCGTGGGACTGCGGCGGCCTCTATCGCCTGGCCGATTTTCCCGCCAAACGAATCGGCGCCTGGAACGGCCGCTTCCGCGACGACGTGCGGCGCTTCTGGAAAGGCGACGAGAAGTGCTGCTGGGCCATGGGACAACGGCTCTCCGGCAATCCGGATCTGTTCGGCAACCATCCGGCACCCCTGGGCCGCAGCATCTGCTTCCTCACCGCCCACGACGGCTTCACCCTGGCGGATCTGGTGAGCTACAGCCAGAAGCACAACCTTGCCAACGGCGAGGAGAACCGCGACGGCGACAACCACAACAACAGCTGGAACCACGGCGCCGAAGGGCCCTGCAACGATCCCGCCATCAACGCCCTGCGGGAACGCCAACTGCGCAACCTGCTCAGCTCGCTGCTGCTGGCCCCGGGGGTGCCGATGCTGCTGATGGGCGATGAGGTGCGCCGCAGCCAGGGGGGCAACAACAACGCCTGGTGCCAGGACAATCCCCTGGGCTGGATGCACTGGCAACCAAACGACGACGACCGTGCCCTGCGCCAGTTTGTGCAGCGCCTGATCGCCTTGCGCCACCACCTCTGCGGACTGCTCAACCCGGAGGTGCCCCACGCCGAGGGCACACAACTGCGGCTGGACATCCCCGGCCACCTGAGCCGGGAGTGGCATGGCATCGAGCTGGGACAACCGGACTGGGCCAGCTGGTCGCACACCCTGGCCTGGAGCCTCAGCGATGGCCACCACGGCCCCTTGCTGTGGTGCGGGCTCAACGCCTACGTGACGCCCATGGACTTCCAGCTGCCCGCTTGCCCCGCCGGCTGGCTGCGGGTGATCGACACCTCCCTGCCAGCAGGCCAGGACCTGCCGGCCCAACCGGAAAGCTGGACGGCCACCTCGGCGCCCGTGGCCAGCAACAGCCTGATGCTGCTGGTGGCCGCTCCCTTGCTGCACGGGCATCCGCTCTGACCGCCCACCCCGCCCCGGCGTCAACGGGCCTGGCGCAGCAAAATCGCCACTGATCGCGATTGCTGGCGCTGGCGAGGCGATCGATCAGCAGCCCTGAAGAGCGAATCACCCCACACCCCTGAGACCATTTTCCCCAGGTTTTCCACAGACCCCAAGGGTAAGACTCACGCCGCCGCAGGGGGCCCCGCCGATCGATCCGGAAAACGGTTCTCCACTTGACAGCACCAAGGGAGCCATCGGCACTGTGGCGGCGCCAAGGCCGAGCATGCACCAAAAGCACTGCAAGAACTAACCATCCCGACTTTGCTCTCGCAAGACTCAGATCGAGACCGACAGTTGACGGGGAGGGCTCGGCCGTGGGCTGATGGACTCCTGATCCCCATGGGCAACTGAATGACGGGAGTTCCTGATGCACTGGCGCCCCATGTGACTGTGGAAAACGAATTCCCAGAGGATCTCTTTCAAGCGATGGCGGGCTTCATTGGCGGCCATCCCGAATGGGATCAATACCGGCTGCTCCAATCCGCCGTGGCGAGCTTTCTGTTTCAGCAGGGCTGCAAGGAGCAAGCCGTGGTTCAGCACTACCTCAACGGCCTGTTTGAACACCCCCTCGTTCCCCAGCTCTGAGGGCAGGGGATTCCCGCGGGTTCTACGAACACCCAGAGAACAGAATCGAAGCGGGCTGCGGGAATCGAACCCGCATCATCAGCTTGGAAGGCTGAGGTTTTACCACTAAACTAAGCCCGCGTCAGTACAGGCGTACTGCAGCATCGCCTCGCCCGACCTGCGGCCTGGCTGGCTGCAGCATTATGACCTGCGTTCGGACCCGCGCCCTTGGCCTCCACCTCCGTGCCTGCCGCGCCTGGACGACCCACGCCCAGCGATGCCGCGAGCCTGCGGGGGATCGCCCGCCAGCGCCTGCTGTGGGCCTACGGCCTGGGGGATGCCGGCACCGGCATGGCCGCGTCCCTGATTGGCTTCTACCTGTTCATCTTTTACACAGCCGCTGCGGGATTGCCGCCCTGGATGGCCGGGCTGGTGCTGATGCTGGCCCGCCTCTGGGATGCCATCAACGATCCGGTGGTGGGCTGGCTCAGCGACAAGACCCAGAGCCGCTGGGGGCCCCGTCTGCCCTGGATCGTGGGCAGTGCCGTGCCCCTGGGTGTGGCCATGGCCCTGATGTGGTGGCTGCCACCCGGAAACCAGTGGGTGAAGTTCGCTGTGTTCGTGGCGATCTCCATCGTGGCCAACAGCCTCTACACCTGCGTCAACCTGCCCTACTCGGCCCTGGCCGCTGAGCTCACCACTGACGTGTCGCTGCGCACGCGGTTGAACACCTCCCGCTTCACCGGCTCGATCATTGCCGGGCTGGTGGGGATTGTTCTCGGTGGTTTGTTGTTGCGCGACCACCAGAACGCCTCCAGCTACTGGCAGGTGGGGATGCTCTCAGGGCTGCTGATCACCGTCTCCACCCTCCTGTGCGGCTGGGGCATCGCCCCGATGGCGCGCCATTGCCAGAAACCCGAGGCCCAGAGCGGCACCACCCGGCGGTTGCTCAAACGGGTGCGCCAGAACGGTCGCTTCGTGCGGGTGCTGGGGCTCTACCTGCTGCTGTGGTGTGCCCTGCAGATCATGCAGACCGCCGCGCTGATCTACCTGCCCGTGGTGATGCACGTGCCGGAGGGCTGGAGCAACTGGATCCTGCTGCCCTTCCAGGTGAGCACCCTGGTGGGATTGCAGGTGTGGACCAGCGTGGCCCATCGCCGCGGCCGCATCCAGGCCCTGCACTGGGGCACCTGGCTGTGGATTGCTGGCTGCCTCATCGCCATGCTGCTGATCCCCCTCGACACAGCCATCGCCCCCCTGGGCTCCCTGGCCAACGGCCTGCGGCTGGGGGCCCTGCTGGGGGCCATCCTGCTGGTGGGCCTCGGGGCCTCCACGGCCTACCTGATCCCCTGGGCACTGCTGCCCGATGCCATCGATGCCGACCCGGAGAAACCGGCTGGGCAATACAGCGCCTGGATGGTGTTCACCCAGAAGATCTGCATCAGCTTTGCCCTGTTCTTCTTCGGCAACCTGATGAGCCTCAGCGGCTATGTGGCCAGCCGCGGCATGGTGCAACCCGACAGCGCCCTGGTGGCCATCCGGCTGTGCATGGGCATCATTCCCGCCGTGCTGGTGGTGCTGGGCCTGGTGGTGATGCGCCATTGGCCGGAGAAGGGCCTGCACCTCCAGCACCAACCCCCTGTGCACTGATGCCACGTTCCGTTCCCAAATGGCTGCGGCCCCGCTGGCTCACGCGCCTCGGCGAGAGCGCCCTGATCGGTGGTCAGGCCGTGGCGGCCATCGCCCGCGGCCAGGTGGGCTTCACCGATCTGATGGCCGAGCTAATGGAAGCCGGTCCCGGCAGTTTTCTGATCGTGCTGATCACCGGGCTGGCCGCCGGCACGGTGTTCAACATCCAGGTGGCCGCGGAGTTGAGCAAACAGGGTGCCGGCGCCACCGTGGGCGGGATCCTGGCCCTGGGGCTCTCGCGCGAGATCGCGCCGATCCTTACCGCCACGCTGATGACCGGCAAGGTGGCCACCGCCTATGCGGCCCAGCTGGGCACCATGAAGGTGACTGAGCAGATCGACGCCATCACCATGCTGCGCACCGATCCGGTGCAGTACCTGGTGGTGCCGCGGGTGCTGGCGATGTTGGTCATGACCCCGGTGCAGTGCCTCCTGTTCTTCTGGGTGGCGGTGTGGTCGGGTCAGCTGAGCAGCACAGCCCTCTACAACATCCCACCCTCGGTGTTCTGGAACTCCGTGCGCACCTGGATGGAGCCCTCAGACCTACCGGGCATGCTGGTGAAAGCCGTGGTGTTCGGCCTGCAGATCGCCGTGATTGCCTGCGGCTGGGGGCTAACCACCCGGGGCGGTCCCAAGGAGGTGGGCACCAGCACCACGGGCGCCGTGGTGATGATTCTGGTGACCGTGTCCCTGATGGATGTGGTGCTCACCCAACTCCTCTTTGGCGACTGACCATGACACCGGCCGAACCGCTGCCCAACCCCAACGACGGCGTGATCCTGGCGCCGCGGCCCTGGGTCCCCCTGGGGGTGGTGGCCCTGGGCCTCGCCTGCCTGGCGTTCAACCCCTGGGCGGCCCTGGTGGTGAGCCTGTTCGGCCTGGTGCTGCTACTGCAGAGCCAGCTGCTGCGCCTGCAGTTCGCCAGCACTGAGCTGCTGGTGTGGCGGGGCACCAGCGTGCTGCGGCGCTTCCCCTACAGCGAGTGGCTGGGCTGGAAGCTGTTCTGGCAGCCGATGCCAGTGCTGTTTTATTTCCGCGAACAGCGCAGCATTCACCTGTTGCCGGTGTTGTTTGATGCCACCACCCTGCGCGAACAGCTCAACCGCCATACGGGTGACCGAGCCTCCATCCAGCGCCCACCGTCCAATCCAGCTGCTCGGCCCTCAGGCCAGACGTCAGATTGACAGCATCCACGCCGCAGCTATGCTGGACTTGTGATGTGCCGTGAGATGAGCGCGCGAAGGCCAGCCGCAAAGAGCAGCGCGCTCCTGGCGGGAGCGCTTGTGACCTGCGCTGGCCTCAGCTGGCAGGGCGCAAATGGACAACAGATCACCGAAGGGGGCATGCGCTTTACAAAGCGCAATGTTGATGCGATGAGCTTTAGAAGCGGTAGCGTCGCTGGCCTGAACGCCCGAGGCTCTGCCAGCGTGAGCGGTGGGACCATCAATTCCGGAGCCGCTGCTTCAGACGTTCAAAGCGAATTGAATCCTCTCAGCGAAAGCCCTCAGGGATCGATCGAGCTGAGCATTGCTGGCGACCCTCGCCAATGGAATCAGGTCAACCGCCTGCAGCGATCAGCAGATACAACAGGACAATCCACCACAAATGCCTTAGTAACCAGGGGAAACCTTGACGAGAATCTGCGTGTGATCCTTGCGCAGAACCCCAAACTGCTTGAAACAATCAGCAAAGCAAACCCGGTCAATCCTACGGAACCCGTTACCAAAACTCAATTTACAGAAGGCTACGAACAACTCAGCGCGCTGCTCGAGTCCAACACCACATCTGGGGTTCATATCCTGTCGTCAGGCTCTCCAGAGCTGCCACCACCCACCAAGCAACTCAAAACCGCTTATTCAGGCACGATCCAAGCCTGGAGACGAGACCAGTCGTTGGCAGCGCTGCCCCAATATGCACAATACTCAAGCACGATTGGCGGAAGTACCGAGGAAAACAAGAACTCAATGCGCGTCCTATCGCTTGGATCCGTCGGCACGACAAACACACGCAGCAACTTCTCCGTAGTAGGGTTCTCAAACCGGCTCAACCCGAACGAAGGCAAAGTCACCTCGATTGCCTCATTCGCAACAAACAACCAAACCGTTGGAACTATTCGAGTCCCCCAGCTGATCAACGGGTCCGCTCCAACCCTGCAAATGATCGCAGATCAATACGGAACAACGGTGGAGCAACTCGTCCTGGTCAACAACCTGCCATCGCCCGACATCGACATCACCGGCCTTTCGATTACCGTACCCGCAGATATCCTGACGGTTGATTATTACAGAGTAGAGCCGGATACAACGGGCGCAAGCACACAAACACCGCGCTCCTTAGCCCAGCGATTTGACATCAGTGTGAGCTGGCTGATGGACATCAACGGCTGGACGAATTCGGAACAGGCCCTGGCACCTGGCCAGTTAGTACAAGTTCCTGGTCTGGCCAAAAGCTGCGCCAGTCAACCCACTGCCCCAGGCTGCCGCACCACAGCCCTACCTGCTGCAAAGCCACTGGCAGCAGAGCTTGAAACAGCGGATTATGGTGCTTACACCACAACTGAAGTAACCTACGATTGCGCTGGCCAACTGATGGCGTTCTGCTCCCGCTTCCTCAGGCCCTTCCGTTGATCATGACCAAAGGATCCCGTCCCAAACAGCCTCGTTCAGCACATCATCCGGCGGGATGGTTGTTTCGTCAGTGGATGAGGCTGATGATCATCGCGTTAGCCCTGCCCAGCGCAGCGGATGCCCAACTTTCTGAGAATACGAATAACGAAAGCAAAGGCAGCTCCAACTCATTCACCATCACCGTAACCAGCACCCACGGTGTTCAAACGAGTGCCTCGAGAACACCTGATTTCAAAGTTGAGACCTACGGCAATATGGTTGTTGGCCCTGGAAGCACATCGATCCAGGAGAATAAAGATGGGGCAAGCGGCGTGATGAGCTCGGGAAGCGGCATCGGTGAAGGGCAGACCGGTGGAGTGTCTGGAATGCAACGAATCAATTTTGGTGAGGGAACCCGCTACGAGGTGAAAATCATCCCGAAGACAGACGCTGAAATATGCCCCAACGGCACTGGAGCCACAACGGGTTGCACGATTCCAGAGATTGGCAATGCCAACGCTTCCAGCACAGGCAACACAACCACGTCAATCACGGTCACCTCAACCGAATCATCATTTGTCAATAGTTTCGTCAAATCCTTCGCCGCCAATTAGCAAACATGATCATGGCTCACACAGAAACACTGATCGCTGACGCACTTAAATCCTCCAAGCGCTTCTGCTGGATTGCCACAATCCCTGCATGCGTCTTGTTGCATGTCTCACCTGGACACAGCCAAACCGCGCAACTCGCACCAGGCAAGTCTCAGTCATCATTCAACCAATCGACAGGCAGTTCAAGCTCCGTTGCCATTGGAATTACCAGCAGCTTTGGGGTAAGCAGCTCAGCACAAGCCTCCCCTTCTTACAACGCAGCAGCCCAGGCATCACTGGTGCTCAACACTGATCCGCAAAACGCACAACCCGGAGCATCCAACCTCGCAAACTATAATTCTAGCACTCAAATGGTTGGATCTGAGGCAGGAAATTCACCGGTCAATGTAAAAATCCTCTCGAATACGATCAAAACACAAGCCACTGATGGCAGTAGGGAGCAGGATACGATCAATTCACGCCAGCTCACAACAGGCGATGGCTTCAGCGATAGCGGGAATACGACATCCACTGCCGAGTTTGCTGCACAAGGGTTTGGCGCCGTCCAAGACCTACGGTTCCGCGGCAACAGCGAAGGTGATGCTGGAACAGGGTCAAGTTTCACAGCCGATGTGACCCCCCTGTTGAACACGGATGAGCAGGGAAACACAAGCGCGGGAGCAACGTATGGCACTGGATCAGCCAATGCAACAGCTGAAACGCGCACTCGCTTTCAAGCAGACATCACGACATCCACATTTGTCAATTCGTTTGTAAGCTCATTCTGATAGTGTTACCACCATGGGTACGCAGCACCAATGCCATCAACGCATGAAGATGCGCACCTCTCGGCGGCAACTTTCTATCGCCCTAACTGCGCTTGCACTCTTACAAGCGCTCAACGAAGCCGCACATAGTCAGAGTGCTGTCGTCACCAACAACGCCAACCCCTCTGCAGCGGTGTCAACCAACACCACTGGCGGTACAAACATCAATTATCAAACCAATAACCAGTGGAGCAACGAGATGGGCTTTGCTCCCGGTATTTTCTGCCGCACTCCAACCTTCTATGTCGGTGGAGGCACAGGCCAAAACGTGGGCAATAGCTTAGATACCCTTGAAAACGGATCCTATCAATACACGCACAATTACAACGCTAATATCGGATTGCTTGTACCGCTAGGCTCATCGGTGCTACGCGATTGCAAGCGATTGGCTGATCAGATCGCGAAAGACCGTGAAATTTCATCCGATCTGTCCATGATTCGTGCCTGCGCGGCCCTGGATAGTGAAGGAATTATTGTTGATCCGAACAAGTTTCCCACCTTGACCCGTTGCGTGGTGAACCCAGGTCAGCCCCCCCTCACCGTGGCGCGAGCCAAAGCGATGCAATCCATGAGGGCTGAACAGGAATTCCTGAATAGACAGGCGCCCATCCCCGCAGCACGCCCCAAAACCGAGGCCATCAAAAATTGATGCCTTAACGGCCAGTTTGTTGACTTGACAAAGGGCGGGGGGCTAGACTGAATATGTAGGGTGACCAACCAGCCCTTAACGTTACGCTTCGCAACAAAGCGGCCATGAAACGCATCTCGTTCATTGTTGCAGCCATGGCTGCAACGGCTACTGCTCCTGTATTGGCGCAGGTAGCCCCCCCTGATCCAGGCAGAATGTTCCTGATCAACGCCGTAACTCCTGGCGTTGTGAGCTTCTCCGGTGAAGGCACTGCTCAGTTCAACAACTCTGCCTCGACCAGCAACGCTTTCTCGGTGGGTTCCAGCACCAACTTCGGTGTGAACGCGTCGGTGAGCTCCACCAACGACTACCTCGTTGACGCCAACGCCCTGTTCAAGCTGTCCGACGCAAGCCAGCTGCAGCAGACCATCGGTACGTCATCCAGCGCTGCCAACACTCAAGCTGCATCTGAATCTGCAGCTACTGCAGCTAACAGCATTGCGGATACACGCACCCAAACCGAGTTTGGCCAGACTTGGTCAGACTTTACATCGCGTGCAGGTGTAACCGCCGTTTCGGGTACACCCCTAACCACCGGCCTGGATAATCCCAACGGCGGCGCAGCCATCAAAACAGAGGCTGCTTACAACGCCGCGAAGCAGGAATACAAACAGGCTCAGCTCCAAGAGGCCTATTCCTCTGTAACTGAAGCCGCAACGTCCTCCTCATCTAACGCTGCAAGCGGCCAAGGAATTATCGAGGGTAACTTCCTCACCACCAATAAGAGCGCTAGCTCCATTGGCGCAACAGCGAGCGGTTCGGCGGGCAACTCTGTGACCGCTCAACAAGAAGCTGACAAGGCATTCGGAACGACCTACAGCGATTACAAGAACACCTTCCTTTCATACGCTGGGTCTGACGGCAAGATCAACACGTCCGGCGAGGTTGCTGCCGCCAAAGCAGCAGGCATCGCTTACAATTCCACATCTGGTGAGGCTCTAACTGAGACCACCACAACAGGTTCAGGCACTGCAGCAGGAACTTGGGAAACATCAAAGAACACCAAGAGAGACAATGTCTTCTCTGAACTTCAGAACGCTGCAGCATCCCAAGGTACTGCTGAAAGCACAAGCGAAGCCGTTGTCCAAGTCAAGGGTGTGGGTTCAATTGCAACCCTCAATGCCAGCGGCGACAGTGCATTCAACGTAGACGTGGCAACACGCCTGCGGAACTCTGTTCCTGAGACCAACGGCACGGCCAACGGTAGCGCCGGCGGTAACCTGGCAACCTCCTCGTTCGCCAACCAGTCGAACACTCAGTCTGCCAGTGCCTTCATGCAGGCCTTCGGTGCTGACACCGTCAGCCTGAACAAGAACACCGACGGCACTCTGAACTCCGTGACAGCCAACGGCCGCTTCAACGTAACTGTTGATGCTGATCCCACTACCACCTACGCTAAGACAGCTCAGGCAACACCAGACCTTTCTGCTCTTCAGGTCCTAGTCCCCTGAGTTCTCGCTCAATCTCTAACAAGCTCAAAGGGCGCACAAGCGCCCTTTTTCTTTTTCTTTAGCCTCAGAGTTGTCCATCAACATAAATAACATCAGTCGATAAAAGCCCTTCTGAGTTGAAATGCGGTTGATACCACAAGTTGCCGATCCAACAATGGTTCTAGCAGACGCGTTTGAACAAAACGATCAACTTTTGCAACCAGCAACGGTAGGCAGCCTTGAAGACTGGGCTACAGCGTGGCCATTTGACGCGTTATCGATTCACACCGCCACCGATCGCGACTTTTATCTCTTCAGCATCGAGACATTACTGGACCAGCCCTTTTGGCTTGATCTAACGATTGAGAATCCAGCTCTTGATCTCGATCTCTACTTATATCGTATTGGCGACGGAAAAGTTACCGAATTAATCAGCTCTTCAGTGAGCGGCATGGAGGGTGAAATCGAATCCCTCGACCTCACTGGGCTTGAGCCTGGTGAATACATCCTAGAAGTGTTGCCCTACACAGCAGGAACATCTCAAGGTGAGCTGATCAGCAGATACGAGCTACTTCCTCGCGATGTACAGCCGCACGCACAAATTGAACCGATCCAGATTGTCTTGCAACCCGTCGGCGCAGTGATCGATGGGACGCTCCAAACAAAGACCATTGTTCCGGAAAATAGAACGGCTCCATCTCCGATTGAATCGCGAACAGACGGTCTACTGGACTTATCCAGAGTTGATCGCCTATCCTTCAGCCTCCAAGCCATTCTAACGCCCGAACAAGTCGAATCGCTTCAGGATCAAGGACCTGCCGAAGCGATTCGATTCCGAATTGCATTGAATACTGCAGCTGAACCACAAGAAAACGAGCTCAATGAAGCGGATTTGATCTTCTCAGTGATTGCAACTGATCCCATCGCCATATCACCCGCAGATGATGCTGTAGAACCCTTACGCATCAATCTGATTCCAGATTCTGAAGGCTTCTATGAATGGCCCATCTTAGATCAGCAGGCACGTGGGCAAGGGTTCGCTTTGGCAGATCTTCTCATCGATACCATACCTTTGAATGACAACCAGCAGGAGGGAACGGAAACAGGTTCGTTCAGTATTATCGATCTCAGCGGTGCAATGTTCAGCAGCGCTGCATCAATAGACGGTCTTGCGCCCAACAACTCGGGAGAACTCCGAATCACAGACGCAGTGGGTCCATCAACAACAGCCCCTTTGTTCAATCTAGATGTGGACGGAGATGGACGGGTCACGCCGCTCGGCGATGGCTTGATGATCATCCGCAAACTGTTCGGATCTGCCTTCCCCAACGAAGCGCTCACCGCCAAAGCGATCTCACCGGAGGCCACGCGCAACACCAGCGCAATCCATTCCTACATCCAGCAAGGAATCGATCAGGGTCTGCTTGACGTGGACCGCGATGGTCAGACCAAGCCCCTCAGCGATGGGCTGATGGTCATTCGCCAGCTCTTTGGTGACGCGTTCCGTGGTGAAGCGCTGATCAACAAGGCCATCAGCGACACGTCCAACCTGCTGCCCCAAGGCCAAGCTCTCAACGAACTCGATACTGCGGGCCGCTTGGATCTAGCGAACCAGGTGCGACAGCAGATCACAGCCTTGTTGCCGCCCACATCAATGCCGTGATCTGCTGGCATGCGCAATCTGCTTTGCTCGTTCCCGTGTGGCGTGGTTTGAGCAGCCGCCTGCGTAGATTGCAGTCCATGCCCTCCTGCTCGATTCGGCCGAACCTGTTGTGACCCTTACCGTTGAGCAGTTGCAGCGATTTGAGCCCTTCAGCACGGTGCACCCTGAGCAGCTCGAGACCTGGCTCTCTGGATTTGAACCACTGGAGCTGGAGCTGGGCGCTGCACTCCCAATCCGGTTGGATGGCGAGCCCTGCTGCATCTGGCTGCTGGATGCAGTTGTGCGCCTGGTGGGCCCGCAACCCGGATCGGAGCAGCCCACTAAGCCAATCACCTATGGCCTTCTCAATGGGCCAGAACTGGTCCAGACCCAACTGCTGCCTGAAGCCAACAGCTATCGCCTCTCCGTCTCAACACCCGGGCGGATCTACCGATTATCGCAGGCGCGCTTTCAGCGCATGGCCCTGGAGTTGCCCTCGCTGAGCCCCTGGCTGCAGCAGCGCCTGGAATTGGCCCAGCTGGGACCGGTGTTGTCCCAGCTCCCTCCAACAAGCATCCCCAAGGAGGCCAAAGCGTTCCGTTCCTGGCTGGGCCGGCTGGCCGGCTCTGCGCAGTTGCTCACCTGTACCGCCAGCAAACTGAACGATCTGGGCGAGGTGGATGGCCTGTGGTTTCTGCTGCGTAGCTTCCCTGGAGCAAGCAGCAGGCAACAACCAGCACCAGGGCTACCGCTCCAAGCCCTGCTGGATGGCTTGCGGGACGATCCGGCGTTGACGCTCCAATTGGTCAAGCTGCCCCATGCCCTGATTGGAACATCGACGACCCCATCCATCCCTGCGCTCGCCAACAGCCGCAGCGTTCTGGCCCAATCAAGCATCACGGATCCATGGGAGCAGAACCTCCAGGGATCAGAGCGATCAGCCTCGATAGCCACGCACGAGCCTTATTCATCCGCTCAACGCGAAAATAAAGCTGGACTGGATCAAGCCGAACCCAGCCTTGATCCCAAGGCGATCGAAACGGGTGAAGCCTTTCCAGTGATCCGCGCGGCAGGGCAGGTGCCGGAGGCTGTGGCCTGCTTTCGCATGCTGGCGAAGGTCTTGGGGTTCCCGATCAAGCCCGATGTTCTCGCGCGTTTACTGGAAGAACAGATCCAACGGACTGGCGGGCTGTCTCTGCAGTTGTGCGCAGCGCTGGCCGAATATTTTGGCCTGCAGACCCAGCTGGCTGAAGTACCTGAAGATCTCATCGAACGGGTCACGACGCCAGCTCTGGTGCTGAGCGGTGATGAGCTGGCTGTGCTCTACGCGGTACGACCAGGCGAAGTCTTAATCGGTGCCCCCCGAGAGGGTCTGGTCACACGCAGCGTCGCCGACCTGATGCGCCTTCAGTCTGAGGAAGCCCAGGGACTGCCGGTGCTGTTGCTTCGCACCCTGCCATCCACCCCGAAGTCCCGCTTCGGCCTCAAGTGGTTCATCCCGGCGATTCAGAAAAACCGACGGGCTCTGATCGAGGTACTGGTTGCCTCGCTGTTTGTGCAGCTGTTCCAGCTGATGAACCCCCTGCTCATCCAACAGATCATCGATAAGGTGATCGGTCAAAACGGCATGAACACGCTGCCGGTCCTGGCCGTGCTGCTCGTGGCCTTCTCGATTTTCGAGAACATGCTCACAGCGCTCCGCACCAATCTCTTTGTTGATACCACCAACCGCATCGACCTTTCTCTCGGCGAGGTGATCATCGACCATTTGCTCAAGCTGCCGCTGGGCTATTTCGACCGCAGACCGGTGGGTGAACTGTCGTCCCGACTGGGAGAGATGGAGAACATCCGCTCCTTTCTCACCGGCACAGCCCTCACCGTGGTACTCGATTCGGTGTTTTCGGTGATCTACATCGCCGTGATGATTCTCTACAGCTGGGTTCTCACGATCGTGGCCCTGCTGGTAGTGCCCCTGCTGGCGGCAATCACCATCGGCATGTCACCAGTGGTGCGGGCCCAGCTGCGCACCAAAGCAGAGCTCAACGCCCGCACCCAGAGTCATCTGGTGGAAGTGCTCAGCGGCATCCAGACCGTGAAGGCCCAGAACTTTGAACTCAAAGCACGCTGGAAATGGAAAGAAAACTACGGCCGATTTGTAGCCGAAGGCTTTCGCAATGCGGTCACATCTACTTCTGCCAACTCCCTCACCAATTTCCTCAATCAGCTATCCGGGCTATCAGTCTTGTGTGTGGGCGCTTGGCTGGTACTGCAGGGCCAACTCAGCCTCGGCGGCTTGATCGCCTTTCGAATCATTGCCGGCTACGTCACAGGCCCACTGTTGCGCATGGTTCAGCTGTATCAAACCTTCCAGCAAACGGCACTGTCAATGGAGCGCCTCGCCGACATCATAGATACACCACAGGAATCAGAACTTGTTGACCGAACAAATATCCCCATGCCTGAGATTCACGGCCAGATTATCTACGAGGATCTCAGTTTCCGGTTCGGCAAGGAAGGCCCGCTGCAGTTGGCCAATGTGTCGGTCATGATCGAGCCAGGCCAATTTGTCGGGATCGTGGGGCAGTCCGGTTCCGGCAAGAGCACGCTCACAAAACTGTTGCCGCGCCTGTACCCACCACTATCTGGACGGATTTTTATCGACGGCTTCGACATCGCGAAAGTAGAGCTCTATTCACTCCGTCGTCAGATCGGCATCGTGCCCCAGGAATCACTGTTGTTTGAGGGAACGGTGCAGGACAACATCGCCCTCACCAACCCCGAAGCGACCAGCGATGAAATCATCGCGGCTGCACGCATCGCCTGTGCCCACGACTTCATCATGCAGTTACCCATGGGGTACAACACGCCGGTGGGCGAGCGGGGCGGCACCCTCAGCGGCGGCCAGCGCCAGCGCATTGCCATCGCCCGCACCGTGCTGCAGAATCCCCGTATTCTGATTATGGATGAGGCCACCAGCGCCCTAGATGTGGATACCGAGCGCAAGGTGTGTCTCAATCTGATGGAGGCCCTGCGCGGACGTACGGTGCTCTTCATCACCCATCGCCTCAACACCATCCGCAGCGCTGATCGCATCTTGCTGATGCACCAGGGTTCCCTGGCCGAGGATGGGTCTCATCAGGAGCTACTGGACATGCGAGGCCGTTACTCCACCCTCTTCCGCCAACAGGAGGCTGCCGGCGAGGCAGCCTGATGTCCGCACCGTCAGTTGATCATTGGTTTGAAGCAATGACTGCTTTTACCGTCACGCCCCAGCGCTGGGAAACTCGCGTGATTCATCTGAACATCGCCAACACACCCCCTGGCCCTCCGCCCCAGGCCCCCCAGCAGGAGGAGCCCCCAGCCAGCCAGAGGCCACTGTTTTCAGAAACGTACCTCAAGCAGGAATTTCCCGATCATTACTCTCCCCCGCAGCAGCCCGGTTCCGATCAGTCCCAGCATCCGGCTGTGCAGCTGCAGGGATTCATCAACGGCCTTGGCCAGGAAGGCTGGGAATTCGTTGGGGTGTTCCCCATCGGTCAACTGGTGATGATGTTCTTCCGCCGTCCGCTGCCGGTGGAGGCTCAGCCAGAGCGAGCAGTTGAGTCAGCGCCAACGTCGCAGCAAGACGTGCTGGAGCAGATACTGCAACGCCTTGAGGCTCTCGAGGGGGCGGCAACGCCAAGGCGAAAGATCACCACGTCCAGCAAGGCCCCTGCTCGCGTTCTGAATCCGATAGAACAGCACCAGTTGCCTCCGGCACCCTCACTACCCACCCAGCACGCGGCCACAGCCATGGGCCTGCGCTCTGCCGGTGGTCTTCTCACTTTTGGCGCCCGCCATGGTTTCCCTCCCGGCTTGGTGAAGCTGGTCAACAACGGAATGGCCGCTGTCTACCTCGGCACCGAAAAACGCCAGCGCGGCGGGCGGTCTATCAGGCTTTGGAAAGTGTTGCCACAGTCGGCATTGCCACCACAGTGAAGCAGGTATGAATCAACCCAAACCCAAGCGTTTTCAACCGGTCCTGTGGCTCCAAACCAAGGGGCTTCCAGGGTTTCAACGCCGCTCGAGTCACCTAATCCATCGGCTCACGGCCGATCCTTCCCGCCAACATTGGACAGCGCTGCAACCCAGCACCAGCTGGAGCCGTTGGCTGCTGTGGAGCATGGTCGGACTGGCGGGGTTCGGGATCATTTGGTCTTGCTTTGCCCGCATCGACGAAACCGTGCAGGCCACCGGCAAGCTGGAACCCACGGGGGTCACCAAGGAGGTGAAAGCACCGCTGGGCGGGGTGATCGCCGAGATCCTTGTGCGTGATGGTGACCTGGTTGAAAAGAACCAGACACTGCTGCTTCTGGACACTGAAGCCGCGAAGGCTAAGTTGAAAGCTTTAAAAATTGTTCGCGAGCGCGTCAAGGCTGATCTCACCCTTAGCCAGGCCCAACTAGGAGAGCGTCCTCAATTGGGCAACCTCAACAGCAACCAAGTGGGCAAGCTGGTGGCACTACAGGCGGAATACGCCAGCCGTATCGATGCTTCTCGTCAATCGGTGCGGCAGGCAGAACGGGCGGTGGATTCGACCATGGCTCAACTGCTTGCAGCCGAGTCTTCCTTAAAGATACGTCGGCAAATCCTAAAGGATATTCAACCATTACAACGGGATGGAGCGATGGCCCGCTCTCAGTATCTCAAGGAATACCAGGAGTTCCTGATGCTCGAAGGCGATGTAAAAAGCAAGCGCTCTGAGCTCAAGCGCATCAGATCAGCCTTGGCCGAAGCCAGGCAGAAACTACTGAACACCCAAGCACTCACCCGCATTGATTTCAGCTCCAAAGTAGAAGAGGGCCAGAAGCAGTTGGCGGAGCTAGAAAATCAGATCAGCGAAACAAGTCTCACCCTCAAATACCAGCGCATCAAAGCACCAGTTTCAGGCATTGTTTTCGATTTAAAGCCAACTGCGCCAGGATTCGTAATCAGCGGCAACGTACCAGAGCCGGTGATGAAGATTGTCCCCAATGACCAGCTCGTTGCACGTATTTTCATCACAAACCAGGACATTGGATTCATCAAGCTTGGCCAAAGGGTGCAGGTTCGCATCGACGCCTTCCCTTATAACGAATTCGGCGATGTCAATGGAAGCATCTCCAAGGTTGGATCTGACGTACTCCCCCCAGACCAAACATATAACTTTTTCAGATTCCCTGTCACTGTTGGCATGCAAAGGAATTATCTGAGCTATCGAGGCAAATCACTGCGCCTGGTTTCTGGCATGTCTATCACGGCGAACATCATCCTTCGTCAGCGACCTGTGATCGCCATTTTTACTCAGCAAATCCTGCCATTCTGGGATTCTCTCCAGAAACTTTGAGGACCACCCCAAAATCACCAGCCTATGGTTGCAGGCCGCCGCACAACCCATTAAGCAGCTCCTGCCTGAGCGAAGCATCCATCAGCATGGTCACCATGCTCACGCGCATGGGATCCAGTAGTGAGAGGTCCTGCAGGCTTAGGCCCGAGGCCTCCAGATCCTCGAGCGTTTCTAGGATCGGGCGCAGGTCGAGGATCCAGTGGCCTGATTGGTCGGCCTTGCGGTCCTGCTGGGAGCCGCTCCAGAGAGGAATCAACTGGCCAGCAAACTCCAGGCCCGGTCTTGCCGTGGCTTCCAGCCGCAGCAGTCGGCCCTCCAAGGCGCGCAACGGGGCACTGCTCAACTGAAGGCCGTCCTCTCCATCCCGCTCCACAAAGAGCGTGCACAGCTGGGCGCCATGCGGGCCAGCGCCCTGGAGGAACAACCGCAAGGATGCCCCGCTGGCCACGGCCATTCCCCTGCTGTCGAGCAGGAGATAAAAGGGAGAAAGGGCTTCCAGACAGGAGTGGGCCAGGGTCAGAGCAGGGCCCTTCTGCTCTACAACAGGATCCCTGAGGACTTGCAGGTGCGTCCGGAGGCGGCCTGCAAAAGAGCGCCAGCGCGTCAGTGGGCCGCTGCGGGATGGGGCCATGGCCAGTCTCCTCAGGCACGCGGTAGCTCACAGCGGAGTTTAGCCGTGTCTGAAAAGGCGCCCGAGCCGTTGCTTACGGCTGCTCTAGCTCGGTGGCGGCATGATGCAGCTGGGGGATCCAGCTTGCCGGAACCCTGACAGCGGTCGGGTAAGTCAAATTTCGCATGATATAAATGCTGTGTGGCGAATTGCCAACCCTGGATGCTCACCAACCTGATCACTAGATGCCAGGGCATCAACCGCCAAGAGCCGGCGCCGATAGTCGATGCGTGACATTTTCTCCGAGGGCCTTCTTTATCTTGATTTACTGGAAATCTACGGCAGCACCTACGCTGTCGCAGAGATCTGCGGAATCGCCCAGAGCAACGTATTTCGAGGCGCAAATGCTTGCGCCAAACTTCTGAATCTTGGCCTAACCAAGGACAAGCAGAACGGCTGTTATCGAGTGGAGCGCAATCTAGATGTTCAGCGTGATCTGCGCAGGCTCAATCAACGGATGCGAGCGCGTGAGCACGGCTTCTTGCGCATTGTTGGAGCCGATGTGTTGCTTGCCAACCAAGACATGACTCTTGAACAAGCCAAAACCTGCCGGCCGCTGCCTGTGCGCTGGCAGGATGCTGGCCTCTCCCTTGACTACCTCGATCGATCCCTGCTGGATGTGGTAGTGGTGAGGGCTTCCCAGGTTGCGAAGCGGACGCCTTGGCCCCCGCCGGTGCGGCGCAGGGATTTGTTTGTACCGCTCGACCCTTTTGCCTGCACGGAGCTCTACACATTACCGTTGGTTCTTCTGGCCAAGTCAACCCATCCCCTAATCAAGTCGGCTTCATTGACCGAAGTGTGTGAATTGGAGTGGCTTGTGGATGGAGCCCTCCCCCTCGATCAGATACGAGCGGCCTACCCTTCAGTTTCGCTGCATTCACTGCAAGACCAAGGCTGCACCGAGGAGATGGCCTGGGCTCGGGTCCAGGCTGATCCAGGCCTGTTGTGGCTCACCGATCTGAGCCGCTACACGGCTCTCAAACGAGAGAATTCTGACTGCACTCTCCGACCACTGAACCTGGATCTTGGTCTTCAAGATTATCTGCTGGCGATCACGCTGATGCCACTGATTCGCGAACCGATGCATCAATCCCTGATCCATTTTCTGCGTGAGCTCGCCAGTCCGGCCTACCGAAGCAGCCCGGTTCCTGCTTAACTTCGGTTTGGGCTTCGTCTGCTCCAGGACCATGTTGCGATCGGCTCGACTTTCTTCCGTTTGCCTCGCCTGCTCCACACCCCTGGCTGGAGTCCTGGCCGTGCCAGCTCGGCTGATGGGGATTGGACGCAGCTCCGAGAATCCCAATCTCTGCAGTCGCTGCGGCCATCACCTGGCGATCGGTGAAATCCATCCCGTCTGCCTGCTGCAGATCGAGCTCAGTTCCAGCCTCCGCTTCGGCTCAGTGGATCTAGAGCGCTTAAGCCAGCGCGAGTTGCCAGCACTTCGTGATCAGCTGCGCTCCCGGCTTGAACAGCGCGGCGCTCTGGTGTTGCCCGGGGGGGAAGATCGCGCGTTGCTGCTGAGCGCTTACTTCAATGCACCCGTGCGCCAGCCGCAGCCGGAGCTCAGTGCCTATCAGAACTTGCTGGCTTGCATGGAATGGTTCTCCGCTGAACTCAGCTCCCTCGGCATGGATTGCGGGTGGAAGGCGGCCCTCACCTCGGGCTACGCAGAACTGGTGGCCTGTGAAGGGCCTTTACAATGCATTCCCGTGGGTCAGGTCACGTTCCAGGCCTCTCAATTGATCGACCAGGCGCGTTCAGGTCAGACCCTGGCTGATCATCCCTTTCTGGCCAATCTGGCAACCCAGGATCCCGATCTGCTCCAGCCTGCCGTGCTGGAGCAATTGCAGGGGTCGGATCCCGCTGATGGCAAGCCCCTGGTGCTACTGGACACCCAGGGCAGCGGCGAATCCCTCGGGCCCCGGCGACGGAGCGACGCGAGCTTGAATCCCCGGGCTAGCCGCTTGGCCCAGATCGGGGCCCTGTTGCTGGCGGCCATGGCAGCACCCTGCGCCGCCATGGTGGTGCTGGCGCCTGGCTCGGCTTTCCTGGGCCTTGGGGCCGTGGTTACGTCGCTGATGCCGCTTTGGAAGGCGGTGGGCATGAGCGTCTGGCCCAGGGTCCTGCTTACCCTGGGCGCCGTGCTGATTGCCGTGGTCAACCTGGTGCGCGCCGAACTGCTCCAGCAGCGGTTCCGTCAGCTGCAGCGACAGGTAGCCAAAGAGCTGCAACTGCCACCCCTGCAGCGCCGGCGGCTGCGGCTGATCCGCTGGACCAGCGTCTTGGTTCTGGTGATCGTTGCCGTGGAAGGGGTGTTGCGCGTTGCCGTCATGAAGATGCCACTGCTTTGATGCGTTTTCTGGATTATCGGCTGATCGCCACCCAGATTCCCCAGGTGATTGTTCGCCTGACTACATAGGGTGACGGGATTCAACAGGGTCGCTGAGACGGGACCTCACATCGCTCATGGCGACGATTGATCCAGCCATCAATTCGGCCCCTGCAGGAGACCCAGTGCGGGTGGATCCTGCAACCTTCCGTCTGCTCGTCGAGCCGGAAGCCCCCTCACCACCTCAGCGTTGGAATGGGCTGCTGGCTGATCTGATCGCCGCCAATCCCATTGGCCCCACCCGCGCCTCCAGGGCCTTTGCCCTGCTCAACAGCGGCTTCTACGACCTCTGGGCCAGCAGCGATGTGGCTGCCAAGCCCGTTTATGCACCCGCCAACCTGAGCCTTTCGCCTGATGATCTGGAGCAGGCTCTGCATCAATTTGCAGCCCGGCTGCTGCTGCAGTGGTTCCCCGCCAGTGGCACCCGCCTAGAGCAGGAACTGCTGGCGGTAGGCCAGCCCGCATTCACAGCCGCCAGCTCCAACCCGGGGCTGCTGGCAGCGGTTCAGCAGGAGTTGCAAGCCCTGCCAGCTCTTGACCCCTGGGCTTCGGGTTCACCGGCAGCTTCACCTGTCATCACCCGTGAGATCACGGCATGGTGGCCGGAACACGTGCCGATCGACGATCCCACGGCACCTCTTCAGAAGTACCTCACCCCGGCGTGGGGAACGCTTCCGGCCTTTGCCACCACAGACATCACCAAGTGGCGACCAGCGGGTCCAGAACCGTTTCTTCTGGTATCAGGTGATCTAGCTGAAGTCAGCCTGGCTTCTGCAAGCCTGGAGCTCCTGCAGGACTGGACCAGCCGTGATGGCGAGCTGAAAATCACCGGCAGCTACGAGATCCGCGACCCCGCCAATCAGCAGTGGATGGTGGGGGATTTGATCAACCCCGCCTTTGTGCAACAGGCCCAAGAGGTGGTGGATCTGCAGCGCAACCTCACGGATGAGCAGAAGCTAATCGCTGAATTCTGGGAGAGTGGGGCCGGCACAGCGTTCCCACCGGGTGCCTGGATGGCGATCACGTCTCTGCTAGCTGATCGCCAACCACTGTCGCTCAGCGAACAGATCAAACTGTTCTTCAGTGTTGGTCAGGGGGTCGGAGACGCGGGCATCGCCGCCTGGGACGCCAAGGCTGCCTTCACCTCTGCCCGCCCGGTGCGCGTGATTCGCGACCTGGCAAACCTCAATCTGCTGGACGGTGATGAACTGCTGAACTGGAACACTTACCAGAAGCGAGGCGGGCCTTCGTCGCCCCCGTTCCCGGAATACGTCTCTGGACATTCCACCTTCAGCGCCGCCGCCGCGGAGGTATTGCGCACCTATTTCGGCAGCGATGCCCTCAACCTGAACCTCACTTTTGAGCCAGGCAGTTCTCGCTTTGAAGCTGGCATCACCCCCCAGGAGCTCACCACCCTGGCCTGGGGGAGCCTCAGTGAGGCGGTTGCCTCTGCAGGTCTCTCACGCCTCTACGGAGGGATTCATTTCGCCGATGGCAACCTTGATGGGCAGGTCCTGGGGCGCACCGTGGGCGATGCGGTGCTGGCCCGTGCCGCCTCCCTGGCTTACGCCGATCTGAGCACGGTGCTCAAGGAGCCGTTCCTGCTTCGCAACAACCTGGAGCTGCGGCCCGATTTGCCGCCCCTGCTGGATGGAGAAACGCTCCCCGTTCAACTGGAGCAGATCCAACTCGCCAGTGGCGATGATCGTGTGAGCTTGGTGGAAGGCGTGAACTTCGCCGGCAGCGTGGATGGCGGTTCCGGCCTGGATTTGGTCTCCTACAGCACCTTCACCACATCCGTGCGGGTGGACCTGAACCAGGGGCAGGCCTCGGGCATGCGGCAACTGGAAGGCTTCGAGCAGGTGGTGGGCGGTGCGGCAGATGATCACTTACAGGGGTCGGCCGCGGACAACAGGCTTGAAGGAGGCGGCGGCAACGACTGGCTCGACGGCGGACCCGGCCTGGATACAGCCGTCTACCGAGGCCAGCGGGGGGATTTCCGCTTTGAGCGCGACCAGGTGATCGACCTGCGCCCCACGACCATGACCGGCCATGAGGGCACCGATCACCTGCGGGGCATTGAGCAGCTCAGCTTCGCTGATGGCACTTGGCCCGTGGGTGATCTGTTTGACTCGGTGAGCATCAGTCTGAGCCTGACCTCATCGCCCATTCCCCTGGTGGTGCGGGAAGGCCAGGCCATCGAAGTGGAGATGTCACGCCACGGGGATCTGCTGGATCCGATTCAGGTGCAGCTGGCCTGGCAGCCCCAGTTCGAGGATCGCCTGAGCAGCGACGATCTCAAGCTCAGCAGCTCGGGGATGCAGTTCATCCTGCCGGCAGGCCAGAGCCGCATCAACCTCGTGCTCCCCACGGCCGATGACGCCGCCTTTGAACCCACCGAGGTGGGACACCTGCACATCGTTTCGGCGCAGCTGCAGGGGTCTGCCGATCTGCCGGTGGCGCCGCAGCTGGGCTGGAGCGCCTCTCCCCTCGAGCTCGTGGTAACGGATAACGATCCCCCACCGCCGCCCACCGCCTTCCAGCGCCTGCAATCGTCTCCCCTACCCCTGCTGGCCGTTCCTGGAGGCGAGCTCAGGGTGCCTCTCGCGTACAGCGTCAGTGATCAGGCCAAGGATCTGGCCGGCTTGTCGTTCCAGGTGCATTACCCCGCAACAGGTCTGCATTTTCTGGGCTTCACACCCTCCACAAAAGCCACCCTGGCCGCCGATGTCTGGACGGCTGTGGATCAAGCCGTGGATCCCATCACCGGCGGCCAACATGATTCCGTGCAGATCTCCTTCGCCTCTTACGGGGCCACCTGGCCCGGCCAATTGGGGGCAACGCTGCCCCTCCCCATCGGCAACCTGCGCTTTGCGGTGGCGGAAGGGTTCTCTTCTGAGGATGCCCTAACGGGCCTGAGCATCTCGCCGGTGGATACGGCAATTGGCTATGGGTTTGAGGCCACGTCCCCCCGGCTTCTGCTAACCAAGGGATGGTCGCTGGATGTGGATGGCGATGGCACCGTGAGGCCCCTCTCCGATGGGCTGATGGTGATGCGCCATCTGATGGGATTGGAGGGCCCCGCCCTCACGCATAAAGCGATATCACCGATGGGGAGCCGTTCCACCTCAGCATCCGTGGCCAACTGGATCGAACGGGGGCGGCAGGAGAAATGGCTGGATTTCGACGGTGACGGCCGAACAACCGCCTTGGGCGATGGCCTCATGCTGATACGGGCGATGTTCGGCATGCAGGGCGATGCCCTACTGAGCAAAGCCCTCTCACCGCAGTCGCCCTTGCTGGAGGGCCACCGCTACGACCAGCTCAGCACCGACGAGCGGCTCTGGGTGGGGCAACAAGTTCTGGATCGAATCCAGGCCCTCTCGATCTAAAGTCGCCCGCGCAGCACGGCCGCATGTATTGGGCACAACGCTGCCCTGTAAGCCTTGCTGCATTTAGTGATCCCTTAAACAGAGGCAGCCGGTTTCGTTAACCCTGCATCCCAGGGCAAGCAGAAGGATGGGAATACGTGCCTGATCTCTGTGGCCCTCACCTTCAATTCGTTGACCCCCGCTGTCACAGCGATCAATGGGGCTATCAACGTATCGGCACTCAACGCCAACGCCGAGATCTCCGCTTATAACCCCGCCAGCGGCTATCTCTACACGGTGGGTGGCGGCTCCGGCGCCATCGTTGTGAGCGACCTGCGTAATCCTGCCGCCCCGGTGGCCGTGGCCAAGGCCACTCCGGCCGACAACAGCCAGACCCTGCAGAGCGCCGCGGTGTACGGCAAGCTCCTGGCCGTGGCTGTGCAGAACAGCGTCAAGACCGACAACGGCTTTGTTCAGTTCTATGACCTGACCAATCCCGCGCTGCCGGTTCACATCAGCACCGTCACCGTCGGCGCTTTGCCCGACATGGTGAAGTTCAGCAGCGATGGCAAGAAGCTGCTGCTCACCAACGAAGGCGAGCCGAACACCGCTTACACCATTGATCCGGTGGGTTCGATCTCCCTGATCGACACCAGCGGCTATTTGGCCACCATGCCCGTGGTGCCTGGCCAGGCCCAAGTGCAGACCGTTGATTTCAGTGCCTGGAACAACCGCAAGGCAGAGCTGAGCAACCGCGGCATCCGCATCACGGGGAAAGCCGGGGTGACCACCACCCTGGCCCAGGACATCGAGCCCGAGGCGATCGCGATCACCGCCGATGGCAACACGGCCTACGTGTCGCTGCAGGAAAACAACGGCATCGCCGTGCTGGACATCAGCACAACCACCCCGAAGATCACCTCGATCTTTTCCGCTGGCATCCAGGACTGGGATCGCGGCACTGCCAGTGCGAAGAACTACTCCTATACCCTTTCCTACGCAGCTGGCAACCAGAATCTCCCCTCTGGCGTTCAGGCTGGCGGCCTCTCGGGTCTGTTCTTTGCCGGCACCGAAACCGTTGGCAGTGCAACGCTCGACGTCTACTTTTCCGTCACCGACCGCGGCCCCAATGGGGCGCTGGTTGCCGGCAAGCGACAGTTTCTCGATCCCGACTTCCAGCCAACCATCTACAAGCTGGGCATGGACCGCGCCACTGGCGCCGTAACCGAGCTGGGCAAAATCGGCCTGAAGCGTGTCGACGGCACACCCCTGACCGGCCTGCCGCAGCTGCAAGGAAAAGACGATATCCCCATCGATACGGCGAACCAGAACCTTGCCTACGACCCCTTCGGCATTGATTCAGAGACCATCTCGGTATTCACAACGACCATCGGCGGCGCATCCCGCAAGGTGTTTGCCGTAGGCGACGAATACCGCGGCCAGATTTCGATTTTTGATTTCAACACTGGCAACCTGATTCAGCGCTACATCCCTGCGGGCCAGAAAGCCCAGCTGCAAGCGCAGCACGGCAACATGATCGGCGCTGAAACGATCGACAGCCTGCCAGCGATCTATGGCAACCGCTGGAGCAACCGTGGCATTGAAGGCATGGCCTTCAACTCCAAGGATGGCCTGCTCTATGCCTTTGTGCAGAGCCCCATGGATGTGGACAGCAACGGCGATGGCGTCGTTGCAGAACGCAGTCTCTCGCAGATCACCCGGATTCTGGCGATCGATCCCGCCACCGGTACCCCCGTCAAGGAGCACCTCTACCAGCTGAGCGGCCGCGCCGGCCAGGACAAGATCGGCGATGTCGCCTACGACGCGGCCCGCAACGTGTTCCTGGTGATGGAGCGCGACAGCACCCGCGCGCTCAATGGTTTCAAGAGCGTGTACGAGGTGGATCTGCGCGGTGCCACCAACACCCTGCCCCTCACCCTGGGCACACAGGTGAGCGAGGCCGCGCTGCCCGCCCAGACGTTCCTGGTGGGAACGGAAGGCCGTGCGGTGTTCCGCGAGGTGATTGATGCGGGTGAGCAAGGCAACAACGGCTACCGCTTCAATGGCATCCCCGATGGCATTGGCGTTACCGACAACGGCGATGGCACCCTGCGGGTTCTAGTGGCCCATGAGCTTCGCGACACCGCCGGCGATGCGCGTGCCCATGGCTCTAAGGGCGCCTATGTGTCGGACCTCACCATCGACAAGGCGACGCTGAGCGTGGTGAGTGGCAAGGACTTCCTCTCCTCTGCCGACAATCTGTTCCTGGCCACTCCCGACGGCACCGCCTGGACCAGTGGCGCCACCACAGCGTTCAACCGCTTCTGCTCGGCAGACCTGGCCGCTGCCACGGCCTTCCGCAATGGCACAACCGGCTATGGCGGCCGTATCTTCCTCGCCGGCGAGGAGGCCGGAGCTGAGGGCCGCGCCTTTGCCCACGTGCTCGATGGCAGCGATGCCGGCAAGGTGTATGAGCTGCCAAGCCTGGGCAACCTCTCGTTCGAGAACGTGGTGGCCAATCCCCTGGCCCAGAACAAAACCGTCGTCGTCAGCCTCGATGACACCAGCACCAACGGCCAGGTTTACGTCTACGTCGGCAACAAATCCACCACCGGCAACGCTGTTCAGCAGGCCGGCCTAGCGGGCGGCACCACCTATGGCATTCGCGTTAATTCTGCCGGCACCACCAACACCGAGGTGGGCAACATCGCCACTCCCAATGAGACTGGCCTCGGTCTTAGCAACGGTGTTGGCACCTTTGAACTGGTCAACCTTGGCGATGTCAAAGCCAAGACCGGCGCTACGCTGAACAGTGAAAGCATCGCGGCTGGTGTGACCAACTGGCTGCGGCCGGAAGATGGCGCCTGGAGTAAGGACGGCAAGAGCTTCTACTTCGTCACCACCGCCACCAGCACAAGCGCCAGCCGCCTCTGGGCCCTGGAATTCACCAACCCCGCCAATCCCGAGGCCGGTGGCACCGTGAAGATGCTGCTCAACGGCAGCGAAGGGCAGGTGATGCTCGACAACATGACCGTGGCCGATGACGGCTCGATCCTGCTACAGGAAGACCCCGGCAATATCGCCCACAGCGCCAAGATCTGGCGTTACAACCCCTCCACCGACACCCTGGTGGAGCTGGCCCAGCACAACCCTGCCCTGTTCACCGGCGCGGGAGCGATTACCCAGGATGAAGAGTCCTCCGGCATCGTTGATATCAGCAGCTACCTCACTGGCGTCAGCGGTTACGACACCACCAAATACAGCTACTTCCTGATCGCCGACCAGATCCACAAAGCTGTCGCCACTCCCACCAGCCAGGTGGAGATGGGTGAGCTGAGCGTCATGGCTACTGCGAAGGCCTCACCCGCTGGAACAGCCACATGGGCTGACGCCATCGGGGTAACCAGCCCCGAGCTGCTCGACAACAGCCTCACCCTGGTGAATGGTGCCTTCAGCGCCTCCAGTGCCGATCGCCTGGCAGCCGCCGGTATCAAACTGGCCAACAAAGTTGAGCTGTTCAACCTGCCTTCTGTGGGCGGCAGCCTCGCCTACGACAAACCCGAAGGCCTCACCCTGCGCGACGACGGCTCAATCGTTATCAACTACGACAACGACTTCGGCACCGAGGGCGCCAACGGCAACGCCTTCACGGTGGTGAACTTCAGCAACCCGGCCCTCGACACCGAGGACAATGCGAATGGAGGGTATACCCCTGCCACCAACCATGATGTTTACGGTCTGGTGATGCCCGATGGCCTGGCGACCTTCACCTACAAGGGTGAAAACTTCATTCTCGCTGCAGGAGAAGGCGACGACAGGAATGATTTTCTCAACCCCGACGAAACCGACCGCGTTTCCGCCCTTCTCACGAAGGCAGTTAGCGCCACCACTGAACAGAAAGCCGGCCTGGTTGCTGCCAATGCCCAAAGGCTGAACATCCTCACCAATACCGGTGATCTCGATGGCGACGGCATCATCGACCAGGTCTATGTGACGGGCTCCCGTTCGCTCAGAATCTTCGATTCCAAAGGAAACGTTGCCTGGGATTCCGGTGTGGCCCTCGAGGAACTCGCCAATGCCCGTGGCCTCTATCCGCTCAACGATCGTGAAGATGCCAAGGGTGTTGAACCCGAAATGGTGGAGGTGTTCACCATCAATGGCAGCACCTACGCCTTCGTAGCCCTAGAGCGCACCACCACCAGCCTGGCGGCTGTGTTCGACGTGTCCAATCCCTACGCCGCGGTGGCCGTGGATCCGGTGATCTTCCCTGGTGCCCAGAGGGTGGAGGGGATCACCTTCCTCACCACAGCCACTAATGCCGCCCGCAGCGTGATCGCCTCCAGCGAGAACAACGATGTGGTTTCCGTGGTGGATTTCCCGATCCCTTATCGCCTGCAGCTTCTGCACCTCTCCGATGGCGAGGCAGGTCTGCTGGCGTCCCAGACGGCTCCCTACCTCGCAGGGCTCGTCGATGGTTTTGACAACACCTATGCCAACACCCTGATCCTGGCCGGGGGCGACAACTTCATCCCCAGCCCCTTCCTGAATGGCGGCACGGACTTCAGTGTGCGCGATGAGCTCAATGCCGTAACCGGCTCCACCATCAGCTACGCCGCCAGCACCAACCATCCGATTGGCGCCGTGGACATCGCCATCCACAACCTGATCGGTGTGGAGGCCTCCACGATCGGCAACCACGAATTCGATCTGGGTTCGCGGGTGTTCCGCGACTCCTTCACCCCCGGATCGGTGACCGGCTGGGTGGGAGCCCAGTTCCCCTACCTGTCGGCCAACCTCGATTTCAGCGCCGACGCCGATCTGAGCTCGCGCTTCACAAACACCACCGCCGTGGCTGGCCTGGAGGAGGCCTCTTCCCAGAAGGGCAAGATCGTGCCCTCGGCTGTGATCACCAAAAACGGCGAGAAGATCGGTCTGGTGGGCGCCACCACCCAGATTATTGAGCAGATCAGCTCTACCGGTGGGGTGGAGGTGAAGGGCTTCGCTGGCGACGGTAGCGAGCGCGACGACATGCTCCTGCTGGCCAGTCAGCTGCAGCCAGTGATCGACGACCTCACGTCCCAGGGCGTGAACAAGGTGATCCTGATGGCTCACCTGCAGCAGATCAGCAATGAGAAGGCCCTAGCACCAATGCTGCGCGGGGTGGACATCATTCTTTCGGCAGGCTCCAACACCCGCCTGGGCGACAGCAACGATCAGGCCGTGGCCTTCCCGGGCCATGGCGCCAACTTCGCCGACCCCTATCCGATCGTCACCACCGGCGCAGATGGCGTCACGACCCTGATTGTCAACACCGACAACGAATACACCTACCTGGGCCGTTTGGTGGTGGATTTCGATGCTCAGGGGCGCATCATCCCCACCAGCATTGATCCCCTGGTGAGTGGTGCCTATGCGGCCACCGCCACCAATGTGGCTAAGGCCTGGAATGTCACCGAGCCCCAACTCCCCACGACTGCCTTCGCCGAAGGCACCAAAGCCGAGAACGTTCAGGACCTCACCGACGCAGTGCAATCGGTGATCAATGTCAAAGATGGCCAGATCTGGGGCTACAGCTCGGTGTACCTCGAGGGCGAGCGCAACCTGGTGCGCGGCCAGGAGACGAACCTCGGCAACCTGACGGCCGACGCCAACCTGGCCTACGCCCGCAGCATCGACCCCACTGTCGTGTTGTCGCTCAAGAACGGCGGCGGCATTCGTTCCCAGATTGGCTCGATCGATGTAGTGAGCGGCGCCAAGGATCCCACGGAGGCCAACGCCTCCGCTGGCAAGCCCGAAGGCGGCGTTTCCACCCTCGACATCGAGAACTCGCTGCGCTTCAACAACACGCTGTCCCTGGTCACCGTGACAGCCAGCAAGTTGAAGGAGCTGCTGGAGCACGGCCTCGCCCTTGGTGCTGGCCAGGGTCGTTTCCCCCAGGTCAGCGGAGTTCAGTTCAGCTACGACCTCTCCAAACCCGCCGGTAGCCGCATCCTCAACCTCGCCCTGCAGGACAACCAAGGCAACGACCTTGATCTGCTGGTGCGGGATGGTGCTCTGCTGGGTGATCCAGCCCGCAGCTTCCGGATTGTCACCCTCAATTTCCTGGCTGGCGGTGGGGATGGTTATCCGTTCCCTTCCGACACCTCCGTCAACCGCGTTGATCTCTACAACCCCACAGCTGCACTCACCGGCGGTGCCCGTTTCGCGGGTGATGGCACGGAGCAGGATGCGCTGGCCGAGTATCTGAAGGCCAACCACGCCACGCCGGCCACTGCTTTCAACAAAGCCGATACACCGGCCTCCCTGGATCTGCGCCTGCAGAACCTGGCGGTGCGCAGCGATGTGGTGATCGATGGCGAGCCGATCAAGCTCAGCTCAAATCAGTCCAGCGTCTCTCTATATAACCCTGGCCGCCGCATCAAGCTCGATGCGGCTGGTTTCGACCTAGGCAGCAGCCTGGCCATCTTTGATGCCCGCTCCAACGGGTCGATTCTCGAGCAGCTGCCCGCCGGCCTGGATCTCAATCTCAGCACCAGCGAGCGCGTGCTCGTGCTGAGGCCCAGCGGCAGCCTGAGTATCGAGGCTGGGGTCAACGGCCTACTCGAACTGAGCAGCTCCCCCGACACCATCACCAACCTAGGTAACCGCGCCAACACCATCAGCGGTGGCATCGGAGCCGATGTGTTCGAAGTCAACGAGGCTGAACCAGCCCAGGTGGGCAGCCGGCCTGACTTCATTCGCGATTTCCAGCTTGGCCTCGATCAACTGCTGGTGAACACCGGCAGCGGCCAGGTGGTACTCGATCGCAACACCGAGATCGGCGATCTGCGTGGCAATCCGCTGCTGGCTGGGGTCAACGTCCGGCTCACGCCGGATCTGCGCACCAGCGCCAGCCGTCTGCAGGCGATCAGCGGCCAGACCAGCCTGCTCGGCGCCGGCCTGCGCCTCGCCCAGACCGATGCCCCCATCCGTCAGGTGGAGATCAAGGTGACAGGCGGCAGCACGCTTCAGCTCGACTTGGCCCAGGTGCCAGCCGGGCTGCAGGCCCAGAGCCTCGAGGGCGGCAGCCGCATCCTGTTCACAGGCGCCACCACTGGCGCTGCCCTCAATCCCGCCAGCGTGCAGGCGGCCTTGGCAGCGATCCGCTTCCAGGGCAGCAGCAACGGCAGCGTGGAGGTACGCGCCACTGACACCGCCGGTCTGGTGGCCACCACCAGCGAGCGGCCGTTCGTGCTGGTCGCTCCCACCACCGCCGCAACCCTGCGCCCCTCCGTGGTGCGCCTCGATGCGGCCGGCGGCGACCTGGCGCTGCAGGGGGTGCAGATCAATCCCCTCCAGATCCATGGCGGTGCCGGGGAAGACGTGGTGCGGCTCAGCCGCGCCGTTGAAGGTCAGCACAGTGCCTACGGCTTTGATGGCGCCGATGTGTTGTCGGCTCCCCAGGGTGGGCGCCTCGTTGGCGGCAGCGGCGACGATCTGCTGATCGGCTCCGCCAGCGCTCCCGCCAGCCTCAGCGCCAATGCCGGCAACGACACCCTGGTGGGTGGACGGGCCAATGTGCTCGTGGGTGGTAGCGGCAATGATCTGCTGATTGCCCTCGGCGGCGGCAACGTTCTGCAGGGCGGCGCCGGTAGTGACCGGTTCGTTCTCTTCGATAGCGCCTGGCGCGGTGGCAGCGCCGCCAACGTGGTCACCGACTTCCAGCCGGGCACTGACACCCTGGTCTTTGCAGCCCAGGCGGTTGCACAGCAGGCCGTGGTCCAGCTTCCGGTGTTCTCATCGATGGCCGGTGGCACCAAGGTGCAGCTCGGCAGCGACCACGTCGCCACCCTCGTGGGCGTGAACCCTGGCGATCTCAACCTCAGCCGCGATGTGATCAGCCCCAGCGCGAGCCAGGTGGCTCCGCTGGCCAGCCGCTTCTCCGATGTGGCCCTGCTGCAGCAGAGCGTCGCCAGCGTGTGATGCGACCAGTGACTCACCCCGCCCCAGATCTGGGGCGGGGTGATGCAGCCATCCGTAAATTTGCCTTCAGGAGATTCTTAGGACTGATGCTGTTGATGCCATGGCTGTAAGCAGCACCGACCCATCCCTAAGCCCTGTTCTTCGCCAGAAAACGTTTCTCTGGGCGGGTGTCGCACCCCTGCTTCAGTCCCAGCTCAGCAGCGTTCAGGGCGGCTACGCCCTGGGAAGCGCCGATGGTGCCAGCGCACTCGCCACCTCGGCTCTGCTGCTACCCATTCCAGATTGGTCCACGGCAGCGCTGGGCTCCCCCTGGCTGATCGACCAGTCATCGTTTTCTGGGCTTGCGGCTGCCATGGGCGCCCCCTCAGGCGCACTGACAGCCCCCATCAGCCTGCTGGGATCCGCCCTCACGGTTGATCCAGCCACCAATACAGCGATCCTCGCCCTGCTGGCGGAAGCGCAAGGCGCGGCATCCCAGACCCTGCTGTTGGGACTGGGAGATTTGACCTCCGCGCCCAGTGTGGTTTGGAGCACCCTGCTTCCGGCCGAGCAGATCCAGCGCTTGCTGCTCTCCAGTGGCGCCGCTGGCACCAGCCTGATCACGGTGGGCACCAGCCAGGCAGGCGGCGGGGCGCTCAGCACCCGTTATTCCCTCCTACCGTCCGGGCCTGCCGAGGAGGGTGTGCGCACCTACCTGACCGGCCCCACCGACATCCAGGCCAAGGCGGCGGATGGGGTGCTACTCACCTCCGCTTCTGGCACGTCGCGACCGGCGGTGGTGGAGGTGGGACTGGCTATGGCGCCCACCACCACCGGACTTGTTCCCAATGGGGGCACCGATGTTTTTGTATCGGCCTTGGACCGCGATGGCAAGCTCCTCTGGGAGCGCCTGTTCGGTAACAGTTCCACCGAGCAGCAGCCGCGTCTGGCCGTCAGCGCTGACGGCGCGATTGTGGTGGCGGCCACCTTGCAGGGCTCGCTCGGGCTGAACCCCGCTGGCGGTGGCCCGGATATTGGCTTGGCCAGCTACAGCCCTGATGGAGCGCTGTTGTGGCGCCGGCTACTGGGCGACGCCGGCAACCAACAGATCACCGACCTCAGCGTGGGTCCCGATGGCACGATCCTGGTGCTCGGTCTCACGTCTGCTGCACCTGGCACGTCTGGATCGCCACGGGGCCTCTACGGTCAGGCGCCCAAAGGAGATGGCAGCGATGTTGACAGTTTTCTAACCGCCTATTCGCCCCAGGGCGATCGCCTCTGGACTTACCAGTTCGGGAGCTCGGGGGAAGACCTGGCCCTGGCCATGGATTGGATGCCCAAAGTGTCTGGCAGTACCGGCACCACAGACACCTTGGTGGTGGTGGGCAGCCAGGCCACCGCAGCCGATCCGGATACACCCAAGGCCTGGGTCGAACTGCTCGAACTGCCGTCGAGGGTGGCCGTAGCCAACACCTTCATCCCACCACCACCCCCATCGCTTGATTGGGACGGTGGCGCCGTGGATCCCACCCTGGGGGTTCCGTTGGCTCTGATCCGTCGCGCACCTGGAGCAACAGCTCAACTGCTGCTTCAGGGAGCCAGCGAACCGGGCAGCAGCGTGCAGGTACGCACCTCCCTGAGCTCTGCAGCCACCACGGCCACGGCTGATGCCAGCACAGGCCACTGGACGCTGGCCCTCGATCTTCCCCAACTCACGGCCTCGCAGCTGGGGCAGGGGTTTGTGCTGTTGGAAGCGCGGGATGCCCTGGGACTGGTGTCTGACACCACCGCGGTTCCAGTGCTGTTCACGGGTACCGGCCTCCCAGGGGAGTTGCCCCAACTGCTGGCCATCGACCCAGACGGCACCAGCGGCGCACAGCCGCCGGCTCTGTTGGAGCGGCAGATCACCGTGCTCGGGGATGGGCCCCTCACCACGGCGGGCCAGCGGCTGTTGGTGGATTACAGCGGCACCCTCACCAACGGCACTCCCTTCGACAGCTCCCTGAATTCGGGTCGCCGCCCCTTCGATCTCACCCTGGGTGCAGGGCGGGTGATCACCGGCTGGGACCAGGGCCTGCAGGGCCTGCCCCTCGGATCACAGGTGCGCCTGGTGATCCCCCCCTCGCTGGCCTATGGCGATCGGGCCACCGGCTCGATCCCCGCCAGTTCCACCCTGGTATTCGACGTGGATCTGAGGGCAGACCTCAGCATCCCCGAACTGTTCCTGCGCGATGTGGTGTGGCCCCAATTCTTTGCGGCCAACGCTACGTATAGCGCCACCAATGCATCGCTGCTGCAGTCATTCAACCTGGATCTGCTGGGGCTGGCCCAGAAATTCGGCCCGGGCGATGGCAGTGCCAACGCCGATGCGCTCACCGTTTCAACGGTTTCAGGCTTCCCCTCCAGCTACCCGCTGCTGGCAATGGGGGGCGGCGGCAACGACAGCCTGGCCGCCAGCAACCAGCAGGCGTCGCTGCTGTTCGGCGAAAGCGGTGACGACCAGCTTCGCTCCCCAGATGCCGCCTATGCCTTTCTGGATGGCGGTGCCGGCAACGATCGGCTCGAATCCAATGCCCTGATCAGCTGGCTGCGCGGCGGCAGCGGTGTCGACACCGTGGCCATTCCCAGCGGCGACTGGCGCCTGCAGCGCAGCGGCACGGTGGCGGGCGATGCCTGGCGGGAGCTGGGGCGATTGGATGCCGCCGGGCAGCTTCTGCAACTCCTGCAACTGCAGGGCGTAGAGCGGCTCAGCATGATCGGCACCTCAGCGAAGGCGTCAGACCTGGTGCGGTTGCTGGATGGTCTCACCAGTGAAGTGATTGATGCGTCAGCGCTCAACGCCATCAACGGCAGCGCCGTCGAGCTGAAAGGGCTCTACGCAGCGGCAAAGGCAGGTCGCATCAGCGGTCTCGGCAACGAGAGCCTGACCGTGGACCCGGGCACAGCCGCGGCTGCCGATCTGCTCGAGCTCGCTGGCGTCACCACCATCACAGTGAACGCCAACGCCGTGACCAACCTCACGGGCTCTGCGGCCGAACGCAACCAGGCATTTCAGGCGCGAGGTCTAAGCCTGAGCCTCCCTGATGACCAGGCTCCAGCCTTGCTGCAGGTGAACTCCACAGCCGGAAGTTACGGGCCGAATCGCACCATCAGCATCACGCTGAGCTTCGATGAGCCGGTGCAGTGGCAGAGCCAAACCCCTGGCAATGTTCCTGTATTGCAATTATCCAACGGCCTTTCGGCAACCTGGGTACCACCAGCGGTAGGAGGACAAAGGGCAACAGAGCAACGCTTTGACCTGCTCACCGGCAGTCAACCGCCCGCTGTTAGCCGGTTGCAGGTGCTGGGCCTTTCGGGGCTTGGCCAGTTCAGCGATGGGAGCGGCAATGCCCTGGCCGCTCCCGAAGCTGGCACCTGGTCGCTGACCCAGGCCGTGAGCGTCACCCCACCACTGAGCTGGACCCTGGATGTGGATGGCGATGGTCGGGTCACGGCCCTGGGCGACGGCCTGATGGTGATCCGCAAACTGTTTGGAGCCTTCCCCGGTGAGGCCCTCACTGCCAAGGCGATCTCACACGAAGCGACGCGCGATAGCACCGAAATCCATGCCTACATCCAGCAGGGCATCCAGCAAGGCCTGCTCGATGTCGACCGAGACGGCAGCACCACGGCCTTGGGCGACGGCCTGATGGTGATCCGCCACCTCTTTGGCGCTTTCGGTGGAGATTCCCTGATCAACAAGGCGATCAGCGACAGCTCCAGCCTGATTCCCCAGGGCCAGACCCTCACAAGCCTGGATGGCAACGGCCGCCTAGCACTGGCCGATCAGGTGCGCGCACAGGTCTCTGCCTTGCTGCCGCCACCTGGCGGCCTGTCTTGAGTGGGGCGAGGGTCATGCGATTGCTGAATCGCCGTGCTGAAACACAGGCTTGAGCAGTCCAGACCCGACGAAGCCGAGGTAAAATTAATCTAGAAGTGAGCTTGTACCCGTGCCCACCCCCGCCCAGTACCTGGCTTCCAGCTATAAGAAGCAAGTTCTTGAGCTGGTGCCCGTATCAGTTACGGGGACATCGGCAACTTTTCAGGTTGTGTATGGCGGGACACCGCTACCAGATGTCAACGCTTTAACAGGAATTTCATATAAAGTATCACCCCTGACTAGCGGAGTCGATATCTCCCTCGTTAATTCCAATAATTACAAGTCTCTCTATCAAGCCGGACTACCTAGCGCGGCGGCCAATAGCACGGGAACAGTCACGCTTACTGCAGTTGGCGCATCGTTCACCGGCGATTTCCCCAATCTAGCAACCCTACCAGGCCCAATCCTGGAATTCTCACTACCTTATCCATCCGGGCCCCTGGCGCTTGAAATAACCAACACCGCCACAGGCTACGCAGGCGTCCTAGAGTATTCCGACGATTCTCGCTTTCCATCGTTTGCAACGGCGACCACATCGGGTGCCACAGCCTCCAACAGCATTGGCGCCGACGGCGACAAGTTGGATTATTTTTCACTGGTGGTGCCCTCGGGAACCAGTTTTGATTCACTGATTCTCGCAGGGCTCGCAGGAACCGGATCGGCGAATTACACCATCTACCAATCCGGTTCTGTTGCAAGCAATTCAAATGTTGTTGCCGCTGGCCAAATCTCGTCTGACACAGCGGGCCAAAACCTTTTAACCGCTGGCACAACCAAGACTCAGGCACTAGCTCCAGGCACCTACACGGTCAAGATCGAGAATCAATCACCTCAGGAGATCGCCTATCAACTCGACTTTGGCAGCTACATTAGCTTGCCACAATTTACTGGCCGCGAAGATGCTCAGCTTAGCATTAGCCTGCCAGCCACCACATCAGGCAACATCCCATTGTCTTGGCAAGCCAATGGGCTACCCGCCGGAGTAACGCTAGAAACGTCCAATGGTCTCTCGCGACTGATTGGTCAAACCGAGCAGAACTTCAATGGTGTCAAGCTATTTAATCTAACAGCCACCGAGAACAACGCGGCCGCCAAGCAGACCTCCTATACCGACCTCAAGCTCACGATCGCACCGGTTAATGATGGACCCACTCTTTCGAGCATCCAGCCCTTGACCGGCGGAGTCGAAGATACGGTCAAACTCATCACCTATAACGAACTGGCCCAAGCAGCCAATGAGGCAGATATTGATGGAGACATCCTCAGCTTCCGTGTAGAGGCCATCTCCAGCGGTACGAGTTCCCTGAAGAAATCAACCGACTCAGGCTGGTTCGATGTGCAGGTTGGTGCCAACGGAACACTGCTTTCACCCGGAGATACCCTTCAATGGCTGCCGGCTGCCAACGCCAATGGCCCACTCAACGCGTTCACTGTCACGGCCATTGATGCGGCGCTTGCCTCTTCACCACCCATTCAGGTGGCGATCAACACGGCAGCGGTGAACGATGCACCAACTCTTGCGGCCGTCAGCACCCTAATCGATGCAACAGAAGACATCTCCAGAGAGATCACCTATGCAGATCTCGCCGCAGCAGCCAACGAGGCAGATGTTGACAGCAGCAATCTGAGCTTCCGCATTGAAGCACTCTCCACGGGCACTCTTCAAAAATGGAATGCCGGATCATCCGGATGGGAATCAGCACAAGCTGGCATCACACTCATTGCCCCTGGCGACAAGCTCCAGTGGAAGGGTGCGCAGGATGCCAACGGTGAGCTGAATGCTTTCACAGTGAAGGCTTGGGATGGCACCCTAGCTTCAAGCTCTGCCGTTCAGGTGAAAGTCAACGTCAATGCGGTCAATGACGCACCAACACTGACGGCCGTCAGCACCCTAACCGGTGCAACAGAAGACATCTCCAGAGAGATCACCTATGCAGATCTCGCCGCAGCAGCCAACGAGGCAGATGTTGACAGCAGCAATCTGAGCTTCCGCATTGAAGCACTCTCCACGGGCACGCTTCAAAAATGGAATACCGGATCATCCGAATGGGAATCGGCACAAGCTGGCATCACACTCATTGCCCCTGGCGACAAGCTCCAGTGGAAGGGTGCGCAGGATGCCAACGGTGAGCTGAATGCTTTCACTGTGAAGGCTTGGGATGGCACCCTGGCTTCGAGCACGGCTATTCAGGTAAAGGTCACAACGACGGCGGTGGATGATGCACCTCGCGTGCTTTCTGCAGGGCCAACCTTTGCCATTCGTGAAAATCAACCGTTCACAACAGCTTTCGAGCTAGTGAATGTTGACCCAACAGATGCAGTTACGCTGAGTTTGGAAGGCAGTGATGCCAACGCCTTCACGATCAGCCAGACTGGCCAGCTCACGCTCAAGCAACCCAGCGACTATGAGACCAAACAGAACTATGCCGTAACAGTACGGGCGACAGATACAACCGGGGCGCAACTCTCCACTAGCTCCAGTCTTTCGCTTTCAGTCCTTGATCAACCCGATCAGATTCTCACACTAACGCCACAATCGCTCGCGTTTGTACCAACGCTCGATACGCGCATCACGCTCAATGCCTCCTACGAGCAAGATGCTCCCTTTCCGGGCGACAGTGCACCCACATCATTCACCGCTGTCTTGGCTTACGACGGCGCTTCTCTGGATCTGGCCACCTCCACAGTTAGCCAATCCGGCATCAGCCTGACCAACAACGATGCTGGCTCGACAGGGGCAAGCGCGCTGACCATCACAGCGGCCAATGCATCTCAGGTTTCTTCCTTCAAGTTAGATTTCGATGTCACCCAGGGAGCGGTTGGTCCATTCGCCTTTTCATGGTCGCTAGCTGGGGCTAGAGGCTACGAGCAGCAGACCAACTCACCCATCACGATTTCCCCTGACGCTGAAGCCTTCATCAGCAACGGCGTACTAAACCTATCTGCCTTCCAAACGCCTCTACGAATCTCTACGGAATCCAAGAAGGTTTTTCTGGTAGAGCAGCAGAACATTCCACTTCCCTACCAACAAGACATCAGCCGCCTAGTGGCGACGAATGCGGCTGATCAGATTTCAGTCGCACAATCGCTAACGATCGATGCAGCAGCTGGAAATGATACGGTTGATCTCAGACCACTGGCGCAAGTAAACCAGCCCATTGCGGTCAATGTCCGTCTGGGTGCCGGGCGTGACACGCTCGTGCTGCCAGCCTCTCCGCCGGCTTCAACTTCACAGATTCAGATCGACGACTTTCAACTGGGGTTTGACAGATTGCAGCTCAGCCCCGGTACGGTTGTGAATCGGCGCTCTGATGTGTTGGCGATGGCAGCTGACCCGCAGGCTGTTCTCCGGCAATCGGCGGTGAACCTGCGCTTTGCAGCGATCGCGACGGATCTAGATCCAGGGCTGAAGAC
Organism: Cyanobium sp. NIES-981; assembly: GCA_943371215.1. Taxonomy (GTDB): domain Bacteria; phylum Cyanobacteriota; class Cyanobacteriia; order PCC-6307; family Cyanobiaceae; genus Vulcanococcus. The sequence goes on along the minus strand of CALRUA020000009.1, from coordinate 42,891 downwards.
ATTAGTGAGTGCCCAGAGCTCCATCGTGCCCTCATCAATCGCCCTAGATCCAGGCAGCGATGGCCGGCAGCTACGGCTCAATCTTGCCGCTGCAGCACAGGCTCGCATCGTGGCTCCGGCACCAACGTCGCTTCCAGCTGGCTACAGCTGGGCTGTTGCCGCGGACCTTGCCTCGGCAACCCTGACCCTACCTGCTCAGTTCTCGCACCTCACAGGTCTGGCGGATCTGCGTAGGGCTGTCGCTACACTCGTCGCAGAAGCGCCAGCCAGCACACAAGCCAATGTCCAGCTGCAATGGCTCGATGCACAGGGAGCAATTCTCTCCTCTGTGGACAGTGTTGTTGAGGTCACACCCCAGGTTGTTGGCGGCGGTTCAACACCGATCAAGCTGGATTTTGTGGCCCCCACCTCAGTTACAGCTAGTCCCGCGCAACTCAAGGGTTCAGATGGCGGAGACACGATCCAACTTATTTCAGCTGCAACGGATCAGCGCACAGATAAGGTGTTCGGAGGGCTCGGCAATGACGTCCTGATCGCTGGTGATGGAGACCGATTGATCGGCGGTGCCGGAGCGGATACCTTGATCGCGCTCCGTGGCCTGGGTTCCACCCAGCTCTCTGGGGGTGCCGGCAACGATCTACTGTTCGGTGGCTCCAATGATGCACTAGTTGGTGGAGACGGCGACGACATCCTGGTTGTGCGTGGTATGGGGAACCGCTTGATTGGTGGCTCAGGAACTGATCTGTTCGTAGTAGCAGATGCGGCCTTTGGATCATTCAGCAGCAGCTCCACTTCGCCGAACCGCATCCTCGATTTCGGCAAGGCAGACCAACTGGCCTTCAATGTCCTCGGGCTCCAGAGAAGCGATTTCAGCATTGTCGACTCTGCAGCTGGAGCGGTGATCCGGATATCCGAGTCTTGGTCGTCGCGACTTGGCGCCAGCGACCTGGCCATCCTGCAGGGTGTTAAAGCAAACACCATCAATGAATCCCAGATTCTGATCAACCAGAGCCAGGCTGCAATTGCTACATCCACCCTTTCACGGGTTGATGTGCTCGATCAGGCTGTGTAAACTCAAAGCACGCAGAGTCGATTCTTTGCGATCAACCACTCCAGCACATTCTTCCACTATGACAGACGAGCAACAGCCAAGCCCTCAACAGCAGTCCGCGACTGCACCAACTGGATTCAACGATGACAGCATCATCAAGCTCAATGACAACGAATATCGCTACGGTGACCTAAGCGAACAGGCCAAGCAATTGCTCAATGCGTTACAAGCTTCAGAGCAACAAGTTCAGAATGTGCGCAACCAATTGGGTTTGATGGACGTTGGGCAAAGGGCCCTGGCGGCACAACTGCGCATTGCAATCGAAAACCCTGAGGCGTTGCAATCACCAGAGTCCAAGGCCTGATGGCAGCCGGCGACGACTCAGCCGCCCTAGGCCGATGTGGATTGCGCAACGCAGCCCATGGCAAACCCTGACAAAGGTGATCAGATGCGGCATAATAGAGAATACCTGTCATGTACGTAGCAAGAGGGAGCAACGTTGGCCAGCTACTTGCGTCTCAAAAGCGGCACCTGGAAGATCCCCGCGATTCAGGGATTTGCCAGCCGGCGGATTTTGGACAGCTCTGGCAGCCTGGCCAAGCCAACTGACGCGGCTGGGCCCACTCGCGCTACCCATCCTGGTGCTGCAGCCGCTGTTGATCAACACGGCCTCGGGACCTTAACGAACATCATCCAACAAAGTTGGAGTGCCCTGCTACAGAGTGCCCAGCAAGGAAATTTAGAGAACCTGCTGCAGGTAGCATTCGCCAACCAACAAGACGATACCGATTGGCGGGAGCATCTCGCCTCGATCGTTGAGGATATCAAGGAGCACAAGAGCCTTCCGGAGCTTCGCTTCGAATTGGCTGATCGCAGCACAATCCAGGCCGATGCACCGGCTGTGTATCGACCGAGCCAAGGTTCTGGCTCACCCACGATTCTGATCGATGCAGAATCCTTTGGAGAGGCAAGCACAAGACAACGCCTTGAGCTGGTATTGACGCAGATCGGTGAGGCGATCGATCATCAGTTGAAGCGTCCCGCCACGGGCACAGTGGCACCCGAGGACAAGCCTCGGCCTCAGATCGCTGGGGAAGCAGCGATCTTGTTTGCAGACCTGCTGGTCCAATCCATCGCAGCCAACCCTGGACCAGTGGGCAGTGAGCCCGTGGTGAACCAGCCGCGAAGGCAGTCGTTTTTCAGGCCCGAACGCAAGACTGGAGAGCAGCCAGCCGATGGCCCGTTGGCCATACCGGCGGTCAAGCCACCTGTGTCAACGGCGCAGGTCCCTGTTGCCCTGGCCAACAGCATCGACTTCGATCTTGCTCCGCCGAGCCGCAATGGGCTGAAATTTGAAGCAACGCGTCTTGAATCTGTTAACCCCATCAGCCTATCGGCCCAGGCCTGGGATCTGAATCAAATCAAGAGCAATATCCAAGCCGCTCTCGATTTGATCAGCATTGATCCTGCAACTCTTCCAACACAGCCAGCAGCGGCTGATAGCCAAGTTGATCATCAGCAGGTGTCTGCCGCCAGCTTGGAGCTAGCAGAGGAGCAGGCCTGGGGATGGTTACAGAAACGATCCGAGCGAAGCGATTTCACAGGGTTGCTGCAGCGAGCATTCAGCGACCCTGGCCCCAGAGATACGCGTTGGCAACAACAGGCGCAGATCATCCTGAGCCAGCTCAGCGATGGCAGCGGCTTACCGGGTCTCCGCTTTGAGCTCGCCGATAGCGCCACCATGCAGGGCCTGCTCGGCGCGTATGCCAGCAAACACCCCTCGGGAACACCCACCATCCTGGTGAACGACAGCCTATTCGCCACTGCCGGTGACGAACAGCGTCTCAAGCTGCTACTGCAGGAGATCGGACACGCCATTGACGATCGCCTCAATGGTCCGGGCATCGACAGCAGAGGGGACGAGGGAGCCTTCTTTGCCAGCTTGGTGACGGCCGTAAATGCAAACAGCATCGACGCAGCCGCATTTAATTACAACGACCATTACACGCTCAGGCTTGCTGGACAAAAGGTTGCAGTCGAAGCATCGACAACTGCTGCAACTTTTTTCCGCACGACCCCTGATGGGCAAGAGATCCCTGCAGCGGCTTCAAGTGTTGGGGGAATCGTACTTCAGTTGGTGGGCCTCAATGGAGCCTCCCTTTTCACACAAACTGCGGCCAGTACGCTTTATGCAGGATTTTTATCCACATCTCCAGGCAATATCGGGCAGCAAACAGGTATCAATGTATCCGGCCTAGGGGGAGGACTCAGCCGCATATCAATGCGCTGGACCATCAATGACGGCGATACATCCGACTACAATTTCGACTACAACGACACAAGACTTGGTCTCAATAGTTACGAAGTCGGTAACGCAACGGTAGCCACATACACCCACGACAATACCGGAGCCGACGCCTATTCAGCAGTCGGCTTCCCAGACAGCTACACAGCAACGGGCTGGGTCAGCACTACGAATTCAGGCATTCTCTCAGGAGTGTATTCCTCACTCTTAAGCTCTGGCGCAGCAACATTCCAAATCTTCGACAATGACCCAGACGACAATTACTTTGATCTAACACGGGGCATCAATTCCGCTTCGTCCACAAGCTTTGCAGCCCCAAACATAGCTCCAGTACTAACACTGGGAGCCCAAAATGGAACCCTCGCCGAGGACGGCACAGCTTCCGCCACAATAAGCGTTAGCTTCAGCGACCCCGATGGCGACCCTGTCTCATATCAAACGAGTGATTGGTCACCACTTGGGGGAACCCTCTATCAAAAGCAAGGAGTCTATGGCAGCGTCACTCTGAATACAGCCAGCGGGGCACTTTCCTATGCACTCAATAACAGTTTATCAAGCGTTCAGGGGCTAGCAACAGGATCAATAGGTACAGACACTTTTAATGTGACCGTTACAGACGGGAAAGGCAGCAATACCAAGCCTTTTTCCTTCTCAATCACCGGTACCAATGATACCCCCACTATTTCAGTCAGCACCCCCTCAGCCACACTTGTGGAAGCGGGCGTCTCTGCCGGTGTATCGACTACATCAGTCTCTCTAAACAAGTCGGATATTGATGGCACCGTCAACTACGACACAGCCCACCTAAACAGCAACGGCTGGAGCACATCCGACAGCGGCAGCACCTATACCAAGACAGGGATCTACGGCAGCGCCACGTTCTCGCTCAATAGCGGAGTCGTCACCTATACGCTTGATAACAGCGCAGCAGCCACCCAATCACTCACTGCCGGCCAAAGTGTCACCGACAGCTTCGGCAGCATTCAGGTCACCGATGGCAGTTCCACAGCGTTAAGCAGCGAGCTGATCTTCGCGATCACTGGCAGTAACGACGCACCCACCGTCTCAGCATCCAGCCCCTCCGCCATGCTCGTGGAAGCGGGTGGCACTGCCAATGGTATCTCCGGCGTGGCAAGCGCCTCGATCACACTGAGTAAAGGCGATGTTGATGGCAGCGCTGCGATCGCTCCCATCATAGACCTGGGCAGCTTGGGCAAATTGATCGCTCCAGTGCAAGTCGAAGGCAAGACCTACTACCACTGGGATCGAAACAGCGACGGAACCATAAGCGGAGATTCTTACAATCGGGCTGGAGGAACTTTTCAGCTCAGCGAGATCTACAATCTCTTCAAGAAAGACATCGATGGCAATGGTGGATTATCGACAAACGACACCTACCGCTATGCCACTGTCAACGGCGTCAAGCTAGCGCTGCCGACGCTCGGGACCAGCCCAACGTACCGTCTGATGGACGGAACGGCTATCGCCGACCCGAGCCAGGCCAACAGTAGCTACGACGATTTAAGTGCTATCTGGGATTCCTATAATGGCAATCTAAATGGTTCGTATGTTGGTCAGGGGCTCCACGGAGGCAACAGGGGTTCAGGCAATGTCACCAGCGGAGCTCCCTTAACTTGGGTCAATGACACTTACGTGTCAGCAACACCCTGGCCGTCAAGTAACGACTACGCAAGCCTGCGTCTCTACGACGGGCTTGTCTTGCCTCACGACAATTGGGCAATGAACGTGGGCGTAGAAGTCTTGAGCACCACCCTTTACGACACTGCTTATCTGACAAGTCAGGGTTGGACCAGCAGTGGCAGTGGTGATTACATTAAATCCGGCAGCTACGGCAACGCCACCTTCTCGCTCAACAGCGGAGTCGTCACCTATACGCTTGATAACAGCGCAGCAGCCACTCAGGCGCTCTTCGCTGGTCAGAGCGTCAGCGACAGCTTCGGGAGCATCCGGATCACTGATGGCAGTGCCACAACGTTGAGCAATGCGCTGGCCTTCTCGATCACCGGCACAAATAATGCGCCAACCCTAACAGCAATATCTACAATTCCAGGGGCAACAGAAGATTCTTTTAAGGAGATCACTTTTGCTGATCTGGCAAGTGCGGCCAATGCAACTGATATCGATAGTGCAAATCTGAGTTTTCAGATTGAAGCAGTATCCACCGGTGAGCTGCAAAAGTGGAACCCCACGGCTAATGGATCGGCTGGCGCTTGGGAAGCTGTTGTGGCTGGCGCCACCTTGCTCGCTGCTGGCGAGAAGTTACAGTGGAAAGGTGCAGCAGATGCCAATGGCTCAGCGCTGAATGCTTTCACCGTGAAAGCATGGGATGGATCTGGGGCCTCTGCAACAGCTGTACAGGTGTCCATTGATGTTGCGGCAGTCAATGATGCCCCCCGCGTTGTAGCTGTTACTCAAACTGGCACCGTTACGGAAGATTTGGGCTTGACTATGGCGGGCATGCGTGCCCAAAAAGAGCGATTGACGCTAAGTGGTAGTTATCAATTAGGTGATTCGCTCAGCCTCTCGATCAATGGCATCGCGATCAACTACACCGTAGTGGCATCAGATTTGAGTGGCTCATCCGCCCCCCTTGGCACGATCGCTAGCCGCCTTGCGGCGGCAGTGTCAGCCAATGCCTCGGTGAATGCTTTGGTTAGCGCGGCTGTAAATGGTGATCAGCTTGAGCTCACTGGACGCAGCAATGCTGCTTTTACGATTACCACCTCAGCAATCAATGCCTCCGGCAAGCAAATTGTTAGTACGTCGATAGAACCAAGGTACTATCAGAGAACGCAGCAAGAGTTTGTAAATCAATACGCATTTGCGGCACTACGCGATGATGGATCCGTTGTCGCATGGGGCAATTCGACCTGGGGTAATTTTGGCGGCAATACTTCATCTGTCGCGAGCAGCTTAACTTCAGACGTCGTCCAGATCTATTCCAGCAGGACATCTTTTGCGGCTCTTAAGTCTAACGGGTCTGTCGTCACCTGGGGACAACATAACAGCAGTGCTGTGGCTGGCAGCCTCGCATCTGGTGTCAAGCAAATCTTCTCCAACGCCGCGTCAATGGCAGCGCTGAAGACTGATGGATCTGTAGTCACCTGGGGAGATGCTCCCCAGGGGGGGGATAGCAGTGCAGTTTCCAACCATCTGACTTCAGGTGTGACGACGATTACCGCATCTGGTTTGGCTTTTGCAGCCTTAAAGACCGATGGATCGGTCGTCACCTGGGGGAACTCTAACTATGGTGGGAATAGCAGTTCAGTTTCGACTAGGCTAACTTCAGGTGTAATTAAGATTTATAGTGGTGAAGCTTCCTTCGCCGCCTTGAAGAGCGATGGCTCTGTTGTCACCTGGGGGAACAGTGGCTATGGCGCCTATAGCCTTCCAGTATCGAGTCAACTCGCTTCAGGAGTTATCGACATTGTTCCTTCGATGTGGGGCTATGCAGCTCTTAAGGCAGATGGCTCCGTCGTTACCTGGGGCCACCCAGCCTCTGGAGGTGACAGTAGTGCTGTTGCTAGTAGTCTTACTTCAGGCGTCACCGCTATCTACGCTACGGATCAAGCATTTGCAGCAATAAAGGCTGATGGATCTGTCGTCACATGGGGAGATCCTCTCTATGGAGCCAATAGCAGTGCAGTTGCAAACCGTTTAACTTCAGGTGTTATCAAGATATTCGCAACTCAAACGGCATTTGCCGCCCTGAAGGCTGATGGATCCGTAGTTGCATGGGCAGGTGCGGGCTATTGGGGAAGAGGCAATGCAGCCGGTGATACCACCGCAGTTGCTCATCTTCTAACCTCAGGTGTAACGGACATTTGCGCAAATGAAGTGTCCTTTGCCGCTTTAAAGGCCGACGGCTCAGTCGTGACCTGGGGCTACGCGGGGTTAGGGGGTACGCCTACTGCCGGCGGAATATCTGTTGCCAGTAAATTGACTTCCGGTGTCGTCAAGATCTTTGCCACTAATTCTTCCTTTGCGGCCTTAAAAACTGATGGCTCAGTTGTTACCTGGGGAGGCTTGGGCAATGGCGAAGATAGCAGCATGGTGGACTTCAACGGTCCCGCTGACAACCTCAAGGTTGTCAGTTTTGCCACTCCTTTCGCGGATGATCGCCTTCTAAGTGCAGATAACAGTCAGGTGGCAAGTGCTACTCAACTAGCGGCGGCCGATGGCGGTTATCAAGTGATGACAACCAACGGCACTCTTAGCTTCCAGGACGTAGATAGCAGCCAATTGACGCAGGCAAGTGCCGTTCTGCAATCTGTGACTCCTTCAGCAGGCACAAGTATCTCGGCTGATTTGCAAACTGCATTGGCTGATCTTGGTAACACGTTTGTGCTCGCTGGTCCTGACGTATCTAGTCCTGCAGCAACGGACACCCTTGACTGGCAATTCACCCTCAAGAACAGCATTGCCCAATACCTGCCTGCTGGTCAAACAGTTGCCGCCACCTATCGTATCAGCCTGAGAGATAACTTCACCAGCCCAGCTAGCACTAATCAAGATATCACGATCACGATCAACGGCAGCAATGATGCGCCAACCGTTTCCACAGCCAGCGCCTCGGGGACCCTTATAGAAGCAGGCGGAGTTAGCAACGCCAGCGCTGGCGTTGCCAGCGCTTCAATCACCCTCAGCAACGGTGACGTCGATGGCACTGCCAACTACAACACAGCGCATTTAACAAGCAGCGGTTGGAGCACAAACGACAGCGGCATCACCTACTCCAAAGCCGGCATCTATGGCAGCGCCAGCTTCTCAATCAGCACTGGTGTAGTTAGCTATAGCCTCGACAACACCCTGGCGCCAACCCAGGCGCTCAGTTCTGGCCAAACGGTGAGCGAGAATTTCGGCACAATTCAGGTCACGGACGGCAGCGCCACGTCCCTGAGCCCTGAGCTTGTCTTTTCAATCATCGGTAGCAACGATTCTCCAGTCGTCACCAGCCCACAAGCTTCACTCTCCGGTGCCGTGGTGGAAGCCGGGCATAACGAAGACGGTAGTAACTTTGCTGGCACCAGCTCTGTCTCTGGCAGCCTAAGTGCCACCGATGTGGATACAGGCGCTAGAGGGACTTGGAGTATTGCCGGTACGCCGTCCACCACCTATGGCGTGATAGCGATCAATGGCAGTACGGGGGTGTGGACCTACAACCTTGATAACACCAAAGCCGCAACCCAGGCCTTAGCCGAAGGGCAGAGCGTCACCGAGACGTACACCGCCAGGGTTACCGACGACTTCGGTGCTTTCGCCGATCAAACGATCAGCGTAACCATCAATGGCACCAATGACAAACCTGTCATTATCACCTCCTCTGGTTCCCCTATTGGCACCATTAAGGAAGATAGCTATCAGCAGCAAAAGACACTCACCCTCAGTGGCATCTATGAGGCCGGTGATGTTCTTAATGTCACCATCGATGGCACCCTAATCAGCTACACCGTGCAGGCCAAAGACCTCACGGTGGATGGCAATGGCGGTGGCGGCACCGCAACGGCTGATCAGATTCGTACCACCATTGCCACCCGCATGGTGGCAGCCATCAATTCGACAGCTGCTTTAAACAGCGCCATTCGGGCCTCTTCAAGCTCCAGCCAGATCAGTGTTACGGCCAAAAACTATCCATTCATCCTGACGGCCACCGCCGATGATCTCACGGCAGCCCTTGCGGGATCGGGCCCCTCGGCGATCACAAACTTGACGATCACTCCAAACAAGATGGAGTTCGATGTTGATGTTGTTTATAGCTCTGCGTTAGAGGGCTTTAGTGGCTGGAGTTCAGCAGATCAGCTCAGAGTTCACTCGGGCAACAATGTCGGTGATTACCGTCAATCGATTGATTGGATTAGCAATGGCTCTTCCGGTGACGGGCAATGGTTTGTCAAGCCCGGCACGTTTACAACTTTAAAGGTTAGCTCAAGCATTGTTGCCAACAGGATTGACGCCCAAAATGATAATCGGGGCTTTGTCACTGGTTATGGCAATTTTTCGGAAGTCGCCGATCAAGTTGCAGTCTTTCTAAGCGGTAGTGCGACCAGCGGTGATCGAATTCAAGGGCACGTGGTGATTGACCTCAACAATCCCACCTACAACGATACGGGTGCCGTCTTCCAGAATTACGCCACAACCCCTTGGACCTTCTCCCTGGGTGGCAGGGTTCTGCAAAAGGGGGTTTATGCCACCCCCTCTTCTGATAAGACGCAGGCTGTTTCTGTTATTTCTACCGTCTCGAATATCAACAGCATTTCCGAGGCCATTTTTGTCTCAGATGCTGATGCTGGCGATACCCAGTCTTGGTCAATCGTTAATCCCACCGGCACCTACGGCAGCTTGAGCCTCAATGGCAATGGAGGCCAGTGGAGTTACACAGTCGACAACTCTCGCACCCAGACCTTGGCCGAGGGAGAGGCTGCTACGGAGACCTTTGTAGCCCGTGTCGCCGACAGCAACGGTGCATCCGCCGATCAAACCATCACGGTGACAGTCACCGGCACCAATGATGCCCCAGTCGCCACCTACACAACAGCGAACACAGCCACGGAAGACGGTCAAATCATCAGTGGCGTCCTCACCTCCACCGATGTGGATGTCCTTGGCACCACAGACAGTTATGCCCTGGTTGGTAGTGCGATTCCAGGCCTTGCCATCAATGCAAATGGTAATTGGAGTTTTGATCCTTCTAATTCCGCCTACCAATCCTTAGCCGTCGATCAAACCTTGCCGATCACGGTGACCTATGCGGTCACAGATAACCGCGGCACCAGCAATCAACAGTCGTTCACGATTACGGTTACAGGTACCAACGATGCACCCACTATATCGGTTGGCAATCAGTCTGCCCCACTTGTGGAGGCTGGGGGCTCAACCAACACCACGGCTGGTACTCCCACTGCAACCATCGCCCTAACTCGAGTTGATCTCGATGGCAGCACCCCTACGTTCCTTCCTGACAGCAGCTGGGTTGAATCGCGCAAACGTGCCCTCGATTTTGACGGCATTAACGATTTCGTCGCGATTCCCACCAATACCCAGCTGCCTTCCACCAATAGCGCCTACACCCTGGAGGCCTGGATTAAGCCAGACACAACCGGCGCCCTCGGCATCATCGGCTGGGGCAACTGGGGGGCCTCCAATCAGTCCAATGCCTTGAGGCTTACAGGCTCTGACCAATTGGTCAATTATTGGTGGGGCAACGATCTCACGGTTACGGCTGGCAACCTTGCGGATGGCCGCTGGCACCATGTTGCCGCCACCTTCGATGGCACGGTCCGTCGTATTTTTGTGGATGGTGTGCAAAAGGGCTTTGATACACCAACAGGTCTCAATGTTGCAAGCACCATCAGCAACGCTCGCATTGGATCCACCAACAATGGTGAATATTTCGATGGCGCCATTGATGATGTTGGTATCTGGAACCGTGCCCTCAGCCAAGCCGAGATCACGGCTCGTCAGACAACCCCACCCACCGGTGGTGAGACAGGCCTGCTCGCCTTCTATGGATTGAATGACACGGCCGGAACTGTCGCTGCCAATACCGGTTCCTCAGCCGCTGCCTTGAATGGAACCGTCAACGGACCAGTCTGGGTTGAATCCGTTGTCTACAACAAAGCAGGTGTTTATGGCACCGCCTCGTTGAACACCACCACTGGCGTTGTCAGCTATCTACTCGATAACTCTAGTCCCGTGACCCAAGCCTTGATTTCCGGGCAAAGCGTCACCGAAAACTTCGGTACCCTATCCGTGCAGGACTTTACGGGTGCTTCCGCCACCTCAACGCCGATTAGTTTCACCATCAGTGGGAGCAATGATGGCCCCTGGGTGAGCGGCGAGTTGCTTGACGCCACGGCCAATGAATTGGGTATCAACAACGATCGCACCACCCAGGCCAGCTCCGATGCGGTGGCTGCTGCTGGTTCGCTTTGGGCCAGCGGTGTGTATGACCCCGAAGCGAATGCCATGGCGCTACAGGTCGCCAACGCCGATGTGCGCACCCAAACCGGCAGCTACGGCTCACTCACGGTGAATGCCAATGGCTCCTATCGCTATGTGGTGAACAACAGCAATGCCACGGTCAATGCATTGCGGGAAGACGAATCTCTCGATGACGTCTTCTCCATCACCCTGCTGGATACAACCTCGGGGCTGACCACCAGCCGTGCCCTGCGCATTCGCATCGATGGCACGGATGATCGTACCCGGAGCACTGGCACCTTGCTGGACACCAGCGTGGATGAGGCTGGGCTGGGCTCAGGCAGCAACAGCCTGCAGTCTGTAGAGGCTGCCTTTTCCAATCTGCAGGATCCCGAAGGGGATGGCTTCAGCAGCACGGTGACGGCCGCCCGTACCGCAGACGGCAGTTTTGCCCCGGTGCCGCTCAACAGCGCGAGCGGATCAGGCCTGGTGCTGGTGGGGAACTACGGCAACCTCAGCATCGGTTCCAATGGCTCGTACACTTACACCCTCAACAACAGCAATCCCGCTGTCAACGCCCTGCGGGAAGACCAGAGCCTCGACGACACCTTTGTTTTGGCTCTGACGACGACCCAGAACGGCACCAAGGATGTGATCGAGCAGCCGCTGCTGATCCGCATCGATGGCAGCAACGATGCACCGATCAGTGGCAGCGTGATCAGCGCTGGCCCCGCGATCGAGGCCGGTGTGGTGAACGGCAGCAATACGGCATTGGCTGGTTTCAATCTCACTGGAGCCGCCGGCTCCCTGTTCACCAAGCTGAGTGATCCGGAGGGCGACAGCTTCACAGTCACTGGTGGGCGCCACAGCAGCCAGAGCAGCGTGGCAGCACCGATCTCCATGGCCAGTGGTTTGAAGGTTGAGCTATACGAAGGCACCTTCAACACACTGCGCAATACCAAAACGGAAGCATCAATCAACTTTAATGACGGATACGATATTACCTACGGTGGCGATGGCGACACCTATTCAATTCGTGCTACGGGGCAAATTCAAGCCTATCAAACCGGCACCAACTCCTTCAAAGTTGGCAGCGATGATGGGGTCAGGGTCTGGATCAACAATGCTCTAGTGGTTGACAGCTGGAAAGATCGCGGCACCTCCTTTGACAATTTCAGTTTTGCAGGCACACAAGGCTCCTGGCATGACATCAAGATCGAATTCTACGAAAACGGTGGCGGATCAGCACTGATATTGCGCAACAGCAATGACACTTTAGTAACAGCTTTGCAAAGCGTGCAAAGCAATGCCATTGCCGGCACCTACGGCAACCTCACGCTTGATCCGAGCGGCAGCTATCTCTACAGCCTCAACCAGACAGCCAACAACGTTCAGAGCCTCCAAGCTGGCGACAACCTGGCAGAAACGTTCCTTGTGACTGTCAGTGATGGCCAGGGCGGGAGCGTTGATCAGCAACTCAATCTCTCCATCAGCGGCAGCAACGATCAACCCCAGATCACAACAGCCATTGCCGATCCCACATTCACCGAACTCGCCAGCGCGAGCGGCCAAACCCTCACCGCCAGCGGCACGCTCGCTTTCAACGATGTGGATGCGGCCGATACCGCCACAGCCGCCCTCAGTCTGAAAACCCCCTCCAACTGGAACGGCGGCACCCTTAGCGCAAGCCTGAAAGCCGCACTTGAGGCTGGCTTCACCCTCACCACAGCCACCGCTGGGCTCAGCTCACCAGGAACCGTGGGCTGGGCGTACAACGCCAGCAACCTGAATCTGGATTTCCTAGGCCAGGGTCAAAGCATCACGCTCACCTATAGCGTGAGCCTGACAGATCCCCGGGGCGGGATTGGCAATGACGACGTCACCATCACCATTCATGGCAGCAATGATGGCCCGTTCGTCACTAACAGTGCCGGCGCGTTGCTAGGGACGGTGACCGAGGCGGGCCATCTCGATGACGGCACGGCTCTGCCAGGCACACCCACAACTTCAGGAACTCTCAGTGCCACTGACCTGGACAGCGGAGCCACCCGAACCTGGTCGATCGCGGGAACACCCTCCTCCACATACGGCTCCATTGCCATCAACGCCAGCTCGGGCGTGTGGACCTACACCCTCGACAACAACCTGGCTGCCACCCAGGCCCTGGCGGAAGGCCAGAGCGTCACCCAGTCCTACATCGCGCGCGTTACCGACAACAACGGCGCCACGTCGGATCAGACCGTTTCGATCACGATCAACGGCACCAATGATCAACCCGCCATTGTTGATCCCAACAGGTCGAGCACGTCCACCTTTAGCAGCAATAGCGAAGGATGGAGTAACGGCAGGCTGATGACCAGCAGCCAATGGGGTTCACTACTGGGCCCCTACGGCGTCGGTGAATCATCCAGCAAAGTATTCAGCGGAACATCCCCGATTCAAGCCGTCAGCTTCGACTGGTTCCGATTGGACTCCTGGGATGGAGAGTCGTTCAAAATCAAGGCAAATGGTGTTGAAATCTATTCCTCCAGTTTCAACGTCAACACCTTCCCCTCGGCTAATTCCAGCGGCACCACTGGCGGATTCAGCTGGACATTGTCTCCAAAGGAGTATGGCGGCTACGCCAATGCCAGCTGGCAAGACCAACGGTTCGTCTTCACCCTGACACCTCCAGCCAACACCTCCAACCTGACGCTCGAGCTCACCTCGACCCTGGACCAAGCCACCAACGACGAAGCCTGGGGCATTGACAACGTCACCATCACCCGTCTGTCGACGGCTGTCTTCGAAGGCTCGGTTGTCGAAGCGGGCAATGCCAGCGACGGCACCACGCTTTCCGGTACCGCGAACGCAGCGGGACTCCCAGCCGTCGTCGATCTGGATAGTGGTGCCACCGCCGTCTGGAGCGTTCTGTCTGGCGGCCCAACCACCTACGGCAATCTGGCCGTCAACGCCAGCACCGGCGCCTGGACCTACACCCTCGACAACGCCTTACCCGCCACCCAAGCACTGGCCGCCGGCGCCACGGTGTCCCAGTCGTACACCTTGCGCGTCACCGACGACAAAGGCGCCACAGCCGATCAAGCGGTCAACATCACCATCACCGGCAGCAACGACACCCCAGTGATCACCACCGCCGCAGGCGGCGCGCTGGGCACTGTTCGTGAAGCCGGTCATCTCGATGACGGCGCCGTTGATGCCGGCACGGCCAGCGTCAGTGGCACCCTCACCGCCTCCGATCTCGACACCGGCGCCAACCTCAGCTGGTCGTTGGTTAGCACCCCATCGGCCACCTACGGCTCCATCGCCATTGATGCCGCATCGGGCGTCTGGACCTACACCCTCAACAACGCCGCGGATGCAACACAGGCCCTGAAAGAAGGGCAGAGCGTCACCCAGACCTACACCGCTCGTGTCACCGACGAATTCGGCACCTACGCCGATCAGACCGTCACCGTCACCATCAATGGCAGCAATGATCAACCCACAGTCTCTGCAGTCGCGCCGGTTGTTCTGAGCAGTGTTGGCAGCAGTGCCTACAGCGGCAGCCATACGGACGGCTCACCGGGCAATGTCTACATCCAGGAGACGCCAAGCGGCCAAACGGGCACCATCACCCAGTGGAAGTTCTACAAGCCCCATTCGACTGAAGGACTGTGGGTCACCCCGGTAATCTACGAAAAAACGATCGACAACACTTTTATTGTTCGTGGCATCGGTCGTTCGCGTAGCGCCTCTGGGCCCGCTGGTGTCTACACGTTTGACTTTGACCTGGTGCAAGGCAGTGCGGTGTTTGCCAATGCCAATTACACCTACGGACACATTGACAACAACCTGAACAACAGCTCAGGAGGGTCCATTGGAACAGCGAGCACAGGCAGCATCTCGGAAAGGGGTACTGGCACAGGCACCTGGGGTTTCATCAACACCCAGAACCCAATCACAACTGTTGGGGCCAGCCAGAGCATTACCTACCACACGCAGCGTCACTACTCCTCCGAGTTGATCCTCAGCTCTGGGGGCAGTGGCCTGCCCGGCGATCTGGGCACTGTCGTTGAAGCGGGTCACCTAGACAACGGAACCCTGCTGGCTGGAACCACCAGCATTTCTGGGGCCCTGAATTCCACCGATGTCGACAACGGCGCCACCCGCAGTTGGTCGATTGCCGGCAGCCCCTCCACCACCTACGGCTCCATTGACATTGATGCCGCCACCGGCGTCTGGACCTACACGCTCGACAACACCGCACCAGCCACTCAGGCGCTGGCAGAAGGTCAGAGCATTACCCAGACCTACACCGCACGCGTCACCGACGAGTTCGGTGCCTATACCGATCAGACGGTCACCGTCACCATCAACGGCACCAACGATCGTCCCGTGGTCACCACGTCAGCGGCGGCTCAGGTTGGCACCGTTCGAGAAGCAGGCCATCTCGATAACGGCGGCGTTGATGCCGGCACGGCCAGTGTCAGTGGAACCCTCACCGCCTCCGATGTCGACACCGGCGCCACACCTAGCTGGTCGATTGTTGGCACCCCCTCCACCACCTATGGCGCCATCGCGATCGATGCCGCCACTGGCATTTGGACCTACACCCTCAACAACGACGCCGCTGCAACACAGGCGCTGGCAGAAGGCCAGAGCATCACCCAGGCCTACACAGCCCGCGTGACAGACGACAAGGGTGCTTATGCCGATCAGACCGTCACCGTGACGATCAATGGCAGCAACGATTCTCCGGTGGCGACGAACAGCGCGATTGCGAGCAGCGGCAGTGTCAGAGAAGATGGTTATCTTCTCTCAGAAGACTTTAATTCTAGAGTGACGCCTTTATGGCTAAAGTTTGACATCCCAGATTCTTCAATCGCCTCAATCCAGCTCGACAGCAGTTCCGGAGAGCTGGATTTCTCATCCTTTGGTGGGTCAACAAATATTTGGTTCGGCCGTGATAACGCCCCATTCGCCTGGGTCGCCAGGCCCTCCGTAAGCCAGAACGAAACCTGGTTCATTGAATCCAAGGTTCGGATTGATAGCCGATCGCAAGGGGAAACCGTAGCTGGCATCACTTTCAGCAATGACACGGACGGTGGTTTCCAGTTTGGCGCACCCAGCTTCTACGTTGACAGCTGGTGGTCGCCAGGAACCAATGTCACACTGTCAGGCCTAGGCAATAACAACCCATACATAATTGCCAATAATTCTACACTAGTAGCAGGAGAATCGGCCAGCGCTTATTTGCGGGTTGAGATCACCGAGAAAGGGGTCGGCGACGAATATCAGTTCTACTACCGCAGGAGCACAACTGACTCCTGGAGCAAACTAGGTTCAAAATACAATTATGATATTGACAATTCACGCGCAGCCCTATTCTACAAAACAGGAGAAGCAAAAGAAGGGCTTGCGGCGTTTGATGATCTCAAAGTTGGAAAAGTTTCCGATACTTCCGTAAGTGGCACGCTAACCAGCGCCGACATCGACTCTGGGGCTACTGCAGCCTGGACGATTTCCAATCCCATCGGCACCTACGGCAGCCTGAGCCTCAACGGCAAAAGCGGCCAGTGGACTTACACCCTCAACAACAGCCTTCCAGCCACCCAGGCCCTGGCAGCAGGAGAGATCGGCAGCGATCTCTTCACGGTCCTCGTCACAGACGACCAAGGGGCAATCAGCGAGCAAGCGGTCACCATCTCCGTGACCGGCAGCAATGATGGCCCAAGCATCAGCCTTGGCCAGGGCGACAGCGCCGCAGCCACGCTGGGTGAGCAACAGGCAGCCTCAGTCACGCTTCGGGTCAACGATGTTGACCGGATCGACACCGTGGCAGCAGAGGTGGTGCAGACGGTTGGTATGTCAGGCGCCACCGACGGTGCGCCCACCGATCCAGCGCTGTTGGCCATGTTTAGCGTCGCTCCGGCATCGCCATCCGCTGTTCTGGTCGAGACAGAGGTGAGCGATCAGCTCACCTGGAGCTTCGACCCTGGTGTGGGCAACCCTTTTGCCTACCTGGCCGTCGGCGAATCGCTGCAACTCACCTACACCGTGCGCGCCACCGACACCAACGGCGCCACAGCCGATCAAGCCGTGACGGTCACCGTCACAGGCAGCAATGCAACGCCACTGATCACCATCAACGATGCGATCGGCGCCGTCACAGAAGATGTCACCAGCGGCAGCCCCGCTCGCCTGCGCGACAGCGGCAGCATCAGCTTTAGCGATAACGATCTGAGCGATCGCCACAGCGCTAGCAGCGCCTTTGTGGGTGCCACAGCCTCCAGCGGCGCCAGCGTTTCGAGCGCTCTGAACACGGCCCTGCAGGATCTGGCCAACACCTTCAACCTCTCGGGTGCTGGGGTGGGCAGCCTCTCGGGCACCAATACAGGCACCGTCAACTGGGCCTTCAACCTCGACAACAACCTGAGCCAGTACCTGGCTGCTGGTGAATCGGTCACCGCCACCTACCGCATCACCCTGAGCGATGACAACGGCCTGGCCAACAGCAGTGCCAGCCAGGACGTGTCGATCACGCTCAGCGGTGTCAACGATGCGCCCACGCTTTCTGCCGCCGAGGCGGGGGGGACGGGTTCAGGCGCAGGATCGACATACCTCTCAACTAATTTCACCTCCACACCAGCTGCAGCAACCATCGGCGGGAGCGCCTTCATCAGTAACGGCGAACTGGTTCTCACGCCTGCGACTGGGGGCCAGAACGGTTACTTCGTTTACGACAGCCTGACCAGCGACCCAACGGCATTTGCGGCCCAGTTTGATTATCGCTCCTGGGATGGCTCTGGCGCCGATGGCACCAGCTTTAACTACGGACCGATTAGCTCTGCACCAGGCAGCTACCCTCTCTACGAGTATGGCATCACGCCAACTGGCCTGACGGTTGCACTACTTGAATTTGGCACCGACAGGATCCAAATCAAGTTCAATGGCACCGTTCTGAAGACTCAGAACATCACACTCGAGGACCCGAGCTACCGCAAATTTGCAGTGTCGGTTAACGAGAGCAACAAGCTTACAGTTTATATTGACAACCTCCCCGTTATCGATGACGTTGATCTCGGCTCGAGTTACGGCAGTGCTGACAAATCTACATGGAAATTTGGCTTTGCAAGCCGTACTGGCGGCGCCACCAACCGCCACAGCATCGACAACGTACTCATCACGGATCGATACGACGGCTCGACACTGTCGCCAAGGCTCACTGAAACCAACACAACCCTTACAGCTTCAGACCTGTTGAGCGTTGGCGACGTTGATGTCAGCAACTCCGTTGCAGCGACAGTTGTTGGCTCGGTTGCACGCGCAGGCACTACGAGTGTCGTTAGCAGCCTCAGCAATGCGGCCCTGTTGGCCATGTTTAGTGTCGCGCCCGCTGACGTCCTTGGAAGCACTCAGACTGAGGGCACCCTGGCGTGGACCTTCAACTCAGGCAGCCAGGCCTTCAACAATTTGGCCACCGGCGAACAGCTGACGCTCACCTACACGGTGCGCGTCACCGACAGCGCTGGGGCCACAGCCGATCAGCCCGTCACGGTGACCATCACCGGCAGTAATGACCCGGTTCTCACCAGTGGAACGCTGCTGATCACTCCAGCCAACGAACTGGGCAGCAGTGTGGTCAGTGGCGGCCAGGCTGCGGTAATCGCTAGTGGCAGTGCTGGAGCACTGTTTGCTAACAACAGCGATTTAGATAGCTCCAATGCGCTGCAGATCACGCAGGTGAGCAGCGCCTCCACATCCCAGGGCGTGTACGGCAGCACAACCATCGCTGGTTCTTACGGCAGCCTGCAGCTCAATGCAAATGGCGCGTACAGCTACACCGTCAACGACAGCCTGCAGGCTGTTAACGCACTGAGGGAAGAACAGTTCCTCGACGACAGCTTCACGTTCACGGTGAGCGACGGCCAGGGCAGCAGCGTGACCCAAACCGTCACTCTGCGGATCGATGGCAGCAACGACGGCCCGTTGTCGACCGGGGCGATTGTTAATGCTGCCCCGATCTACCGCAGCTTTGAGATCAGCGACAGCTGGAAACAGTTGATCGTTGATCAAAACCATCACCCCAGCATTCCGGGGCGCAACGCCAGCGAATTCCAGAACGAGGGCGCCTTTGCCGCCCTGCGCGCCGATGGTTCGGTGATCACCTGGGGCAACGCCTACTACGGCGGCGACAGCAGCGGCGTCGCCGCTGAACTGGCCACCGACGTATCGCAGATCTTCTCCAGTTCGCTGGCCTTTGCCGCCGTGCGCGACGACGGCTCGGTCGTCACCTGGGGTGCCGCCGAGTACGGCGGTGATAGTGCAGCTGTGGCCGCAAGCCTGAATGCTGATGTCACCAGCGTGGCCTCCACCACCGGTGCCTTTGCGGCACTCAAGGCCGACGGCTCGGTGGTCACCTGGGGCGGTAGCGGCTATGGCGGCGACAGCACTGCCGTTGCGAGCCAGATCAACGGCAGTGGCGGCATCAAAGTGGTGGAGCTGTTCTCCAGTACAGCTGCCTTTGCCGCCCTGCGCAGCGACGGGTCGGTGGTGGTGTGGGGCGATGCCGCTAAGGGCGGCACTCTTCCCGCCGGCGCCGTAAGTACCGCACTCAACGGCAGCGTTGATGTGGTGAGCATCCGCAGCTCCAATGCGGCTTTTGCCGCCCTGCGCACCGACGGCACGGTGATCACCTGGGGCGATTCTGCCTATGGCGGCAACAGCAGCGGCGTCGATTTCAACGGCAGCAGCAACACCCTCACGGTGGCCAGCCTGCAGGCCTCGCAGAGGGCTTTTGCTGCCGTGCTCAGCGATGGCTCGGTGGTCACTTGGGGCTCAGCCGAGTTCGGCGGCGACAGCAGCTCCGTGGCTGCTCTGCTCAACGGCAACACCGATGTGGTGAGCATCAGCACCACTGGCTCGGCCTTTGCCGCCCTGCGAGCCGATGGATCCCTGATCACCTGGGGCCACCCCGACCGCGGTGGTGAGCTCAGCGCCGCAGCCAGCGCCAGCCTGAGCACCGCTGGGGCTCCTGCGGTGATGAAGATCGTGGCCAGCGGCTCGGCCTTTGCCGCCCTGCGCGCCGATGGTTCGGTGGTGAGCTGGGGGAGCAGCGGTGGCGACAGCAGCGCCGTAGCCGCTGCCATCGACGGTGTGCCCAACAGCGACGACATCGTCGACATCGCCGCCACCAGCTTTGCTTTCGCAGCCCTACGCGCCGATGGCTCGGTGGTCACCTGGGGCGATGCCAACCGTGGCGGCAATAGCAGCGCCGTTGACTTCAACGGCCCCAGCGACAACCTGCACATCACGCGCCTGGGCAGCAACTTCTACGCCTTCTCGGCCCTGCGCAACGACGGCTCAGTGGTGGTGTGGGGCGACCCCGACCACGGCGGCAGCGCTGTGCCCACGGCCTTTCCGGGCCGGCCGGTGATCAGCTTTGCTTCGGCGCTCACGGATGAGTGGTATCGCATCGAAGCGCCCGATGCCTGGGCCGTGGAGCAGGGCATCAAGGCCGACGGCTCGAACCTGTCAGGCCAGGGCGCTGAGCGTATTGCTGGCAGCCTGTTCGTGAATGCCAACGACCCGGAAGGCCAGCTCAACCCAACGGCCTACTCGGTGAGCGCCGCACGCCGCGATGGTCTCAGCAGCGCCTCAAATGCTCCCGTGAGCAGTGGCAGCACCGCTGCCGGTGGCACCGTGATCACGGGCCTGTACGGCAACTTGAGGGTGGGCGCCGATGGCTCCTATCGCTACGACGTTGACAACACCAACGCCACTGTGAACGCCCTGGCGGCCGACTCCCGCAGCCTGGTGGATCGCTTCGTGTTGACGTTGCTCGATCAAGACGGACTGAGTGGTGAGCAGACCCTCGATGTGCAGATCCTCGGCACCGATGACGGCCCAACCTCCAGCGGCGAAATCTTCAATGGCAATGCTCGAGAGGCGGAACTGACATCCACCGGTGCCATTGAGCCAGGCGCCAATCCCAATGGCTTGGCCGGAGCCCTGTTCGCCAACATCTACGACCCCGAAGGCGATGCCATCAGCCTGCAGGTGGTCAACACCGGTACCCTCAGCGGCAGCTACGGCAGCCTGAGCCTGGCGGTTGACGGCTCCTACACGTACACGATCAACCAGAGCAACAGCAGCGTCAATGCCCTGGCGGCCGGCGAAACGGTCGACGATGTGTTCACGGTCAACGTCGTTGACCAGCGCGGCTTCACGGGCAGCCAGCAGCTGCGCCTGCGCATCAACGGCAGCAACGACGCGCCGGTGATCACGGTGGCCGCCGGCAGCTCCAACAGCGCCAGCCGCACGGAAACCAACGGCAGCCTGAGCGCCAGCGGTAGCTTCAGTGTTAGCGATGTTGATCTCACCAACACCGTGTCAGCTGCGGTGGTGGGTGTGAATGCCGCCGGCCACACCGCCGGCCTGGCCAGCGTCAACAGCCAGCTGCAGGCGATGCTGACCGTCAGCCCTGCGGCGGTGATCTCCAACCACCAGACCAGTGGCAGCCTGAGCTGGAGCTTTGCTTCCGGCAGCGAAGCCTTCAACCAGCTGCCCTTGAACGCTCAGCTGACGCTTACCTATACGGTGCGCGTCACCGATAGCTCCGGAGCTGCAGCTGAAGTACCGGTAACGGTGACGATCACCGGCACCAACGACGCACCCACGGTGTCAGCCACGACCTCCAGCACAACGCTGGTGGAAGCCGGTGGTGTGACCAACGGCACCGCCGGCGTGGCCAGCGCCACCATCACACTCACCAAAGGTGATGTCGATGGCTCCGCCAGCTACGACACGGCCTACCTCACCAGCCAGGGTTGGACCAGCAGCGGCAGCGGCCTCTACAGCAAAGCAGGCACCTATGGCACCGCCAGCTTCTCCACCGCCACTGGCGTCGTCAGCTACACCCTCAACGACAGTGCCTCTGCCACACAGGCACTCACTGCTGGCCAGAACGTCACCGACAGCTTTGGCACCATCCAGGTCACCGATGGCACCGCCACCACCTTGAGCAGTGCTCTGGTGTTTGCCATCACCGGCACCAACGATGTACCCACGCTGACCGCTGCTGCCCAGTCAGCCACCCTGGTGGAAGCCGGTGGCATCAGCAACACCACCACGGGTGTGACTAGCGCCACCATCACACTCAGCAAAGGCGATGTCGATGGCTCCGCCAGCTACGACACGGCCTACCTCACCAGCCAGGGTTGGACCAGCAGCGGCAGCGGCCTCTACACCAAAGCAGGCACCTATGGCACCGCCAGCTTCTCAACCACCACCGGCGTCGTCAGCTACACCCTCAACGACAGTGCCTCCGCCACACAGGCACTCACTGCTGGCCAGAACGTCACCGACAGCTTTGGCACCATCCAGGTCACCGATGGCACCGCCACCACCTTGAGCAGTGCTCTGGTGTTTGCCATCACCGGCACCAACGATGCACCCACGTTGACCGCTGCCGCCCAGTCGGTGCAGCTGGTGGAAGCCGGTGGCATCGGCAATGCAACGGCTGGCACGAGCACCGCGACGATTGCCTTCACCAAGGGTGATGCCGATGGCACCACGCCGACCTACGTCACCACCGATTGGACCGCCGCAGGCTCTGGTGTGTTCACCAAGGCCGGCACCTTCGGCACCGCCAGCCTGAATACCACCACCGGCGTTGTTACCTACACCCTGGCTGCCACCCAGGAGCTTGATGCCAACCAGGCCGCCAACGACACCTTCGCGATTGTTGTCACCGACGGCACGGCGCAAACCACAACCAATGCGGTCTTCAACATCACCGGCAGCAATGATGCGCCGACGTTGACCGCCGCTGCCCAATCGGTGCAACTGGTGGAAGCCGGTGGCATCGGCAATGCAACGGCTGGCACGAGCACCGCGACGATTGCCTTCACCAAGGGTGATGCCGATGGCACCACGCCGACCTACATCACCACCGGTTGGACAGAAACGTCCGCAAATTCTGGTGTGTTCACCAAGGCCGGCACCTTCGGCACCGCCAGCCTGAACACCACCACAGGCGTTGTTACCTACACCCTCGATGACACCCTGGCTGCAACCCAGGAGCTTGATGCCAACCAGGCCGCCAACGACACCTTCGCCATTGTTGTCACCGACGGCACGGCGCAGACCACAACCAATGCGGTCTTCAACATCACCGGCAGCAATGATGCACCCACGTTGACCGCCGCTGCCCAATCGGTGCAACTGGTGGAAGCCGGTGGCATCGGCAATGCAACGGCTGGCACGAGCACCGCGACGATTGCCTTCACCAAGGGTGATGCCGATGGCACCACGCCGACCTACGTCACCACCGGTTGGACAGAAACGTCCGCAAATTCTGGCGTGTTCACCAAGGCCGGCACCTTCGGCACCGCCAGCCTGAATACCACCACCGGCGTTGTTACCTACACCCTCGATGACACCCTGGCTGCAACCCAGGAGCTTGATGCCAACCAGGCCGCCAACGACACCTTCGCGATTGTTGTCACCGACGGCACGGCGCAAACCACAACCAATGCGGTCTTCAACATCACCGGCAGCAATGATGCGCCTCAGATCGCCATAGCTGGCAACAGCGGCCTACTGGCGGCCGGCACCGTGATCGAAGCAGGTCATGCCAACAGCGGCCTGGCCTCGGTGTCGGGTCAGCTCGCTGCGGTGGATCCCGACCAGACGAACACCAGCCTGACCTGGGCGATTGTCGAATCCGCCTCCACGGATTACGGCGCGCTTTCCCTGGTTCCCACCACGGGTGCCTGGACCTTCACCCTCGACAACACCAAGCCAGCCACCCAGTCCCTTGCCCAGGGTGAACAGGTGGTGCTCACCTTCACCGCCCGCGTCAGGGATGACCAGGGCGCCACGGCCGATCAGTTGATCACGGTCACGGCGCAAGGCAGCAATGACCTGCCCACGATCGCCTCGGCCACCAGCCTCAGCCTGGTGGAGAGTGATGCCGGCCTCAGTGGCAGCGGAACGCTGCTGATCGGCGACGACGATCTCAGCAACAGCGTGACCGCTGCCGTCCAAGGCGTGGTGGTGAGTGGCGTCAGCGCCGGCCTCGCCACCAGTGCCAATACTGCGCTCAAGGCGATGTTGTCCGTGGAGCCGATCACGGTCATCACTGCCGGGGTCAGCACCGGAACACTGAGTTGGAGTTTCAACTCCGGCGCTGAGGCTTTCCAGCACCTGGCCGAAGGAGAAAGCCTCACCCTCACCTACACGATCCGCGTCACCGACAGCTCCGGTGCAAGTGCAGACCGGTTGCTACCCGTAACGATCAGCGGCACCAATGATCGCCCCGTGATCACTCCGATCAACGTGACTGGATCAGTGGTGGAAGACAGCGCCAGCTCCCTGGCCAGCAGCGGTTCCATCAGCTTCAGCGACGCCGATGCCAGCGATCTCGCCAGCGCCGCCGTCACGCTCAAGGGCACTCCGGTGGCCGCAGGCGGCGCGGCTGTCACACCAGCCCTCGGCGCGGCCCTGGCTGATGCCATGGCACTCAGCGGCGCCATGGCATCAGCCCAACATGGCTTGGTGACCTGGACTTTCTCACTGGCCAACAGCCTGGTGCAGGACCTGGCTGCCGGAGAAAGCGTCAGCGCTACCTACACGATCACGGTCCAGGACGACTCAGGCAGCGCCACGGCCACCAACAGCAAGGACGTGACGGTGACCATCACCGGTATCAACGATGCCCCTGTGATAACGGCTGTCGCCACGGACCCGAGCTTCACCGAGGCCGTTGATGGCAGCGCCCAAAGCCTGAACGCGACCGGCAACCTTGGCTTCGATGACATCGATACCACCGATGTTGTTGCCGTCACCCACAGCCTCCAGAGCGGTGCCGTTTGGAGTGGTGGCGTGCTTGAGGCCAACCTCCAAGCTGCCATGCAGGCCGGACTTCAGGTGGGCGGCAGCAACCTGGCCGCCCCTAGCAGCATCAACTGGAGCTACAGCGCCAGTGGGCTCAACCTCGATTTCCTCGCCGCCGGCGAGACGATCAGCCTCACATACACACTGACGGTGACGGACCGGCATCAGACGGCGGTGAGCGACGACCTCACCGTGACAATCACCGGCAGCAACGACAGTCCCCAGCTGACGACCAAGCAGACCGGGCCGGTGCTGATCAGCAATCCACGCTTGCCTGGCGATGTGCCCCTAGCGCCGGCTTTGGACGTGAGCGATCACGACCGCAACCTGGTGGCGGCGAAGGTGACGCTGCACGATGCCGCTGCGGGGGACAGCCTCAACTGGGTCCTGCCAGCAGCAGCTGGAACGCTGAACGTGAGTTCCAGCTGGGTGCCGGCCACAACCGATGTGGCGGCCAGCCGCGTGCTCACCATCACCGGAAACGCAGCCCCCGCGGTGTACCAGGAGCTGTTGCGCTCGATCACCTACACCAGCAACTCCACGAACCCCTGGCGCCGCGATCCAGCCGTGGTGGCCAGCAGCCGCACCGATGTGCCGATCACCTGGCAGGTGGATGACGGGATCGGCGCACCGGTGAGCGCCAGCAGCAGCCTGCGCTTCATCAACCTCAAGCCGGAAATCAGCTCAGGCAATGGCCACCAGGCCGGCAGCACCGACCCCCTGCCCATCGACGCCCTGCTGCGCGTCAGCGATCCCGACAACACCCTGCTGGCCTCGGCTCGGGTGCAGATCGAAGATCCCCAGATCGGCGACCGCCTGCAGTGGAACGCCGCCATGGCCCAGGCGAGTGGTCTCACGGTTGCCTACAACACCACAACTGCTGCGCTGAGCATCAGCGGTGTGGCCACGGCAGAGGCCTACCAGGCTTTGCTGCGCAGCGTCACCTATGCCGTGGACTGGAGCCTGACTGATGTGCCAAGCCCCGGTGGCACCCGCAGCATCGCTGTGCAGGTGATGGATGCCAACAACGACAGCCGCGGCCAGGCCAGCAGTGACACCTACCGAACAACCATTCACCTTGCCCAGATCGCCAGCGATCCAGCAGCTGGCTTGAGCTCCACCGCCAGCGCCAGCGAAGACAATGGAGTTGAAGGCATTGCAAGGCCCTATGCCAGCCGCCCGGCCGTGCCCCTGTTCAGCCCGAACCAGGGCATCAACAACTTCACCCGCAGTGGGCAACTCTCCATCAACGACGCTGATTTTGGTCAGGCGACGTTCTCCACCACGGTGAGCAACTGGCCGGGTTTGGGCGACGTGAATCTGGGCTCGCTGACGATCACCCCAAGCGGCAGCTGGACTTACACCGTTGACAACACCCATCCCCTGATTCAGGCCCTAACAGACGGGGAACAGAAGGTTGAATCCTTCCTGGTGCAATCGCTCGATGGCACGGCGCGCCAGCGCATCAATGTCACCATCAACGGCAGCGATGACACGCTGGTGCAGTACGCCAGTCGCGTGCTGGGCGTGTCGTCCCAGGGCAAGGATCCGGCCAGCGATGTCTACCGGCGCTGGTATGCCAACCAGGCCCTCGGCGCCCCCAACAGCGACTTCGGCGACTTCGACACGGCCTGGTCGCCCCGCAACCGCAATAGCACCAACACTGTCAATCCGTCCTGGCCCGATGAATACATCCAGCTGGGTTTCAGCCGCACGGTGCTGGCGACCGGTGCCCGCATCCACGAAACCGCTGGCCTTGGGTTCGTGCGGGCGGTGTTTGGCTTCACCGTGGACGACGCGGGCAACAAAACCTTTATTGAGGCTCCCCTTTGGGTTGGTACGGATGACGCCGCCAGCAATGAAGACAACCCAGGTGTACTGGAGCTCGCGTTTGAGAGCCCACGGCAGATCAATGGCCTGGAAATCCTGGTTGACATCGACCAGAGCAGCTTCTGGGAGCAGATCGATGCGGTGGAGTTGATTGGCATCACCACCGCTGCCACCTACCAGCTGCAGGCGCCAACGCTCGATGCGATCGCCGATGACAACAGCATCAACCTGGCCGAGAAAACCGCCGGAGTAATGTTGTCCGGCACCTACGACCACTACGGCAGCACCGCCGTGGAGGTGCGCTGGAACGGCAAAACGCACACTGCCGAGCTCAACAGTGATCAAGGCCTCTGGTGGTTGACCGTACCTGCGGCCGACATCCCCGCCGATGCACTCCGTTCCACCCTCACCGTGCAGGCCTTCGACCGGTCCGATCCCCGCAGTGGTGACCGCTTCAGCTCAGCCCCAGTCACCGCCACGGTGAGCATCGATACCGTCGCCCCCACCCTGCCGGGCCTTGCGGTGGTGGCTGGCGACAACGCCATCAATCAGTACGAGAAATACCTCCTAGGCGTTGTGCTGTCGGGCACCGCTGAACCCCTCAGCACCGTGGAACTGGCCTGGGATTACAAAAAGCCGCTGTTCACCTCGAGCGATGCCGATGGCAACTGGTCGCTCCTTGTGAAGGACACCTTGATCCCGGTGGATAACGACAGCAGCAACCTGGTGGTGACCTCCATCGATGCGGCCGGCAACCGCTCCACCCCCCTGGAGCGGCAGGTGGTGATCGACACTCGCGAACCGCTGAAGGCCACGATCAATCCAGTCAACTGGTCCGACAGTGTCAACGCCGCCCAGAAAGCGGCCGGTGTGGTGATCACCGGCAGCTCCGAAGCCGGCGCCAGTATCGAAGTGAGCTGGCGCCAAGCCGATGGCAGCCGGATCACCAAAGCGGCGATGGCCACAGCCAATGGCCTGTATGGGGTGGCCGCACCAGAGAGCACCGTGGCGATGCTGTTTGGAGACACCGTTCTGGGCACCGTGCGCTCAGGCAGGAGCGGCGAATACCTCTACATCCTCACGCCGGCCAACCAGCAGCTGGTGGATGCCACTCCCAGCAGCGCCGGGTTGCGTTTCAGCGCCGTGTGGCTGGAAGGGACTAACGCCATTCAGAGCACCAACCTGATGGGAGCCAGGGGTCTGTGGCAGGCCAACTTCAGTGCCGCTGAGGTGCCCGCCGATGGTGCGAGCACCCAGATCGAAGTGGTCTCCACCGATGTTCAGGGCAACATCTCACGCATCAAGAGCGATTACGTCCTCATCGACACCCAAGCCCCGGCTGCTGCGGTGCTGCGCGAGCTGGATACCAAACTGAATGCTCAAGACCTGCTCGATACGGTGCTCGTGCGGGGGAGTGCCGAAATCGGCTCCAGCGTGGTGCTCCAACTGCTCGGTGAAACGAGCACCGCCAGGTCCAGCTCGGGCAACTGGGTCGCTCAGTTCTCACCGGAACAGCTCGATCGGATGCGTGCCGCCGCCGCCGCTGGGGGCGGCGGCGGCTTGCTCGGCGTGCAGGTCTTCGATCGTCTCGGCAACCCTTCGGCGGTGCTGAGCGAGGCCATTGCGATTGATGCCGTGGCGCCTAATGCCCCCAGCTTCAATCGGACCTCCGGTAGCTACGTAACCGCTGCCGATCGCCTCACCGGTTTCAGCCTCAGCGGCCAAGGAGAACCCGGCAGCCAGATCGAGCTCACCTGGGAACGCGTGCGTCGCACCGTTCAGGTTCAAGCCAACGGCGCCTGGCAGGCCAGCTTCAGCCCAGCGGAACTGCCTGCCGACTCCAACCTGTCACTCCTTCAGGCCGTTGCCATCGATGCCGTGGGCAACCGCTCCACCGCATCAGAACTGCGACTGGTAGTCGACAGCGTGGCTCCAGCCCCTGCGATCACCGCGCTGGGTGGCGCAGATGCCACCTTCAGCCTGGCGCTCGATGACCGGCTGATCAGCGGTCTCGGCGAAGCCTCGACCCCCCTGAGCCTTTGGGTTAGGGGCGGTGGAACAGCCCCGGCACTTGTGGCGAACCTCACCACCGACGGCCAGGGTTTCTTCAGCCTCAGCCTGAGCCTCGAGCAACTCAGCGGCCTGTCACAACGTCTCAACCCCTGGCTGAGCGTTCGACAAATCGACGCGGCCGGTAATGCAGGCTGGTCGGCTGATGTGCCCTTTGTTGTCGACATCACGCCGCCCAGCATCACCATCACCAACTTTGGAGGGGTGGATGGCATCCTCTCCGGCCTGGCCGGCGATACACGGCTCAGCGGCATCGGCGAACCGAATCAGCCACTGGATCTGCGGGTGACTGGCCCCCTGGGAACCGTGAACCTTGGCGTAATTGATGCTGATGGGAGCGGCGCCTTCAGCTACAGCTTCAGCCCCAGCGATCTGGCGCTCTTGGGCCAAGGCGATGCCTTTGTACTCGAGATCAACCAGCGCGACCGAGCTGGCAACAGCAGCAGCCTCAGCCGCAGCTTCGCCATCGACACCGTGGCTCCAGCCGCCGCCGTGATCACCGCCGCCGGGGGCGCCGACCGCACCCTCTCCACCGCCAGCGCAGATCACTCGATCAGCGGCAGCGCTCAGCAGCTTGCCCTGGTCACGCTGCTGCTGCTGGATAGCAAAGGAAGCAGCCGGAGCCTGGGCACCACCCTGGCCGACACCACTGGATCCTTCAGCCTGGCCCTGACGCCCGCACAGCTGGCCTCCCTTCCCCAGGGCTCCGGCCAGCAGCTGCTGGCCCAGACCGCCGATGCGGCAGGCAACATCACAACATCAGCACCCTTCACCATCAGCGTTGACACTGTGGCGCTGCCGGCCCCCGGGATCACAGCTATCGGCGGGGCCGACACCACGATCACCAGCGTGGCCGGCGACGCCACGATCAGCGGCAACGCCACGCCCTACAACACCGTGCAACTTGAGGTCGAACTGGCTGGACCAGAGGCAGAGATGGTGGTGCTTGGCAACAGCAGCACCAACAGCAAAGGGCTCTTCAGCTTCGCTCTGTCAACGGCCAATCTCAACGTGCTCGGCCAAGGCGTGCGCCGCTTCTGGGCGTCGATCACCGACCCGGCTGGAAACAGCAGCCGCTCGTCGGTGGTTGTCGCCACCGTGGACACCGTGGCCGAAGCGGTGCCGATCCTCAGCCAGGCTGGCGGCGCCGACGGAGTGATCTCGGGAGCAGCCGCTGATCAGGTGATCGTCGGCCAGGCGGCGGCAGGACGCATCGTGACCCTGGAGGCGCTTCGAGCCCCCACAGCTGCGACCGGCGAACGCACCACGGTGCTCTTGGGAACTGCGGTTCCGAATGCCGCTGGAGACTTCAGCTACAGCCTGAGCGCCCGCAATCTGCAGGATCTGGGAGAGGGCAGTGACATTGAGCTGATCGCCAGCCAAGCGGATGCCGTGGGCAATGTGGGCCGATCCAGCCCCATGGCCGTGACCGTGGACACCGTGGCGCCGCTCGCACCTCAGATCAACAGCGTTGGCGGGGCGGATTCCGTGATCACCAACCAGGACGCACTGGTGGTTGGCGTGGCGGGAGCTGGTGCTCAGGTGAGTTTGTGGGGCAGTGGTGACGGCGTCAGCTATCGACTGTTGACCACGACCACAGCCACCGCAGAAGGCACTGTCCAGCACAACCTGACTGCGGGCGAGTTGGCCAGCATGCAGCAGGGCAGTGGCTGGTTGCAGGCACGGCTGTATGACGCGGCGGGCAACGAATCCCGCTCTTACCCGTTCCGTTTCAGCCTGGAAACCCAGGCTCCCACTGCTCCGGCGTTCAACAGCTTGAGCGCTAGCGGCAGCCTGGCCTACGACGCCGCTGCCGCCGGAGCCGGTGGCCTGAACCTGAGCGGCAAGGCACCGGGTGCCAGCGAAGTTGAGCTGAAGCTTGGCGAGGGCAGCAGGGCAATCACGATCACCCCGCGGGCGCAGGTCGACAGCAGCGGAGACTGGAGGTTGTGGCTCCCCGCCGAGCAGCTGCCCACCAGCAGCAGCGGGATGAACAGCGTGCTCTCGATCACGGCACTGAACCGACATGGTGACCGCTCGGCAGCCACCCTGGCACCCCTGATGATCGACACTGCGGCGCCGGTACTGGTCGATATCTGGCAAGAGGCGAGCACAATCCGGCTCCAGCTCAGCGAGCCAGTCGCACTGGGTGCCAACCTCAAAACGACCGATTTCAGCGTCCGTTCGGGCACCCGTTCCATCAGCGTTGCTGCCATTCGCAACGACGCCACATTGGGGGGTAGTAGCGAGGTGGTGCTGCAACTGAGCGAAGCGCTCTCAGCGGATGCGGTCACAAAACTGACCTACAGCGGCACAAACATCAGTGATGGCCTGGGCAACCAGCTCTCCACCTTTAACAACCGCACCTTGAACCAGTTGGCATCAGAGCAGTCGATCACTCCACCTGCCTACAACTTCACCACCCTGGCTTTAACAGGCGCCAACAACGTGAATATTCAAGGCAACAACGAGGAGAATCGTCTGCTGGGCAATGTGGGAGACAACATCCTCGATGGCGGTGGAGCTGCCGACCGCCTCACCGGCGGGTTAGGCCGCGACACCTTCCGGATCACCACGCTGGGAGATGCATTGCTGCTCAATCCCATCACAGGGCGGAGCGGCTTTGACATCATCACCGATCTAGCCATCGGCACCGACATCATTGATGGCCCCGAAGCCATTGATTCATCCAGGCTGGTGCACCGCAGCACGGCGGAGGCCTTCACAGGTCTGTCGCTGACAGCACTGCTCCCTGCAGAGGCACTTCCTGCATTGGGTGGTGCAGTCGTGAGCTTTGGAACAAACACCGAGGTAACACGCACCTTCCTCGTGCTCAACGATGCAGTGGCGGGCTTCAGTTCGAGCTCTGACGGCCTGATTGAAATCACCGGCTACTCCGGTGAAATCAACGATCTACGCGTGATCTGACCACTCAGGGAACCAAACCTGAATCCGCAGGGGGAGTGGCAGAAGCGTCGCTTGAGGGCCCAGAGCTTCCTGGGCTGCTCGATGAACCAAAGGGATCGTCGGGCTTGAGATCTTCTGGGCGGAAACGGTCACGATCGAAACGATCGGACTTGATCTCATTAGCAGGGAAACTAGTGCCGGACGGTCCGGGTCCCAAGGGTGAGGCATTCGTGGGCGTATCAAAT
Source organism: Cyanobium sp. NIES-981 (assembly GCA_943371215.1). Classification (GTDB taxonomy): domain Bacteria; phylum Cyanobacteriota; class Cyanobacteriia; order PCC-6307; family Cyanobiaceae; genus Vulcanococcus. The sequence continues at coordinate 10,661 of CALRUA020000009.1, read as the reverse complement.
TGGCGCGAACTGATTTCAGAACGGACCATCAAATCCACCTGCGGGTCACACCAGAATTCAGCGTAATTCGCCTGAACACCACTGACCCAGACACACTGAAATGAGCGCGCAGAGGGCAGCTTGCAATCAATCACCTGCCCAGGAATGATCAGACAGGTGAAACGCTGATTGGTTTCAGAATTAACGCAAAGACCCGTACCATCAAAATTGCCTGTACAGGAGGCAACAAAACCATCAATCACGTCAGCCTGGGCGATCAGCAGTGGCATTGATGATGCCACTGCTGAAGGACCAGCCAGTGCCAGCAGAAGGTTGAACGAAGCAGTCCAAAGCATCATGCTGGAGTGGATAATTCAGATCAACGCAAGTGCGCTGAGATTGCCGCTGTAGCCAGTGATCTCCAGGATGCCATCACTCTGCGGGCGGAAGCCAGCGATCCCATCGTTCAGTGCCAAGAAAGTGCGCTGTCCGAACTCACGATCGTCGTAGGTGAAGACAGCAGCCGTGTCGGCTGGGAACGAGCTTGAACTCAGCAGATTGCCGATGGCAGATCCAACCAGACCTTGGATCACCCCGAGGTCACGGACCTGGCCTGCAGGCACAGCTGTTGGTGCATCGATCCGATCGACACCGATCTGAAGATCGGTGATCCGATCAAAATCAGGGGTTAGCCCCGTATCCATCACAACCGTACCCAACGACCTGATGATGAACGTGTCAGCCCCACTCTGGCCGGCAAGGGCATCCATACCGGAAGCAAAGGCAAGCTTGTCTGCTGCCTCTGTGCCAGTAAGCCAAAGATGCTTGACCTGATAGGAGAAGGAATCTGATGTAGACACGTTGCCTGCGGCATCAGAGCTAGCCGCCACCAGAGATTTGCCTAAGCCTTTCCCAATCAACCTGAGGTTATCCGGAGTCAGTGTGTAGGCAAATGTACCGTCGGCAGCAATGGTCTGGCTTCCGAGCACGGTGCGTGTGGCTCCAGCCACTGCCAGCAGCTCAACAGTCGTGCCAGCTTCACCGACACCCCGTACGACACGGTCGGATTCAGCGGTGGAAACGATTTTGTCTGTCCCCCCCAGCGAACTGATCCTGGCTTTGCCAGGTGCAGTGATATCAACAGCGAAGGGTTGAGAAAGAAGCTGACTTGTATTTCCCGCCCCATCGGTCTGACTGATCTGAAGCTGTTTATTGCCACCCTCACCGATGGTCCTCAAATCACTGGAACGGAGCGCATAGCTGAAGGTGCCATCCAGTCCAGCACGTACATCGGCAATCTTGCGGCCTTGGAATGACAGCGTCAGCAAGCGATTGGCTTCAGCAGTACCACGGATCACCGCATCACCAATCTTGCTGCTCACCGTGTTATCCACGCCACCGGTCTGAGCCAGACCGAGCAATGGGGCTTGACGGTCAATGCGGATGTTGAACGGAACCGAACGGCTTTCATTACCAGCAGCATCTGTCGACACCGCGCTCACCAGCGTCGAACCCGCCGCCTCCAAGCCAGCGAGCTGAACGTTCGTGAATGCATAGCTCCATTTACCGGAGCGATCGGCAGAGAGCTGGATCGTGAACAGAGCAGAGGCGGATGATGAAGCCGTGTCAACACCGTCGGCAAATGCACGAAGCTCAATCAGTGAAAGAGGCTCAGCCGTACCCGAGATCACATTGTCGCCTGACTGGCTTGAGATCACGCCATCAGAGCCACCGATCGAAGAGAGACGCGGGGCATTCGGCGCCAGTGTGTCAATACTGAAGTTAATGGTCTGACTCGCTGTTGATGCATTACCGGCAGAATCAACGGCAACAACCTGCAGCTTCTTGTCGACACCCTGGCCAAGTGCCGCCACATTGGGTGCAGTGAGGGCATACGTAAATCGGCCATCGTCCAGTGCTTGTGTTTCACCCAGCACGCGATTACCAGCCAGGATCCTGACCGATGCATTCGCTTCAGCGCGTCCAGTCACAAGATTATCCACAGTCTGGGTAACGGCAGCGCTACCCCGTGTGGAGACCACTGCATCATCGCCACCAACCGACTGCACCAGCGGAGTAGCAGGAGCAACCGTGTCGACACGGAACAGAAACACCTCCGACCGGGCACGATTGCCGGCTGGATCCGAGAGTTCAGCCACCAAGGAGGCCTCTCCCTCACCGATACTGAGCAGATCTGCGGGACTGAGGCGATAGGAATAATTGCCATCAACTGACGCCTTCGCGACAGCGATCTCGCGACCATTGACTAGAAGCGATACAGCTGCACCCGGCTCAGCTGTGCCAGAGATCAAGTTGTCGCTGGAAACACCTGAAACCACCGCATCCATGGCGACAGTGCTGATCGAGGGAGAAGGGGGCGGCACTGTATCAACAGAGACATTGATCTGGGAGAGTCCCAGATTCCCTGCCGCGTCGAGCTGTTCCAACTGAATCAGCTTGTCGGAACCTTGACCAATGGCAGCAAGGTTTTGACTGGAGAGCCTGTAGCTGAACTGACCGTCGGCACCAACCTGCAGCTCCGCCAGCGTATTGATGCCATATTTCACGAGCAACAGGCCTGGCTCCGACCTTCCGGTGATCAGCGAGTCGTTGACCTGGGTAGAAATGACGCCATCGACTCCGCCGAGTGCTGCTCGATCACCGCGGGAGGGGAGAACAATTTGGGGAGCAAGCGTGTCGACGGCGAACGTTGCAGTTGTGGCTTCACCAACATTGCCGTAATCATCGGTTTGCTGCAGCGTGAGGGTGCGCGACGGGCCCTCACCGATCATGGCGAGATCGGCAGAAATCAGCGAGGCACTGAATTGACCAAATGCGTTAGCAGTAACTGATGTTTGCAGAGGTTGACCATTAAAGAGCAGCGTGACAGGGAAACCAGGTTCAGCGGTGCCGCTGATCCGTGCATCTCCATCTCGCGAAGAAACAACCCCGTCGCCACCGCCAATTGAAAGTTGAGAGAAGACTGGAGCAGTGAGCTTTGCCCTGATTGGAATTTGGGAAGATTCGCCTTGATTGCCAGCGGAGTCGGTCTGGACAACACGCAGACCCGGCTGAGGGTTTGCTGCAATCAGATTGAGAGCATTCGCAGAAAGCGCATGCACAAAGCCACCTTGAGGCGTGGTCGGACTGCTCCCCAACAGTGCATCTCCTAGGTAGAGCGACACAGGACCGCCGGACTCAGCACGTCCTTCGATCACGTTGTTTGTGCGCGATACACGAGAATTATCCAAACCAGCACGATCAATAATCACACGGGGAGCAACCGTATCCACGGAAAAAGGCAAATTTGTCGAGCGACCTTTGACACCAGACGCAGTGGTTTGCTCAGCCCATACCTGCTTGCCAGCTCCCTGGCCAACTTGAGCCAGTCGCTCTGATGTGAATTCAAATCGAAACACACCTTGTGCATCTGCCAATACATCGCCAAGCTTTATATTATCCAAATAGATGGAGGTGCTCAATCCTGGCGTACCTGCACCGATCAGAAAATGATCACTGTTTTTTGTGGTAATCTGCGAGTCTGCTCCACCAATCGATGTGATTTGAACCTCGGGAACAGGATCCGAAACCGCAATCGCAGCCGGGGCAGAGGTTGAAACATTACCAGCAAAATCAGTGACTGTTGCAACAAGAGCACTGGCCCCAGAGCCCGATGCGATCCGTTCAAGGGCTTGGTCGCTGAGTGTCAATGTAAATTTGCCACCCGCATCGGCGAGAGCTGAACCCAACTCTTGACCAGCAATACTGAGGTTGACGATAGAGTTAGGATCAGCCTCACCCGTTACAATATTATCAGGCTTCAGCTCAGACTTTGATTTAATCGAAGAATCTTGCCCAACCAATTGATAGGGGCCCCAGCTATTCTTAACAGGATCAAAACGACTGGCCGAAAACTCAAGCGATGCTTCGCCGCCATTTTCAAAGAAATAGAGCTCTAATTGATGGTTGCCGGGCTGCAAGTCGATGTCACCCGTGAACACCCTCTCAGGATGCAGAGTTGGATCGCTGATAACCAACTTGTTATCAACTAAAAGGAATACGCCATCATCATTATACGTCCTGAATCGATACTTGCTTGTATCGCTTACGTAGAAATCTGCCGATATCTTAACAAAGAAGCGATCATTGACGCCGCCCTTCCCCCAGTAGTTGGCTGCTTCTGCTGCAGGCCAACGCCGATCAAATGACAACTCTCCAGCAAAACCACCAGCATCATCCGTGTAATCGATAGCGTCTGTGAGGACAGAAAAACGATTTTTGGAAGTCAGCGCATTGTAGTTATTAACATAAGCCTGCAGATCCGAGAGCCTGCTGCTCCAGTAGCCAGTGTACTGATCAAGCTGGAATTTCAGAGGGCCTTGACCCACTTCAATTGCATCGGAGGAAACCTTGCCATCGCCCCCACCAACGGAGGTGATTTTAACGGCCCCAATTTCTGTATCAATCGAAAAAGGCAGCTCAGTGGAACGGCCCCTGTTACCAGCGAGATCCTGCTGGGTAGCCACAAGACTTTTACCTTGACCCTGACCAAGCAACTGAATTTGCGCGGGAGTTAAGGCATAGGTGAAGGTGCCATCATCAGCAACTTTAATATTGCTTACAACAGGCTGCAAACTCTCTTCGTCAGCAGTCCCAGTGAAGGTGTAGCGGAAAAGAACAGCATCATGGTTATATGGATCTGCAGACCAGATCCATGTGGGATCACCCGTGATGTTCCCCCACGGATATTGACCAGTCTTGGCACGAACATCTACAGGGGAAGACCATGCACTGTCGTCGAAGCTCGGCGCGGCCCAGTTGGCAGGTAGCTTCCAAAGGGATTTATCTCGGGATGCCGCAGAGTTATCAGTTAATGATTCTGGATCAACATTCAGAACTTTCCAGCCAGATGTATTTGAAGTTCCGAAAGCGCCGGTTGGTACATTAAAGCGCCCAGAAAGGCCTGCAATGCCGCCGACATCATATGCCAAAACCGCGAGCACATTGGTGCCCGATTGGATATCGAGGCCGGTGAAGTCGTAGGGTTTAGTCCAATCATTGGTGCTGGCTACAAACTTACCATTCAGATAGATATCGGCACCATTATCAGAAGTAATCCTGAGGTTTCCTGATTTAACGGTTCCAATACGGCTCGACAAACTAACGTTTTGCCCCGGCTCAGCTTTTCCGGTGATGACATTATCACCTGCTTTTGAAGAGATAATGGCATCCGCTCCACCCGGCTGATCCAAGGTGACGGTTGGTGCAGAAGCATCAATTGAAAATGCCGGCACAACAAGCTGTTCTTGAGCGCCCTGTTCCCGCACCAACAATTGACCATCCAAATAGTTGCCTTGAGACAGAGGCAACACCAGATCTGTTGTTCCTAGGCTGTTCGAGGCGGAAATGTCCCGGGTTGTCCAGGTTGCTCCGTTAACAAAGGTTCCCGTTAATGCGCTACCCGATGCGCCTGAAGCTGCGACGCTGTTTCCATTGGCCTCAGAAAATGAATAATAGACAGCCAGATCGCGATCGGTAGGGTTGGGAGGCGTAGATAAGCGATTGGTAATCTCGCTGGCCGAGAGCGCACGGTTCCAGATTGCCACATCATCGATAGAACCATTAAAATATTCGCCATTATTAGTAGATCCAATTCGTACATTCGTGGCTTTTGGGGGGACGCGGTGACGCTTCGGTGTGTCACTACCCTTAAGCACTCCGTCTACATAAACACTACGGGTGGTTCCATCGAACGTTGCTGCAACATGGTGCCATTGACCATCTGCTAGATTGCCAGTATTGACGTCTAGGTCGTTAGCCCACCAGTAATGTCGAATCGATCCATTGCCCATCAAGCGGAGAGCATTCACCGAGCTTTCGGCACCCCATGGCCCCCAACCAACGATTCCACGATCACCCATAGAATCGGGCTTGATCCAAGCCTCAATCGTATAATTGTTATTGCCTGAAGGCAGAGATAGATTATCTGGTATGGCGATGTAGTCATCTTTTCCGTCAAAACGAACGGCGGATGACGATTGAAGGGGTGCCTGAACCGGTATCCAGGACTCACCTGCGTTGGTGGAATACTCATAAATCGCCCCAGGCGTCAGGCCCGAGAGGCGAACGCTTGTATTAGCTGTGATGCGATCAGTGCTGGACGAGCCCGTCTCGTTCAGGGAGACGAGGATGCCGGCTGAGGTAGACGTGGTCATCACAGGAACGGTCCCTTGGGACTCGGCTTAAGCTTATGACGCCATCATAGTTCAGCCAACCACGGATGCACACCCGAAAAACGGGATAACGCCATTGACGACGCACGAGACAGGACAGGATGGTTCGTGAGTTCGACCACACCTATTGACAGGACCTCAGAGCAGCACCTTGCCGGTTGAGACTGCAGGCGCCGTGGGGATCAAGCATGTACAAGGTGGAATCTGTACTCCACAGTGCTTGGAGATCTCTCGATCCGTTGAACTCTTAGACGGCTCGCCAATCTCTTGAGCGCCAGTGACATTCATAGCATGAGGAATCTGCGGCACTGTACTGGTGTGCGACGAAAAACCTGATTGATTGAGAAGTAACGAACGCTCTACAGCTCTACTGCCTGCATCAGGAACCATGCTCTCACTTTGATATCTCTGAAAAATTTCAATGCTTTTTACAAAACCAGGCCCTGCATGGGAAGCACTCTGATCAAGACCATCGACAAAACTAAGATGGGTTCGCTGGGCATGTGCTGTAGCACCACCCAGCGAGCAAGCTATTGAAGCAACAGCAAAAAACCGTACAACAAATCACAGAGGGCTCATCACTAGCGCTCCGATCAGGCCAGGACTTAACTAACGATTACGTCAATACCACTACCGTATTCGCGCTGGCACGAGCTGTCCACAGAACAGCGCCCTACAGGCTCTCACACAATAAAAATTAACGCCACCCCCGCGGCTGGGTGTCGAGGCGCATCGGGCTATCGACAGTCTTCCTTGATCCAGCTACCAACTGCTTGGTCTCCCAATGCAAGAGCTACCCCCCAGTCAGCGCATGCTCCAGATTGTGATCCAAGCATCTGCCGCACAATTCCTCGATTGCGGTAGGCATCAGCATCTTTTGGGGAGAGGCTGATGACTGTGTTGTAGTCATTCATGGCACCCTGAAGATCGCCAGCGAGACGAAGCGCAACAGCGCGATTAAAAATCAACCGTACCGATTTAGGAGAGGTCTTCAGTGCCAAGTTGAAATCTTCGATCGCGAGAGCGTGATGACCTTGGCGCAACAATTCGGTACCTCGTTGAAAGAGAAGCTGGGGATCCCTAGGCTTACTCATCAAGGCAATATTAAATTGGCGGATTGGGCCATCCAATGATGGTACGGAAAGAGGCTTCACGAATGGGGCAGAGCTTGAAGCATTACTGGGCTGTGTATGCATGCGCGTAAGGATCTGAACGCCGAGATCCGCAGATTGCTGCTTTGCAGCAGCCAGCCAACCAGCCGCGTCTGAATCTCCCATTGCCGCTGCACGAGTCCAATCTGCCATGGCTCCGTCAAGATCTCCCGACAACTCTCTGGCAATCCCACGATTGCGGAAGGCGTCAGAATCTGAGCTTGAAAGGTTAATCGCTTGATCGTAATCTCTGATTGCCCCTGCAATATCACCAAGCTTTCTCCTGACAGCACCACGGTTAATCCATGCAGCAGTATTTGATGGCTTCAGTTCAACGCTACGACTATAATCAACAGAAGCCTTGTCCAGACTTGCTACAGAGTAATGAAGATTGGCGCGATAATAAAACGCATCGGCACTCGTCGGATTGAGGGCGATCTGCGCATCCAGCCGCCTAATTTCTCTCTGCATGTGGACAACCTTGTCAACATCGAACATAAAGTTTTTATTGACTGGAACCTGGCCCAGCGGGGCTCGCGGCTCAGACTCAGAGAAAGTTGAGATAGACGGTTCCGCAATAAGACGCTCCAACTTTATGGCAGCCACCTGAACTGAGCGGCCCATTGAATGGGGACCTAAGTGGAATACAGGAACAACTTCAGGCGCAGGGATTTGCTGTCTCCCGGTGCTGCCAGATACTGCACTATGAGCTGGCAAAGCAGTCCATTTTTCGGAGTGCGCTCGCTGATTTTCAGCTGCCACTACCGGTTTTCCTTCTACTTGCCGCTGGCGTTCAGCTTCTGCTGCCGCCAAACGCTCACGCTCCAGACGTTCTGACGCCAGGCGTTGTTCCGCTGCCGCTAGACGAGCCACTTCTACCGTCCGCTGACGTTCAGCCTCTGCTGCCGCCAAACGTTCTCGCTCTAAGCGCTGCGTTTCTGCGACCTGGCGTTCAACCTCTGCTTTGCGCTGACGTTCAGCTTCTGCTGCTGCCAAACGCTCACGCTCCAGACGCTCTGACGCCGGGCGTTGCTCGTCTGCGGCTGCCGCTAGACGATCGGCTTCGATGCTTCGCTGAGTATCGGCTTCCGCTGCAGCCAGGCGCTCACGTTCTGCCCCCTCGGTGCCAGCCGCGTCGGGGCGGCTGGGCGTTTCGAAATCGGTGGCAGGCTTGTCGAGTGAAGAAGCGGCCTGCCTCAAGCGCTCCAAACGAAGGAGCGACTGTGGAGCGCCTGAGGTGGGCTCCACCTGCGCAGCTAAGCCGAGGCCGGCCTGCGATTCAGGCAAGCAAGCTGGTGAAGAGCTAGAAGTGGGGCCATCCACGAGCGCGACAGCGCTGGATCCATCTTCGGCGGAGCAGGCCGCCAGAGGAGAGTGCAGCGCAGAAGGCTCAGGCGCTTCGGGAACGAGAAACTCATGCCCACGAGCGACTGGTGCCCGGCCTGGAATCTGCGAATCAGCACTGCCTGCGGAGACGCGAGCATCGGGGCTGCGCGGCAGCGACTGCGAGGACCGCTGCGGCCCGGCAGGACCGCGCCGATCTAGCGATGCGACCCACACGAAGCAGGGCGCTGCGAGAACCAAGGCAAGCAGCAGGCTGGGCTGGAGGAATTTGGAGCCTAGACCCTGCATTGCTGACACCTTGCGGTGCCATCATAGCAAACAAAGCGACGGAAAACTTACGCTCTCAATCAGACCCAAGCAGAGGCAGCCCCCTGACAGGTTCGCAGAACGCCCCATTACCACCCGCCCAGATCAGCCCTGCCGAGTTGATCAAGAGGGGAAAGCCACGAAAGCAGCGCAAGCTCTCGCCTTGAGCATCTCCATTGGAGAGCTCACATCACCGCTGCCACCTGGGGTTTGCTTCAGGATCGGCCGAAATTTGTTCACCTCAGGCCAGTAGCCTTGTGGCACATGCGGATTCAGACAGACGACCAAACCCTCCTCACCGAGACTGGCTTGCTTGTTGAGATCGATCCGCACCAATCGATACTGAAGAACAACATACAGCGGATCCGCACGGAGCAATTGAAGTGAAGGGAGAGTTTTCAGCTTGTTTTTTGATACGTCACCACCATACATTCTCCAACATTGATAACCATCAAACTCACGAAGACAGCTCTCGAATAACCGGCTCACCCTCTGCTGCTCAGCAACTTTTTTCTGCATATCAGCGAGCAAAACGCCCCTGTAAACAGGGGTTAATTTCACTACAGACTTCGGAATCTTAAGGACTTCACCTGTTACATCTAGCACCGAAACAGACTCAGCACCAGCACCTTTCGCGCCAAGGGGGGACAGGCTTACAGCACATGCCGCGAGAAACCAAACAAGACGATCACCCATGACCTTACAGCCAGGCAGTCCAGCGACGAGGTGAAGACAGCCAGGAGAAACCAGCCCTTCGCAGGATACACCCAGACTGCCTGCTGCGTAGCTGCCAGGGCTCAATCGCGAGGATGTCTCCCAGATCAAACCGAATTACACTCATCGTAGCCAAGATTTCAAGCGTTGTCCTCCGCTCCCGAGAACAGAACGATTCAGGGTGGCGACGGCAACGACACGCTTCGGGGCGCCCTTGGCGACGACACTCTCTCCGGTGGCCCCGGCGATGACCTCCTTGATGGCGGGCCAGACAACGACACCCTCGAAGGCGGCGCCGGCGACGACAACCTGATCGGCGGCGCGGGGAATGACCGGCTGAACGGCGGCAGCGGCAACGACACGGCCGACTACAGCGCTTCAACTGCAGCGGTGCAGGTGGATCTACGCACTGGCCAGGCCAGCGGCGACGGCAACGACACCCTCAGCTCGATCGAACACGTGATCGCTGGCCGGGGTGACGACACCCTCATCGGGGATCAGGCCAGCAACAGCCTGCAGGGCGGCGGCGGCAACGACTCGCTCCGGGGTGGCGCTGGTGACGACACGCTCGATGGCGGCAGCGGCAACGACACCGCCGACTACAGCGCTTCAACGGCAGCGGTGCTGGTCGATCTGAATGCGGGAACAGCCACCGGAGACGGCAACGACACCCTCATCGCGATCGAACACGCCATCGGTGGCAGCGGCGGCGACACCCTCATCGGCAATGCCGCAGCCAATCGCCTCCAGGGCGGCACCGGAAACGATCGCCTTGACGGCGCCGCCGGCGATGACGTGCTGGAAGGCGGTAGCGGCAACGACGCGCTCAACGGCGGCACAGGCAGCGACACCGCGGATTACGGAAGCACGGCGGTGGCTGTACTGGTGGATCTGGCCGCCGGCCAGGCCAGCGGCGACGGCAACGACACCCTCA